>NZ_JBNADX010000011.1:0-184003 GCF_049629545.1 Micromonospora citrea
CCGGGACGCCTCAGCGCAGTGCGGCGTTCAGGGCCGGCAGGTAGCCGTACCGGTAGCCGTCGGCGTCCGGGTGGTACGCCTCGATGACCCCGGAGACGTCCCGGATCCACGGGTCGGCCGCGCAGACCCCGTGGCCGGCGAAGGTGGGGCGGGTGTCGGCGAACGTGGCGCCCGCCGCGCCGGCCCGGCCGGCGATGACGGTGGCGAGCACGTCGGCGGCCTCGTTGAGGATGGTCCGCTTGTAGGTGCTCATCGCCAGCCAGCCGCACCAGTTCGTCTCGAACAGCCGCGGGTAGCCGAGCACGACCAGTCGGGCGTTCGGGGCGCGCTCGCGGATGGCGGCGTAGGTGCGGTCGAGCCGGCCGGGCAGCGTGGCGGTGGCGAACGCCTTGGCCTCGTTGACCGCGTTGGTGCAGGTGCTGGTGCTGCCGAAGCGGCAGCTGGTGATGACGTCGGCGAAGCCGGCGTCGTTGCCGCCGATGGTGACGGTGACCAGCGTGGTGCTGGTGCTGAGCGCGGAGACCTGCTCGTCGATCACGTCGGAGGTGACCGCGCCACCGCAGGCGACGAACTTGAAGCTGGTGACGGAGTTGGCGGCGGCCCAGAGCGGGGCGTACGACTTCTGGCTGCGCAGGCAGCCGGAGAGGTCGTACGGGCCGGCCCCGACGCCGGAGGAGTAGGAGTCGCCGAGGGCGACGTAGTTGACGGTGGCCGCCTGGGCGGTGCCGGGGACGAGCACGACACCGAGGACGGTGGCGAGCAGGGCGGCCAACGCGGTGACGGCGCGGGCCAGGGCGCGGTGGGGCATCACGGACCTCCACGGAGCAGGGGTGGGGGGAGCCTCGTGACCGCGCGCGTGGCCAAGGGTTGTTACTGGTCGGTAATGCTATCGAAACATTCCCATAAAGTGAACAGCCGATCGCGCGGGACGGGGTCATCGCGTTCACAAACATCGATTAGGTTGATCGCGCGTACACCCCGACGGAGGGAGTCCACCCCGTGCGACGCGTTTTCGCGGCGGCCATCGCCGCCCTGACCGTCACCACCGCCGGCACCCTGGTGACCGGCGCTCCCGGCCAGGCCGCCGACCGACCCGGTCGCAGCCGGCTGGTCGCCACCGCCACCCCCGGCGCCCCCGGGCTCGGTGACAGCTACTTCCCCGACTACGGCAACGGCGGGTACGACGTCGACCACTACGACGTCCGCCTGCGCTACGACCCGGCCACCGACCGGCTCACCGGCACCACCACCATCCTGGCCCGGGCCACCCAGGACCTGCCCCGGTTCAACCTGGACTTCCTGCTCGACGTGGAGTCCGTGAAGGTCAACGGCTGGACGGCCCCGTACGCCCGCGAGGGCGTACACGAACTGGCGGTCACCGCACCCCGCCGGATCGTCCGCGGCCAGCAGCTCACCATCGTGGTCAGGTACTCCGGCGTGCCGTCCGAGACGCTCATCGGCGGCTACACCGGATGGACCCGCACCGACGACGGCGCGCTCGCCGTCAACGAGCCGGAGTCGTCCTGGTGGTGGTTCCCGGCCAACGACCACCCGCTCGACAAGGCCACCTTCGACATCTCGGTCTCGGTGCCCAGCGGCGTCGAGGTGATCAGCAACGGCGTGCCGCCGCGTCCCCCGCTCGCCGAGGCCGGCGACCGGATGCGATGGAGCTGGCGCACCACCAGCCCGACCGCCACCTACCTGGCCTTCCTCGCCATCGGGCAGTACGACGTCGTCACCGACACCGCGCCGAACGGGCAGCCGGTGATCAACGCCTACAGCACCACGCTGGGTCCGCTCGCGCCGGCCGCACGGGCCAGCATCGAGCGCACCGCCGAGGTCGTCGACTGGGCCAGCGGGATCTTCGGGCCGTACCCGTTCGAGGCGCAGGGCGGCGTCGCCGGGCCGGTCGACGGCATCGGCTTCGCCCTGGAGACGCAGACCCGGTCGGTGTACGGCCCGGGCTTCTGGCGACGCGGCGCCAACTCGTACGTGGTGGTGCACGAGAACGCCCACCAGTGGTTCGGCGACTCGGTGTCGGTCGCGCAGTGGCGCGACATCTGGCTGAACGAGGGCTTCGCCTCGTACGCCGAGTGGCTCTGGTCGGAGGAGCAGGGCGAGGGCACCGCCCAGGAGCTCTTCGACTTCACCTACGCCGGCTACCCGGCGGACTCCGATTTCTGGCAGGTGCTGCCGGGCGACCCGGGCGCCGGGCGGATCTTCGACGACGCGGTCTACGACCGGGGCGCGATGGCCCTGCACCAGATCCGGCTCGCCGTCGGCGACGAGGCGTTCTTCCGGATCCTGCCGGCCTGGACCGCCGAGCACCGGCACGGCAACGCCACGGTCGCGCAGTTCCAGGCCCTCGCCGAGCGGATCTCCGGCCTGGACCTGGACGACGTCTTCACCACCTGGCTCTTCACCCCGGGCCGGCCCGCCCTGCCGACGGCCGCGCGGAGCGCGACCGCCCCGCAGCAGCCGGCGTCGTGGGCGAAGATCCGCGAGGCGCACCACCTGCTGGCGCGCTGACCCGACCCCGGTCGGGTGTCCGCCCCTGGTCCCGGGACGGACACCCGACCGGCCGGTCGAAGTCGGCTGCCCGGCCGACCGGGCGGCGGCCGGACCTCGGCCCACCACCGGCCGTGGTCGGATGCCCTCATGTGCTCACGTTCGCGGGCCGGCGGCCGTCAGCCGGCCGGCGTGGGTACGACCGGCACGGCCGACCCGCCGGTCGCGGCCTCGACCGCCCGGATGTGCCGGTACGCGAACCACAGCGGCGGGAACGCGGCGACGGCGAAGGAGAGGTCGACCAGCGTCCAGAACCACGGGATGTCCCGGATCGGCCCGCAGATCAGCGCCAGCGGCACGATCCCCGCGCAGGCGATCATGCCGAGCTGCACCACCCAGACGTTGCGAACCGGATCCCGCAGCGGCCCCCAGAACGCCACCGCCAGCACCAGGTGCGCGAAAGCCAGCCAGTCGGTGCCGTAGAGCATGAAGGGGTAGCGGTCGCCGGTCTCGACGAGTCCGGTGTGGACCCGCTCGATCCAGGCCACCAGCGCCGGGAACTGCCCGGCGAGCGGATCGAGCGCCCGCAGCAGCCACCGCACCTCGATCTCCAGCGGAAACGCGGTCACCCCGCTGAGGAACAGACCCACCACCACGACCCACAGCCACCGACGTACCCGACGCAGGCGCTCATCGACGTCCATATCGGCACGGTATCGGCGCGCGTCGGGTCCCGACGTCCCCGCCCGAGCAGTTACGGCATGATCCCGCTCACCCGTGACTCATGATCACGCTCGAACATGGAGACAGTGGGCTCCCAGCGGATGGAGGCCACTACTTCCCGGATCGAGCGCACTCGTGGCGCGTGAGCGGCCGGCGGCGTGAGCGGCAGGACGGCCCGGCCCCGGCGGTGTCCCGCCCGGGCCGGGCCGTCGGCGACTGTCGTCAGCGCGCGGCGAGCGGCTGCCGGCCCGGGTCCACCGGGGCCGGCAGCTCGCCGACCCCGCCCAGGTAGGTGTGGATGGCCGCGGCGGCAGCCCGCCCCTCGGCGATCGCCCAGACGATCAGCGATGCGCCCCGGTGCATGTCCCCGGCGACGAAGACGCCGTCGGCGTCGGTCTGCCAGTCCGGCCGGGCGTCCACCGCGCCACGGGCGTTGCGGGTCACCCCGAACTGGGCCAGCAGCGGCTGCTCCTCGGTGCCCTCGAAGCCGATCGCCAGCAGCACCAGATCGGCGGGGAGCACCCGCTCGGAACCGGGCAGCGCGGTGACGATCCGTCGGCCGTCCCGCTTCTCCACGGTGACCTCGGCGATCCGCACCCCGACGACCTGGCCGGTGCCGTCGTCGACGAACTCCTGCACCGCCACGGCGAAGACCCGCTCGCCGCCCTCCTCGTGCGCCGGGTAGTTGCGCAGCACCCACGGCCAGGTCGGCCACGGGTCACGCTCGGCGTCCCGGGTCTCCGGCGGCTCCGGGTAGAGGTCGAGCTGGTGCACGCCCGCCGCGCCCTGCCGGTGGGCCACGCCCAGGCAGTCCGCCGCGGTGTCGCCACCGCCGATGATCACCACGTGCTTGCCGGCCGCGTCGATCGGCGTGCCGTCGGGGAGCACGGCCGGCGCCGGCCTGCCCTCGCCGGCCGCGACGACGCCCTGCTGGCCGGTGGCCGCTGCGGCGACCACGCGGTTGGCGGCCACCAGGTGGTCCATCGCCTGGTGCACGCCGCGCAGCGCCCGCCCCGGCGTCTCCGGGGTGTCGCGGCCCTGCAACGCGCCGCAGGCCAGCAGCACCGCGTCGTGCTCGGCGCGCAACTGCTCGGCGGTCACGTCGACGCCCACGTCCACGCCGGTGCGGAACCGGACGCCCTCGGCGGCGAGCTGGGCCAGCCGCAGGTCGACGTGCCGCTTCTCGAGCTTGAAGTCGGGGATGCCGTACCGGAGCAGGCCGCCGATCGCGTCGTCGCGCTCGTACACCGTCACGCTGTGGCCGGCGCGGGCGAGCTGCTGCGCGGCGGCGAGACCGGCGGGCCCGGAGCCGACCACGGCGACGGAGCGGCCGGTCGGCGCCGGGACCGGCCGGGGCAGCAGCCCGGCGCGCGCCGCCGCGTCGGCGATCTCCACCTCGACCTGCTTGATGGTGACCGGCTGCTGGCCGCCGAGGCCGAGGACGCAGGCCGCCTCGCACGGGGCCGGGCAGAGCCGGCCGGTGAACTCCGGGAAGTTGTTGGTGGCGTGCAGCGACTCCACCGCGGCGTCCCAGTTGCCGGTACGGACCAGGTCGTTCCAGTCCGGGATGCGGTTGCCCAGCGGGCAGCCGTCGTGGCAGAACGGGATGCCGCAGTCCATGCAGCGGGTGGCCTGCTCGCGGATCAGCTCCTCCCCGGCGGGCGGGTAGACCTCACGCCAGTCGGTGATCCGCACCGGCACCGGGCGGCGGGCCGGCAGCCGCCGGTTGTAGCGCAGGAAACCGTTCGGGTCAGGCACGAGCCACCTCCTGGACCGCCACCCGCGAGGCGGGCGACACCGGCGCGGTCAGCGCAGACATGACCGCGTCGTCGACATCACGGCCGGCGGCTTCGGCGGCCTTCATGATCTCCATCACCCGGCGGTAGTCGCGGGGGACCACCGCGGTGAACTCCTCGGCCGCCTCCGGCCAGCGCTTGAGCAGCTCCGCGCCGATCGCCGAGTCGGTCTCCGCCACGTGCCGTTGGACGAGGTCGTGCACCAACTCACGCTCGGAGTCGCGCAGCGGCGTCAGGTCGACCAGCTCGGCGTTGACCCGGTCGCGGTCCAGCCGCCACACGTACGCGGTGCCGCCGGACATGCCGGCGGCGAAGTTGCGACCGGTCGCGCCGAGCACCACCACGGTGCCGCCGGTCATGTACTCGCAGCCGTGGTCGCCGACGCCCTCGACGACCGCCACCGCGCCCGAGTTGCGCACCGCGAAGCGCTCCCCCACCCGGCCGCGCAGGAACAGCTCACCGGCGGTGGCCCCGTACAGGATGGTGTTGCCGGCGATGATCTGGTCCTCGGCCCGCTGCCCGGCGGCGGCCTCGGCGTCGCAGAACGGCGCGGCGGCGTCCGGGCGTACGACGATCCGCCCGCCGGAGAGGCCCTTACCGACGTAGTCGTTGGCGTCGCCGTGCAGCCGCAGGGTCACCCCGTGCGGCAGGAACGCGCCGAAGGACTGCCCGGCGGTGCCGCGCAGCGCGAACTCGATGGTGTCGTCGGGCAGGCCGGCACCGCCGAAGCGGCGGGTGACCTCGCCGCCGAGCATCGCGCCGACGCTGCGGTGCTCGTTGCGCACCGCCACCTCGACCCGCACCGGGCTGCCGTCGCGCAGCGCCGGCTCGGCGAGCGCGATCAGCTCGTTGTCCAGCGCCAGCTCCAGGCCGTGGTCCTGGGCCCGGATGCCGCGCCGCGCGGCGTCCGCCGGCAGCTCCGGCAGGTGCAGGACGCGCCCCAGGTCCAACCCGTGCGCCTTCCAGTGGTCGATCGCCGGGGTGACGTCGAGCAGCTCGCTGTGGCCGATCGCCTCGTCGATGGTGCGGAAGCCCAGCTCGGCGAGGTACTCCCGGACCTCCTCGGCGAGGAAGAGGAAGAAGTTCTCGACGAACTCCGGCCGGCCGGTGAACCGCTCGCGCAGCACCGGGTTCTGGGTGGCGATGCCGACCGGACAGGTGTCCAGGTGGCAGACCCGCATCATCACGCAGCCCTCGACGATCAGCGGGGCGGTGGCGAAGCCGAACTCCTCGGCGCCGAGGAGCATCGCGACCAGCACGTCCCGGCCGGTCTTGAGCTGGCCGTCGACCTGCACGGTGACCCGGTCGCGGAGCTTGTTGAGCAGCAGGGTCTGCTGCGCCTCGGCCAGACCCAGCTCCCACGGGGTGCCGGCGTGCTTGAGCGAGTTCAGCGGGGACGCGCCGGTGCCGCCGTCGTGGCCGGAGATCAGGATGACGTCGGCCTTGAGCTTGGCGACGCCGGCCGCGACGGTGCCCACACCGGTCTCGCTGACCAGCTTGACGTGCACCCGGGCGGCCGGGTTGACGCACTTCAGGTCGTGCACGAGCTGGGCGAGGTCCTCGATGGAGTAGATGTCGTGGTGCGGCGGCGGGGAGATCAGGCCGACGCCCGGGGTGGCGTGCCGGGTCCGGGCGATCCACGGCCAGACCTTGTTGCCGGGCAGCTGGCCGCCCTCGCCGGGCTTCGCGCCCTGGGCCATCTTGATCTGGAGGTCGTCGGCGTTGACCAGGTACTCGCTGGTCACGCCGAAGCGGCCGCTGGCGATCTGCTTGACCGACGAGCGGCGGGCCGGGTCGTGCAGCCGCTCGACGTCCTCGCCGCCCTCGCCGGTGTTGGACTTGCCGCCGAGACGGTTCATCGCGACGGCGAGGGTCTCGTGCGCCTCGGCCGAGATCGACCCGTACGACATGGCGCCGGTGGCGAACCGCTTGACGATCTCGCCGGCCGGCTCGACCTCGTCCAGCGGCACCGCCGGACGCACCCCGGTGCGCAGGGTGAACAGCCCGCGCAGCGAGCCGCCCTGCGCGGCCAGCTCGTCGACCTTGGCGGTGTACTGCCGGAAGACGTCGTACTGGCGGCTGCGGGTGGCGTGCTGGAGCAGGAAGACCGTCTCCGGGTTGAACAGGTGCAGCTCACCCTCGCGGCGCCACTGGTACTCGCCGCCGACCTCCAACCGGTCGGAGGTCATCGCGCCCGGCGCGGGCCAGGCCAGGGCGTGCCGGGCGGCCACCTCGGCGTGGATCTCGTCGAGGCCGATGCCGCCGATGCTGCTCGGGGTGCCCCGGAAGTACCGCTCGACCAGGCGGGTTTCCAGGCCGACGGCCTCGAAGACCTGCGCGCCGCAGTACGACGACACCGTCGAGATGCCCATCTTGGACATGATCTTGAGGACGCCCTTGCCGAGCGCCTTGACGTAGTTCCGGATGGCCTTGGCCGGCTCCACGCCGACCAGCACGCCGGTGGAGATCATGTCCTCCACCGACTCGAAGGCCAGGTACGGGTTCACCGCCGCCGCGCCGTACCCGATGAGCACGGCCGCGTGGTGCACCTCGCGACAGTCGCCGGACTCCACGACCAGCGCCACCTGGGTACGGGTCTGCTCCCGGACCAGGTGCTGGTGCACCGCGGCGGTGAGCAGCAGCGACGGGATCGGGGCGAGGTCGGCGTTGGAGTCCCGGTCCGACAGGACCAGGATCCGCACGCCGTCCTCGATCGCCTCGGAGACGTGCCGGCAGATCTCGGTCAGCCGGGCCTTGATGCCGGCCCCGCCGTCGCGGACCCGGTACAGCCCGGAGACCCGCACCGCCTTGAAGCCGGGCAGGTCGCCGTCCTGGTCGATGTCGAGGATCTTGGCCAGCTCGTCGTTGTCGATCACCGGGTACGGCAGCACGATCTGCCGGCAGCTCGCCGGACCCGGGTCGAGCAGGTTGCCCTCCGGGCCGATGGTGGACGCCAGGCTGGTCACCAACTCTTCCCGGATGGCGTCCAGCGGCGGATTGGTGACCTGGGCGAAGAGCTGGTGGAAGTAGTCGTAGAGCAGCCGGGGCCGGGTCGACAGCGGGGCGATCGGGGTGTCGGTGCCCATCGAGCCGAGCGGCTCGGCGCCGCTGCGCGCCATCGGCCCGAGCAGGATCTTCAGCTCCTCCTCGGTGTAGCCGAAGGTCTGCTGGCGGCGGCGCACCGAGTCGTGGGTGTAGACCACGTGCTCGCGCGGCGGCAGGTCGTCCAGCTCGATCAGGCCGGCGTGCAGCCACTCGGCGTACGGCCGGGCAGCGGCCAGCTCGGTCTTGATCTCGTCGTCGGAGACGATCCGCCCGTTGACGGTGTCGACCAGGAACATCCGGCCCGGCTGGAGGCGCCCCTTGGCGACCACGGTGGCCGGGTCGAGGTCGAGCACGCCCGCCTCGCTGCCCAGCACGACCAGGCCGTCGGAGGTGTGCCACCAGCGGCCCGGACGCAGGCCGTTGCGGTCCAGCACCGCGCCGACGATCTCGCCGTCGGTGAAGGCGACCGACGCGGGGCCGTCCCACGGCTCCATCAGGCTGGCGTGGAAGCGGTAGAAGGCCCGCTTGTCCGCCCGCATGCCGGGGTCGTTCTCCCACGCCTCCGGGATCATCATCAGCACCGCGTGCGGCAGGCTCCGCCCGGCCAGGTGCAGCAGCTCCAGCACCTCGTCGAAGTTGGCCGAGTCGGAGGCGCCCGGGGTGCAGACCGGGAAGATGCGCCGGATGTTGCCGGGCAGGTCGGGGCTGCGCAGCAGCGCCTCGCGGGCCTGCATCCAGTTCCGGTTGCCCCGGATGGTGTTGATCTCGCCGTTGTGCGCGATGAACCGGTACGGGTGCGCCAGCGGCCAGGACGGGAAGGTGTTGGTGGAGAAGCGGGAGTGCACCAGGGCGATGGCGCTGTCCACCCGCTCGTCGGTCAGCTCCGGGAAGTACGCCGGGAGCTGGTCCGGGGTCAGCATGCCCTTCCAGGTCATGGTCCGCGACGACAGCGACGGGAAGTACGCCGGCACGCCCCGCTCGGCGCTCTCCCGCTCGGCCTGCTTGCGGACGCAGAACGCCACCCGGTCCAGGTCGAGGCCGGTCAGCGGGGAGCCGGCCGGGCCGGCCGGGGTGTCGGTGAGCCGGTGCGCGGCGAGGAAGAGCTGACGGATGCGGGGCATCGCCGCCAGGGCGGTCTCGCCCAGCCCGCTCGGGTCGGTCGGCACGTCCCGCCAGCCGAGCACCTCGGCCCCCTCGACCAGGGCGTACTTCTCGACCACCCGGCGGGCGCGGGCCTCGCCGGCGTCGTCGTCGGGCAGGAAGACCAGGCCGGTGGCGTACTGGCCGGCCGGGGGCAGCGGGAAGTCCACCACGGCGCGCAGGAACGCGTCCGGCACCTGGATCATGATCCCCGCGCCGTCGCCGGTGTTCTGCTCCGCGCCCCGCGCGCCACGATGGTCCAGGCGACAGAGCGCGCCGAGTCCGTTCGCCACCACCGCGTGGGAGCGCCGACCGTGCAGGTCCGCGACGAACGCCACGCCGCACGCGTCGTGCTCGTTGGCCGGGTCGTAGAGACCGGCCGCGGACGGGGCCGACTGCGGGCTGAGAGGGTACGGAAAGGCCACCGGGCCTCCTGTCGTCACTCAGGTTGGATCATGATCGGGACGACGTCGGCCCTCAGCGGTCTATTGAGTCTACGTTAGGGCGACCCCCGCAAGGCCAGTGCAGATTGATCACACCTTCCAGACTCTGGGACGTGTAGTCTCGCGCGGTGGATTCCCAGCGCCGTGAGCTGTTCGCCCGGTTGGAACGCTTCTACGACGCGGTGCCCCGCGATGCGGCCCGCGGCGAGGAACACGGCGGTCTCGTCCTGTTCGTCCGGGACGGCGTCGGCTGGCCGTTCTACGCCCGCCCCCGGCTGGACGCCACCGCGCCGCCCTCCCTGGCCGACGTGGCGGCCGTCCGGGAACGGCAGCGGGAACTGGGGCTGCCGGAGGCCTTCGAGTGGGTGCACGAAACCAGCCCGGACCTGCTCGCGGTGGCCCGCGCGGCGGGGCTGGGCGTGCTGGAGGCGCCGCTGATGGTGCTCGACCCGGACACCCTGGGCGACCCGGCGACGTTCACCGACGTACCGGTGCGGGTGCTGGACCCGGACGCGCCCGGCTTCGCCGCCGACGTGGCGGCCCGTCGCGCGGTCGCCGCGGTGGGCTTCGCCGCCGCCGGCACCGCCCGTGGCGAGGCCGGACCGACCGAGCGGGACGCCGCGGTGACCGAGCTGGACGTGGCCGCGCTGGACGAGGAGCGGGCCCGGATCGCCGACGGACGCCGGCTGTCGGCGCTGGCCGGCACGCCCGCCGAGGGTGCCCTCGCGAGCGGGATGGCGATGCGGGTCGACGACGTGGCCGAGATCGCCGGGGTGGCCACCCTGCCGGCCGCCCGCCGCCGGGGCCTGGGCGCGGCGGTCACCGCCACCCTCGCCCGCGAACTGCTCGCGGCCGGCACCGAGCTGGTCTTCCTCTCCGCCGGCAGCGAGGACATCGCCCGGGTCTACCTGCGCGTCGGCTTCCGCCGCATCGGCACCGCCTGCATCGCCGAACCCACCGCCCTCATCTGACCCCCCTCCCCCGGACCACCCCGCGCCCTCCCCGCGCCCACCTGGTTGATCATGAAGTTGTTGGCAGAACACGCCGGGACAGGTGGCAACAACTTCATGATCGACGCCAGGGCGGAGTGCGGGGTGCGTGGGGGCGCGGTCAGGGGGTGTGGGTGGGGGGACGCCACTGGGCGGCGGAGGCGGCGGCGCTGGAGAGCAGACGGGGGTTGATCGTGCCCAGGGCGGCGTCGCGGGCGCGCAGCGCCAACCGGCCACGGGCCTGCAGGACCGCCGACATCCGGCGGGTCTGCCGGACCACGGTGGCCGCGCGGGGCCGACGCAGCCGGTCGTACGCCTGCACGGCGTCGGGCAGCCGGGACTCGCGCAGCAGCGACGACAGGGTGGCCGCGTCCTCGAAGGCGAGGCAGGCGCCCTGCCCGAGGTGCGGCGGCATGGCGTGCGCCGCGTCGCCGAGCAGCACCACCCCGCCCGGCCCGGCCGGGAAGCCGTACGCCCGGGGCAGCGGCCGCAGCTCCCGGACCTCCTGCTGGACCAGGTCGTCCGGCTCGGTGGCGTCGAGCAGCCCGCCGACCGGGGCGGGCCAGCCCGCGTACCAGCGCTTGAGCAGGGCGAGCTGGGTCTCCGGCGGCTCGGGACGGGGTGCGCCGGCAGCGGTGGCCACCCAGTAGATGCCGCCCCGGCGCGACGCGCCGGAGGAGCCGCGCTCGCCCAGCGAGGCGGCCACGAAGCGGTAGCCGGCCCCCAGCACCTCCCCGCCGAGCGGCTGGTCGGCGGCCAGCCTCGGCGCCCGGTACCAGGGGATCACCGCCCGCCAGGAGGCGGAGCCGGAGCTGACCACGGCCGCCTCGGGGGCGAGCTGGCGGCGTACCGCGCTGTCGGTGCCGTCGGCCGCGACCACCAGGTCGACCTCGACCAGGTGGCGGCCCGCGCCGACCGCCGGGCGCTCGCCGGGACGGACCCGCACGGTGTCCACGGCCACCCCGGTACGCAGCTCCACCCGGTCGCCGAGACCGGCGATCAGGGCGTCGTGCAGGTCCTCCCGGTGCACCACCACCGGCATCCGGTCGGCCGGTGTGGGGCGTGGCTGCACCAGCCAGTGCCCGTCGGGGCGGCGTACCCCGCCGTCGGGCAGCGCGGTGGCGATGGCGTCGAGGCCCGCACCGAGGCCCAGGGCGTGCAGCGCGCGGACCCCGTTGGGCCAGAGCACCACGGCTGTCGGTTCCGGGCGGACCCGGTCCGCCCGTTCGAGCACGGTGACCTGCCAGCCGGAGCGGGCCAGCGCCCCGGCCACCGCCAGGCCACCGAGTCCGGCCCCGACCACCACCGCGGTTCGCATGCCCCGCCCCGCTCAGCTGTCCCGGTCGACGGGACGGGCGCCGGCCGCGCCGGCCCGGTCGTCCCGCTGCGGCGCGTCGTCGTCCACGCCGTCGTCGTCCGCGCCGTCGGCCTCGGCCGCGCCGTCCGCGCTCGCCGCCGGTTCGTCGGTCGCCGTGGGTGGCGCGGCGGCGGGAGGCACCTCACCCGTCTCCCGGTACGCCCGGAACTGTTCCTCGCTCACCGTCCGGTAGCCCTCCGGCGCGGCCGCCCGCGCGCCGTGCTCGGCGCGGGAGAGGTCGACCTGGGAGACGTCCCCGCCGGGCGGCGGGACCGGGGCGGGGGCGCCGACCGGGATCAGGTACTCGCGCGGGCCACGGACCCGCAGGAAGTAGATCAGCGCGCCGACGAACACCAGCGCGGCGGTCCAGACGTTGAGCCGGACGCCGAGGATCTCGTTCGCCTCGTCGGTGCGCATGATCTCGATCCAGAACCGGCCGGCGGTGTAGCCCATCACGTACAGCGCGAACGCCCGGCCCTTGCCCAGCTTGAGGCGCCGGTCGAGGACGAGCACCAGGGCGGCGACGCCGACGTTCCAGATCGCCTCGTAGAGGAAGGTCGGGTGGTAGAGCCCCGGCAGCAGGATCGGGTTGCCGGCCTCGTCGAGCTGCGCCTGACCGGGGTTGGCGGAGTCCATCTTGTGGACCTCCAGCCCCCAGGGCAGCGTGGTCGGGCCGCCGTACAGCTCGTTGTTGAACCAGTTGCCGAACCGGCCGACCGCCTGGGCCAGCGGCAGGCCCGGGGCGAGCGCGTCGGCCACCACGGCGAACGGGATGCCGAGCTGCCGGGCGGCGATCCACGCGCCGACCGCGCCACCGGCCACCGCGCCCCAGATGCCGAGGCCGCCCTCCCAGATGAAGAACGCCTTCAGCGGCTCACCCCCCGCGCCGAAGTACTTCTCCGGCGAGGTGATCACGTGGTAGATCCGGGCGCCGATGATGCCGGCCGGCACCGCCCAGACCGCGATGTCGAGCACCGCGCCGGGGGCCACCCCCCGTTGACGCAGCCGACGTTCGGTGAGCCAGCAGGCCAGCACGATGCCGAGGATGATGCAGAGCGCGTACGCCCGGATCGGCACCGGCCCGAGCTGCCAGACCGCGGTGGTCGGGCTCGGCAGGGCTGCCTGGGGAATCGACGAGGCGAGGGTCACGGGTGCACAGGCTACCGTTGCGGACCGCCTTCGCGGCACCCCGGTAGGCGTGGTGACGCGCGCCGGATGACACCCGGTGTACGGGTCCGTACCCTCATCGGGTATGACCGGGCTCACCTGGGCGGTCGCGGCGGTCGTGACGGACGACGCCGGTCGGGTGCTGCTCTGCCGGGGTGGGCGGCGGTGGGCGCTGCCCGGCGGGCGGCTGCGCCGCCTGGCCTGCCCGGCCGGCGCGGTGGCCGACGAGATCCGGCGGGAGACCGGCCGGTCGGTCGAGGTGACCGACCTGGTGGGGATCTACCACCTGTCCGACGCGCCCTGCGGGCGGGCGGCCGCGTCCGGTCCGCCGTCCGACGTCCTGGTGCACGTCTTCCGCGCCCGGGTCCTCGCGCGGCCCGACGCCGCTCCGCCGACCGGGTGCGCGCTGGCCTGGCACCGTCCGCAGGCGTTGCCGGAACAGTTCACGCCGGTGACCCGGGCGGCGGTGGCCGACGCGCTGGCCGGCCGCTCCGGGGTGCTCTGCGACCTGCGGCCGGACGACCCGGCGCAGGCCACCGTCGGCACGACGCCCGCCGGCGCAGGGCCGGCCGGCCGGCACCGGTAACCGCCAGGGCGGGACGGCGCGCGGTGCCTGCCGATGCCGAGACAGGCCGCACGCGGAGCCGCCATGATCACGCCCGATCCAGGAAGTAGTGGCCTCGATCGCGCCGCATGGCCACTGTTTCCCGGATCAAGCGCGATCTTGCGCAGGGTGCGCGCCCGTGCGGACCGGGGTGGCGCGTCGGCGGCGGCAGAGCGGCGGCGGGGTGGCGGCCACGGGTCGGGCCCGCCCGGCGGGCCGGGCGGGCGTCGCCGGTTCAGCGGGCGGGGTTGCGGACGCCCTCGGCGAGGTCGGCGCTGAGCGCCCGCAGGGCGGCCAGCCCGGCCGCCTGGTCCGGGGCTTCGAGCAGGCAGCGGATCAGGGCGCTGCCCACGATGACGCCGTCGGCGTACCCGGCGACCGTGGCGGCCTGGGCGCCGGTGCCGACGCCGAGCCCGACGCCGACCGGCAGGTCGGTGGCCTCACGGACCCGGGAGACCAGGACCGGCGCGGCCTGCGAGGTCTGCGCCCGGGCCCCGGTGACGCCCATGATCGCGGTGGCGTAGACGAAGCCCCGGCAGTGCTCCACGGTCATCTTCAGCCGGGCGTCCGTGGACGACGGCGAGACCAGGAAGGTCCGGTCCAGTCCGTGCGCGTCCGAGGCGGCCAGCCACTCGCCGGCCTCCTCGGGGATCAGGTCGGGGGTGATCAGGCCGGTGCCGCCGGCGGCGGCGAGGTCGCGGGCGAACGCGTCGACGCCGTACTGCTCGATCGGGTTCCAGTAGGTCATGGTGACCACCGGGGCGCCGGTGGCCGCGACCGCCTCGATGATGCGCAGCGTGTCCGTGGTGCGCACCCCGCCGGCCAGGGCGATGTCGCTGGCCTTCTGGATCACCGGCCCGTCCATCACCGGGTCGGAGTACGGGATCTCCACCTCGATGACGTCCACGCCCGCCTCGACCATGGCGGTCATCGCGGCAATGCTGCCCTCGACGGTCGGGAAGCCGGCCGGCATGCAGCCGACCAGCACGGCCCGCCCGTCGGCGCGGGCCTTGTCGAAGGCCACCCCGATCCGGCTCACGATCTCACTGCTCCTTGTCGAGGATGCCGAAGTACTCGCCGGCGGTGTGCACGTCCTTGTCGCCCCGTCCGGAGAGGTTGACCACGATGACCGGCTCCCGGCCCAACTCCTCGGCGAGCCGGGGGGCGATCGTCAGGGCGCCGGCGAGCGCGTGCGAGCTCTCGATCGCCGGGATGATCCCCTCGGTACGGCAGAGCAGCTCGAACGCGGCCATCGCCTCGGCGTCGGTCACCGGCAGGTAGGTGGCCCGGCCGCTGTCGTGCAGCCAGGCGTGCTCCGGGCCCACGCCCGGGTAGTCCAGGCCGGCCGAGATGGAGTGCGACTCGATCGTCTGGCCGTCGGCGTTCTGCAGCACGTAGGTGCGGGTGCCGTGCAGCACGCCGGAGGTGCCGCCGGTGATGCTGGCCGCGTGCCGGCCGGTCTCCACCCCTTCGCCGCCGGCCTCGAAGCCGTACAGCCGTACGCCGGTGTCGGGCACGAAGGCGTGGAAGATGCCCAGCGCGTTGGAACCGCCGCCGACGCAGGCCGCGACCGCGTCGGGCAGCGCGCCGGTGAGTTCCAGGCACTGCCGGCGGGCCTCCTCGCCGATGCCCCGGACGAAGTCCCGGACCATCTCCGGGAACGGGTGCGGGCCGGCGGCCGTGCCGATCAGGTAGTGGGTGTCGTCGACGTTGGCGACCCAGTCCCGCATCGCCTCGTTCATCGCGTCCTTGAGGGTGCGCGAGCCGGTGGTCACCGGGATCACCGTGGCGCCCAGCATCCGCATCCGGGCCACGTTGAGCGCCTGCCGTTCGGTGTCGACCTCACCCATGTAGACCACGCACTCGAGGTCGAACAGGGCGGCGGCGGTGGCGGTGGCCACGCCGTGCTGGCCGGCGCCGGTCTCGGCGATGACCCGCTTCTTGCCCATCCGCCGGGTGAGCAGCGCCTGGCCCAGCACGTTGCGCACCTTGTGCGCCCCGGTGTGGTTGAGGTCCTCCCGCTTGAGCAGGATCCGCGCGCCGGCCTTCGCGGAGAACCGGTGCGCCGGGTACAGCAGCGACGGGGTGCCGGCGTAGTCGCGCAGCAGGGCGTCGAACTCGGCGAGGAAGCTCTCGTCGGTCATCGCCTTGCGGTACGCCGCGTCCAGTTCGTCGAGCGCCGCGACCAGCGCCTCCGGCACGAACCGGCCGCCGAAGCGGCCGAAGTGGCCGGCGGCGTCGGGAACCTGGCCGGACGGGGCCGAAACGTCAGCGCTCATGGCGGTGATCCTCTCGCGGTGTCGAAGGTCAGCGCACCGGGCGGGGCGTGGCCGGGTGGTTACCGGCGTTGACCAGCTCGGCGACCGCCTCGCGCGGGCTCTTCTGGGTGACCAGACCCTCCCCGACCAGGACGGCGTCGGCGCCGGCCGAGGCGTACCGGATCAGGTCGTGCGGACCGCGCACGCCGGACTCGGCGATCTTGACGACACTGCTGGGCAGGCCGGGTGCGATCCGCTCGAAGACGGACCGGTCGACCTCCAGGGTACGCAGGTCACGGGCGTTGACCCCGATCACCTGCGCACCGGCCTCCAGGGCCCGGTCGGCCTCCTCCTCGGTGTGCACCTCGACCAGCGCGGTCATGCCGAGCGACTCGATGCGCTCCAGCAGGCCGACCAGCACGTTCTGCTCCAGCGCGGCGACGATCAGCAGCACCAGGTCGGCGCCGTGCGCGCGGGCCTCGTGGATCTGGTAGCTGGAGACCACGAAGTCCTTGCGCAGGACCGGGACCTGCACGGCGGCCCGGACGGCGGCCAGGTCGTCGAGCGAGCCGCCGAACCAGCGCCCCTCGGTCAGCACGCTGATCGCCCGGGCGCCGCCGGAGGCGTACTGACCGGCGAGGTCGGCCGGGTCGGCGATCTCGGCCAGCCGGCCCTTGGACGGCGACGAACGCTTGACCTCGGCGATCACCGCAACCCCGGGCTTGCGCAGGGCGGCGTACGCGTCCAGCGGCGGTGGCGCGGCGGCGGCCAGTTCGCGGATCCGCTCCAGCGGAACCTGCTCCTGTCGCCGCGCCACGTCCTCGCGGACGCCGGCCAGGATCTCGTCGAGCACGCTTCCGGACGCTGCCGGACCGGCCCCGTCCCCCTCCGCGTGCGCATGCTCAGCAGTCACCAACGGACTCCCCTCTCCGGGTGTCATGGGCCGATGCTAGGGGGCGCCACCTGGCGTCAGGTGCCGGGGGTATGGCGCTCCTCACGGAATGGGCTGTGGCATGATGGCCGACTTCCGGTGAACACCGGGTCACGCAGCGCCACCGCGCCCGTCGACCGGCGTCATCTGCGCCCGCGGCGCGGGCGTTCCGGACCCATCGACCGACAGCCATGGACCATGACACCACGTCGGCCGACCGTCCGCAGCACGGCGACGCCCGTCGATGCTGTGACCAAGCTCAAGGATGAACGGCCCTACCGGGGTCGTTCGCTCCGATGGACAGTTGATCCGCCCGTCACCACGGCGAAACGTGAGCCGGGCAGGCTGGACCAGGGCAGACTCGATGACGCGCCTGCCGACCGTCGGACTTCTCGTGTGGGGTGACCACCATGAGCACTGCGGGACCGAACCCGACCCTCGACATCACCACCATCTCCCGGACCGTCGCGTCGCTCGCCGTCGGCGTGGTGCACACCCTCGAACGCGCCGTGGTGGGCGAGGGCCGGATGCGGACCGCCCGGGGCAACGCGTGGGAGGCGGTCTGCGCCGACCGGGCCCGCGCCGACCAGCGCGCCGAACTGGACCGTCTCGTCGCCGAACTGGCCGCCGCGCGTGCCGCCGCCCGGGACCGTCGCGAGGTCCGGCAGCCGGTCAGCTGACCGTCGGGTCCTCGCCCCGGTCGAGCGCGTCCCACGCCTCCCGGGTGCCCCGCTCCGTCGCCGGCCGGCCGTCGGGCGTCGTCTCCGGCGGGCTGCGGCGCTCGTAGCGGGCGCCCATCGCCGGCCACCGGTCACCGCGCAGCGCGGTCAGTGCACCGCCGAGGGCCGCCAGCACCCCGCCGAGCAGGCAGAGCGCCGGCCACTGCCGGCTCACCTCGCCGTCCAGGCCGGCGGCCAGCCCGTAGCCGCCGCCGGCCGCCACGGCCAGGCCGAGCAGCGCCAGCAGCGCGCCGAGCAGCCGCCGCAGGCGGGCCCGGGTGGCCAGCACCGCGCCACCGCCGGCCAGCGCGACCAGCGCCAGGGCCGACAGCCAGGGCAGCAGGTCGGCCCCGGAGCGGTCCTGCCGGGTCGCCGGCAGCGATCCCCGGCCGACGACCTCCACCGACCAGGTGCGGGTCGCCGCCCAGAAGGCCAGGCCCGCGCCGGCCAGGCAGAGCAGCACCGCGTACGTCAGCTCGCGCCGGCCCCGGTCGGCGGGGGCGCCGCCGACCGGCGCGGACGAACCGGCGGCGCCCGCGCCGCCCGACGCGTTCACCACGGCCGCCGGATGGTCGTGGCGGCCCGGCAGCCGTCCGCGAACAGGTCGACGTCGCCGGTGGGCCGGGCTCCACCGCGCCGGCCCACGTCGACCGCCCCCGGCCGCGCCGCGCAGCCCGCGCGCCTCGCGCTCACCGGGCCGGCCGCAGGGTCTCGGCGGCGGCGATGGCGGCGAGCACCGCGGCGGCCTTGTCCCGGGTCTCCCGGTCCTCCGCGGCCGGATCGGAATCGGCCACCACCCCGGCGCCGGCCTGCACGTACGCCCGCCCGTCGCGGATCAGCGCGGTCCGGATGGCGATCGCCATGTCCAGGTCGCCGCCGAAGCCGAAGTAGCCGACCGTGCCGCCGTAGAGGCCCCGGCGGACCGGCTCCAACTCCTCGATGATCTCCATGGCGCGCACCTTCGGCGCGCCGGAGAGCGTGCCGGCCGGGAAGGTCGCGGCCAGCGCGTCGAAGGCGCTGCGGTCCGCGCGCAGCGTGCCCTCCACCGTGGACACGATGTGCATGACGTGGCTGTACCGCTCGATGGTGGCGAACTCGGGCACCTGCACGGTGCCGGCCCGGCAGACCCGGCCCAGGTCGTTGCGACCCAGGTCGACCAGCATGACGTGCTCGGAGCGCTCCTTCGGGTCGGCGAGCAGCTCGGCGGCGAGCCGGGCGTCGGCCTCCGGGGTGGCGCCGCGCGGGCGGGTGCCGGCGATCGGGTGCAGCAGCGCCCGCCGCTCGCCGTCCGCGCCGGCGGTGACCTTGAGGTGCGCCTCCGGGGACGAGCCGACGATGTCGAAGCCGTCGAAGCGCAGCAGGTACATGTACGGGCTCGGGTTGGTGGTGCGCAGCACCCGGTAGACGTCCAGCGGGTCGGCGTGGGTGTCCCGCTCGAAGCGCTGGGCCAGCACGATCTGGAAGCACTCGCCGGCCCGGATCGCCTCCTTGGCCTCCTCGACGGCCTTGCGGTAGCCACCGTCGGGCGTCCGGCTGGCCACCTCGCCGGCCGGCGGGCGGTCGACCGTGGAGATCATGGGCGGAATCGGTCGGGACAGCGCGGTGGTCATCGCGTCCAGCCGCCCCACCGCGTGGTGGTACGCCGCCGCGACGGCGCGTTCGCGGTCCGGGTCGTCCAGCGGGGGCAGCACCGCGTTGGCGACCAGGATCGCCGAGCCGTCGTAGTGGTCGAGCACCACCAGGTCGGTGGCGAGCATCATGCCCAGCTCCGGCAGCCCGAGGTCGTCCTCGGTCAGCTCGGGCAGCCGCTCGAACCGCCGGATCAGGTCGTACCCGAGGTAGCCGACCATGCCGCCGGTCAGCGGCGGCAGCGCGCCGCCCGGGTCCTGCACCGGGCCGGCGAGCGCCTCGACGGTCTCGCGCAGCACCCGCACCGGGTCGCCGGAGGTCGGCACGCCGGCCGGCGGGGTGCCGGTCCAGCGGGCCACCCCGTCCCGCTCGACCAGGGTGGCGCTGCTGCGCACTCCGATGAACGAGTACCGGGACCAGGCCATCCCGGCCGAGCCGACGCCCTGCTCGGCGGACTCCAGCAGGAAGGTGCCGGGGCCACCGGCGAGCTTGCGGTAGACGCCGACCGGCGTCTCCGCGTCGGCCAGCAGCCGCCGGGTCACCGGCACCACCCGCCACCGGGCGGCCAGCTCGGTGAAGGCGTCGAGGTCCGGGCTGAGCCTGCCGTCGGTCATCGCTGGGTCTGCCTTTCGTCTGCGACCGGGGTGCCGCGCCGCGCGCTCACCGGGGATCGGCTCCCTCGGCGGTGACCGGCAGTTCGGTGAAGAAGCAGGTGCGCTCGCCGGTGTGGCAGGCGGCGCCGACCTGCTCGACGCCGACCAGCAGCGCGTCGCCGTCGCAGTCGAGGGCCACCGAACGGACGTACTGGTGGTGGCCGGAGGTGGCGCCCTTGACCCAGTACTCCTGGCGGCTGCGCGACCAGTAGGTCGCCCGGCCGGTGGTCAGCGTGCGGTGCAGCGCCTCGTCGTCCATCCAGGCGACCATCAGCACCTCACCGGTGTCGTGCTGGCGGACGACGGCGGCCACCAGGCCGTCCGGGGTGCGGCGCAGCCGGGCGGCGATGGCCGGGTCGAGGCGGGAGGGGCGGACCGGCTCGGCGGGGCCGCCGTCGGTCACGGGAGACTCGGGTACGGGCACAGTGAGCCATTGTCCCGCACGGGGCGCGGGCACGTGCGAGCCGTCCCCGCCCCGGCGGGCGGCCCGGCCGAGCTGGGCGACGTAGCGGTCCAGGCGGCCGTCGACCAGCGCTGCCGCCAGGTCCGCGCCGGCGACCTCGGCGATCCGGTCGGCGTACGGGCGCACCAGCGGGACGACCCCGGTCACCAGGCGGGCGGCGGCGGCCCCGAGCTGGCCGACGGATCCGGGGCGCAGCCCGAGGCAGAGCAGCATGTCGTCCCGGTAGCCGGCCGGGACGACCGGCAGCGCGAGAGCGGCGGCGAAGGCGCCCCGGCGGGAGACGACCCGCACGCCCGGGTTGGCCGGGCGCAGCACGGAGGGGCAGAGCCGGGCCAGGTCGGCGGCGGCCAGCCGGACCCCGAGGTGGTCGTCGGTGGATCGGGCGGAGGCCACCTTGCCCAGGGTGGCGACCAGTTCCTCCAGCCGGGGCTGGTCGGCCGGCTGGCAGAGCACCGGCAGGTCGATACGGGTCCGCCAGTCCTCCTCGGCCCAGAGCAGCCGGGCCGGCGCGGCGACCGGCAGGCCGAACGCCCAGTCGGCCGGCTCACCGAGCCGGTCGACCCAGGACCGCACGTCACGGGCGGCGACGGAGAGGTGCACCAGGCGGCCGTCCACCTCGGCGAGGTACGCCTGCCGGGCGGCGTACGGGGTGGTGTCGGCGCGGCCGGGCCCGCTCCGGGCCGCTCCGCCCTGGGCCGCTCCGCCCTGGGCCGCTCCGCCCTGGGCCGCTCCGCCCTGCGCCGCTCCGCCCTGCGCCGCTCCGCCCTGGGCCGCTCCGCCCTGCGCCGCTCCGCCCTGGGCCGGGACGGGTCGGCGGTCGTCGACGAGCACGTCGAGGTCGACGTCGCTGTGCACGGTGGCGCCCCGCCGGGCATGGCTGCCGCGCAGCAGGATGCCGACGACGGGCCGCTCGGCGGCCTCGCGCAGCCGGGTCGCCCAGTCGTCGAGGAAACCGCCCTCCGGCAACGGAGCGTGATCCACTTCGCCATCGTGCCGTACGCCCGATCGGGCCGCAATGCCCGTTGACGGACCCCGTGTCCGCTGCGAAGGCTAGTGCCCGACCGTTCGCATTCCTGCCTCCGGATACCTTTCGCCGGCCACCGCCCCGGCGGGCACCGCCTGCCGCAGCCGCGCCTGCTGGGCGGCGGTGAGCCGGATGTCGGCGGCTGCCGCGTTCTCCTGGAGGTACCGCACCCGCTTGGTGCCGGGGATGGGCAGGACGTCCTCGCCCTGGGCCAGCAGCCAGGCCAGCGCGGCCTGGGCCGGGGTGCACCCGATCTCCCCGGCCACCTCGCGCACCGCCGCCACCAGCGCGAGGTTGGCGTCGAGGTTGCCCTCGGCGAAGCGCGGCACGTGGGCGCGCCAGTCGTCCGCGGCGAGTTGGTCGCGGCCGGTGATCGCCCCGGTGAGCAGTCCCCGGCCGACCGGCGAGTACGCCACCAGGGACACTCCCAGCTCCCGGCAGGTGTCCAGCATCTCGCCCTCGACGTCCCGGGTGAACAGCGAGTACTCCATCTGCACGGCCGCGATCGGGTGCACGGCGTGCGCGGCGCGCAGGGTGGCCGGGCTGACCTCCGACAGGCCGATCAGGCGTACCTTGCCGGCGCCGACCAGCTCGGCCATCGCCCCGACGGTCTCCTCGATCGGGGTGCCCGGGTCGCGCCGGTGCAGGTGGTACAGGTCGATGGTGTCGACGCCGAGCCGGCTCAGCGAGGCGTCGCAGGCCTGGCGCGCCCAGGCGGCGCTGCTGTCGACGTACGCGCCCGGCGCGGCGGTGCCCCCGGAGGCGTCGCCCCGGAAGCGGTTGCCGAACTTGGTGGCCAGGAAGACCTCGTCGCGACGGGCCCGGACGACCGGGGCGAGCAGCCGCTCGTTCGCGCCCGCGCCGTACATGTCGGCGGTGTCGAGGTGGTCGACACCCAGGTCGAGGGCGCGGTGCAGGGTACGGGTCGACTCGGCGTCGTCGCGGCCCCCGTAGGCGAAGCTCATGCCCATGCAGCCGAGCCCGATGGCGGAGACCTCGGGGCCGCCGGCCCCCATCCGGCGGCGGATCATCGCCCCTCCTCGGCCTTGCGGTAGATGTCGATCTTGTAGTTGAGCACCTTCAGGTCCTCCTCCAGTTCGGCCATCCGGGCCAGCACCCGGGCCCGGTGCGCCTCGAACAGCGCCCGGCGGGCGCCCAGCGTCCGGTCCCCGAGCCGGGCCAGCTCGGCGTACCGGCGCATGTCGCGCACCGGCATCCCGGTACGGCGCAGCCGGGTGAGCAGCACCAGCCAGTCCAGGTCGGCGTCGGTGTACCGGCGTCGGCCGGCGGAGTCCCGGCCCACCGGGGCCACCAGGCCCTCCTGCTCGTACCAACGCAACGTGTAGGCGGTCAGGCCGACGCGGGCCGCCGCCTCGCCCACGGAGAGGCCGCTCTCCCGAGTGCTGATGTCCACGCGCCCAGGCTTCCAGTTCGAGTGCGCTCGAAGTCAACCGTTGCGCGTCGGCGGATAACTCATCTACCGTTGAGTTCAACAGTTGATGAGTTTTGCGGGAGGTGGGCGATGGACGACGCCATAGCGGTCCGCGACCTGGTCGTGGACCGTGGCCGGCGGCGGGTCCTCGACGGGATCAGCTGCACGGTGCCGCGCGGTACGGTCACCGGCCTGCTCGGGCCCAGCGGCAGCGGCAAGACCACCCTGATGCGGGCGGTGGTCGGGGTGCAGACGATCGCCGCCGGCACCGTCACCGTGCTCGGCGTGCCCGCCGGCACGGCGCAGCTGCGGCACCGGGTGGGCTACCTGACCCAGGCGCCGAGCGTCTACGCCGACCTGACCGTGCGGGAGAACGCCCGCTACTTCGCCGCGCTGCACGGCCGGCGCGCGGCCGACGCCGACCGGGCCGTCGCCGACGTCGGGCTGGCCGGTGCGGCCACCCAGCTCGTCGGCACCCTCTCCGGCGGGCAGCGCAGCCGCGCCTCGCTGGCCTGCGCCCTGGTCGGCGAGCCGGAGCTGGTCGTGCTCGACGAGCCCACGGTCGGCCAGGACCCGGTGCTGCGGGCCGACCTGTGGGCCCGGTTCCACGCGATGGCGGCGGCCGGGACGACCCTGCTGGTCTCCAGCCACGTGATGGACGAGGCGGCCCGCTGCGACCGGCTGCTGCTGATCCGCCAGGGCCGGCTGATCGCCGACGACACCCCGGACGCCGTCCGCGCGCACACCGGCGTCGACGACCTGGAGGAGGCGTTCCTCCGGTTGATCCGCGAGAGCGAGACGGGGCACCGCCCCACCGGGGAGGAATCATGAGCGCGAGGATCCTGGCCGTCACCACCGGGCGCATCCTGCGCCAACTGCGGCACGACCGGCGCACCGTGGCACTGCTCGTGGTGGTGCCGACGGTGCTGCTCACCCTGGTCTACTTCATGTACGTCGACCAGCCCGCCCCGCCCGGGCAGCCGTCGCTGTTCGACCGGGTGGCGCTGGTGATGCTCGGCTTCTTCCCGTTCATCATCATGTTCCTGGTGACCAGCATCGCGATGCTGCGCGAGCGGACCACCGGCACGCTGGAGCGCCTGCTCACCACCCCGCTGGGCAAGCTCGACCTGCTCTTCGGCTACGGCATCGCGTTCGGCCTGGCCGGCGCGGCGCAGGCCACCATCGCCTCGGCGGCGGCGTACTGGCTGTTCGACCTGGAGACCGCCGGCAGCGTCTGGCTGGTCGTCATGATCGCCGCGGTGAACGCGGTGCTCGCGGTCGCGCTCGGGCTGCTGTGCAGCGCCTTCGCCCGCACCGAGTTCCAGGCGGTGCAGTTCATGCCGGTGGTGGTGCTGCCGCAGTTGCTGCTCTGCGGGCTGTTCGTGCCGCGCGGGGAGATGGCCGGCTGGCTCCAGGCGATCAGCGACGCCTTCCCCCTGTCGTACGCGGTGGAGGCCCTCCAGGAGGTCGGCGCGCACGCCGAACCGACTTCCACGATGTGGCGGGACGTGGCGATCGTGGGCGGCGCGGCCGTGCTGGCCCTGGTGCTGGCGGCGGCGACCCTGCGCAGGCGCAACGGATGACACCGCGACGCACCGGCCGCCGTCCCGGCAACCCGGACACCCGGGAGGCGATCCTCGCGGCGGCCCGCACGGCCTTCGCCGAGCGCGGGTTCGACGCGACCTCGATCCGGGTGATCGCGACGGCGGCGGGCGTCGACCCGGCCCTGGTGCACCACTACTTCGGCAGCAAGGACCAGCTCTTCCGGGCCACCGTCGACATCCCGGTGGATCCGGCGGCGCTGCTCCCCGCCGTGCTGGCCGGCACGCCGGACGAGGTGGGCGAGCGGCTGGTCCGGTTGTTCCTCGGGGTGTGGGACTCGCCGACCGGCGCGGCGGCCGTGGCCCTGCTCCGCTCGGCGACCAACAACGAGTGGACTGCCCGGCTGATGCGCGAGTTCCTGGTCACCCAGGTGCTGCGCCGGGTCCTCGACCACCTGGACGTCGCGCCGGACGAGCTGCCGCTGCGCGGCTCGCTGGTGGCCAGCCAGATGATCGGCCTGGCGATGATGCGCTACGTGATCCGGCTGGAGCCGGTCGCCTCCGCCGACCCGGAGACCCTGGTGGCGGCGCTCGGCCCGACCGTGCAGCGCTACCTCACCGGCGACCTGGGCTAGCCGGCCGGCCGGACGTCGCTAGCCGGCCGGCCGGACGTCCGGGCGGGCGGCCGTCGCACGGGGGCAGAGCATCGGGTGCAGCAGCCGGGACAGCTCCGCCGGATCGGCCACCGGGTGCGGGAAGGGCAGCCGGGCACGCCGCCGGTCACCCGGACCGCCGTACGCCACGACCAGGCCGTACCGGTCCAGCCGCACCACCCGGGGCCGATCGCCAGTCAGGTCGAGCCGTCGACGCAGGTACGCGGTGACCTCCGGCCCGTGGCGGTCGGCGAGGTCGGCCAGCAGCGCGGCCTCGACGGGGTGCAGTGGGTCCGGCGTGGCGACCGCGTACCCGGTCGGGTCGATCCGGCGCACCGCGCCGGCGCTCTCCAGCCGGGCCTCGGCCACCTCGAAGCGGTGCATCCGGAAGCGGGTGCCCACGTCGAGCAGGTCACCGCTCGGGTCGACGGCGGCGAACTCGACCGCGGCGTCCCGCGCCTCCTCGCCGGTCAACGGCGCCGCCCAGCCGGACACCCAGGCCCGCCCGAGCGACGGGGCGCCCGCGGCCGGGGGCAGGTCCAGCACGTCCAGCACCACGGCGACGTCCTCGGCGGTACCCGGGTCCAGCTCGGCGGCGAGGTCGCTGACCACCGGCACGAGCAGCAGCACCCGACCGTCGGCGTCGGTGGCGTGCCGGACGTGGTGCGGGCCGGGGCGGTGGGCGAGGTGCACGAGGCCGGGAAGCCGGCCGGCGACCAGGGTGCGGACGATCTCGGCGGGGCTCGGTCCCACGATGGCACCTCCAACACAGGTTAGGCTTACCTAAATCGCACCCTAGAGCAACCGAGCGGGGACGTCCACCGTGAACCACCCCGGCCGCTCCCGGCCCTCGACCGGGCGACGCCGGTGCCGCGCGACCGGCACGGGCCTCCGTCGGGTTCCACGGATGCCGATCGCTCGACAGAGGCCAGCGACGCACCGTGCTGATGACTTTCAGTGACTGTCGCGCGGAGACCCATCCGGGGTGCCGCCGTCCTTTGCTCTGCTGCCACGGACGCACCACCGCGCCCACCAGGCGATCCGTCACCAGCACGCCGTTGCAATACGGGGCGAGTCGCCACCGTGGGTGACTGTCGCGCCGGTGGGTGCAGAGCAAAGCGTCCGGACAGGGATGGTCGGGCGGACCGGATCGACACGGAACGTCACCACTGCCAGGCGCCCCTCCCGCGCCGTCGGACATGCCGGGCACGCCCGCCTCGCCCGCCGCCGGAAGCCGGCCGGCCGATCAGCGGGTCTGCTCCAGCCAGGAGGCGTAGAGCAGGCCGTACACCGAATCCGGGTCACGGACCAGCTCGTCGTGCGGACCGCGCTGCACGATCCGCCCCCGGTCCACCACGATCACCTCGTCGGCGGCCTGGGCGGTGGAGAGCCGGTGCGCGATGGCCAGGGTGGTCCGGCCGCGGGTGACCGCGTCCAGGGTGCGTTGCAGGCGCACCTCGGTGGCCGGGTCGACGGCGCTGGTGGCCTCGTCGAGCACCAACAGGTCCGGGTCGGCCACGTACGCCCGGGCGAGCGCGACGAGCTGCCGCTCCCCCACGCTCAGCGCCTCGCCCCGCTCCCCCACCGCAGTGTCCAGGCCGGCCGGCAGCCCGTCGAGCCAGTCGGCCAGCCCCAGCTCGGAGAAGGCGACGGTGAGCTGGTCGTCGGTCAGCTCGGGTCGGGCGAAGCGGACGTTCTCCCCGACCGTGGCGTCGAAGAGGAAGCCGTCCTGCGGCACCATCACCACCCGGGACCGCAACGAGGAGAACCGCACCTGCTCCAGCGGCACCCCGGAGAGCAGGACCGCACCCTCGGTCGGGTCCATCAGCCGGGTCAGCAGCTTGGCGAAGGTCGTCTTGCCGCTGCCGGTCTCGCCGACCACCGCGACCCGGCTCTTCGCCGGGATGTCCAGGGTGACGTCGTGCAGCACCGGCGGACCACCCGGGTAGGCGAAGCCCACCCCGGCGAACCGGACGTCCAGCGGGCCGGCCGGCAGCTCCCGCCCCTGCTCCCCCGGGTCGGCCACGTCCGGCGCGACGTCGAGCACGTCGAGCACCCGACGCCAGCCGGCGATCGCGTTCTGCGCCTCGTTGAGCACCTCGGTGGCGATCTGCACCGGCTGGATGAAGAGCGTCACCAGGAACAGGAACGCGGTGAGCTGACCCACCGACAGCGAGCCGTCCACCCCGAGGAGCACCCCGAGCACCACCACCCCGGCGAGCGCCACCCCGGCGGCCAGTTCCCCGACGGAGCTGCCCAGGATGCTGATCCGGATGGCCCGCTGCTGCGCCGTGCGCTGGGCGTCGATCGCGTCGTCCACCCGCCGGGAGGTCCGGCCGGCGATCCCGTACGCCCGGATCACCGGGGCCCCGACGACGCTCTCGGCGATGGTGCCGAGCAGGGTGCCGGTGCGCTGCCGGACCACCCCGTACGCCGCGCCGAGCCGCCGTTGCAGCGCCCGGATGACCAGCACCGCCGGGGCGAAGGCGACGAGCACCACCAGCGTCAGCTGCCACGAGTACGCCAGCATGACGGCGGTGGTGACCACGAGCTGACCGAGGTTGACCAGCAGGATCACGCCACCCCACTGGAGGAACTGGGTGATCTGGTCGACGTCGCTGGTGACCCGGGAGACCAGCGAACCGCGCCGCTCCGACTGCTGGTGCAGCATCGACAGGTCGTGCACGTGCCGGAACGCCCGGGTACGGACGTTGGCCAGCGCGGTCTCGCTGACCGTGAACAGCCGGCGCATCATCAGGTAGCCGCAGATGGTGGTGACCACCAGCACCGCGGCGGTGGCGACCGCCACCGTACCGACCACGCCGAGGTCCGGGCCGCCTGCGGCGGTCAGACCGTCGTCGATGCCGCGTTGCACCGCCACCGGTACGGCCACCCGGCCCACCATGTAGACCAGAGCCAGGGCCACCGTGCCGGCGAGACCGACGCGCAGCTCCGGGGAGAGCGCGAGCCCACGGCGCATCGTCCGCCAGGCGGACTCGGTGGCCTCCGGCCGCTGCGGCTCACCACTGGTCACCGGTCCACCTCGATCTCCAGGCCGGAGGCCAGCGGGGTGACCTCGTCGTACGTCCGGTTCTGCTCGCGTTCCCGCTCGGCCTGCTCGTACGCGGTGACCAGGTCGGCGTACCCACCGACGGTGGCGAGCAGCTCGCGGTGGGTGCCCCGGGCCAGCACCCGCCCGTGCTCCAGGTAGATCACCTCGTCGGCGAGCGCGATGGTCGCCCGGCGGTAAGCGACCACCAGGATCGAGGCGGCGGCGCCCTGCCCGCCGGTCGGGGCGCGCAGACCGGCCAGGATGGCCGCCTCCACCCGCGGGTCGACCGCGCTGGTCGCGTCGTCGAGGACCAGCAGCCGGGGCCGCCCGGCGAGCGCGCGGGCCAGGGTGAGGCGTTGGCGCTGCCCGCCGGAGAGCGAGGTGCCCCGCTCGCCGACCAGGGTGTCCAGCCCGTCGGGGAGCGCGGCGACGAAACCGTCCGCCTCGGCCAGCCGCAGCGCCGCCCAGACGTCGTCGTCGCCGATGCCCGGCCGGTCCAGGGTGATGTTGGCCCGGACGGTGTCGTCGAAGACGAACGGCACCTGGGCGACCAGGGCGACCGTCGAGGTGAGCGACTCGGCGCTCAGGTCGCGGACGTCCACGCCGTCCAGGGTGACCGTGCCGGAGTCCGGATCGACCAGGCGCACCGCCAGCGAGGTGACCGTCGACTTGCCGGCGCCCGTCGGCCCGACCAGGGCGACCGTCTTCCCGGCCGGCACGGTGAAGGAGACCTCGCCGAGCACCTCGGCGCCGGGCAGGTGCGCCTCGGCCGGCTCGTAGGCGAAGTGCACGTCGTGGAAGGCCAGCGTGGCCGACGTCGACGGGTCCGGGTCGAGCCGGCGGTCGCCGTACGGCATCTCGCCGGTGGCGTCCAGGACCCGGCGGACCCGGTCCCAGCCGGCGACGCTGCGCGGCAGTTCGGCCAGCACCCAGCCGATGGCCCGCACCGGGAAGGCCAGCACGGTGAAGAGGAAGGCGACGCTGACCAGCTCGCTGACGCTGATCGCGCCCTGGCGCAGCCGGACCGTGCCGACCACCAGCACGGCCAGGGTGCCGAGGCTGGGCAGCGTCTCCAGCAGCGGATCGAAGACGCCGCGCAGCCGGCCGACGGAGATCAGCGCGTCGCGCAGCTCCCCGGCGCGGGCGGAGAAGCGGTTGGTCTCCTGGGCCTCGCGGCCCATCGTCTTGACCACCAGCGCGCCGTCGAAGCTCTCGTGGGCGATGCCGCTGACCTCGGCGCGCAGCCGCTGCGCGCGGGCCTGCCGGGGCGCCATCCGCCGGGAGTAGACCACGTTGAGCGCGAAGAGCGCCGGGAACACGGCCAGCCCGACCAGGGCCAGCGCCCAGTCGGTGAGGAAGAGCGAGGCGATCGCGCCGACCAGCATCACCAGCGTGCCGACGGCGAAGGGCAGCGGGGCGATCGGGTACCAGGCCGCCTCGACGTCGGAGTTGGCGTTGGACAGCAGGGTCCCGGTGGCGTTGCGCTGGTGCCAGGCCAGCGGCAGTTCGAGGTAACGGCGGGTGACCCGGCGCCGGTAGGCCGCCTGGAGGCGGTACTGCATGTAGCCCGCGCCGAGACGGCGGCCGAAGATGCCGACCACCCGCAGCACGCTGATGCCGAACAACGCCGCCGCGGCCAGGGCGAGCGCGCCGACCGCGACGGACCCGTCGGCGATCGACGGCAGCGCCACCTCGCCGATGACCGCTCCGACGACCCGGGCGCTGACGATCACCATGAGGCCGAAGAGCACGCTGCCGGTCACCGCCACCGCGAAGATCCGTGGCTGCTCCCGGATCGCCCGGCCGAGGACGGACAGCCCTCGCCCGATCACGTCCCGACTCGTCCTGCTCGCCACGCTCGCCCCCGCCGTAAGCCGCCTCGTATCCGTCCATCCTTACCGGTCCGGGCCGGCCGCGCCGAGCCGGACGGACTATGTCCGCCGTCACGTGCGTGCCGTCGCGTCCGATCCGAGGGGTGCCGCGCGCTCGACGCGCCGACGCGCACGGGTGGGCCTACCATCCCTGTCATGCCGCGGTACGCCCGATCGGAGCGCGAGGCGCTCGCCGATCTCATGTTGGAACTGGGCCCGGACGCACCGACGATCAACGAGGGGTGGACGACCCGTGACCTCGCGGCGCACCTCGTGGTCCGCGAGCGCCGGCCGGACGCCGCCGGCGGCATCCTGCTGCCGCCGCTGCGCGGGTACGGCGAACGGGTGCGCCTGCGCGTCGCCGCGCTGCCCTGGGCGGACCTGGTCGGGCGGGTGCGCCGTCCGCCGGTGTGGAGCCCGCTGAGCAACCCGCTCACCGACGAGCTCGCCAACACCCTGGAGTTCTTCATCCACCACGAGGACGTGCGGCGGGCCCGGTCGGGGTGGCTGCCCCGGAACCTGCCGGCCGGATTGCAGGCCCGGCTGTGGAAGCCGGCGGGGCTGCTGGCGCGTACGGCGCTGCGCCGGTTCCCGGCCGACGTGCTGGTGCAGGCCCCCGGGTACGGCGAGCTGACCGTGGGTCGTGGCGGTGACCGGCTACGGCTGGTGGGCGCACCGGGCGAGCTGGCGCTCTTCCTCTCCGGCCGGCAACGGGTGGCCCGGGTGCAGATCGACGGCCCCACCGCGGCGGCCGACCGACTCCGTACCGCCCGCCTCGGCTTCTGACCCGCCGCACCGCCGCCCACCGGTACGACCCGGATCGGCCACGATCACGGTACGGGCTCGGCCGATGACGCCCCGTCAACGGCCTGCGCCATGTGCGAAATCGGTCACCTCCCCGCGTCCCATCATCCGTACGCACCGATCCTCACCGATACCACTTCCCGTACCCTTCTGCGCGCGTCGGCCGACCCGGCCGGCCGGACAGGAGGCCACCATGCGGAGCACGGCCGTGGCGGCACTGCACGAGCCGCCCTTCGCCGCGCGGCGACACGCGGACACCGACGAGGTGGCCACCCAGAGCCTCGACTGGGCCCACCACCTGGGGCTGGTCGACGCCGGAGCACGATGGCACCGGCTGCGCCGGGCCGCCGGCGCCGAACTCGCCGGACGGGCCTGCCCACAGGCGCCGACCGACCGGCTCAGGCTGCTCGCCGACCTGATCACCTGGTTGTTCGTCATGGACGACGCCTGCGACGAGGACGGCCTCGGGGCGCAGCCGACCCGGCTCGCCCCGACGGTCGGCGTCCTGCTGGACGTGCTCGACCGGCTCGGCGACCCGGCCGCGCCGCCGCCGGCCACCGCCGGACCGCTCGGCCTGGCGCTGCACGACGTCTGCCGGCGGGTCCGCGAGCAGGACCGTCCCACCCTGCTGCTGCGGCTGGTCAGCCAACTGCGGGAGTACCTGCTCGCCCTGCTCTGGGAGGCTGCCAACCGGGAGCGCCGGCGGGTGCCCGGCCTGGCGGAGTACGTGCAGATGCGGCGGCACACCGGCGGCGCCCGCCCCAGCATGACGCTCACCGACCTCGCGTACGACGGACTGCCCGCGGCCCGGCGGCGGGTCGACCCGGAGGTGCTGGCCCTCGACGACCTCTCCGCCGACCTGGTGTGCTGGTGCAACGACCTGTTCTCGCACCGCAAGGAACGACGGGTCGAGGCCGACGCGCAGAACCTGGTCACGGTGATCGCGGCGCAGCACGACCTCGACGACGACACCGCCTTCCGCGCGGCGGCCGACCGGTTCAACGACGGCCTGACCCGCTACCTGGACCGGGAGGCGACCCTCGCCGGGGATCCGGCGCTCGCGCCGTTCCTGGCCGCCCGCCGGTCCTGGATCCGCGCCACCTACGACTGGTCGCTGCGGGCGACGCGGTACGACTGACCCGCCCAGCTGGCGGGACTCAGCCTGCTCACAGCTTCGGGGGCTAGCCGACGCCCGGGTGCAGGCAATACTCTTCGGTAACCGCAGAGCGACGTGACCCCCGTCACGTCACCCACCCCCTGAAGGCGGCTACAGCGATGGCTCTCGATGTACCGTACCGTTCCATCCCCGACATGTTCCTCAAGCGCGTGGCCGCGACTCCCGACCGCCACGCTTTCGCCCACCCGAACTCGGACGACTCCGGGCCGGTCTGGCTCACGTGGGAACAGGTCGGCCAGCGGGCCAAGGCGGTCGCCGCCGGCCTGCACGGCCTGGGTGTCGGGCTGGAGGACCCGGTCGCGATCCTGGCGAACACCCGACTGGACTGGGTGATCGCCGACTTCGGCATCATGTGCGCGGGCGGCGCGACCACCACCGTCTACCCCACCACCGAGCCCGAGGACGCGACCTACATCATCGCCGACTCGGGTTCGGTGGTGCTGTTCGCGGAGAACCCGGCCCAGGCGGCGAAGGTCGCCGGCGCCGACCTGCCCGCGCTGACCCACGTGGTGCTCTTCGACGGCGCCGCCGACCCGGCCGCGGCCGTCCCCCAGCTCACCCTGGCCGAGTTGGAGGAGCGCGGCCGCACGGCGCTGGCGGCCGATCCCGACCTGGTCGACCGGCTGGTCGCCCCGGTCGGCCCGGACCACCTGGCCACCCTGATCTACACCTCGGGCACCACCGGCCGCCCGAAGGGCGTGGAGCTGCTGCACGGCGGCTGGTGCTGGGAGGCGGTCGTGCAGGCCGAGACGAGCCTGCTGCGCGCCGACGACGTGCACTACCTCTGGCTGCCGCTGTCCCACTCGTTCGGCAAGACGCTGATCTGCGGCTCCACCCACGTCGGTCTGCCCACCTACGTCGACGGCCGGGTGGAGAAGCTGGTCGACATGCTCGCGGTGATCAAGCCGACGCTGATGTGCGGCGCGCCCCGGATCTACGAGAAGGTCTACAACAAGTCGGTCACCACGGCGCAGGACGCCGGCGGGGCCAAGGCGAAGATCTTCGCCTGGGCCGTCGCGGTCGGCAAGGAGAAGGTCGCCCTGGAACAGGCCGGGCGTCCGGTCCCGACCGGGCTGAAGCTGAAGTACGCGGTGGCCGAGAAGCTGGTGTTCAGCAAGATCCAGAACCGGCTCGGCGGCCGGATCCGGGTGCTGGTCTCCGGCGCGGCGCCGCTGAGCAAGGAGATCGCCACCTTCTTCGCCGCGGCGAACCTGCCGATCTCCGAGGGGTACGGCCTGACCGAGACCAGCGCCGGTAACTTCGTCAACCCGCCGGACGGGCTGCGCATCGGCACGGTCGGCAAGGCGATGGGCGACCTGGAGTGCCGGATCGACACCGACGGCGAGATCCTGGTTCGCGGCCGTCCGGTCATGCGCGGGTACCACAACCTGCCCGAGGAGACCGCCGCCGCGTTCACCGAGGACGGCTTCTTCCGCACCGGCGACATCGGCACCCTCGACGACAACGGCTACCTGCGCATCACCGACCGGAAGAAGGACCTGGTCAAGACCTCCGGCGGCAAGTACATCGCGCCGTCGCACATCGAGGGCATGTTCAAGGCGATCTGCCCGTACACCTCGCAGGCGATCGTGATCGGCCAGGCCCGCAACTACTGCACCATGCTGGTCACCCTGGACCCGGACGCGATCAAGGGCTGGACGGCCGGCGGCCCGCTGGAGGGCCGGGACTACGCCGAGGTCGTGGCCTCCCCCGAGGCGAAGGCGATGGTCGAGGAGTACGTCGCGCAACTCAACGCGAAGCTCAACCGGTGGGAGACGATCAAGAAGGTCACCATCCTGCCGCGCGACCTGACCATCGAGCACGGCGAGATCACCCCGTCTCTCAAGATCAAGCGGCGGGGTGTGGAGAGCAACTTCTCCGCCGAGATCGACCGGATGTACGAGGGCACCCTCGCCGAGATCTGACCGGCCCGGTGGCCGTGCCCCGTCCCTCCCCCGGGGCACGGCCACCCTCGTCCGGCTCACAGGTGCCGTCCCCGCCACCGGGTGTGCTCGATCTCGGCGGCGTGTTCCTCCTCCTCGGCCACCCGCCGGACGTCGCGGCGCAGGTCGCCGTCGGTCACGGTCTGCGTGACGACCGTCGCGACGCAGACGACCGCCAGCACCGCCAGTGCCACCAGTTCCGGTATCCGGGCGCCGATCGGGGCGAGCACGGCGAGCAGCACCGCGCCCGCGACCGGCGGCCACCGGAGCACCCGCAGCGCCCGCAGCCCGCAGGCGGCGAGGGCCAGCAGGTAGAGGGCCACCCCGCCCCAGAGCACCGCCACCCAGTACACCCCCAGCGGCGGGCCCCAGGTGGGGGTCTCCGGATCGGCCCCCTCGGCCAGCAGGTCCTTCAGTCCCAGGGCGAACAGGATGATCCCGGTGATCATCGGCAGGTGCAGGTAGGTGTAGGCGTCGCGGGCCAGCCGGGCCCGGGCGACCGGCTCCCGGGTGCGGTGCAGCGCCTGCTCGACCGCCAGGGCGAGGGTGTCGAAGTACGCCCACCACAGCGCCGACGCCACCGCGATGCCGAGCACCGCGCCGACCATCACCTCCCAGGTCAGCGGCAGTTCGGTGGCGAACTTCGGACCGAACCCCAGCGCGATGATCGACTCACCCAGAGCGACCAGCACGATCAGGGCGTGCCGCTCCGCCCAGTGCCCGGCCGAGACCACCACCCAGTGCTGCCGGCCGAGCGTGACGCCGCCGATGTACTCGGTGAGCAGGGCTGCGAGCCACAGGGCCAGCCGGATCCAGCCCTGCGCGACGCCCTCGGCGAGTCGGTGCGGCACCAGCGCCGCGACGACCAGGAACCCGGTGGAGATCACCGGCAGCGCCGCGAGCAGCGCCCAGCGGCGCAGCCGGGCCGGGTCGCCACGGGCCAGCCAGCCGAAGACCGCGAGTTGCAGGGCCCGGATCAGGAAGTAGCAGCCGGCGAAGACGATCGGGCCGTTGAGCCCGCCGGGCCGGTCGACGAACGCCTTGGGCATGACCAGGGCGAGCAGGAAGGTCGCGGCGAGGGTGAGGAAGCCGACGGCCGGCAGGACGCCCTGGTCGGTGCGGACGGCGTTGCCGAGCGCGGTGAACCCGGTCCAGCACCACCAGAGCAGCGACAACACCAGCAGGGCGCTGACCAGGCCGGGAACGGTCGCCCGGGCCGAGGTGACCGAGGTGACGGTCAGGAAGGCGAAGACGAAGACCAGGTCGTAGTAGAGCTCGAGCCGGCTGGTACGCGAGCCGGGCGCGCCGGGTCGCAGCCCCCGCCTCCACCTCCCCCCGCCGCCCACATCGGCAGTCTCGCAACGGTCCGGCCCGTACGGCCGCGGATCGGCGGCACACCCGTCAGAAGTGGTGGCGGCGCCAGGTGTTCGCCTCCGCCTCCAACGCGGCCTGTTCGGCCATCGCCGTCTCCCGCACCCGGCGGCGGGCCTCCCCGGTGGCCCGCAGCTGGACCAGCACCACGACCACCACGGCGACGGTGAGCAGACTCAACGTGGTCAGCACCGGCAGCCGGTAGGCCGCCGGTAGGAGCAGCACGAGCAGGACGACGGCCGCGGTGAGCACCCGGTCGAGCCGGCGGAACACCCGCAGCTGGATGGCGACCAGCGCGACCAGGTAGAGGATCACCCCGCCGTACAGCACCAGCAGGGCCAGCCCGGCGAGTTCGTCGCGGGAGGCGGAGGCGGGATCCTTGATCACCCCGGCCAGGATCTCCTTCAGCCCGAGGGCGAAGAGGATGATCCCGACGATCAGCGGCAGGTGCAGGTAGGTGTAGACGTCCCGGGCCATCGGGATCCGTCGGCGGCCCCGCACGCCGTGCAGCACCTGCTCGACGGCGAAGGCCAGCACGTCGAAGTAGAGCCACCAGAGCGCCGCGATGATCGCGATGCCGAAGACGCCAGCGGCGATGATCGGGATGGCGATCGGGCGGCCGGCGCGGCTGGTCGAGCCGATGCCGAGCGCGATCACCGACTCGCCGAGGGCCACCAGCACGATCAGCGCGTGCCGCTCGGCCCAGTGCCCCACCGAGCGCAGCCGCCACCCCGTGCGGGGCAGCAGGAGGGCGACACCGTACTCCGTCAGCAGCGCCACCACCCACAGCCCGATCCGGACGTTCTCCACCGCCGAGTCGGGCACCACCCGCTGCGGCACCGTCGCGGCGAGCACGATGATCACCGCGCCGCCCATGGTGGGGGCGGTGAGCAGCATCGAGCGCGCCCGTGGCGCCCGGCCCCGTCCGACGGTGCTCCAGAGCGCGACCACCTTGACCAGCCAGGTGGACAGGTAGGCCAGCGAGAAGACCCACGGGCCGTAGAGCCCACCGGGCTCGTCCCGGAAGGCCACCGCGGTGGTCAGGGTGAGCACGAAGATCGCCGCCATGATCGAGAATCCGACCAGCGGCATGACGCCCTGGTCGGCACGGAGGATGTTGCCGACCGCGGCGAAGCCGGTCCAGCACCACCAGAGCAGCGCCAGCACGAGCAGCGCCTCGATCAGTTGCCGGGCGTTCAGGTCCGCCGCGGTGAGCGTGGTGACGTTGAGGAACGCGAAGACGAAGACCAGGTCGTAGAAGAGTTCCAGCCGGGTGACCCGGGTGCCGGGCCCGCCCCAGCTGATGAGCCGGTTCCGGACCGATGTCCCCACCCGGGCAGTCTGCCCACCGTCCCGGCACCGGCGGGCCGGATCGGCCGCAGGGCACCCGTCCGGGCGTCGTCCGTGACCGGGCTCCGGCCCGCGCCGTGCTCGCCAGCCGGGCGGCGGGCGTCAGGCGATGACCGTCGCCTCCCGCCACTGCGGGCGGGCGGCCCGGTCCAGGTCGTACCGGACGTCGGCGAGCCGGCCCACCGCCTCGACCAGGTCGGCCGCGGGCAGGGTGAAGGGCAGCCGCAGGAAGCGCTCCAGGGTCCCGTCCAGGCCGAACCGGGGGCCGGGGGCCAGCCGTACGCCGACCTCCTCGGCGGCGCGGGCCAGCGCGCTGGAGATCGGGCCGTCCAGCTCGGCCCAGAGGGTGACCCCGCCGCGTGGGGCGGTGACCCGCCAGTCGGGCAGGCGCTCGGCGAGCGCGCCGAGCAGGGCGTCGCGCTGGGCGGCGAGCTGGCAGCGGCGGGCGGCGACGATGGTCGGGGCGTCGGCGAGCAGGTGCACCGCGACGAGCTGGTCCAGCACCGGGCTGGCCATGTCGACCCCGACCCGGGCGGCGGCGAGCCGCTGCACCTGCGGCGCGGAGGCCCGCACCCAGCCGATCCGCAGCCCGCCCCAGTACGGCTTGCTCATCCCGCCGATGGAGATCACCCGGGAGTGCCGGTCGAAGGCGGCGGTGGGCGGGGGCAGCTCGGTGCCGTCCAGTGGGAGGTCCACGAACGACTCGTCGACGACCAGGTCGGTGCCGGCGGCGTGGGCGGTGGCGACCGCCCGCTCGCGCAGCTCGGCGGGCATCAGGTGACCGGTCGGGTTCTGGAAGTCGGGGATCAGGTAGGCCAGCTTGGGCCGGGTCTGCCGGATGCTGCCCAGCAGCAGCTCGGCGTCCCAGCCGGCCCCGTCGGCGGCGAGACCGTGGGTGGCGATCCGGGCCCGGCGCGCGGAGAGCGCGGCCAGCGCGTTGGGGTAGGTGGGCGACTCGACCAGGACGCTGCCGCCGGGGGCCAGCGCCAGTCGCAGCACCAGGTCGAGCGCGTGCTGGGTGCCGCTGGTCACCATGATCTGCTCGGCGCTGGTGGGCAGTCCCCGCTCGGTGTACGACCGGGCGACCGCCTCGCGCAGCTCGATGATCCCGGTCGGGTGGTAGCCGGCGCCGCCCAGGTAGCGGGGCAGGTCCTCGGTGGCGGCCCGGGCCGCCGGGACGAGCTGGGGCGGGGCGGCCAGCGCGGCGACCCCGAGGTCGATCATGTCGCGGTCGTCCAGCGGGGTCCAGAGCCCGGTGCTGGCGACCCGGTGGGTGCCGGGCAGCATCGTCCAGCTCCCGGCGCCGCGCCGGCTGGCCAGGTGCCCGGTCTCGCGCAACTGCCGGTAGGCGGCGGTGACCGTGGTACGGCTGATCCGCAGCGCCTCGGCGAGTTCCCGCTCGGCGGGCAGGCGTACCCCCAGCGGGAGCCGGCCGTCGGCGAGCAGGCCGCGGACCGCGGCCGCGAGCGCGGCGTAGTCCGGGCTGCGGCGACGGCCCGGCAGGGCGTGCCACTGCCCGAGAAGCCGTGCCAATTGGCTGCCCCGCACCTGGCTGGTCACGGCCACCTCCCGGGAATTGGCTCTTCTATTGCGAGGATTGGCCCCTAGGTTGGCATGTGTGGCAGCGATTGGCAATCTCCGGCATCGGCCGGTACGGCGCCTGACCCAGCTCTACACCGGGCTGGTCCTCTACGGCGTGAGCATGGCCCTGATGATCCGCTCCGGACTCGGCCTCAACCCGTGGGACGTCTTCCACCAGGGGCTGTCCCGGCAGACCGGCATCTCGGTGGGCACGGCGAGCATCCTGGTCGGCGCGGCGGTGCTGCTGCTCTGGATCCCGCTGCGGCAGCGCCCCGGGCTCGGCACGGTCAGCAACGTGGTGGTGATCGGCCTGGCGGTGGACGCCACCGTGGCCCTGCTCCCCACCGGGCTGCCGCTGCCCACCCGGATCGGCCTGCTCGTCACCGGCATCGTCGCCAACGGCGCCGCCACCGGTCTCTACCTCGGCGCCGACCTCGGGCCCGGCCCGCGCGACGGCCTGATGACCGGACTCGTCGCCCGCCGCCCCGGCTGGTCGGTACGGCTGGTCCGCACCGCCATCGAGGTGCTGGTGCTGGTCTCCGGCGCGCTGCTCGGCGGCACCGCCGGCCTCGGCACGGTCGCGTACGCGCTCGCGATCGGGCCACTGGTGCAGGTGTTCACCCCGATCTTCGCGGTGGCACCCCGACCCGTGGCCGGCCGGCTCCCACCCCCCACTCCCCTGACCTGCACCGATGCCCCAGCGGGAAAGTAGGTGTTTTCTCCGCCGACACCGACGGGCATCATTCCTGCATGGGGGAGAACGGATGGCGCTGGACGGACGCATGGATCTTCGTGTCACTGGTGATCGCGAGCGGCGCGGGGAGGCACCGTCGGGCGGCCGACTCGCGGCGTCCGGAAGGCGTCCGGCTCGCTGACGTCATCTCCACGGCGGACCACCTCAACCAGGCCATCCCGGACCGCGACGACGTCGAGACGGCGGTGCGCCGGCTGGTCGGGGCGGGGCTGGTGATCGTGAGCGACGGCTGGTTCCGGATCACCCCGGACGGCGAGCGGCTCTGGCGGACCAGGCCGAGCGCGGGCGTGGGGACCACGGTGGACACCGTCCAGGGCGTGCTGGTGCGCCGGCACACCGCTCCGGGCGACGCCGACTGGCACCTGCCGGAGGACGACCACGCCGCCGCGGTGCAGGAGTACCTGGTCCGGTCGATCCCGGCGCCGCGCCGCTCGCCGGAGGGCCGGAGCGGCCGCTGAGGCTCAGCGGGTGGGGTGGCCGGCGGCCTTCAGCGCGTCCTTGACCTCGCCGACGGTCAGCTCGCCGAAGTGGAAGACGCTGGCCGCGAGCACCGCGTCCGCGCCCGCGCCGATGGCCGGCGGGAAGTGCGCCACCGCGCCCGCGCCACCGCTGGCGATGACCGGCACGTCGACCACCGCGCGGACCGCCTGGATCAGCGCCAGGTCGAAGCCGGCCTTGGTGCCGTCGGCGTCCATCGAGTTGAGCAGGATCTCCCCCGCCCCCAGCTCGGCGCCGCGCCGGGCCCACTCGACCGCGTCGATGCCGGTGCCCCGGCGACCGCCGTGGGTGGTGACCTCGAAGCCGCTCGGCGTGGTGCCCGCGGGGGCCCGCCGCACGTCCAGCGAGAGGACCAGCACCTGCCGGCCGAACCGGTCGGCGATCTCGGCGATCAGCTCCGGCCGGGCGATGGCGGCGGTGTTGACGCCGACCTTGTCGGCCCCGGCGCGCAGCAGGGTGTCGACGTCGTCGACCTGCCGGACGCCACCGCCGACGGTGAGCGGGATGAACACCGACTCCGCGGTGCGCCGGACCACGTCGAGCATGGTGCCCCGGTCGCTGGAGGAGGCGGTCACGTCGAGGAAGGTCAACTCGTCCGCGCCGGCGCGGTCGTACGCCGCCGCCAGCTGCACCGGGTCACCGGCGTCGCGCAGGTCGAGGAAGTTGACCCCCTTGACCACCCGACCGGCGTCCACGTCCAGACACGGGATCACCCGTACCGCCACCGTCATGTCGTGAGCCTATCCAACGCACGCGCGGCGACGACCAGCCTGTGAGGCCGGCCACCGCCGCGCGCCGTCCGGGTTCAGAGCCGGACGAGCATCTTGCCCAGGTTGTCGCCGCGCAGCACGCCGAGGAACGCCTCCGGGGCGTTCTCGATGCCGTCGACGACCGTCTCGTCGTACGAGATGCTGCCGTCGCGCAGCCAGCCGGCCATCTCCGCGACGAACTGCTTGCGCAGGTGGCCGTGGTCACCGACGAGGAAGCCGCGCAGGGTGAGCCGCTTGCCGATGACCAGCGCCAGGTTGCGCGGGGCGGCCGGCGGCTCGGTGGAGTTGTACTGCGCGATCATGCCGCAGATGGCGGCCCGGCCGTGCGGCTTCATCGCGCCGATGGCGGCCTCCAGGTGCTCGCCGCCGACGTTGTCGAAGTAGACGTCGACGCCGTCCGGGGCGGCGGCCTTGAGCTGCTGGTACACCGGGCCGTCGTGGTAGTCGAAGGCGGCGTCGAAGCCGAGCGCCGTCAGCCGCTCGACCTTGGCCGGCGAGCCGGCGCTGCCGACCACCCGGCCGGCGCCGGAGAGCTTGGCGATCTGGCCGACCATGCTGCCCACCGCGCCGGCCGCGCCGGAGACGAAGACGGTCTCCCCCGGCTTCATCCCGGCCACCTCGAGCAGCCCGGCGTACGCGGTCAGGCCGGTCATGCCGAGCACGCCGAGGTACGCGCTGACCGGCGCGAGGCTCGGGTCGACCTTGCGGGCCGCCTTGGCGTCGAGCAGCGCGTACTCGCGCCAGCCGAGCCCGTGCAGCACGGTGTCGCCGGGCTCGATCCCGTCTGCCTCGCTCGCCACCACCTCGCCCACCGCGCCGCCGTCGAGCGGGGCGTCGAGCGCGAACGGCGGGACGTAGGACTTGACGTCGTTCATCCGGCCCCGCATGTACGGGTCGACCGACATGAACTGGTTGCGCACCACGATCTGGCCGGGGCCGGGGGTGGGCACCTCGGTCTCGACCAGGCGGAAGTTGTCGGCGGTCGGCCAGCCCTGCGGGCGGGAGGCCAGATGGATCTCACGGTTGGTGCTCATCGGAGTTCGTCCTTTCGTACGCGAGGTGTCGACGGCCCTGCGGTGTCGCTCAGGCCGACGCGGCCTCGCGGACGGTGAGCGTGACCTCGATGTTGCCCCGGGTGGCGTTGGAGTACGGGCAGACCTGGTGGGCCGCCTCGACCAGTTGCTCGGCGGCGGTCCGCTCGACGGCGGGCAGGTCCACCACGAGGGTGACGGCCAGGCCGAAGCCGCCGCTGCCGTTCGGCCCGATGCCCACCTCGGCCTCGACGACCGAGCCGGAGACGTCCGCCCTGGCCTTGCGGGCGACCAGGCGCAGCGCGGAGTGGAAGCAGGCCGCGTAGCCGGCCGCGAAGAGCTGCTCCGGGTTGGCCGCGCCGCCGGCGCCACCCATCTCCTTCGGGATGGCCAGGTCCAGGTCGACGGTGCCGTCGGAGGTACGGACGTGGCCGTCCCGGCCGTCGCCGGTGGCGAGCGCGGACGCGGTGTAGAGCACCTGCACGGGGATCACTGCTCCTTCTGTCGGTGGATCGTCTCGGTGACCCGGGTGAGGGTGTCGCGCAGGGCGATCAGCTCGGCCTCGCCGAGGCCGGTGGCGCGGGCGACCCGCAGCGGCACCTCGTCCATCCGTTGCCGCAGGGCCACACCGTCGGCGGTGAGCCCCACCTCCACCCGTCGCTCGTCGCGCGCCGAGCGGGTCCGGACCACCAGGCCCGCCGCCTCCAGCCGCTTGAGCAGCGGGGAGAGCGTGCCGGAGTCCAGCCGCAGGGCGGCGCCGAGTTCGGAGACCGTGGGGGCGTCGTCGCCGCGCTCCCAGAGCACCAGCAGCACCAGGTACTGCGGGTAGGTCAGGCCGAACTCGTCGAGGATGGGCCGGTAGACGTCGGTGAGGGCGCGCGACGCGGCGTAGAGCGCGAAGCACACCTGTCGACGCAGCACCAGATCATCGGTCACGTCGAGAACCGTAGTGCACAATTAAGTTGTGCACAATAGATCAGCCGACGACGTGACGGCCGCCACAACCGGAACAGCACACCGCCCCGCCCCGCACAGGGCGGGACGGGGCGGGGCGGAACCGGTGTTCAGGCGGCGGGCAGGTACGCCTCCAGCTCCACCTCGACCAGCAGGTCCGGGTCGATCAGCCCGGCCACCACGACCATCGTCGCCGCCGGACGGACCGCGCCGAACACCGCGTTGTGCGCCCGCCCGACCTCGTCGGCGTAGAGCCGGTCGGTGACGTACATCCGGGTCCGGACCACGTCGCCCGCGCCCGCGCCCACCTCGGCCAGCGCGTCCAGGGCGATCCGCAGCGCCTGGGCGGTCTGGGCGGCGGCGTCCCCGACGTGGACGACCGCCCCGTCGACCGTCGACGTGCAGCCGGCCGTGATCACCCGGTCGCCGGCCCGCACCACCCGGGAGTAGCCGTACAGCGTCTCCCAGGGGCCGCCCGAGCCGAGCCGGGTGACGGTCGGGCCACCCGGCACGGCGGCCTCGGTCACGCCGCGGCCCGCAGCGTCTCCAACGCCTGCGCCACCGTGAACGCGCCGGCGTAGAGCGCCTTGCCGGCGATCACACCCTCCACCCCGACCGGCTCCAGGGTGGCCAGCGCCCGCAGGTCGTCCAGCGTCGAGACGCCGCCGGAGGCGATCACCGGGGCGTCCGTGCGGCCACAGACCTCACGCAGCAGATCCAGGTTCGGCCCGCGCATGGTGCCGTCCTTGGTGATGTCGGTGACCACGTAGCGCGACGCGCCCGCCTTGTCCAACCGCTGGAGCACCTCCCACAGGTCACCGCCGTCGCGGGTCCAGCCCCGGGCCGAGAGGGTACGACCCCGCACGTCCAGACCGATCGCCACCCGGTCGCCGTACTCGCCGCAGATCCGGTCACACCACTCGGGATCCTCCAGGGCGGCGGTGCCGATGTTGACCCGGGCCGCCCCGGTGCCGAGGGCGGCGCGCAGCGACGCGTCGTCGCGGATGCCCCCCGACAGCTCGACCTTCACGTCGAGCCGGCCGACGACGTCGGCCAGCAGCGCGGCGTTGGAGCCCCGGCCGAACGCGGCGTCGAGGTCGACCAGGTGGATCCACTCGGCGCCGTCGGACTGCCAGGCCAGCGCGGCCTCCAGCGGGTCGCCGTACGCGGTCTCACTGCCGGCGGCGCCCTGCACGAGGCGGACGGCCTGGCCGTCGGCGACGTCCACGGCGGGCAACAGGGTGAGGCTCAACTCTCTTCTCCTCGGTCAGATCCGACGGTCCAGCGCGATCACCACGATCGCCGGCAGGACCAGCAGCAGCAGGACGACCAGCACCAGGCGCAGCGCCAGGTCGTCGACGAACGCCCAGATGCCGAACAGGGCCGCCAGGGTCAGCCCCACGATGGCGGCCCGCTCCCCCCGGGTACGCCGGCCCACCCGCCCGGTACGACCCCGCCGCCACTGCGGCGTGAGCCGACGTACCAGAGCCCGGCGACGCTGCCGGCGGGCCACCGTGCGCTGGCGGGCCACCCGTTCCCGGGCGGCCTCGGCCTCCCGCACCGCGCGCCGACGCGCCCGCTCCTTGCTCACCGGGCGGCCCCCGGCACGACGGGCCGGGACGACCCGACGCACGGGCGGCGCCGCGCGGCGGGCGCCCCGGCGATCGATCGACGGGCGACGGACTCAGTCAACCGTGGCCAGCCAGTTGCGCAGCAGCACGGCACCGGTGTCGGCGGACTTCTCCGGGTGGAACTGGGCGGCCGACAGCGCGCCCCGCTCCACCGCGGCGACGAAGTCCGTCCCGTGGTGGGCGGTGGTGACCGTCGCCCCGGACGCGACCAGCCCGGCGACGTCGTTCACCGCGTACGAGTGGACGAAGTAGAACCGGCTGTCGGCCGGCAGACCGGCGAAGAGCACCGACCCGGCGGGCGCGTCGACAGTGTTCCAGCCCATGTGCGGCAGCCGATCGGCGGGCAGCTTCGTCACCCCGCCGGGCAGCAGGCCGAGGCCCTTGGTGACCACCCCGTGCTCGTCGCCGTGCGCGAAGAGCACCTGCATGCCGACGCAGATGCCCAGCACCGGACGGCCGGCGGCGACCCGCTCGGCGATCACCGGCCCCGCGCCCAACTCCTCGATCCCCGCCATGCAGGCGGCGAACGCACCCACGCCCGGCACCACCAGGCCGTCCGCCTCAGCGGCGGCGGCCAGATCGGCGGTGACGGTCACGTCGGCGCCGGCGCGCTCCAGCGCCCGCTCGGCCGAGCGCAGGTTGCCCGAGCCGTAGTCGAGCACCACGATCCGCTTGCTCATGCCGGCACCTCGCTCGGCCCGGCGGCCGCACGCGACTGCGCCGCTCCGGTCATCCGCTCGCTCATGAGCCCTCCCCGGGCAGCAGCCAGAGCACCCCACCGATCGTCGCCAGCAGGGCGAGCAGACCGGTGATCACCACCGCGCCCCGCGGCGCGCCCTGCCGGTGCAGGGACCACGTCCCACCGACCAGCACCCCGGCCAGGATCAGCAGCAGCGTCGGCAGCACCGGGCCCATCAGCGTTCCCCCTCGTTCCCGACGGCGGTGCTCCGCCGCGCCGTGCTCCGCGCGCCCATCACAGCGCGCCCTTCGTGCTGGGCACCACGCCCACGTTGCGCGGGTCGATCGCGGTCGCCTCGCGCAGTGCCCGGGAGACCGCCTTGAACTGCGCCTCCACCACGTGGTGGGCGTCCGGGTGGCCGCCGGGACGGGCCGCGCGCAGCACGTCCACGTGCAGGGTGATCCGGGCCGACTGGCCGAAGGACTCCCAGATGTGCCGGGTCATGCTGGTCGGGTAGACCGGGCCGATGTACGGCGCGAGGGCCGGCTCGTCGTGCACCACGTACGGCCGGCCGGAGAGGTCGACCGCGGCCCGGACCAGCACCTCGTCCATCGGCACGGTGGCCGAGCCGTACCGCCGGATGCCGGCCTTGTCCCCCAGCGCCTGGTCGAACGCGGCGCCCAGCGCGAGCGCGGTGTCCTCCATCGTGTGGTGTGCGTCGATCTCCAGGTCGCCGACCGTGCGGACGGTGAGGTCGAAGCCGCCGTGCCGGGCGATCTGGTGCAGCATGTGGTCGTAGAAGCCGACGCCGGTGCTGATCTCGGCCTGGCCGGTGCCGTCGAGGTCGAGCGCGACCAGGACGTTGGTCTCCTTGGTGATCCGCTCGATCCGGGCGGTGCGACTCATGAGAGCTTCTCCATTGCAGCGAGGAACGCGTCGGTCTCGGCGGGGGTGCCGGCGGTGACCCGCAGCCAGCCGGGCAGGCCGACGTCGCGGACCAGGACACCCGCGTCGAGCAGGGTCCGCCAGGCCACCGCCTGGTCGCCGCCGACCTCGAAGAGCACGAAGTTGGCGTCGCTGTCGGCCACCCGGTGGCCCCGGGCACGCAGCTCGGCGACGATCCGGTCCCGCTGCCCCATGATCGCGTCGACGGTGCCGAGCAGGGCGTCACGGTGCGCCAGCGCCGCGCGGGCGGCGGCCTGGGTGAGCGCCGAGAGGTGGTACGGCAGGCGGACCAGCTGCACCGCCGCCACCACCGCCGGGTCGGCGGCGAGGTAGCCGAGCCGGCCACCGGCGAAGCCGAACGCCTTGCTCATCGTCCGGGTCACCACCAGCCGGGGACGGCCGGGCAGCACCGCCAGGGCGCTGACCGTGCCGGGGCGGGCGAACTCGGCGTACGCCTCGTCGACGACCACCATGCCGGGCGCGACGTCGAGCACCGCGGCGACCACCGCCGGGTCCAGCGCGGTGCCGGTCGGGTTGTTCGGCGAGCAGAGGAAGACCACGTCGGGGGCGTGCTCGCGGACCTGGGCCACCGCCTCGTCGACGGTCAGCCCGAAGTCCACCCCACGCACCGCCGGGATCCACCGGGTGCCGGTGCCGAGCGCCAGCAGCGGGTGCATCGAGTACGCCGGGACGAAACCCAGCGCGCTGCGCCCCGGGCCACCGAACGCCTGGAGCAGCTGCTGCTGGATCTCGTTGGAGCCGTTGGCCGCCCACACCTGCGCGACGGTGAGCCCGTGGCCCAGGTACGCCGCCAGGTCGGCGCGCAGCGCCACCGCGTCCCGGTCCGGGTAGCGGTTCAGCTCGCGCAGCTCGGCCGCGAGGGCCTTGCCGATCGCCTCGACCACCGGCTCCGGCACCGGGTAGGAGTTCTCGTTGGTGTTCAGCCGCACCGCGACGTCGAGCTGCGGCGCCCCGTACGGCGTCAGGCCGCGCAGGTCGTCGCGGATCGGCAGGTCGTCCAGGTTCGTCACGGCGTCTCCCCCGCGAACCGGACGCTGACCGCCTGGCCGTGCCCGGGCAGGTCCTCCACCGTCGCCAGGGTGACCACGTGCGGCGCCACCTCGCGCAGCGCCTCCCGGGTGTACTCCACCAGGTGCACGCCGCGCAGGAAGGACTGCACCGACAGCCCGGAGGAGTGCCGGGCGCAGCCGCCGGTGGGCAGCACGTGGTTGGAGCCGGCGCAGTAGTCGCCGAGCGACACCGGCGCCCAGGCGCCCACGAAGATCGCCCCGGCGTTGCGGACCCGCATCGCCCACTCCCGGGCGTTCTCGGTCTGGATCTCCAGGTGTTCGGCCGCGTACGCGTCGACCACCCGCAGCCCGTCGGCCAGGTCGTCCACCAGCACGATGCCGCTCTGCTCGCCGCCCAGGGCGGTGCTCACCCGCTCGACGTGCTTGGTGGCCGGCACCTGCCGGGCCAGCTCCGCGTCGACCGCGTCGGCCAGCGTGAGCGACGGGGTGACCAGGACACTGGCCGCGAGGGGGTCGTGCTCGGCCTGGCTGATCAGGTCGGCGGCGACGTGCGCCGGGTCGGCGGTGTCGTCGGCGAGGATGGCGATCTCGGTCGGGCCCGCCTCGGCGTCGATGCCGACCACGCCGCGCAGCAGCCGCTTGGCGGCGGTGACCCAGATGTTGCCCGGGCCGGTGATCATGTCGACCGGGTCGCAGCGCAGCGCGCCCTCGGGGTCGACCGCCGCGCCGTACGCGAGCATCGCCACCGCCTGGGCGCCGCCGACGGCGTACACCTCGTCGACGCCGAGCAGCGCGCAGGCCGCGAGCACCCGCTGGTCGGGCAGGCCGCCGTTCTCCTTCTGCGGCGGGCTCACCACCACCAGCGAGCGCACCCCGGCGGCCTGGGCCGGGACGACGTTCATCACCACGGTCGACGGGTACATGGCCAGGCCGCCGGGGACGTAGAGGCCGACCCGGTCGACCGGCACCCAACGCTCGGTGACCGTGCCGCCCGGCACGACCTGGGTGGTGTGGTCGGTACGGCGCTGGTCGGCGTGCACCTTCCGGGCCCGGGCGATCGACTCCAGCAGCGCGGCGCGCACCTGCGGGTCCAGCGTCCCCTCGGCCTCGGCGATCACCTCGGCGGGGACCCGCAGCACCTGCGGGCTGACCCCGTCGAACCGTTCGCTGGCCTCCCGGATCGCCGGGTACCCATGGTCCCGGACCGCCTCCACGAGAGGGCGGATCCTCTCGACGGCCACGGAGACGTCGAGCTGGGCACGGGGCAGCAGGCGGCGCGGGTCACGAACCCCGCCGCGCAGGTCGATCCGATTCAACACGCCTGCGAGTCTAGGCGGCGCCCGCGGAGGCGACCCTCGCCGCCCGGACGGCGGGACGGTGAGCCGGGACACGCCGGACGCGACGGATCGGGCTACGCTCGGACGCGTGACCGCACGGCTGCCGGTGTTCCCGCTCGCAACGGTGCTCTTCCCCGGTCTGGTGCTGCCGCTGCACATCTTCGAGGAGCGCTACCGCACCCTGATCCGCGACCTGGTCGGGCGGCCCGCGGGGGCGCCCCGCGAGTTCGGTGTGGTGGCGATCCGCACCGGATGGGAGGTCGCCCCGGCCGCCGGTCGGGCCGTCCCCGGCGGCGGCGAGGTGACCCTGCACGAGGTGGGCTGCACCGCCGAACTGCGCCAGGTCACCGAGCTCGACGACGGCGGCTTCGACATCGTCACCGTGGGCCGGCGGCGGTTCCGCATCGCCGACGTCGACCGGGCCGCCGCGCCGTACCTGACCGCCGAGGTGGAATGGCTGCCCGAGCCGACCGGCGCCGACGAGGTCACCGAACTGCTCGCGGCCCGGGTGATCTCGGTCTTCCGGCAGTACCTGGCCCTGGTGCGCCCCGGCGAGCAGGAGGTCTCCGAGCAGCTCCCGGAGGACCCGACGGTGCTGTCGCACCTGGTGGCGGCGACCGCCGCGCTGACGGTGGCCGACCGGCAGCGGCTGCTCGCCGTCGACGGCACCGCCGCGCGGCTGCGCGCCGAGCTGCGGCTGCTCAACCGCGAGGCGGCTCTGCTGCGCCAGGTCCGGGCGGTTCCGGTGCCGCTGTCGGAGCTGGCGTCGCCCCCGACCCCCAACTGAACCCGTCGGGGCCGGTGTCACCGGAGCCCGACGTCCCCGCGCCGGTGGCGCCTGCGGCCGCACCGGCTGGCGGCGGCCCCGCGCCGACCGGGCCACCGGGGCCGGTACCCGCTACCGGGCCGGCCGGACGCTCGGGCCACCCGGGCCAGTGCGGGCCCGTCGGCACGCCGCCGTGCTCGGGCAGCTCCGGCTCCGGCCGTAGCGACGGCCAGCGCGACCAGCCGGCCAGCAGGGTGTACGTCACGGCGGCGGCGAACGCCGGCAGCAGCACGTCGCCGAAGGGCACCGGCAGCACGCCGAAGACCCACTCGATGCCACCGGCCCGCAGGTCGGCGGGCTTGCCGAAGACGGTGCCCTCCGGGGCGTCGGTCAGCAGCCGCTGATAGCCGCCGAGCCCGACACGGCGCCCCACCTGCCAGGCGACCAGCGCGGCGCCGAGCCCGCCCAGGGCGGTCGCGCCGAGCACGGCGGGCCCCCGGCGGCGACGCAGCACGACCCAGAGCCCGATCGCGGCGAGCACCCCGAACCCGAGGCCGAGCAGGCTGAACCAGCCGTCGGCGGCGATCGGCTGCTCCGGCTGCGGCTGCCCGTAGACGGCGCCGTCGGCGGTCTTCACCACCGGGGTGTCCGGGGCGACGGCGGCCCAGAGCAGGCCGAGCGGCACGCCCAGCGCGGTGAGCCCGAGCACGGTGGCGGCGACCACCGCGACCGTGCGGCGCAGCGGTTCGCGCGGCTGGGGCGGTGCGGCGTACCCCGGGGGCCAGGAGATCCCCGGGGGCGGCCAGGCCCCGGCGGGCGTACCGGAGGCGGGCGGCGCGTCGGGCGGCGCCCAGCCGTCGGGTGTGCCGCGATCGTGCGGGGCGGTCGGAGCCGGTGTCCCGGCGGAGGGCGTCGACGCGGCGGGGACCGGCGGGTGGGCGGCACCGGCGGGGTCGGGTGTCGCGGCGGCGCGGCCCGGCTCGGCGGGACGGTGCGGATCGGGGGTGTCCGGGCTCACCCGACGATCTTCTCAGGCGCGGCGGCGCGGTGGGGCCTCGGTGGCCCGACACCCCCTCAGCGGGCGAACGGCTCCAGCATCACCGCGGCGGCGCGCAGCCACGCCTGCCGGGTCTCCGGCTGGAGCTGGTGGTACTCGATCGAGGAGCCGGTCTCCAACGCCGGGTCGTACGGCACCACGGCGACCGCCCTGGTCCGGGTGGCGAAGTGGCGCTCCAGGTCGTCCTGGAGCGACGAGCGGCCCGGCGTGGGGCAGGAGATCAGCGTCACCGCGTTGTCGGCCAGCTCGCCCATGCCCACCTCGTGCAGCAGGTCGAGCATCCAGTCGGCGCTGAACGCGGCGTCCTCGCGGGGCACGGTGGTCACCACCAGTTGGTCGGCGGCCTGCATCACCGTCCGCCAGTTGGCGCTCTCCACGTTGTTGCCGGTGTCCACGCAGACCACGTCGTGGGTGCGGCGCAGCAGCTCCAGCACCCGCTTGACGGTGAACTGGTCCAGCCGCTGGGCGAAGCGGGGGCTCTCCTCGCCGGCCAGCACGTCGTACGAGCCGTCGGAGGCGTGCCGCAGGTAGTCGTCCAGGGCCTCCAGCAGGTCGGCGCCGTCGCGGATCTCGATGTGCGCCAGGTCGCTGATCAGGTGCCGGATGGTCCGGGCGTGCCGGGCGCTGCCGGCGCGTAGCCCGAGGGTGCCGCGCAGCTCGTTGTCGTCCCAGGCCAGCACGCCCCGCCCCCGGACGCTGCCGACGGTGGCCGCGGCGAGCACGGTGGCGGTGGTCTTGTGCACCCCGCCCTTGGGGTTGGCGAAGGCGAGCACCCGGGGGGTGCCCAGGTCCCGGCGGAGGATGCCGGCGGCCCGCTCCTGCTCGTCCTGCGGGGTCTGCGGGCGCCACTCGATCCGGGCCGGCTCGATCCGCGCCGGGTAGCCCCGGTCGGCCGTCACCGCGGGCGGGTACGCCGGCTCGACCGGATAGGCCGGCTCGACCGGGTAGCTCGGCTCGGCCCGGTAGCCGGGCTGCTGCGGGTAGGCCGGCTCGGTCGGCGCGTACCCGGGGCGGTAGCCCTCGTCGAGCAGCGGCGCGTACCGGGACTCGGCCGGCGGCGGCTCGTGCCGGTAGCCGTTGTCCAGCAGCGCGTACCGGGACTCCGCCACCGGCTCCGGCGGGTGACCCGGGTCGGCGCGGTAGCCGGGGTCGGACGGGTAGCCGGGGTCGGACGGGTAGCCGGGGTCGGACGGGTAGCCGGGCTGGGCCCGGTAGGCGGGATCGACCCGGTAGCTGGCCTCCGCCCGGTAGCCCGGGTCCGCGCCGTACGTCGGCGGGGCGGGCGGCACGGCGGCCGAGGCCCGCCCCGACCACCCGTTGCCCGACCCGCGCCGGGGCAGCGAATCCCGTGCCGGTGGCTCCTCCACCCGGCGGTCGGCCTCCGCCTGCTCGGCGGTGCGACCGCCGAGGCGGGCACGGTCGAGCAACGCGCGCCATCGTGGTGCCGGTTCGGCCGACCGGCCCCAGCCGGTCTCGGTGCCGTCCAAGGCTCGCCCTCCCCGCGCCGTCGATCTCCGCCTGACAGGCTACGAACGAAACCCTATTCGGACCACACCTGTCTGCGCACATCCCCCGTCGGGCATCCTCGCCCACGACCGGCCGGCCACCCCCCGGTGACCACGTCCTACGAGGTCGGAGCGGGTGCGGAGGATCCCACACCGACGGAAGCGGCGGGTGAGGAACTGATCACGCCCGGTGCCGCTTCCGACGAATCGCCCACCGGTGTACCGGTCGGGACCAGCGCGGTGTCCACCGGCGGCCGCACCACGTCCCGCTGTTCGGGCAGCGGCGGGGTGAAGACCGTCCGGTCCAGCCGACGTGCCTCGGGGGCCGGGTCGACCACGCGGACGCCGGGCCGGACGGCCAGCGCGCGCAGCGCCACCGGTTCGGCGCGGACCACCGCAGCGTAGACGCAACCGCACCCACTGCGGTAGGCCCGCGCCTCCTCGGCCGCGACCCGCGCTCCGCTGTCGTACACCCGGCGCAGTTCGGCGTCGGTGGTTCCGGCCGCCCGCGTCCGCTGGTCGGTGGCCTCCCGGTCCTTCCGGTCGGCCAGCGCCGACATGCCGGCGACGACGTCCCGCGGCAGCAGTTGGGCCGGCAGGTGCACCACCTCGGTCTGCCGGTCGGGCAGCGGCACCCGCGCCACCACCTCGACGACCGCCGTGTCCGCCAGCACCGCCGGCAGCCTGTCCGGGGCGAGGTAGCCGTCGAAGGAGACCAGGGCGTACCCGGACGGTCCGTCCGCGGGCAGCGCGGCGAGTTCCGCGCCGGCCGCCCGGACGTACCCCGGGATCGAGTCGCCCTGGCGGACCCCGACCCGGGTGACCTCGCCGACGGTACGGTCGCCGACCGGCTCGTCCCGGCGTCCGACCCAGCCCGCGGTGAGCAGCACCGCCCCGGCGCAGAGGACCGCCGTCGTGCCCAGCCACCCGGGCCGCCCGCGCCGCACCACCGGAGCGGGCGGCGCGGGCGGGTCGGCGGACGGCGGGGCGTCCCCGGGTCGGCTCGGCTCGGGCACGTCAGTCGCGCAGGACCGACAGCGCGTGCGCCAGGTCGTCCGGGTACTCGCTGACGAAGGTCACCTCGGCACCGGTACGCGGGTGCAGGAAGCTCAGCGAGCGGGCGTGCAGCCACTGCCGGCTCAGCCCGAGCCGGGCGGACAGCGTCGGGTCCGCCCCGTAGGTGAGGTCGCCCACGCACGGGTGCCGCAGCGTCGAGAAGTGCACCCGGATCTGGTGCGTCCGCCCGGTCTCCAGCCGCACGTCGAGCAGGCTGGCCGCGGGGAACGCCTCCATCGTGTCGTAGTGGGTGATGCTGGGCTTGCCGCCGGAGACCACCGCCCAGCGGTAGTCGTGGTGCGGGTGCCGGTCGATCGGGGCGTCGACGGTGCCGCGCAGCGGATCCGGGTGGCCCTGCACGACGGCGTGGTAGCGCTTCTCCACCTCGCGGTACTTGAACGCCCGCTTCAACGCCGTGTACGCCTGCTCGCTCTTGGCCACCACCATGACGCCCGTGGTGCCCACGTCGAGCCGGTGCACGACGCCCTGCCGCTCGGCGGCGCCGCTGGTGGAGATCCGGTGCCCGATGCCGGCGAGGCCGCCGATCACGGTGGGCCCGGTCCAGCCGGGGCTCGGGTGGGCGGCCACCCCGACCGGTTTGTCGACCACCACGATGTCGTCGTCGGCGTGGACCACGGTCAGCCCGGGCACCGCCTGCGGCACCACCGTCGGCGGGGCGGCCGGGGCCGGCAGGGTCACCTCCAGCCAGGAGCCCGCCTTGACCTTGTACGAATTGGCCCGTACGACGCCGTCGACCAGCGCGTCCCCGGCGTCGACCAGGGCCGCCGCGGCGGTGCGGGAGAGCCCGAAGAGCCGGGCGACGGCCTGGTCCAGGCGCATGCCGTCGAGTCCGTCCGGGACGGGCAGGGACCGGTGGTCGCCGCCCGTGGCGAAGGCCGAGGTCATGCCCGCTCCCGCTGCTCGGTCCCGGCCGGCGTGGCCGCGGCGTCCTTGCCGTCGTCCTTGCGGATGCGGCTGCCGTCGCGTTGCCGGCCGGTCAGCTCCAGCAGCACGGCCAGCACCACCCCGGAGACCAGGGCGCTGTCGGCCAGGTTGAACACCGGCCAGACCCGGCCGTACGGGTCGAAGAGGCTGACCATGTCCACCACGTGCCCGACGAAGTGCCCCGGCGCACGGAAGATCCGGTCGACGAGGTTGCCCAGCGCCCCGCCCAGCACCAGGCCGAGCGAGACCGCCCACGGCAGCGACCGCAGCCGCAGCGCCATCCAGGCGATCCAGCCCACCACGCCGATGGTGATCAGCGGGAACACCCAGGTGTGATCGGCGCCGATGCTCCAGGCCGCCCCGCTGTTGCGGGTCAGGGTGAGGTAGACCGCGCCGCCGAGCAGCCGCACCGGCGGCCGGTCGTCCAGGCTCTGCAGCGCGAGGTGTTTGGTGAGCAGGTCGGCCAGCAGGGCCACCAGGGCGATGCTGGCCAGGACCACGACCGCACGGCGGCGGGGTGTGCCGCCGCCCGGCTCAGCGGTGCCGGATCCGGCGGTCGGTGCTGTGGTCATCGACTCCCCATCGACTTGTCCGACGGCGACGGATCGCCGTCCTACGCGGTCAGCGGGGAGCGGATCTCAGCGCCGCTCCTCCAGCTGCTTGCAGGTCACGCAGAGGGTCGCCGACGGGAAGGCGGCGAGCCGCTCCACCGGGATCGGGTTCCCGCACCGCTCGCACCACCCGTAGCCACCCTCGTCGAGCCGCTCCAACGCCCGCTCGACCTGCGTGATCCGTTCCCGGATGCTGTTGGCGAGGGAGATCTCCTGCTCGCGTTCGAACGTCTTGGTGCCGGTGTCGGCCTGGTCGTCCCCGGCCGAGTCGGTCAGCCGGTCGCGCTGCAGCTCGGTGATCTCGCTCAGCGTCTGATCGTACTCGGCGCGCAGCTCGTCCCGGCGGGCCGCCAGCGCCGCTCGGATCTTCTCGGTCTCCGCCGCGCTGCGGGTGGCCTTCGGCGCAGGCTTACGACCGGCGGTCCTGGTGTCGGCTGGCTTCGCCATCGTCAGCTCCCTCAGCCGCGTTGCGCGGCGATCGGCGGTGCCCGGACAGGGGCCACCGGCCTGGCGCCCCCACGTAACAAAACGGGCGCGTGGCAACGACGGCCACGCACTCCGGAGGTTGGCAAGAATACGGAACGTACAGGCGTCCGACAACGTGCCGCACCGACGCACCGCTATTCAGCCCCGAGTAAGCCCCAATCGGGGCAAAAGGAACGCTAGCAGATCAGCCGTCACGATCCTCCCCGTACTCGCCAAACCACCTGGCCAGTCGACCGCGCCGGCTGACCGCCCGCAGCCGCCGCTCGGCCTCGTCGCGCACCCCGGCGATGGCCACGATCAGCAAGCTGTCGCCGACCTTCAGCCGGGTGTCCGGGACCGGGACGAAACCGGTCCCGTCGCGCAGCACCAGGGTCACCGAGGCGCCCACCGGCAGCCGCAACTCGTCCACGTGCACACCGGCCAGCCGGGAACCCGCCGGCACCTCCAGCTGGAGCAGGTCCGCCCGCATCCGTTCCAGCGGCGCCGTCTCCACCCGGATCTCCGCCAGTTCGGCCGGCGCGGTCACCCGCAACCGGCGGGCCGCCGGGGCGAGGGTGCCCGCCTGCAACAACGTGAAGATCACCACCAGCACGAAGACCACGTCGAAGAGCCGGTCCGCCCCCGGCACCCGCTCCGACAACGGGATGGTGGCCAGCACGATCGGCACCGCCCCGCGCAACCCCGCCCAGGACAGGAACGCCTGCTCGCGCAGGTTCATCCGGAACGGCAGCGCGGCGACGAGCACCGACAGCGGCCGGGCGAGCAGCAGCAGGGCCAGCCCGACCAGCACGGCCGGCAGCACCGCCCCGGACAGCCGGCTCGGCGTGGCCAGCAGGCCGAGCAGCACGAACAGCCCGATCTGGGCCAGCCAGGCCAACCCGTCGGCGAAGCCGAGAATCGCCTGCCGGTGCGGTAGCCGGGCATTGCCGAGCAGCACGCCGGCCACGTACACGGCGAGGAAGCCGGAGGCGTGCAGCACCGCGCCGGCGGCGTACGCCAGCACGGTGAAGCCGACCACGGCGATCGGGTAGAGCCCGGACGAGGGCAGCGCCGCCCGGCGCAGCGCGTACCGCCCGGCGATCCCGGCGGCCACGCCGACCGCCGCGCCCATCCCCAGCTCGTAGCCGACCAGCAGCACCTCGTACCACCAGGGGTGGCCCTCGGAGGCGCCGGCCGACAGCAGCACCACCAGGATCACCACCGGCGCGTCGTTCATGCCGGACTCGGCCTCCAGGGTGGCCACCAGCCGGGGCGGCAGCCGCAGCCGGCGCAGCGTGGCGAAGACCGCCGCGGCGTCGGTGGAGGAGAGCACCGCGCCGTAGAGCAGGGCCAACCGCCAGTCCAGCCCGAGCAGCAGGTGCACCACCAGGCCGACCACCAGGATGCTGACCAGCACCGCCACCGTGGAGAGCGCCGCCGCCAGCCCGAGCACCGGACGCAGGGTGCTCCACCGGGCGGTGAGCCCGCCCTCCGCGATGATCACGATCAACGCGCAGAAGCCCAGCACCCGGGTCAGCTCGGCGTCGTCGAAGCGGATGCCGAGACCGGACTCCCCGATCGCCACGCCGAGCGCCAGGTAGACCAGGAGACTCGGCACGCCGAGCCGGGTGGAGAAGCGGACCGCGCCGATGGCCACCAGCAGGACGGCCGCGCCGAGCAGCAGCGCGAGCTCGAGCCCGGGCGTCACGGGCGGCCGGCCCTCGGCGCCGTCACGCGTCCGATCCGTCGCGCAGCCGACGGAGCGCGTCGGCCACCTCGCCGGTGGCCCGCTCGACGTGGAAGAGCTTGTCCCGGCTGGCCGCGCCGGCACGCAGCGACACCACCGCCGGCCGTACGCCCAGCGCGGCGGCGAGCGCCCGCCGGGCCGCCTCGGTGGCCCGCCCGTCGACCGCCGGGGCGTTCACCGCGATCACCAGGGCGGGGCCGTGCGGGCCGTCGAACCGGCCGCCGACCCGGGCCCGGGACGCCCCGGGTTTGACCCGTACGGCGACGGTGAGCGTCTCCTCGACCGGCATCCGGCTCAGCTCGGCGGGGCGTCGGCGAGCAGGGCGGTGTCCGGGGCGCACTCCGCGCACGGGGTGAAGCCCAGCGACACCGCCTCGGAGACCGGCAGCGGTTCGTGGTCCCGCGCGAACAGGTGCGGGCAGGAGGAGAGGTGGTAGCGGGGGCGGCCGTCGACCACCCGTACCTCGGTGTCGAGCCGGGCGACCCGGACGGCGTCGGCGGTCGACACGTGCTGGGCCTCCGGTTCGTCGCCGGGAGCCGCGTCGACGGCCCGATCGGCCCGCCACGACGCGGTGTCCTGCCCGGCGCGCCAGGACGGCCCCGGCGCGGGGCTGACCGACTCCCAGGGCCCGGCGGGGTCGCCGTCGGCGGAGCGCGCCGACGCCACGTCGGGCTCCCCCGGCCCGGCGGCGGCGTCGGCCGGGCCTGGGCGGGTGGCCACGGTCTCCGGCTCCCACGGCGACTCGGCGTACGGCTCCCAGGGGCCGTCGGCGCCGGCCGCGGTCACCGGCGGCTCGGGCGGTTGCCGCCACCCGTCGCCACCGGCGCCGAACGTCGTGGGTACGTGCTGGACGGGGATCTCCGGCTCCGGTGCGGCCCGGTCGGCCGGAGCCGAGGTCCGGGACGTGCCCGGGAATCCCCGGCCGGCGCGCGGTCGGGCCCGTTCCCCCGTCGCCCGGGCGGCGGCCACCTGGCGGGCGCCGGCCACCAACGCGACGGCGGCCAACAGGCTGGCCGCGATGGAACTGATCAGCAGGGTGCTGGAGCCGTCGGCGAGGCCGAACACCAGCAGCACCACGGCGACGAGGATGAGCACCAGGCTTGCGACTATCACGGGCTCACCCCCGCCGCGTCGGGTCAGTTGTGGCGCGGTCGGCGGTCGTCGGGTGACGGCCGCCGACCGTCAATCAGCGACCGGACTCGAGAGCGCCGGAGCGACCGCCGCCGTACGAGCCGGCGAGGCCCGCGGCGGCCAGCCCGTTGCCGCCGACGGAACGACCGCCCTCGGCACGGGTCATCTCGGCCTCCAGCCCCTGGCCACGACCGTCGAGGTCGCGCAGCTGGCTCTCCAGGTACGCCTTGAGGCGGGTGCGGTACTCCCGCTCGAACTGCTTGAGCTCCTCGATGTGCTTCTGCAGCGCGGTGCGCTTGGCGTCCAGGCCGCCCATGGCCTCCTGGTGCCGCTGGCGGGCGTCGCGCTCCAGGGCGTCGGCCTTGGCGCGGGCCTCACGGGTGACCTCCTCGGCCTTCGACCGGGCCTCGGAGAGGAGCTGGTCGGCCTCGCGACGGGCGTCGGAGACGTGGTCGTCGGCGGTCCGCTGGGCCATCATCAGCACCCGCAGCGCCTGCTGCTCACCGTCGCCGGCGTTGGCCGGGCCACCGCTGGCGCGGACCTGCTCGAGCTCGGCCTGCATCGCCCGCGCGGCCTGCTCGGCCGCGGCCTTGTCGCGCTGCACCCGGTCGAGCTGGGCCTTGACGTCGTTGAGCTCGGCCGCGAGACGGGCGTCGCCGCCGGGGCCGGCCGGAGCGCCGCCACGACCGCCGCGCTCCACCTGGGCGCGCAGCTCGTTGTTCTCCTCGATCAGACGGGCGAGCTCACGCTCGACCTCGTCCAGGAAGGCGTCGACCTCCTCCTCGTCGTACCCCCGCTTGCCGATCGGCGGCTTTTTGAAGGCGACGTTGTGGACGTCGGCCGGGGTCAGCGGCATCGAAACTCCTCGGGTCAGTTGCGGCCGCGTAGCGGCAGGTCATCGGCGCCTCAGCCGATGATCAACCGCTTCAACACGAACTCCATCAGCACGAACAGGATAACCAGGAGCACAAGGGAGGCCAGGTCGATGCTCACGGTACCAATTCGCAGTGGAGGGATCACACGCCTCAACGCCTTGAGAGGCGGATCAGTGACGCTCCACACGGATTCCAGTCCCGCCGACGCTCCGCGCCCCGGTTGCCACCGGCGACCGTACTGCAGGACGGCGCTGAGGACGAATCGGGCCAACAGCACGATAAGGAAGATGTACAGGATCAAGTACAACACTTGCAGCACGATCGACAACACGGCAGGCGACGTCCCTAGGTCGGGCGGACTAGCTCAGGCTGAAAAAGCCGCCCTCAGCGATCTTGGCCTTGTCCTCCGCGGTGACCTGGACGTTGGCCGGTGAGAGCAGGAACACCCGGTTGGTCACGCGCTCGATCGTACCGCGCAGCCCGAAGGCGAGCCCGGCGGCGAAGTCCACCAGGCGGCGGGCGTCGGCCTCGTCCATCTCGGTGAGGTTGATGATGACCGGCACGCCGTCGCGGAAGTGCTCGCCGATGGTGCGCGCCTCCCGGTACGTGGTCGGGTGCAGCGTGGTGATCTGGTACCGCTGCTCCTCCTCGGCCGCCACCGCGCGCTCGCGCGGCTGGACCTGCGGGGCCAGGGCGAGGTTGTCCCGGGTGTGGTATGTCAGCGCGCCCGAGGTCTCCCCCGGGCCGGAGCGGGTGATCGAGCGGACGCTGGACCGCTCGGCGCGCTCCGCACGCTCGTCGTCGGCCCGCTCGGCCTCCGCCGCCCGGCTCGCCGAGCGCTCGGTCAGCCGGCCCCGGTCGCCCAGCCGGGGCCGCGGCGCCGGCGGCTCCTCCGCCTCGTCGTCATCGTCGTCGGCGAACTCCTCGGAGTACCGGCTCGACCGGTACCGCGACTCGCGGTAGCCCGGCTTGTCGTAGCCACCGTCGTCGTAGACCCGCTCGTCGTCCTCCTCGACGAGACCGAGCCAGACCCCCGCCTTGCGCAGTGCACCCATCCCGCGCCCTTCCGTCCGCCGTGCGGCACGCACCCCCGTGCCGTGTCGCCTTGATCGCGAGTGGACATCCCATGCCCACCGGATCGGTCCGGCAATCCCCCGACGGACGGTTCGCGGCCGCCCGCCGTGGCCCCCCGAGCACAGGGACGCCGTTCCTGAACAACACTGATGTAATTTGCTTCTATCGCGGTCAGGCTACCGCAGCGTAGGACGCATTCCGAGCAACGCGCTGCCGACGCGGACGTGTGTCGCGCCGTACGCGATCGCCTGTTCCAGGTCACCGCTCATCCCCGCCGAGAGCACCGCCGCCTCCGGATGACGCGCCCGGAAGCCCTGCGCCACCTCGGCGAGGCGGGCGAACGCCCGCTCCGGCTCCCAGCCCAGCGGGGCGACCGCCATCAGCCCGGACAGCCGCATCCCCGCCGCCCCGGCGATCGCCTCGGCCACCTGCTCCAGGCCCCGGTCGGGGTCGGCGGAGTCGGGCAGCGCGCCACCGCGCGCCGGGTCGCCGTCGATGCTCACCTGCACCAGGGCCTCCAGCGCCCGGTCCCGGCCGGTGGTCGCGGCGGCGTCCAGCGCCCGGGCCAGCCGGACGCTGTCCACCGAGTGCACGACGTCGGCGTAGCGGACCACCGAGCGGGCCTTGTTGCGTTGCAGCTGGCCGATGAAGTGCCAACGGGCGGTCACCCCGGCCGCCGCCACCTCGGCCGCCTTCGGCGCGGCCTCCTGGTCACGGTTCTCCCCCACGTCGGTCACCCCGAGCCCGGCCAGCGCGACCACGTCGCCGGCCGGGTACGTCTTGGTGACCGCGATCATGGTGACCTCGGCACGGTCCCGGCCGGCGGCGGCACAGGCGTCGGCGATCCGGGTACGCACCCGGGTCAGCCCGTCGGCGAGCTCGGCACGCCGGTCGGGCCGTACCGTGGCGGGTTGTTCGGTCATCGGCGGCGCTCAGGAACCGTTCTTGAGGAAGTCGGGCACGTCCACGTCGTCGAAGAGCACCCGGCGCGGCGACTGCTGCGGGGCCGGGTGGGTCGCCGGCGGCGTCACCGGCGGGCTCTGCGGCGCCGGCTGGTTCTGATTGGTCTTGCGCGGCGCCTCGGCCGCCTTGTACGCCGGCGTGCCGCCGTCGAACCCGGCCGCGATGACGGTGACCCGCACCTCGTCGCCGAGCGCGTCGTCGATCACCGCGCCGAAGATGATGTTCGCGTCCGGGTGCGCCGCGTCGGTGACCAGCTGCGCCGCGTCGTTGATCTCGAACAGGCCGAGGTCGGAGCCGCCGGCGATGGAGAGCAGCACGCCCCGCGCGCCGTCCATGCTCTGCTCCAGCAGCGGGCTGGAGATGGCCGCCTCGGCCGCCTCCACCGCGCGGTTCTCGCCCCGCGCGCTGCCGATGCCCATCAGCGCGCTGCCGGCCCCGCTCATCACGCTCTTGACGTCGGCGAAGTCCAGGTTGATCAGACCCGGCGTGGTGATCAGGTCGGTGATGCCCTGGACACCGGAGAGCAGCACCTGGTCGGCGGTGCGGAAGGCGTCCATCATGCTGATGTTGCGGTCGCCGAGCGCCAGCAGCCGGTCGTTCGGGATGACGATCAGCGTGTCGCACTGGTTGCGCAGCTCGTCTATGCCGGACTCGGCCTGCACCTGGCGGCGCTTGCCCTCGAAGGAGAACGGCCGGGTCACCACGCCGATGGTGAGCGCGCCGAGCTTGCGGGCGATGTTGGCCACGACCGGCGCGCCGCCGGTGCCGGTGCCGCCGCCCTCGCCACAGGTCACGAAGACCATGTCGGCTCCCTTGAGGACCTCCTCGATCTCGTCGCGGTGGTCCTCGGCGGCGTTCTTGCCGACGTCCGGGTTGGCGCCCGCGCCGAGGCCCCGGGTCAGCTCCCGGCCGACGTCGAGCTTGACGTCGGCGTCGCTCATCAGCAGCGCCTGCGCATCCGTGTTGATCGCGATGAACTCGACGCCCTTGAGCCCAACCTCGATCATCCGGTTGACGGCGTTGACGCCGCCGCCGCCGATGCCGACGACCTTGATGACCGCCAGGTAGTTGTGCGGAGGTGTCATCTCCGGTCCTTTCCCTTCGAGATTGGCTCGGCCGACCGGGTACGGCGAGGCCAGACCAGCGGTCGACGACTGCCGTCACCAGTGGAGTGCAGGGGTAAACCCTCACCCTCTACTAGAGGCTTACAGTTATGTCAACCACTGATCCTCTTCGGGGCAACGTAAGCGCCTCCACGCCGAGAGCCAAGGACCTCTCCGGCGTGTCGCCGCCCGGAGCGTGCCGGCTCACGTTCCCCGCGCACCTCACTTGAAGGTCACCACGTCCGGCGCGCTGACGTCGATCGTGTCGGCCTTGCGACCGAGCAGCGCGGTGGCGACCCGCGCCTTGTCCACGCCCCGGGTGGCGTCACCCCAGACCACCGTACGGTCGCCGCGCAGGGTCAGGCTGATCCGGGCCAGGCCCTCCACGGTCAACTCGGTGAGCTGGGCGCGTAGCTGCGGGGTCAGCACGTCCAGCACGTCCAGCGCGGCCCGGGTGCCCGGGTCGTCCGGCCCCGGCGTGGCGAGCCGGACCACCGGCAGCCCGGCCGGCGCGCGGGGCTCCGTGCGGAACACCACCCCGCTCGCGTCGACGACGACGAACCGGTCGCCCTGCGGCACCGCCGCCACCCCGGTGCGCTCCACCACGGTCACCACCAGCGTCCCCGGCCAGTCCCGGGTCACCGTGGCCCGCTCCACCGGAGCCAGCGCGCCGATGCGGCGGGCGGTCGCGGCCAGGTCCACCCGGGCCAGCGGGACGCCGTCCGGCACCGCCGCCGCGTCGCGCACCTGCACCGGGGTGACCAGGTCCGCCCCGACCACCCGCACCTCGCGCACCCCGAACAGGCCGGTGCCGAGCAGCGTCCAGGCGACCAGGCCGACCAGGGCGGCCAGCCCGCCGGCCACCGCCCACGGCAGGGCGGCCCGCATCCGGCGCTGCCGGGCCCGGGCCATGAACCGTCGGGTCGACGGCGGGACCGCGTCGCTGCCGGCACGGACGAGCTGCCAGCGGCGCACCGGCCCGCGCCGGGGGCCACCACCGTCCGCGCCGGCGGTACGGCCCCGCGCCGGGCCCGGGCTCATCCGGCGGCGGAGGCCGCGCCGTCCGGGCCGACGGCCGTGCCGAGGGCCGTCGTGCCGGCGGCGGCGCCCCCGGTCCGGGCCAGCAGGGCGTCGAGGAGCTGATCGCCCATCAGCGAGATCGGCGGCGCGCCCATGGTCACCACCACGTCGCCGGAGCGGGCCCGCTTCGCCACCTCGACCGGGGCGTCGTCCCAGGAGTCGACGAAGACCTTGTGCGCGGCGTCCAGCGGCACCGCCTCGATCAGCGCGGCCGAGCCCTCGCCCGGCTGGCGCAGCTCGCCCGGGCCGAAGACCTCCAGCAGCACCAGTTCGTCGGCGATGCCCAGCGCCGCGGCGATCTCGGCCTGCAGGTCACGGGTGCGGTAGAGCCGGTACGGCTGGAAGACGACGATCAGCCGGCCGTCGCCGGCCACCTCGCGCAGCGTCTGCAACGCCAGCGTCATCGAGGTCGGGTGGTACGCGTACTCGTCGTAGACCAGCACCCCGTCGGCGATGCCCTTGCGCTCGAAGCGCCGCCGCACCCCCGGGAACGCGCCCAGCGCCACCTCGGCCGCCTCGACCGGCAGTCCGAGCAGGTACGCGGCGAGCACCGCGGAGGCGCTGTTGAGTCCCATGTGCCGGCCGGGGATCGGCAGCCGGATCTCGCCCAACGAACGGCCATCGATCTCGGCGAGGTACCGCACGCCCCGGGCGGAGGAGGTCATCCCGCTCAGCCGCAGGTCGGCGTCGGCCGCCTCGCCGTACGTCCACACCCGGCGGCCCTCCGCGCGCAGCGTCTCGGCCAGCCGCCGCCCGCCCGCGTCGTCGGCGCAGGTGACGATGAACCCCTCCGGGTCGGTGAGCCGGGCGAACTCGGCGAAGGCCGCCTCCAGGTTCGCCAGGTCGCCGTAGGTGTTGAGGTGGTCCGCCTCGATGTTGGTGATGATCGACACGTACGGGCGGTAGATCAGGAACGAGCGGTCGCTCTCGTCGGCCTCGACCACGAAGTGCTCGCCGGTGCCGTGGTGCGCGCCGGAGCCGACCTCGGAGATCTCCCCGCCGATGACGAAGGAGGGGTCGGTGCCGGCCTGCTGGAGCACCATGGTGACCATCGAGGTGGTGGTGGTCTTGCCGTGGGTGCCGGCGACCGCCACCGTGCGGCGGCCGGTCATCGCCGCGGCGAGCGCCTCGGAGCGGTGCAGCACCCGCAGGCCGCGCCGACGGGCCTCGACCATCTCCAGGTGGTCCTGCGGGATGGCCGAGGAGTAGACCACGGTGTCCACGCCGTCGAGGTTCGAGGTCTCGTGGCTCATGTGGATCGTCCCGCCGAGCGCGCGCAGTCCGGCCAGCGAGGGCCACTCGCGCAGCTCGCTGCCGGAGACCGGCAGGCCACGGGTGAGGAAGAGCCGGGCCAGGCCGCTCATGCCGACCCCACCCACCCCGATCAGGTGGATCCGGCCCAGGTCCTCGGCGGTGAGCGTGCCGGCCGGGGTGAACTGCGCGGTGTTCATGAGGTGTACCTTCCGGTCGCGGTGGCCGGTGTCATCGGGCCACCGCCTCGTAGACGAAGTTGAGCAGGGCGACGTCGCCGTCGCGCCGCCCGTAGGCGGCCGCGGCCGCGCCCATCGCGTGCAGCCGGCGCGGGTCCCGGATCAGCGGGATCACCGTGCGCTCCAGCCAGGCCGGGGTCAGCTCGGCGTCGTCGACGAGCAGTCCGCCGCCGGCCTCGACCACGGGCAGCGCGTTGCGCTTCTGCTCCTGGTTGCTGTGCGGGTACGGCACGTAGATGGTGGGCAGCCCGATCGCGGCCACCTCGGCGCAGGTCATCGCCCCGCCCCGGGCCAGCATCAGGTCGGCGGCGGCGTAGCCCAGCTCCATCTCGGACAGGTAGGGCAGGGCCACGTACGGCACCGGCAGGTCGGTGGGGACCGGCACCGGCTCGTTGCGGGCGCCCATCACGTGCAGCACCTGCACGCCGTTGCGGGCCAGTTCCTTGGCCGCGCCGGAGACCGCCAGGTTGATCGAGCGGGCGCCCTGGGAGCCGCCGGCGACGAAGAGCACCGGCAGGTCGGGACGGAGTCCGAAGTGGGCCCGGGCGGCGTCGCGCAGGGCGGCCCGGTCGAGGGCGGCGATGCCCCGGCGCAGCGGCACGCCGACCACCCGGGCGTCCCGCAGCGCCTCGGACTGCGCCGGCTGGTGCGGGAAGCCCACCGCGACGTTCCTGGTGAACTTCATGCCGAGCCGGTTCGCCACGCCCGGGGGCACGTTCACCTCGTGGATGACGATCGGCATCTCACGGCGCCAGGCGGCGAGGTAGCCGGGGACGGAGACGTACCCGCCGAAGCCGACCACGACGTCGGCCTGCACCTCGTCGATCACCTTGCCCGCGGCGCGGGCCGCCTTCCACATCCGGTCCGGGGTGCGGACCAGGCTCATGTTGACCGACCGGGGCAGCTGGTAGGCCGGGATCTGCCGCAGGTCGTAGCCGGCCGGCGGGATCAGCTCGTTCTCCAGGCCCTTGGGCGTGCCGAGGCAGGTGATCCGGACGCCCGGGTCGTGTCGGCGCAGGCAGTCGGCGAAGGCGAGCAGCGGGTAGATGTGCCCACCCGTGCCCCCTCCGCAGAGCACCACCGAACGCAGCGGACCCATCAGCGTCTCCTCTCGCTCGCCGAGCCGCCCCGGGCCCGGGTCTGCCGGGCGCCGCGCGGCACGGCCTGGTCGTCCTCGCGCCGCCCACGCGACCGGGGCACGGACCCTCGGGCAGCCGGTGGCGCCGCCGGCCGGCGGCGCCGGCCGGGAAGCGGCGGCAACGGGGCCCACACTAGTCGGACCCATCGGGCGGGCGGACGGGCGTGCAGGGCTCGGGCCGCGTCCGGCTCGGCGCGGGCGAACGAGGCGAGCATGCCGACCGCGGCGAGCGTGACGACCAGGGCGCTGCCGCCGTCGGAGATGAACGGCAGCGGCACGCCGGTCAGCGGCAGCAGGCCGATCACGCCACCGATGTTGATCACCGCCTGGCCGACCAGCCAGGCGGTGATCGCGGCGGCGGCGAGCCGGCGGAACGGGTCCTCGACCCGCCGCGCGATGCGCAGTCCGGTGTAGGCGAGCACGGCGAAGAGCACCAGGATGACCGTGCAGCCGACCACCCCGAGTTCCTCGGCGATCACCGCGAAGATGAAGTCGTTGTGCGCCGCCGGCAGCCAGCCGAACTTCGCGCTGCTCTTGCCCAGCCCGACGCCGAACCAGCCGCCGTGCTCGATGGCGTTACGGGCCTGGACGAGCTGCCAGCAGCCGGTCTCCAGGCAGGTCGCCGGGTCGGGCGAGCTGATGAACGAGGTCAACCGGGCCAGCCGGTAGTTCTCCTCGCCGACGGCGCCGGAACCTGCGCCGAGCGAGGCCACCGCTACCAGCACGCCGATGCCGAGCAGGCCCACGGCGGAGAGGACGGCGAAGACCCGCAGCCGTACCCCGGCCGCCCAGAGCAGCCCGACCACGATCGCCAGCAGGCAGAGCATGGTGCCCAGGTCGTTGTAGCCGACCAGCACGAAGAGCAGCCCGACCACCGGGAAGAGCGGGGTGGCCAGCTCCTTCCACCAGCCGAGCGCGGCGCCCTTGCGGGCGATCACGTGCGCGCCCCACAGCACCAGCGCGAGCTTGGCCAGCTCGGAGGGCTGCACCTGGATCGGGCCGAGGTAGAGCCAGAGCAGGTTGGCCCGCAGCGGCCCGAGCGCCTTGATCTTGAACAGCGAGTCCAGGGCCAGCAGCACGTTGAGCACCAGCAGCAGCACCACCGCCGCAGCCAGCACCGGCCGGCCGAGCGACCGGAAGGTACTGGCCGGCAGCCGCTGACAGGCCCAGAACGCGACGATGCCGATCACCGCGAAGATGGCCTGCTTGGTCACTGACGCGGCGGCGTCGCCGTCCTCGGCGTAGTCCTTCACGCTGGTCGCCGAGAAGACCATGGTGAGGCCGATCAGCAGCAGCAGGCCGGCGCTGGAGAGCAGCAGGTAGTAGGAGGCCAACGGGCGGGCCAGCAGGCCGCGCAGCGCCGCCAGGCCCCCGGCGGCGTCCAGGCCGCCGAGCGCCGCCGGCGGGTCCGTCGTACGCCCCGCGCCCGCGCCCCGCCGGGGCGGGGCCTGTGTCGTCGTGCCGCTCGTTCTGTCCTCCCCCACGTGCCCATCATCGCGGTTGCGGTGGGCGCGTTCCGGTCGTTCGGTCCGGTCGGCGTGTCGAAATGCGAAACGGGGGCCCCTCGGCTATGAGGGACCCCCGTGCGCGTCGCGCCGAACTCAGCCCATGCTGGCCAGGAAGTCGCTGTAGAACAGGCCCAGGGCGATGGCCACGCCGATGCCCGCGATGATCCAGAACCGCACCACGATGTTGACCTCGCTCCAGCCGGCCAGCTCGAAGTGGTGCTGCAGAGGGGACATCCGGAACACCCGCTTGCCGGTCGTCCGGAAGGAGATGATCTGGATCACCACCGACATCGTGATGATCACGAAGAGCCCGCCGATGATCGGCAGCAGCAGGATCGTCCGGGTCGACATCGCCATGCCGGCGATCAGGCCGCCCAGGCCGAGCGCCCCGGTGTCGCCCATGAAGATCCGGGCGGGCGAGGTGTTCCACCACAGGAAGCCCACGCAGGCCCCGGCGGCCGCCCCGGCGATCAGCGCGATCTCCAACGGGTCCCGCACCGCGTAGCAGTAGTTCTCCGGGTTGGCGGTGTAGGTCGGGTCGGCGCACCAGTGGCGGTACTGCCAGAACGCGATCAGCGCGTACGCGGCGAGGACCATCACCGAGGCGCCGGTGGCGAGGCCGTCCAGGCCGTCGGTGAGGTTCACCCCGTTGGTCGCGGCCATCACCACGAAAATGATCACGATCACCGAGGCGATCTTGCCGATCTCCAGGGCCGGGATGTCCCGGATGAAGCTCAGCGTCGTGCTGCCCACCGTCTCGGTGTTCGTCGTCGCGCCGGTGGCGTCGGTCATGCTGCTCGGGAAGTACAGCGCCACCACGCCGAAGACCGCGCCGACCAGGATCTGGCCGGCGAGCTTGCCGCGCTTGTTGAGCCCGCCGCTGTGCCGCTTGCGGACCTTGAGGAAGTCGTCGATGAAGCCGACCGCGCCGGAGAAGACCATCAGCCCCAGCAGCACCAGCGCGGTGATGGTCGGCTCCACCTGGGCGATCTGCGCGTCCGGCAGGGTGGTCAACGCCAGGTGGCCGGCGACGTACGCGATCACCGTGGCCAGGATGAAGACCACGCCGCCCATCGTCGGCGTGCCCTTCTTGCCCTGGTGCATCGCCGGGCCCTCGGCCCGGATCGGCTGGCCCGCCTTCAGCCGGGTGAACACCTTGATCGCGATCGGGGTGCAGAGCAGCGAGACCAGGAACGCCACGCCGATCGCGACGATGACCGCCCTCACGCCGTCACCTCGTCACCGGCGGCGTCGGCGCGCAGCGCGTCGGCCACCTCCCAGGTGCGGTACCGGGAGCCCTTCACCAGGACGACGTCGCCCTGCCGTAGCTCGCTGCGCAGCACCTCGACGGCCGCCGCCTGATCGGTGAGCAGCACCGACTCTCCTCCCCAGTCACTAACCGCTGTCGCGCCCTCGTGGATCGGCGCGGCCGGCTCGCCCACCACGAGCAGCCGGTCGACACCGAGGTCGGCCGCGAGGCGACCGACCTCCCGGTGCCCCTCGCGTTCGTACTCGCCCAGCTCGGCCATGTAGCCCAGCACGGCGAACGTCCGCCCACCCCGGCCCATGCCGGCCAGCGCGCGCAACGCCACCGCCGTCGACGCCGGGTTGGCGTTGTACGAATCGTCGATGACGGTCACCCCGTCGGGCCGCTCGAAGACGTCCATCCGACGGGTGGAGACCAACCCCAGCTCGCCCAGGGCCGTGGCCACCTCGGCGGGCGGCATTCCCAGCTCCCGGGCCACCGCCGCGGCGGCGAGCGAGTTGGAGACCTGGTGCCGGCCGGTCAGGCCCAGCCGCACCGGCGCGCTCCCCTCCGGGGTCACCAGCGTGTACGACGGCCGGCCCCGGTCGTCGAGGGTCACGTCGACCGCCCGGACGTCGGCGTGCGCCGCCTCGCCGTACCGGACCACCCGGGCGGCGGTACGCGCGGCCATCGCGTCGACCAGCGGGTCGTCGGCGTTCAGCACGGCCAGCCCGTCGGCCGGCAGCGACTCGACCAGCTCCCCCTTGGCCAGGGCGATGTTCTCCCGCGAGCCGAACTCGCCGAGGTGCGCCACCCCGACGTTGAGCACCACCGAGATCCGCGGCGGCACCACCTCGCACAGGTACCGCACGTGCCCGATCCCCCGGGCGCCCTTCTCCAACACCAGGAACCGGGTCTCCGGCGTGGCCTGCAACGCCGTGTACGGGTGCCCCAGTTCGTTGTTGAACGACCCGGGCGGCGCGACCGTCGGGCCGAGCCGGACGGTGAGCTGGGCGATCAGGTCCTTGGTGCTGGTCTTGCCCGACGAGCCGGTCAACCCGATCACGGTCAGCTCCGGCAGCCGGTCCACCACCGCGCGGGCCAGCCGACCCATCGCGGCCAGCGCGTCCTCCACCAGCACCATCGGCACCCCGGGCACCTCGCGGGTGCCGAGCACCGCCACCGCGCCGGCGGCCACCGCGGCGGCGGCGTAGTCGTGCCCGTCCACCTTCTCCCCGCCGAACGCGACGAACAGCGCCCCGGCGGTCACCTTGCGGGAGTCGAACTCCACCGCGCCGGTGACCCGGGCGTCCGGGTCGGCGGCGGCCAGCCGCCCGTCGACCGCCGAGGCGACCTCGGCCAGACTCAGCGGGATCACCGGCGACCCGCCAGGTCGCCGAAGCGGGCGCCCAGCGCCGCCGCCAGCTCCACCCGGTCGTCGAACGGATGCACCTCGCCGCCGACCTCCTGGCCGCGCTCGTGCCCCTTGCCGAGCACCGCCACCGTGTCGCCGGGCTCGGCCAGCCGGACCGCCTCGCCGATGGCGGACCGCCGCCCCGGCACCTCGATGATCCGGGCGGAGGTGCCCGCGGCGTACGCCCCGGCCAGCACCTCGGCCCGGATCGTGGCCGGGTCCTCGGTGCGCGGGTTGTCGTCGGTAACCAGCACCACGTCCGCTCCCTCCGCCGCGGCGGCGCCCATCACCGGCCGCTTGCCCCGGTCCCGGTCGCCACCGGCGCCGATCACGCAGATCAGCCGGCCGCCGCTCATCTCGCGCAGCGCGGCCAGCGCGGCCACCACGGCGTCGGTCTTGTGCGCGTAGTCGACCACGCCGCGCACCGGCGCATCGCCGCTGACCAGCTCCAGCCGCCCCGGCACGCCACCGCAGGCGGCCACCCCGGCCGCAGCCGTCGCCGGGTCCACCCCGGCGGCCACCAGCGCGGCGACGGCGAGCAGCGCGTTGGCCACGTTGTGCCGGCCGGGGAGCGCCACCTGGGCGGGCAGGACCAGGCCGTCCGGGCCGTGCAGGGTGAACCGCTGGGCGTACCCCTGGCCCTCGACGCCGTCGGCCCACCAGGTCGCGGCGGGGTCGCCGGCCGCGGAGTAGCTGACCGTGGTCGGCTTGAACAGCGGACGCAGCGCCGGGTCGTCGTGGTTGAGCACCTCGACCGCGCAGCGGCCGTCGAAGAGCCGGGCCTTGGCGGCGAAGTAGTCCGCCGAGTCGGCGTGGAAGTCCAGGTGGTCGGAGCCGAAGTTGGTGTACCCGCCGACGCTGAACCGGACCCCGCCGACCCGCCCCATCGCCAGGGCGTGGCTGGAGACCTCCATGACCAGCGCGGTCACCCCGCGCTCGCGCGCCGCGGCGAGCATGGCGTGCAGGTCGGTCGCCTCGGGGGTGGTCCGCACGCTGTCCACCACCAGGTCGCCCAGACGGGTCTCCACGGTGCCGATCAGGCCGGTGACGTGCCCGGCGGCGCGCAGGCCGGACTCCACCAGGTAGGCGGTGGAGGTCTTGCCGGCGGTGCCGGTGATCCCGATGACGGTCAGCTGCCCGGTCGGGTCGCCGTAGACGGCGGAGGCGAGGTCGCCCAGGACCGCGCGGGGGTCGTCGACCACCAGGGCGGGCAGTCCGGCCGCGGCCACCGCGGCGGCGCCGGCCGGGTCGGTCAGCGCGGCCACCGCGCCGGCGGCGGCCGCGCCGGCGGCGAACTCCGCGCCGTGCCGGCGGGCCCCGGGCAGGGCGGCGTAGAGGTCGCCGGGGCGGACCTCCTGGCTGGCGTGCGTCGCCCCGGTCACCGCCACGTCGGCGGCACCCTCCGGCGACGCCACGGCGAGCCGGGCGGCGAGGTCGCCGAGCCGGACTCCGGGCACGGTACGAGGACGTGGATTGCCGGGCACGGCGTCAGACCCTACCCGGTCGTCCGGTTCCGGCCGTACAGCCGCCCCGGTGGTTCGTCCGCACCAATCGATGATGTCCCGCCGTGGCTGCTCAGCGCGGAAAGACCTCGAACTTGGGGGCCTTGCCGCCCGACGGTGGCACCCGGTAGTGGCGCAGCGTGAAGCCCATCATCTCGCGGAACGCCGGCGCGGCGACGGTGCCGCCCTCGCCGCCCGGGCTCCAGACGAAGACCGCCACCACGTACCGGGGCTTCTCCGCCGGGGCCATCCCGATGAACGAGGCGACCTCGCCGGGCTGCTTCACGCCGTCGACCAGCCGCCAGCCGGTGCCGGTCTTGCCGGCGACCCGGTAGCCGGGGACCCGCGCGGCCACCCCGGTCGCGTCGTCGACGGTGGTCACCGCCTCCAGGATGGTACGCAGCGCGGCGGCGTTGGACGGGCTGAGCACCGGGCGGGTCACCGGCGGTTCGGCGGGCGTACGCCGGCCGCCCTGCCCGTCGACGACCTCCTTGACCAGGTGCGGCTGCACGTAGGTGCCGTCGTTGGCGATGGTGGCGTACGCGGCGGCCATCTGCAGCGGCGTGGCGTCGACGCTGTGCCCGATCGGCACCGACCCGTACGACGACCCGCTCCACTCCTCGGCCGGCAGCAGCCGCCCGGAGGCCTCCCCGGGCATCCCGACGCCGGTGGGCTGCCCCAGCCCGAACCGCTTCTGGTAGTCGATCAGCCGGTCCCGGCCGAGCTTTTCGGCGATCTCGATGGTGCCGACGTTGGAGGAGTACGCCATCATCCCCGGCAGGCTCATCCGCCGCCCGTTCGCCGGGTGGGTGTCGGAGAAGACCGTGTCGCCCCTGAGGATGCTGTTCGCGATCGGCATGGTGGTGTCGGGGGTGATCGCCCCCTCCTGCAGCGCCGCGCCGAAGGTGATCGCCTTGTGCACCGACCCGGGATCGACCACGAAGCTGGTCGCGGCGTCCTCCCGGTCGGTCGGCCGGCTCTGCTCCGGCTTCGCGGCGTTGTAGGTGGGGTGGCTCGCCTGCGCCAGCACCTCACCGGTCTTCACGTCCAGCACCACGGCCGCGCCCACGCTGCCCCGGGTCTGCGCCATCTGCCGGCCGAGCACCTGCTGCACCTGGTACTGCAGGTCCCGGTCGATGGTGAGCACCAGCGAGCTGCCCGGCTTCGCCGGGGTGGTCATGCTGTAGCCGCCGGGGATGGGGGCGTTCAGGTCACCCAGGCCGGCCTCGTACACCCGCTTGCCGTCGACGCCTTCGAGCAGGTCGTCGTGGCGCGCCTCCAGGCCCTCCAGGCCGACCATGTCCTGACTGGTGAAGCCGACCAGGTTGGCGGCGAGGTCACCGCCGGGCACCTCGCGCCGCTCGTCGCGGTGCACTCCGATGCCGGCCAGGTCCAACGCCTCGACCTGCTTGGCGCGGGGGATGTCGACACCCCGGGCGAGGTACTGGAACTGCGAGTCGCCGCGCCGCTTCATCTTCTCGGCCAGTTCCGAGACGGGCACCCCGAGCAGCGGGGAGAGCAGTCGGGCGGTGGCCGTCCGGTCCTTGACCCGGGTCGGGTCGGCGAAGACGTACCGGGCCTCGACGCTGCGGGCCAGCGGCGCGCCGGTGCGGTCCAGGATCGCGCCGCGCGGGGCGGGCAGGTCGACCCGGGTGAGCCGGTCGTCGACGCCCGCGCCCGCGTACGCCGGGGTGTCCACGGCCTGGAGGAAGACCAGCCGGATGCCGATGGTCGCGAAGAGCGCCAGGACCAGCAGCGTGCCCAGCCGCAGCCGGCGACGCGGCTCGGCCAGCTTCGGCGGTCGCGGGGGCTTGCGGGAGGGGCGGCGGGCGGCCGGGCGGTCCGGCCGGCGCGGGGCCCGGGCGGGGCGCCGCCGCGGTGGCGGCAGCTCCTCGTCGTCGTCCGGGCGGGGTCGCGCCGGGACGGTACGGATCACGCCGGCGCGGGCGGCCGGGGCGTTCTCCCGGCGGCCGGCGCGGGTGGTGGCGGCCCGGCCGCCGTCGAGCACCTGGAGGGCGGGGCGGAACGGGTCGCCGGAGCGGTTGGCGCGCGGGTTGCGCCGCTGACCGGTGCGCTCCTCACGCCCGGCCCGCTCCTCACTGCTCTCCCGGATGGTGCGGCCCCGGGGGGTGTACGCCCGCGCGTCGGAGATCCCGCCGACCCCCGGCTCACCGGTACGCGGGTCGCCGGCCCGCCCGGCCGCCCCCCGCGACGAGCCGCGCCGGGAGCCCGTCGTGGCGTCCCGGCGCGGTTCATCCGATCTCGGTGGCACTGGTCTATCCCCCGTTGCCCTGCTGGCTGGTGATCGCCGGCTGGCCGTTGGCGGGCTGCGGCACGCCGATCATGCGCCCGTCCGGCAGCCGGATGTACGCCGGCTCACCGGCCTCGACCAGGCCCAGCTTGCGCGCCTCGGCGGCCAGGTTGCCCGGCGCCCTGGCCTCCTCGATCTGCTTCTCCAGCTGCTGCTGGTCCACGTCGAGGCGGGCCTGCTGCTGCTGGAGCTGCTGGAGCTTGAACGCATTCTCGTTGATCTTCGTGTTGACGGCCAGGATGCCGAGCACCCCACCGACGACCAGCACCACGATCAGCGCCGCGAACGGCGCGCGCGGCACCCGCACGGGCGGCGGCGGCGCCACCCGCAGCCGGGGCGTGCCGGCGGTGGTGGCGTCGGTCTTCGTGGTCGGCTTCTCGGCCGGCCGCAGCGCGGCGTTGCCCTCGGTCGGGAACTCGCGCGCCCCCCGGGCGCGAGTCTCCCCCCGTCGGCCGGCGAGGTCCGCCGGCACACCGGTGCGGGTGGGGCGCTGCGCCACGGTCCGGCCCCCCGACCGTGGTGCGCGCTGCCCGACGGCCTCCCGGCCGCCGCGCTTGTCGACGTTCATGTTCCCTCCCCCTCTTCGTCCGTCCCTCTGCCGTCCCCCGGCGTCGCACCCGGTTCCACTGTGGAACCCGGTGTCGACCCCGTCCCCGGTTGGTGCATCGCCTTGACCCGGCGGCGGTACCGTTCGCGGTCGGTCCGCCCCTGCTGCCCGGCGGTCGGGTCGAGTCGAACCGCTGCCCGCAGGCGCACCGAGGCGGCGCGCGGGTTCACGGCGACCTCCGCCTCCCCGGCAAGCTCGGCGCCCCGGCTGAGCAGCCGGAACGTCGGGCCAGACCCGGGTAGTTCCACCGGGAGGTCGACCGGGCCCTTGCTGCGGACCCGGTCGGCGAGCGCCTGCTTGGTGAGCCTGTCCTCCAGCGAGTGGTAGGACAGGACCACCATGCGACCGCCCACGTTGAGCTTGTCGAGAGCGGCCGGCAGCGCCGTCTCCAGCACCGCCAGCTCTCTGTTTACCTCGATCCGTAAAGCCTGAAACGTTCTCTTGGCCGGGTGTCCCCCGGTTCGTCGTGCTGGTGCCGGAATGCTCTCCCTGACCAACTCGGCCAGCCGGGCCGACGAGGTGATCGGGGCGCGCTCCCGCTCGCGGATGATCGCCGAGGCGATCTTTCCGGCGAACTTCTCCTCGCCGTAGACCCGCAGCACCCGGGCCAGGTCCGGGTGCGCGTAGGTGTTGACCACCTCCTCGGCGGTCACCCCCCGGGTCTGGTCCATCCGCATGTCCAGCGGCGCGTCCTGGGCGTACGCGAACCCGCGGTCGGGCGCGTCCAGCTGCAACGAGGAGACCCCCAGGTCGAACAGCACCCCGTCGACGGCCGGATAGCCGAGCCGCTCCAGCACCTCGGGCAGTTCGTCGTAGACGGCGTGCTCCAGGTGGATCCGGTCGGCGAAACGGGCCAGCCTGACCCGCGCGTGGGCGAGGGCCTCGGTGTCCCGGTCCAGGCCGATCAGCACGGTGTCCGGGTGCCGTTCCAGCACCGCCTCGGCGTGCCCGGCCAGACCCAGCGTCGCGTCGACGTGGACCGTCCGGCCGCCCCGGTCCAGCGCGGGGGCCAGCAACTCGAGACACCGCTCGAGCAGCACCGGCACGTGCGTGCCGCGTAGCTCCCCCATGTCGACCCCCACTGTTGAGACGTTCCGTGTCTGATCCGCGCTCTGTCCGTCGGACGACGCCGTGCCGTCGTACCGCCAGATCCCCATCCGCTTCCCGTTCCACCCCGGGCCGCGGCCCCGGAGAGGAGATCGTGCGCCTGGCACCGGGGAAGGGGTGCCAGGAACTCGAAAGCGGCTGGAGATCTCGCAGTACGTCGGGCGTCGCCACGCCCTACAGACCGCCGGGCAGCACCCCCTCCTCGATGTCGGCGAAGTCGTCTTCGCTCTCGGCGAGGTAGTTCTCCCAGGCCGCCTTGTCCCAGATCTCCACCCGGGTGCTCGCCCCGATCACCACCAGTTCCCGGTCGAGCGCGGCGTAGGACCGGAGGTGGGCCGGGATGGTGACCCGCCCCTGCTTGTCGGGGACCTCGTCGTGCGCGCTGGCGAAGAAGACCCGGCTGTAGGCCCGGGCCGCCTTGTTCGTCATCGGCTGCGTGCGCAACTGGTCCGCGATCCGCTGGAACTCGGGCGTGGGGAAGACGTAGAGGCAGCGATCCTGCCCTTTGGTGATCACGACACCCCCCGCCAGTTCGTCCCGGAACTTCGCCGGAAGGATCAACCGGCCTTTGTCGTCCAGGCGCGGAGTGTGGGTGCCGAGGAACATCGGCCCTACCCCCTCGCCCTTTAGCGGCGTTCGCGTCGCCGCTGACCCCCCGGGCCGGTGGGCCCTCCCGGCCTCACCATCGGGCCCCACTCTACTCCACTTCCCTCCACCTGCAACCAGAATCGCCCGCGCGGCGCGTCGTCGACGCGGGCAAAAGCGCACGTCAGACGGGGTGGAGCGGAGTGGAGGGCCGGAGCGCCCCCGGCGGGGCGTCCGCTACCCGACATTGATCGACTCCGTCCGGTGGAGCGCGGTACGACCGGACGCCCGGCCGACCCCGGCCGAACGGTTCGTCGTCGGCGGCGATCTGGGGGGCGTACCGGTCCGGTAACCTCGCTGCCGTGACGGACGCGAAGATGCCCCTGCGGGCGAAGGTGGCCAGCTCCGTGTCGCGCACCGCCGCGGCGCTGTCGCGCGCCGCCGGTCGGGGCGACGGCTCGGTGATCGGCGGCTGGATCGGCCTGAAGATCGACCCGGACCTGCTGGCCCACCTCTCCGCCGGCCGCGCCATCGCGCTGATCTCCGGCACCAACGGCAAGACCACCACCACCCGGCTCGCTGCCGCCGCCGTCGGCGTGCTCGGCCGGGTCGCCACCAACTCCTTCGGCGCCAACATGCCGACCGGCCACACCTCCGCGCTGGCCAAGGCCGGCAGCACCCCGTACGCGGTGCTGGAGGTGGACGAGCACTACCTCGCGCAGGTGCTGGAGGCCACCGAGCCGCACGTGGTGGCGCTGCTCAACCTCTCCCGCGACCAGCTGGACCGGGCCAAGGAGGTGGCCATGATGGCGCAGCTCTGGCGCGCCGCGCTGGTCCGGCACGCCGACGTCCGGGTGGTCGCCAACGCCGACGACCCGATGGTGGTCTGGGCAGCCACCCCGCCGGCCGACCCGGCGCGCGGGGTCAACGCCCCGCACGTCACCTGGTTCAGCGCCGGCCAGCGCTGGCACGACGACTCCTGGGTCTGCCCGGAGTGCGGCTCCACCATCCAGCGCTCGGCAGAACAGTGGTGGTGCACCGGCTGCCCGCTGCGCCGCCCCGAGCCGCACTGGACGGTGGAGGACGACGGCGTCCTCGACCCCACCGGCGCCTGGCACAAGGTGAGCCTCCAGCTCCCCGGCAAGGTGAACATCGGCAACGCGGCCACCGCGCTGGCCGTCGCCGCCGAGTTCGGGGTACGCCCCGTCGACGCGGTCTCCCGGCTCGGGACGGTCACCTCGGTCGCCGGCCGGTACGCCCAGGTCGACCGGGACGGGCGCAACATCCGGCTGCTGCTGGCGAAGAACCCGGCCAGCTGGCTGGAGGCGTTCGACATGGCCGACGAGGCCCCGACGCTGCTCTCCATCAACGCCCGCGACCCCGACGGCCTGGACACCTCCTGGCTCTTCGACGTCGACTTCGCGCCGCTGCGCGGCCGGCAGGTGCTGATCACCGGCGACCGGGCCTACGACCTGGCGGTCCGGCTGGAGATCAACGACGTGCCGTTCCAGCACGTGCGGACGTTCGACGAGGCGGTCCGGACGGTCCCGCCGGGCCGGCTGGAGGTCATCGCCAATTACACCGCCTTCCAGGACATCCGAGCGGAGTTGGACCGTGTCAACTGAGAGCCTGCGCATCGTCTGGATCTACCCCGACCTGCTCTCCACCTACGGCGACCGGGGCAACGTGCTGATCCTGGCCCGTCGGGCGCAGCGCCGCGGGATGCCGGTCGAGGTCATGGAGGTCCGCTCCGACCAGCGGCTGCCCGCCACCGCCGACATCTACCTCATCGGCGGCGGCGAGGACGGCCCGCAGGCGCTCGGCGCGCAGCGGCTGCTCGCCGACGGTGGCCTGCACCGGGCGGTGGCCCAGGGGTCGGTCGTCTTCGGCGTCTGCGCCGGCTACCAGCTCCTCGGCACCTCCTTCTTCGCCAAGGGCACCCGGTGCACCGGCCTGGAGTTGCTGGACCTCTCCTCCGACCGGGGCCCCACCCGGGCCGTCGGCGAGCTGGCCGGCGACGTCGACCCGCGGCTCGGCATCCCGGCGTTGTCCGGGTTCGAGAACCACGGCGGGCGCACCCACCTCGGCCCGGGCGTCTCGCCGCTGGCCCGGGTCACCGCCGGGGTGGGCAACGACGGCGCCACCGAGGGCGCGTGGCGGGGCAAGCTGCTCGGCACGTACTCGCACGGGCCGGCGCTGGCCCGCAACCCGGCCCTGGCCGACCTGCTGCTGCGCTGGGCGACCGGCGCGCACCAGCTCCCGCCGCTGGACGACACCTGGGCCGACCGGCTCCGCTCCGAACGCCGCGCCGCGGTGGCCGCCGCCGCCCGGGCATGATCCCCGCCGTCCGGCGGCTGCTCGGGCAGCCGCCGGCACGTCGGTTCGCCCTGCTGCTGCTCCTGCTCGCCGGGTTCGGCGTGCTGCTGCTGGTGGTGCCCCGCCCGGACCCGCACGCGCTGCCGCACCTCGCCGACACCCTCGGCGGGTACGCCCCGGCGGTGGCGGTGGTGACCGGGGCGCTGCTGCTGGTCGCGCTGGTCCCCCGCACCTTCGTCACGCTCGCCTCGGGCGCGATCTTCGGCCCCCTGGAAGGGGCCGCGTACGCCCTGGGCGCGGCGCTGCTCGCGGCGGCGCTGGGCTTCGCCGTCGGCCGGGTGCTGGGCCGGGAGTTCGTCGCGGACCGGGTCCGGGGCCGGCTGGCCCGCCTCGACGGCTGGTTCGCCCGGCAGAGCGTGCTCGGCGTGATCACCGTACGGCTGCTGCCCATCTCCGGGTACGGCCTGATCAGCTACGGCTACGGCACCACCGGCGCCCGGGTGCTGCCGTTCCTCGTCGGCAGCGTGATCGCCTCCGCGCCCACCGCGTTCGGCTACGCGGCGGTCGGCGCGGCGGTCACCTCGCCGGGTGGGATCAACTGGTTCGCCGCCGCCCCCGCCGGCCTCGGCCTGATCGCCAGCGCGGTGCTGGTCCACCGCTGGTGGCGGGCGGAGCGGCAGCGCCGGCTCGACATCACCGACCCGCACCCGTGACCGACGACCGACCCGCCTCGCCGCCTCCCGACACCGTCGCGGTCGGAGGTCCGGCGGGCGCGGTTGACGGGGTACGCGGCTGGCAGCGGTGGCTGGCCCGGCACCGGCGAGCGGTCGAGACAACGGTGGCTGGTCCCGCACCGGCGAGCGGTCGAGGCAGCGCTCACCGGTCGGTGCCGGCGGACGTCCCGGACCGGTGACGCCGCACCGCCCCAGGTCGGGTGCGGCGGGAGGAGGAAGGCGACAACCGCTGGTGACTCACTACCGACCTGATGGCATGGATGGATCACAGGCCGCGGCCGCCCTCGGCCGCGGTGGGCCCCGGCCTGTCACGACGATCGGGCCATGATCTGGCGCGGGGCCTGGAACGGCGTGCGGCGCAGCCAAGCCTGCCGTACGTCGACCCGGCGTGGCTCGCCGTCGAGTACGTCCACGCAGCCGCTTCCGCCCGGTGATCCATCCACGCCATCAAGTCCGTAGCGCCCGAGAGGGGCCCCCACTCCACAGCGCCCGAGACCCGAGCCCGCCGCCATCCCGCCGACCCGGCGCCTGCCGGGCGCCTGCCGGGCCCAGACCCAGCCTGCGGCCGGTCCCGGTCGCGGGCTGGCCGAGCACGACGACCCGGTCGAGCACGACGACCCGGTCGAGCACGACGACCCGGTCGAGCACGACGACCCGGTCGAGCACGACGACCCGGGTCGAGCAGACCGGGAGCCCGGAGCCCCCCGGGGCGGGTCCCGGTCGGGACCCGCCCCGGGGGGCCGGACAACTCAGGCGACGACCGAGACCATCCGGCCCTTCACCACGATCACCTTGCGGGGCTCCTTGCCGGCCAGCGCACCGGCGACCGCCTCCAGCGCCGCCGCGCGCACGTCGTCCTCGGCCGCGTCGGCGGCCACCTCGATCCGGCCGCGCACCTTGCCGTTGACCTGCACCGGGTAGGTCACCGTCTCGGCGACCAGCAGCGCCGGGTCGGCGGTCGGGAAGTCCGCGTACGCCAGCGAGGCGTCGTGGCCCAGCCGCCGCCACAGCTCCTCGGCGACGTGCGGGGCGAACGGCGCCACCATCAGCACCAGCGGCTCGGCCACCTCGCGCGGCGTCTCCGACAGCCGGGTGACCGCGTTGGTCAGCTCGATCAGCTTGGCGATCGCGGTGTTGAACCGGATCCCCTCCATGTCGCCGCGGACCCCGTCGACCACCTTGTGCAGCAGCCGGCGGGTCGCCTCGTCGGCCGGCGCGTCGGTGACCCGCAGCGCGCCGGTCTGCTCGTCGACGACCGCCCGCCAGACCCGCTGCAGGAACCGGTACGACCCGACGACCGCCCGGGTCTCCCACGGGCGGGAGACCTCCAGCGGGCCCATCGACATCTCGTACACCCGGAAGGTGTCCGCGCCGTAGGCCGCGCACATCTCGTCCGGGGTGACGACGTTCTTCAGCGACTTGCCCATCTTGCCGTACTCGCGCTTGACCGCCGTGTCACCCAGGTAGAAGCCGCCGTCGCGCTCGGCCACGTCCTCGGCGGGCACGTACGCGCCGCGGGCGTCGGTGTACGCGTACGCCTGGATCATGCCCTGGTTGAACAGCTTGCGGAACGGCTCGAAGCTCGACACGTGGCCCAGGTCGTACAGCACCTTGTGCCAGAACCGGGCGTACAGCAGGTGCAGCACGGCGTGCTCGGCGCCGCCGACGTACAGGTCGGTGCCGCCGCAGTCGCCCTCGCCGCGCGGGCCCATCCAGTACCGCTCGTTCTCGGCGTCGACGAACCGCTCGGCGTTGGTCGGGTCCAGGTAGCGCAGCTCGTACCAGCAGGAGCCGGCCCACTGCGGCATCACGTTGGTCTCCCGGGTGTACCGCTTCGGGCCGTCACCCAGGTCCAGCTCCACCTCGACCCAGTCGCGCCGGCGCGACAGCGGGGTCTCCGGGTCGCTGTCGGCGTCGTCGGCGTCGAACGTCTTCGGGGAGAAGTCGTCCACCTCGGGCAGCTCGACCGGCAGCATCGACTCGGGCAGCGCGATGGCGGCCCCGGTCTCGTCGTACACGATCGGGAACGGCTCGCCCCAGTAGCGCTGCCGGGAAAACAGCCAGTCGCGCAGCCGGTAGGTGACCGCGCCGGTACCGTGCCCGTTGGCCTCCAGCCACTCGATGATCCTGGCCTTGGCGTCGGCGACCCCCAGGCCGTTCAGGTCCAGGCCGCGCTCGGGCGCGGCGCTGTTGATCGCCGGGCCGTCCCCGGTGTACGCCTTGCCGTCGAAGCCGTCCGACGGCTGCACGGTACGCACGATCGGCAGGTCGAAGACCTCGGCGAACGCCCAGTCCCGCTCGTCCTGGGCGGGCACCGCCATGATCGCGCCGGTGCCGTAGCCGGCCAGCACGTAGTCGGCGATGAAGATCGGGACCTGTCCCCCGGTGACCGGGTTGGTGGCGTACCCGCCGACGAAGACGCCGGTCTTCTCCTTCGTGTCGGCCTGCCGCTCCATGTCGGTCTTGGCCGCCGCCGCCTTCCGGTACGCCTCGACCGCCGCACGCGGGCTGGCGTGCCCGCCGGTCCAGGCGTCCTTCGTCCCCTCCGGCCAGGCCGCCGGAACCAGCACGTCGACCAGCTCGTGCTCCGGGGCCAGCACCATGTAGGTGGCGCCGAAGACGGTGTCCGGTCGGGTCGTGAACACCCGCACCGGCCCGGCGGCGGTCGGGAAGTCGATGTGCGCGCCGGTGGACCGGCCGATCCAGTTGCGCTGCATCAGCTTGATCGGCTCGGGCCAGTCCAGGGTGTCCAGGTCGTCCAGCAGCCGGTCGCCGTACGCGGTGATCCGCATCATCCACTGCTTCAGGTTGCGCTTGAAGACCGGGAAGTTGCCCCGCTCGGAGCGGCCGTCGGCGGTGACCTCCTCGTTGGCCAGCACGGTGCCCAGCCCCGGGCACCAGTTCACCGGTGCCTGCGAGACGTACGCCAGCCGGTGGTCGTCGACGATCGCCCGCCGCTCGGCCACGGTCAGCTCGGCCCACGGGCGGCCGTCCGGGGTGGGCCGGGTGCCCCCCTCGAACTCGGCGATCAGCTCGGCGACCGGGCGGGCCTTCTTCGCCTCGGTGTCGTACCAGGAGTTGTAGACCTGCAGGAAGATCCACTGCGTCCAGCGGTAGAAGTCGGTGTCGATGGTGGCCACCGAGCGCCGCTCGTCGTGGGCCAGGCCCAGCCGGCGCAGCTGCGCCTTGTACCGCTCGATGTTCGCCACGGTGGTGGTCCGGGGGTGGGTGCCGGTCTGCACCGCGTACTGCTCGGCGGGCAGGCCGAACGCGTCGAAGCCCATCGCGTGCAGCACGTTGCGCCCGGCCATCCGCTGGTAGCGGGCGAAGCAGTCGGTGCCGATGTAGCCCAGCGGGTGCCCGACGTGCAGGCCGGCGCCCGACGGGTAGGGGAACATGTCCAGCACGTACAGCTTCTCCGCGCCGGCGCGCGGGTGCCGCGGGTCGGCCAGCGGCCCGGTCGGGTTCGGGGCGTGGAAGGTGCCCTCCCGCGCCCAGGTGTCCTGCCACCGCCGCTCGATCTCGTCGGCCAGGGTCGCGCTGTACCGGTACGGGGGGATGTCGCCCGCCGGTGCGGCTGCCTCACTCATGGCGTCTCCTCGCTTCGCTCGTCGCCGCCGGCCGCCACGGCCGGGCTCGATGCTGACCTCGCTCGGCGTGGTCATGGTCGGTATGGGGAGTGGTCCGCTCGGCGCGCCCGCCGACGGCCGGCGCGCCGCGCCACCTGTCGAAGGGCACAAAAAAGCCCCTCGCGCAGGAGGGGCCGCCGTGCTGTCGCGCGTCAGCGCATCAGCACGGCTCGCTAAGGAGCAGGAAGACTCCGGCCATGTCCGGCAGTGTACCCCGCCGTCCCGCCCGGCGGACGCCCGCCACCGCACGGTGGGACGCCGCCCCCGGCGTCCGCCGGGCCACCGACTGCCGATCGTGATCATGTACGCCACCGACAGCGACCGGCTCGTCCCCCGACCTGACGAATATTCGGGGCGTAACCGACCGTCTACCTGCGGGGGTCGGCGACAGCGGCAAACATGGTTAGCCTGAGAGACCAGTGAGATTTCTGCGGCAGACGTGGCTCGGCGTCGCGAACCCAACGGCGGGTCCAGGTGCTCTTTACAGAGCTGCCGTTCCGGCGACGAGGAGGAGGCCCGTGACACAACAGACCTGGGACGAGGTGGGCGGCCTGCTGCCGCACGACGAGTTCCGCGCCGCCAGCGAAGCCATCGTGGCCAACATCGAGCAGGTCATCGAAGGCAAGACCGCTACCGTGCGCCTCGCCCTGGCCGTCCTGCTCGCCGAGGGTCACCTGCTGATCGAGGACGTCCCCGGCGTCGGCAAGACGAAGCTGGCCAAGGCCCTGGCCCGCTCGATCGACTGCTCGGTGCGCCGGATCCAGTTCACCCCCGACCTGCTGCCCAGCGACGTCACCGGGGTCAGCGTCTACAACCAGGAGACGCACGACTTCGAGTTCCGCCCGGGCGCGGTCTTCGCCAACCTGGTCGTCGGCGACGAGATCAACCGGGCCTCGCCGAAGACCCAGTCCGCGCTGCTGGAGTGCATGGAGGAGCGGCAGGTCACCGTCGACGGGGTGACGTACCAGCTCCAGACCCCGTTCATGGTGATCGCCACCCAGAACCCGATCGAGATGGAGGGCACCTACCCCCTTCCCGAGGCGCAGCGCGACCGGTTCACCGCGCGGATCGCGATGGGCTACCCCGGCCCCGAGGCCGAGCTGGCCATGCTGGACGGCCACGGCGCCGCCGACCCGTTGCAGGAGCTGCGGCCGGTCTCCGACGCCGACACCGTCCGCCGGCTGATCGCCACGGTCCGCCAGGTGCACGTCGCCGACGCCGTGAAGCAGTACGCCGTCGACCTGGTCACCGCCACCCGCGAGTCCCCCGAGCTGCGCCTCGGCGCGTCCCCGCGGTCCACCCTGCAACTGCTGCGCACCGCCCGCGCGGTGGCCGCCCTGGAGGGGCGCGACTACGTCCTCCCGGACGACCTGCAGGCCCTCGCGGTGCCGGTGCTGGCGCACCGGATCATCCCGACCGCCGACGCCCAGCTCGCCCGACGCACCACCGACGCGATCGTCTCCGAACTGGTGCACCGGCTGGCACTGCCGCAGGACCGCAAGCGCGCCCCGTACGACGCGCCCCGTCCCGCCACCGGCACCGTCCGCCCGCCGTTCGAGCCGCGGAGGCCGTGACGTGCGCGACGGGCTGCGCGGCCTGACCACCCGCGGCCGCTCGTTCCTGGCGGCCGCGGTCGCGGCGGCGGTCTCCGCCGGCATCCTCGGGGAGAAGGACCTGCTACGGGTGGCGGTGCTGCTGGCCGCCCTGCCGCTGCTCGCCGCGCTCTACGTCGGGCGCAGCCGCTACAAGCTCGCCTGCAACCGGTCGCTGGAGCCGCACCGGGTGCCGGTCGGGGCCAGCTCCCGGGTGGTGCTGCGCCTGCAGAACATGTCCCGGCTGCCCACCGGCACCCTGCTGCTGGAGGACCGGCTGCCGTACGCGCTGGGCAGCCGGCCCCGGGTGGTGCTGGAACGGCTCGGCGCACACCAGGCCAGCTCGGTGGCGTACACCGTGCGCGCCGACGTGCGCGGCCGGTACGAGGTGGGCCCGCTGGTGGTCCGGATGACCGACCCGTTCGGGCTCTGCGAGCTGACCCGGGCCTTCCCCAGCACCGACCACCTGACGGTGATCCCGCAGGTCACCCCGTTGCCGACGGTCCGCCTGCCGGGTGAGTACGCCGGCAGCGGCGACAGCCGGGCCCGGTCGGTCGCGGTGCACGGCGAGGACGACGCGGCCACCCGGGAGTACCGGATGGGCGACGACCTGCGCCGGGTGCACTGGAAGTCGACCGCCCGCACCGGTGAGCTGATGGTGCGGCGCGAGGAGCAGCCCTGGGAGAGCCGAGCCACCGTCGTGCTGGACACCCGCGCGTACGGCCACCGCGGCGACGGCCCGACGGCCAGCTTCGAGTGGGCGGTCACCGCCGCCGCGAGCGTCGCCGTGCACCTGCGGCAGTCGGGCTACAAGCTGCGCCTGGTCACCGGCTCCGGGGTGGACGTCGACGCCACCGAGGCGGCCGGCGACGGCGTGCTCCTCGACCACCTGGCCGACGTCCGGCTCGACCAGCGCGGCGACGTCGCGACCCTGGTGCAGCGGGTACGCCAGCGCGCCGACGGCGGCCTGATCATCGCGCTGCTCGGGTCGCTGGGCCCGGCCGAGGCCGAGCTGCTGTCCGGCCTGCGCGGCAACGGCGCGACCTGCGTGGGCTTCCTGCTGGACAGCAGCACCTGGCTGAACCTGCCGGAGAAGGCCCGCGCCGAGGCCGAACGCGCCCACGGCGCCGCCGCGCTGGCGCTGTTGCAGGGCGGCTGGCGGGTGATCGGGGTCGACCACGGCGGCCGGCTGCCGGCGCTGTGGCCGCAGGCGGCCCGCGGTTCGCAGGGCTTCGCCCTGCGGGCGGCCATGGCCGAGACGGTCGCCGGCGTCGTCCGGTGACAGGGAGGGTGAGATCGTGATCGCGTCCCGGAACCTCGGCTTCGTGGCCGCCGCGGCGACACTGCTCGCCGCCGCGCCACTGTCGTCGATCTTCCAGCGGTGGACCTGGCTGATCCAGGCCGCCATCGCGGTGGCCGTGGTGGCCGGCGTGGCCGCGCTGGCCCGGCTGGTGCGGGCCCCGATCTGGGGGCAGGCGCTGGCCATGCTGGGCGGCCTGCTGCTGGCGTTGACCTGGCTCTTCCCCGGCGGCACCGAACTGGTCGCGTTCATCCCCACCCCCGCCACCCTCGCCCACTTCGGCGAGTTGGTGCAGGGTTCGGTGCAGGACATGCGGTCGTACGGCGTGAAGGTGCCGGACACCACCCCGCTGCTGTTCATCACCGTGCTCGGGGTGGGCGCCGTGGCCGTGCTGGTCGACCTGCTGGCGGTGGGGCTGCGCCGTCCCGCGCTGGCCGGCCTGCCCATGCTGGCGATCTACTCGGTGCCGGTCGCCGTCTACGTGGACAGCGTGCCGGCGGTGCCGTTCGTCGTCGGCGCCTGCGGCTACCTCTGGCTGCTGGTCACCGACAACGTGGAGCGGGTACGCCGCTTCGGTCGCCGGTTCACCGGCGAGGGGCGCGACGTCGACGTCTGGGAGGCGTCCCCGCTGGCCGCCGCCGGTCGTCGGCTGGCGGTGGTGGGCGTGGCGCTGGCCGTGGCCGTGCCGCTGGCCGTACCGGGGATGACCGGTGGCCTGCTCGACCAGTTCAACACGGCCGGCGACGGCACCGGCAACGGGCGGCCCGGGCAGGGCGGCAGCCCCGGCCGGATCGACCTGTTCGCCGCGCTCAGCGGGCAGCTCAACCAGTCCGAGGTGGCCGAGATGGTCAAGGTCACCACCACCGAGTCCAACCCGTTCTACCTGCGTTTCGGCGTCGCCGACGAGCTGCGTCCGGACGGCTTCCGGGTGCGTCCCCCCAACGGCAGGCGGGTCGACCGGGACCTGCCCGAGGTGCCCGCGCGTCAAGGCGTGGAACAGCAGCGCCACCGGGCGACCGTGGAGGTCAGCCGTAACCTGACCATGCCGCTGGTGCCGGTCTACTCCGACCCGGTCGGTGTCGACGGCCTCAGCGGCAACTGGCTCTACGACCAGAACCTCGGCGTCGTCTTCTCCAACCGGGACAACTCCCGGGGCAAGCGCTACTCCTTCGAGTACGTCCGGTCGACGTTCAGCCCGGCCGCGCTGCGCCGGGCGCCCTCCCTGCCGGCCGAGCACCCGATCGCCGTCCAGCAGACCCGCCGGCCGGCGGTGCAGCAGGTGGACCTGCTGGTGTCCCGGCTGATCGAGGGCGAACGCACCGACTACGACAAGGTGCGGGCGATCTACGACTACTTCTCCCGGGAGAACGGCTTCAGCTACTCGCTGAGCACCAAGGGCGGCACCAGCGGCCAGGAGATCGTCGACTTCCTCACCAACAAGGTCGGCTACTGCCAGCAGTACGCGGCGGCGATGGCCTGGCTGGTGCGGTCCGCCGGCATCCCGGCGCGGGTGGCGTTCGGGTTCACCAACGGCGCCGGCGCCGGGGACGACACCTGGGTGCTGACCAACCGCAACCTGCACGCCTGGACGGAGGTCTACTTCGACCAGATGGGCTGGGTGCCGTTCGACCCCACCCCGGCGTACGCCGTGCAGGGCGCGAACCGCTCGGCCTGGGCCCCGGACAGCGACGCCCCGGACCCGGAGCCGTCGAGCACCTCCGCGCCGGGGGCCGCCCCGGACGACCCGGGCGCCACCGCCGGGCCGGACCGGCAGGACCCGGCCGACCGGGAGGTCGACGAGGGCTTCGACCCGGTCACCGGCGCCCCGGTGCGGCGTACGCCCAGCTGGCCGTGGTGGACGGCCGGCGGGTTGCTGGCGCTGCTCGCCCTGCTCTCCGTGCCGGCGCTGCGCCGGGCGACGCTGCGCCGCCGTCGGCACGCGCAGCCCGCCCCGGCGGCGGTGACGGCGGCCGGCTCCGGCGCCGCCACCGGGGAGGCGCCCGGCATGGTCGTGCTCGGCGCGGACCGTGACCGGGCCCGGGCCGACGCCCACGCGGCGTGGGACGAGCTGCTGGACACCCTGGTCGACTACCGGGTCCGCGTCGATCGGACGGAGACGCCCCGGGCGACCGCGGAACGCCTGGTCCGCGACGCCCTGGCCGAGGACGCGACCTCGACGGCGGCGGTACGGCTGCTCGGCCGCGCGGAGGAACGGGCGCGCTACGCCCGCGACCCGCTCACCGGCGAGCCGCTGCACCCGGCCCTGACCTCGGTACGCGGTGCGCTCGCCGCCCGGTCCGACCGGCGTACCCGGCTGCTGGCCGCCCTGCTCCCGCCGTCGGTGCTGCTGCGCTGGCGGCTGGCCGCCGCGGAGCGGTCCTCGTGGCTGGTGGCGAGGGGCGGACAGGCCCGGTACCGGCTGGCCCGGTGGAGCCCGCGCCGCCTGTTGGCCCGCCGCGCCTGACCCGCCTCCCGGTTGTCCGCCGGCTCCGCGTCGGGCGCGCCGCCACGTGACGCAGCGGCCACCTCCCGCCCAAGATCGCGCAACTTCCTGGATGTAGTGGCATCCCCGCCTCGGGAGACCACTACATCCAGGAAGTCGCCCGCCGGCCGGGCACGACGGGAAGGGTCTGGTGTGCTCCGCGAGGCGCGTCGCGGACGATCCTCAGCCGGGCAGACCACACCCGCAGGGTCGGGTCGCGGACACGGTGGTACGACGGTGGTGGCCGGATCAGGTCCGGCACCTACCGTCGTCGTGATGACGCCGGCCCGCCTCAGCGGCGGGCGACGACGTTCAGCGATGTCCCTCCGGGCGTTGACGCCACCGGTCCTCCATGCGGTCCAGCAGCGACGGCCGTCGACCCGCGCGCCCGCGCGGACGACGGCGACTGGTTGTGCCCCCGACCACGTGCAGGTCGGGGGACTGCGCCCTGCGCTGCGACTGCACCGCGTAGCCCAAGGCGGCCAGCATGACGACGAAGCCCGCCACTGCCAGTGGCGGAGTCTTGATCACCGCGCCGTAGACCAACAGGGCCAGGCCGACGACGACCACGCCGGCAGCGACGAGCAGGCGACGCCGCGCGTGGAAGCGCGGATCGCTGGCGCGCACGGCCGAGGCGAATTTGGGGTCCTCGGCAAGCGACCGCTCGATCTGCTCGAACAGCCGCTGCTCGTGCTCCGAGAGCGGCACGGCACTCCTCCCCGGTCACGTTGGTCGGCCCGGTCGGGCCGACAGACCGTGGCAGCCAACCGGCTGCTTGCCGACAAGTCTACGAGGGGGTTCGCGCGTCGGAAAGCGGGACGACCTACGGCCGGGTCGGATTTTCCCGCCGACGGGGATCACCCCTACCGAGCAGACTGGCCGGACCTATGACGGACCGCCCGAATCGGGCAGCGGCGGCGTCCGCGGCGGCTTCCGCCTCCCGCCAGCCGCGCTCGGGGGCGCCGAGGGTCAGCTGCCGGGGCGCGCCGGCCACGCCGGCCAGCCCTTCGACGCGTACGCCGACCAGCCGGATGCGCTCGCCCGGGTCGAGAGCGGTGTAGAGCGCCCAGGCGGTGTCGAACACCTCCCGGGCCACGTCGGTCGGCCCGCCGAGGGTGCGGGACCGGTTGACGGTGCGGAAGTCGGCGAGCCGTACCTTGATCGACACCGTCCGCCCGACCTGCCCGGCGCGGCGCAGCCGGACGCCCACCTTCTCGCTGAGGGCGAGCAGCGCCCGGCGGATCTCCAGCGGGTCGTCCACGTCCGCGTCGAACGTCACCTCGGCGCCGATCGACTTCTCCACGTGCTCCGGGCTCACCGCGCGCGGGTCACGGCCCCAGGCCAGCTCGTGCAGGTGGGTCGCGGACGCCTCGCCGACCGCCCGGCGGAGCATGCCGTACGGCGCCTCGGCGAGGTCACCGATGGTGGACAGGCCGAGCCGGCGCAGCGTCTCGGCGGAACGCTCCCCCACTCCCCAGAGCGCGGCCACCGGCAGCGGGTGCAGGAACTCCAGCACCCGGTCGGCGGGGACCACGAGCAGCCCGTCCGGTTTGGCGCGGGTGGAGCCGAGCTTGGCCACGAACTTGCTCGGCGCGACCCCGACCGAGCAGGTCAGCCGCTGCTCCTCGGCGACCCGCCGGCGGATCAGCCGGGCGATCTCGGCCGGGGAACCGAACAGCCGCCGGGCCCCGGCCACGTCGAGGAACGCCTCGTCCAGGGAGAGCGGCTCGACCAGCGGGGTGACGTCGCGGAAGATCTGCATGACCGCCCGGGAGGCGGCCGAGTACCGGCCGGAGTCCGGTGGCAGGTAGACCGCGTCGGGGCAGAGCGCGCGGGCCCGCATGGTGGGCATGGCGCTGCGGACGCCGTACCGCCGGGCCTCGTAGCTGGCGGAGCTGACCACGCCGCGCGGCCCGGTGCCGCCGACCACGACGGGCCGGCCGCGCAACTCCGGGCGGTGGCGCACCTCGACCGAGGCGAAGAAGGCGTCCATGTCGACGTGCAGGATCGGGCTGCCCGAGTCGTCGGCGCCCGGCCCGAAGCGCGGGTCACCGCCGCGCGGCAACGACTGGCTCCGACCCATCCCCGCAGGCTAGCCCGTCGGTGTGACAGCCCGGCCGGTCAGCCCCGCACGACCAGCAGCGGAATGGTCATCTCGGCCGCGGTGTCCGCCCCGTGGTACGCCACCAGTCGGGACACCGCCGGCGGCTCGGAGCGGCTGGCCAGCACCGCGTACGTGCCGTGGCAGGTGACCACCACGTCACCGATACGCCCCAGGTGCTCCTCCGGCACCGGGCCGAACCGGCCGGTGGCCACCGCCTCGGCGCGGGTCTGCACCCGGGCGGCCGGACCGAGCACCGCCGACCAGGCGGCCACCACGTCGTCGGCCGCGCCCGGCGCGACGTGCAGGTACCGCACCCGCGGCTCACCGGCGACGACCCGGACGCCGTCGCGCAGCCGGGGGTCGGTGTCCAGGTCGAAGCGGTGCGCGGCGGGCACGTCGAGCTGGCCGTGGTCGGCGGTGACCAGCAGCGCGGCGTCCGGCGGGAGACCGTCGACGAGGCGGGCGAGCAGCGCGTCCACCCCGGCGGCGGCGAGCCGCCAGGGCGCGGAGTCGACCCCGCTGAGGTGGCCGTGCCGGTCCAGGTCGGGGTGGTAGCCGGAGACCAGGGTCGGGCCGTCGCCGGCGGCGAGCGCGGCGAGCATCGTGGCGGCCAGCGCGTCCACGCCGGCCGCGCCCCGGAAGTCGCCGCCCCGGTTGGCGGCCAGGGTCAGCCCGCTGCCGGCGTACTCGGGGCGGCTGACCACGGTCACCGCCACACCCGCCGCCCGGGCCCGCTCCCACTGGGTGCGCACCGGCTGCCAGTGCAGCGGCTCCGGGTCACCGGCCCACTCGATGTGGTTGAGCACCCGGTCGGTGCCGGGCACCCGGACGGTGAAGCCGAGCACCCCGTGCGGTCCGGGCGGTGCGCCCGCGCCGAGGCTCACCAGGCTGGTCGGGGTGGTGGACGGGAACCCGGCGGTCAGCGGCCGGCCGGCGGTGGCGGTGAGCCCGGCCAGGGTCGGCGCGTACGGCGCGGCGGTGGGGATCTGGTACCAGCCGAGGCCGTCGACGAGCAGCACCGCGACCCGGCGTACCCCGGCCAGGCGGGGCGTCAGGCCGAGCAGGTCGACCGCGCCGGGCACCCCGAGCACGGCCAGCGCGCTGGGCACCACGTCGGCCAGGCTGTCCCCGCCGTACCGCGGCGGCACGATCTCCAGCGGCCCGACCCGGCCGAGCCCCGGCCCGCCCGACGGTCGTCGCGGGTCGGTCACGCCGGGCGGCGGGCGAAGAGGTGCAGCTGGGCGGCGAGATCCCGGTACGGCGACCGGGCCGCCAGGGCACGTTCCAGCTCGACCAGGGCGGCCGGCTGGCCGTCGGCCACCGCGGCGGGGAGCAGGTCGGCCAGGACGCGTACCCCGTGGATCTCCTCCACGGTGAGCCCGGCGGCGGCGAGCAGCGCGGTGGCGCTGTCGGCGTCGAAGCGTCGGCGCAGGGTGTCGCGGGCGCCGGCGGAACCGTCCGGGGCGGCGACGAGCGCGGCGGCGACGTCCAGGTGCCCGTTCATCGCCCGGCTCAGCACGGCGGCGGCCCGTCCGGCGACCAGCACGCTGGCCGCGCCGGCCGGGCGCAGCGCGGCGGCGAGGGCGGAAGCGACCGGCGCCGGGTCGTCGACCACTTCCAGCACGGAGTGGCAGAGCACCAGGTCGACACCGGCCGGCTCGACCAGCCCGGCCAGCGCGTCGCCGTCGCCCTGCACCGCGCGTACCCGGTCGGCGACCCCGGCCTCGGCGGCCCGGCGGGTCAGCGCGGCGAGCGCGTCGGGGCTGGCGTCGACCACGGTGACCCGGTGTCCGGCCTGGGCGAGCGGGACGGCGAAGCCGCCGGTCCCGCCGCCGACGTCGAGCACGGTGAGCTGGTCACCGGCACGCCGGTCCAGCTCGGCGGCGAGGACCGACCAGATGACAGCGGTACGGGGGGTCAGCGGCGGTTCGGTAAACCGGGTGGTCTGCTCCACCCGGTCGAGCCTAGTCACCCGCGCCACCCGACCCCCTGTCAGGCGGTGGTGGGTCGTGCCGTCAGGACTCCCCGCCGGCGGCGGGGTCCTCCTCCGCCCGGGAACGCTGGGCGTTGGCCACCGGCCCGTCGGTCACCTGGTACTCGCGGGGCTCCGCGTCCTGCTCCGGCGACCAGCCGGCGGTCAGCCGGGTGCGCCGGACGTTCGCCACACCACCGGTGTACGTGCTGTTGAAGGTCATGGTCCACCCCCTTGCCGTGCGGGCCACTCTGCCCGCGCGTGTGCGGAAGTCTCCCTCGTCCGGGCTCCGGAAACCGTAATGTGGATCACTCCGCTCAGCGGAAATCCCGGGACGCCGGGCTGACGGGCGGCTCGATCGGGTCCAGCCGGTCCGCGGTGAGGCTGGTGACCCCCTCGTGCCGGTGCAGCAGGCCCCGCACCACCAACGCCGCGCTGGTGCGCGCCGTTCGCCGGTAGCGCTGCCACAACCCGGGCGAACACGTGACGTTGAGCATCCCCGTCTCGTCCTCCAGGTTGAGGAAGGTGACCCCGCCGGCGGTCGCGGGCCGCTGCCGGTGGGTGACGATCCCGCCGACCCGGATCCGCCGGCCCGGCTCCACCCGGCCGAGCCGGGCGATCGGCACCGCGCCGAGGGCGTCGAACCGGTCGCGGATGAACCGGGCCGGGTGGCTCTCCGGGGACAGCCCGGTCGCCCAGACGTCGGCGACCAGCCGGTCCACCGCCTCCATCCCGGGCAGGGTGGGCGCGGCCGTGCCGGTGACCGTGCCGGGCAGCCGGTCCGGCCGGTCCTGGGCCGCCGCGCCGGCCGCCCAGAGGGCCTGCCGCCGGGTCAGCCCGAAACAGGCGAAGGCGTCCGCGGTGGCCAGCGCCTCCAGCTGCGCGGCGGTGAGACCGACCCGCCGGGCCAGGTCCGGCATGTCCCGGTACGGCCCGCGCGCGGCCCGTTCCGCCTCGATCCGCTCGGCCACCCCGTCGCCGAGGGTACGCACACCGGACAGGCCGAGCCGGACGGCCGGCCCGCCGAGGCCCCACTCGTGCGGCGGCTCCCCCGGCCGGCTCCCCCACCGGGTCTGCGGCGTCGACTCCAGCACCGCCAGGGCCCCGCTGGCGTTGACGTCCGGGCGGCGTACCTCGACGCCGTGCCGGCGGGCGTCGTCGACCAGGGTCTGCGGCGAGTAGAAGCCCATCGGCTGGGCGTTGAGCAGCGCGGCCAGGAACGGGCCGGGGTGGTAGCGCTTGAGCCAGGAACTGGCGTAGACCAGGTAGGCGAAGCTCATCGCGTGGCTCTCCGGGAAGCCGTAGCTGGCGAACGCGGTGAGCTTGCGGTAGACGTCGTCGGCCAGCTCGCCGGTGATGCCCCGCTCGGCCATCCCGGCGTAGAGCCGGTCGGCGATCTGCGCCATCCGCTCCACCGACCGCTTGGCCCCCATCGCCCGGCGCAGCTGGTCGGCCCCGGCCGCGTCGAAGCCGGCCAGGTCGATGGCGAGTTGCATCAACTGCTCCTGGAACAGCGGCACGCCGAGGGTCTTCTCCAGCGCGTTGCGCATCAGCGGGTGCGGGAAGGTCACCGGCTCCTGGCCGTTCTTGCGCCGGATGAACGGGTGCACCGAGCCGCCCTGGATCGGACCGGGCCGGATCAGCGCCACCTCCACCACCAGGTCGTAGAACTCGCGCGGCTTGAGCCGGGGCAGGGTGGCCATCTGGGCCCGGCTCTCCACCTGGAACACCCCGACCGAGTCGGCCCGGCAGAGCATGTCGTAGACCTCGGGGTCGTCCAGCGTCATGTCGCCCAGGTCGAGGGTCGTCCCGATCATGTCGTAGCCGTAGTGCAGGGCGGAGAGCATGCCGAGGCCGAGCAGGTCGAACTTGACCAGGCCGACGGCGGCGCAGTCGTCCTTGTCCCACTGGAGCACGCTGCGCCCGGGCATCCGACCCCACTCCACCGGGCAGACCTCGATCACCGGCCGGTCGCAGATCACCATGCCGCCGGAGTGGATGCCCAGGTGCCGGGGGAACGTCTGCAACTCGTTGGCGTACGCCACCACCTGCTCGGGGATGTCCGCCACGTCCACCGAGGCGACCGAGCCCCAGCGGTCGATCTGCTTGCTCCAGGCGTCCTGCTGGCCGGGCGAGAACCCGAACGCCTTCGCCACGTCCCGCACCGCCGACCGGGGCCGGTACGAGATGACGTTGGCGACCTGGGCGGTGTGCTCGCGGCCGTACCGGGCGTAGACGTGCTGGATCACCTCCTCCCGGCGGTCGGACTCGATGTCCACGTCGATGTCGGGCGGCCCGTCGCGTTCCGGGGCGAGGAACCGTTCGAAGAGCAGCCGGTGCCGGACGGCGTCGACGTTGGTGATCCGTAGCGCGTAGCAGACCGCCGAGTTGGCCGCCGAGCCCCGACCCTGGCAGTAGATGTCCTGCTCGCGGCAGAACGTGACGATGTCGTAGACCACCAGGAAGTAGCCGGGGAAGCCCAGCTCGTCGATCATCTTCAGCTCGTGGTCGAGCTGCGCGTACGCCTCGGGATGCGCCTCGGGCGGGCCGTAGCGCTCCCGGGCGCCCTGCATCGTCAGGTGCCGCAGCCAGCTCATCTCGGTGTGCCCCGGCGGCACCGGGTACGCCGGCAGCCGGGGCGCGACCAGTTGCAGGTCGAACGCCAGCTCCGCGCCGAACTCGGCGGCCCGGGCCACCGCACCCGGGTACGCGGCGAACCGGGCCGCCATCTCCGCGCCGCTGCGCAGGTGGGCGGTGGCGGCGGCGGGCAGCCAGCCGTCGATCTCGTCCAGGCTGCGCCGGGCCCGTACGGCCGCCAGGGTGGTGGCCAGCCGGCGTCGCCCCGGGGTGGCGTAGTGCACGTTGTTGGTGGCCACCGTGGGCAGCCCGGCGGACGCGGCCAGCTCGGCCAGGGCGTCGTTGCGGTCGGCGTCGACCGGGTGCCCGTGGTCGGTCAGCTCCACCGCCACCGTCTCCGCCCCGAAGAGCGCGGTGAGCCGGTCCAGCTCCCGGGCCGCCGCGTCCACGCCCTCGGTGAGCAGCGCCGCCGGCACGTGCCCCTTGCGGCATCCGGTGAGCACCAGCACGTGGTCGCGCAGCTCGGCGGCGACCTCCTCCAGCTCGCCGTAGACCGGACGGCCCTTCTCGCCGCCGCGCAGCTGGGCGCGGGAGATGGTGGCGGCGAGCCGGGCGTACCCCTCGTGGCCGTGGGCGAGCACCAGCAGGTGCCGGCCGAGCGGGTCGGGCTCGCCGTTCTGCGGGCCGGGCAGCCCGAGGGAGAGCTCCGCGCCGAAGATCGTCGGCAGGTGCAGGGTCCGGGCCGCCTCGGCGAACCGGACCACGCCGTAGAAGCCGTCGTGGTCGGTGACGGCGAGCGCGGTGAGCCCCAGCCGGGCGGCCTCCTCGGCCAACTCCTCCGGGTGGCTGGCCCCGTCGAGGAAGCTGAAGTTGCTGTGCGCGTGCAGCTCGGCGTACGGCACCGTGCCGTCGGGACGGGACAGCTCGGGCGGCTGGTAGTGCTGCCGTTTACGGCTCCAGGCCGGGGCGTCGCCGCCGTCGGCGTCGACCGCGAGCGGGTCCACCACGTGCAGGTGCCGCTCGCCCCGGGGCCGGTCCTTGCCGGACCGCCCGGAGAGCACCTGCTCCAGCTCCGACCAGGGCATCTTCGGGTTGTGGAAGCTCACCGGCCGACTCCCGGGCGGCGGTGTCTCGACACTGTGGAGGACTGCGGCCGCTCGGCGAGGTCCAGCCGTTCGGCGAGGTGCGGCCGGCGGAGGGGCCGGGTTCCTCTCGTGCAGGGTCCGGCGGGTAGCCGGTCCCGTGACGTGCGGGTTCCACGAGCTGGTTCCGCCCCCGCTGCCCCCGCCGGGAGGCGGATGACTGTCAGGTGACTACGGACTTGATAGCGCAGATGAATCACGGAGTCGGGAGCAGGGACGGAAGCGGGAACAGGAGCGGAGGCGGGAACGGATGGCGATCCATTCACGCCATCAAGTCCGTAGCCTCCGACGGGTAGGAGCCGGCGCGGCAGATCGGCGGGCCATTCGACCGCAGCACACCGCTCAGTCATAGATCGCCTCCACCAGCCACCGACCGGCCTCGACGGCCAGCAGCAGGGCGGCGCCGTCGGCCAGGCAGACCTGGAACCGGGCTCGGCGGCGCGCCTCGGCCGGGGCCCACCAGCGCTCGTCCACCGGCCACGGGCCGGCCCAGCCGACGATCTCGGCCGGCGCGGCCGAGCCGACGGCCAGCCGTGCGGGCGGGGCGCTGACCGCCAGCCGGGCGCTGACCACGACCGGCTCGCCGGCGGCGTCGTGCACGGCGGCGGCGAGCGGGGTGGGCAGCACCACGGCGGGCGAGGGCGGTGGCAGCCGGCCCGGCCAGGGCGGCACGGAGTTTCCGGCAACGGCGGCCCGACCGGCTCTCCCGGCCCGACCGGCTCTCCCGGCCCGACCGGCTCTCCCGGCCCGACCGGGCACGCCCGCCGACCGCCCACCCGACGACACCAGGCCCTCCGACGCCACACCCGTTGACGCCACGCCCGCCGACGGCCCACCCCCCGACGGCACGCCGGCCGACGGCACGCCGGCCGACGGCACGCCGGCCGACGGCACGCCGGCCGACGGCACGCCGGCCGACGACACGCCCATCGGCACCACGTCCGCCGACGCCACACCAGCCGACGGCCCGGCCGGCGAAGACACAACCGGCGGAGACACAACCGGCGGAGACACAGCCGGCGGCAGCATGCCGCCCGGCCGTTCGACGGGCTCGCCGGGCAGCGGCGGCGGGCCGGGACGGGCGGGGAGCCGTTCGTCGCCCCAGGGGACCAGATGGGTCTGGTCGGCCGGGGAGCGGCCGCCACCGAGCACCGCGGTGACCACCGCCTCCGGGCCGAGGATGCCCTGCACCCGGCTCAACGCCCGGTGTGCCCGCTCCCGCTCCTCGCCGGCCTCCCCCCAGAGCCCGGCCTGCAGCCCCGACCGGGTCAGCAGCCCGTCGGGGACCAGCCGCAGCCGGACGATCCCGGCGGTGGGACGGGCCGGTCGCGTGCCGGCCCGGCCGGTGCTGCCGGAGAGCCAGCCGTCGAGCTGCCAGCGGACCCGGTCGGCGATGGCCGCGGCGGTGAGCAGGCCGTCGTGCCGCCAGACCCGGTGCAGCTCCTGGCCGTGCGCGGTGACCGCCTCGATGCCGAGCCGGGTGCAGGCCAGCCCGTGCGCGGCGAGCCGGTCGTGCAACTGCTCGGCGAGCGCGCGGGCCGCGAAGGCCGCCGCGTCGACCCGGTCCAGCGGCTCGTCGTGGTCAGCGGTCACCGCCAGGTCGACCGGGGGTTGCCGGACGGCCAGCGGCCGGTCGTCCCGCCCGGCGGCGAGCCGGTGGGCCAACGCCCCGTCGAAGCCGAACCGGGCCAGCACGTCACCGGCGGGCAGCGCGGCGAAGTCGCCGAGGGTACGCACGCCGAGCCGGCGCAGCAGGTCGGCCAGGGCGGGCCGGCCGAGCGCCTCGACGGGCAGCCCGGTGAGGAACCGGGGCGTCCCGCCCGGCGGCACCACCTGGCCGGCGCGCGCGGCCAGCCCGGCGGCGAAGACCCCGTCGGCGACACCGACCTGACTCTCCACCGCGCAGGCCTGGGCCACCTGCTCCACGATCCGCTCGGCGGCCGCCTCCTCGCCGCCGAAGTAGCGGGCGGGGCCACGGGCGGCCAGCGCGCAGGCGCCGGGGCGTACCACCTCGACCCCGGCGGCGACCTCCTCGACGGCGGCGACCACCGGTTCGAAGGCACGGGCGTCCCGCCCGGGGTCGTGGTCGACCACGGTGAGCTGCGGGCAGCGGCCCTGCGCCTCCCGCCGGCGCAGGCCGCGTCGCACCCCCTCGGCCCGGGCCCGCTCGGAGCAGGCCACCACCCGGTTGGCGTGCAGCACGGCGACCGGGCCGGTGGCCGGCACCCCGTCGACGATCTCGGCGGCGATCACCGGCCAGTCCGGGCACCAGAGCAGCAGGGTGCGTACCGGCCGGCCGGTCACGCCCGTCCCACCAGGGTGAGCGCGCCGCGGGATCGGCCGGCGGCGCCGGCAGCGGCGGCCGTCGGGCGGGGGATGACCCGGGTGAGGTGGTCACCGGGGAGCCAGACCTTGATCTCCTTGGGGCGGGCCGCCGCGCCGCGCCCGCGCGCCGAGACGGTGACCTCGCGGCGGCGCAGCCGGCCCCGCCCCGCCCCGAGCCCCTCCCAGGCCCCGCGGACCACCTGGAGGGTGACGTCCGCGCCGTCCCACCGGCCGTACGGGACGAGCACGCAGCCGCGCTGGCGGGCGCGGGCGGCGAGCCGGTCGGCGACCGAGGCGGAGACGGTCTGCGGCACGGCGGTCACCACCACGTCGACCCCGTCGATCAGCGCGGCGACCACGGTGGGCCACTCGGGGCCCGGGTCCGGGACCAGGGCGAGCCGGTCCAGCGCGATCCCCAGTTCGGCGGCGGCGGCCACGCCGAAGGTCGGCACCCCGACCACCGCGCACCAGGAGCCGGCCCGGGACGCCTCGGCGAGCAGGGCCAGGACCAGCGAGGTGCCCCCGCTGCGCCGGGGCCGGCCGACGGAGACCGCGATCGTGCTGCCCCGGCGCAGCCCCCGGTGGGGCAGCAGGCCGGTCAGCTCGGGCGCCACCGGGAGCATCCGGTGGCCGCCGGCCGGGTCCGGCGCGCTCGCCGGACGCACCAGAGCGGCCAGTGCGGCGGAACCGACCACCATGCGGCCCGCCATCGGACCTACCCCCCGTCGTCGTGCTGCTGGATCAGGTGTCGCGTGGATACGCCGGCCCCGGGCGGGCGCCCGGCGGTGCCGGCGTCGGCCCGGGGCCGGCCGGGCGGGTGCCCGGGTCAGGCGGCGAGGTCGTCGAGGGTGGGTTGGTGGGCCAGACCGAGCGCGGTCTCCACCACCGCGACGAACTGCTCGGCGGCCCGGAGCAGGTCGTCGGCCTCCCGGGCGCTCACCACCCGGGGTATCCCCGCCTCGGCGGCGGCCCGCTTGCCGGCGCCGGCGGCGAAGTAGGCGGCCCACTCGTCGAGCTCGGGGGCGACCGTGGAGAGCAGCACCCAGACGCTGGTGATCCGGTGGCGTCGGGTGGGGGCGGGACGGGCGCGGGCGGCCAGCAGGGCCGCGGCGGCGCGCAGCGCGGCGAGGTGGGCGGCCGCGTACCGCAGACCGTCGGGGCGGGTCTGGGCGGCCTCGGCGAGCCCGTGCCGGGCCACCGTGAGGAGCTGGGCCGGGGTGCGGTGCGGCAGCACGTGCGCGGGCACCGTCGGTGCCTGGGCCGGGTTGGTCGGCATGACTGTCTCCTCCGCGTGACCGGGTCGGGCGTGGCGCGTGGCGGAAGGGATCCACCGGCGGACGCCCGGAAGCGGGTTGGTGCGGAGGAAGACGCACCGTAGGGGGCCGGCCGGGTGTGGACGCTTCCCCACACCACACCCGGCCGGCGAACCGGCGGGTTCGTCGCCCGCCGCCCGGGGGTCGTGGGCGGCGGGCGACGATCCTGCCTTGTTGGGACCGGGCTCGCGACTGCCCGGAACCCGGTGCGGTCCGCGAAACCGCACCTCCCGGGAGCCGGCGCCGCGAAACACCGCTCCCGGAGCGTTGGAACGGGTGTGCGACTCAATCGAACACTCGTTCTAACTACCCTGACAGTACACCCTCCCGCCGACGAAAACGCAACGTGTGGCGCGCCGTCGCGTCGAGGTCGGCGCAGCCGCCCGCCCCACCCTTGCGGACAACGCGCCTCCCGGGCACCTGACCTGGCGGTACGTTGAGCCTGAAGCACCACCGGAGGGAGGCGTCATGGCGGTCCTGCGGTTCCTCTACTCCCCGGCCGGGCGAGTCGTACGCATCGTCGTCGGTGTCGGGTTGATCGCCGTCGGCGCGTCCCTCGGCGGCTGGTGGTGGCTGCTGGCCCTGGTGGGTCTGCTGCCGGTGGCCACGGGCGTACTCGACATCTGCACCCTGGGCCCGCTCTTCGGCCGGCCGCTGTCCGGACGCCGCTTCCGGGAGTCCGCCGGGCGGCGGTGACCGGCCGACGTCCCGGGACACCGGCGTGGGCGGCTGAACCGGGCGTCGACGCACCGGGAAGAATGGTCGGCATGCAGCCACACCCGAACGTGCGCGCGGTGCAGGAGGCCCTGGCCGGCGCGGACGCGCGCGACGGCGACGGCGCCCCGAGCGTGGTCCGCCTGCTGCCCGAGGCGGTCCACACCGCGGCGGCGGCCGCCCAGGCGCTCGGCGTCGAGGTCGGCGCCATCGCCAACTCGCTGGTCTTCGAGGCCGACGGCGCCCCGCTGCTGGTGCTGACCTCCGGTGCGCACCGGGTGGACACCGCCGGCCTGGCCGCCGGCATCGGGGTCACCCGGCTGCGCCGGGCCACCCCCGAGTTCGTCCGGGAGCACACCGGGCAGGTGATCGGCGGGGTCGCGCCGCTGGGTCACCCGCGCCCGCTGCGCACCCTGGTGGACACCGCGCTGGCGGCGTACGACGAGGTGTGGGCGGCCGGCGGGGTGCCGCAGGCGGTCTTCCCCACCACGTACGCGGACCTGCTGCGGATCACCTCGGGCACCCCGGCCGAGGTGGCGTGAACACCGTCCCCGAACTGGTCACCCTGCACGTGTGGCGGATCTCCCGGTCTGCCCTGCTCCGGGCGTTGACCCGGATGGCGCTCGACCCGCGCCGGCTGCGCGCCGTTCCCGGCGTACGGTTCGGCAAGCTGCTCGGCACCGGGACCGGCACCGGCTTCGGGCCGGGCGACGCCGACCTGACCCGGTGGGCGGCGCTGACCGTCTGGGACTCGCCCGAGGCCGCCGAGGGCTTCGACGCCTCCCCCGTCGGGCGGGCCTGGGCCCGGATCGCCCGGTCGGCCGTCCGGGTCGACCTGCGCCCGCTGACCAGCCGGGGCGAGTGGTCGGGCCGGCGTCCGTTCGGCGACCCGCCGGGCGGTCGGGCCGACGGACCGGTGCTGGCGCTGACCCGGGCCCGGCTGCGCCCCGCCCGGGCGCTCACCTTCTGGAAGGCGGTCCCGCCGGTGGCCGCCGCCCTGCACGCCGCGCCCGGCCTGCTCGCCCGCTTCGGCGTCGGCGAGGCCCCGCTGGGCTGGCAGGGCACCGTCAGCGTGTGGCGTGATCCGGCGGACCTCGTGGCGTTCGCGTACCGTCACCCGGAGCACCGCGCCGCGATCGCCCGCACCCCCACCGAAGGGTGGTACGCGGAGGAACTCTTCGCGCGGTTCGCGGTGCGCGGCGTGGTCGGTGACCGCACGGTGCTGGGGTGGGCCGCCGACGGCGACCCGGAAACGCTGAGAGGACACGCATGAGGTTGGTGCGGTGGACGCCGGACGATCTCCTCCGGCGGCTCGACGACGTGGTCGCCGTCTACGGGGAGGCGATGAACTACCGCGCCGACCTGCTGGAGGCCCGTCGCGGCTACATCGCCACCCACGTGCGCCGGCCCGGCTTCCGCGCCGTCGCCAGCCTCACCACCGAGGGCCACCTGGCCGGCTTCGGGTACGGCTACCGGGGCGCGTCCGGGCAGTGGTGGCACGACCAGGTGCACCGGGCGCTGGACCCGCAGGCCCGCCGGCGGTGGCTGACCGACTGCTTCGAGGTGGTCGAGTTGCACGTCCGGCCGCCGGCGCAGGGGCACGGCGTGGGCACCCGACAGCTCACCGCCCTGCTCACCCTCGCCGAGGGGAGCACCACCCTGCTCTCCACCCCGGAGGCCGACGAGCGGACGTCACGGGCCTGGCGGTTGTACCGCCGGTTCGGTTTCGTCGACGTGCTGCGGCACTTCCACTTCCCCGGCGACGAGCGCCCGTTCGGCGTGCTCGGCCGGGACCTGCCGCTGCCCGCCCCCGCCGCCACCACCGCGCCCGGGCCGGCCACGTCGTGACCGCTCGGCGCGTCCCCTGGGTCCTGCTGGCCGTCCTCGTCCTGGCCCAGATCAGCTACCCGCTCACCACCGGCGACACCCGGGCCCGGCTGACCGTCGCCACGGTCGTCCTCGGCTACCTGCTCTCAGTGGGCCACGCGCTGCTCAGCCGGGGTCCGCGTACGGCGGCGGCGCTGGTCGCGGTCGCCACCGGCGGGGGTTTCGCCATCGAGGCGCTCGGCGTGGCCACCGGCTTCCCGTTCGGCAGCTACGACTACTCCGGCGAACTGGGTCCGAAGCTGGCCGGGGTGCCGCTGATCATCCCGCTCGCCTGGACCTGGATGGCCTGGCCGGCCTGGCTGGCCGCCGTCCGGCTGACCACCCCCCGCACCGCGACCGGCGGCACCGCGACCGGCGGCAGGCCGGCGTGGGCGCGGCACGCCGGGCGGATCGCGCTGGCCGCCGTCGGACTGGCCGCCTGGGACCTCTTCCTCGACCCGCAGATGGTGGCCGAGGGCTACTGGATCTGGCGCGACGCCACCCCGGCGCTGCCCGGCCTGCCCGGCATCCCGGTCAGCAACTACCTGGGCTGGCTGCTCTTCGCGGTGCTGCTGATGAGCGCGCTGCGTCCGCTGGCCGGGCCGGCCGTCGCGGTCACCGACGGCCGGGACGACCCGATGCTCGCGCTCTACCTCTGGACGTACTTCTCCAGCGTGCTGGCGCACGCGGTCTTCCTCGCCCTGCCCGCCTCGGCGCTCTGGGGCGCGGCCGGCATGGCGGTGGTGGCGGTGCCGCTGGCGGTGACGCTGCTGCGGGCCCGCCGGCACCGCGACGATCGACTCCGGGCCGGCCGGGCGCAGCGGCCGGGCGTCGATGCGACGGCATGACCGCCCTGCTCACGCTGCTGCTCGCGGTCGCCGCGCTGACCGCGCACACGGCCCTCAACGCCGGCCGGTGGCTGCGCCGCCCGCCCGACGGACCGGTCGAGGTGGACGAGGCGGTGGCGGTGCTGCTGCCGCTGCGCGACGAGGCGGAGCGGGTGACGCCCTGCCTGCGGTCGCTGCTCGCCCAGCGGGGCGTGCCGGGGCTGCGGATCGTGGTGCTCGACGACGGCTCGACCGACGGCACCGCCGACGTGGTCCGCGCGGTCACCGGCGACGATCCCCGGGTCACCCTGCTCACCGGGGTCGCCCCGCCGCCTGGCTGGCTGGGCAAGCCGCACGCCTGCCACCAGCTCGCCACCCGCACCGACCCGGCCGCCACCGTGCTGGCCTTCGTCGACGCGGACGTGGTGCTCACCCCGTACGCCGTGGCGGCGGCGGTGACCGAACTGCGCGCCGCCGGGGTGACGCTGCTGTCGCCGTACCCCCGGATCGTGGTGCGGACGGCGGCCGACCGGCTGGTGCAGCCGCTGTTGCAGTGGTTGTGGCTGACCTTCCTGCCGCTGCCCGCGATGGAACGCTCGCCACGGCCGTCGCTGGCGGCGGCCGGCGGGCAGTTCCTGCTGGTGGACCGGGCCGGCTACGCCGCGGCCGGCGGGCACGCCGCGGTCGCCGACAAGGTGCTGGAGGACATCGAGCTGGCCCGCGCGGTCAAGCGGTCCGGCGGGCGGATCGCCCTGGCCGACGGCTCCCGGCTGGCCGCCTGCCGGATGTACGAGACCTGGCCGCAGCTGCGCGACGGCTACACCAAGTCGCTGTGGGCCTCGTTCGGGCATCCGAGCGCGGCGGCCACCGTGGTGGCCCTGCTGCTCCTGCTCTACACCGCGCCCCCGCTGGCCGCCGTGGCGGCGCTGGCCGCCGGCGCGCCGACGGTGGCCGCGCTCGCCGCCGCCGGCTACCTGCTCGGGGTCGCCGGGCGGGTGCTCAGCGCCCGGGCCACCGGCGGGCGGGCCTGGCCCGACGCGCTGGCACACCCCGTGTCGGTCGTGGTCCTCGGTTGGCTGACCCTGCGGTCGTACCATCTGCGGAAGCGGCGACGCCTGTCCTGGCGCGGCCGCCCGGTCAGCTAGGAGGGCACGGCATGGCGCGGATCGTGGTCATCGGCGCCGGAGTCGGCGGGCTGGCCACCGCCGCCCGGCTGGCCGTCACCGGGCATCAGGTCACCGTCCTGGAACGGGCCGACACCGTCGGCGGCAAGCTCGGCCGCTACAGCCACGACACCCCGCAGGGGTCGTTCCACTTCGACACCGGGCCGAGCCTGTTCACCCTGCCCCAGGTCTTCCACGACCTGTTCGAGGCGACCGGGGCGAAGCTCGACGAGTACCTCGACCTGGTGCCGCTGGACCCGATCGTGCGGCACGTCTTCCCCGGTGGCGGGCCCGCCCTGGACTCCTGCGCCGACCCGGTCGAGTTCGCCGCCCGGATCGGCGCGGCCCTCGGCGACCGGGCCGTCGCCGACTGGCAGGGGCTGTGGCGGCGGGCCGCGCGGGTCTGGGCGGCGTCGCACCGGGACATCCTCGGCCGCGCCATCGACTCCCCGCGCGACCTGGCCGCGCTGGCCTGGCGGCTGGGCGACCTGGCCGCCATCGGCCCGGGCCGCAGCCTGCGCGGGCTGGGCCGGCGGCACCTGTCCGACCCGCGGCTGCGGATGCTGCTCGACCGGTACGCCACCTACACCGGCGCCGACCCGCGCCGCGCCCCGGCCGCGCTGGTCGCCGTCCCCTACGCCGAGCTGACGTACGGCGGTTGGTACCTGCGCGGCGGGCTGGGCACCCTGGCCGACGCGCTGCTGTCGCGCTGCCTGGACCTGGGCGTGGTCGTGCAGACCGGGGCCACGGTCACCCGGATCGACGCCGCGGGCGGGCGGGTGCACGGGGTACGCCTGGCCGGCGTCGCCGCGCCCGTCCCCGCCGACGTGGTGGTGGCCAACGTCGACGCGCTCACCGTCTACCGGGACCTGCTGCCGCACCCGCGCCGGCTGGCCGGGCTCACCGACCGCAGCCTCGCCGGGTTCGTGCTGCTGCTCGGGGTACGCGGTGACTCCGGCCTGGCCCACCACAACGTCTTCTTCCCCCGCGACTACGACGCCGAGTTCGACGCGGTCTTCGGCCACCCGGGGCGGGGTGTGCGGGCCCGGCCGGCGGCCGACCCGACCGTCTTCGTCACCGTCGCCGACGACCCGATGGTCCGCCCCGACGGGCACGAGGCGTGGTTCGTGCTGGTCAACGCCGCGCGGCACGGCACCGCCACGGGCGCGGTCGACTGGCGGCGGCCGGGGCTGGCCGAGGCGTACGCGGACCGGATCCTCGACGTGCTCGCCGAGCGGGGCGTGGACGTGCGCGACCGGCTGCTGTTCCGCGAGATCCGTACCCCGGCCGACCTGGACGCGGCGACCGGCGCGCCGGGCGGGACGATCTACGGCACCGCCGGTGGGCTGCTCCGTCCGGCCAACCGTGGCCCGGCGGCCGGGCTGTGGCTGGTCGGCGGCTCCAGCCACCCGGGCGGCGGCCTGCCCATGGTCACCCTGTCGGCGCAGATCGTCGCCGACCAGATCGGCCCCGCCTGGTAACTCCCACCCCACCCCACCCCACCCCGCCGCCGGCCGGGTGGGGTCGACGCGCGGTTTGCGGCGTGTCGCGGTGTCCGGCGACGAGGACACCGCGACACACCGACTGGAGTTCAGACGTGTGCTCTTCCGATCCGGCGTCGACCAGCGCCCGGCGGACGGTGGACAGCAGCTGCCCGAGGCCGAAGCCGGCCAGCAGCACCCAGACGGCGGTGGCCATGGTGATGGTGCCGGCGGCCAGGTCCGGGTCGATCATGCCGGTCAGCCCGGCCAGCAGCAGCCCGACCAGGGCCACGCTGACCCGGGTGGGGCGCTCCCCCACGGTCACCACGCCGATCTCCCGCATCCCGGCGGCGACGGCCCGGGCCCGCAGGTACTCGTGCAGCCAGGACAGCGCGCCGCCGGCCACCACCAGCGCCCCCGGTGCTCCGACCAGCCAGAACGCCACCAGCCAGGCGACCTCACCGAGCCGGTCGGCGATCGAGTCGTAGACGTAGCCGAGGCGGGTGGTGCGGCCGGTGGCCACCGCCACCGCCCCGTCGACGCTGTCGGCCACGGAGGCCAGCAGCACGAACAGGGCCCCCAGGATCGGGCCGTCCACCCCCCGTACGGCGAACAGCGGCACGCAGAAGCAGAGCAGCACCCCGGCCACCGTGACGGCGGTCGGGGTGACCTTGAGCCGGCCCAGGATGTACCCGACGTGGTACGCGAAGCGCAGCCACGCGCGTACCACCGGGGCGGCGACGCGCGGATCGAAGCCACCGTGCAGACGCGCCCAGGCGGTCGCGTAGTCGTCCCACTTCAGCTGCTGTGTGCCCACCATCTCCTCAACCGTCGCGGCGCGGTTCTGGTGTCGGGGTCGGGGCGTTCACACCCGGGCGCCGGCTTGGATGCTGCGCCACACCTCCCGGGTCGCGGTGGACCGGTTGAGGGTGATGAAGTGGATGCCCGGCACGCCCTCGTCGAGCAGCTTCGCGCACATCTCGCTGGCCTGCTCGACGCCGAGCCGGCGAACCGCCTCCGGGTCGTGGGCGACCCGGGCGAACCGCTCCGCCAGGGCGGGCGGGAAGGGCGCGCCGGAGAGCTGCACCGACCGCTCGATGGTGCCCATCTGGGTGACCGGCATCACCCCGGCCAGGATCGGGGTGTCGCAGCCGGCGGCGGCGACCCGGTCGCGCAGCCGCAGGTAGTCGTCGGCGTCGAAGAACATCTGGGTGATCGCGAACTCCGCCCCGGCCCGGCACTTGCGGACGAAGTGCGCGGTGTCGCTGGCGATGTCGGGCGAGCGCGGGTGCTTGTAGGGAAAGGCGGCCACCCCGACGCTGAAGTCACCGGCGTCGCGGACCAGCCGGACCAGCTCCTCGGCGTACAGCACGCCCTCGGGGTGGCGGACCCAGTCGCCGCCCGGGTCGCCCGGCGGGTCGCCCCGCACGGCGAGCACGTTGCGCACCCCGACGCCGGCCAGCCGGCCGATGACGTGGCGCAGCTCGGCGACGGAGTGGTTGACGGCGGTGAGGTGCGCCATCGGCAGCAGCGTGGTCTCGGTGGCGATCCGCTCGGTCACCGCGACGGTGGTGTCCCGGGTCGACCCGCCGGCGCCGTAGGTGATCGAGACGAACGAGGGGCGCAGCGACTCCAGCTCGCGGATGGCCTGCCAGAGCAGGCGCTCCCCCTCGCGCGTCTTGGGCGGGAAGAACTCGAACGAGAAGGTGGGCTGGCGGTCACGGATCAGCTCCCCGATCGCCGGCTGCGGATTGGGGAGGACGGAGGGAAGACCGAGCGCCACGCCCCGACTCTAGCGGGCGACGGCGGCCGTACCCACGACCTTCCCATCGCGGCATCGACCGCCGTCGTCAGTGCCGGCGTCGACGGGCCGCCGTCGGGGTCCGGGGCCGCCCGGGCCGCACGGTGTCCGCTTTCCTCAACCCTGCCCGTTGTACGTAGATCGAGCGCCGGGCCACCGCCTGGTCCCGGTCGTCGAGCTGGTACCCGTCGAGCCAGACCCATCCCGGGTACGTGGTCAGATCGAGCACCCGGATCACCCGGAACCTGATCGGGCGGACGAACTGCACGCTGGCGGCCCGGGTCACCAGCAGCAGGTCACCGGCGCGCATCGCGGCGGTCCCGCCAGGCCCGCAGGGTCTTCCCCGCCGCCGTCAGCCGGGGGCACGACCCGTCCGGCCGGCACCGGGAACAGACGTTCCGGTGGTGGAAGTCGATCACGTAGCCGGCCATGAGCACCGCGAACGGCGGCTCCGCGCGTCCCTCACGCATGGCCGGTGTTCCGCAGGACGGCGAGGCAGTCGGCCTCGGTCAGCGGGGTGAACCAGAGGAACCGGCGCAGCACCCGCTCCGGCGGTTCGGCCAGGTCCCGGATCGCATCGACGGCCTGGGTGGTCAGCACCACCACCGCCAGCGGCTGCTGCGCCGGGCGCAGCCGCCGACGGTACGCGGGGCACGGCCACGGCTCGGCGCAGCCCCGGCACGCCCAGCTCGGCCGGCGGGGCAGGTGCTCGCTCACCACCGGGAACCCTTCACCGCGTTACGGGTACGCCACTGCGCGGCCATGGTCATCAACGGCCGGTCCTGCGGGAGGACGGCGGTGGGGCGTTCCAGGCCGGCTTGTCACCGGCCGGCGGGCCGTACGCGCCGGCCCGGTGCGCGTAGCGCGGACGCCGCACCACGTCCATTGGTCGATCTTTCCTCCGGAACCACTTCCACCGGGCCACGACGACACCTCCCGCGATCGACGGACGACTGTCTGCCAGCCACGATCCGGAGTGGTGGGCACCCGCTGCAACACTCCACGTGAGACATTCATAGGGAGAGACGCGTCTTTCGAGTCGTGATGCGCGAGCCGTCTCACGGCACGTCGGATGACGTGTCGGCATGAGACAGAGAGGATGGTGGCCGTGACGGAAATCGGCTCGACCGTGCCGAGGCGGGAACTCGGCCGGTTGCTGCGGCAGACCAGGGAGCAGGCGGGGATCGGGCTGGAGGCGGCCGCCGCTGATCTCGAGTGGTCCCGCGCCAAGATGTACCGCATCGAGGCCGGACAGACCCCGGTGCGCGCGCTGGACGTGGACCAGATGTGCCGGCTCTACCAGGCCGCTCCGGAGTTGACCGAAGTCCTGGTCAGCCTCGCCAAGGAGTCGAAGAGCAAGGGCTGGTACCACGCCTACGGGGAGGTCATCCCCCGCTGGTTCCAGTTGTACGTCGGCCTGGAATCCGCCGCCAGCCGCATACGCACCTATGAACACGCCCTGGTGCCAGGTCTGCTCCAGACACCGGAGTACGCCACTCACATAGCCCGGATGGCACCCGGCAGCACCGAGGAGGACGCAGCCAGGGTTGTCGGTTTCCGCGCCAAGAGGCAGCGCCTGCTCGTCAGGAATCGACCGAAGGCCCTTGAACTGGATGCCGTCATCAGCGAATTGGTGCTACACAGGCGGGTGCCCGGCATGTCCGAGCAAATCGACCGACTCATCGCAGCAAGCGACGCACCAAACATCAATCTGAGGGTGCTCCCGCTGAACAGCAGGCTGACGCAAGCGGATGTCGCAGGCAGCTTCGTCATATTGGACTTCCCGTCAAAGGGCGCCCGCTCCGCCGAACCCACCACCGTTTACGCCGAGAAGCTGGCCGGAGCGCTCTATCTCGACCGAATGGAGGAAGTCATGGCCTACGCCAACGTGTGGAAGCTACTCACCGCCGAGGCACTGAACGTCGAGGAATCCCGCAAGCTCATGCGAGAGATCAAGGAGATAAGTCATGGCTGAACTCAGCGGAGCGACCTGGCGCAAGAGCAGTCGTAGCAGCCCGCAGGGCAACTGCGTCGAGGTGGCCGACAACCTGCCCGGCGTGGTGGGGGTCCGGGACAGCAAGGACGTCACCGGCCCGGCCCTCGTCTTCACCCACGGGCAGTGGCGCACCTTCACCCGGGCCGTCCGGGCCGACGCCCTCCACCCGGCACCCTGACACACCGCCCCGGGAGAGCGCCTGACATGTCGGATCGCAGCGCGGACACGGGCGGCGGCCATCCGCAGTGGCCCACCGCCATGTTGACCGCGCTGCGCCTCGGCCGACGGTTGGTGACCGAGGTACCCGCCTCCGGACCGGGCCGGCGGGCGTTCGTCGAGATCCGGCCCGTCCCGACCACCGCCGACTCCGACGCGCATCGGCAGCAGTGGACCCGGTCGGATCGTGATCGCACCTTCACGATCGAGCAGTGGGACTACGACGGCGCTCGGCTCGCCGGCTTCGACTACGACATCGGCGCGGTCCTCGTGCAGGCCATGACCGTCACCGATGAGGCTGAACTCGTCGCGGCCATCGAGACATGGCACCTACGGCCCGAGCAGTTCCTCCATCCCTGGCAGACCGACGACCCGAAGTAGCGGGCAACCTCACCGCTGAACTCGCCGATCCACCGACCCCGCACGCGGCCGGATCAGCAAAGTTCATCGGCCGCACGGTGATTCGAGACATGGCCCAGGACGGTACCCACCCAGGGCTGCGGTGCCATCAGGATCTCGGAGCCTCGATCATCCGAACGTTGCCGCCGCGGGCCGTCAGGGGCAGGGCTCCGAGGTGATCGTGTAGTACGGGGTGTAGGCGCCCCAGTGGTAGCTGGGGTCGCCGGGGCACTCGCTGAAGGTCGAGGAGCCGACGAGGTTGGAGTGCGAAGCGTCGTCGAAGTAGGCGACGAAGGTGATCACGCCCTTCGCCTGCACGGGTGTGGCGGTGCCGAGAAGGCTCAGGCAGGCCACCGCAGCGACGGCGACGAGCTGGACGGCACGGCTTCGTGACCTGCGCATACTGCCTCCCTGATATAACTCAAGGTCAACATTTTATATTGAGTGAAGTGAATATCGTTAGTCCTGATAGGTGCACGCTCCGTGAAACCTCACAATCAGGTCCTGACGGTGCCCCGGCCGGCTGCGCGCTCGGGACGAGCCGCGACCCCGACGTACGCGACGAGCCGTACGGCCTCCCCTCCGACGTCGGGCGGCGGCGAAGCGTCGTACCCCCGGGGTAGAACAGGGACCAGCGCGGACGGTGCCGGTCGGGGGCGGGTGCCGGGGGTCGTGCGCGGGGGTCAGCACCGACCGGCGGCGTGCCGGCCCGTCCTGGTGGACGGGCGGGCGTGGCCGCGCCGACACCCGTGCCGGAGGACCGATGACCCCGCCCGACCCGAGCCTGCTCGGGCCGCTGATCGCCCAGCTGCGCCTGGCCCGTGGCTGGAGCCAGCAGCGCCTCGCCGACGCGCTCTGCGCCGCCGCCGGCACGCCCACCCTGACCCGGCACGAGGTGTCCCGCTGGGAGCGGGCGGTACGGGTGCCGGGCGAGCGCTGGCGGGGTCACCTCGCCGCGGTGCTGGACGCACCGGCCGGACTGCTCGACGACGTGCCGGCGCGCAGCCGCCCACCCGGTCCCGCCACGGCCCGCTCCCGGTCGGCGTTGCTGGCCATGGCCCGGCGCTGGGCGGCGGACCCGTCCGCGCCCCTGCTGCTCAACCCGGCGACGATCGGGCACGTCGCCGGGCCGACGCCGGACGGGTCGGAGGCAGGCCCGGCACCCGACGGCGTCGAGGCAGGGCCGCCGGGTGCCGTCGGGCTCGCCGAGCTGCGCCGGCTCGACGACCTGGCCGGCGGCGCGGATCTGGCCCCGGCCGGGGCGTACCGGCTGCGGCGGGTGGCCCGGGCGCTGCGCCGTGCCGGTCCGGCCGGGCGGCGGCGGTTGCTGCCGGCGCTGGCCGAGGCCGCCCAGTTCGCCGGGTGGCTCGACGGCGACGCCGGTGACCTGGCGGCCGGGCTGGACGCGCACCGTCTCGGGCTGCGGGCCGCCGCCGCGACCGGCGACCGGGCGTTCGCCGGGCACGTGCTCGGCTCGGCCAGCCACCTGCTGGCCGGTGCCGGCGACGCCGAGGGCGCGCTGCTGCTGGCCCGGACCGGATACGCCGGCGCCCGCCGTACGGCCAGCCCGGGACTGCGGACGCTGCTGCTGCACCGGGTGGCGCTGGCCGCCGCGCTCACCGGCCGGACCCCGGCCGGGCGGCAGGCACTGGACGCCGCCCGGCGCGCCGCCGAGACCGTCGAGGCGGCCATCGAACCGGCGTGGCTCTACTGGCTGGACGGCGACGAGCTGGCCGCGATGACCGGCCGCACGCTGGTCGCGCTGGGCCGCCCCGGGCCGGCGGTGCCGCTGCTGCGCGCCGCCGGATCCGGCCGGGGCCCGCGCAGCGCGGCCGTCTACGGCGGCTGGCTGGCCCGGGGACTGGTCCAGCTCGGCGAGGTCGACCAGGCCGCCGCCGTGGCCGGGGCCGCGCTGCGCAACGCCGTCCGGGCCGGCTCGGCGCGGGCCGCCACCGCGCTGGTGGAGGTGGACCGGCGGCTCGCCGCACACCGGGCCGAGCCGGCGGTACGACGCTGGCGTCGGCGGCTCGCCGACGCCCGCCCCTACCTGCCCCGGCCGCCGGAGCCCCGCCGACCCGCGACGACGCGCCGACCCCGTGGTGGGGCGGGACCGACCCGGACCGGTTAGCGTTCTGGCGTGACCCACGCTGCTCCCGTCTCCCCCGTCGACCGTGCCGGCCTGCGGCAGCGGGTCGACAAGGCCCTGGCCGAGTTCCTGACGCACCAGCGCGCCCGGCTGGCCCTCGTCGACGACGCGCTGACGCCGGTCGCCGAGGCGATCGAGGCGTTCGTGCTGGGCGGCGGCAAGCGGCTGCGCCCGGCGTTCGCGTACTGGGGATACCGGGGAGCCGGCGGGGTGGACTCCGACCAGGTGGTGACGGCCCTGGCGGCGTTGGAGTTCGTCCAGGCCAGCGCCCTGATCCACGACGACCTGATGGACCGGTCGGACACCAGACGCGGCGAGCCCTCCGTGCACCGGCGGTTCGCCGCCCGGCACCGCGCGGCGGGCTGGGCCGGTGACCCGGACGGCTTCGGCGACGCGGCGGCGGTGCTGCTCGGCGACCTCTGCCTGGTCTGGTCCGACGAGCTGCTGCACAGCGCCGGCCTGGAGCCGCGGACGGTGGCGCGGGCCCGCCCGGTCTTCGACGAGATGCGCACCGAGGTGACCGTCGGGCAGTACCTGGACGTGCTCACCCAGGCCACCGGGGACACCTCGGTGGAGCGGGCCGGCAAGGTGGCCCGGTACAAGTCGGCGAAGTACACCGTCGAACGGCCGCTGCTGCTCGGCGGGGCGCTGGCCGAGGCGTCGGCGGACGTCCGCGCGGCCTATTCGGCGTACGGGCTGCCGCTGGGCGAGGCGTTCCAGCTCCGCGACGACGTGCTCGGGGTCTTCGGCGACCCGGCGCAGACCGGCAAGCCGGCCGGCGACGACCTGCGCGAGGGCAAGCGCACCTACCTGGTGGCGGCAACCGTGGAGGCGACCGACGACGCCGGCCGTGAGCTGCTGCTGTCCCGGCTGGGCGACCCGGAGCTGGACGAGGACGGGGTGGCCAAGTTGCGCGAGCTGATCACCGGGTGCGGCGCGCTGGCGCGTACCGAGCAGCGGATCGTCACCCTGACCGACGCCGCCCTGGCCGCCCTCACCGCCGTCGACCTGGACACCGAGGCCCGCCAGTCCCTGGTCGACCTAGCCATCGCCGCCACCCGCCGCGCCGACTGACGCCTGCTGGCCCCCTGGGCTCTCACCCGCCGGTCTCCCGCCCGCCCGAGGTGGGGTGATCATGAAGTTGGCGGCAGTCGTGGATCTTCACGACTGCCGCCAACTTCATGATCATCGGCCCGTGCCGACACCGCCGTACCCGGCAGCCGCTGCATCGCCTGCGGACCATCGCGACCCGCCCGTTACGCGAGGGACCGACAGGTCTTACGTTCCACCGCCTCGTCCAACGCGCCAACGGCCAGGGTCTCCGCTGTGGCACGCGGCCACCGCACGATCTTCGGTTGTCCTCACGAACCATCGATGATCAACGCGGTGGCCGTCCTCATGCCCGCGCCACGCCCGACGCCGAAGCCAGGTGACGTCGGAGTACCGACCCGAGGCGTCCCCGTCAGTACAAGACACCCATCCCCGTGAGATCACCGCTTCGCTTGACTCGCTTGTTCACTCCCGTACCGAGCGCCGGATACATCACCGGATAGGAGGAGGACGTGTAGTGCGCCAGGCCAAAGCCGTGCCCAGCCTCGTGCGTGGCAACGGAGATGAGATCGTACCGCCCCGAAGGGACGGTTCCGGAGAGACCGGTGAACCAATTCGTGACTCGATTGTTGAATGCTATGTCGACTTCCACTCTGAAGCCGGAGCCGTCGACCCACGAGTAAGTAACCCCCAAGATGCCCGGATCGAATCCGGCCCACCCGACCACATTTCCGTAGTCTCTCGTTCCCCACGTGTAACGGGTGGTCGACCCCCGGTAGTCGGAAGTGGCGGCCGTCCAGTCCGTGCCGCACGCGGAAGTATCGTCAGTTATGAACTTGAAGCCGTACTGAATGGCTTGAAGCGCATCTGAGGCCGGCTGTGACTTACTGTTGTAGATCCAGGGATATGTAGAGTTAGCCCACACCCCGCCACTGAAGGCGTATTGCGTATAGCTGCCACACCATGCAGGCGCGGCTGCGAGCGGGGAAGCCTGAGTCTTCGTCGCCCCAGCTTGTTCTGGTTTGGCGAGAATACGGTTGAGAGCACCCGCCGTGGCAGTGGATCCCACCGCAGGCTCTCCGTCGATCCGCAGCGCCAGCTGACCGTCGGCCGCCCGGTAGACGGACGCCGCACTCGGACTCGCCGAACCGTGCGTCCGGAGAAGCTGCACCGTGGCGACCATGCCTGGCTCTGGAACCACAACCTCGAGGTCCTGGGCGACTCGGACGACCGTCGCCGGAGCCAATCGGCAAGAAACGCCGACCGCCTTGATTTCACTCGGCGACAGGGTCGAGTCGCACGGGATCCCGGCAGCGAACGACGGGGTCGCCGGCATCAAGGCGACCGCAGGCAACAAAGCGGTCAATGCGATTACGATGCCAACTGCCCGACCGCGGCTTTTTTGTTGATGAGTCATGGAATGTCTAGCCCCCGTTGATAATTGCGTCCTTAAATACTCGGATACATAGATACACTACGAGACCGGGTGCTGTTCGTCAAGATTCATGTCCGTGCGCCGCGCAGGGTCATTACGTAGTCCGATGACGGGGCTCTGAGCTGGGTATTCGCGGGGGTGAGTGGCACCTGCGGAGGCGCAGGTGGCGGATGAATTCGCATTGCTGATCATGAAGTTCTCTACGCCACCACGGTCACTTCGCACCCAGCGCCGCATCAGTCACCAGCGTTATGGCCGTGGACCTGTCAGCGGATCCCGACACGTGCGCGACGGCCGCCGGTGGGGGCCTCGACCAACCGCGACACCGGCAGACCCGCCCGGCGCGTTGCGTCACGTAGCCGCGTACGCCGCCGTGGACCCACCCAGCAGGCAGCACCACGCAAACGTCATCGATGCCCGCGCCACGCCCAACGCCGAAGGGGATGCTGCCGCGCGTCTGGTCACGATCGATCTTCGAGTCAGAAGCCGAGGGCTTGGGCGCGGCGTTTGACCTCGCGGGCCTGGTCGCCGCCGAGGGCGGTGGCCGCGCTGCCGCCGGGGAGGGTGTCGTCGGGGGCGTAGAGCCAGGCCAACGACTCCTCGTCGTCGTAGCCGGCGTCGGTCAGCAGGTTCAGCACGCCCGGCAGGTGCTTGAGCACCGTCTTGTTCGCCACCAGGTCGGCCGGGATCCGGCGGACGCCGTCGCGGCGGACCGCGATCAACTCCCGGTCGCGGATCATCTGGTGGACCTTGCTGATGCCCAGGTCCAGGCGCTCGGCGACGTCGGGCAGGGTCAGCCAGGCGGCCGGGTCGGCCGGGCCGGGAAGGCCGGTGCCGGAGGCCTGGTCGGCGGGTACGGAATCGGTCACCCGAACACCCTGCCACGTCGCCCCGCACGGGCCGCAGCGGCACCCCGGGTGGCCTGCGCAAGCGCGGCGGGACGGTCCGGAGCGGTACCCGGGCTGTAGCATCCTGTTCAACCTTCACCCTCCGGACACATAGACTGCCTGCCGATGGACACACAGGTCGCCGACACGTTGCTGGGCTCGCTGCTCGACGGGCGTTACCGCATTCGCGGGCGCGTCGCGCGCGGCGGGATGGCGACCGTGTACACCGCCACCGACGAGCGCCTGGAGCGCACCGTGGCGGTCAAGATCATTCACCCGTCCCAGGCCCCGGAGGCTCGCGCCCGCACGGCCGGGTTCATGGAGCGCTTCACCGACGAGGCCAAGACGATCGCCCGGTTGACCCACCCGAACGTGGTGGCGGTCTACGACCAGGGCGTCCACGCCGGCCTGCCCTACCTGGTGATGGAGTACGTCCGGGGCCGCACCCTGCGCGACGTACTGGCCGAGCGACGCCGGCTCAACCCGGACGAGGCGCTGGCGATCATGGAGCAGATGCTCGCCGCGGTCGCCGCCGCGCACCGGGCCGGGCTGGTCCACCGCGACGTCAAGCCGGAGAACGTGCTGGTCGCCGAGGCGCCCACCGGCGGGGCGGCCAACCTCGTCGACAGCGTCGTCAAGGTCGCCGACTTCGGGCTGGCCCGCGCCGTCGAGGCCAGCGCCGACGAGGCCGACGGCAACCAGCTCATGGCCACCGTGGCGTACGTGGCGCCGGAGCTGGTCACCGACGGCCACGCCGACCCCCGCACCGACGTCTACTCCGCCGGCATCGTGCTGTTCGAGATGCTCACCGGTCGCGTCCCGTACGACGGCGACCGGCCGGTGGAGGTGGCCTGGCAGCACGTCGACCGGGACGTGCCGGCCCCGTCGACCCTGGTGCCCGGGCTGCCCCGGGTGCTCGACGACCTGGTGGCGCGGGCCACCCGACGCGACCCGGGGGCCCGCCCCACCGACGCCGGCGCCCTGCTGGCCGAGGTGCAGGTGGCCCGGGACGACCTGGGCAACCCGAACAACTCCCACACCGCCGTGCTGCGCCGGGTGACCGACGACGCGCCGGCGGTCGCCCAGCCGACCATGGTGGTCGCGGCGGTCCAGCCGTCCACGCGTCCCGCCTGGGCCAAGCTGCCCGAGGGCGGCCCGCAGCGGCCGCACCGGCGTCGTGCCGCCCCGGAGTCCGACCTGCGGGCCCGGCTCGCCGCGCTCTGGGCGCAGGTGGCGGCCGGTTCCCGGGGTCGGCTCTCGATCGCCGCCGCGGTGGTGGCCCTCGGCCTGCTCGCCGCGGTCGGCGGCTGGTGGGTCGGGGTGGGCCGCTACACGGTCGCCCCGCAACTGGTGAGCCTGACCAAGGCCGAGGCGCAGGCCCAGGCCGACCGGGGCGGCTTCACCATCACGTACGCCCAGCCCCGCTACGACGAGACGGTCCCCCGGGACAGCGTCGTGGCGCAGAGCCCCACCTCGGCCGCGAAGATCCTCAAGGGCGGCACGATCACCCTGACCCTGTCCCTGGGTCCGGAGCGCTTCCCCGTGCCGGACGTGGTCGGCAAGGACTTCGAGCTGGCCGAGGCGGATCTGACCAGCGCCAACCTGGTGGTGGTCAAGGGCTCCTCGCGCTACGACGACAATCTGCCCGCGGGCGTCGTGGTGGACACCAACCCCAAGGTGGGCGCCGAGGTGAAGCCGGGCACGAAGATCACCCTCGTGCTGAGCAAGGGCAAGGCGCCGATCTCGGTGCCCAACCTGGTCGGCAAGAACGTCAACGAGGCGCGGTCGACGCTGGCGCAGCTCGGCCTGGTGCCGGTGGAGACGTACAAGGACTCCGACAAGCCCAAGGACGAGATCCTCGGGCAGAGCCCCGCCACCGGCGCCGGTGTCGAGAAGGGCGCGCAGGTCCGGCTCGACGTCAGCAAGGGCCCCGCCCAGGTGATCGTGCCCCGGGTGGTGGACCTGCCGTGCCCGCAGGCGAAGCAGCAGCTGGAGAGCCAGGGCTTCGCGGTCGTCGTGCAGTTCAACCCGAACGGGATCGCCCGTTTCCAGAACCCGCCGGAGAACTCCCCCGTGCCGCCGGGCACCACGATCACCCTCGGGTGCCTGTGATGACGGCGAGCTGTCGTCCGGTCGGCTCGCACACCCCGACCTCGGGCGGCCTGGCCAAGGCGGCCCTGCCGTACGCGGACGCGGCCGGCTCCGAGGTGGTGCAGGTATACGTCTCCAACTCGCGCGGCTGGGCGCTGCCGGCCGGCGACCCGACCCAGGACGGGCTCTTCCGTGACGGCTGTGGTGAGCGGGGCGTCCCGGTCTTCGTCCACGCCTCCCTGCTGGTGAACATCGGCTCCCCCACCCCGGCGACCGTGCAGCGCTCGGCGGAGACCCTGGCGCACGCGCTGCGCCGGGGCCGGGCGATCGGCGCGCAGGGCGTGGTGTTCCACGCCGGCAGCGCCGTCGACGCCGGGTACTTCGAGGCGGCCATGCGGCAGGTACGCGAGACGCTGCTGCCGCTGCTGGACGAGGCCGCGGCGGTCGGTGGGCCGATGCTGCTGGTCGAGCCGAGCGCGGGCGGCGGCCGCTCGCTCGCCTCCCGGGTCGAGCACCTCGGCCCCTACCTGGACGCGGTGGACCGCCACCCCGGGCTGGGCGTCTGCTTCGACACCTGCCACGCCTGGGCGGCGGGGCACGACCTGGCCGCCGAGGGCGGCATGACCGCCACCCTGGACACCCTGGTGGCGACCGTGGGGGCGGACCGGCTGCGGCTGGTCCACGCCAACGACTCCAAGGACCTGCTCGGCTCGACCCGGGACCGGCACGAGAACATCGGCAAGGGCAGCATCGGCGAGCCGGCGTTCGCCGAGCTGATGACCCACCCGGCGACCGCCGGCGTGCCGATCGTGGTGGAGACCCCCACGGAGAAGCACGAGGGCCACGCCACCGACATCGCCACCCTCCGCCGCCTCCACCCCTGACCCACCCCGCACCTTCGCCCGGCCCGCCGACCCCGCCCGGCCGCGCACCCCTCGGCCGCCCCCGCCTCGGCCCGCCCCCGCCTCGGCCGCCCCCGCCCGCCTCGGTGATGATCAAGAGGTTTGCGTCAGGATTCCGCCGCTGGGAGACGCAAACTTCTTGATCACCGGAAGCGGGGGGCAGCCCGGGACCGAGAGCAGCACGCGGCGGCCCGGAAGCAGTGCCTGGCGCGGGGCCGAGGGTGGCGCGGGGCGCGCAAGCGCGGCGAGCCCGCGCCCACCCGGGCACGGGCTCGCCGGTACGCAGGGGATCAGGCGCGGAGGATGCGGGTGAGGGTTTCCGCGGCGCGGTCGATCGCCGCGTCGTCGACGTCCAGGTGCGTGACCAGGCGGGCGGTACGCGGGCCGAGGACCGAGACCAGCACGCCCTCGGCGCGGGCGGCGGCGGCGAGCGCCTTGGCGTCCAGCGGGTGCTTGGTCAGGTCCAGCGGGACGATGTTGGTCCGCACCGCGCCGGCCAGCACCCCGAACGGGGCGACCGCCTCGGCCAGCCGGGCCGCCTTGGCGTGGTCGGCGGCGAGCCGCTCGACGTGGTGGGCGAGGGCGTATCGACCGGCGGCGGCGAGGACGCCGACCTGGCGCATCCCGCCGCCCATCCGCTTGCGCAGGAACCGGGCCCGGGCGATCTTCTCGGCGCTGCCCACGACGAGTGAGCCGACCGGGGCGCCGAGCCCCTTGGAGAGGCAGACCGACAGGGTGTCGAAGAGCCGGCCGTAGGTGTCCAGCGGCACCCCGTCGGCGACGTGGGCGTGCCAGATCCGGGCCCCGTCGCAGTGCAGCGCCAGCCCGTTGTCGTCGGCGACCCGGCGCAGCTCCCGCAGGGTCGCCAGCGGGATCACCCCACCGCCGCCCCGGTTGTGGGTCTGCTCCACGGCGATCGCCCGGGTCGGCACGGCGAAGTAGCCGTCCGGCCGGACCATGCCGGCGACCGCGTCCGGGTCGATCTCCGCGCCGACCGCCGGCCAGGTCCGCGAGGAGATCCCACCGTACGCGGCGGCGGCCCCGATCTCGTACGTGACGATGTGCGCGTCGGCGTCGCAGAGCAGTTCGTCACCGGCGGGCACGACGAGCTGGAGGGCGATCTGGTTGGCCATCGAGCCGGTGGGGGCGAAGAGCGCCGCCTCGTGCCCGAGGAGCGCGGCGACCTCGGCCTCCAGCGCCGTGACGGTCGGGTCCTCGCCGTAGACGTCGTCGCCGACCTCGGCGGTGGCCATCGCCTCCCGCATCCCGGCGCTGGGCCGGGTGACGGTGTCCGACCGCAGGTCGACCGGCCCGTCACCGGTCCGCGCGTCGTGGATGACGTCAGCCACGCAGCATCTCCGCCACCAGGAAGGCCAGCTCCAGCGACTGCTGGGTGTTCAGCCGCGGGTCGCAGGCGGTCTCGTACCGGTCGGGCAGGTCGAGGTCGGCGATGTTCTGCGCGCCGCCGAGGCACTCGGTGACGTCCTCGCCGGTCAGCTCGACGTGCAGGCCGCCGGGGTGGGTCTCCAGGCCGCGGTGCACCTCGAAGTAGCCGAGCACCTCGTCGACGATCCGGTCGAAGTGCCGGGTCTTGTAGCCGTTGGAGGACTCGTGGGTGTTGCCGTGCATCGGGTCGCACTGCCAGACGACCTTGGCCCCGGCGGCGGTCACCTTCGCCACGATCGGCGGTAGGGCGTCGCGGACCTTGTGGTTGCCCATCCGGCTGATCAGGGTGAGCCGGCCGGGGATGTTGTCCGGGTTGAGCTTCTCGCAGAGCTCGATCGCCTCGTCCGGGGTGGTGGTGGGGCCGAGCTTGACCCCGATCGGGTTGGCGATGCGGGAGATGTAGTCGATGTGCGCGCCGTCGATCTGCCGGGTCCGCTCGCCGATCCAGAGGAAGTGCCCGGACAGGCCGTACGCCCGGTTGCCGGAGACCCGGGTGAGCGCGCGGTCGTACTCGAGGGCGAGCGCCTCGTGGGAACAGTGCAGGGTGACCGTGCGCAGCGCCTCCTCGTCGGTCATCCCGCAGGCCCGGATGAAGGCCAGCGCCCGGTCGATCTCGCGGGCGATCGCCTCGTAGCGCTCGCCGGCCGGGGAGTTGCGGACGAAGCCCTTGTTCCAGTCGTGCACCGCGTGCAGGTCGGCCAGCCCGCCGGCCAGGTACGCGCGCAGCATGTTCATCGCGGCGGCCGAGTTCGCGTACGCCCGGATCATGCGCTGCGGGTCGGCGACCCGCGCTTCCGGCGTGGCCTCCAGGCCGTTGATCATGTCACCGCGGTACGCCGGCAGCCCCCGGGCGTCGGTCGGCAGCGACCGCGGCTTGGTGTACTGCCCGGCGACCCGGGCGACCTTGACCACCGGCAGCGACGCGCCGTAGGTCAGCACGATGGCCATCTGCAGCAGGGTGCGGGCGTTGGCCAGCAGGTGGCTCTCGGTGTTGTCGGCGAAGGTCTCGGCGCAGTCGCCGCCCTGGAGCAGGAACGCCTTGCCCTCGCAGACCAGCGCGAGGCGCTGGCGGAGCTGGTCGACCTCGTAGGGGGCGACGATCGACGGGACGGTGTCGAGCACCTTGCAGACCTCGGCGACCTCCGCCGGGTCCGGCCACGGCGGGGTCTGCGCCCGGGGCAGGTCCCGCCAGCGGTCCAGGCCGAGGGCGGCGTCCTCGGCGGAGTCGACCGTGGGACGGCTGGTCTGCAGCGCGGGGCTGCTCACGGCGGGGTAGCTCAGCTGATGCCACTCATGGCGCATGGGAGAAAGCGTACGGCGACGGCTCGACCGACCCGTCATGGAGGGTGACGGTTCCGGCAGATGGGAGCATCAGGGGGTGACCGACGTCTCCGGGGTGGGCGCACCGGGCGCCTCGCCGGAGATGCACCAGTCGGCGCCGACCCGGGTGACGGTGAACAACAGCGGCCGGACCACCTCCTTCGCCCCGACCGACACGGTCACGGAGGTGCTGACCTCCTGCCCGGCCGGGCCGGTGCGCACGTCGGTGATCGCCGCCTTGGGCACCTCGAAGTGGTCGGCGAAGTCACCGTTGGGGCCGGTGGCCGCCGTGTCGAAGGCGGCGTGCATCGGGGCGCAGAGCTGGCTGCGCCCGGCGTCGACGTCCTTGGCGGACATCGCGTCGAGGTACGCCTGCACCCGCTCCCGGGACTTCACGGCGGCCTCCTCGGCCGGGGCACGGTCGAGGGGAACGGCGTCCTCGTCGTCGTCGCCGATGCCGCAGCCGAGCAGGGACAGCGGCAGGAGCGCGAGCGCGGCGACGGCGGTCGCGCGGTGCCTCGGGCGCATGGGTCCTCCCCTCGCTGGGGACGTCGAGATGCCGAGCGGCGAGTCTGTCACATCGATGCGGCGTCGACCACCACGGCCCCGCCGACACCGCACCGATGAGCGCCCGGTCAGGTGCAGCGCCGGGCGGGGAGGGACCGTGGTCCCTCCCCGCCGTGTGGGTGGTGCGTCGGCGCTCGGCTCAGCCGAGACCGCCCTTGATGGCGCCGATCAGCTCGCCGTTGCCGGTGTCACCGGAGAGCTCCCAGAAGAAGGCGCCACCGAGGCCCTGGTTCTTCGCGTAGGTCATCTTGCCGCCGATGGTGGAGGGGGTGTCGTAGCTCCACCAGTTGGCGCCGCACTTGGCGTACGCGGTGCCGGCGACCGTACCGGTGGCCGGGCAGGTGTTCTTGAGCACCTTGTAGTCCTCGATGCCCTGCTCGTAGGTGCCCGGGGCGGGGCCGGTGGCGGTGCCGCCGGGGGCGGTCTGGGTCACCCCGGTCCAGCCGCGGCCGTAGAAGCCGATGCCGAGCAGCAGCTTCTCGGACGGGATGCCCTTGGACTTGAGCTTCTGGATCGCCGCGTCGGACCAGAAGCCCTGCTGCGGGATGCCGGCGTAGGAGTAGAGCGGGGAGTGCGGGGCGGTCGGGCCCTGCGCGTTGAAGGCGCCGAAGTAGTCGTACGTCATCGGCATGATCCAGTTGAGCTGCGGTGCGGCGCCCGCGTAGTCGGTGGCGTCGATCTTGCCGCCGTTGCTGCCGTCCGCGGTGATCGCGGCGGTGACCAGCGCCGACGAGCCGAACTTGGTACGCAGCGCGCCGACCAGGTTCTTGAAGGCGTTCGGGCCGCTGGAGTCACAGGTGAGGCCGCAGGCGTTCGGGTACTCCCAGTCGACGTCGATGCCGTCGAAGACGTCCGCCCAGCGCGGGTCCTCGACCAGCTTGTGGCAGGAGTCGGCGAAGGCGGCCGGGTTCTGCGCGGCCTGGGTGAAGCCGCCGGACCAGGTCCAGCCACCGAAGGACCAGATCACCTTCAGGTGCGGGTACATCTTCTTGAGCTTGCGCAGCTGGTTGAAGCTGCCGCGCAACGGCTGGTCCCAGGTGTCGGCGACGCCGTCGACGCTGTCCGCGGCGGTGTACGCCTTCTCGTAGTCGGCGTAGCTGTCACCGATCGTGCAGCGCCCGCCGGTGGTGTTGCCGAAGGCGTACAGGATGTGGGTCAGCTTCGCGGCCGAGCCGCTGGTGTGGATGTTCTTGACGTGGTAGTTGCGGCCGTAGACGCCCCACTGGGCGAAGTAGCCGACGACCTTCTTGCCGCCCGGGTTGGGCGGCGGGGTGGTCGTGGGCGGCGGCGTGGTCGGCGGGGGCGTGGTCGGCGAGACGGTCGGCGACACCGTGGGTGAGGCCGTCGGGGAGGTGGTCGGGGTGCCGCCACCGCCGCACGGCGCACCGTTGATCGTGCAGTTCAGCGGCGCCTTGTACGGCCCGGTGCCGTTGTAGCCCCAGCTGAAGGTCGCGCCCGGGGCGAGCGGACCGGCCCAGCTCTTCTTGACCGCGACGTAGTGGTTGCCGCTGCTGGTGACGTCGGCGTCCCAGGAGCTGCTGATGGTGGTGCCGGCGGGCAGGTCGAACTCGATTCGCCAGGTGTCGACGTTGGCGCTGGAGCCGTTGGCGACGGTCACCCGCGTTTCGTGGCCGGTCCCCCAGTCCTGCGCCTTGGCGAACGTGGCGGTGACGCTCCCGGCGCCGAACGCCGAGGTCACCGGCACCGCGGCGACGGTCAGCGCGACCACGGCGCCGGCCCAGAGGGCGCGGCGGAGCGATCTCTTCATGTGGCACCTCCCCAAACAGTTAGGAAACTTTCCAGAAGGATGGGGAGACGCTACTCACGCTGTCATCACTTCGTCAAGATGTGCATGCGTCGATTTGCCGCGGCCCGCTCCGCATCGTCGTCCCGGACGCGTAGCCTCGCGGGCATGACCGTCTTCGACATCGAGATCGACGCGCTGGCCGGCGGCCCGGCACACCTGGACGCGTACCGTGGCCGGGCGCTGCTGGTGGTGAACGTGGCGTCGCGCTGCGGGCTCACCCCGCAGTACGCCGGCCTGGAGCAACTGCACCGCGAGTACGCCGACCGGGGCCTGGTGGTGCTCGGGGTGCCGTGCAACCAGTTCGCCGGGCAGGAGCCGGGGACGGCCGACGAGATCGGCGAGTTCTGCCAGGTCAACTACGGCGTCACGTTCCCGCTGACGGAGAAGGTGGACGTCAACGGCCCGGCCCGGCACCCGCTCTACGCGGCTCTCGTCGACACCCCGGACGCCGAGGGGCACACCGGCGACGTGCGGTGGAACTTCGAGAAGTTCCTGGTCGCGCCGGACGGGACGGTGGCCGCCCGGTTCGCCCCGACGGTCACCCCGGACTCCCCCGAGCTGCGCGCCACCGTCGAGAAGGTCCTGCCGGGCTGACCGGCACCCCGACGGCCCCGGCGGACCCGGCGGCCCGGCCACCTCGGGCGGGACCTGGGGGGGGACGCGGGCGGCCCTGGGGCAGACCTGGAGCGGACCCGGCGGACCTGGGGCGGTTCCCCGACCAGGACGAGCCCGGGGTGGTGACCCACCCCGGGCTCGTCGGTCGACCGCCCCCGGCGCGGACACGCCGGCGGGCGATCAGGTCAACCGATCGTGCACGCCGATCCGTTGAGGGTGAAGCCGGTCGGGGCCGGGTTCGACCCGGTCCACGAGCCGTTGAAGCCGACCCCGGTGGACGCGCCCGGCGCGAGCCTGCCGTTCCAGCTCATGTTCTGCGCGGTCACCGTGGCGCCCTCCTGCTTCCAGGTCGCCGACCAGCCCTGGCCGAGCTTCTGCCCGGCGGTCGGGAAGTCGAACGCCAGCTTCCACCCATCGATCGCGGTGGTCCCGGAGTTGGTGACGGTGATGTTCGCGGTGAACCCACCCGGCCAGGTGTTGGCCGCGTACTTCACCGTGCAGCCGGCGGTCGGGTTGGTCGACGGCGCGGTCTTCACGGTCAGCCCCGGCGAGGCCGCCGAGACGTTGCCCGCCGCGTCCCTGGCGGTCACCACGAAGGTGTACGAGGTGTCGGCCGCCAACCCGGTCGCGGTGTACGAGGTGCCGGTGGCGCTGCCCAGCTTCACCGTGCCGGTGCCCTCGACGCGGTGCACGTCGTACCCGGTGACGCCCACGTCGTCGGTCGACGGCGCCCAGCTCAGCGCGACGCTGCCGCTGGTGACCGTGCCGGCGACCGGCTTGCCGGGCGCGGTCGGGGCCTGGGTGTCGCCGCCGTTGCCGTCGCCGCGCGGGAGCACGATGTGGGTGATCGAGTTGGCCGGGAAGGTGGCGGTGAAGCCACCCGCGCCGACCGCCTGGTCGGCCTGCCGGACGATACCGGCGAGGTTCGCGCCGCTGTAGCGGTAGACCTGGGCGGTGCCGGCCGAAGCGCCGGTGAGCGCGACCGGGCTGGTCAGCTCGTCGCCCGTCTTGTTCACCACGACCATGGTCAGCGCCTTGTCCGCGCTGCGCTCGGCCGCGTAGATCGCCAGCTTGCCCTGGTCGGCGCTGGTGGCCCTGACCGAGGTCTCGCCGAACGCACCGCCGGAGCCGTCATAGTTGCGGTAGATCCGGAAGGCGTGCGCCACCGGCTCGTCGGCCTCCGGCGCGGTCCACAGGTTGGCCATGTCCAGGCCCTCGCGGCCGAAGATGCCGAGGATGTCCGCCTGGGTGAGCGCCCCGTTGAGGTGCCCGTACGCGCCCCAGCTGTACTCGGTCATCGCGATCTTCGTACCCGGGTAGTGCTGGTCGACCAGCTCGCGCATCCGGGGAATCATGCGGATCGGCTTGTTGATCCAGCTCTCGTCCACGTAGGTCGGGTCCCACAGCTGCCGCGTGGAGCGCAGCCGCCGCTCCTGGGTGGCCGCGTCACCGGCCTCCTTGTTGTGCACGCCGGCCTGCTGCGGATAGATGTGGATGTCGAAGTAGTCCAGGATGCGGGTGCCGTGCTCCTGCTCGTAGGCGCGCATCTGCTCCAGGTACCAGGGCCCCAGCTCCTTGCCGCCGTGCGCCGCCCGGTCCGGCGGGTTGCCCCAGCAACCGGTACGGCTGCACGTGTCCTGGTCGAGGCCGGAGAAGTGGATCGAGTTCAGGCCCCAGCCCACCGGTCCGAGGGTCTTCGCGCCCGGGTCGGCCGCCTTGATCGCGGCGGCGTACGCGTAGGTGCGGTCGCGCAGCTCGTCGTAGCCGAGCCCCTGCCGGCGGACGTCGCGGTGGGTGGAGTGCCACAGGTCGGGCTCGTTGTCGAGGTTGTAGAACTCCACCCCGCCGTTCGCCGCGCTGCCGAACTGGCTCTTGAGGTGGTTGACGAAGTCGGTGGCGTACTCCGGGCCGACCGCGACGCTGGTGTCCTCGGGGTCGTTGGTGGTGATCGGGGTGCCGTCGGTCTTCTTGCCGTTGCCGCAGTCCGGCCACCACGGATCGGTCGACTGCTGCGGTCCGTACTTGGCCACGCTGAAGGAGCACGACCGGGTGCGGTCCTTGGCGACCCAGCCGAGCATCGGCACGGTCATGATGGTCTCGGCCCCGGTGGCCCTGTCCTGGGTGACGAACTTGTCCGTCTCCGAGCCCTTCGGCAGGCTCGCCGGGTCGGCGTTGTCGTTCGGCAGGTTCTCGAAGTACCAGTCGGACGCGCGGTTGGTGATGTCGTGCCGGAAGTTGTAGCGGGTGGTGTGGTTGCCGCCGTAGCGGTGGACCGGCAGCCGGATGTCGCGGGCCAGCGCCTCGTCGGCGAAGTTCATGCCGTAGACGTACGGGCTGATCGCGTGCCGGCCGGCGGTGGTGTCGACGGCCAGCGCCGGACCGGCCGCGGCGTGGGCGGGTTGCGGCAGGGCGAGGCCGCCGAGGGTGACGGCCAGGGCGACCGGCAGCAGTGCTGTGGTGGGACGCACGAGCTTTCCTCTCACGCAGGGATTTGAGCTCGCCGATGGGAGCGCTTCCATCGAGGATTGCGCTTTCCTCGCCACTCGTCAACGCCGCCGAGCTGGCAAACGATCATGTCGATACGATTCGAAACCCCCTGGTCAGCGACGGTGCGTGGGAAAACTTCCGGAAATTTCGCACGGCGGACGGACCGATCCTCGACGGTCGCCGCCTGGCACACCTGGACGCCGGCAGACCCGGGCCGCCCGGAGCGCGACCGCACGCGCGCCATGCCGACCCGCCCCGGCCCCACGCGTCGGGACCACACGCGTGACGGGACCACCGCACGCCGAGGCCGCGCCGGACCACCGTGGACGATGGGGCGGCGCGGCCCGGGAGCGCGGGCGGGTCAGCCGGCGGCGGAACGGAAGACCGGGTAGTAGCCGCCCGACTGGCCGGCCGCCGTCGGGTGGTACGAGATGCCGATGTTGGCGTAGTTCAACGCGTGCAGCCACTTCTCGCCGTAGCTGCACAACTGGTGCCCGACGAAGATCGACCGGACGTCGGCGAACGTGAAGCCGGCGGCCTGCGCGGCGCTGCGGGTGATGTCGTCGACCAGGTTGATGCCCTCGTTGATCTTCGCCCGGGAGGTGGCGGTCAGCCCGACGCAGAAGGTGCCGAGCTGGTAGAAGACCGGATAGCCGACCACGACCACCCGGGCGCTGGGCGCCTTGGCCCGGATGCCCTTGTAGACGGTGGAGAGCAGGCCGGGCAGCTGGGCGCGGGCCTTGTCCTCGGCGGCCTGCACGGCGGCCACGCACTGCGTCTCCCCGTAGAGCACGCAGGTGGTCATGATGTTGGCGAAGCCGACGTCGTTGCCGCCCACCGTGACGCTGACCAGTGTGGTGGTCGAGGAGAGCGCGGAGAGCTGGTTGTTCGTCACGTCCGTGGTCCTGGCCCCGGAGCAGGCCACCGATCGGTACGACGCGGGCCTGACGTTGGCCTGGTAGAGCGCCGGGTAGGCCTTGGTGCTGCGTTGACAGGAACCGCTCTCGGCGGTGTAGCTGCCGGCGCCGACGCCGGAGGCGTACGAGTCGCCGAGGGCGACGTAGTGGTCGGACGGCGACGCCTGGGCGGGCACCGCGAGGACGAGCGTGGCGCCGAGGGAGGCGGCCATGCTCAGGGCGAAGGTTACGAGACGGGATCTCCGCACGTCGCACTCCTGGGGGTCGGAAGTGGTGGTGGGAGATTGATATCAGCGAATCTTGCAGGCTCGGAAGATCACCGTTTCCACGCCTGTCGCCCATAGATCCCTTTGGATACAAATGCTTGCCGGACGATCTTAATTGGATGAAGGTTTCCGTCAACGGGACGCATCGCGCGGATCCGTCCACAACGGACGTGACCCAACCCACCGACCTGGTCGGGAATCCCTCCGCCGGGGGCCGGGTTGGCACCGGACATGACGACTGTGGGACTGATCGGCAGTGGCAACATCGGTGGCACCGTGGCCCGGCTCGCGGTGGCCGCTGGTCACGACGTGGTGCTCAGCAACTCGCGCGGACCGGAGACGCTCAAGGACCTGGTGGAGGAACTCGGCCCCCGGGCCCGGGCGGCCACCCCGGCCGAGGCGGCAGGCGCCGGTGACCTGGTCGTGGTCACCATTCCGCTGCGGGCCTACCGCGAGGTGCCGGTCGCGCCGCTCGCCGGCAAGACGGTGCTCGACACCAACAACTACTACCCCGCCGAACGGGACGGGCGCTTCCCCGAGTTGGACGACGAGTCCACCACCACCAGCGAACTGCTCCAGCGGCACCTGCCGGAGTCCCGGGTGGTCAAGGTCTTCAACAACATCTACTTCGCGCACCTGCTGACCCTGGCCCGCCCGGCCGGCGCGGCCGACCGCAGCGCCCTGCCGATCGCCGGCGACGACGCCACCGCCAAGGCCGAGGTGACCGCGTTCCTCGACTCCATCGGGTACGACGCGGTCGACGCCGGGCCGCTCGCCGAGGGCTGGCGGTTCCAGCGGGACACCGCCGCGTACGGGCTCGTCTACGCGGCCGACCCGGCGGACGTCTGGGGGCAGGCCGCCCCGGCCGACGCGGACACGGTGCGCGCCGCCCTGGCCGCCGCCCGCCGCTACGCCGACAGCTGACCGACGGTGACGCCTGGTGGCCCCGGCAGCGCCCGGGGCTGCCGCGGCGTCACTTCGCGCCGGCCACCTCGTCCCGGTGCACCTGGCTGGTGAGCCGCTCCAACTCCGGGGGACGCCGCGCGGTCAGGCCGGGGCGCGCCACTCCGAGGCGAGCACCGACCAGATCGCCGAGTCGACCCGCCCGGACGGGCCCGGGTAGTGCTGCCGCAGCGTCCCGTCGTGGCTCATGCCCAGCCGCCGGGCCACCGCGATGCTGCGCACGTTCTCCGGGTTGGTGTGCCACTCCACCCGTACGATGCCGCGCTCCCGGATCGCCCAGTCGATGATCCGGCCGGCGGCGCGGGTGATCAGCCCCTGCCCCTCGGCGGCCGGCTCCAGCCAGCAACCGGCCTCGCAGACGCCCTGCGCCACGTCGAACGAGACGAACAGCACGCCGCCGACGAGCACACCGCCGTCCCAGATCCCCCAGATGCCGCCGCCATCGCGCGCCCACCGGTCGGCGTAACGCTGGAGCACGTTGCGGGCCGAGTCGAGGTCGGTGGCCACGAAGGACGCACCCACCCAGGGCGAGATGTGCTCCCGGCAGCGGTCGAGGTTCGCCAGGAACTCCTCCGCGTGCCACGGCCAGAGCGGCCGCAACTCGGCGGTGTCGGTCAACGGCAGGGCGAACATGGTCCTCCTCAGGATGGCGGCACGCTCAGCCGCAGGGTGGGGCCGGAGACGTCGGCGAAGCCGAGCGAGCGGTAGAGCGGCTCACCCTCCGCCGACGCCCGCAGATCGATCTTCCGTACGCCCCGGTCGCGGTACCAGTCGAGCAGCGCCGTCAGGCAGGCCCGGGAATAGCCGCGCCGCCGGTGCCCGGGATCGGTGACGACGTTGAAGACGTACCCGGTGCGGCCGTCGGGGTTGGCCGGTCCACCCAGGCGCTGCTCCACGGTGCCGGTGGCGCAGGCGGCGAGGACGCCGGGACGCCCCGGCGCGTCGACCACGAACACGGCCATCGTCGCGTCGGCGGCGTCGAGGTGGTCGCGCAGCACCTGCCGGGCCGCCTCCTGCCAGGGCCCCGGCGCCGGCGGCGTACCGCTCATCGACGCGAGCATCACCCCGCGCAGCCGGACGATCTCCGCCGCGTCCGCGCCCCCGGCCCGCCGTACCGTGATCACGATCGGACCGTACCGGACGAGGTCGGACGGATGGGGACCCGGCGCGACCGGCCGATCCTCAGACCGGACGGCGGCCGGCGAAGCCGCACTCCATCCGGTGGTACCAGCGCACGTCGGTGTCCCCCTCCAGCCAGCACCAGAGCACCGGGCGGCCGTCCCGCTCGCCGGGGAAGTCCAGCAGCACCGGGGCGATGCCCTTGACCTGGATGTCGTGGGAGTTCAGCTCCTCCAGCACGGCGTGCAGCCGGGCCTCCAGGGCCTTCACCTCGGCCACCCCGCCGAGCACGGAGACGCCGTGGGCGGCCAGGTCGGCGCGGAGTTCGGCCAGGTCGGCGCGGAGCCGGATCAGCTCGTCGACGCGGGGACGCAGGGTGGCCACCAGATGGCGCGCCTGGGCGAGAGTGAACACCGGGCCAGTATGGGGCACCACCGCATGACCGGCGCCCTGCCTCAGGGATGTCCGGCTTCGCCGCGAGGATCATGCTGCGCGGGACATCGTCCTCTCGTTTCTCCGCTTCGAAGACCCCTTCGATGCCCACGCCGGCCCCCACGTCGCGGACCTTCAGTCGGCTGGCGTACGGCGTCCGGGGCATCAGGACGAAGTTCGCGAGCAACTCCCTGGAAGATCGACTCAAGGTGGAACCTCCGGGCTAACGGCCGTCCGCCAGGTCGAGGGAGACCCGGTGGGCGAACCGGATCGCCCGACATCCAGCCAGGCCACTCAAGACGTCCTCCACACTGAGCTTCGGCCGTCCGCCCCTCCCGGTGGCCTCCGCCTGCTGCACGACGATGTCTGCGATCCGTTCCGGGGCGTCGTCCAGCAGCATGCAGAGAAAATCGTCCGGATGCAGCACCTCGATGGCATACGGCGCGAGCGCGTGGTCCGGGAAATCACGAAGGTTGGCGGTGACGATCACCTCCGCATCGGCGGCGACGGCGGCGGCGAGCACGTGGCGATCTTGGGATCGTTGGTCATCTCGACGACGAGGTGCTCATGGCCTGAGACCATCGCTTTCGGAAAGTACTCTCGCATGACCTCGACCCTGCGTTCGGCCTTGGCACCGAGTACCGACGGCGGAAGGTTCCGGCGAACCTCATCGAGGATCGCCCGGGTCCAGAGCGGGCGATACAGATCCTGCTCGGCGCAGCGCAGCAGGGTGTCGGCGAGCACACTGGGCACGAGGACGCAGGCATCCAGCACGGCGACGATCATCGGCGGACGGTCAGTCGTTCGACTGATCGTCTGACCGCTGGCGACCACGGCGAATCGCTTCGTCGTAGACGCCCATGTCGATCGCGTCCGCCGTCAACTCGTCCAGTGCCTCACGGCGTGCCCTCGATCGGCGCTCCTTGTAGGTCAGCACGTCGTGCAACGCGACCCGGCGGCTGGAGTTGGGGCGGGTGTAGGGCAGCACGCCGTCGTTCATCAGCTTGACCACCGTCGGGCGGGTCACGCCCAGGATCGTGGCCGCCTCCCCCGTCGACAGTTCGACGTTCTCGGCCATGACCCGCACCGGCCGCCCCCGCCCCAGGATCGACACGACTTCGGCGATGGCTTCGCCCACCACGGGCGGCACATCGACCGGCTCTCCCCCATCCACGATCAACTGGAGCCGCCGGCCCCGGAGCGATCGCCGAGCAAAACGCCTCAGCTCGTCCCCGTTGGGCGCCGATCCACCTGCGGGTACCACCGTCACAAGAGCCTCCGACCTGATTGATCCCGTCACCACGATACCCACCAAAGCGAAAAAAACGATAGAGTCAGCGCAGGGCTGGGGCGCATGGTCCTATCGAGCAGCGGGGGCTCACGCTGCCCATGTCAACCGCCGCCCTGGCGGGTCGCGCCGCATTCGGCCTGCCAGGTGCGCAGGGCCTGCTTGAGGCGGCGGTTCTCCTCCCGCACGAGATCGAGTCGCCGGTTCCGCTCCCCCACCTCGTACGCGAGCCGGTGCAGCAGGGCGGTTGGTCCACTGGTCGAAGATGCGTGCTCAAGTCAGCGGTCGACGCCTTCGAACGAGAGTTCACGCCGTGGCTCGTGACGAATGCCTCTGCCAGTCACGGCGGTCCAGCCGCTCACGATGCCGGCCTTCTGGTGGCCCGCCGCTTCATCGGAGCCGGACAACTCATCGGCTCGGACCAGGTCAGCAAGCAGTTCGATTGACCAGCGCCCGGGCACCCGGAGCTCTACCCCACCCCAAAGAGCCGGACCAGAAGACTCTGCGCACCGCTACGTCAGCTGCCGAACGTTTGGACTGGCGCCGTGCGGGGACTTCCGTCGACCGTCTCCACAACGCAATCCGCGAGCGATCATGGATTCGTACGGTGGGTGCGCCACGGGTAGGAGCAGTCGGTGCCGGACGACTCGATGGCGGATGACCGCCCACTCTACGAGCGGGATCCCGACGCGTGGCAGGCGTACCTGGCGGAGGGCAACGCGAAGCAGGCCCGCAAGCGGGTCGGCGCAGACGTCCTGATCAGGAACGAGCAGGGCCACGTGCTGCTCGTCAACCCGCGCTACAAACCGGACTGGGACCTGCCCGGCGGCATGGCCGAGGCGAACGAGCCTCCCCATCAGGCCGCCGAGCGCGAGCTACGCGAGGAACTGGGCGTCCAACTGAAGGTCGGACGGCTACTGGTCGTGGACTGGGTTGCTCCGCACGGTCCGTGGGACGACAGCCTCATGTTCGTTTTCGACGGCGGCACGCTGTCTGACGACCAGGCGAGGGCGTTGCGTTTGGCGGACGAGGAACTGTCGGCCTACCGATTCAGCTCTCCCGAGGACACCCAGGCGCTACTGCGTCCCTATGTCGGGCAACGGCTGTCGCATGCCCTCACCGCTTCCGCGACCAGCAACTGCAGCTACCTCCTCAATGGCGCGGCGCACGTCCGGTAACCAGCGCTATGGGCTACCCACTACCGGGCTCCGAGCGTGCAGATCGCGGCAGGTCCGGACGTCCGACGAGGACCCCACGATCGTGGGAGTGACGCATTCCCTGCCGGTGGGTCGTCACCCGGTCTCTGACCGGCCGTGCCAAGATCGTCCCGTGCGCAACGAGCGACGCCTACGAACACGGACGCCCGAGTCCCGAGCCTTCGCGCAGCGCGTACAGCTCGTCATGAACCTGACCTCGCGCCTCAACCTGCTGCCCTTCGACGACCTCGAGGCGCGCAGGGCGGTGCTCACCGAGATCTTCGGTGGACCCATCCCTGACTCGCTGTCCATCCTGCCCCCGTTCCAGTGCGACTACGGGCTCGGAGCATCGTTCGGGGAGCGCGTGTTCATCAATCAGGGATGCTTCTTCCTCGACTACGGGGGCATCACCATCGGTGACCGAGTCATGATCGGGCCCCGAGTGACGTTGAGTACGGCCGGCCACCCCGTCGAGCTCGACGAGCGCTACGACTTCATCACGCACGCGCCAATCCACATCGAGGACGACGTGTGGATCGGCGCCTCAGCCACGATCACCCCCGGAGTGACGATCGGGCGGGGCTCGGTCGTCGGCGCGGGCGCCGTCGTCGCGAAGGACGTGCCACCGCTGAGTGTGGTGACAGCGACAAGCGTCGTCGAGCGCAAGCGGCTGAAGCCGGCGTCCACGGCGACCTGATACCTGCAGGCCGCCCACGCGCGTCGGCAGAAGCCGGCTCGCTGGTACCGACCCGCCCGCGAAACGCCTCAGTCGGCCTGGGCGGCCAGTTCGCGGGCCCGGTCCCGGGCGGCCTCCAGCGCGGCCAGCAGCGCCGCCCGTACGCCGTGCTTCTCCAGCTCGCGGATGGCGGAGATGGTGGTGCCGGCGGGCGAGGTGACCGCCTCGCGGAGCTTGACCGGGTGCTCGCCGGAGTCGCGCAGCATCACCGCCGAGCCGATCGCGGTCTGCACGATCAGCTCGTGCGCCACCTGCCGGGGCAGGCCGAGCAGGATGCCGGCGTCGATCATGGCCTCGACCAGCAGGTAGAAGTACGCCGGGCCGGAGCCGGAGAGCGCGGTCACCGCGTCCTGCTGGGACTCGGGCACCCGGACGGTGGACCCGAGCGGTGAGAACATCTCCTCGGCCAGCGCGAGGTGCTCGCCGGTGGCGTGCGCGCCGGCCGAGATGGCGCTCATCGCCTGGTCGACCAGGGCCGGGGTGTTGGTCATCACCCGGACCACCGGGGTGCCCTCGGGCAGCCGGCGGGCGAAGAAGGTGGTGGGCAGGCCGGCGCAGAGCGAGATGACCAGCTTGTCGGCCGGCACCTTCGGGCCGATCTCGTCCAGCAGCACGCCCGCGTCCTGCGGCTTCACCGAAATCGCCAGCACCGCCGCCTCCTCGACCGCGGTGAGGTTGTCCACCACCCGTACGCCGTACCGGGCGGTCAGTTCCTCGGCGCGGGCCGGGCGGCGGGCGGTGGCCAGCAGCCGCTCCACCGGCCAGCCGGACCGGAGCAGCCCGGAGAGCATCAACTCGCCGATCTTGCCGGCGCCGATCACCGCGACCGTGTGCCGGGCGGGTGCCATCGGTCGTACCCCTTCCGTCGCGGGGGCCGGCGGCGCGGCGGGTGTCCCTGCCGCGCCGCCGGTCCTCGGGCGATCAGCTGCCGAAGAAGACCTCGGCCTCGGCGTACCGCTCCAGCGGCACGGTCTTCAGCTCGCGGGTGGCCTCGGCCAGCGGGACCCGGACGATGTCCGTGCTCTGCATCGCGACCATCTTGCCCCAGTCGCCCTCGTGGGCGGCGTCGATGGCCTGCAGGCCCAGACGGGTGGCGAGCACCCGGTCGAACGCGGTCGGGGTGCCACCGCGCTGGATGTGGCCGAGCACGACGGTGCGGGCCTCCTTGCCGGTCTTGGCCTCCAGCTGCTCGGCGAGCCACTGGCCGATGCCGCCGAGGCGGACGTGGCCGAAGGCGTCGAGCTCCTGGTTGTGCAGCACCATCTGGCCGTCCAGCGGCTGGGCGCCCTCGGCGACCACCACGATCGGGGCGTACTGGTGCTGGAAGCGCTTCTCGACGTAGCCGGCGACCTGCTCGACGTCGAACTGCCGCTCCGGCAGCAGGATCACGTTGGCGCCACCGGCGAGGCCGGCGTGCAGGGCGATCCAGCCGGCGTGCCGGCCCATCACCTCGACCACCAGGGTGCGGTGGTGGCTCTCGGCGGTGGTGTGCAGCCGGTCGATCGCCTCCATCGCGATGTTGACGGCGGTGTCGAAGCCGAAGGTGTAGTCGGTGGCGCCGAGGTCGTTGTCGATCGTCTTCGGCACGCCGATGACGTTGACGCCGAGCTCGTGCAGCTTGGTGGCGACACCGAGGGTGTCCTCGCCGCCGATCGCGATCAGGGCGTCCACGCCCTGCGCGGCGAGGTTCTCCTTGATCCGCTGCACGCCGTTCTCGATCTTGAACGGGTTGGTGCGGGACGAGCCGAGGATGGTGCCGCCGCGCGGCAGGATGCCGCGGACCTCCGCGATGCCCAGCGGCTTGGACAGGCCCTCCAGCGGACCCTTCCAACCGTCCTGGAAGCCCACGAACTCGTGACCGTAGCTGGCGACGCCCTTGCGGACCACCGCCCGAATGACCGCGTTGAGACCTGGGCAGTCGCCGCCGCCGGTGAGCACGCCGATACGCATGATCTGCTCATCCTCCTGGAGCATCAGGTAAAGCCCGGATAAGCCCCAGGATATGTGTCAGATCAGACCATCGGCGCCGTTGCCGGCCCGGGGCGGGCCGTCAGTGCGAACTGTAGTCGTCGCGGGTGTACGCCGACACCGCGCCCCGAGCAGTCCCACCCGTCGAGCGGGCTACCGGTCAGTAGCTGACCTCGTGGTTCTGCCCCGCCTGCGGCGGCCTGCCGGTCACCGCCGCCCTGGCGAAGCCCAGCAGGTTGACCACCGTGCCGCCCGGGGCGTCCCAGTACTCCGCCGAACTGGCGTGCACCTTGATCAGGGTCAGGCCGGGGGTGTCCAGGCCGTCGGGGAACCACGCCTTCAGCACCGGGTTCCACAACTGCTCGGCCTTCGCCCGGTCGTACGCCTCCTGGGCGGTGCCGGAGACGGACACCCAACTGTGGTGCTTCTGGTCGGAGAAGGCGACGTCGACCTCCGGGTTGACCCGGATCTGCCGCACCTTGGCCGAGTCGGCGTAGGCGAAGAACCACAGGTCGCCGTCGAACTCGGCCTCCTGCAACGCCATCGGACGGCTCACCAGGCGGCCGTCCACCCCGATGGTGGTCAGCATGCCGATCCGGGCGTCGCGGATCAGCTCGGTCACCCGACGACGGGCGTCGGCGGCGTCGGTCGGTTCCCTGGTCATCTCGCAACCCCCTCCGGTGCGGTTCGCCGAACGGTGCCCGGGACGGAAAGGGTCAAACCTGAAAGAAAGCAGCGATCGGGACTCAGCCCGTCATCGCCCGCCAGCGGGCCAGGTTGTGCCGGGCGTCGACCAGGGCGTCGTGCCGGTCGGCGTCGGCGTCGGGCAGCCTCGGCCGGCCCCGGTCGTCCCAGAGCTGACGCAGGTCCTTGGTGAACCGGGGGATCTCCCGGGGCAGCGCCGGCATCGCCCCCCAGAGCTGGGCCAGCACCACGTGGTCGTACGCGGCGTACCAGGCCCAGAGTTCGAGCTGCTCGCCCGGGCGGTCGCGGATCGGCTCCAGCAGGAAGTCGTACAGCTCGTCACGGATCCGCTCCCGGGAACGCCAGGCCCGGTCGGCCGGGGACGGGAGCTTGTCCAGCACGTTGCGGCGTACCCAGGGCACGGCGCGGGAGTCGTCGAACTCGGTGGAGACCGCGTAGAACTCGCGGCCGTACTCGTCGACGACACCGATCGAGACGAGGTCGACGATCCGGCCGTCCTCGATGAATTCGCAGTCGTAGAAGTAGCGGTAGGCCATCGCCCCCATCCTCGCCCATTACCGGTCGGCACCGCCCGGCGGGGGCGGGCCGGACCCGGCCGATCGGCCCGACCGCACCTCAGCCGGGTGGTCCGTCGCAGCTCGGGAGTGTCACGGAGACGATTTGAGGGGTGTACAGCACGCTACCGGGCCGTCATGATCTGATGTGTACCGCTACCGGACGCCGACCGGGTTCCAGAACCTCCGTCAGGGGCCGTCAGGTTCACCCGGTGAGCGAGTTGTGGGTCCGTGACCGGGGAGGGGTTGGGCCGTGGAGATGCGCCTGCCGGAGCCGGGTGACGCCCTCACGGGCGTGGACATGTTCGCCGGGCTGGAGCCGGAGGTACGCCAACGGGTCATCGCCGCGGCGGTGCCGCGCACGTACCGCAAGGGCCAGCTGCTCTTCGTGGAGAACGACCCGGGCGAGTCGCTGATCGTGCTGCGCCGCGGGGCGGTGGCGGTCTTCCGTACCGCGCCGACCGGCGAGCGGGCGGTGCTGTCGGTGATCCGACCGCCGGACGTGCTGGGCGAGGTCTCCCTGCTGGACGCCTCGACCCGATCGGCCTCCGCCGAGGCGATCGAGGACTGCGCGGCGCTCGCCCTGTCCCGGCCCGCCTTCATGGAGCTGGTGCACTCCAACCCGCGCATCCTCGACGCGGTGATGCGCTCGCTGGGCGGCCTGATCCGCCGGCTCACCGAGCAGAACGCCGACCACGTCTTCCTGGACCTGCCCGGCCGGGTGGCCAAGACCCTGGTCCGCCTCGCCGGCGAGAGCCAGGCCCCGATGATCACCATCGAGCTGAACCAGAGTCAGCTGGCCGAGATGGCCGGCGGCTCCCGGCAGAGCGTCAACCAGGCGATCGGCTCCTTCGCCAACCGGGGCTGGCTGCGCACCGAGGGTCGGCGGATCGTGGTCACCGACGTCTCGGCGCTGCGTCGCCGCGCGGGCATGGCCGAGCGCTGACCGTTCCGGTCCCGTGCGCCGGGCCGCCCGGGGGCCGACCCGGCGCTCGTCGTCGCCCACGACAAGACGCGACCGACGGACCGTGAGGCCCGCCGGTCGCGCCGGTGAATCAGTTTGTCGTGTCGTCCTCGGGCGGGGCGCCCGGGCCGGGACCGATCTTCTCCGGCGGGGTGCCCGGACCCGGACCGATCTTCTGCGGATCGGTCGTGGTGCTCGTGCTCGTGCCGGTGTCCGTGGCCGTCTGGCCGTCGGGGTTCTCCACCATGCCCTGCTCCTCCAGTCTGGCGAGAGTGACCGCGTCGACGTCGACCGTCTCGCCCGGTGACCGGACGGTCCCGCCCGGGTCGGTCCAGTAGGCGGACAACCGAACCTGCACGGCACTCTCCTGACGGCGAACTTCTCTTGTGAGGAACACTAGTGTCGGCTGATCAGCCGCGGGGTCGGGCCGCACGTCGGGTACCCGACTGGATCAGCCCGGCGCGATACTGGGGTCTCCTCACGTACGGAGTTCGACATCGACCTCAAGTGTGGACACTGCTCCCGGGTGGCAGGGCCGGACGACCGCTTCTGTGGCGGCTGTGGACAGGCGCTGTCGCTCGGCTGCGCGTCGTGCGGACACGGCAACAACCCCGAGGCGAACTTCTGCACCAACTGCGGCCAGCCGCTGCGCGACCACGCCGTCGCGGTGCAGGAGGACCGGCGCCAGGTCAGCGTGCTGTTCATCGACATCGTCGACTTCACCGCGTACGCCGAACGGGCCGACCCGGAGCAGGCGCGCAGCCTCCAGCAGGCCTACTTCGCCACCGTCCGCCGACTGGTCCACCAGTACGGCGGGGTGGTGGAGAAGTACATCGGCGACGCGGTGATGGCGCTCTTCGGCGCCCCGGTCGCCACCGACAACGACGCGCTGCGCTGCGTGCGGGCCGGGCTGGAACTGCAACGCAGCCTGGCCCGGCAGGCCGCCGGCCCGCAGCCGCCGCTCGGCTTCCGGGTCGGGGTGGCCACCGGCGAGGCGCTGGTCGACCTCTCCGCCACCCGTGACGGCGGCCAGGCCTTCGTCACCGGGGACGTGGTCAACACCGCCTCACGGTTGCAGGCGCTCGCCCCGCCGGGCGGGGTGGTCGTCGACGAGAGCACCTGGTCGGCCACCCGGCACGAGATGGAGTACGCCGACCGTCCACCCGTGACGCTGCGGGGCCGCTCCGCGGTGAGCCGGATCTGGCTCGCCGTGCAGGCCCGGCCGCGCACCGACCCGCAGGCCGCCGAGCTGACCCCGATGATCAACCGGGAGCACGAGCGCGGCCTGCTCGTCAGCGCCCTGCACCGCACCGTCACCGAGCGGGTGTCGCAGCTGGTGACCGTCTTCGGGCCGGCCGGGGTGGGCAAGAGCCGGCTGCTGCGGGAGCTGTCCCGGCACGCCGCCAACCTCCCCGGACACCGGGTCACCTGGCTGGTCGGGCAGTGCCCGCCGTTCGGCGAGAACGTCACGTACGCCGCCCTGGCCGACATCGTCAAGAGCTGGGTGGGCCTGCCCGAGGGCGACGATCCGGAGGCGCTGCCCGACCGGCTGCGCACCCGGCTGGCCCAGCTCGGCGACCCGCACGGCACCCGGCTGGCCGGGGCGCTCGGCCCGCTGCTCGGCGTGCCCGGGGAGCGGCTGGTCCCGGGCGAGGCGGAAGCCGCCTGGCGACGGTTCCTGCTCGCCCTGGCCGGCCAGGGCCCGACGGTGCTGGTCTTCGAGGACATGCACTGGGCCGACCAGGCGATGCTCACCTTCGTCGAGCAGCTCGGCGCGTCCGCCCGGGGCGTACCCCTGCTGGTGGTCGCGACGGCGCGGCCGGAGCTGCGGGAGCGGCACCCGGCCTGGACCGGCACGATCAGCGGCACCATGTCCATCTCGGTGCCGCCGATGCACGACGCCGACATCGACTCCCTCTACTCGCTGCTGCTGGGCCACGCCACCCTGCCGGCATCCGCCCGGGCCCCGCTGATCGAGTTCGCCGACGGCAACCCCCTCTACGCCCAGGAGTACGCCCGGATGCTGCTGGACGGCGGGCTGCTGGAGCCGACCGTCCGGTTCGACCCGGCCGGGACGTCGGGCATGCCGCGTACCGTGCAGGCCGTCATCGCCAACCGGCTGGACCTGCTCGACCCGGCCGACCGGGCGGTGTTGCAGGCCGCCGCCGTGGTCGGCGTGCAGTTCTGGCCGGCGCCGGTGGCCGCCGCGCTGGGCCGGCCGGCGGAGTGGGTGGAGCGGGCGCTGGACCGCCTCCAGCGCCGCGACATGGTCTACGAGCTGCCCGCCTCGAGCATGCCCGGTCAGCCGGAGTACCGGTTCCGGCACATCCTGGTGCGCGACGTCTGCTACCAGCGACTGCCCCGCGCCGAGCGGGTGCTGCGCCACCAGCGCACCGCCGACTGGCTGGAGCAGCTCACCGACGGTCGCCAGCAGGACCTGGCCGAGGTGCTGGCCAACCACCGCTGGACGGCGCACGAGATCGCCCGGATGGTCGGCCTGGACCCGACGCCGTACGCGCGCGACGCCCGCACCGCCCTGCACCGGGCCGCCCGCCGGGCGTACGCGCTGCACGCGCTCGACAACGCGGCGACGCTGGTCTCCCGGGCCCTCTCGGTCGGCGGCGAGCCAGACCCGGCGCTGGAGCTGTTCGACGCCGAGCTGGCCCTCTACCGCGACGGTGACTCGTTCCTGGTGGATGGGGGCACCCGGACGCTGACCGCGCTGGCCGACCGGCTCGCCGACGCCGGTGACCGCACCGGCGAGGCGCGGGCCTGGACGCTGCTGGCCACCGCGGCGTGGAGCCGCGCCGACCGGGCCGAGACGCTGCGCTGCCTGGACCGGGCCATCGGCATCTACGCCGAGCTGCCGGACACCGAGGAGAAGGCGGAGGCGCTGCTCGAACTGGCCCGGGTGCGGATGCTCAACGCCGAGACCGACCCGGCCTGCGAAGCCGCCCGCTCGGCCGCCGAACTGGCCGAGCGGATGGCGCTGCCGGAGGTGCGGGCGAACGCCCGGATCACCCTGGCGGTGGCCCGGTACCTGGCCGGCGAGCAGGACGCCTACGCCGCGCTGGAGGACGTCGCGCGGCACTGCCGGGTGGAGCGGCTGAGCAGCCGGCGGCGGGCGTTGCAGAACCTGGCCTGGGCCGCGCAGGAGGAGGGCGACCTCACCGGTTCGGCGCGGCTGGTGCAGGAGCAGCGGTCCCTGGACCCGGCGGGCGGGCACGGCATCGCGACGAGCTTCGCCGACCAGTGGGCGCGGGCGTACTACGCCGGGGACTGGGTGGCCGCGCTGGAGATGGCCGACGAGTCCACCCGCCGTCCGACCGCGGAGTGGGACCTGCACATCGTCGCCGTCTCCGGCTGGATGCGGCAGCTGCGGACCGACACGGACGCCCCGGCCGGAGCACCGCCCGACGGCGGGCCGGACCTCGTGACGCAGGCGGTGGCCGCCGCCCGGCGCAGCGGCTTCCACCGGGTGCTGCGGTCGACGCTGGCGCACGCCGCCCTCTGCCGGGCGGTGCGCGGCCTGCGCGACGAGTCGATGCGGCTGCTCACCGAGCTGGACGAGGACTGGCGGCGCAGCCGGATGATCCCGTTCGCGGAGTGGGTGCCGGCGGTCGGCCACGTCGCCGTCGTGCTCGGCCCGGAGGCGGCCCGGTTGGTACGCGACATGCTCGCCCGGGCGCCGCGGATGACCCCGTGGGCGCTGGCCGCCGGGCAGGTCGCCGACGCCACCCTCGCGATGGCCGAGGGGGACGCGGCCACCGCCGCCCGGCTGTTCCGGTCGGCGGCCGACAGCTACGCCCGGATGACCGACACCACGGACCACGTGCTCACCACCACGCTGTCGGTGCCGGCGCTGGCCGCGGCCGATCCGGCGCGGGCGGCGGAGGCCCTGGCCCGGGTACGCGACTTCGCCGCCGGCACCGGCGCGTCCGGGCTGCTCCGGCTCGCCACGCCCGGCCCTGCCGGACGCAACTGAGTCCGGTGCCGCGCCCGTGGCGGCGCTCAGGCGGCGACGGGCCGGCGCTCCACGGTCTCGGCCGGCGGCTGGTTCTTCAGCTTGGCGGCGTACATGTCGACGTACTCGCGGCCGGAGAGGTCCATCAGCTCGTACATGATCTCGTCGGTGACCGCGCGCTCGACGAACCGGTCGCCGGACATCCCGGCGTAGCGGGAGAAGTCCAGGGGGGCGCCGAAGCGGATCCGCACCCGGGCGATCTTGGGGATGAGCTTGCCGGTCGGCTGGATCTCGTCGGAGTTGAGCATCGCCATCGGCACCACCGGGGCGCCGCTGTCCAGGGCGAGCCGGGCCACCCCGGTCTTGCCCCGGAAGAGCCGCCCGTCCGGCGACCGGGTGCCCTCCGGGTAGATGCCGGCGATCCCGCCGGCCCGCAGCACCCTCAGCTGGGTGTCCAGCGCCGCCTGGGCGGCCCGGCCACCGGAGCGGTCGACCGGGATGCAGCCGGTGCCGGCGAAGAACGCCTTGGTCAGCCAGCCCTTGATGCCCCTACCGGTGAAGTATTCCGCTTTGGCGATGAAAGTGACTTTTCGCGGGACGACCAGCGGCGTGAAGATCGAGTCGGAGAAGGAGAGGTGGTTGCTGGCGAGGATCACCGGCCCGCTGTCGGGCAGGTGGTGCAGCCCCTCGACCTGCGGACGGAAGATCAGCCTGAGCAGTGGGCCGAGGAGAATGTGCTTCATCAGCCAGTACAGCAAGGGGGTCCTTCCGGGGCAGCAGGTGGCGGGCGACACCACCGCCGGGCGCCGGACGGGCGCCGGGGACCCCGGCGACCCGGCCGGAAGCGTCTCGGCGGGCGGGATCGTCGCCTCTGAGCCTACGAACCGGGAGCGGCACGCCACAACGCACTCCCGGAACAGGGTCCTGACGTGTCACGATTCAGGGCACGGCGTACGGGGCGTCGACACAACCGCCGAGGAGGATGTCCGGTGTCAGCGGGTGGGGCCCGCCGGGGACGGCGGGACAACGGGCTCGACGCGAGCGAGTACGCCGTCGCGGGCGACGTCGATCCGCGTGTCGGCGAGCATCTGCTCGACGTGCTCGCCGCCGGGGGCATCGCCGCCTACCTCCAGCCCTCCGCCGACCTGAACCCGGTCACCCGGACGACCACCGTGCCGGCCCGGCCGGTGGACCGGCTCTACGTCGACCGCTCCCACCTGACCACGGCGCGCGACTACCTCACCCAGCTGGCCGACGAGGCGACCCCCGAGCCGCCGCGCGCCGAGCCGGACGTCGACGCCGAGTGGGACCGCATCGTCGCCGCGTTCCACACCGCCCCGGTCGCCGGCAGCCACCCCTGGCCGGACGCCGAGGACGTCGACGACCCCGCCGAGCAGCCCGGCCGCACCGGCGCCACGGCGACCCGGGCCGAGGAGGCCACCGGCCCCACCGCCACCGACGTGCGGCGGCTGCCGTACGCGGCGGACATCTCCGGGATCTCGCTCGGGCGGGAGCGCCACGACGAGCCCTCCCTGCTGGACGGGCTGGACACCTTCGGCGCCGACCTCCCCGGCGACCCGGAGGAGGGCTACACCCCGCCCCCACCGCCGCCGCTGCCCCGGATCTCGAAGTACGCCGTGGTCGGCGCGCTGTCGATCGTCCTCGGCTTCGTCCTGTTCCTGAACCCGTCGCTGCTGCCGGTGGACGCCTCGGTGGTGACCCTGCTCGGCTTCACCGGCATCCTCGCCGGCTTCGTCACGTTGATCTGGCGGCTGCGCCCCGGCGACGAGGACGACCACGACCCCGACGACGGCGCCGTCGTCTGATCCCGCCACCGTGGCCCCGGGGCGGTGAGCGGGCGTCACGCTGCGCTGTGCCCGCATCGCGGGACGCCACCGGGTGCCCCGCGGCACGTAACAGAGGTGTAACTTACGGTCAGTAGGAATACGGCTGTACGTCACTTCCCCCACCGACTGCCCGGTTGTTCCTGTTCCTCGTGGCGGTCGGCCACTGCGGATCGGAATGCCCGAGATGCGACAGAGTCCCCTCGTGGTGGTGGCCAACCGGCTGCCCATCGACGACAGCGTGGCCCCCGACGGCGCCTGCGAATGGCGGCGCACCCCCGGAGGTCTGGTCAGCGCGCTGCACCCGCTGCTGCGGCACACCCCGGCGACCTGGGTGGGCTGGGCCGGCGGGACCGGCCCCGCGCCCGCCCTCCCCGACGTCGACGGCGTACGCATGCACACCGTCCCGCTCGACGCGCAGGACCTGCGCGACCACTACGAGGGCTTCGCCAACGCGACACTCTGGCCGCTCTACCACGACGCCGTCGAGCAGCCCGAGTACCACCGCCGCTGGTGGGAGGCGTACCAGCGGGTCAACCAGCGGTTCGCGGAGGCGGCCGCCGCGGTGGCCGAACCGGGCGGCCTGGTCTGGGTGCAGGACTACCACCTGCAACTCGTCCCCGGGATGCTCCGCGAACTCCGCCCCGACCTGCGGATCGGCTTCTTCCTGCACGTGCCGTTCCCGCCGCCGGAGCTGTTCATGCAGCTGCCCCGCCGCGCCGATCTGCTGCGCGGGATGCTCGGCGCCGACCTGATCGGCTTCCAGCGGGCCCAGGCCTCGCACAACTTCGCCCAGCTCGTCGCCAAGGTGCTCGGCCTGCCGGCCACCGACCGGCGCATCGGAGTCGGCGACCGGGTGGTGCGGATCGGGGCGTACCCGGTCTCGATCGACACCGCGGAGATGGCCGCGCTGGCGGGCCGTCCGGACGTCACCGCCCGCGCCCGCCGGCTGCGGCACGACCTGGGCGACCCGGAGCACGTGATCCTCAGCGTCGACCGGATGGACTACACCAAGGGCATCGAGCAGCGGCTCAAGGCGTACAGCGAGCTGTTGGCCGGCGGGGACGTCAAGGTCCGGGACACCGTGCTGGTCCAGGTGGCGGTGCCCAGCCGGGAACGGGTCGCGCAGTACCAGATCCTGCGGGAACGGGTCGAGCGTGAGGTCGGGCGGATCAACGGCGAGTTCGGCCGGGTCGGCGAGCCGGCGATCCACTACCTCACCCAGCCGTTCGACCGCACCGAGCTGGCCGCCCTCTATCGGGTCGCCGACGTGATGGCGGTGACCCCGCTGCGCGACGGGATGAACCTGGTCGCCAAGGAGTACGTCGCCGCCCGGGTCGACGACTCCGGCGCGCTGCTGCTCAGCGAGTTCGCCGGCTCCGCCGCCGAGCTGGAGCAGGCGTACCTGGTCAACCCGCACGACCTGGAGGAGCTCAAGCGGATGCTGCTCTCGGCGCTGCGGGCCGCCCCGGAGGACGCCGGCGAACGGATGCGCGCCATGCGCGCGTACCTGCACCGCCACGACATCCGGGCCTGGGCCCGCTCCTACCTCAGCGCGCTGGACGAGACCGGCTCGCTGGTACGCCGGCTCAGCAGTTCGGGCTGAGGTTCCGGCCAGGGTGAGGTCCCGGCCAGGGTGAGGTCCCGGACCCGGCCGGAGGTCCCGGCGGAAGGCCCGGGCCGGCCGAAGATCCCGGCCGGTGAACGGGGCTGCCGGTCCGGCCGGCGCAGCGCCCGACCCTCTCACTCTCCGTGCTTGTCCTGCCGACGACGACTCTGCGCCTCGGACACTCTGCTCTGCACCCATTGACGCGCCAGTGACCCACCGTTGCTGGCGCGTCCGTGGGTGCAGAGCAAAGTGATGACAAGGAAGGGCCGGCCGACACCGGGGCGGCCTACGTCTCTCCTGGTCAGCGCGGCACGGCCGATCTCGGCCCACCGGCGCCACTGAAGGAAGGCCACTGACGGTCACTCATCGTCACCGATCGACCGGAACACGGCCGCACTCACAGAAAGTGACGCCGGACCCTCCGGCTCGAGCGTCGCCCGGCCAGGGCGCAACCCGCCCCGGTCACGCCCGCTGCGGCTCCTTGACCAGCCAGTCGAGGATCGCGTCGATCGGCTCCCGCCACCGGGCGTCGAGCATCAGGTCGTGCCCCATGCCGGGGAAGAGCAGCGGGGCCGAGCCGTACCGGCGGGCGGCCCGGACCAGCGCCGCCGGCGGCACCACCCGGTCGTCCGGGCTGCCCAGCACCAGCACCGGCGGGCGACCCACCGCCGGCTCCGCCTCCCGACCGGCCAGCAGCTGCCACTGCGCCCGCCGGGCGGCCCGGCCGAGCTGCGCGGTGTAGCGCCGGGCGTCGGCGTCGGGCAGCTCCCGGCTGAACAGCTGCCGGCGGTGCAGCGTCAACGGACCACCGACCAGCGCCGGCAGCGTGCCGACCGGATTGCGGCGCAGCGCGGTGACGGCCGTCGACCAGCCGCCCAGCACCGGCGCGACCAGGACCGCGGCCCGGGCCGGGTAACGCGCCATCGCGTGGGACACCACCAGCGCCCCGGCGCCGTGCCCCACCAGCACCGCCTGGCGCGGCAGGCCCGCCGCCACCTGGACCACGTCATGGGTGTACGCCCGCAGCGTCGCCTCCGGCGCCCGCTCGCTGCCGCCGTGCCCGCGCAGGCTCACCGCGTACGCCGGGAAGCCGCGCGACGCGGCGTGCTCCAGCCAGTGCTCGGCGAACGCCCAGGCCCCGTGCCCGAACCCCGGTACGAAGAGCAGCGGCGGCCGCCCCTCCTCCAGTTCCGGGGCGGCGCCCAGCACCTCGCGCCGGACCGGGCGGACCGGGCGGGCCCACTCCCGACCCCGCAGGATCCGCACCCGCTCGTTCGTCGCGCTCATCCTGGCCGCCTTTCGTTCGCGACTGCGGGACTCCGCTGCGCTGCGTTCCTCGCGCTCACCGGCCGGCCTCCAGCTCGTCGAGGGCGCGCTGCACCGCGCGCAGGTAGTCGGCGTGGCCCACCTCGAACCAGTGCCGGCTGCTGTCCTTGACCTTGCCCGAGTACCGCTCCCCCGCGCCGGCCTCCGCCCGGGCCGCGAACGCGGCGGCCCGCTCCGGCCGGGCCAGGCGGGCCTGGAGCAACCGGGCGAAGAGGACGGTCTGCCAGTGCGACAGGGTGAACACGCCGGAGTCGGGCTGCAACAGGCCGGCCACCGCCAGGGTCGGGTGCCCGGGGGCGAAGGCGTTGAGCCACAGCCGGGGGCGGCCCGAGGCATCCTCGTCGCCGAGCACCTTCGGGTCCAGGAACTCGAAGCGCGGCAGGTAACCGGTGGCGAAGACGACCAGCTCGGGATCGATCTCCCGACCGTCGGTGAGGGTGACGCCGCCGCCGTGGAACCGGGCGACGTCGGGCACCGGGGCGATCCGGCCGTGGCCGACGTAGTAGACGAGCTGGCTGTTGGCGATCGGGTGGGTCTCGTACACCCGGTGGTCCGGCTTCGGCAGGCCGAAGCGGGTCAGGTCGCCGACGGTCAGCCGCAGCGTCCGGTGGTAGAGCCACTGCCGCACGCGCAGCGGGACCCGCAGCATCAGCAGCAGGTCGTTGACCTGGTCGGCGGGGCGACCGAGGACGTACTTCGGGGCGTACCAGTAGCCGCGGCGGGTGGAGTGCCAGCAGCGCGACGCCTGCTGGGCCGCCTCCACCGCGATGTCGCAGCCGGTGTTGCCGGCGCCGACCACCAGCACCCGCTTGCCGCGCAGCTGCGCCGGGTCCTTGTAGGACGAGGCGTGCATGACCTCGCCCCGGTACTCCTCCAGCCCCTCGTAGCGGGGCAGCTTCGGCGACCAGTTGTGCCCGTTGGCGACCACCACGGCCGCGTACCGGGAGGTGCGCTCCGGGCCGTACCCGCCGGTGCTGCGGGTGGTGACGTCCCACCGGTCACCGGCCACCGGCTCGACCCGGACCACCTCGGTGCCGAACCAGATGTGCCGGCGCAGGTCGAAGTGGTCGGCGTACCGCTCGAAGTAGGACAGCAGCTGGCTGTGGTGCGGGTAGTCCGGCCAGGAGTCCGGCATCGGGAAGTCGGGGAACTGGGTGAACGGTCGCGACGAGATCAGGTGGGTGCTGGCGTACACCGGGCTGCGGTCGTGCCGCCAGTTCCACGCGCCGCCGACGCCGGTCTCCCGCTCGTAGCAGTCGACGCCGAAGCCGTGCTCGGTGAGGTTCTTGATCGCGGTGAGGCCGCTGGCGCCGGCGCCGATCACGCAGACCGTGTCGCCGCGGTCGGAGACCGGGCGGCCGTCCCGGCTCAGGGCGAGCGTGGTGGTCTCCGGATCGGGCCGGCCGTGCTCGGTGGAGGGGGGCACCGGGGAATCTCCTTATGTGCGGCACGTACGCCGGTTCGACGGGCAATCCTCCCCGCACCCGCAGTCCGTTGTCCAGCCCGGGACTGCGGGCCCCGGCCGCCGCCTCGCGGTGGCGGCCGAGGCCCGTGGGCGTGCCGTCAGTCGGTGACCGGCAGGAGCAGGTCGGCCAGGACCGGGAAGTGGTCGCTGGCCCGGCGGGTCGACGGGGTGTCCACCACGTCGTAGCCGAGCACCGTCACCCGGGGGTCGACGAAGAGCGCGTCGATGCGCCGGCGGGGGTTGGCGCACGAGTAGGTGTACCGGTCCGCGGCGTCGGCGGCCACCGCCGCGTCGGTCAGCCCCTCCCCGACCGTCCGCCAGGCCGTGGAGTCCGGGCCGTCGTTGAGGTCCGCGCCGAGGACCACCGGCAGCCGCGCGCCCGCCACCTCCCGCTTGAGCAGCGCGGCCTGGCCGGGACGCTCCGCCGGGTCGGTGGACAGGTGCGAGCCGACGAGCAGGAAGCACGCCCCGCCGACCCGGCACTCGGCGTACGCGGCGCCGCGCAGGTGCCGCCCCGGGGTGAGCGGGAAGCGCCGGCACCGGGTGGCGGTCACCCGCACCCGGAGGCTGGTCAGCAGCAGGTTGCCCAGCGAGGGCAGGCCCCCGGCGGCCACCACCAGCCCGAACGACTCGGCCAGCGCGGCGGACTTCTGCCGCCAGCGGAACCGGCGCGGGGCCTCCTGCACGATCACCACGTCGGGCTCGGCCTCGCGGACCACGGCCGCCAGCGCGGCCGTGTCGTCACGCTGGCTGTGGATGTTGTACGACACCACCCGCAGCCGCACCCCGCCGGCCGGCTGCCCGGTCCCGTCGCCGGCCGGGGTCCCGGCGGCGGTCACAGCCGACGGGCGAGGTCGGCGGCGCCGATGACGCCGGCGCTGTTGCCCAGCTCGGCCGGGCGGACCTCGGCGACGGGCAGCCGGCTGCGCTGCGCCAGCGCGTCGTTGAACGAGCGCCGGGTCGGGCCGAGCAGCAGGTCACCGGCCTCGACGACGCCACCGCCGACCACCAGGACCTGCGGGTCGAGGATCTGGGCCATGTCGGCCAGACTGGTGCCGAGCCAGCGACCGACCTGGGCGAACGCCTCGGTGGAGACCGGGTCGCCGGCCTGCGCGGCGGCGGTGACCATCGGACCGGTGACCGCCTCGGCCTCGCCCCCGGCCAGCTCGAGCAGGGCGGTGGCCCGCTGCGGCTCCTGGCGGGCGGCGGCGCGGGCGAAGCGGACCAGGGCGCTGCCGCTGGCGTACTGCTCGATGCAGCCGAGCCGGCCGCAGCCGCACTGGTGGCCGTCCGGGACGGTGAGCATGTGGCCCAGCTCGGCGGCGATGCCGTTGGCGCCGCGGATCAGCTCGCCGCCGAGCACGATGCCGCCGCCGACGCCGGTGCCGATGGTGAACATGACCATCGAGTCCTCGGCGTCGCGGGCCGCGCCGTAGCGGAACTCGGCCCAGGCGGCGACGTTGCCGTCGTTCTCCACGATCGCCGGCAGGCCGGTGGCGGCGCTGACGTACTCGCGCAGCGGCTCGTCCCGCCAGGCCAGGTTGGGGGCGAAGAGCACGGTGGAGCGGGAGGCGTCGATCCAGCCGGCCGCGCCGATGCCGACCGCGTCGACCCGGTACCCGGCGGCGAGTTCGGTGACCAGCTCGATGATGACGTCGCGGGTCTTGCCGACGTCGTCCGCGGGGGTGTCCCGTCGGGCCTGCACGAGAACCTTGCCGGTGTCGTCCACGACACCGCCGGCCACCTTCGTGCCACCGACGTCGACTCCGATGGTCAGCGTCACCGCTGCCACTCCCCTCTGCTGTGCTGCCCGACATCGGCCGAACCGGCCGTGCGATATCGGATGTCCGGTGATCAGGCCTCGTCGCCTGGTGCGTCCCCGCCTGCGCCGGCCGGCGCACGCGAGGCGGGCACCACCGGACGGTCGGCCGTCGGCCGGACCTGGGCCGGCGCGACCGGCCCGGCGTCGTCGACGGGCGGGGCGGCGGCGGCCGGCACGACCGCGTCCTCCGCCCGGGTGGCGGCGGACCAGACGTCCCGCTCCGGCGCCGACGGAGAATCATGCCCGGTACGGGTGGCCTCGCGCCACACGTGGTCGGCGTCGGGATCGGTCCCGGCGGCGGGCCCGGTCGCTCCGGTGGCGCCGCCGGACGTCCGGTGGGAGGCTTCCCCGTCCGTGGCGGAACCGAACGCCCGCATCAGGCTCGCGATCCCGGCGGCCAGATCACCCGCGCCGGTGGCGAGGCGTTCGGCGAATTCCGGACTCGGATCACGCAACGCCGCGATACCGCGGCAGACCGGGCAGATGCAGCACTCCGGCGTTCCGGTGGCGAATCCCCCGGCTCCGGCACCCTCCCCCGCCTGCCGGGACGTGCCGGCACTGTGACCGAGGACACCCGAGAGCATCCCACCGAGCGGACCCCACACCCCCGCCCCGTGGCCGGCCGAGGCCAGCCGTGCCGTGGCGAGCAGCGTGGCGACCAGCCGCTCGGCCTCCTCCCGGGCCGAGCCCGGTTCCGTACCCCCCATGTCGGGCTCCCCTACCGTGCCGCAGGCCGGCGCGTCACTGTGCCGTGCCGGGTGCTTCTACCCGGCGCTTGAGCTGCTTCAACGCCGTATCCATGATCATTTTTTCGGCCTTGCGGCGGAACATCCCGAGCATCCCCACCGACAGCTCCACCTCCAGGGTGTACGTCACGGTGGAGGTGCCGTCCGGGTTGCCGACGATGTCGTACGACCCGCGCTGCGACTTCTGCATCTTCGACGGCGCGACCAGGTGCCACTCGACGCGGGACAGGTCCTCGGCGTACTCGTAGGCGAGCACGTACTCGTCGGCCATCACCCCGGCGTCGATGGTGAACCGGACCTGGCTGGCGTAGCCGTCCTCGTACTCCTCGACCACCTCCGCCCGCCGCACCGCCTCGGTCCACTCGGGGTAGCTCGGGAAGTCGCAGATGACCGCCGCCACGCGCTCCGGTGACGCGCCGATGACGATCGACTGGGTGGAGGAGTCCGCCATGGGGGGAGGCTACCCGGAGCGACCCCGGCCCGCGCCGCTCCACCCCCGCCGCGCCGCACGGCGCGGGCTGCCGGACGCCCCGGCCCGCCCGACGCCCGGGCGTCCCACCTACCGGGCAGGCAACCTCCCTGGCCAACCCACCCGGGTGTGCAGGTAGGTTTCGTCAGAGCCGACCCGCCGTGGCGGCCGGCCCGGACAGTGCGAGCACGAGGGAGTGCAGGTGCGCGAGTTCTCCGTTCCGCCGATCGTCACCATCGGCGACGCGGCCAACCTGACCGACCCGGTCTGGGACAACGCCGAGGTCGCCCCGGACGCGGTGCAGTTCGTCCGTCCCGCCCCGGCCGGCGCCGGTGCCCGCTGGGCGGACGTGACCTGCCGCGAGTTCCGCGACGAGGTCGTCGCGGTGGCCCGGGGCCTGGCCGCGGCCGGGGTCAACCCCGGCGACCGGGTGGCCCTGATGAGCCGCACCCGGTACGAGTGGACCCTGCTGGACTACGCCATCTGGGCGGCCGGCGCGATCACCGTGCCGATCTACGAGACCTCCAGCGCCGAGCAGGCCGCCTGGATCCTCGCCGACTCCGGGGCCGTCGCGGTCGTGCTCGAGTCGAACGCGCACGCCACCCTGGTCGCCGGGATCAGCGACCGGCTGCCCGAGCTGCGCCACGTGTGGCAGATCGAGCTGGGCGGGGTGGACGAGATCGTCGCGCTGGGCGCCTCGGTGGACCCGGTCGAGATCGAGCGGCGGCGCAAGGCGGTCCACGCCGGCGACGTCGCCACGATCATCTACACCAGCGGCACCACCGGCCGCCCCAAGGGCTGCGTGCTGACCCACCGCAACATGTACGCCGACATCGCCAACGCGGTGCCGGTGCTGCCGAACCTCTTCCGGCCCGGCGCGTCGACGCTGCTCTTCCTGCCCCTCGCGCACGCCTTCGCCCGGCTCATCCAGATCGGCGTGGTGCAGGCCCGGGCCACCATGGCGCACTGCCCGGACACCAAGGACCTGGTCGCCGAGCTCCAGGAGTTCCGGCCGACCTTCGTGCTCTCCGTGCCCCGGGTCTTCGAGAAGGTCTACAACGGCGCCCGGCAGAAGGCCGAGTCCGAGGGCAAGGGCAAGATCTTCGACAAGGCGGAGCGGGTCGCCATCGCGTACAGCGAGGCGCTGGAGACCGCCGACGGGCCGGGCCTGGCGCTGCGGGCCCAGCACGCGCTCTTCGACAAGCTGGTCTACCGCAAGCTGCGCGCCGCGCTGGGCGGCCGGTGCCGCGACGCGATCTCCGGGGGCGCGCCGCTCGGCGCCCGCCTCGGGCACTTCTTCCGCGGCATCGGGGTGACCATCTGCGAGGGATACGGCCTGACCGAGACCTCCCCCGCGGCCGCCGCGAACCTGCCCGGCGCCACCCGGATCGGCACCGTCGGCCGACCGCTGCCCGGCGTGACCATCCGGATCGACGACGACGGCGAGATCCTGATCGCCGGCGACCTGATCTTCCAGGGCTACTGGAAGAACGAGGCGGCCAGCGCCGAGGCGCTCACCACCGACGGCTGGTTCCGCACCGGCGACCTGGGGCGGCTCGACAACGAGGGCTTCCTCAGCATCACCGGCCGGAAGAAGGAGATCATCGTGACGGCCGGCGGCAAGAACGTCGCCCCGGCCGTGCTGGAGGACCAGGTCCGGGCGCACCCGCTGATCAGCCAGTGCCTGGTGGTCGGCGACCGGCAGCCGTTCATCGCCGCGCTGGTCACCGTCGACGAGGAGGCGCTGCCGAAGTGGCTGGCCGCGCACGGGCGGCCCGAGGACACCCCGGTGGAGACCCTCGGCGACGACGAGGCGCTGCGCGCGGACATCCAGGGCGCGATCGACCAGGCCAACCTGTCGGTCTCCAAGGCCGAGGCGATCAAGGTGTTCCGGATCCTGCCCCGCGACTTCACCGAGGCGACCGGCGAACTCACCCCGTCGCTGAAGGTCAAGCGCCAGGTCGTGCACAAGACGTACGAGTCCGAGATCGCCGACATCTACCGCAGCTGACTACGATCCGTCACGTGTCCGCCTCCACACCCGCCCGGCCCCAGACCCGCCCGCTCGCCGCCGTCGCGCGCGTGGTGATGCTGGCGCTGGTCGCCGTCCTGACCCTGATCGCCACCCGCGACGCCGCCCAGCTGTGGTGGATCGTCCTGCTCGCGGTCGCCGGCCTGCCCGCCCTGCTCGCCCCCGGGCACCGGCTGTTCGGCCCGGTGAGCCGGGTGGCCGAGGCGGTGGTGCTGGGGCTGGCCGCCAGCCAGGTCGCCGTCGAGTCCACCCTCGGCGGGGCGGTCGGCGGGCTCGGCGCCTCCGCGGTGCTGCCGTACCTGGCGGTGCCGGTCACGGTGACCGCGCTGCGTCGCCGCTTCGCCGAAGGCGCGGCACTGCTCGGGGTCACCGCCGCCACCCTGCTGGTGGCCGGCGCGTTCACCGAGGTGGACGGCGGGCGGCAGCTCGGCCAGCCGGGCTACCTGGCGGTCTGCGCGCAGTGGCTGATCCTCGCCGCGCTCGGCCTCTACGCGGCCGGCACGCTGCACCAGGTGATGCGGGTCCGCGGCGAGGGCAAGCCCCAGCCGTACGCGGAGGCCACCCGGCTGCTCACCCAGCTGCGCACGGTGGCCCGCCAGCTGCCCGGCGCCACCCTCGACCCGGGCGGCATCTCCGAGCACCTGCTGGAGGAGTTGCGTACGGTGGCCCCCGGCGATCGGGGCGCGGTGCTCTCCGCCAGCGGCGGCGGCCGGCTGGTCGTCCTCGCCCAGGTCGGGGTGGACCGGGTGGACTGGGAGACCACGCTCGACGCCGACTCGGCGATCGCCGACGCCTGGGCCAGCCAGCAACCGCAGACGGCGGCCCGCTCGCAGGCCCGCTCGCACCGTGGCGGTGACGTGTCGGCGCTGATCGTCCCGCTGGTCGCCGGGGTGCGCACGGTCGGCCTGGTGGTGCTGGAGGCGGACGCCGCGCACGCGTACCCGCCGCCGGTGGTGTCCCGGGTGACCGCGCTGACCGGCCCGGCCGCGCTGCGGCTGGAGGCGGCGCTGCTCTTCGACGAGGTGCGCTCGCTGGCCACCAACGAGGAGCGGCAGCGGCTGGCCCGGGAGATCCACGACGGGGTGGCCCAGGAGCTGGTGATGGTCGGCTACGGCATCGACAACGCCCTGGCCTACGTCGACGAGGACCCGAAGGAGACCGCCGAGGCGCTGCGCACCCTGCGCGGCGAGGTCACCCGTGTGATCACCGAGCTGCGGCTGAGCCTGTTCGAGCTGCGCAGCGAGGTGGACCGGCACGGCGGCCTGGCCGCCGCGATCGCCGAGTACGCCCGGACCGTCGGCGCCTCCGGGGGGCTGCGGGTGCACCTGTCGCTGGACGAGTCCACCGCCCGGCTGCCCGCCGCCACCGAGGCGGAACTGCTGCGCATCGCCCAGGAGGCGGTCACCAACGCGCGCAAGCACGCCGGGGCGGCCAACCTGTGGGTCACCTGTGAGGTGGACCCGCCGTACGCGCAGATCGAAGTGTCGGATGACGGTCACGGCATCGGTGACCAGCGCGCCGAGGGACACTACGGTCTTGCGATCATGGCCGAGAGGGCGGAACGTATCCGGGGCCGGTTGGAGATCAGGCCGCGGCAGCCCAGCGGCACGACCGTGGCGGTGGTGGTCGGTTCGTCGCCCCGGCGAGATAACGTGCGTGGCAGCGCAGCAGCAGAAGGGGAGTAACCCGAGGATGACCACAAGTCCGACACCGGCCACCCGTACCAAGGTCCTCCTTGTCGACGATCACGATCTGATCCGCAAGGGCCTCCGGCACGCCTTCGAGCGTGACCGGCAGTTCGAGGTCGTCGGTGAGGCCGCCACGGCCGCCGAGGGGGTACGCCAGGCGGGCGCGCTGCAACCGGACGTCGTGATCATGGATCTGCGACTTCCCGACGGCAGCGGCCTGGAGGCCACCCGCGCGCTGCGCAAGTCCAGCGCCTCGATGGGCATCGTCGTGCTCACCATGTACGCCGGTGACGACCAGCTCTTCGGCGCGCTGGAGGCCGGGGCGAGCGCGTTCGTGCCGAAGACCGCGCCGGCCGACGAGGTGGTGGCCGCCGCCCGGCACGCCGCCTCCTCCCCCAGCGCGTTCACCGCGGCCGACCTGGCCGAGGCGATGAAGCGCCGGCTGGCCCCGTCCGGCCCGCAGCTCTCCCCCCGCGAGGGGCAGGTGCTGCGGCTCCTGGCCGACGGCATGAGCGTGGCCGGCATCGCCAAGCAGCTCTTCGTCAGCGAGTCCACCGCCAAGACGCACATCTCGAAGCTCTACGAGAAGCTGGGCGCGGCCAACCGCGCCCAGGCGCTGATGACGGCGCTGCGGCTCGGCCTGCTGGAGGCTCCGGACGCGCCGAAGTTCTGAAGCGTCCCACCCTTCGTCGAGGGTCCGCGCCCGTCCGTCGGGCGCGGGCCCTCGCCGTACGGCGTGGGCGCGCCGGCGCGACGAACGCCCTCAGTGAGAGTGTCGTCGCGCAGCGATCGTGGTCTTTGCACCGGAGCAAGCGGCGGGCAGAATACCCGGGTGGCCCGCGCGGGCGACGACTCTCGCATCTGTCGACAAGGGGTAGGGATGCAGCGGCCGGACTGGGCACCCGACGACATCGACATCGAACGCCCCAGTGTCGCCCGCATGTACGACTACTACCTCGGCGGCTCACACAACTTCGCGGCGGACCGGGCGGCGGCGCGGGCCATGATGGAGGCCGTGCCGGACGCCCCGCTGATGGCCCAGGCCAACCGCGCCTTCATGCGCCGGGCCGTGCAGTACCTGATCGACCAGGGGATCCGGCAGTTCCTCGACATCGGCTCCGGCATCCCCACCGTCGGCAACGTGCACGAGATCGCCCAGCGGGCCGCCCCCGACGCCCGGGTGGTCTACGTCGACGTCGACCCGGTGGCCGTGGCGCACAGCCGGGAGATCCTCGACGGCAACCCCGGCGCCACGGTGATCCAGGAGGACCTGCGCCGGCCGGAGGCCGTCCTGCGCCACCCCGAGGTCACCCGGCTGCTGGACTTCTCCCAGCCGATCGCGGTGCTCGTCGTGGCCGTGCTGCACTTCATCCCGGACGCCGACCGGCCGCAGGAGGTCCTGCGCACGCTGCGCGCGGCGCTGGCACCCGGCAGCCACCTGGTCCTCTCCCAGGCCAGCGACGAGAGCCGCAGCGACACCGGCCAGCGGGCCGAGGCGGAGCGGGTCTACCGGCGCACCGACAACCCGCTCTGGATCCGCAACCGGGCCGAGCTGGCCGCCTTCTTCGACGGTTTCGAGCTGGTCGAGCCGGGCGTGGTCTGGGTGCCGCAGTGGCGGCCCGAGTCGCCGGAGAGCGCCGAGGACGCCGAGCAGGCGATCTTCATCGGTGGCGTCGGACGACTCGGTGGGTGAGACGGCGGCCGGCCCGCGGCACCCGTCCTGTCCCGGGACGTTCGCCCGGGCCTGGGCCAAGGCCGTGTCGGGGACCAGCTACCTGCCGATGACGCAGGCCCAGCTGGAGGCGCTGCTGCAACGGCTCACCGAGCGGCTGGCCGCCGCCCTGCGGGCGGAACCGTTCGACGCGCGCGTCGGACACCAGGTGGGCGCGGAACTGGTCGCCGCGCACATCGCCTCCGCCGAGGGGCTGGGGCGCACCGTGGAGATCATCCAGCTCCGCCTGGTCCGGGACCTCGGCCTGGTCGCCGACGACGTCGAGGACCGAATGGCGCGGCTGCTGTCCACCGTCACCATCGGCTACGCCCGGGCGCTGCGGGACCGGACGCTGGACGAGCAGGAGTCGATCCGGCGGGCCGCGATGGTGGCCCGCGCCCAGGCCGAACGGGCACTGCGCGACAGCGAGTCCCGCTTCCGGCACCAGGCCACCCACGACCCGCTGACCGACCTGCCGAACCGGACGCTGTTCACCGAACGGCTCACCGCCGCGATCGGGGAGCCGGCCCGGGGCGGCGACCGGGTCGGCGTCTGCTTCCTCGACCTCGACCGGTTCAAGGTGGTCAACGACTCGCTCGGCCACCAGGTGGGCGACGAGCTGCTGGTGCAGGTCGCCCGGCGGCTGCGGCTGGCCCTGCCGGAGCACCTGGTCGCCCGTCTCGGCGGCGACGAGTTCGTCATCCTGGTCGAACGCACCACCCGGGTCGACGACGTCGTGCAGGTGGCCGAGGCGGCGCTCGCGGCCGTGGCCGAGCCGGTGCGGGTGGACGGGCACGAGCTGACCGTGACCGCCAGCATCGGCATCGTCGAGCGCCCGGTGGCCGGCACCAGCCCCGGCGAGCTGATGCGGGCGGCCGACAGCACCCTGCACTGGGCCAAGGCGGCCGGGGGCGCACGCTGGTCGCTGTTCGACCCGGAGCGGCACCGCACCGAACTGGACCGGTACGCCCTCTGTGCGGCCATTCCCGCCGCCATCGACCGGGGCGAGTTCTTCCTCGACTACCAGCCGCTGACCTCGCTGCGCGACGGCACGGTGCTCGGCGTGGAGGCGCTGGTCCGCTGGCGCCACCCCGAACTGGGGATCCTCGGGCCCGGCCGGTTCATCTCGCTGGCCGAGGAGACCGGCCTGATCGTCCGGCTCGGCGGGTGGGTGCTCGCCGAGGCGTGCCGGGAGGCGGAGAGCTGGTCCGGTGGGCCCACGCCGGCGCCCTTCGTGAGCGTCAACCTGGCCGTCCGGCAGGTGCACCGGCCCGGCCTGGTGCAGGAGGTGCGGGCGCTGCTGGGGCGTACCGGGCTGCCCCCGGAGCGGCTCCAGCTGGAGATCACCGAGAGCACCATGATGAGCACCGCCGAGGAGCCGGTGCGGGCGCTGCGGGTCCTGGCCGACCTGGGCGTGCGGATCGCCATCGACGACTTCGGCACCGGCTACTGCAACCTGGCGTACCTGCGGGACCTGCCGGTGACCGAGCTGAAGGTGGCCGGGGAGTTCGTGACCGGGCTGCGCGCCCCGACGGTCGACCCGGCCAGCCGTACCGACGAGCGGATCCTCGCCTCGCTCGTCTCGCTGGCGCACGCGCTGGACCTGACGGTCACCGCGGAGGGCGTGGAGACCGCCGGGCAGGCCGACCGGCTGCGCGCGATCGGCTGCGACGCCGGCCAGGGCTGGTACTTCGGACGGCCGGGGCCGGCGGACCACCTGCTCGGCCGCGCCCCCGCGCTCTCCACCACCGCCGTCGGCGCGGACGGCTCAGCCGGGGTGTGACCCGCCGCCCCGCGCCGGCCGGGCCGACGTCGTCGGGTCGTCGTGCAGGTACGCCAGCACCGCCAGCACCCGCCGGTTGTCGTCGTCCGACGGCGGCATCCCCAGCTTGCTGAAGATGTTGTTGATGTGCTTGCTGACCGCCTTCTCGGTGACGAAGAGCCGGGCGGCGATCGCCGCGTTGGAGCGCCCCTCGGCCATCAGGCCCAGCACCTCGCGTTCCCGGGCGGTCAGCTCCCGCAACGGCCGGGCCTCCGCGCGACCGGCCAGCAGCTGGGCGACCACCTCCGGGTCCATCACCGTGCCGCCCTCGGCCACCCGGCGCACCGCGTCGACGAACTGGGCCACGTGCGACACCCGGTCCTTGAGCAGGTAGCCGACCCCGCCGGCCCGGTCGGAGAGCAGTTCCCGGGCGTACAACTGCTCGACGTGCTGGGAGAGGACGAGGATCGGCAGCCCGGGCAGCTCCGTACGGGCGCGGATCGCCGCCTGCAGGCCCTCGTCGGTGCAGGTCGGCGGCAGCCGCACGTCCACGACCGCCACGTCGGGCCGGTGGGTGACCAGGGCGGGCAGCACCGACGGTCCGTTGTCGACGGCCGCGACGACCTCGAAGCCGAACGCGTCGAGGATGCGGGTCAGGCCGTCCCGGAGGAGGGCGAGGTCCTCGGCGATGACGACTCGCAAGGCAGCTCCATGGTCAGCACGGTGGGCCCGCCGGGCGGACTGGACACCGACATCGTGCCATCGAAGGCGGCGAGCCGACGCCCGATGCCCGCCAGACCGCTGCCCGCCGCCGGGTCGGCGCCGCCCCGGCCGTCGTCACCGACCACGATGGTCAGCCCTTCCCCGTCGTGGCGGAGGTGGATCCAGGCACGCTGCGCGCCGCTGTGCCGGGTGGCGTTCGCCAGCCCCTCGGCCACCGCGAAGTACGCCGCCGACTCCACCGGGGCCAGCAGCCGGCCGGGCAGGTCGACGTCCACCTCCACCGGCATCGGCACCGCGAGGGCGAGCGCCCGGACCGCGCCGTCCAGCCCCCGCTCGGCCAGCACCGGCGGATGGATGCCGCGAACCAGGTCGCGCAGCTCCACCAGGGCCTGTCCGCTGGTCTCCCGCGCCTCGGCGAGCAGCCGCCGCACCGCCGTCGGGTCCCGCTCGACCAACTCCTCGGCCAGGCCGATGCTCATGCTCAGCGCGACGAGCCGGGCCTGCGCCCCGTCGTGCAGGTCCCGCTCGATCCGGCGCAGCTCGGCCGCCTGCGCGTCGACGGTGTCGGCCCGGGTGACGGTCAGGTGCGCGACCCGCAGCGCCAGCCGGGCCGCCTCGGTCGGCGCGAGCAGCAGCGCCGCGAAGCGCTGGTGCAGCCAGACCAGCCACGGCGCGACGGCCAGCCCACCGGCCAGCACCAGAGCCCCGGTCGGCAGCGCGAACAGCGCCTCGAACAGGTTGTCCATCGGCCAGAAGAGGCCGTAGCCGTACCAGTCGACGGTGAGGTACAGCACGACCGGGATGCCGAGCACGCCCTCCAGGCCGTACACCGGCATCACGAACCCCAGCAGGCAGGCCGCACCGGTGAACGTTCCCGGCAGCAGCCAGGCGAAGTCCCGCCAGGTGGCCGGGTCACCCACCACCCACCGGAAACGCCGCCAGGTGCCGAGCTGCGCGTCGTCGGGGCGCGGCAGGTATGGCCGGGCGATCGGTCGGCCGCCCCACGCGGCGATCCGGCGTTGCAGCCCGGTCGAGAACCGGACCAGCGCGGTCACCGCCGGGAACAGCGCGAACCCGACGCCGAAGGCGGGGATGAGCAGCAGCGCGGCCACCGACAGGACGAACAGCGGCAGGTTGGTGGCCAGGCAGAGCAGGGCCACCGCCAGCCCCTGACCGGCGGCCACCGCGCCGGGGCGGACGGTGTGCCTGACGACCTCGCGTACGGAGCTGTCCACGGTGTCCATTCTCGGGCACCACCCGCCCCGCGCAGGTGGTGCTGGCACCACCGCGCTCGGGGACCTGACACTCCTGTCCCCGCCCCCGCCGGGCCCGAGGATCGAGGTCGGGAGCGGTGCCGCGTCGTGGCCACCGCCCGTCCGCTCCCGCTCCCACTGGCCCGACCCTGGAGGATCCCGACATGTCCCGGCAACGACTGACCGGCCTGCCGTCCGGCCGACGCGGCAAGTACGCCGTCCTCGTCCTCTGGCTCGTCCTCGTCGCGGTGGCCGGCCCGCTCTCGGTGAAGCTGAGCGAGGTGCAGGACAACGACACGCTCGGCGCGCTGCCCGCCGGCGTGGAGAGCAGCCGGGCCGCCGCCCGCGCCGAGGCCGCCTTTCCCGACTCGGACCGGCCGCTCGCCGTCGCCGTCTACGTCCGCGACGGCGGCCTCACCGACGCCGACCGCGCCAAGGTGGACGCCGACCGCACCGCGTTCACCCGGTTCGCCGACGGCGGCGCGGTGTCAGCGGCGGTGCCCAGCGAGGACGGCCGGGCGCTGCTGCTCTCGTTCCCCGTCGCCGGTGACGACGAGCGACGCGCGACGGCGGTGACCGAGGTGAAGGACCGGCTCGCCGTCGACACGCCGAGCGGCCTGCGGACGGCGCTGACCGGTGACGCCGCCGCCGAGAGCGACGTGTTCGACGCGTTCGCCGGGATGGACGTGGCCCTGCTGCTGGCGACCGCGGCGACGGTCGCGGTGCTGCTGCTGCTCACCTACCGCAGCCCGGTGCTCTGGCTGGTCCCGCTGGCCACCGTCGGTGTGGCCAACCAGTTCGCCGGCGGCGTGGTCTACCTGATGGCGCGGTACGGCGGGCTGGCCGTCGACTTCCAGAGCCAGACCATCCTGACCGTGCTGGTCTTCGGCGTCGGCGTGGACTACGCCCTGCTGCTGATCGCCCGGTACCGCGAGGAGCTGCGCCGGCACGCCGACCGGCACGAGGCGATGCGGGTGGCGCTGCGCCGTTCGTTCGGGGCGATCTGCGCCTCGGCGGCGACCGTCGCCGTCGGCCTGCTCTGCCTGCTCGCCGCCGACCTGCCGTCCACCCGGGGGCTCGGCCCGGTCGGCGCGGTCGGCATCGTCGCCGCCCTGCTCGCCATGACGACCCTGCTGCCGGCGGTGCTGGTCCTCTGCGGACGGTGGCTGTTCTGGCCGTTCGTGCCCCGCTGGTCGCCCGACGCCGCCACCGACGACGTGACCGTCGACCACGGGATCTGGCGGCGGATCGCCGGAGTCGTCGGCGGCCGGCCGCGCGCGGTCTGGATCGGCACCGCCGCCGCCCTGGTCGCGCTGACCTTCGGCATCGGCAACCTCAGCATCGGCCTGCCCGGCGAGGAGTCCTTCACCGCCGAGGTCGGCTCGGTCACCGGCCAGAAGCTGATCGCCGCGCACTATCCGGGTGGCGCCACCGCGCCCGCCGAGATCCTGGCCACCGCCCGTACGGCCGACGAGGTGGTCGCCGCCGCCCGGGCGGTGCCGGGCGTGGCCCGGGTGCAGGCGGCGCAGCCCTCCCCCGACGGGACCTGGGTACGGGTGCCGGCGGTGCTGGCCGACACGCCGGACAGCGACGCCGCCCAGGCGACCGTACGGCGGCTGCGCGCGGCGGTGCACGCGGTGCCCGGGGCCGACGCGCTGGTGGGCGGGCAGAGCGCCGTCCTGGTCGACGAGGAGCGGACGGTCGCCCGGGACAACCGGGTGGTCATCCCGTTGGTGCTCGCCGTGGTGCTGGTCATCCTGGTGCTGCTGCTGCGGGCGCTGGTCGCGCCGCTGCTGCTGATGATGAGCGTGGTGCTGTCGTACGCCGCCGCGATGGGGGCGGCCGGGCTGGTGCTGGCGGCACTCGGTCACCCCCGGCTCTTCGTGGGCGTCCCGTTGCAGGCGTTCCTGTTCCTCGTCGCGCTCGGCGTCGACTACACGATCTTCCTGATGACCCGGGCCCGGGAGGAGACGGCGGCGCGCGGGCACCGGCCCGGGGTGCTGCGGGCGCTCACCGTCACCGGCGGGGTGATCACCAGCGCGGGCGTGGTGCTGGCAGCGACCTTCGGCGCGCTGGGCGTGCTGCCGCTGGTGCCGTCGATCCAGATGGGCGTGATCGTGGCGGTCGGCATCCTGCTCGACACGCTGCTGGTGCGCAGCCTGCTGATCCCGGCCCTCGCGCTCGACCTGGGCGCCCGCACCTGGTGGCCGGGGAGGCTGGCCCGCCCGGCGATCCCGCCCACTCCCCCGGCGCCACCGGCGCGGCGGGTGCTGGCCGGCTCCTGACCGGCGCCGGGCCCGCGCGGCGGTCGGGCGGTCCCGACCGCCGCGCACCGGACGGGGGCGTCAGGCCTTCAGCAGCGCCGCCATCCGCTCGGCCTGGGTCTCCCAGCGCCACTCCTTCTCCACCCACGCCCGGCCGGCCGCGCCGAGCTGGCGGGCCAGGTCCCGGTCGGCGAGCAGGGTGGCCACCCGGTCGGCGAGCTGCGCGACGTCCCGCCCGCCCACCACGTACCCGGTCTCCCCCTCGCGGACGGCGTCGGGCGCGCCGCCCGAGTCGCCGGCCACCACCGGCAGCCCGGTCGCGGAGGCCTCCAGGTAGACGATGCCCAGGCCCTCCACGTCCAGGCCCCGGTTGCGGGTCCGGCAGGGCATCGCGTAGACGTCACCGGCGGCGTAGTGCGCGGGCAGCTCCGCCGAGGGCACCGAGCCGGTGAACACCACGTCCCGCTCCACGCCGCTCTGCCGGGCCAGCTTCTCCAGCGCCGCCCGGTACGGCCCGCCGCCGACCACCAGCAACGCCGCGTCGGGCACCCGGCGGCGGATCTCCGGCATGGCGCGGATGAGCATGTCCTGCCCCTTGCGCGGCACCAGCCGGGAGACGCAGACCACCACGGGCCGGTCGGCGAGCCCCAGCCGGACGCGCACCGGCTCACCGTCGACCGACGGGTGGTAGGTGTCCACGTCCACGCCGGGGGCCAGCCGCTGCAACTCGGTCACCCCGTGCAGGGCGCGCTCCAGCCGTACCCGGGTGTAGTCGCCGAGGTAGGTGACCACGTCGGTGCCCCGGCCGATGCGGCGCAGCGCGGCCCGGGCGGCGGGCAGCGCGGCCCAGCCGACCTCGTGGCCGTGGGTCTGCGCGACGACCCGGCGGACACCGGCGCGGCGGCGCAGCCCGGCGGCGAGCAGGCCCAGCGGCGCGGCGGCGCCGAACCAGACCGTGTCGCAGTCGTGCTCGCGGGCCAGCCGGGCGGCCCGGCGGGCGATCAGCGGGGTGGGCAGCAGCACCCGGGTGCGCTCCCGGACCACCTCGAACGGCTGCTCGGCGTCGAATCTCGCCGCGCCCCGCCAGCTGGAGGCGTACACCACGACCGAGCCGGCGGGCTGGCGTACGGCGAGGTTGTGCACGAAGGACTGGATGCCGCCCGGGCGGGGCGGGAAGTCATTCGTGATCAGCAACGTCCGACTCATCTGCCGGTCTCCCTGGCGTAGGCGCGGGCGGCGGCCATCCGCTCCACGGTGGACGGGTGCGACGCCGACCAGAGGTACTCCCAGCGCGGCGGGTCGGGGTCGGCCAGGTTGACCCCGGCGAGCCGGCGCTGCATCGCCTCGAAGGTGGCCGGGTCCCCGGTCAGCGCCAGGGCGTGCGCGTCGGCGCGTGCCTCGACCCGGCGGGAGACCGCCGCCTGCACCGGCGCGGTGACCAGCCCGGCGACCGTCACCAGGGCGATCAGCAGTCCGAAGGCGCGTGGCTCGGCGACCGAGTCGACCCCGGCCAGCCGGGTCAGCGGCCCCCACGAGCCGAGCAGGTGGAGCGCGACGACCACGGCGGCCGCGCCGAGCGCCCCGGTGAGGGTGCCGACGGCGACGTCCCGGTCCCGGGCGTGCCCCAGCTCGTGCGCGACGACGCTGGTCACCTCGGCCGGGGTGGCCTCGCGCAGCAGGGTGTCGTAGACGACCACCCGCCGGGTCGGCCCGAGCCCGGAGACGTACGCGTTGACCGCCTTCGTCCGGCGGGAGGCGTCGGCGACGAGGACGTCGCGCACCGGCACGCCGTCGCGGGCCGCCATGGCCATCAGCTCGGTGCGCAACGGCCCCTGCTCCATCGGGGTGAACCGGTTGAACACCGGCTCCACCAGCACCGGCAGCACGAACGACAGCAGCACCACCAGCCCGGCCGCGCCGGCCGCGCCGAATGCCCACCACCAGCGCGGGGCGAGCCGGGTGACGGTGTAGAAGCCGAGCAGCGCGACCGCGCCGATCACCGCGCTGACCGCGTACGACTTGAGCAGGTCGACGGTCCAGCCGCTCCAGCCGTGGGTGCTCAGCCCGTAGCGGGTGAGCACGGCGTGCCGCCAGGCGGCGAAGGGCAGGGTGAGCAGGTCGGCGACGAGCACGACGGCGAGACCGCCGAGCACCGCGCGGGCGATCCAGTGGTCGCCGAAGGGCCGGCCGGCCAGCTCCACCAGGCGTGCGCCCAGCGGGGTGAACCCGAGCAGCAGCGCCACCACCAGCCCGAGCGCGAGCGCGCCGTACGCCCCGGGGCGCAGCGCGGCGCGGAACTCACGCCCCCGGGCCACCTGGTCGACGGGGAGGTCGCGCAGCGCGGCGAGCTGGTCGGCGCGCGGCGCCGGCGGGCGGTGCCACGGCACCAGCAGGGCGCCCGCCACCAGCAGGGCTGTCACCAGGGCGGCCAGGGTCAGCACCGCCCATCCCCGGGGGGTCACGCCGACGCCCCGGGCGCCGGCCTGCCGCCACCACGCCGTACCCGCGTCATGCCGCCGCTCCTCCCGCCGTGAGCGACCATCCTATTGCCCGCCGGCCGCAGGCCCGGCGGGGTGCCCACGCACCGCGACGCGGGCGGCACGCGGCGGTCAGGCCACCCGGCGGCGGGTGGGGCGGGCCCGGCCGGTCTCGTGGGCCAGGACCTCCACCTCGAACCCGGCGCGGGCGAACATCTCGATCGCCCGGTGCTCGGCGGAGCCCAGCCCGGCGGCCGGCGAGTCGGCGTCGAGCAGGGCGGTCACCAGGCAGCCGGAGCAGCCGGCGCCCCGGATCCCGCACCTGTCGCAGTCGATGAGCATCGTGCCTCCTGACGCAGTGCGGCGGCGGACGGGCGGGACACCGTCGTCACCGCGCGACCACCGTCGGTCAGGTCGGACACTAGTCACCGGGTACGACAGAAACGGACAACCGGTGATCAACGCCTAGGAGCGGGACAGCCGGCGCAGCAGCGAGTCCGCGCCGAGCGGGTACGCCCCGTGCCGGCGCACCCCGTCGGCGACCTCCCGGTCGGAGGAGACCACCACCACCGGCCGCCCGCCCGGCTCGGCCCGCACCAACCGGCGGATCAGCTCGTCGGCGGTCTCCCCCTTGCGGGAGAAGAGCACCCGGACCCCGCGCGGGGTGGGCGGCAGCCCGTGCATCCGCTCGGCCCCGTCGAAGACGACGGTCACCTCGTCGCCGGTCTGCGCGGCGATCCCACCGAGCCCGGTGATCAGCCGCTTGCGCTGCTGCTCCAGCGACATCTCGCCGAAACCGCGCTTGGTGACGTTGTAGCCGTCCACCACCAGGTGGGCCCGGGGCAGGGCGAGGAGCTGGTCCAGCCGGGCCGGGTCGTCGGTGTCCCGGGCCCGGGCTGCCGGGCCGGCGGCGGGCGCCGCCGCCGGGTTCTCGGCGAAGGCGTCGGCCACGAAGTCGGCGGGCAGCTTGTCGACCGGGTCCAGGGCCAGCTCGCGGCGGAGCCCGACGGCGGCCTGCCCGATGGTCTCCAGCAGCAGCCAGAGCCGGGCGTCGTCGACCGAGCGGGCCTCCTTGGCGCTGGCCCGGGCCACCCCGGCCGCCGCCTCGGCCTCGGCGAGGCGGGCCCGCGCCCGACGCAGCTCGGCGTCGGCGTCGGCGGCCGCCCGGGCGGCCCGGCCCCGCTCGGTGGCGAGCAACTCGTTGGCCTTGCGCTCCCGCGCCTGGGTCTCCCGCAGCGTCCGGTTGAGCTGCCGGGCCTCCTCCCGCAGCTGGCCCAGCTCCTCACGGACCCGGGCCAGCTCGTCGCGGAGCTTCTCCGCCTCGACCCGGGCCACCGCCCGGTCGTGCTCGGCACGGGTGGCCCGCTGCTCGGCCTCGCGGACCAACTCGGCGACGACGGCGCTGTCCGCCTCGGCGCGCACCGCCGCGCCGCTGGCGTCGATCAGCTCCCGCCAGCCCCGGGGCCGGGCCAGGTACGCCAGCGCGGCCACCTCGACCGGGTCGGCGGCGGCCGGGGCGGTCCCCTCGACCACGGCCGCGCCCAGGTCGCCGGCGTCGGCGAGCACCCGCGCGGTGACCCGCTGCCGGAACAGCGGGTCGGCGGTGAGCTGGGCGGCGATCGCCGGGGCGCCGAGGCGGGCCCGGCGGTTCGGGGCGAACTTGGCCACCCGGCGCAGCGGCACCGGCACCTCGTCGGCGGGCAGGCCGGGCAGCACGGCGGCGGTCAGCGCCACGATGCGCTGGCGGACCGGCTCCGGCAGGATCGGCTCCGGCTCGGGCGCCCCCGCACCCGGGTCGACGCCGGCCTCGGGCGCGGCGACGGACGACCCCTCCTCGGGGAGGTGGTCGTCGTACGGCTCGGTGAGGGGCATGTGGCAAGTCTCCCACCGCGACCGGGCCCACCGCCGGATGAGTGAGCCGATCTCTCATCCTAGCCTCGTGGTGACTGCTGGGGCCGCTGTGCCGGGAGTGTCGGACCGGCCCGTTACCGTGCCGCCCGTGGCACCTGGGGAGTACGTCCAGCAGACGCTGGCCGGTCTGGATCCGACGGCGGGCGGCGGGGTCGACCCGGCCCTGCCGCTCTACGCGACCACCTTCGTGGTGGTCGACCTGGAGACCACCGGCGGGGCGCCGGACGGCGGCGGGATCACCGAGATCGGCGCGGTCAAGGTGCGCGGCGGCGAAGAGCTGGGGGTGCTCGCCACCCTGGTCAACCCGGGGGTGCCGATCCCGCCGTTCATCACCGTCCTGACCGGCATCACCCAGGCCATGCTGGTGCCCGCCCCACCGATCGAGCAGGTGCTGCCGAGTTTCCTGGAGTTCATCTCCGACGCGGTGCTGGTCGCCCACAACGCCCCCTACGACGTGGGCTTCCTCAAGGCCTCCTGCGCGAAGCACGGCTACCGCTGGCCGAATCCCCGGGTGCTCGACACCGCGGCGCTGGCCCGGCGGGTGCTCACCCGCGACGAGGTGCCCAACCGCAAGCTCGGCACCCTCGCCGCGTACTTCCGCACCGCCACCCGGCCCACCCACCGGGCGCTGGACGACGCCAAGGCCACCGTGGACGTGCTGCACGGGCTGATCGCCCGGCTCGGCGGGCACCGGGTCGACACGGTCGGCGAGGCGATCGAGTTCGCCCGGGCGGTCACCGCGACCCAGCGGCGCAAACGGCACCTCGCCGAGGGGCTGCCCAAGGCGCCCGGGGTCTACATCTTCCGGGCCGCCGACGACCGGCCGCTCTACGTCGGCACCTCCGGCGACATCGCCACCCGGGTGCGCAGCTACTTCACCGCCGCCGAGAAGCGGGCCCGCATGTCGGAGATGCTGGCCGCCGCCGAACGGGTGGAGGCGGTCGAGTGCGCCCACCCGCTCGAGGCGGAGGTCCGCGAGCTGCGGCTGATCGCCGCGCACGCCCCGCCGTACAACCGCCGCTCCAAGTTCCCCGAGCGGATGGTCTGGCTGAAGCTGACCGACGAGGCGTACCCCCGGCTGTCCGTGGTGCGCGCCCTCTCGGTGACCGACACCGCCTACCTCGGGCCGTTCCGCTCCAAGCAGGCCGCCGAGCTGGCCGCCGCGGGGTTCCACGACGCAGTCCCGCTGCGCCAGTGCACCCATCGGCTCTCGCTGCGCACGGTCACGCCGGCCTGCGCGCTGGCCGAGCTGGGCCGCTGCCCGGCGCCCTGCGAGCACCGGATCACCCCCGACGAGTACGAGCACCGCGCCGCCGCCCCGTTCCGCACCGCGACCACGAGCGACCCGCAGGTGGTGGTCGACGCCCTGCTCGCCCGGATCGAGGCGCTCTCGGCCGCCCAGCGCTACGAGGAGGCCGCGGTGGTGCGCTCCCGGCTGGCGGCGGTGCTCCGGGCGACCGTACGGATGCAGCGGCTGGCCGCGCTGACCCGGATCGCCGAACTGGCCGCCGCCCGGCCCGCCGCCCGGGGTGGCTGGGAGCTGGCGCTGGTCCGGCACGGCCGGCTGGCCGGCGCCGGGGTCTCCCCGCCCGGCGTCCACCCCCGACCGACCATCGCCGCGATCCGGGCGACCGCCGAGACGGTGCCGCCGGGGCACGGGCCGGTGCCCCGGGCCTCCGCCGAGGAGACCGAGCGCATCCTGTCCTGGTTGGAACGACCGGAGACCCGCCTGGTGGAGATGTCCGACGAGTGGTCCTCGCCGGTCTCCGGCGCGGCCCGCTTCCGCGACCTCCTGGCGAAGGCCGAGAACGGAGGGTCCCACCAACTCTCGACCGAACGCTCATGAGCAAGTAACCGATCGGACGACCTCGCCTCACTTAGTCTGTTAAGGGAGTGCAGTCCTGCCCGTTTCGTGGGCCTGCTTCCGGTTGCCGGCGACGGTGACCGCGGAGCCGGGGTGAGGAGGTGTCCCTCGTGGACGTCGACGCCGGACACGGCGCCGCCCTGGGGGGCGCGCTCCCGACCCAGCCCGGGGAGCTGCCGCTGGCCCGCCGGCTGCGGTCCCTGCTCAGCTGGCCGACCAACGACACCGACCCGGTCAGCCCGCTGGTCCGCAGCCACCGGGGCATCCACCCGAACGCCGACCCGTCGGTGCTGCGCCGGGCCTACACGATCGCGGAGAACATGCACCGCGGTCAGTTCCGCAAGAGCGGCGAGCCGTACATCACCCACCCGCTGGCGGTCGCGGAGATCTGCGCCGACCTCGGCATGGACACCACCACCCTGGTCGCGGCACTGCTGCACGACACGGTGGAGGACACCCGCTACACGTTGCAGGCCCTCGCCGAGGACTTCGGCCGTGAGGTGGCCCACCTGGTCGACGGGGTGACCAAGTTCGACAAGGCGTTCTACGGCAAGGCCGCCGAGGCGGAGACGATCCGCAAGATGATCATCGCGGCCGGCAAGGACGTCCGGGTGCTGATCATCAAGCTGGCCGACCGGCTGCACAACATGCGTACCCTCGGGGTCCGCTCCGCAGCCTCCCGGGAGCGGATCGCCCGCAAGACCCAGGAGGTGCTCGTCCCGCTCTGCGACCGGCTGGGCATCCAGACCCTCAAACGCGAACTGGACGACGTGGTGCTGCTGCACCTGGAGCCCGACGAGCACGCCCGCATCGCCCGGCACGTGCACGACCGGCCCGGCTGGAGCACGTACCTCGACGAGGTGGTCGCCCAGGCGAAGGCGGCGTTGCGCCGCAGCCGGGTGGACGCCGAGGTGAGCCCCCGCCCCCGGCATCTCTACTCGATCTGGAAGGACACCGTGGCCGGCGGCCACACCGCCCCGTTCGACCTGCCCCGCATCGTGATCGTGGTGGACGGCCCCGCCACCGACTGCTACGCCGCGCTCGGCGCGGTGCACGGCCGTTGGCGGCCGATCCCCGGCCGGTTCAAGGACTTCATCGCCTCGCCGAAGAACAACCTCTACCGGTCCCTGCACACCAGCGTCCGTGGCCCGCAGGACCGCACCGTCGAGGTGCTGATCCGCACCCGGGAGATGCACCGCTGGGCGGAGTACGGCATCGCCGCGGACTTCCGCTTCCCCCGCTCCGCCGGCCCGGACGCCGTCCGGGTCGACCAGTTGGCCTGGCTGCGCCGGGTGCTCGACTGGGAGCAGGAGGCGGCCGACCCGGCCCAGTTCCTCGAATCGTTGCGCTGCGACCTGGCCGAGGCGCAGATCCAGGTCGTCGCCGACGGCCGGCAGGTCGTCCTCCCGGCCGGGGCCACCCCGGTCGACCTGGCGTACGAGCTGGGCACCGAGCGTGGCGACCACTGCCTGGCCGCCCGGATCAACGGGCGGCTGGCCCCGCTGGCCTCCGAACTGGAGGACGGCGACGTAGTGGAGATCTTCACCGAGAACGACGCCGAGACGGGGTTCGAGGCGACGGCCGCCCCGCGCGGGCCGCGTCGGGAGTGGCTCGGCTTCGTCAAGTCACCCCAGGCGCAGATGCAGATCAACCGCTGGTTCGCCGAGCACACCGAGCCGGGCATCTCCATCGCCGACAAGGTGCGTCTGGGCCGGGCCACCATCGGGTTGGCGCTGCGCAAGCACGACCGAGGGCTGGCCAGCGATCTGCCGCTGCTGCGGTTGTCCGAGGAACTCGGCTACCCCGACCTGGAGACCCTGCTGGTCGCGGTCTTCGACCGGGCGGTCGAGCCGGACGAGGTGGTCCGGCAGCTCATCGACCTGGTGGACCACCGCCAGTAACCCACCTCCGGCAGCCCGCCGCACCGGCCCCCGGTCAGGTCGGGCAGCGCGCCGGCTGTCCCTCCTGGTGCCCGCAGGCCGCTGTCCGGGCCTCGTCCCCGCAGGCCGCTGTCCGGGCCTCGTCGCTGTCCGGGCCTCGTCCCCGCCGGCCGGCCCCTCGTTCCCGCCGGCCGGCTCCCACAGCACGCACAGGCCCCAGCCCATCCAGGCCCAGCACATCCAGGCCCAGCACACAGGCCCCTGCCGCACAGGCCTCTGCCGCACAGGCCCAGCGCCACACGGCCCCAGCGTGCGCACGCCGCAGCCGCCCCGGACACGATTTCCAGGCTGCACCGGCTGGCCGCGACAGCAGTCCGCAGCACCGGGTATATGTCGCAGCACCGAACAGGCGGCCGTATTGGGCAGGCCACCGCACCAGGCAGGCCGCACCACCCGGCAGGCCAGCACCCGGGCAGGCCGCTACAGACTTGATCGCACCAATGGATCGCTGCGACAGAGCGCCTCGCCCCCGCCCCGATCCGTCGACACACGCGACGGCCCACCACGCGACCTATCGGCGGGAGGCGTTCCACCGGGAGGCGGCCGGACGAGCTCACCTCCGCCACCTCGGCGCGCCCGAACACCGCACCACCGTGCCCGGCCGGCACGCCCGCACACCCGGGACCGCCCCGGCCTCACCCCGACCCATTCATGCGATCAAGTCCGTAGCGTCTCCACCCACACCATCCCCCCGCCGGTCCCGCCGGCACCGAACGTCGTCCACCCCGCCGGCCTGCCTTCGGTGATCAAGAAGTTTGCGCCCTCCACCGCCGGAATCCTGACCGCAAACTTCTTGATCACCGGGACGGAGCAGGTGACACGAGCGGGGGCGGGTGACAGGGCGAGCGGGGCGGGTGACGGGGCAAGGGAGCGGGTGACGGGGCGGGCGGGAAGCCGGGGTGGGTGGGGGTGTGGGGCCCGGCATGACGGGGCGGGGCGGACCGCCTAGCCTGGACTCATGATCCCCCGCTCGCGCGCCACCGGTAGGGCCGTCGCCTACAAGGTCTTCTACCGCCTGCCGGTGACGATGCGGCGGCGGCTGGTCCGGCTCGCCGTGCCGAAGTACGTCGTCGGCGCGGTCACCCTCGTCCGGGACAGCGAAGCCGAGGGCGTGGGCCGCATCCTGCTGCTGCGCCAGCCACCCGGCTACAGCTGGACGCTTCCCGCCGGCCTGCTCCAGCGCGCCGAGGCCCCCGTCGTGGGCGCCGCCCGCGAGCTGTACGAGGAGTCGGGCATCCGGTTGCCGCCCGATCGGCTGCGCCCGGCCGTGCCGAACGCGCTGGTGCACGCCAAGGGCTGGGTCGACATGGTCTTCGAGACGGAGGTGCCGGCGTCGACCACCGAGCTGAAGGTGGACGGCGCGGAGGTCTTCGAGGCCGCCTGGCATTCGCTGGACGACCTGCCCCGGCTCAGCCGGGCCACCGCCTTCCTCCTCGGTCACTACGGCATCGGTCCGTCGGCCGGGAAGATCCCGCCCGCCGGCCGTCCCCCGACGTGACCGGTCACCCCGGGATCTGCGCGGTGGTGCTCGCCGCCGGCGAGGGGACCCGGCTCCGACCGTTGACCGCGCGGGTGCCCAAGGCGCTCTGTCCGGTCGGCAACGTGCCGCTGCTCGACCGGGCGCTTGCCCGGCTCGCCGGGCTGGGTCTGACCGAGCCGGGGCAGGTCGCGGTGAACGCCTGCTACCTGGCCGATCAGGTGGTCGCCCACGTCGGTGGCCGGGCCCATCTCTCGGTGGAGCCGGGTGAGCCGTTGGGCACCGCCGGTGGGCTGGGCAACCTGCGCGACTGGATCGACGGGCGCGGGGTGCTGGTCGGCAACGCCGACGCGTACCTCGCCGACCCGCACGCCGCCCCGGGCCCGGACGTCGCCGCGCTGCTGGACGGCTGGGACGGGCACGGCGTACGGCTGCTCGGTCAGCCCGCCGCGGACCCGGCGGCGCCCGGCACCTTCGCCGGGCACGTCTTCACCGGGTTCTCGTTGCTGCCCTGGCGGCTGGTCCGGGACCTGCCGCCCACCTTCGGCGACCTGGTCCGGGCGGTGTGGCGGCCGGCGGAGGCGGCGGGCGCGCTGGAGGTGGTGGCCTACCCGGGCACGTTCTACGACACCGGCACCCCCGGCGACTACCTGACCGCCAACCTGCACGCCGCCGGCGACGGCGCACTGGTCGATCCGGGGGCCACGGTGACCGGCCGGGTACGCCGGGCGGTGGTCGGGGCCGGGGCGGTGGTGCACGGCGACGTGGAGCGGGTGGTGGTCTGGCCCGGCGCGACCGTCGGACCGCACGAGCGGCTGCGCGACGTGATCCGGGCCGGCGACGACCTGACCGTGCCGGCCGCCGCACCGACGCCGCGGCCCGGGGACCGGCGCTGAGTCGCCGTCGGGGTCCACGCCGACGGGCGAACATCTAGCATGAGCCACGACGTCGACGAACGGAGAATCGTCCAGTGATCACCGCGATCGTCCTGATCGACTGCGCCACCGACTCGATCCCCGAGGTGGCCGAGACCCTGGCCAACCTGCCCGGCGTCAGCGAGGTCTACTCGGTGGCCGGGCACGTGGACCTGATCGCCGTGGTCCGGGTCCGCGAGTTCGAGCAGATCGCCGAGGTCATCGCCGGCCGCATCTCCAAGGTGCCCGGCGTGATCAACACCGAGTCGCACATCGCGTTCCGCGCGTACTCCCAGCACGACCTGGAGGAGGCGTTCGCGATCGGCCTCGCCAACGCGGACTGACCGGCGTACGGACGGCGGCCGGCCCGCCCCGGAGGGCGGGCCGGCCGGTGTCGTGCCGTGACGTCAGCTGTTACCCGGAGCCGGCGTCTCGGTGGTGCCACCCGGGGCGGGCTGCTCGGTCGTGCCGCCCGGAGCCGGGGACTCGGTGGTGCCGCCCGGAGCCGGCGTGGTGGTGCCACCCGGACTCGGGGTGCCGCTGGCGCTGGCCTGCGGGACCGGGATGCCCAGCTGCTGGGCCAGGGCGACCAGTTCGTCGTAGTGGGCCTGCAGGACCGGCAGCGCGTCCTGGGCCAGCTGGATCACCGACTGCTCGGAGCCCTGCGAGATCTCGGTCTGGGTGGCCTGGATGGCCTGCACGTGACCGGCCAGCTGGGCCGTCACCCACGCCCGGTCGAACTCGGCGCCGCTGAGGTTGTTCAGCTCGTCGGCGACCCGCTGCTGGTCGGCGGTGGGCTCACTCGGCAGGGTCACGCCCAGCTGCTGCGCGGTGCTCTGCACCGTCTGGTCGAGCTGGGTGTGGTCCGTCTTGAACATCTCGCCGAGCCGCTTGACGTCCGCGTTCTGCGCCTTCTGCTGCGCCAGGTCGCCCGCCGCGATCTCGAACAGGTTCACCTGGTGAACCGCCTGCAGATACTGCGTGTCCTGCTGCGAGGGCTGTACGGCGGCCTGCGCGGCCGCGGCCGGCGCGATGCCGACCAGCACCAGCGCGGCCAGCAGTCCCAGGCGTTTGATACCCAACATGTTTCCCTCCCCGTTTCCGTTGGACCGCACGGATACCCGGCTGACGGGGGTTATTCCTGCTCTTCCACCCATCGGTGGGAGGGTCGCGTCCGGCGCGTCGGGACGGCCCGGACGACCGGCCCGGAAACGGACGTGGCGCCCGCCGGAGAACTCCGGCGGACGCCACGGTGAAGCGGGTCGTCAGCGACGGCTCTCGCCGCTGCCGATCTCCTCGCGCTCGGCACGCGGCTCGACCGGCGGATGCCCCGGCGAGACCGGCGCCTCGGCCGGCTTCTCGATCGGGTAGAAGAAGCCCCGGATCGCCGGGCCGAGAGCCCCGAGCCGGTTCATCTTCTTCGGCACCACCCAGCCGACGTAGTCCAGCTCGGCGTGCCCGTCGTGACCGTCGGCCGAGGTCAGCGGCTGGTGCACCTCGACGAACCGGCCGTCCGGCAGGCGCTTGATGATGCCGGTCTCCACGCCGTGGGCCAGCACCTCCCGGTCGTGCTGCTGCAGGCCGAGGCAGATCCGGTACGTGACGTAGTACGCCAGCGGCGGGATCACCAGCAGGCCGACGCGGCCGGCCCAGGTCATCGCGTTGAGGCTGATCTGGAACTTGTCGGCGATCACGTCGTTGCCGCCGGAGAGGGTCAGCACGATGTAGAAGGAGACCGCCATGGCGCCCACCGCGGTACGGGCCGGAACGTCCCGGGGCCGCTGGAGCAGGTTGTGGTGCTTGTGGTCCTTGAGGCGGCGGGCCTCCAGGAACGGGTACATCGTCGACAACCCGACCAGGATGCCCGGCAACACGACCGTCGGCCAGAACAGCGGCGGGATGACGTACCCGTCGCCGATCGGGATGTTGATCTCCCAGGCCGGCATGAGGCGGGTCGAGCCGTCGAGGAACATGACGTACCAGTCGGGCTGGCTGGCGGCCGAGACCACCCACGCCTCGTACGGGCCGAAGTACCAGATCGGGTTGATCTGGAACAGACCGCCCATCAGCGCGATGACGCCGAAGACGACCATGAAGAAGCCGCCCTGCTTGAGCGCGTAGCGCGGGAACATCCGCTCGCCGACCACGTTCTCGTTGGTCCGGCCGGGGCCGGGCCACTGGGTGTGCTTCTGCTTGAAGACCAGGCCCAGGTGGGCGCCGATCAGCGCGAGCAGCAGACCCGGGATCAGCAGCACGTGGGCGATGTAGAACCGGCTGATGATGATCGTGCCGGGGAACTCGCCGCCGAAGATCGACGAGGTCAGCCAGGAGCCGATCACCGGGATCGAGAGCATGATGCCGGAGGCGATCCGCAGACCGGTGCCGGAGAGGCCGTCGTCCGGCAGCGAGTAGCCGGTGAAGCCGGCCAGGAAGCCGACCCAGAACAGCAGCGAACCGATGATCCAGTTCGTCTCACGCGGCTTGCGGAACGCGCCGGTGAAGAAGACCCGCATCATGTGCACCACGATCGCGGCCATGAACAGCAGCGCCGACCAGTGGTGCATCTGCCGCATGATCAGGCCACCGCGGACGTCGAACGAGATGTCCAGGCTGGAGGCGTACGCGGCCGACATCGGCGTGCCCCGCAGCGGGGCGTAGCTGCCGTTGTAGACCACCTCGGTCATCGCCGGCTCGTAGAAGAAGGTCAGGAAGACACCGGTCATCAGCAGCACGACGAACGAGAAGAGCGCGATCTCGCCGAGCAGGAAGGACCAGTGGTCCGGGAAGACCTTGTTGAGGAGTTTGCGCAGCGGGGTGGCGACCTGGAAGCGGTCGTCCACCGCACCGGCCGTCTTGGCCGGCACCGCTGCTGCATCGAACTTTCGGCGCTTCACGGCCGCTCCCAGAAGTCGGGACCGATGGTTTCGGTGTAGTCGGACTTCGCCACGAAGAAGCCTTCTTCGTCCACCTCGATCGGCAGTTGCGGCAGCCGACGGCTGGCCGGGCCGAAGATGGGGCGGGCGTTGTCGGTGATCAGGAACTGCGACTGGTGGCACGGGCAGAGCAGCCGGTTGGTCTGCTGCTCGTACAGGCTCGCCGGGCACCCGGCGTGCGTGCAGATCTTCGAGTACGCCGCGTAGTTGCCCCACATGTAGTCGCCGTGGCCCACCCGGGCGTTGGCCTCGCGGGACTCCACCGCGTCCGACTCGCGCAGGTGGATCAGCAGGGTCGGCGAGTCGGCGTACTTGTTGCTCACGCCGTGGTCGATGCCGGGGAAGACGGTGAGCTGACCGCCGGCGCTGATGTCCGCCGGGCGGATCGGGCGGCCGTCCTCACGGACCAGCCGGACCTTGCGGCCGTCGACCGGCGCGAAGCCGGTGGTGAACATCTGGTTGTTCTTGTGCGGCTGCGAGATCAGGCCACCGACCAGCGGGGCTGCGGCGACCGCGCCCACCGGGAGCAGACCGGCGACCAGCGAGACGCCGAGCAGCGGCCGGCGCCGCACGCCCATCTCGTCGGCCAGGTAGAGCATGGTCTCACCGGTGATCTTGCGGTCCTCGGGCGAACCGGGCCCGTCGTGCCGGTCCTGGATCGAGACCTCCTTGGGCAGCAGCTTCTTGCCCCAGGTGAGGATGCCGAAGCCGATGCCGAGCAGAGCGAGGCCCAGGGTGAGGCCGAGCAGCGGGGTGTAGAGCTTGTCGCCGCCGCGACCCGGCTCCCACTGCCACGGCCACCAGATGTAGACGATCAGGAAGGCGGTCGCGGCGAGGCCGGTGAGCAGGAACATCGAGGCGACCGTACGGGTCAGCCGGCGCTCGGCCTTGCTGCCCGGGACGACCTGCGGCTCGTAGTGGACGATCTCGATGTCGTCCCGGCGGGCGCCCTCCTGGACGATGTCGAAGCGGGACACCCGGGGGTCCAGCACGTCGAGCGGTTCCCGGCCCTGCGGGGCCTGGTGCTCGGTGTGGGTGCTCATGCCGTCACCTCGCTACGGGTGGTGCCGGAGCACGGCACCACGGCACTGGTAATGACGTTCCGCTCGGTCACGACTTGCCCGCAATCCACAGGCTCGCGAAGACCAGCGCGACGATGCCGACCAGGAAGATCGCGAGACCCTCGGTCGACGGGCCGTACCGGCCCAGGTTGAAACCGCCCTGGTCCTGGTCGTGCTTCAGGGTCTCCTGGATGTAGGCGATGATGTCCGCCTTCTGCTCCGGAGTGATCTGGTTGTCACCGAAGACCGGCATGTTCTGCGGGCCGCTCAGCATGGCGGCGTAGATCTGCCGGTCGCTGGCGGGCTTCAGGCTCGGGGCGTACTTGCCGGAGGAGAGTGCGCCGCCGCCACCGCCGAAGGCGTGGCACTGCGAGCAGTTGATCCGGAACAGCTCGCCGCCGGTCGCCAGGTCGGCGCCCTCGCGAAGGTCGCCCTGGGGGACCTCCGGGCCGCCGCCGAGCTCCTGGACGTACTGGCCGAGCTGGCGCACCTGCTCGTCGGTGAAGACCGGGGGCTTGCGCATGGCCTGCGCCTCCTGGCGGGCCATCGGCATGCGGCCGGTGCCGACCTGGAACTCCACCGAGGCGGCGCCGACACCGACCAGGCTCGGGCCACGACCCTCGACGCCCTGCGCGTTGCGACCGTGGCAGGTCACGCAGCTCACGTCGAACAGCGCCTTGCCCTCGGCCGCGGCGCCGGTCAGCGGCGGGTTTTCCTGCGCCTGCACGCCGGGGGCGAAGACGGTGTAGGCGCCGCCGGCCAGCGTCAGCGCGGCGATCAGCCGGACCGCGGCGCCCAGCCGGCGGCGGCCCCTGCTGCGCGCCGCGGGCCGCCCGCGCAGCCGCGCGAGCAGACCGCGTCGGCGGTCGTTGTCAGAAGTCATGACCTGTGTCCTTAACCGGTTGGACCTTGTCTCAGGGGACGGAGCAGCGGCGCGGTACGTGACGCGCCAAGATCACTGAAGCCAGTAGATCATGGCGTAGAGCCCGATCCACACGACGTCGACGAAGTGCCAGTAGTACGACACGACGATCGCCGACGTCGCCTGCGCCGGGGTGAACCGGCCCATGGTGGTGCGGATCATGAAGATGATGAAGGCGATCAGACCGCCGGTCACGTGCAGACCGTGGAAGCCGGTGGTGAGGTAGAACATCGACCCGTAACCGTCTTCGTTGATCTTGACGCCCTCGTGCACCAGCTCGCGGTACTCGTTGACCTGGCCGAGCACGAAGATCAGGCCCATCACGAAGGTGATCGTGAACCAGCGCCGCAGGGCGTGGACGTCACCCTTCTCGGCCGCGAAGACACCGAGCTGGCAGGTCACCGAGGAGAGCACCAGGATCACCGTGAAGGTGGTCGCGTAGGGGATGTTCAGTGCCTCGGTGTGCTTCTCCCACTGCTCCGGCGCCGCAGCGCGGATGGAGAAGTACATCGCGAACAGCGCCGCGAAGAACATGAGTTCGCTGGAGAGCCACACGATCGTCCCGACGCTGACCATGTTGGGTCGGGTCAGGGAGTGGATCCGGCTCTTGTCAATGGCTGGGGCCGCAGTCACGCGGTCATTATTGCCCTTGACCGGGGCGGGCGATCAGCGGGGGGCCAAACCGGGGTCGGGGATGGCCCGATCGTGGCGGTCCGGTTCGCCTGGCCTAGCCTGAAAAGCGTGCTGCACGTCGATTCGATCTTCGCCGCCACCTCGGCAGGCTCGGCGGCCGTCCTCGCGGCCGGGGGCGACGCCGTCCCGCCGCCGTTCACCGTCGCCCGGATCTTCACCGAGGTCCAGCTCGACAGCTGGCTGACCCTGGGCCTGGTGCTCGCCGCCGGCCTCTACCTCTACGGCGTGTACCGGCTGCGGCTGCGCGGCGACCGCTGGCCGCTGGTGCGTACGGTCTGCTTCCTCGGCCCGGGCCTCGGCGGCATCGCCGCGGTCACGCTCAGCGGGCTGGGCGCGTACGACACCACGCTGCTGTCGGTGCACATGATCCAGCACATGGCGCTGTCCATGGTCGCCCCGATCTTCCTGGCCCTGGGCGCCCCGGTCACCCTGGCCCTGCGCACCCTGCCCGTCCGACCGCGCAAGCGGCTGCTGGCGGTCGTGCACAGCCGGATCGCGAAGATCTACAGCTTCCCGCTGGTGGCGTTCGCCATCTTCGTGGTGAACCCGTTCGCGCTCTACTTCACCGACCTGTACCGCTACACCCTGGAGCACGCCTGGGCGCACGAGCTGGTGCACGCCCACTTCATCGCCACCGGCTGCGTGTTCTTCTGGCCGCTGCTCGGCCTCGACCCGCTGCCCGGTCGCTGGCCGTACCCGGCCCGGGCGCTGCTGATGCTGCTGTCGGTGCCGTTCCACACGGTGCTCGGGCTCACCATCATGCAGAGCAGCACGCTGTTCGGCGGTGACTGGTACCCCTCGCTCGACCTCGCCTGGTCCGACCCCTGGAACGACCAGGTGGTGGCCGGCGGCGTGCTCTGGGCCGGCGGCGAGTTCGTCAGTGTGACCATGCTCGCGGTGCTGGTCGTGCAGTGGATCAAGCAGTCCGAGCGTGAGGCCCGCCGGCTCGACCGTGAGCTGGACCGCCAGGAGGCCCGCGAGCGGGCCGCCGACCCCGCGACGGCCGCCGCCCCGACCCCCGGCGCACCAGCCTGACCTGCGCCGACGTCCCGCCCGGCCGCACCCGGCGGGCGGGATGTCGGGTACGCCACACCGAGCGGTACGATCACCCGGCAGCTACGAGGTGGGAGCCAGTCCAGCGATGAGTGAGCGCAGCGAGCGGATCATCCGGCTCGGTGCCGGGGCGCCTCAGGACGGCACGGAACGAAGCGGAGAGCCGGCATGAGCGATCGTCAGTGCACCGTCCTGCTCTACAGCGACGACCCGAAGGTCCGCGACCGGATGCGGCTGGCCGTCGGCACCCGCCCCGCCCCCGGCCTGCTGCTCGAGTTCGTCGAGGCCTCCGACTACGCGGAGTGCATCCGGCTGGTCGACGACTACGAGATCGACCTCATGCTGCTCGACGGCGAGGCCGCCCCGGGCGGTGGCCTCGGCATCGCCCGCCAGATCAAGGACGACCTGGACGACGCCCCGCCGACCTGCGTGGTGATCGCCCGCGCCGCCGACCGGTGGCTCGCCGCGTACGCGCAGGTCGACGCCACGCTGATGCACCCGCTCGACCCGGTGACCACCGGCACCACGGTCGCCGAACTGCTGGGTACGCGCGCCGCCGCCTGAGTCACCGCGCCCGGCGGCTCCGCAGGCGCCCGGGTCGACGGGCGCCCGATCCCGTCCCACCCGCACCCCACGCCTGCTCGGGAGGCCCACCATGGGCGAACGGACCTGGCCGCTTCTGCTCAACGCGCTGCTGCGCGGCGAGGAGCTCTCCACCGCCGACACCGCGTGGGCGATGGACGAGATCATGACCGGCGCGGCCGGTCCGGCCCAGATCGCCGCCTTCGCGGTGGCGCTGCGCGCCAAGGGCGAGACCCCGGCCGAGCTGGCCGGGCTGGTGGAGGCGATGCTGGGCCGCTCGGTGGAGGTGGTGCTCCCCGAGGAGCTGCGCCGCAGCGCGCTGGACGTGGTGGGTACCGGTGGTGACCTCGCCCACACCGTGAACATCTCCACGATGACCGCCCTGGTGGTGGCGGGCGCCGGCGTACGCGTGGTCAAACACGGCAACCGCGCCGCCTCCTCGTCCTGCGGCACCGCGGACCTGCTGGAGTTCCTCGGCGTCCCGCTGGACCTGGCGCCCGAGCAGGTCGCCCGGTGCGTGGCGGAGGTGGGCATCGGGTTCTGCTTCGCCCCCCGCTTCCACCCGGGTATGCGGCACGCCGGCCCGGTACGCCGTGAGGTCGGCGTGCCCACCTTCTTCAACTTCCTCGGTCCGCTGACCAACCCCGGCCGGCCCCGGTCGGGCGCGGTCGGCTGCTTCGACGCGCGGATGGCCCCGGTGATGGCGAGCGTCTTCGCCGCCCGGGGCGACTCGGCGATCGTGATGCGCGGCGAGGACGGGCTCGACGAGTTCACCACCGCCGCTCCGACCCGGGTCTGGGTGGCTCAGCAGGGCGCCGTCAGAGAGGCGTTGCTGGACGCCACCGACCTCGGGGTGCCCCGGGCCACCCTCGCCGACCTGCGGGGCGGCGACGCGGCGTACAACGCCGGCGTGGCCCGTCGGCTGCTGGCCGGGGAGACCGGGCCGGTGCGCGACGCGGTGCTGGTGAACTCCGCCGCCGCGCTGGCCACCCAGGGTCGGCTGGACGGCGACCTGACCGAGGCGCTGCGGGCCGGGATGGACCGGGCCGCCGAGTCGATCGACTCGGGTGCGGCGGCCGGCGTCCTGGAGCGCTGGATCGACCTCGCCCGCTCCCTCTGATCCCGACGGCCCGTCGAGGGCGGGTGGGCGCGGCCGGAACTGTCGCAGTGGCGTGCGAAACTACACGGGAGTAATTTTCCGTTTTCCACCGATGGCGGCGATGCCCGTCGGCGGACACCGGAGCGAGAGGAGACGCCCGTGTCGGACCGCGAACTCCACTGCGACGCCTGCGAGGGCGTTCAGCCGTTCGAGGCCCCGCCCTGCGTCGACGGCCACGACGTCGACTGCCCCGAACTGGTCTGCACCGGCTGCGGGGCGGCGGTGCTGATCGCCACCTTCGCCTTCCAGGCCCCACGCCTCGACCGCCGGGGTCGCCGCCCGGTCCCCCACCGCCGCGCCGCCTGACCGGCGTCCCCGGAGGGCACCGCGACGCCACGTCGCGCCGCAACACGACGAAGGCCCGCCTCCCTCGGGGAGGCGGGCCTTCGTGTGAACCGGTGGATCAGTGCTCGGCGGTGCGCCGGGTGCCGGTGTAGTACTCGAAGAGCAGGCCGCACGCCGCGAAGATCACCGCGACCAGGCCGACGCCCAGCAGCCAGAACTGCCAGTACACCAGGCCCAGGCCGGCCAGCGCGGCGGCCAGCGCCAGCCCGAACGGCCAGTAGCTGCCCGGGCTGAAGAAGCCCACCTCGCCCGCGCCGTCGGCGATCTCGCCGTCCGGCCGATCCTCCGGGCGCAGGTCGATCCGGCGGGAGACGAACCAGAAGAAGCCACCGCACATCGTGCAGAGCAGGAACGACAGCAGCAGAGCCACCGTGCCGACCCACTCCACCTGGCCGCCGGAGTCGCCCCACGTCCAGACGCCGTAGAGGATCGTCGCGCCGAGCAGGAACGCGGCGATGATCAGGAAGATGCGCCACTCGGTCTTCATGCCGGATCCCTCAGTTTCCCGCGCCGGACGAGACGACCTCGTCCGGGTTGAAGTTGGCCGTGTCGCGGCGGGTCTTGAACGGTTCGGTGGTCTGCGCGTACGGCTCCTCGCCGATGGCGGTCAGCGCCTCCTGCGTCGACTTGCCGTCACGCTTGGCGGCCAGGAACCGGTCGTACTCCTCGGGGGAGACGACGCGCAGCTCGAAGTTCATGAAGGCGTGGTAGCTGCCGCAGAGCTCGGCGCAGCGGCCGACGTACGCGCCCTCGGTCTCCAGCTTCGAGACCTCGAAGACGTTGCGCACGTTGCCCGGCATGACGTCGCGCTTGAACAGCAGCTCCGGCACCCAGAAGGAGTGGATGACGTCGCGGCTGGTCTCCTCGAAGCGGATCGACCGGTCGGTCGGCAGGACCAGCACCGGGATGACCTCGCTGGTGCCGAGGACCGACGCCACGGTGTTGGCGTCCTCGCCCTGCCCGTCGCGGTAGTTGAACTGCCAGTTCCACTTGAAGGCGACGACCTCGACGGTGACGTCGGGGTTCTTCGTCGTCCGCACCACGTCGGTCTGGACGACCGCCGTGTAGTAGAAGAGCACGGAGACGATCAGGATCGGCGCGATGGTGTAGAGGAACTCCATCGGCAGGTTGTACCGGGTCTGCACCGGCAGCTCGTTGCCGCGCTTGCGGTAGCGCACGACGCACCAGAAGATCAGGCCCCACACGAAGACGCCGACCGCGAGGGCGGCGATGCAGGAGGCGATCCACAGGTCGTACATCCGGTTCGACTCCGGCGTGATGCCGCCCTGGGGCCAGCCGAAGCCGTCCACCGCCGAGCCGACGTCACAGCCGGTGAGCAGAACCAGCAGCGCAGCTCCGCCGAGGCCGAGCCCGGCGAGCCGACCAGCACCACGCCGCCGGCGTCCACCGGCTCCCGGGGAAGCGCTGTGCCGTACGGCCGACGGCCGTACCTCCGAACTCCTTGCGACCACCTGGTCCTGCCTCCCTAGCGCGCCGCGGGGCTTTTGTCATCAGCACCGACGGCAAAGGCGTCACCGACGGTCGCAGATTACTCGACCATGACGGGCTCGACCGTCTTGGGGTCACTGTCCGCCCCCATCGGGGGGATCTTGGGCATACCGACGCGATAGCGTGGACAGCCGTGAGTCCCTCCCCGGTCTACCTGGACGCGGCCACCGCCGCGCCACTGCACCCGGTCGCCCGGCAGGCGCTGCTGGCCGCCCTCGACGACGGTTGGGCCGACCCCGGCAAGTTGTACTCGCAGGCCCGGCGGGCGCGCCAACTCCTCGACGCCGCCCGCGAGGCCACCGCGGCCACGCTCGGCGTCCGCGCCGACGAACTCTCCTTCACCCCCAGCGGTACGACCGCCGCGCACGCCGCGGTGCTCGGCGGCCTGGCCGGGCGGCGGCGGGTCGGGGCGGTCCTGGCGCACTCCGCGATCGAGCACTCGGCGGTGCTGCACGCCGCCGAGCGGCACGTGGCCGGCGGCGGGGCGGCGACCCCGGTGCCGGTGGACCGGCTCGGCCGGCTCGACCTCACCGCCTGGGCCGACGCGGTCCGCGCCCCCGGGGTCGCGCTCGCCGCGCTGATCGCGGCCAGCCACGAGGTGGGCACCGTCCAGCCGGTCGCGGCGGCGGCGGACCTCTGCGCCGAGGCGGGCGTCCCGCTGTACGTGGACGCGGCCCAGGTCGTCGGGCGGACGGCGGTGCCGCAGGGCTGGTCGGTGCTGAGCGCCAGCGCGCACAAGTGGGGCGGCCCGCCCGGCGTCGGGCTGCTGGTGGTGCGCAAGGGCGCCCGCTGGGAGTCGCCGTGGCCGGCCGACGAGCGGGAGTCGGGGCGTACCCCCGGGGTGTTGAACCTGCCGGCGGTCGTGGCGGCGGCGGCGAGCCTGCGCGCGGCGGCGGCCGACGCGGCGGCCGAGGCGACCCGGTTGGCGCCGCTGGTGGACCGGATCCGCGCCCGGGTGGCGGCCGAGGTGCCGGACGTGGAGGTGGTCGGCGACCCGGTGGATCGCCTACCCCACCTGGTCACCTTCTCCTGCCTGTACGTCGACGGCGAGGTGCTGCTGCACGCGCTGGACCGGCGCGGTTTCGCGGTCTCCTCCGGCTCCTCCTGCACCTCCTCGACGCTGCGCCCGTCGCACGTGCTGGAGGCGATGGGGGTGCTCTCGCACGGCAACGTCCGGGTGTCGCTGCACCGGGAGACGACCGAGGCGGACGTGGAGCGGTTCCTGGCCGAACTGCCCGGCATCGTGGCCGACCTGCGCGCCGAGGCCGGGGTGGTGGGGCTGTGACCGAGCCCATCGAGGTGCTCGACTGCCGGGGTCAGCGCTGCCCGCTGCCGGTCATCGCGCTGGCCCGCCGCCTGCCCGAGCTACCGGTCGGCGCGGTTCTGCGGGTCCTCGCCGACGACCCGGCCGCCGCGGTCGACATCCCCGCCTGGTGCCGCATGCGCGACCAGGACTTCCTCACCCCCCACCCCGCCCCCTCCACCTACGACATCCGCCGCCGCCACTAACCCCCTCCCCCCACCCCACCCCCACC
>NZ_JBNADX010000012.1:0-72580 GCF_049629545.1 Micromonospora citrea
CGCCCCGCCCCGCCCCGCCCGCCCCGCCCGCCCCAAGATCCGCACACTTTCAGAGAAAGAGTGGCCATTCCGGGTGGGATGGCCACTCTTTCTCTGAAAGTGCGGGCAGCGGAGGGGTGGCGGGGTCAGGGGCGGTGGAAGAGGGCGGTGAGGCGCTGCCAGAGGCGGCGCAGTGGGCCGGGCCCGGAGACCGCCGTCGCGCCGTCGAGCAGGGCGTGGGCCAGGGCGGTGGTCGCCGGGTCCAACGCCGGAGTGGCCAGCGCCAGGTACGCCAGCGACACCGCGATCGGCACCGGCCGTTCCCGGGTCACCTCGGCCACGTCGACGAGGCGTTCGGCCACCACCGCGGCCACGTCGGGGCGTACCGAGGGGTCGACCCAGGCGGCGGTGACCAGGGCGAAGAGCGCGGCCTCGGTGATCCAGTCCTCGACGCCCCAGACCAGTTCGACCAGCACCCGGCGTCGGGTCGAGGACGCCCACGGCTCGTCGGTGCGGTGGTGCAGCAGCCCGAGACAGGCCCAGACCTGCACGCAGCGCACCCAGAGCGCGGGGTCCTGCCCGCCGAGCACCCGACCCAGCGCGGTGTCGGGCGGCTCCGGCGGATGCACCAACAGTCCCAGCAGGTCCGCGAGCTCCAGGGTGGCCAGCCCGACCGCGGCGTCGTACGCGGCCGGCGGGTGGGGCCAGGCGGGGTGGGCGAGCTGGCGTACCCGCTGCGCCGCGTCGGCGGACGGGGCCGGCAGGGTCGGGGCGGCCGTGCCGCCCTCGTAGCGCCAGAGCTGGCAGGTGGTGGCCCGGCGGGGCTCGCGCGGATCCGGCTCGGCCACCCCGGTCACCTCGACGTCGAGGCCCGCCGCCGCGCCGGCCCGCATCGCGCTGGGCGGCTCCGGGGCGGTGAGGCGGACCGCCGTACCGGGTGCGCCGTCGGTGCCCGACGAGCGGCGCAGCGCGTCCACCATCGCGCCGGCGGCCGGGGTGACCTGCCCCAGCCAGGGCCGGCTGCGGCAGCACTCGGCGAGGTCGCCGTGCTCGTGGCTGTCGTCCGGGTGGTCGCGGACGAAGTCGGCCAGCGCGATCAGGTGCGCCACGTCGCCGTCGCGCAGGAAGCGCAGCCGGTGGGCGGTGTGCACCGCGCAGTCGAAGGTCGGGTCGCGCTCCAGCGCCCGGTCGGTCCAGTCCAGGGCCTCGTCGAGGCGGCCGGTGTCGGCCAGGGTGCCGGCGATGTCCGCGTACACCGCGAGATCGTCGGGGTCGTGGGCGACCGCCCGCTCCAGGGCCGCGAGGGCCTCGCGGGTCCGGCCGGCGCTGCGGTACGCGTACCCGAGCCACACCTCGCCGAGTTTGGACGGCTCCTCGCGTACCCCCCGGCTGGCCCAGGTGACGGCGAGGGCGACCTCGCCGAGCCGCCGGGCCAGCGCGGACGCCGCGCCGAGCAGCAGCGGGTGCCGCGGGTTCGCGTCGACGGCGTGCCGGGCCAGCGTGAGGTACGGCGACAGCGGCGGACGGCCGGCCCGGGGCACCGGGTCGGGCACCGCCGCGCAGACCTGCATGAGGATCCGGGCGATGCGCTCGGGGTCGAGCCGTCCGGCCAGTTCGGGGGCGGTCACCCAGGGCACCCCGGCCCAGTCCGTGCCGGGCGCGTGCGCGGTGGCGGCGACCAGCAGGTCGAGCCCCTCGGCCGGGCGGCCGGAGGCGGCGAGCAGGTGGGCGCGGGCCACCACCGCCCCGACGAAGGCCCGCTGGCCCAGCGGGAAGAGGTCCAGGTCGCCGCCGGAGGCCGCCGCGATCCGGGCCAGCGTCTCGTGCACCTCGGGCAGCGTCGGGGTCTGAGCCAGCGCGGCGGCCAGATGGCCGGCGGCGTGCGGCAGGTCGCCGGCGTCGAGGGCCAGCCGGGCGAGGGCGAGTTCCTCCGCCGCGGAGAGCGCGGGATCGTCCTCGGACACGTTCGCCTTCCGCTCGCAGGTGTGGGTTGCCGGGGCTGGGCAAGCCTAGGGGATGAGACCGCATATTGGTGATCGACTGCTCATTGCTGCTCGTTCGATTGCTCGTATGCGCCTAATGGTGCAAGACTGATCACCAAACGCGCGGGAACCGCGCAGGGGAGGAGCCTTCGTGACACGCCCAGGGGCCGGCATGGCCGCAGACATCGACGAGCAGCCGGCCGGCTACGCACGGTTGCTCTCCGCCGCGCACGCCGAGCCGATCGCCCGCGTCGCGGCGGCCGTCGCCCGGCACCGACCCCGGCACGTCGTCTTCACCGCCCGGGGCACCTCCGACCACGCCGCCCTCTACGGCGCGTACCTCACCGAGATCCGGCTCGGCCTGCCCGCCGGGCTCGCCTCGCCGAGCGTGGTCACCATCTACGGGGCCCGCCCCGACCTCTCCGACGCCCTGGTCGTCGGCGTCAGTCAGAGCGGCGGCTCCCCCGATCTGACCGAGGTGCTGCGCACCGCCCGCGCCTCCGGCGCGCTCACCCTCGCCGTCACCAACAATCCCGACTCGCCGCTGGTCGAGGCCGCCGAGCTGAGCGTCGACATCGCCGCCGGGCACGAGCGGGCGGTCGCCGCCACCAAGACGTACACCGCCGAACTGCTCGCCCTGTTGATGCTCGTGGAGGGGATCCGCGCGGGCGAGGGGACGCTGCCGGCCGAGGAGCGGGCCGCACTGGACGCCCTGCCCGAGCTGGCCGAGCGCACCCTGGCCGACCCCACCCCGGCGCAGCTCGCACCCCGCTACCGCTTCGCCGGCCAGCTCGTCACCACCGGCCGGGGGTACGCGTACCCGACCGCCCGGGAGGCGGCGCTGAAGCTGATGGAGACCTCCTACCTGCCCGCGCTCGCCTTCTCCGGCGCGGACCTGCTGCACGGCCCGCTCGCCATGACCGACCCGGACGTGCCGGTGCTGGCCGTGGTCGGCTCCGGCCCCGGCGGGCGGTCCATGGGCGAGGTGCTGCCCCGACTCGGCGAGCGCCGCGCCGACGTGGTGGTGGTCGGCTCCGCCGAGGTCGAGGGCGCCACCCGGATGGCCGTCCCGGAGGTCGACGAGCGGTACGCCCCGCTGCTGGACATCCTGCCGTTGCAGCGGCTGGCGCTCGCCCTGGCGCTGGCCCGGGGCGAGGACCCGGACGCACCGCGCGGGCTCAAGAAGGTCACCGCGACGATGTGAGCCGGAACGTGGCACGCTGTGAGGCGTGTCCACGCTGCGCGACCTCGCCGAGGAGCACACCCAGCTCCGCCCGGCCGACATCGACCACCTGCACCGGATCGCCGGCGACTGGCAGCTGCTGTCCGACCTGTCCTTCGCCGACCTGCTGCTCTGGGTGCCGGTCGACGGCGACGGGACGTTCCTCTGCGTCGCCCAGGTACGCCCGACGACCGCCCCCACCGCGTACCTCGACGACCAGGTGGGGCGGATCGTCGGCGGGCCCGAGGTGGCGCACCTGGAGGTGGCGTACCGGCAGGGGCGGATCTGGCGGGAGGGCGACCCGGTCTGGTACGGCGACGTGCCCGCCCGGCACGAGGCGATCCCGGTCCGGCTGCGCACCGCCGACGGCGAGGCCGGCGAGGTGGTCGCCGTGGTCGGCCGGGACACCAACCTCTCCACCGCCCGGACGCCCAGCCAGCTGGAGCTGAACTACCTCACCACCGCCGACGACCTGGCCCAGATGATCGCCGACGGCACCTTCCCGCCGCCCCGCCACCCGGGGGAGACCACCTCGGCCCCCCGGGTGGGCGACGGTCTGGTCCGCCTGGACGCGGGCGGCAAGGTCACCTACGCCAGCCCGAACGCGCAGTCGGCGTACCGGCGGCTGGGCTACGCCTCGCACCTGGTCGGCGAGGACCTGGCGAAGCTGCACCGTCGGCTGGCCAGCGACCCCCTGGAAGGGACCGACGCGGCCAACGGCGTGCTCGCCGCGCTGCGCGGCGAGGCCCCGCCCCGGCGCGAGATCGACGCCCGGGGCGCGACCATGCTGACCCGGTCGCTGCCGCTGATGCCGGCCGGGGTGCCGATCGGCGCGCTGGTGCTGGTCCGCGACATCACCGAGGTACGCCGTCGCGACCGCGCCCTGATCACCAAGGACGCCACCATCCGGGAGATCCACCACCGGGTGAAGAACAACCTCCAGACCGTCGCCGCGCTGCTGCGCCTGCAGGCCCGGCGGGTCGCCATGCCCGAGGCCCGGGTCGCCCTGGAGGAGTCGGTACGCCGGGTCGCCTCGATCGCCCTGGTGCACGAGACCCTCTCCATGTCCAGCGACGAGGCGGTCGAGTTCGACGGGATCGTCGACCGGGTGGCCAGTGCGGCCACCGAGGTCGCGGCGACCGAGGTGAGCGTCGGCATGCGGCGCAGGGGAAGCTTCGGGGTGCTCCCCGCCGAGATCGCCACCTCGCTGGTGATGGTCCTCAACGAACTGCTGCTCAACGCCGTCGAGCACGGCTTCCCGCCGGCCGGTGAGGACGGCGCGTCCCCCGGCCCGGAGGGTGCGGCGAAGCCGGAGGTGGTGGTCACCGCGCACCGGTTCCGCAAGCAGTTGCACGTGTCGGTGGCCGACAACGGGCGTGGCCTGCCGGCCGAGTTCGACGCCGAACGCGGTGGGCGGCTGGGGTTGCAGATCGTCCGGGCGCTGGCCACCGGGGAGCTGCGCGGCAGCATCGAGCTGCGCAACGGCGCCGAGGGCGGCACCGAGGCCGTCCTCGTCGTCCCCCTGGCCCGCGGCGGCGACCGCCAGCCCACCTGACCCCGGTCGGCTTCTCGTGGATCTTGGTACGGAAAGGCCCCTCCAGGGGTCGATTCCTACCAAGATCCTCCGGCGGCTCAGGCGCGGGTGAGCAGGGCGACGGTGACGTTGGGGCGGTGCCACAGCCGGGTCACCGTGTAGTCGTTGCGGAGAGCGTCGCCGGTCGTGGTGGGGACCACCTTCAGCGGGTCCGGTCGGCGGCCGGCCAGTACCAGCCACACCCGCCGGGCCCCGGCCAGGCAGTCCGTCGGGCGCGGGCACTCGGTGACCCAGAAGTCCGCGCGTTGCCGCTGGTCGCGGACCACCAGCACGTCCCGGGGCCGCTGCTCCAGGTGGTACGCCAGTCCGAGGTCGAGGAAGAGCCAGCCGTCCCGGGGCCAGTAGACGATGGCGTCGCCGGCCTCCTGGCCCGCGCCGACGATCTCCGCCGCGCCCCGGTAGTCGACCGTGGCGCTGCGCGGCCAGCCGTGGGTCTGCCGCAGCGACGCCTGCTCGGGCAGGCCGAGCAGCCCCGCCAACGCCACCACGGCGACCGGGGGCGCGAGTCGCTGCCACAGCAGGGCGGCGGTGCCCGACGTGACCGGCGTGGCCTCGGGTGGCGCGAGTTGCCGCTTCGACCCGGTGGCCGCGTCCGGCGTGGCGGGGATGGCCTCGAGTTGCCGCTTCGACCCGGTGGCGGCGTCCGGGGTGGCCGGCGCGACGGCCAGCGCCGCCCCGGCGAGCACGCAGGCGAACGGCACGGTGAAGAGCAGGTAGCGCGGCACCCAGAGCGGCACCACCAACCCGGCGGCGAAGACCAGCAGCACCGGCAGCAGCACGCAGAGGCCGGGCAGCAGCGCCCGCCGCCCCGCCCGGGCCGCGCCGAGCGCGGCGAGGCCGACCACCAGGCCCCCCACCACGCTGCTCTGCGCCACACCGCCCGGCAACGCCGCCAGGTCCGCGAGCCGGGCCGGCTCGACCCAGTCGAGCTGCCGGGAGCGCTGCCCCCGCGCGCGCACCAGCAGCGGGGTGAGCACGACCAGCGCCGGCAGCAGGGCGAGCACCCAGTGCAGCGCCGGCCGGCGGTCCCGGGCGTCGCCCACCCGGCCGTCCCGCCCGTCCGCCACGGCGTCCGAGGCCCCTGCCTCCGGCGACACAGCCGCCGCCACCGCCGCGGCACCCGGCCCCGCCCGTGTGGCGGCCAGGACCGCCACGGCGTGCGCGGCGAGCACGGTGAGGGCGAGCAGGTGGGTCAGGCCGAGCGCGACCACGGCGGCGGCGTAACCCGCCCAGCGGGCCCGACCGGAGCGGTCCAGCGCCCGCACCAGCAGCACGGTGGCCAGCACCGCGAAGAGGGTGGCCAGGGCGTACGGGCGGGCCTCCTGGGCGTACCGGGAGGTGCCGGGGAGCACCGCGAGGAGCAGTCCGGCGAGCAGGCCGGCGCGTGCCCCGAACAGCCGTCGCCCGAGGACGGCGGTGAGCCCGGCCGCCGCCGCCACGGCCAGCGCCGAGGGCAGCCGCAGCGCGGTCGGCGAGTCGCCGACGAGTCGTACCCAGCCGTGCAGCAGCAGGTAGTACGGCCCGGTGGCGGCGTCCACCGTGCCGGTGAGCCGGAACAGGTCCGGCAGCGGCCGGATGGCGGCGCTCCAGGTGGCCAGCTCGTCCCGCCACGGCTGCGCACGACCGATTCCGGCCAGCCCGACGGCGAGGGTGGCCAGGGTCGGCACGAGCCACACCAGCGACTCCGTCCCCCGACCCGAGACCGCCGGATCTCGCCTTACGGACATGTCGCCCACGGATCGAGCCTTCCACACCCGCTCGTGGCCCGTGGTCGTAGCGGGCCAGCTCGCAAGATCGCGCTTGATCCTGGATGTAGTGGCCTCGGCCGCGCGGGGATGCCACTACATCATCCGTGATTCAGCACGATCTTGGCGCGGGGCGCGGGGCGCGGGGCGCGGGGCGCGGGGCGCGGGGCGCGGGGCGCGGGGCGCGGGGCGCGGGGCGCGGGGCGCGGGGCGCGGGGCGCGGAGCGCGGAGCGCGGAGTCGATCTTCGATGGGTCGGGGGGCGTCGCCCGTGATGTGGGATGCCGCACGCGGTCGTTGGCCGGGCCTGTCGGCGTGTGGCAGCATGAGCGCATGACCGCCGCTGTCGTCCGCCGCTTCGTGGCCCGTCGCCACGTCGACTACGGCCGCGTGCGCAGCGCGATCTGTCCGGCCCACTGACGACGCCCGACCCACCTGTCTCGGGCGCGTAGTCCGCGCCGGCCGTTCTGACACCGTTGTCCTCGGCCCGTCCCCACGGGTCGGCCGCCGCGCCCGCGCACTCACCGAGGCACAGCAGACAACGGAGGACGCCGCGATGGCGGTCACCAGCACCTCGGCCCGCCCCGACACCCCGCCCGCGCGGGCGCCTCGCCGCCCCCGTGGCGAGGGGCAGTGGGCGCTGGGCCACCGCGAGCCGCTCAACGCCAACGAGCGGATCAAGAAGGACGACGACCCGCTGAACGTGCGGGCCCGGATCGAGACCATCTACGCCCACCGCGGCTTCTCCTCCATCGACCCGCAGGACCTGCGCGGCCGGTTCCGCTGGTGGGGCCTCTACACCCAGCGCAAGGCGGGCATCGACGGCGGCCGTACGGCCGTGCTGGAACCGCACGAGCTGGAGGACGAGTACTTCATGCTCCGGGTCCGGGTCGACGGCGGTGAGCTGACCCTGGCCCAGCTGCGGGTGGTCGCCGACATCTCCCGCGAGTTCGCCCGGGACACCGCCGACATCACCGACCGGCAGAACATCCAGTACCACTGGATCCGGGTCGAGGACGTGCCGGAGATCTGGCGCCGGCTGGAGTCGGTCGGCCTGCAGACCACCGAGGCGTGCGGCGACTGCCCGCGCGTCGTGCTGGGCAGCCCGGTCGCCGGGGTGGCCGAGGCCGAACTGGTCGACCCGACGCCGGCCGTCGACGAGATCGTCAGCCGGTACGTCGGCGACAAGCAGTTCTCCAACCTGCCCCGCAAGTTCAAGACCTCGATCTCCTGGCTGGTCGACACCCCGTACGAGGCGAACGACATCGCCTTCCTCGGGGTGGACCACCCGGAGCACGGCCCCGGCTTCGACGTCTGGGTCGGCGGCGGCCTCGCCACCAACCCGATGCTGGCCAAGCGGCTCGGTGTCTGGGTGCCGTTGGCCGAGGTGCCGGACGTCTGGGCCGGCGTGGTCGGCATCTTCCGCGACTTCGGCTACCGCCGGCTGCGCAACCGGGCCCGGCTGAAGTTCCTGGTCGCCGACTGGGGCGTGGAGAAGTTCCGCGAGGTGCTGGAGAAGGAGTACCTGGGCCGGACCCTGCTCGACGGGCCCGCCCCGGAGCTGCCGAGCAAGCCGGTCGACCACATCGGCGTGCACCGGCAGCGCGACGGCCGCCACTACGTCGGCGCCGCCCCGGTCGTCGGGCGGGTCTCGGGCGCGCAGCTCGCCCGGCTCGCCGACCTGGCCGAGGCGCACGGCAGCGGTCGGGTGCGGCTCACCCCGTACCAGAAGCTGCTGGTCCTCGACGTGCCGCCGGAGCGGACGGAGTCCCTGGTCGACGCGCTGCGCGGGATCGGCCTGGAGGCCCGGCCGTCGGCCTGGCGACGCGGCACCATGGCCTGCACTGGCATCGAGTTCTGCAAGCTCGCCATCGTCGAGACCAAGCGGCGCGGCGAGGAGCTGGTGGCCCGGCTGGAGGAGCGGCTGCGCGACTTCGACGCCGACATCTCCATCCACCTCAACGGCTGCCCGAACGCCTGCGCCCGTACCCAGGTCGCCGACATCGGCCTGAAGGGGCAGCTGGTGGTCGGTCCGGACGGCCGCCAGGTGGAGGGCTTCCAGGTGCACCTCGGCGGCGGCCTCGGCATGGCGGAGGGGCAGACCGCCGGCTTCGGGCGCAAGCTGCGCGGCCTGAAGACCACCGCCGACGAGCTGCCGGAGTACGTGGAACGACTGGCCCGCCGCTACCTGGCGAGCCGGACCGACGGTGAGACGTTCGCCAACTGGGTGATCAGGGTCGACGAGGAGGAGCTCCGATGAGTGATGCCCGTTCCGCACCTCTCTACTGCCCGTACTGCGGGGAGGAGGACCTGCGGCCGAGCGAGGCCGGGCACGGCGCCTGGGAGTGCCACGCCTGCGCCCGCGTCTTCACGGTGAAGTTCACCGGCCTGCTCGGCGCGGTGGTGCTCCGGTGAGCGCGCGAAGTGAACTGGCGAGCCCCGCAGTCACGAACGAGAGGCCGGCCCGGATGAACCTCGTCTCCGCAGCGAACCTGCGACTGGTGGGGCCCGGCGCCCCGACGTCGGCCGAGCCGGACCGGCGCGACCCGGAGGAGCTGCGCGTGCTGGCCGAGACGGCCGGCCGTGAGCTGGAGGGCGCCCCAGCGTTGGAGATCGCCCGCTGGGCGGCCGAGACCTTCGGCGACCGGTTCTGCGTGACCAGTTCGATGGCGGACGCCGTGCTGGCGCACCTGGTCTCCCGGGTCGCCCCGGGGGTGGACGTGGTCTTCCTCGACACCGGCCTGCACTTCCCGGAGACGTTGCGGGTCCGCGACGAGGTGGCCCGCCGGCTGCCGGTGAACGTGCGTTCGATCCGGCCCCGGCTGACCGTCGGGCAGCAGGACGGCGAGTACGGTCCCCGGCTGTTCAACCGCTCGCCCGACGACTGCTGCCAGCTGCGCAAGGTGGAGCCGCTGGAGCGGGCCCTGGCCGGGTACGACGCCTGGGCCGCCGGGCTGCGCCGGGACGAGTCGCCGACCCGGGCGAACACGCCGGTGGTGACCTTCGACGCGCGGCGCGGCAAGGTGAAGGTCAACCCGATCGCGGCCTGGACCCAGGCCGACGTCGACGGCTACATCTCCCGGTACGACATCCCGGTCAACGAGCTGTTCAGCCGCGGCTACGGCTCGATCGGCTGCTGGCCCTGCACCCGGCGCACCAAGGCGGGGGAGGACCCGCGGGCCGGCCGCTGGGCGATGTTCGAGAAGACCGAGTGCGGCCTGCACGTCTGACCGGGCCGGACACCTCTCCGGTGGCCGGCGCGGGTGATCCCGCGCCGGCCACCGGAAGCACGTCCGCTGCCGGCCGGTCCGCGCCGGCCACGTCCGCTGCCGGCCGCGCCACGCCCACGCCGGGCCCGCCCACGCCGGGCCCGCCCACGCCGAGCCGGCCCGGGGCCGGGCAGCCGCTCGTCGGCCGGTCCGGCTCCGGGCGACCCGCGCCGCCGTCGGGGTCCGGCTCGCCCGGCGGTACGCCGGTGGTGCTGGTGGCGCACGGCAGCCGGGACCCCCGGGCGGCGGCGGCCACCCGGGCGCTGGCCCGGGCCGTCGAGGCCGCCCGCCCCGGCACCCGGGTGCTGCCGAGTTGGCTGGACCACACCGACCCGGGGCCGACGGAGGTGCTGCGCGCGCTCGCGGCGGACGGGCACGCCGAGGCGGTGGTCGTGCCGCTGCTGCTCACCGCCGCGTACCACCGGCGGGTGGACGTCCCGGCAGCGGTGGCGGCGGCCCGCGAGACGGCCCCGGAGCTGGCGGTACGGGTGACCGACGTGCTCGGGCCGGCGGACGGGACGGTCGACGCCGGGCTGCTGGCCGGGCTGCGCCGGCGGTTGGCGGAGGCGGAGCCGGGCGGCGTCGACGCGCTGGTGCTGGCGGCGGCGGGGACCCGGGACGCCCGGGCGCGGGGCTCGGTGGGGCGGGTCGCCGTGGCGCTGGCCGCCGAGTTCGGGCTGTCCTGCACCGTGTCGTACGCCTCGGCGGCCCCGCCGACGGCGGCCGTGGCGGTGGCCCGGTTACGGGCGGCGGGGGCCCGGCGGGTGGCCGTGGCGGCGTACTTCCTGGCGCCGGGGCTCTTCCACGACGGGGTGGTGTCGGCGGCGCGGGCGGCCGGGGCGGTGGCGGTCAGCGGGCCGTTGACCGACGCCCCGGAGTTGGCCGACCTGGTGTTGCGCCGGGTGGACGCGGCGACGCCGGTGTGACGGGGGCCGCCACCATGATCGAAACCGGGGTGGCGGGGTAGGGGGACGGTGTGCGGACAGCAGAACGCCCCGGCGGGGCGGACCCGGCCGGGGCGTACGGCTGTGTGTGTGGTCGGTCAGGCGGAGTGAGCGCGCAGCACCCGGAGCCCGCCGCGGCGCTTCACCGCGCGACGCTCCTCCTCGCTCATCCCGCCCCAGACGCCGGCGTCCTGACCGGACTCCAGCGCCCACTGGAGGCAGTGGTCGGTCACCGGGCAGCGCCGGCAGACGGCCTTCGCCTGCTCCACCTGCAGGAGGGCCGGACCGGACGTCCCGATCGGGAAGAACAGCTCCGGGTCCTCGTCGCGGCAGACGGCATCGTGGCGCCAGTCCATGGCGGCAACACTCCTCATTCTGAGATGGGCGGCAGATAACGCTGTTGCTTTTCCTTATATGCATCCGCAGTGCCGGTCGTGACGGTTCGCGTCCGACTATTCAGCAGTGCGTGAGCAGGCTCGTTCAGTCCCGCGACCTGCTGGAAAGGCTCAACCTGCCGAGCATATCCAGGCAATGTCCCGGTAACTCAAGTTCGCTTGTGAATACTTTCACGAACTCTGTCGATGTCAAGGGTGACGCGAGGAAAAACTCCGCACGGTGAGCAAGCTCACGACCCTTTTGTCCGGGTTTGAGGCGTCCCTGGTTACCCGGCGTACCACAGTCGAGGATCAATATAGTACAGTCCGCGTGACATTGCTGACATTTCCGGCACCACCCCTCATCCTGGCGGCCACCGCCGTCGTGCGGTGTAACGACCGCCGACCTAGGGCGTTACCCGAGACCTAGCAGATTACTCTCAGTGCAGCGGGAACGGATGTGAATCTGACTTTCTCCCGCACGCCAAGGTAGTCGCCGTCGAGTTGGAACGCCTGCGGGCGGGCGCTGACCAGCGTGAACTCAGCCACGTCGTGCAGCCGCAGCACCTGCTTGCCGTGCGGATCCGGATCCCGGGAGAGGAATTGCGTCACTGTCCGTGTCGTACTGGCCACGCGGAGCTGACGCAGCGCCATGACATCGAGGCCGAGGTCGAAGGACGCCTCCGGATTCGGGTTGATCTCCCGCTCGCCCAGGTACGTCCACGGGGCGCAGTTCTGGATGATGACCGTCGCCAACTCGCCCTCGGCCGGCTCGCCCGGACGCTCCAGCGAGATCGCCGGGTGCCGGCGGTCCGAGTCGAGGAAGTACTGGCTCAGCGTGGCGCGGAAGTAGAGCGCCGGCGTGGAGACCCGACCCCGCTTACGGGCCTGCTCCACCCGGTGGATCACCGCCGCGTCCACGCCGAAGCCGGCGCAGAAGGTGAAGTAGCGGTCGTCGGCCCGGCCCAGCCCGATCGTCCGGGAGCGGCCCAGCCGCAGCCCCTCGAGGATCATGCTGGTGCCCTCCGGCCAGTCCCGGGGCAGGCCCAGGGCGCGGGCGAAGACGTTCGTCGAGCCACCCGGCACGGTCGCCAGCGCGGGCAGCCGCTCGGCGGGCGTACCGTCGGTGCGGAAGGTCGGTGGCTCGGCCGCCATCAGGCCGTTCACCACCTCGTTGACCGTGCCGTCACCACCGAGGGTGACGACGACGTCGACCCCCTCCTCGGCCGCCTCCCGCGCCAGGTCGGTGGCGTGACCCCGCCGGCGGGTGTACCGCACCGACAGGTCTACTTCGCTGCGCAGCGCCCGGACCAGGACGTCCCGGCTGCGTTCGCTGGTGGTGGTGGCCTTCGGATTGACCACCAGGACGGCCCGCATGGGCGGCACTGTACCGCGACCGCCCACCGGTATCGTGGCCCGCGTGACCATCGACTCCGACGCCGCGCCGGACACCCTCCGCTGGGCGGTACGGCTGCTGCGGGCCGAGGCGGTCGCCCTTGCGCTGCTCGCCGGCTGGCTGATCTGGGCCGACCTGACCGCCACCAAGACCGACCTGGTGTCGGCACTCTTCGTGACCGGGTTCGCGATCGCCGGCGCCGCCGCGCTCTGGGCCCTCGGCGGGGCGCTGGCCCGTCGTCGCGCCGGCGCGCGGGCGCCCGCGATGGTCCTCGAACTGATGCTGCTGCCCGTCGGCTGGTTCATGCTCCAGGCCGGCATGGGCTGGCTGGGCGTACCGCTGATGGCGCTCGGCGTCGGGGTCTGCGCGCTGCTGCTCAGCCCGCCCACGACGCGGGCCCTGGGCTTCGAGTGACGCCGGGCTCCGGGTGACCCTGCCGGCCGGGAGGCCGGGAGCCGGTCAGTAGCCGGAGCGGCGGGTCAGCAGCGAGATGGTGGCCCGCCCGTCGGCGGCGTGCGCCGAGGCCGCGGTGGTCAGCGCGGTGAGCACCTTCCAGGCGAACGAGGACTCCGAGGGCAACGTCGCGCCGCGAACGGTCGGCACCGTCACCTCGACGGTGAGCGCGTCCTCGGTGACCGCGAAGCGGCACTCCAGCTCGGCGTCGCGGGTGGCGATGGCGAGCAGCATCGCGCACGCCTCGTCCACCGCGATGCGCAGGTCCTCGATCTCGTCGAGGGCGAACTGGAGACGGGCCGCGAGCCCCGCCGTCGCGGTACGGAGCACGCCGAGGTATCCGCCGTCGGCGGGCACGGTGAGGTGCACGACGTCGTCGTCGGTCGTCGGCTGGCCGGTCAGTTGAGTCACGCCTCATCCCCCCGGTCGGGGACTCTACCCCCTCAGACGTCCGGCCGGGCGGGTGCCGTCCGCGCCTGCCCGGCGAGGGCGTGCAGAGCCGGCCCGGTCAGCCGGTACGGCAACCACTCCCGCATCTGCTCCGCGCCGATGGAGGCGTAGAAGCGGGCGGCCGGATTCCAGTGGATCATCCACCAGTCGAGCCGCCGGTAGCCACGCTCGACGCAGAGCGCGGCCAGGGTGGCGAGCAGCGCCCGGCCGGCCCCGGTGCCCCGCGCCTCGGGACGCACGTACAGGTCCTCCAGGTAGACGCCGTGCACGCCCTCCCAGGTGGAGAAGTTGAGGAACCACAGGGCGAAGCCGAGCGGCCGGTCGTCGGCGTCCACCGCGACGTGCCCGAAGAGCGCGGGTGACGGCCCGAAGAGCGCGGCGTGCAGTTGCCCCTCGGTGAGATGGCACTGCTCGGGGGCGCGCTCGTACTCGGCGAGTTCGTGCACCATCGCGACGACGGCCGGCACGTCCTCGGGACGTGCCGGCCGGATCGACGGCGGCTGGGGAGCCAGGGTCACGCCTTCTTGGTCTCCCAGAAGATCTTCGAGATCTCGTCGATCTTCTGGAGCAGCTCGTCGGCCTTGGACGGGTCGGTGCCGCCCTTGGCGCCGGCCGCGCCGGCCAGCTTGGTGGCCTCGTTGAAGAGCTGGTGCAGGTGCGGGTACTTCTCGAAGTGGGCCGGCTTGAAGTAGTCGGTCCACAGCACCCACAGGTGGTGCTTGACCAGGTCGGCGCGCTGCTCCTTGATCAGGATGGCGCGGGTGCGGAACTCCGGGTCGGTGTTGGCCTGGTACTTCTCGCAGATCGCCTTCACCGACTCGGCCTCGATCCGGGCCTGCGCCGGGTCGTAGACGCCGCACGGCAGGTCGCAGTGCGCGCTGGCGGTCAGACGGGGCGAAAGGATGCGGGGAAGTCGCATCAGAGTCCTCCACGGGATGTTTGCGATGATCCAAGCCGACATTACTCCTGAAGACGTCCCCGACAGGGGCGGAGGGGAAACCTGATGGCGGTCGACCGAGACGGTCCCGGGGCGCGGTTGCGCCGGCCGCTGACCGCCGTCGGGGTGACCGGCCCGTCCATGTCGCCCACGCTGCGCCACGGCGACGCCGTCCTGGTCCGGGTCGGTGGCCGCCCGGCCCGCCCCGGCGACGTCGTGGTCGCGGTCTTCCGCACCCGCCCGGAGCTGCTGGTGGTCAAGCGCGCCGTCCGCCCGCAGGACGGCGGTTGGTGGGTACGCGGGGACAACGACCTGGTGACCGACGACTCCCGGGCGTACGGCGTGGCCGACGTGCTGGGCCGGGTGGTGCTGCGCTACTGGCCCCGCCCCGGCCGGGTGTCCCGCCGGCCGTTATGACCCTGCTCACATCCGAGCGCCCGTCACGTGACTATGCTCGGAAAGTGCCCGGGTGACCCCCCGCACCGCGTGCCGCCGTCCGACGCCTCACCTCGCGCCCGCGCCGGCCGCTCCGTCTGCTCGACAGATCCTGGAGTCACCATGTCTGCGTCCACCGTGGATCCCGCTGATCCTGTCTTCCGGTTGCACGTCGGCGGCAAGATGGCCGTCACCTCGACGGTTCCGCTGACCAGCCGGGAGGACCTCTCCCTCGCGTACACCCCGGGCGTGGCCCGGGTCTGCGAGGCCATCGCCGCCGACCCCGCCCTCGCCGACGACTACACCTGGGTGTCGCACACCGTCGCGGTCGTCACCGACGGCTCCGCCGTACTCGGGCTGGGCAACATCGGCCCCCGTGCCGCGCTGCCGGTGATGGAGGGCAAGGCGGTGCTGTTCAAGCAGTTCGCCGGCGTGGACGCGGTACCGATCTGCCTGGACACCCAGGACGTGGACGAGATCGTGGCGACGGTGAAGGCGCTCGCCCCCTCCTTCGGGGGCATCAACCTGGAGGACATCAGCGCCCCGCGCTGCTTCGAGGTCGAGCGCCGGCTGGACGAGGCGCTGCCGATCCCGGTCTTCCACGACGACCAGCACGGCACCGCGATCGTCGTGCTGGCCGCGCTGCGCAACGCGGCGACCCTGCTCAACCGCAAGCTCGGCGACCTGCGGGTGGTGGTCAGCGGAGCCGGCGCGGCCGGGGTCGCGGTCACCGCGATGCTGGTCGCCGGGGGCGTGAACCCGGAGCAGGTGGTGGTCTGCGACTCGAAGGGCATCATCGGCCGGCACCGTCCCGACCTGACCGAGACCAAGGCGCACCTCGCCGAGACGACCAACGCCGAGGGCCGTCAGGGTGACGTCACCGAGGCGCTGCGCGGCGCGGACGTGCTGATCGGCGTCTCCGGCGGGCAGATCCCCGAGGAGGCGGTGGCCGGGATGGCCCCGGGCGGCATCGTCTTCGCGCTGGCCAACCCCAACCCCGAGGTGCACCCCGAGGTGGCGGCCCGGCACGTCGCGGTGGTGGCCACCGGCCGCAGCGACTACCCCAACCAGATCAACAACGTGCTGGCCTTCCCCGGCGTGTTCCGGGGCGCGCTGGACGCCCGGGCCACCCGGATCACCGACGGGATGAAGGTGGCCGCCGCCGACGCGATCGCCTCGGTGGTGGCCGAGTCGCTCACCGCCGACGCGATCGTGCCCTCCCCGCTCGACCCCCGGGTCGCCCCGGCGGTGGCGGAGGCGGTGGCCGAGGCGGCCCGGCGCGACGGCGTCGCCCGCGCCTGACCGTGTGAGAAAGGCCCCGGGTCGTCACGGCCCGGGGCCTTCTTAACGATCGTTTCCCTTGTTACGGTGCCGATCATGCGTGCCGCCTATGCCTCCCGCTTCGACGCCGACAACCCGCTCGCCGCGCTCGGCGTCGGCGACCGTCCCGAGCCGGCCCACCCGGACTCCGACTGGGTCACCGTGCAGGTGCGGGCCAGCTCGCTCAACCACCACGACATCTGGTCGCTGCGCGGGGTGGGCCTCTCCGCCGACCAGCTCCCGATGATCCTGGGCTGCGACGCCGTCGGCACCGACCCCGAGGGCCGCCAGGTGGTCATCTACCCGGTGGTGCCCACCCCGGGCGATCCGCGGGGCGTCTCCATCCTCTCCGAGCACTTCCCCGGGACCCTGGCCGAGCGGGTGGCCGTACCCCGGATGAACCTGCTGCCGCTGCCGGCGGGCCTCTCGGCGACCGACGCGGCCTGCCTGCCCACCGCCTGGCTCACCGCGTGGCGGATGCTCACCACCAAGGGCCGGGTGGACGAGGGCGAGTCGGTGCTGGTCCAGGGGGCCGGCGGTGGCGTCGCCACCGCCGCCGTCGCCCTCGGCGTCGCGCTCGGCAAGCGGGTCTACGCGACCAGCCGGGACGCCGGCAAGCGGGAGCGGATCACCGAGCTGGGGGCGACCGCGCTGGAGCCCGGCGCACGGCTGCCCGAGCGGGTCGACGTGGTGATCGAGACGGTCGGCGCGGCCACCTTCGACCACTCGTTGAAGTCCGCCGCCCCGATGGCCCGGATCGTGGTCTCCGGCGCGACCGCCGGGCACGAGCCAACGGTCAACCTGCGCCGGGTCTTCGCCATGCAGCTGGAGATCCTGGGCACCTCGATGGGCACCCCGGACGAGCTGACCGAGCTGCTGGGCTTCTGCGCCGAACACGAGATCCACCCCGTGGTGGACAGCGTCGTGCCGTTCTCGAAGGTCGAGGACGCCTTCACCCGCCTGCACTCCGGCGACGTCTTCGGCAAGGTCGTCATCGACCACACCGCCTGACCTCGCCCCACCCGCGCACTTTCGGAGAAAGAGTGGCTATCCGGCGCGGAACAGCCACTCTTTCTCCGAAAGTGCGTCCCGCGGTGGGGTGGGGAGGGGTCAGAGGCGGTTGTCGAGGGTGGCGATGTCGTCGCGGGTGGCGTCGGCGGCGATGCGGGCCTTGGCCTTCGCGTCGCCGTACAGGGTCCAGCGGAGGAACTCCACCGTGGTGTCGGAGACCACCCGCAGGGCGGCGCCGTCGCCGAGCAGCGCCCGGCCGTGGTCGCCCTTCGGCAGGCTGAGCATCGCCTTCGGCCACGGCACCGCGTCGTAGACCGCCTTGCCGGCCGCGTACTCGACCACCTCGTCGGCCTGGCCGTGCACGAAGAGCTGCGGCGCGGCGGCCCCGGCGAAGGCCGTGCCGACCCCCAGACCGGTGCCGGCGAAGACCACCCCGGCGTCCAGGCGCTCGTCGCGGCCGGCGGTGAAGAGCCCGATCGTGGTCACCCCGCCGGCCGAGTGCCCGGCCGCCGCCACCCGGTCGGTGGCCAGCCGGCCACGCAGCGGGTCACCGGCCTTTCCGTCCAGCGCCAGCACCGCGTCCAGGGCGTACGAGACGTCGGCGGGCTGGTTCAGCACGTCGAGCACGTTGCTGTCGGTGCCCCGGCTGGTGTGCGGGAAGGTGGGCGCGGCGATCATGAACCCGGCCGCCGCCCACCGGGTCAGCAGCGCCGCGTAGTCCTCCGGCCGGCCGCCCAGACCGTGGCTGAACATCACCACCGGGAACCGGCCGGCCGCCACCGTCGCCCCGCGCTGCGGCGTGCCGCCGGCGTCGCCCCGGGCCGGGTACCAGAGGGTCACCGGCAGGGGCCGGTCGCCGCCCCGGTTCAGCTTCAACTGGCGTACGCCGACCGCGAACGCCTCCGTCGGCGCGCTGCCGGTGGGGACGCGCGGCGCCGGGACGGTGGCCGTCGGGGACTGCGCCGGGGCGGCCGGGCGGGCTGTCGGGGCGGGCGCGGCCGAGCAGCCGACCGGGCCGGCGGTGAGCAGGCCGACGGTGAGCAGGACGGCGACGAGCGGGACCGGGGCACGGCGACGGGACATGGCACCGATTGTGCCCGCCCCGACGGGCCGCCCGGGGATCGTCGGACGCACCGTGACCCCTGCCGTACGCCCGGTGCGGCCGGTGCCGGCCGTCCGGACCGGTGGCGTCCGCCACTCGGCCGGTCTGCGCCACCGCTACGGATCGCAGGCGTCACGCTCGGTACCTCGGGGGCGGTGCGGGGTGCGCGGTTTCGCTAGGGTCTCCGGCATGTCTGACGAGTACGTGGACCCGAGCGGCAACACCGAGCAGTTCCGTGCCTTCGCACACTCCCCGGACTCCGCCGCCGTCGGGCAGGGGCCGTCCCGGCTGCCGCTGGCGGTGGGCGTTGGCGTGGTCGCCGTGCTGCTGGTCGCCGTGGCCACCTGGCTGGCCCTGAGCTGACCTCCGGCGGCGCTCAGCGGCCGGCGTCGACCACCGCCCGGGTCTCCCGGGCGATCTCCCGCTCCTCGTCGGTGCCGATGACGCAGACGGCGACCTCGGCGTCGTCCGGCGAGATGACCCGGTCCCCGCTGCCGGCGTTGCGCGCCGGGTCGACGGCGATGCCGAGGCGCTCCAGCCCGGCCAGCGCGGCGGCCCGGACCTCGGGGGAGTGCTCGCCCACCCCGGCGGTGAAGGTGACCGCGTCCACCCGGCCCAGCAGCGCGTAGTACGCGCCGACGTAGCCGGTGATCCGGCGGCAGTAGACCTCCAGTGCCAGCGTGGCGGCCGGGTCCCCGGCCTCCTGCCGGGCCTGCACCTCGCGCATGTCGTTGACACCGGTCAGCCCGAGCAGCCCGCTGCGGTGGTTGAGCAGGTCGTCGATCTCGTCCACCCCCATCCCGCCCTCGCGGCGCAGGTGGAAGATGACGGTCGGGTCCAGGTCACCGCTGCGGGTGCCCATCACCAGGCCCTCCAGCGGTGACATCCCCATCGAGGTGGCCACGCTGCGGCCGCCGTCGACCGCACAGGCGCTCGCCCCGTTCCCCAGATGCAGGGTGATGGTGCGCAGCTGCTCGTACGGCCGCTCCAGCAGCTCGGCGGTGCGCTTCGAGACGTACGCGTGCGAGGTGCCGTGGAAGCCGTACCGGCGGATGCCGTACCGCTCGGCGGTGTCCCGGTCGATCGCGTACGTGGCGGCGGCCTCGGGCAGGGTGTGGTGGAAGGCGGTGTCGAAGACGGCGACCTGCGGCACGTCCGGCAGGGCCGCTCGGGCGACCTCGATCCCGGCCAGGTTCGCCGGGTTGTGCAGCGGCGCGAGCGGGACGAGTTCCTCGATGGCGGCGAAGACCGCGTCGTCGATGAGCACCGGCCGGCTGAACCGGCGTCCGCCGTGCACCACCCGGTGCCCCACCGCACCCAGCCCGGCGAGGTCGACCCGGTCGATGATCTCCCGGACCGCGGTGGCGTGGTCGGCCGGCCCGCCACCGGGCTCGCCGACCCGCTCCACGGTGCCCTTGTCGCGCACGGTCTCGCCGTCGTAGAGCCGGTACTTCACCGACGACGAGCCGCAGTTGAGCACCAGCACGCGGTCGGTCACGAGTCCTCCTCCGGCGATCCGGCCGCCTGGATGGCCGTGATCGCCACGGTGTTGACGATGTCGGCGACGGTCGCGCCCCGGGACAGGTCGTTCACCGGCCGGCGCAGGCCCTGCATCACCGGGCCGACCGCCACCGCCCCCGCCGAGCGCTGCACCGCCTTGTACGTGTTGTTGCCGGTGTTCAGGTCCGGGAAGATGAACACCGTCGCCCGCCCCGCCACCGCGCTGTCGGGCAGCTTCGTCGCCGCGACCTGCGGGTCGATCGCCGCGTCGTACTGGATGGGGCCCTCGACCAGCAGATCCGGCCGGCGCTCGCGGACCAGCTCGGTGGCCGCCGCGACCTTCTCCACGTCCGCGCCGAAGCCCGAGTCGCCGGTCGAGTACGACAGCATCGCCACCCGTGGCTCGATGCCGAAGCGGGCCGCGGTGTCCGCCGAGGAGATGGCGATGTCGGCGAGCTGGGCGGCGTCCGGGTCGGGGTTGACCGCGCAGTCGCCGTAGACCAGCACCCGGTCGGCCAGCAGCATGAAGAAGACGCTGGAGGCCACCGAGACCCCCGGGACGGTCCGGATGATCTCGAAGGCGGGGCGGATGGTCGCCGCGGTGGTGTGGGTGGCCCCGGAGACCATGCCGTCGGCGTGCCCGGTCGCCACCATCATCGTGCCGAAGTAGTTGGGCTGGGCCACGATGTCGTGCGCCAGCTCCACGGTGAGACCCCGGTGGGCGCGCAGCTTCGCGTACTCCTCGGCGAACTCGTCGCGCCATCCGCTGGCGATCGGATCCACCACGTCCGCGCCGGTGATGTCGATGCCGAGTTCCCGGATCCGGCGGGCGACGTCGTCGGGACGACCGAGCAGGGTCAGGTCGGCCACGCCCCGACGGAGCAGGATCTCCGCCGCGCGCAGGATGCGCTCCTCGGTCCCCTCCGGCAGCACCAGCCGTCGGCGGGTGGCCCGGGCCCGGTCGATCAGGTCGTACTCGAACATCAGCGGGGTGACCCGGGCCGATCGGGTGACCCGCAACCGGCGGGCCAGGTCGACGGTGTCCACGTTCCGCTCGAACGCGCCGAGCGCCGCCTCGACCTTGCGCGGGTTGGCCGGGCTGGGCCGGCCCTCGATCCGGCTGGACGCGGCCACCGTGTCGTAGCTGTCACTGGTCACCGAGAGCACGGCGAGACCGGTGTTGAGCCCGTCGACCAGCCGCATCGCCCGCGGGTCGGGCTGCTCCCCGAGGGTGAGCACCACCCCGGCCACGGAGACCTGCCCGGCGACGTGCGCGGCGCTCGCCGCGACCAGCAGGTCCGCCCGGTCGCCGGGGGTGATCACCAACGCGCCCTCGGTCAGGTGGCCGAGCAGGGTGGGCACGTGCGCCGCGCCGACCACGTAGTCGAGCACGTCCCGGCCGAGCGCGGCGTCGTCCCCGGCCAGCAGGGTGGCGCCGAGCGCCGTCGCCACCTCGGCCACCGTCGGCGCCGACACGGCCGGCACCTCCGGGATGGCGTACGCGGGGACGGGCAGCTCGGGCAGCCTCATCGGCTCGTGAACCCGGTTGGCGATCACCGCCAGCACCGTCGCGCCCAGGTCGTCCAGGTCGTGGTACGCCCCGCGCGCCGCCGCCGCGACCGTCTCCGGCGACTGCCCGAAGCCGTCGAGCACCGGCACCACCACGCTGCCGAACTCGGTGGCGAGCCGGGCGTTGAAGGCCAGTTCCCGGGGGCCCGCGCCCTCCCCGCCGTCGGCGAAGTCGCTGCCCACCACGACCACCGCCGGGCAGCGCCGTTCCAGGTCCCGGTACCGCTCGACGATCCGGGAGATCAGCTCCTCCCGACGCCCGTCGGCGACCAGCGCGCTCGCCTCGGCGTACGTGGCGCCGGTCAGGGCGTCCTGCGGCAGGTCGATCCGGTAACGGTCGGTGAGCAGGGCGAGGATCGGGTCGGGTTCGGTGCCGGCGACGAGCGGCCGGAACACGCCGATCCGCTCGACCTGTCGGGAGAGGAGTTCCGCGAGGCCGAGGGCGATGGTCGACTTACCCCCGCCGGACCCCACGCTGGTCAGGTAGACGCTGCGGGCCACGAGGCTCACGCTACAAGATCGTGGTGGTGCCCGCCCGGGTCCTTCGGCCCGGGACCGGGGGTGACCAGGGCGTTCCCTGTCGAGCGGTCCGACGGCGCCCAAACCTGTCGGGGGACAGGATCCTCGTCTCACTCCGTCCGCCGGGCGACGGGCCGGGTGGCTCGCGTTCCTAGACTTCCGACCCGTGCCCCACACTCCCGCCGCAGCTCAGGGCGGTGCCGACGCCCCGACCGTGGTCGCCCCGACGACCGACGGCGCTGCCGTCACGTCCCCGACGGACGCCCCGACGGTCGGGCAGCCGGCGACCGACGCGCCGACGGTCGTGCGGCGCCCGGTGGACGCGGTCACGGTCGTGCAGCCGGTGAGCGACGCACCGACCGCAGTGCAGGGTCCGGTGGACGCGGTGACGGTCGTGCAGCGTCCGACGGATGCGGCGACGGTCGTGCAGGGCCCGGTTGAGGCCGCGACGGTCGTGACGCAGCGTGCGGTGGACGCCGCCACGGCGGTGCGGCCGGTCGGTGCTCCGCCGGTGCGACGGTCGGCCGTCGCCGAGGCGCCGACCGTGGTCCGGCGCGGGACGGACGCGCCCACGGTCCGGTCGGCGGCAGCCGTCGACACACCGACCGAGGTGCACGTCGTGGCGCCCCCGGTCCCGCCGGTGTTCGTCGACCCGAGCGGGCGGCGGCGCCGCCGGCTGCGCGGGACCGCGTACGCCCTCGGTCTGGTGGGGCTCGCCTACACCGTCCTGGTGGGGACGAGCTTCGCCGGGGGACCGGTCGCCCCGGAGAGCGTGCTGCCCTTCGTGGAGTCCACCGAGCGGCCGTGGACGCCGCCCCCACCACCGGCCGGCACGCCGACGACCGGGCGACCGTCCACCGCGCCACCCGTCGCCCGCCCGCCCGGCCGGCCGGAATCCACCACCGCCCGGCCCACCCCGCCCCGGAACCCGTCGCCCGCCGTCACGCGTACGCCGGGCAGCCCGCCCGCCACCCGGGACGCCTCCCCGCCGGTGGCACCCCCACCCATCTCCCGGTCCGCCTCGCCGAGCGGGTCCCCGTCCACCACCACCGCGCCGCCCCCGGTTATCGACCTGCCGCCGCTGATCCGGCCCTCGCCGGAACCCGCCGCCGATGGCTGACCCGCCGGCCCCACCGGTGTCGGCCCGCCCGGTCCGGACCCGCCGGGTCGTCCCGCCGCCGAGCTGGACCGTGCTCGGCATGCTGCTCGTCCTGCTGGCCGGCGTGCTCTTCGTCGGGGCGTACGCGGACGCCGCCTTCGCCCCCGAGCGCCGCCCGGGCGACGACGGTCAGGAGACGATCCCGGACGCGGTGGTGCAGGGCGGTCCGATCATCTCCGCGGACGCCCACCGGGCGCGGTCCTGGCGGCTGCCGTCCCGGACCGTCGCGCTCACCTTCGACGACGGCCCCGACCCGACCTGGTCCGGGGAGGTGCTCCGGGTTCTGGAGTCCCACCAGGTCCCAGCCACCTTCTTCGTGGTCGGGTCACAGGTCGCCCGGCACCCCGGGGTGGTCCGCCGGATGGCGGCCGGCGGTCACGAGATCGGCCTGCACACCTTCACCCACCCCGACCTGAGCGACCTGCCCGGCTGGCGGCGACGGATGGAGTACGCGCAGACGCAGCTCGCCGTGGCCGGCGCGGCGGGGGTGCGCAGCACCCTGGTGCGGCCCCCGTACTCCTCGCACCCGTACGCGCTGGACGACCGGGACTGGCCGCTGGTCACCGAGGCCGGTACGCAGGGCTACCTGACCGTGCTCAACGACACCGACAGCAAGGACTGGGCCCGCCCCGGCGCGGACCGGATCGTCGAGAACGTCACCCCGGACGGCTACGGGGGCGCGGTGACGCTCTGGCACGACGCCGGCGGCGAACGGGCCCAGACCATCGCCGCGCTGGACCGCTTCATCCCGCTGATGAAGTCCCGTGGGTACCGCTTCACCACCGTCACCGGCGGCCTGAACCTGACGCTGGCCGGCGCCGGGACCGACCAGGAGGTGGTGGGCAACCCGCCCGCCTCCACCGCCGACCGGTGGCGGGGACGGGTGCTGGCCTGGGCGGTGCGGGGGTCCGACGGGACGTTGAGTGTGCTGGGGCTGCTCTTCGTCACGGTCGGCGTGCTCACCGTCGGGCGTACCGTGCTGCTGTTCCTGCTCGCCGGCCGGCACGCCCGGCGGCGGCGGGCCCGCGACTGGGCGTGGGGTCCGCCGGTCACCGACCCGGTGTCGGTGGTCGTCCCGGCGTACAACGAGAAGGAGGGGATCGCCGCCGCCGTCCGCTCGCTGGCCGGGGGAGACCATCCCGGCGGCATCGAGGTCGTCGTGGTGGACGACGGCTCGACCGACGGCACCGCCGACATCGTCGAGGCGCTGGGCCTGCCCGACGTGCGGGTGGTGCGCAAACCCAACGGCGGCAAACCGAGCGCGTTGAACACCGGCGTGGCGCTGGCCCGGCACGACCTGATCGTGATGGTCGACGGGGACACCGTCCTCGAGCCCGACGCCGTACGCCGGCTGGTCCAGCCCTTCGCCGACCCGCAGGTCGGCGCGGTCGCCGGCAACGTCAAGGTCGGCAACCGGCGCGGCCTCATCGCCAAGTGGCAGCACATCGAGTACGTCATCGGCTTCAACCTGGACCGGCGGCTCTACGAGACGCTGCGCTGCATGCCGACGGTGCCCGGGGCGATCGGCGGCTTCCGGCGGCAGGCGCTGGCCTACGCCGGGGGGATGACCGACGACACCCTCGCCGAGGACACCGACATCACCATGGCGCTGGGTCGGGCCGGCTGGAAGGTGGTGTACGAGGAGACGGCCCGGGCCTGGACGGAGGCGCCGGCCACCATCGGCCAGCTCTGGAAGCAGCGCTACCGGTGGAGCTACGGCACCATGCAGGCGATGTGGAAGCACCGCCGCTCCCTGCTGGACCGGGGGGCGTCGGGCCGGTTCACCCGCCGCTGCCTGTTCTTCCTCAGCCTCTTCGGGGTGCTGCTGCCGCTGCTGGCGCCGGTGATCGACCTGCTGGCCCTGTACGGGGTGTTCTTCCTCGACCGCACCACCACGGCGGTGGCCTGGCTGGTCATGCTCGGCGTGCAGATGCTCACCGCGGTGGTGGCGTTCCGGTTGGACCGGGAGAAGCTGGGAGTGCTGTGGGTGCTGCCGTTGCAGCAGTTCGTCTACCGGCAGTTGATGTACCTGGTCATGATCCAGGCGGTGGTCACCGCGCTGACCGGGGGCCGGTTGGGCTGGCAGAAGCTGCGGCGTACCGGGCTGGAACCGGCGCTGCGCCGCGGTTGACCGTCCGGCGGGCGCAGCAGCCGCCGCAGTGCGCCGGGGAGGCCGGTCAGCCGGCCCGTCGCGCCAGGCCGAGGGCGTACTCCGGCCACCAGACGCCGCTCGCCGGCTCACCGGGGCGGCAGGCCCCGTCGGACTCACCCGGGTACTTGACCCAGAGCAGGGCGTCCACCCGGGGCAGCCCCGGGTCGGCGGTGGGCTCCTCGCCGAGCGTCCGGCCGGGGGGATTGCACCAGCTCGGCGCGCCGGCCACCGTGGCGCCCGGGTACGGCCCGTTGCCGTTGCGGCTGGTGTCGACGACGAACCGGGCGTCCCCGCCGAGGGCGTCGGAGACCCGGTGGCCGTAGCGGACGTTCGCCGCCGTGCCGACGAAGTTGGCGACGTTCAGCGCGAAGCCGTCCGCATCGCGGATCCCGGCCCGGTCGAGGACCGCCGCCAGCGAGCCGACGTCGGAGATCCAGTCCGGGTGCCCCGCGTCGAGGTAGACCCGGGCGGCGCCGGTGCTCTTCAGTACGGCGACCGCGTCCCGCAGCAGCGCGAGCCGGCCGGCCACGTCGTCCACGCAGCCGGCGACGGCGTCCGCGACGGCGCCGGGTTCGAGCACCACGGTGACCGGCCGGCCGCGCACTCCCGCCGCCAGGTCCCGCACCCAGTCCTGGTACGCCGTCGCGTCCGCCGCGCCGCCGGCGCCCTGCCGGCCGCAGTCCCGCTGCGGCAGGTGGTGCAGCACCAGCAGCGGGGTCTGGCCGGCGACGGACGCCCGCGTCAGGAAGGCGTCCACCTCGTCGCGGGCCGCCCCGCCGGTCAGCCACTTCGCGCTCGGCCGGTCGCCCAGCCGGCGCAGCAGCTCACCGTCGGCGGTACGCCCCTCCGCCGCCCAGCGGGCTGCCTGGGCGGCGGCCGGAGCGTCCGGGTCGACGTAGAAGACCGGCGGCGCGGACGGAGCGGCCTCGCCACCGCCGTCCGGCGCGGATCGTCGTACCGGCTCGCCACCGCAACCGGCCAGCAGCGCCAGCGCGGCGGCCGCCGCCACGGTCGATCGGGACACGGCCCGGCGCAGCGGCGTCGGACGGCCCCGGCCCGGGTCGGCGGTGGGCCGGCTCAGTCCTCGTCCTCGTCGTCGAGGCGGGCGAGCCAGGTGGCGAAGCGCTCGATCGGCGTCTCGAACTCCGGGTTGAGGTCGACGAAGTCGCGCAGCCGCTCGGCCAGCCACTCGACGCCGAACTGCTCCTCGCCCCGGCGCTCGACCAGTTCCTCGATGCCACGGTCGGTGAAGTACACGGTGTTCCTCTCGCGAAGGGCCGCGACGCGGACCGGGGCAGGGCCGTCGCGTGGACGGCGCTGCCCCGGTACGCGGTGCGGTCAGGTCACGGACGGGGGAGAGCCGCCTCGATCAGCGCGGTCTGCTCGACCTCGTGCATCTTGGCCGAGCCGACCGCCGGGGCCGCCGCGGCCGGGCGGGAGATCCGCCGCAGCCGGACGTCGGCCAGGTGCTCCAGCAGGTTGAGCGCGACGAACGACCAGGCGCCCTGGTTGGCCGGCTCCTCCTGCACCCAGGCGAAGTCCTCGGCGTTCGGGTACGCCGCCAGCGCGGCCCGGATCTCCTCCACCGGCATCGGGTAGAGCTGCTCGATCCGGATGATCGCGGTGTCGGTGGTGCCGCGCTCCTGCCGGGCCTGGAACAGGTCGTAGTAGACCTTGCCCGAGCAGAGCAGCACCCGCTTCACCTGCTCCGGCGCCGGCCCGGCCGGGTCGGTCAGCACCGGGGAGAAGGTGCCGGTGGTGAAGTCCTCGACCGGGGAGACGCAGAGCTTGTGCCGCAGCAGCGACTTCGGCGTGAACACCACCAGCGGCTTGCGCTTCGGCGACAGCGCCTGGCGACGCAGCAGGTGGAAGTAGTTCGCCGGGGTGGTCGGCACGGCCACCCGCATGTTGTCCTCGGCGCAGAGCTGCAGGAAGCGCTCCGGGCGGCCGGAGGTGTGGTCCGGGCCCTGGCCCTCGTGCCCGTGCGGCAGCAGCAGGGTGACGGCGGAGCGCTGGCCCCACTTCACCTCGCCGGAGGAGATGAACTCGTCGATCACCGACTGGGCGCCGTTGACGAAGTCGCCGAACTGGGCCTCCCAGCAGACCAGCGCGTCGATGTTCTCGACCGAGTAGCCGTACTCGAAGCCCATCGCCGCGTACTCCGACAGCAGCGAGTCGTGGACGAAGAAGCGGGACCGCTCGCCGTCGCCGGTGAGCGACTTCAACGGCAGGTAGTCGTCGCCGGTCTTCGCGTCGACGATCGAGGCGTGCCGCTGGACGAAGGTGCCCCGGCGGGAGTCCTGGCCGGCCAGGCGGACGGTGACTCCGTCGTGCAGCAACGAGCCGAACGCGATGATCTCGCCGAAGCCCCAGTCGATGTTGCCCTCGACGGACATCTTGGCGCGGCGGTCGAGCAGCTGCTGGATCCGCTTGTGCGGGGTGAAGCCCTCCGGCAGGTTGACGTGCGCCTCGCCGATGGCCCGGACGACGGCGGCGTCGGTGGCGGTCTCCACCTGCGGCTCCGGCTCGTCCTCGCGCTTCGGGCGGGAGAGCTGGCGCGGCGTGGTCGCGGCGTCGCGGGTGGCCTTGAAGACCCGCTCCAGCTGCCCCTGGTAGTCGCGCAGCAGCTCCTCCGCGTCCTCCACGGTGATGTCACCCCGCCCGATCAGCTCCTCGGTGTAGAGCTTGCGCACCGAGCGCTTCGAGTCGATGATCTTGTACATCTCCGGGTTGGACATCGACGGGTCGTCGCCCTCGTTGTGCCCGCGCCGGCGGTAGCAGACCATGTCGATGACGACGTCCTTGTTGAACGCCTGCCGGTACTCGAAGGCCAGCCGGGCGACCCGGACCACGGCCTCGGGGTCGTCACCGTTGACGTGGAAGATCGGCGCCTGGATCATCCGGGCGACGTCGGTGCTGTAGAGGCTGGACCGGCTGTACTCCGGGGCGGTGGTGAAGCCGACCTGGTTGTTGACCACCACGTGCACGGTGCCGCCGGTGCGGTAGCCGCGCAGCTGGGAGAGGTTGAGCGTCTCGGCGACCACGCCCTGGCCGGCGAAGGCGGCGTCACCGTGCACCGCCAGCGGCAGCACGGTGTAGCCCTCCAGCTTGAGGTCGATCCGGTCCTGCTTGGCCCGGACGATGCCCTCCAGCACCGGGTCCACGGCCTCCAGGTGCGACGGGTTCGCCACCACCGACACCTTGACCGCGTGGTCGCCGTCCGGGGTGGTGAACTTGCCGTTCTGGCCGAGGTGGTACTTCACGTCGCCGGAGCCCTGCGTCGAGCGCGGGTCCAGGTGGCCCTCGAACTCGGAGAAGATCTTCTCGTACGGCTTGCCGACGATGTTCGCCAGCACGTTGAGCCGGCCGCGGTGGGCCATGCCGATGACGACCTCGTCCAGCCCGCCCTCGGCGGCGGCCTCCAGCACCTCGCCGAGCAGCGGGATCAGCGACTCGCCGCCCTCCAGCGAGAACCGCTTCTGCCCGACGTACTTGGTCTGCAGGAAGGTCTCGAACGCCTCCGCGGCGTTGAGCCGGTTGAGCACGTGCTTCTGCTCGTCGGCGGCCGGCTTCTCGTACCGGCGCTCGATCCGCTCCTGGATCCAGCGGCGCTCCTCCGGGTCCTGGATGTGCATGTACTCGATGCCCACCCGGCGGCAGTACGAGTCGCGCAGCACGCCGAGGATCTCGCGCAGCTTCATCCGCTGCCGGCCGGCGAAGCCGTTGACCGGGAACTGCCGGTCCAGGTCCCACAGGGTCAGCCCGTGCTGGAGGACGTCCAGGTCCGGGTGCTTGCGGATCTTGAACTCCAGCGGGTCGGTGTCGGCCATCAGGTGGCCGCGCACCCGGTACGCGTGGATCAGCTCGTGCACCCGGGCGGTCTTGTTGATCTGACCCTCGGAGTCGACGGCCACGTCCCGCATCCAGCGCACCGGCTCGTACGGGATGCGCAGGGAGGTGAAGATCTGGTCGTAGAAGCCGCGCTCGCCGAGCAGCAGCTCGTGCATGACCTTCAGGAACTCGCCGGACTGCGCGCCCTGGATGATCCGGTGGTCGTACGTGCTGGTCAGCGTGATGATCTTGCTGACCGCCAGTTCGGCGAGGGTGGCCTCGCTCATGCCCTGGTACGGCGCCGGGTACTCCATCGCGCCGACGCCGATGATGGCGCTCTGGCCCTGCATCAGGCGCGGGATCGAGTGCACCGTGCCGATGCCGCCCGGGTTGGTCAGCGAGATGGTGGTGCCGGAGTAGTCCTCCATGGTCAGTTCGTTGCGGCGGGCGCGCCGGACCACGTCCTCGTACGCCTGCCAGAACTGGCGGAAGTCCATCTGCTCGCACGCCTTGATGGAGGGGACCACCAGGTTGCGGGAGCCGTCCGGCTTGGTCAGGTCGATCGCGATGCCCAGGTTGACGTGCTCCGGACGGACCAGCGCCGGCTTGCCGTCGACCTCGGCGAAGGAGTTGTTCATCTCTGGGTGCTCGACCAGCGCCCGGACCATCGCGTACCCGATCAGGTGGGTGAAGCTGACCTTGCCACCGCGCCCCCGGGCGAGGTGGTTGTTGATCACGATGCGGTTGTCGACCAGCAGCTTGGCCGGGACCGAGCGGACGCTGGTCGCGGTCGGGACGGCCAGCGAGGCGTCCATGTTCTGCACGATCTTGGCGGCGATGCCGCGCAGCGGGGTGGTGCCGGCGGCGCTCACGGCCGGGGCCTTCGCGGCCGGCTTGGCCGGGGCGGCCTTCGCGGCCGGCGCGGGCTTGGCGGGCGCGGCGGCGGGCTTGGCGGCCGGCTTCGGCGCGGCGGGCGCGGGCTTCGTCGCCGGCTGGGCCACGGTCGCGGCGGGCTCCTGCTGCGCGGCCGGCTCGGCGGCGGCCGGCTTCGCCGGGGCCTTCTCCTCGGCCGGACGCGGTGTGGCGGCTCCCGGCGCCGGCCGATAGTCGGCGAAGAAATCGTGCCAGGCCGAGTCGACGCTCGAGGGGTCGGCGAGGTAGCGCTGGTACATCTCCTCGACGATCCACTCGTTCGGGCCGAAACCCGCCAGTGGGTTCTCCTGCGAAGTCTGCTGGGTCGACACGGCCGCTGATCGCCTCTTTCACCCGGTTCGAATGGCTCGCGTTGGCCTCCGCGCCCGGCTGCGGGCACACGGAAGACGGGTCCCAGGCTACGCCGTACGAATGCCGCAGGCATTTCCGCCTCCGACGGGTGGTCCGTTTCACAGAAGATGCCAGAAGTTCGGCAAACGCTGCGTGTCCCGTTGATTCCTGCTAGACCGCGACGGCCCCGGACGGTGACGTGCAGATCACCGTCCGGGGCCGTCGCGTCGAGGGCGGTCGTCAGGAGATGTCGCGCCGCCGGATGGTCAGCACGCCGATCGCGCCCGCCACCGCGGCGTACCCGATCAGCACGGCGGCGCCCGCCCACCGGGGCGGGTTGCCGGGGATCTCCACCCCGCTGACCATCAGGCTCGACGCCAGCGAGGGCACCAGGAGCTGGAGCTTGTTGATCCACTCGCCGAACCGGTTGGCCAGCAGGCTCAGCACCGTGATGGCGCCGATGGTCCCACCCAGGTAGAGCAGGATGCCGGTGACCGTGGCGCCGATCTGGCTGCGGATCAGCACGCCGAGGCCGACGCCGAGGATCGCCCAGAGCAGGTAGGCCAGGCCGTTGAGCGCGATCGCCCGCCACACCGCGCCGCTGCCCAGTTGCGACCCGACGTCCACGCTGCCCAGGATCGCCGCCCCGGTGGGGATGTTGAGCAGCGTGAAGAGCAGCCAGAAGAGCAGCCCCAGGGCGGCGGCGGCGACCAGCTTCGCCGCCATCACCGCGGTGCGGTGCGGCGCGGTGAGGAAGGTGGTGGTCACCGTCTGGTGGAAGAACTCGCTGGTGACCACGACGACGCCGAGCAGCATCACGATGAGCAGGCCGAAGAGCTGCCCGTTGGTGTAGAGGTTGGCCGCCAGGGCGTCCTGGTCCATCAACGCCCGGACCTGGTCGACCTGCTCCGGCGGCACGTCCTCCAGGGCCCCACTGGCCAGCGCGTCGGTCTGCAGCCAGTTGATCCCGAGGGTGAGCGCCCAGAGCGGCAGCATGATCAGCGCGAAGATCCACCAGGTGTTGGTGGTACGGATCTTCAGCAGTTCGGATCGAACCAGGTTCATCGGATGCCCGCCTTCCCGGCCGTCAGCTCCAGGAAGACCCGTTCCAGGTCGGGTCGTTCGGTGGTGAGTTCGTGCAGTTCCACGCCGGCGGCCAGCGCGGTCCGGCCGATCGTCGGGGCGTCCACCCCGTCGACCAGCAGGACGCCGTGCTCGTCGGCGGCGACGGTGGCCGACTGCGCCTTCAGGGCGGTGGTCAGCTCCTCGGCGTTCGGGGTGCGGACCCGGACCCGCTGGCCCTGGGCCATCGAGCCGATCACCTGCTCCACCGGACCCTGCCGGACGAGCTGGCCGGCGGCGATGATCACCACGTCGTCGGCGAGCAGCTGCATCTCGGAGAGCAGGTGGCTGGAGACCAGGATCGTGCGGCCCTCGTGGGCGAGGCCCTTGAGGAAGCCGCGCATCCACCGGATGCCCTCCGGGTCCAGGCCGTTGGCCGGCTCGTCGAGGATCAGCACCCGGGGGTCACCCAGCATCGCGGCGGCGATGCCGAGGCGCTGCTTCATGCCCAGGGAGTACCCCTTGAACTTGCGCTTGGCGGCCGGGGTCAGCCCGACCAGGGCCAGCGCCTCGTCGGCCCGCTGCTTCGGCAGCCCGGCCGCCGCGCAGATCACCCGCAGGTGGTTGATCCCGGTGCGGCCCTTGTGCGCGCTGGACGCCTCCAGCACCGCGCCGACGTTCCGCAGCGGGTCGGTCAGGTCGGCGTACCGGCGGCCGCCGATGGTCGCGGTGCCGCTGGTCGGGGTCACCAGGTTCAGCAGCATGCGCAGAGTGGTGGTCTTGCCGGCGCCGTTCGGGCCGAGGAAGCCGGTCACCCGCCCCGGTTCCACCGTGAAGGACAGGTTGTCGACCGCCCGGACGTTCTTGTATTCCTTGGTCAGTCCGGACACGACGATCTGGCCGGTGCTGGGGCTCCACTGCCCGTCGGACATCGTTCTCCTCCCGTGCGGCGGCGCGTGGTGCGCCGCGGCGTACGGCGCCGTTGCGGAGGCGCCGGGCCCAGCCTGTCAAGAGTGGTCAACCTTCGCCATCGGACCCGCTCGCCATTCCGGTCTCCCTCCCGGGCAGGAGGGGGTCATCCTCAGGGACGAGACGCGGGCTCCGGCGGCAGCGCGATCCAGGTGGCCCGGGCCCGCCCGAGCAGCGCGCCGGTCGGCCCGTACAGGCTGGTGCGCACGTACGCCTTGCGCCCCTCGCCGCCGACCGCCGCGCCGGTCACCACGCACTCGTCGCCCGGCTCGGGCAGCGCGTCGAGGACCGCGGCGATCCGGCCCAGGACGTACGGCCGGCCCGGGGCGATGACCGCCCAGCCGCCGGGGCAGTCCAGCGCGGCCCAGACCGTCGCCGGGACGACCCGCTCCGGGGCCCGGAACGGCGCGGCGGTCCGGCCGTCGGGCAGCCGGCCGGGGAAGATCCGCAGTCCGTCCGCCCGGTCCGGGCCGCAGACGTAGCAGCCGGGGAAGGGATGGTCGACCAGACCGGGGTACCGGGCCGAGGCGGCCCGCGCCGTCGCCGCGTCCACGCCCGGCACCGCCGGGGGCAGGTCGTCGGTCGGGTCGACCCGGGCGACGAGCCGTCCGTCCGGGTCCAGGACGTCGCCGTCGGCCAGGGCCAGCGGGGTGTCCAGCGGCGGCGGGCGGCGCAGCGTCACCTCGACCGGCCGGTTGCCGCCGTACGCGGTCGCGAACACCCCGGCGCTCCACCCGCCGTTGCCCGAACCGGGCGGTCCGTTGAACCGGGACTCGATGATCATCGGGTACCTCCCTGCGTCCGGCCTCGTCGCCGGGTCCCGGGCAGCCTCGCACGTCGGCGGGCGGCGGCCGGCAGGGGACGGCCCGATGGCGTTCACCGGATCGACACCGATCACCGGGCAGGCGGCAACCCCGGACCCCTACACAGGACCCATGGCCGTTCTGCACGCCGCTGGCGCACCCCTGACGACCAGCGGATACACCCTGCTGATCGCCGACGACCCGACCCAGGTCGCGGCCGCGCAACGCCTGCGTCACGAGGTCTTCGCCACCGAACTCGGCGCGACCCTGCACCCGGCCGGGGGCGGGCTCGACGTCGACGACCTGGACGCCCACTGCGACCACCTGATCGTCCGCGAGGAGCGCACCGGCGCGGTGGTCGGGACGTACCGGCTGCTGCCGCCGGGCCGCGTCGACCGCCGGTACGCCGAGGGCGAGTTCGAACTGACCGCCCTCGACCCGCTGCGCGACGTGCTGGTCGAGGCCGGGCGCTCCTGCGTCCACCCCGACCACCGGTCCGGCGCGGTGATCAACCTGATGTGGGCGGGCATCACCCGGTACCTGCACCTGCGCGGTTCCCGCTGGCTCGGTGGCTGTGCCTCGGTGCCGGTGGCCGACGGGGGCCGGGCCGCCGCCGAGGCGTGGGCGCTGGCCCGGGCGAAGCACCTCGCGCCGCCGCTGCTGCGGGTCCGGCCCCGCCGTCCGTGGTTCGCCGAGCCGGCGGCGGCGCACCCGGACACCGCGGCCGGTGGTCCGGCCGGGCAGGCGTCGATCCCGCCGCTGCTGCGCGGGTACCTCCGGCTCGGGGCGTGGATCGCCGGGGAGCCGGCGTACGACCCGGATTTCGGGGTCGCCGACTTCTACGTCCTGTTCTCCCTGGACCGGATGAACCCGCGGTACCTGCGCCATTTCCTGGGCGGGGAGCAGCGGTGAGCGCCGCGCTGTGGCGGCCGGTCTCCGGCTGCGGTCCGGCGTGCCTGCCCGGGGTCGGGGAGGTGCCGGCCGTACCGGTGCCGTGGCGGGTGGTCCGGCTGCTGGGCGTACTCGGGATGCTGCTGGCCGGGGCGGGCCTGGTCGGCCTGCTGCCGGTGCTGCCGGCGGCGGGGCGGGCGACGGCGGTACGCCGGTGGGCGCGGGCGACGGCCCGCGTCCTCGGGTTACGGCTGGAGGTGCGTGGCCGGCCACCTCGGCGGCCCGCGCTGCTGGTCGCCAACCACGTCTCCTGGCTGGACGTGCTGGCGGTGCTGGCGGTGGCGCCGGCCCGGCTGCTGGCGAAGTACGAGGTCCGGGAGTGGCCGCTGGTCGGGGCGCTGGCCCGCGCGGCCGGCGTGATCTTCGTCGACCGGGCCCGTCCCCGCGAGTTGCCGGCGACCGTCGGCCGGCTCGCCGTGGCGCTGCGCGGCGGCGACCCGGTGGCGGTCTTCCCGGAGGGCACGACCTGGTGCGGGACGGCTCCGTCGGGTGCCTGCCGGCCGGGGCGGGGCTTCCGGCCGGCGGCCTTCCAGGCGGCGATCGACGCCGGTGCGCCGGTCGTGCCGCTCCGGCTGACCTACCGCTGCGCCGCCACCGGCGAGGCCACCACGGCCGCCGCCTTCCTCGGCGACGAGACCCTCTGGGCCTCGGTGCGCCGGGTGCTCGCCGTGCGGGAGTTGGTGCTGACCGTGCGGATCGGGGCGGCGCTGCACCCGGCCCGGGACGCGGACCGGCGCGCCCTGGCCCGCGCCGCCGAGTCGGTGGTGCACCTGGTCCCGGCCCGCGCCGCCGCGCCCGTCGTCGCTGTGGCCGGGGCGGGTGGGGAGTGCTCGGTGGAACACCATGGCTGTGAACCGGACCCGTTGACGTCCATGGTGTACCGCTCGGCCGGGGTCGGACCGGTGGACGGCGCGGGGGAGCGGCTCGACCTGGCGGCCTGACGTCCACCGGACAGCCGACGGTCCATTGATATCGCGATGTATCGCGTTACGCTCTCCTCCTGAGCGGCGCGCCACCCGGCCGCGCCCGCCTGCGAGGGAGGCCGCCATGACCAGTCGGACCATCCACGAACCGCAGCGGTTCACCCTGGACGAGCCGGTCACCGCGCTCGACGTCCGGCTGATCAGCGGCCGGCTCAACGTGGTCGCCACCGACGGCCCCGCCCGGGTCGACGTGGCCCGCGCCGCCGGCGCGCGCCGACCGCTGCACGTCGCGCACCACGACGGCACGCTCAGCATCCGGCAGGAGCGGAAGTTCCGCTGGTCGCAGGTGCTGCGCTGGGTCGGCCCGTTCGCCCGGTGGCCCCGGGTCGACGTCTCGGTGGCGGTCCCCGCGGAGGTGCTGGCCACCCTCCGGCTCGTCGACGGCTCGCTGGTCGCCTCCGGCCTGCGCGGCGAGACCCGGGCCGACGTGACGTCGGGCCGGATCACCCTGATGGGGCTGCGCGGCCGTACCGTCGCGAAGATCACCTCCGGTCCCGTGGAGGCGCTCGGCGTGGCCGGTGACCTGAGCCTGGAGACCGTCTCCGGCGAGGTGATCCTCGCCGACAGCGCGCCCGCGTCGGTCCGCGCGCACACCGTCTCCGGCGCGATCACCTGCGACTTCGACAACCCCCGCCGCAGCGAGATCCGGCTCAGCACCATCTCCGGCGGAATCACGGTGCGGGTCCGGGAGGACAGCGACCTCGCCGTCCGACTGCACACCGTGTCCGGTCGGATCACCAGCGGCTTTCCCCAAATACGGGCGGACGGCGGGTTCGGGGCGGTGCACGACGGCGAGGGGGTGCTCGGCGCGGGCGAGGGTAAGCTCTGGGCGTCCGCGACGTCGGGCAGCATCGCGCTGCTCGCCCGCGGAGTGGGCGACGACCTGGAGGAGCTGCCGTGACCGCCGTGTTCAGTCACGGGCGGCTCCGGCTCTACCTGCTCAAGCTCCTCGACGACGGGCCGCGGCACGGCTACGAGCTGATCCGGCTGCTGGAGGACCGTTTCCTCGGCCTGTACGCCCCGAGCGCCGGCACCATCTACCCGCGGCTGCAGCGCCTGGAGGTGGAGGGGCTGGTCACCCACACCGCGGCCGGCGGCCGCAAGGTCTACGAGATCACCGAGGCCGGCCGTGCCGAGCTGCGTCGGCGCGCCGACGAACTGGCCACGCTGGAATCCGACATCACCGCCTCGGTGCAGGACCTCTCCGCCCTCGCCGGGGAGATCCGGACCGAGGTACGCGGTTCGGTGCGCGACCTCAAGCGCGAGCTGCGCGAGGCCGCCCGCCAGGCCCGCTGGGAGCGTCCCCCGCCGCCCGGTCCCGCCCCGGCCGCCGGGTCGCCCCTGCTGGCCGAGTTCGACCAGCGGCTGGCCGCCTTCACGGTGGAGGTGGGTGGGCTGGTCCGGGCCGGGCGGCTCTCCGACAACCAACTGCGCACCGCGATCCGGGTCCTCGACGGCGCGCTCGACGGGCTCCGCCGGCTGCTGCGCTGACGACGCAGCTCACAGGGTCTTTTCAGCAAGCGTCCAGCGCCGCCGCAGCGACGTCACGGATGATGGCGGACATGGCCGCTACCCAGACCGAGGCGCGACTGCTCGTCGTCGAGGACGACCCCAACATCCTCGAACTGCTCTCCGCCAGCCTGCGCTTCGCCGGTTTCGACGTCGCGACGGCCACCAGCGGCAGCGCGGCGCTGAGCACCGCGAAGGAGCACCGCCCCGACCTGGTGGTCCTCGACGTGATGCTGCCCGACCTCGACGGCTTCGAGGTCATCCGGATGCTCCGCGAGGGCGGCACGCGTACCCCGGTGGTCTTCCTGACCGCGCGGGACGCCACCGACGACAAGATCCGCGGCCTCACGCTGGGCGGCGACGACTACGTCACCAAGCCGTTCAGCCTGGAGGAGCTCACCGCACGGATCCGGGCGGTGCTGCGGCGTACGGCCACCGGCGAGCAGGCCCCCTCCCGGCTCACCTTCGCCGACCTGGAGCTGGACGAGGAGACCCACGAGGTGCACCGCGCCGGCCAGCGGGTCCAGCTCTCGCCGACCGAGTTCAAGTTGCTGCGCTACCTGATGCTCAACGCCAACCGGGTGCTCTCCAAGGCGCAGATCCTCGACCACGTCTGGAACTACGACTTCCGCGGCGACGACAACATCGTCGAGTCCTACATCTCCTACCTGCGCCGCAAGGTGGACAACACCCAGCCCCGGCTGATCCACACCCTGCGCGGCGTGGGCTACGTGCTGCGCAAGCCGGCGGCGTGAGCGTCCTCGACGACGCGAAGGGCCGGCTCCGCAGCGTCCCGCTCCGGGTCAAGCTGGTCGCCTCGGTGCTGGCGCTGGTCGCCGCCGCGCTGCTGGTGATCAGCTCGCTGACCACGTACTTCCTCCGCGAGTATCTGATCGCGCAGGTGGACGACCAGCTGCGCGGAGACAGCATGGGGGTGGCCCGGGCGCTGGACCAGGCCCGCGGCGGCCAGATCCTGGTCGGCATCCCCACCGACTACGTCGCCGCGCAGGCGTCGCCGACCGCCGGGGTGCAGCCCACCTCCCGGTACTCCGGTCTGCGGCCGGAGGAACTGCCGCCGTTCCCCACCGACGTGCAGGGCTTCGCCGACCAGGTCGGTGATCCCTTCACCGTCCGTTCCGAGGACGGCCGGACCCGGTGGCGGATGCTCTACACCGATCTCGGCAACGGCCGGATCCTGGCGCTGGGGCAGCACCTCAACGACGTCGACCTCGCCGTCAAGCGGTTGGTCTGGATAGACCTCCTGGTCGGCGGCGCGGTGCTGGTCCTGCTCGCCTCGATCGGCGCGGCCATCGTCCGGACCAGCCTCAAGCCACTGGTGGAGATCGAGCGCACCGCCGCCGCGATCGCCGGGGGTGATCTGACCCGACGGGTGCCCGACCCGGAGGAGGGACAACCCTGCGCCACGTCCGAGCTGGGGCGGCTGTCGCGCGCCTTGAACGCGATGCTGACCCAGATCGAGGCCGCCTTCACCGCCCGAGCGGCGTCCGAGGCGGCCGCCCGGGCGGCCGAGGCCGGTGCCCGCGACGCCGCGCACGCCGCGCAGGCGTCCGAGGCGCGGGCCCGACGCTCGGAGGAACGGATGCGGCAGTTCGTCGCGGACGCCTCGCACGAGCTGCGTACCCCGCTGACCACCATTCGCGGTTTCGCCGAGCTGTACCGGCAGGGCGCCGCCCGGGCTCCCGAGCAGACCGCCGACCTGCTGCGCCGTATCGAGGACGAGGCGGCCCGGATGGGGCTGCTCGTGGAGGACCTGCTGCTGCTCGCCCGGCTGGACCGGGAGCGCCCGCTGTCGCTGGCCCCGGTGGAGCTGCCGGTGCTCGCCTCGGACGCCGTGCAGGCCGCCCGGGTGGTCGCCCCGGACCGCCGGATCGAACTGGACATCGAGCCGGGCTCGGGTCCGCTGGTGGTGCACGGGGACGACGCCCGGCTGCGGCAGGTGATCGGCAACCTGATGACCAACGCGCTCACCCACACCCCGCCGGAGGCCGCGGTGACGCTGCGGCTGCGCGGCGAACCGGGGAACCTGGCCGTGGTGGAGGTGGCCGACACCGGCCCCGGTCTCGCCCCCGAGCAGGCCGAGCGGGTCTTCGAGCGCTTCTACCGGGCCGACGCCGCCCGGACCCGCCGGGCGAGCGGAATCACCAGCACCGGCCTGGGGCTGGCCATCGTCGCCGCGCTGGTCGCCGCGCACCACGGCACGGTCGAGGTGGGCACGACACCGGGCGGCGGGGCGACCTTCCGGGTCAGGCTGCCGTTGCTGCCGAACGCGGACAGCGAAGCGGAGTGACTTTCAGAAAACATCCAGGCTGATTCCAGGCTGATGACAGTGCGACGGGAGAAGGTGGACCCATGAACGAGTTCGAGACCGACCCGCAGCGGCGGCCGGCCGCCCCCGACGCCGAGCCGTCGCACCCCACCGCCGAGCTGTCCCGCGTCGAGCCCGGGCAGTCGGACTCGACCGGGAGCCTCCCGGCCGACCGCCCCGCCGGCGCCGCGGGGGAGCCGGCGGGCACCCCGTCCGCGCCGGCCTCGCCGTACCCGTCGCCCGGCGACGCGCAGACCTCGGCCGCGCCGTACGGGCAGGCACCGGCCGCGCCGTACGGGCAGTCGTCGGCCGCGCCGTACGCGCAGCCGTCGGCCGCGCCGTACGGGCAGTCCTCCGCCGCGCCGTACGGGCAGCCGTCGGCGGCGCCGTACCCGGCGGGGGCGCAGGGCGGCTACCAGCCCGGCTCGTCGTACCGGCCCGGTTCGTACCCGGCCGCCGGCCACCAGTCCGGCTACGCCCCGTCCGGCTGGCCGGGCGGGCACCCGGGCGGTCCGGTCCCGCCGCAGCACGCCGGGCAGCCGGTGCCGCCGTGGGCCGCCCCGCCCCGCCCCTCGAAGGTGGCCAAGTTCGTCGGCGCCGGGGTCGCGGTCTTCGCCCTGATGCTCGGCTCGGGCGTGGCGGGCGGCGCGCTCGCGCTCGCCGTGGACGGCGACTCGGGCGGTGTCAACCGCACCTACTCGGCCGCCCCGGTGATCAACAGCGCCGACCTGCCCAAGATCGCCGCCGCCGTCCAGGACAGTGTGGTCTCGATCGCCACCGACAACGGTGAGGGCTCCGGCGTGATCCTCAGCGCGGACGGCTTCGTGCTCACCAACAACCACGTGGTCGCCTCCGCCTCGGGCGACGCCGTCCGGGTGATCTTCGCGAACGGGAAGACCGCGCAGGCGAAGATCGTCGGCACCGACCCGAAGACCGACCTCGCGGTGATCAAGGCCAGCGGCGTCAGCGACCTGAAGGCCGCGAAGTTCGGCGACAGCGACGGCATGCAGGTCGGCGACCAGGTGCTCGCCCTGGGCAGCCCGCTCGGCCTGCAGGGTTCGGTCACCGCCGGCATCCTCAGCGCCCGGGACCGCACCATCCGGGCCGGCGGCAACGGCCAGCAGCAGGACCCGCAGCAGGGCGCCAGCTCGATCTCCGGGCTGCTCCAGACCGACGCCCCGATCAACCCCGGCAACTCCGGCGGCGCGCTGGTCAACACCCGCGGCGAGGTGATCGGCATCAACACCGCCATCGCCACCGCCGGGCAGGGCAGCAGCGGCAACATCGGCGTCGGCTTCGCCATCCCGAGCAACAAGGCCAAGGACGTCGCCGGCAAGCTCCAACGCGGCGAGAAGGTCAGCCACCCGTCCCTTGGTGTCAGCGTCACCCCGGCCGAGAACGGCGGCGCGCTGGTCTCGGCGGTCGTGCCCGGCAGCGCCGCCGAGAAGGCCGGCCTCCAGCGCGGCGACGTGATCACCAAGTTCGGCGACACGGTGGTCAACGACTCCAACGACCTGGTGGGCGCGGTGCAGGCCGGCAAGGTCGGCGACCGGGTCGAGGTGACGTACCAGCGAAACGGATCCGAGGCGACGGCAACCGTCACGCTCGCCGAGACGTCATAGAGAACAGACCTGCCTCCTCCACGGGCGGCGGGCGGCGGAGCCGAGGGGGTCGGCTCCACCGCCCGCCGCCCTCTTCGTGTGGGTCACCCGGTGCGGGTGACCCGGGCTCACCCGCCGCGTCGGCATCCTGACCGGGAGCCGACCGTACGGAGGGGGACGCCATGGGCACGGCAGCGGCCGTCCGCACCGACCAGCACATCCAGCGCGACGTCCTCGACGAGCTGGCCTGGGACCCCCAGGCACAGCCGCACGAGATCGGGGTCGCCGTCGCCGACGGCGTGGTCACGCTGACCGGCCGGGTGGACAGCTACGCCCGCAAGTGGGCGGCTCAGCGCTGCGCGCACCGGGTACGGGGCGTGCGGGCGGTCGCCGACGACGTCGAGGTACGCCTGCCCGGGCTGGACGGGCAGGACGACGCCGAACTGGCCCTCGCCGCCGTCCGGGCACTGGAGTGGGACAGCTTCGTGCCCTCCGAGCGCCTCGACGTGACGGTGGCCGACGGCTGGCTGATGCTGCGCGGTGAGGTCGAGTTCGGCTACCAGCGGCGTACCGCCGAGCAGGAGCTGCGCCGCCTGCGCGGCGTACGCGGGGTGACCAACCTGGTCGAGGTGGTGCCACCGGCCCCGCCGAGCGCCGAGCAGACCGTCGCCGACCTGCGTCGGGCCCTGCGCCGCCGCACCGGCACCGAGGCGGTCACCGTGGAGCTCGCCGGTGACACCGTGGTGCTGCACGGCGAGGTGCGCTCCTGGTGGGAGCGGGACGAGGCGGAGCGGGTCGCCTGGTCCGCCCCGGGGGTACGGGCCGTGGACGACCGGCTCGTCGTCACCGGATGAGCCGTCCCGCCGGCCGTTTGACCCCGCCGGCAATGGGAAGACGCCGCCGATCGCGCTCACCGGGGACCAACGGGGAGGACCTGTGGCCGTGACCCACCGTCCGTCGGAACACCCGTCCGCCCGGCCGCTGCGCATCGCGATGGTGGTGCCGCCGTGGCTGTCGGTGCCGCCCCCCGGCTACGGGGGGCTGGAGCAGGTGGTGCACGGGCTGGTGGACACCCTGGTCGGGCGCGGGCACGCGGTGACCCTGTTCGGCGCGGGACGGCAGCACGGCACCGCGGCCGACTTCGTCTCCACCGTTCCCGAGCTGCAGTACGACCGGCTCGGCGAGTCGCTGCCCGAGCTGGCCCACCTGGCCCGGGTGAACCACCTCGTGACTCCGGCGGACTTCGACGTCGTGCACGACCACACCACGATCGGCCCGCTGGTCGCCGGTCGGCGGGCGGTGCCCACGGTCGCCACCGTGCACGGCAACCCGGTGGGGGAGTACGGCACGGTGCTCAGCGACACCGACCACGGCGTCGGGCTGGTGGCCATCTCCCACGCGCAGCGACGGGCGAACCCGAGCCTGCCCTGGGTGGGGACGGTGCACAACGCGATGGACGCCACGGACCTGCCGCGCAAGCGTGTCCCCGGCCGTGGACCGGTGCTCTGGCTCGCCCGGTTCAGCCCGGACAAGGGCCCGGACCTCGCCATCCGCGCGTGCCGGGCGGCCGGACTGCCGCTGACCCTGGCCGGCAAGTGCAACGAACCCGCCGAGCGGCGCTACTACGCCGAGGTCGTCGAGCCGATGCTGGGTTCCGACGTCACCGTGGTGATGAACGCCGACCGGGCGGCGACCCTGCGGCTGCTCGTCGACGCCCGTTGCCTGATCATGCCGATCCAGTGGGAGGAGCCGTTCGGCATGGTCATCGTGGAGGCCATGGCGACCGGCACCCCGGTGGTGGCGCTGCGTCGCGGGGCCGTACCGGAGCTGGTGGTGGAGCGGGTGACCGGGCTGGTGCGCGACCGCGCGGAGGAGCTGCCGGCGGCGCTGCGCGAGGTGGACCGGCTCGACCCGGCGGCCTGCGTCGCGCACGCGGTGGAGAACTTCTCGACCGAGCGGATGGCCGCCGGCTACGAGGACGTCTACCGGCGGTTCGCCCTGGGCGTGGCGGCGGCCCGGGAGCCGGCGCCGCTCGCCGCCCGCTGACCCCGCTCAGACCTGGCCGGTGCCGAGACCCAGGATGGCGGTGTCGAGGTGCCGGGCGAACGCCGGGGTGATGGCGCCCTCCTGCACCCGCCGGGTGACCTTCTCCCGCAGCCGGGCCACCGGTTCGGCGAGGTCGGCGCGCCCGTCGGCCGCCTCCCGGGTCAGGTTGGCCAGCACGTTGCGCAGGTCGACGCCGACGTCGGACCGGATGTCACCGCTACGTACCCCGTCGTCGATCAGGGTGCGCAGCCGCTCGGCGGCCTCGGTGAGCCCGCCTGCGCCCTGCCCGCCGTCGGGCGCGGGCTGCGGCCGGGACGGCGGGGACGTGCTGGTCGCCGTGGCGGTCGGAGCGGCCGGAGGCACGGTGATCTCGTCCTCCGGGACGACCGGCGGACCGGCGGTCGGCGCGGTGGTCGGCAACGCGCCCGCCGGTGGCGCCGGCGAGCGGGGCGTCAGGGTGGGTGCGATCAGCGCCGCCGCCGTGACGACCAGCGCCAGCCCGCCGACCACCACGAGCGGCCGTCGGGCCGTCGGCCGGGCGGCCGGAGCCGGTGCGGCGTCCTGCGGCCCGGTGGCGAGCGCGGGCAGGGTCACCGTCGGCGAGAGCATCGTGGCCGCCTGCGGGTCGCCGGGCAGCATCTGGTCGCGCAGCGCCGCGGCCACCTGGTGCGCGGTGGGCCGGTCCCGCGGGTCGCGGGCCAGGCAGCGCAGACAGGTACGCGCCACCGTCGGCGGCAGCCCCGGTACGCCGTCCAGCGAGGGCGACTCCTCGGACTGCAACGCCGTGCCCAGATCCTCCCAGGTGTCCGCCGGGTACGGCACCTGCCCGGTCAGCGTCTCGTAGAGCAGCACGCCCAGGGAGTAGACGTCGGTGGCCGGCTGGGCCGGCGCCCCGTCCAGCCGCTCCGGAGCGACGTACGCGGGGGTGCCGAAGGTGCCGCCGTCCTCGTCCTCGTCGGGGGCGCCGACCTGGGTGGCGATGCCGAAGTCCAGCACCTTGGCGCCGACCCGGGTCATCATCACGTTGGCGGGGGTGATGTCCCGGTGCACGATGCCGAGCCGGTGCGCGGCGGCGAGCGCCTCGGCCACCTGCGCGCCCACCTCCACCGCCTCCGGCCAGGGCAGCGGCCCCTCGCTGAGCCGGTTCTCCAGCTCCTCCCCGCTGAGCAGCTCCATCACCACGAAGGAGGTGATCTCGCCGTCCGGGGCCAGCGTCTCGCCGTAGTCGTGCACGGCGGTCACGTGCGGGTGCACGAGCTGGGCGGCCGAGCGGGCCTCCTCGCGCACCATGTCGCGGAAGCGGGCGTCGGCGGCCAGCGAGGGGGCCAGGACCTTGACCGCGACGACCCGGTCGAGGACCTCGTCGCGGGCACGCCAGATGACCGACATCCCACCGGCCCCGATCTGGTCGATGAGCCGGTACCGGCGGGCCAGCAACCGGCCGGGTTGCAGCGCTGCCATCAGTGATCGCACCTGCCTCGGGGTGGGGGCGGTATCAGGTTGCGGGAAGGTGTCCGCCGTGTCAACGGGCGTCCCCTTTTCCGGTGACCCTCCGCGCCGAGCGGTGTGCCCGGTGCGACGGCCAGCGTCTCCGGCGGGGTGAGCGGCGCGCACGTGCCAGGATGGGCGACATGGGTGGCGGTCCGGTGGCGTTCGTGCTCGGTGGCGGGGGAGTGCTCGGCGCGGTCGAGGTGGGCATGCTGCGTGCCCTGTTCCGCGCCCGGATCCGTCCCGACGTCGTGCTCGGCACCTCGATCGGGGCGGTCAACGGCGCGCTGGTCGCCGCCGATCCGACCGAGGCGGTGACCGACCGGCTGGTCCGGCTCTGGGCCTCGCCCGAGGCGAGCGAGGTGTACGGCGACTCGGTCGCCCGCCAGCTGCGCCGCTTCGCCGCCCGCACCCACCTGCACTCGCCCCGGCCGCTGCGCAAGCTGCTGGAGGGGGAGCTGGGTCCGGAGACCACCTTCGCCGACCTGAAGGTGCCGTTCCGCTGCTGCGCCGCCAACATCGAGCGGGCCGCCGAGCACTGGTTCCACGAGGGACCGTTGGTGCCGGCCGTGCTCGCCTCCGCCTCGGTGCCGGGGCTGCTGCCGCCGGCCCAGATCGACGGGCAGCACTACATCGACGGGGGGATCGTCAACTCCATCCCGATCGGCGAGGCGGTCGCGGTCGGCGCGGAGCGGATCTTCGTACTCCAGGTGGGCCGGATCGAGCGGGAACTGACCCCGCCCCGGCGGCCCTGGGAGATCGCCCAGGTCGCGTTCGAGATCGCCCGCCGGCACCGGTTCGCCCGGGAGATGGCGGTGTTGCCGGACGGGGTGGAGGTGCACGTGCTGCCGACCGGCGGGCTGGAGCCCCGGGACGACAGCCCGTGGGCGTACCGGGACATGGCGGCGGTGGGGCGGCGGATCAGCCGCGCCTACACCGCCTCCCGGCACTACCTGGCCACGCTGGACCGCTGATGCCGCTGCCACCGCGGTGGGTCCGTCGGCTGCTGCTCGCCCCCGGCGTGGTGCTGCTCGCCGTGCTGATGGTCACCACGGTGCCGGTCTGGGCGCTGCTCGGCCTGGCCGTCTCGCCGTTCGTCCCGGGCCGGCTGCGGCCGCTGCGTCTGCTCTGGATCGGCTGCGTCTACCTGGTCTGGGACGCGGCGGCGCTGATCGCGCTCTTCGGGCTCTGGCTGGCCTCCGGCTTCGGGGCGCGCAAGCGTTCGCCGGCCTTCCAGCGCGCCCACTACCTGCTCGCCGGCCGGTTCCTCCAGGTGCTCTTCTGGCAGGCCCGGTGGACGCTGCGGCTGCGTATCGACGTGGTCGGCACCGACCCGGACACCGCCCTGCCCGGCCGCCCCGAGCTGGTGCTCTGCCGGCACGCCGGGCCGGGGGACTCGTTCATCCTGATCCACGCCCTGGTCAACTGGTTCCGGCGCGAGCCGCGGATCGTGCTCAAGGAGAGCCTGCAGTGGGACCCGGCGATCGACGTGCTGCTCAACCGGCTGCCCAACCGGTTCATCGCACCCGGCGCGGACGGCCGTGACTCGGCGGTACGGCAGATCGGCCATCTCGCCACCGACCTGGACGACGACGACGCGTTCGTGATCTTCCCGGAGGGCGGCAACTTCACCCCGCACCGCCGGTTGCGGGCCATCGCCCGGCTGCGCACGCTGGGCCTGGAACGGATGGCCCTGCGCGCCGAACGGATGCAGCACGTGCTCGCCCCGCAGCCCGGCGGCCTGCTCGCCGCCCTGGAGGCGTCCCCGGACGCCGGGGTGATCTTCGTGGCGCACACCGGGCTCGACCAGATGCTCACCGTCGCCGACGTCTGGCGTGAGCTGCCGATGGACAAGCGGATCGTGATGCGGTTCTGGTCGGTGCCGCCGGAGGAGATCCCGGCCGGGCGGCAGGAGCGCATCGACTGGCTCTTCGACTGGTGGGGCCGGATCGACGCGTGGATCGCCACCAACCGCGACGAGGCCGACGTCGACGGTCCCGGCGTTGCGTAGGGTGCGCTGGTGGAGCAGATCTGCGTGGTGACGACGGTGGTGGACGCGCGTCCGGTGGCGGACCGGCTGGCGGCCGCGTCGGTCGCCGACCGGCTGGCCGCCTGCGCCCAGGTCGGCGGCCCGGTCGACAGCACCTACCGGTGGCGCGGCGAGGTCGAGACCGCCACCGAATGGCCGGTGCAGTTCAAGACCGCCCCGGACCGGGTGGCCGCGCTGGTCGACCGGATCCGCGCCGACCACCCGTACGACGTGCCGGAGATCCTGGTGAGCCGGGTGGAGTGCGGAGACCCGGCGTACGCGGCCTGGGTGCGCGAGAACACCCGCGTCTAGGTACGCGCACTCTGTCGGGAATCCCATCTGGCCGTGAGGATGGCCGGGTGGAGAACAGCGCCTACCCCTGCCCCGCCTGCGGGGCGCCCGCCGACCTCGGTCGCGGGTGTTCCGGTTGCGGCCGGCCGCCGTACCCGCCCGCGGCGGAGGTGATCCGACTGGACCGGGAGATCGTCGTGCTGGCCCGGGAGGTGGAGCGGGCGCGCGAGGCGTACCGGGAGGTCTCCGGCCGGTTCGACGCGGCGCGCAGCCGGCGGGCGGAGCTGGCGGCCCGGGTCCGGGCGGAGGTGCCCCGGCAGGCGCCCGCTCTCCGGCCGGTGCCGGCGGCGGTCGGCGGGGGGCCGGCCGTCCCGGTCCCGGTGCGGCCGGTGCCGGTGGTGCCCGGGCGGCCGGAGACGTCGACCCGGACGGTGCAGGGGGTGCTGTTCGTCCTCGGTGGAGTGCTGCTCGGCACCGCCGCCGTGGTCTTCACCGCCGTCGCCTGGGCGGCGGTGGGGGTCGCCGGCCGGGCGCTGATCCTGGCCGCGTTCACCGTCCTCGCGCTGGCCGTGCCGCTGGTCGCGGCCCGGCGGGGGCTGCGCGGCACCGCGGAGACCTTCGCCGCGGTGGGACTGCTGCTGGTGGTCCTCGACGGGTACGCCGCCTGGGCGGTCGACCTGTTCGGCGCGGCCGCCTGGCCGGGCACCCGGTACGCCGCGCTGGTCGGGGGGGCCAGCGCGGCGGTCGCCGCCGGGTACGCTCAGGTCAGCCGGCTGACGGTGCCCTGGTTCGCGGCGCTGCTCGTCGTGCAGCCGGTGCTGCCGCTGGCCGCGGCCGAGGCCCGGCCGGACGCCGGCGGGTGGACCCTGGTCCTGCTCGGGGTGGCGCTGCTCGACCTCGTGGTGGTGGTCGCGCTGCGCCGCCGGTACCCGGCCGTACCCGTCGCCACGACGGCGGCGGTCGAGGCGTCCGGGGGGACGGCGGTGGCCGGCGTGGGCGCGCCGGCCACCGCTGCGGGGACGCGGAGCGGGGGGTCGGCGGCCGGCGGGGGGCCGGTCGCCGCACCGCGCGTGCCGGGTCCGGTACTGGCCGGACGGGTGCTCGCCTGGCTCGGCTTCGGGACCGCCACCCTGCTCGCCGCCGGCTGCGCCCTCGTGCCGCTCGCCTGGGGACGGGCCGCCGGGCAGCCGCTGCTCGCCGGGGCGCCGCTGCTGCTGGTGGCGCTGGTCGTGCTCGGCGGGGCGTGGGCCGCCGGGGAGCGGACGCTCCGCCGGATCGCGGCGGGACTGCTGGTGCCGGTGCTGGCCGCCGCGCTGCTGCGTCCGGTCGCCGAACTGCGCCCGGGCCTGCTGCTGGTGGCGGCGGCCCTGGTGACGACCGCGCTGGCCGGCGCGGTCCGGGTGCTCCCGGCCGGCGCGCGCTCCGGCCCCCGGGTCGGCACGCTGGTCGTCGCCGGGGGCCTCGCCCAGGTGGGCGTGCTCGCCACCCTCCTGGTGGCCGGCGGCGCGGTGGCCCGTTCGCAACCTCCGTGGCGGGGCGCGCGGCCCGGCTCGGCGCCGGACTGGGGCTGGCAGCTCCCGCTCGCCGTGCTGGCCGCCGCCGCCGTGTTCGTGCTGCTGCTGCCCCGGGCGGCCCGCCCGGTGACCGTGCTGCTCGGTGTGACGGCGACCGGGTTCGCGCTGCCCGCCGTCACCGCCACGCCATGGCCGGCGACCGTCGCCGTGGACCTGGTCCTCGCGGTGGTGCTCCTGGCCACCGTCCTGCGGCCGGGCCGCCGGACCCCGACCGTGCTGGTCGGCGCGCTGGCCGCCGCCTCCCTGGCCGGGCACGGGCTGCTCGTCGCCCTGGCCGCCCGGTCCGGGACGCTCGCCGCGCTCGGTGTCGTGCTGCTCGCCGGGTTCGCCGCGGCGGCCCTGTCCCGCCGGGGCACCCCGGCACAGCACGCCGTCGGCGGTCTCGCGCTGGTCGCGGCGCTGCTCGCCGTACCGGCCCAGGCGGTCGTCGCGCTCGTCGCTGCCGGAGCCGCCCCCGAATGGTCGGCCCGGGGCGGGTTCGCCGCCGCCGCGCTGACGCTCCTCGTGCTCGTCGCGGTCCGCCGTCACCGGCCGGACCTCGACGGGTACGCCTCGACCGCCACCACCGCGACGCTCGGCGTGCTCGCCCTGGCGCCGCTGGTCGTACCGGCCGAGTCGCTGGCGCTCTACGCGGCGTCGGCGGCGCTGCTGCTGGTCGCCGTCGACCGGGGCACCGACGTGTCGATGCCGGGTCGGGTGGTCGCCGCCGCGCTGACCGTGGTCGCCGGGCTCGCCGTCCTGCCCGCGACGGCGGAGGCGGTCTTCACCCCGTACGACGGGCCGGCGCGGCCCTGGTCCGGCGTACCCTCGACCGAACCGCTGCCCGGCGCGTGGACCGCGCTGGCGGCCTTGCTGGTGCTGGCCGTCGCCGCCCAGGTCCTCGCCGGACGGGCCGCTGTCGGACGGGGCACCCGGCTGCTGACCGGCGCCGCATTCGGGGCGGTCACGCTCCCGCTGGCGCTGGTGGCGCTCGGTGCGCCCTGGCCGGTCGTGCCGGCAGCGGTGTTCCTCACCGGACTCGCCGCGCTGCTGGTCGTCGCGCTGGCCCCGGCGGCACCGGTGGCTGTGATCGGCTCGCCAGCCCCAGCAGGTCCGGCCGGCTCCGTCACCTCGGCGGCTGCCGCCGACGCTCCGGCTTCGGCGGCACCGGCGGGTCCGGCGGCCTCCCCGGCCCGGCCGGGTGCGGGTCCGCTGCGCGGTCTGGTCCTGCTGCCGGTCGGGGTGCTCTGGACCCTCGCCGGGCTGGCCGGGCTGCTCGCCACCCGGGCCGGCACCCTCGCCGGGCTGGCCCTGCTCGTGGTCGCGGCGGTGGTGGTCGGTGCCGTCGGGCGGCGGGCCGGGGCGCGGGTGCTGGGCAGTCTCGTGGCGGTCGCCGCCGCCACCGGTTTCGCGGTGACCGCGTCGCTCGCCGCCGGGCTGCCGCTGCGTACCGCCGGGTTCGCCGTGCTGGCGGTGGCGGTGGTGGTGCTGTTCCTCACCCCGCCGCTGGCCCGGCGGGTGGCCCTGGCCGGTCGGGCGATGGAGGCGGCGGCCCAGGCGGTGGCGCTGGTGGCGCTGCTGTTCAGCGTGCCGGCGCTACGGCACGCCGCCGCGCTCTGCGTGCTGTGGGGCGTGGCGGTGGCGCTGCGGGTGCTGCGCCGGGGCGAGTCCACCGCCGGGCGGTGGGCGTTCGCGGGTATCGCCGGGGTCAGCGAGCTGCTCGGCGCCTGGCTGTTGCTCGCGGCCGGCGGGGTGGTGCTGCTGGAGGCGTACACCCTGCCGGCGGCCGGATTGGCGCTCGTCGCGGGCCTGGTGGCGCTGCGTACCCGGCCGGGGCTGAACAGTTGGCTCGCGCTCGGCCCGGGGCTGGTCGCCGGGCTGCTGCCCGGCCTGGTGTCGGTGCTGGTCGCACCGGATCCCCAACCGTGGCGGCGGCTGCTGCTCGGGGCGGCCGCGCTGGGCGTGGTCCTCGCCGGGGCGAACCGCCGCTGGCAGGCCCCGGTGGTGCTCGGCGGATCCACCCTGACCCTGCTCGCCCTGCACGAGTTGGTCCGCGGGTGGGACCTGCTGCCCCGATGGATCTTCCTGGCCGTCGGCGGGCTGGCGCTGATCGCCCTGGCCGCCACCTACGAGCGGCGTCGCCGTGACCTGGCCCGACTGCGGGCGGCGGTCGGGCGGATGAGCTGACCCGCCGGCGGAGCACGACCGGCACGGCGGCATGCGAGGAGCGGCATGCGCGACGGGGCGGCACCAACCGGTGCCGCCCCGTCCGTGCGTCGTGCCGGGGTCAGCCGCCGAACGCCTTGATCAGCTCCTCGGGAGCCTCGATGGTCTGGCCCGCGGCCGGCTTCTCCGGCTGCACCGGGGCGCCGAAGTCGGTGTAGGTGGTGGTCAGCTTGCCCGCCGCCGGGTGCAGGACGGTGGTGTCGACCACCAGCTCGACCAGCCGGCCCTGGTCGTCGGTCTTCGCGGTGAAGGGGACCGCCTTGGCCTTGGCGCCGAGCGCCTTGATCGCCTTGTCGTCCGGCTTGGCCCTGGAGTAGTCCAGCGTGCCGGCGAAGCTGCGCTCGCCGGTCTTCTCCACCTTGGTCACCCCCTTGATCATCTGCTTGGCGCCGCCCGGGTCGCCGTCCGGCATCAGGTTCATCTGACCGCCTGCGCCGAGCCGGGTGGCGTCCATGTGCAGCCACTGCTTCGGCGCGCCCGACATGCCGCTGATCTTCATCCAGGCGTCGTCACCGATGGTGATCATCCGGACCTTGCCCTGGGCACCCATGTCCATCGTCATGTCCATGGACTTGGTCCGCGGGTCCATCAGGCCGCCGCCCTTGAGCACGGACGAGGTGATGGTGGCCCGGACGCTGTCCTGGTTGAGCTTGAGCGCGGCGGCGGTCAGTTCGTCGAGCGGGTCCGCCGGGGCGCTGCTGCTCGGGGCGACGCCGGTGGCGCTCGCGCCGGCGGCTGGAGTGTCCGCTCCGGTCTGGTTGCCGCAGCCGGTCAGCAGACCCAGCGCGGCGACGAGCGCGACCCCCGTGGTCGCCAGCCGTCGAGTGTTCATCGTGGAGTGTCTCCTCGTGAAGGGTGGGCCGGGGGACGCGGTGCGCCCGCCCCGGCCGGGCCGTCGGTCAGCGTATCGGTGGGGCGCGACAGCGGCCGTACCGTCGCCGTCCGCGCGTCGCCGATCGTGGCCTCGATACTCACGCTGCGTACGCGGGTGGTGGTGGGGACCGACGCGTCCGACCGGCCGACGGGGCTCCCGGTAGGGTCGGGGCATGGCAGACCTGCTCACCGCGGAGGCGGTGCGAGAAGAGTTGGGCGGGCTGACGGACTGGTCGGGCGATCCGACCGGAATCGGCCGTACCGTGCAGCTGGGCAGCTTCCCCGACGCCATCGCCGTGGTCGACCGGGTCGCGGTGGTCGCCGAGCGGCTCGACCACCATCCCGACATCGACATCCGGTGGCGGACCCTGACCTTCCGGTGCGTCACCCACTCCGCCGGTGGGGTCACCCACCGTGACGTGGAGTTGGCGCGCCACATCGACGACATCGTCCGGAGCGTCCGATGAGATTCGAGATCAGCAAGGTCCTGGACGCCATCGAGGGGCGGGTCTGCACCGATCCCTCCCTGGCCCGGGCCGTCCTGGACCTCGCCGAGGTGATCCGCTACCAGGACCTCGACGGCGGCCGGCCGGCCAGCCTGCTGCGGCTGGGCATGGTCATCGACGCCCTGTCCCGGCAGTTGGAGGAGGACAGCGTCCCGGTCTACGCCGTGGTGCACCGGGCCCTGCTCTCCGACGCCGACCTCACCTCCAACGAGCGCATGGTCGTCCGGCGCTGGGCCGACGACGGGCTGGTCGAGGTGCTGGACAATCCGGGCGACCGGATGCTGGAGGTCGCCGACCTGCTCGGCCTGCCGGTGCTCACCCGGGTCCGCTTCGACGGCCTGCGCGGTCGCTTCCCCTGGCTGGTGGAGCAGCCGGGCCGGGTGCTCGCCCCGGCGCCCGGCGCGGGCGGGCCGGTCTTCGTCGCCCACGTCGGCGGCGGGCAGACGCCGGTCGCCGGGGACCGTTCGCCGGTCGGGGAGAAGCTGCTCGCCCGGCAGTGGCGCTGCCCGGAGCCGGGCTGCGCGTTGTTCGGTGGCGGTGGAGGCGGCGGCGCCTTCGCCGACCTGGCCCGGGTGGAACGGGCTCCGGCCGGTCAGCCGCCACCCTCGCTGCGCAACGGTGCGCCGACCTGCCCCCGGCACGGCACCCGGCTCTCCGACGCCGGCCCGCGCCCGCGCAGCGAGGTGCTCGCGGTACGCATCGGCGGGCTGATCCGCCGCCGGTTCGTGCTGACCGAGGAGCAGCCGGTGCTGGTCGGGCGGGCGCCCGAGGGCAGCGGCGCGATCATGCTCGGTCAGTGGCTCAACGACGAGGCGCGCCGCTGGATCAGCCGCAACCACATCCGGCTCGAACTGCGCGTCGGTGAGGTGATCGTGACCGACGTGAGCACCAACGGCTCGGGCATCCGACCCAACGGGTCGATGACCGAGTCGGAGCGCATCGCGCTCGCGCCCAAGCAGTCCCGGGTGCTCGCCGGGGCCGACATGGTGGAGCTCTACCCGGGCGTCCAGGTCGGCCGGGCCGACGAGCTGCCCACCGGTGCCCCGTTCACCCCCACCTCGGTGATGGCCGAGGCCCCCACCATGGCGATGCGGCTGCCCCGCCCCTGACCCACCCCGCCGCAGGCACCGTGCCGACCGTCGGCGGACGGTGCCGTCGCCGCCTCTTGCGGGCGTGGCGCAGAACGCGACGGGCGCCGGGACCCTCGGTCCCGGCGCCCGTTCCGCGCACGGAGGCTCAGCCGGCCAGCACGGCGGCGAGCTGGGCCACGGCGTGGTCGATCTCGTCGGCGGTGATCACCAGCGGCGGGGCGAGCCGGATGGTGGAGCCGTGGGTGTCCTTGGCGAGGACGCCCCGCTCCATGAGCCGCTCGCAGGCCTGACGACCGGTCATCAGCGCCGGGTCGATGTCCACACCGGCCCAGAGACCCCGAACCCGGACGGCGACGACGCCCTTGCCGATCAGCCCTTCCAGGCCGGCCCGCAGGCGTGCGCCCAGCTCGGCCGAGCGGCGCTGGAACTCGCCGGTGGCCAGCAGCCGGACCACCTCGGTGGCGACCGCGCAGGACAGCGGGTTGCCGCCGAAGGTCGAGCCGTGCTGGCCCGGCTTCAGCACCCCGAGCACGTCGGTGTTCGCGGCGACCGCCGAGACCGGCACGATGCCGCCGCCGAGCGCCTTGCCCAGCAGGTACATGTCCGGCACGACACCCTCGTGGTCACAGGCGAACGTGTGGCCGGTGCGGCCCAGGCCGGACTGGATCTCGTCGGCGATGAAGAGGACGTTCCGCTCGGTGCAGACCCGGCGTACGCCCGGCAGGTAGCCCTCCGGCGGCAGCACGACGCCCTGCTCGCCCTGGATCGGTTCCAGCAGCACGGCCACGGTGTTCTCGTCGATCGCGGCGGCCAGCGCGTCCAGGTCGCCGTAGGGGACGACCGTGAAGCCCGGGGTGTACGGCCCGAAGTCGGCGCGGGCGTCCTCGTCGGTGGAGAAGCTGACGATGGTGGTCGTACGGCCGTGGAAGTTGCCCTCGGCCACCACGATGTTGGCCTGGCCCGGGGCGACGCCCTTGACCTGGTAGCCCCACTTGCGGGCGACCTTGATGCCGGTCTCCACCGCCTCGGCGCCGGTGTTCATCGGCAGGACCAGGTCCTTGCCGCACAGCTCGGCCAGTTCCTTGCAGAAGTCGGCGAACTGGTCGTGGATGAACGCCCGGCTGGTGAGGGTCAGCTTGTCGAGCTGCTCGTGCGCGGCCCGGATCAGCGTCGGGTGCCGGTGGCCGAAGTTCAGCGCCGAGTAGCCGGCGAGACAGTCCAGGTAGCGGCGGCCGTCCACATCGGTCAGCCAGGCGCCCTCCGCCGAGGAGATCACCACCGGCAGCGGGTGGTAGTTGTGCGCGGTGTGGCGCTCCGCGTCCCGTACCGCGGCCGGAGTCCGCAGCATGTCCTCGATCACTTGCTCGCCTTTCCCTGACGGAGTCGCAACGTGCAGCACTTCGGTCCGCCGCCGGCCTTGCGCAGCTCGGACAGGTCGATCCCGATGGTCTCGTAACCCCGGTCGCGCAGCTTCGCGGCCAGGTCGGTGGCCTGCGCGGGCAGCACCACGTGCCGGCCGTCGCTGACCGCGTTCAGGCCCAGCACCTGCGCATCGGCCATGGTGGCGTGCACGGCGTCGGGGAAGAGCCGGCGCAGCACCGCCCGGCTGCCGGGGGAGAACGCCTCCGGCAGGTACGCCACGGTCCGCTCGTCGAGCACGGTCAGCGCGGTGTCCAGGTGGTAGAAGCGCGGGTCCACCAGCTGCATGGTGATCACCGGGTAGCCGAAGACCTCCTGCAACTGGGCGTGCGAGGCGTGCGCGGTGCGGAACCCGGTGCCGGCGAGCAGGTGGTCGCCGGCCAGCAGGACGTCGCCCTCGCCCTCGTTGACGTGCTTCGGGTCGTACAGCTCGAAGCCGGCGGCCTCGAACCAGGCGCGGTACGCGGGGGCCTCGTCGGCGCGCTGCGGGTCGCGGAACTGCACGGCCATCGCCTTGCCGTCGATCACCGTGCCGCCGTTGGCGGCGAAGACCATGTCCGGCAGGCCGGCGACCGGGTCGATCAGCTCGACCGAGTGGCCCAGGTCGAGGTAGGTCTGGCGCAGCTGCTCCCACTGCCGGATGGCGAGGTCGGCGTCGACCGGCGCGCTCGGGTCCATCCACGGGTTGATCGCGTAGTCGACGGCGAAGTACGTCGGCCGGCACATCAGGTAGCGCTGGCTGGTGGCGTCCATCGTCATGTCCTGCTCCTGGGGTCGGGCGCGCCCGGCCACCGTGGCCCACGGGCTGGCGCCGTTGGTCAACGGTATGCGGCACCGGCCGACGACATCCACCGTCGAGGCTTGCGTAATGCATGGAATCGTTGCGTCTGATCGGTCATGGCCGACGAATCGTTGCGCGGGCTCCGTTCCGGGTGACGTTAGCCCTCGTGGCCCGGTGGATGATCGACGCCGGCGACGGCGCCGGGGCCCGGACATGCTTCGGGGGCGGCGCGAACGCCGCCCCCGGAAGAGGATGTGCCCGCTGGTGAACCACCAGATCCCTCGGGCGTCGCCGGCATCCCACCGGCGATCGGGAAAGTGCCCGTCAGAGGCGGTCCACAAACTGTGAGTCGAGCCACTCGCGGAACCGGGCCACCCAGTCGCCGTCGGTGGTCGGCCAGTCGAACTGCCCGGTCATCGCGACGACACCGAGCACCACGGCGGCGAGGCCGACCAGCATGCCGATCAGCGCGTCGGTCTTGCCGGCCACGTGCCGCCGCCGGGTGGCCATCAGACCGAGGACGGCCAGGACCGCGCCGAGCGCGCCGAGCGCGATGCCGTACCCGGCGAGGGTGCCGGTGAGCACGAAGAGCGCCCCGGCCACCGAGACGATCAGGCCGAGGGTGGCCAGCAGGCTGGCCCGGGGCTTCGGGCCGGCGACCACCCGGGTCTCGTCCCGGTCCGGCACCCCGTCCCGGTCCAGGTCGACCGTCCGCTCCACGGTGGGGTCGGCCAGCGGGGTCCGTCGGGCCTCGTCGTCGGCCGGCCGGCCGGGCCGCGTACGCCGGGGCTCGTCGTCGACCGGCGCCACCCGGCCGGACGGTCCCCGCAGGGTCGGGTCGTCCGTGGCGCGCGCGGTCGCCGGTGCGCCACGGACCGCGGCCCGGCGCGCCGCGTCGGCGTCGCGCTCGCCGGCGGTGGCCGACGTGCTGCTGCGGTACGTCGCCGCGTCGGCCTCCCGGCCGGTCACCACCGGCTGCCCGTCGCGTCCGTCGATCCGCCCGTCGCCGTCGGTGTCCTGCGTCGGCTCGGTGCGCCGACGCGAGAGCGAGGGAATGTTCACCACAACACCTCCTTGTCGATGCGTGGAGCCCTCGGAAGGGTCGGTGGCAGCCACGCGGTAACGGTGGGGATGTACCCGGTGCGGTGATCGACCACACTCGTCGTGGGGCCGGCCGTCGGTGCGGCTACCGTGGACCGGTGCCAGAGGGACACACCATCCACCGCCTGGCGGCCCGGCACGCCGAGCTGTTCGCCGGCGACAAGGTCATCGCCGCCAGCCCGCAGGGCCGGTTCGCCGACGGCGCCGCCCGGCTCTCCGGCACCGTCCTCGACGGCTGCGAGGCGTACGGCAAGCACCTGCTGCACCACTACGCCGACGAGGCGACCCTGCACGTGCACCTCGGCCTCTACGGCCGGTTCACCGACGGCGACGGCGAGCCGCCGGAGCCGGTCGGGCAGGTGCGGCTGCGGCTGACCAGCGACCGGCACTGGCTGGACCTGCGCGGCCCGTCCGCCTGCGAGCTGCTCACCCCGCCCGAGGTGGCGGCGCTGCGCGATCGGCTCGGCCCGGACCCGCTGCGCGCCGACGCCGACCCGGAGCGGGCGTACGCGCGGATCCGCCGCAGCGGCACCCCGCTCGCCGCGCTGCTGCTGGACCAGTCGGTGGTGGCCGGCACCGGACTGATCTTCGTCACCGAGGCGCTGTTCCGGGCCGGACTGCCGCCGACGCTGCCCGGCCGCGCGTTGACCCGGGCCGGCTGGGACGCACTCTGGGCCGACCTGGTCGCGCTTATGACGCGGGCCGTCGCCCACGGACGGATCGACACGGTCCGCGACACCCACCTGCCGGAGGCGATGGGCCGCCCGGCCCGCGTCGACCGGCACGGCGGCGAGGTGTACGTCTACCGCCGCCCCGGCGCGCCCTGCCACGTCTGCGGGTCGGCGGTCAGCCGGGGTGGGCTGGCCGGACGCAACCTCTACTGGTGCCCCACCTGCCAGGCCGGTTGACCGCTCGGGCCGGTCGCCCGGTCGCCGGCCCGGCCTTGCCGGTCGTGCCGGTCGACGGCCTGTTCGTCGCCGGTCGCCGGTCCGGTCCGCCGGCGTCACCCTCCGTCGACCAGCCAGCGAACCACCTCGACCTGGTTGGGGAAGACCGTGTCGTCGTGCAGGCTCCAGGCCAGCGTCTGGCCGATCGTCCAGCCGAGCACCCGCTCCCGGTCCAGGCCGAGCGCCCCGGTGATCCGGTCCAGCCGGCGGTGCACCGCCTCCGCGGAGTGGCCCAGCTCGCCGCCGCGCACGATCGGCACCACCGAGAACTCCCGCTCACCGGCCAGCGGCTTCGGGTCGATCACCAGCCACGGCTCCCGGGTCGCCCGGAGGACGTTGCCGGCGTGCAGGTCCTGGTTGACCAGCACCTGCTCACCCTGGTCGCCGATCAGCTCGGTGAGCCGCCCCACCGCCACGTCGAGAAGTCGGCGCTCGTACGGCCGGCCGGCCCGTTCCCACTTCTCCGGCATCCGGGACAACCAGCCGGCCGCCTCCTCGGCGAGCGGGGTGAACGGCGTGCCCGCAGGCCGCCACAGCCGGGGCAGCAGCCCGGCCACCACGTCCAGCGCCTCGTCGGACGGGAGGTCGTGCAGCGGGGTGCCCGGCCGGCACCGCTCCAGCAGCAGCGCCCGGCGCTCCGGGTCGCGGGCGAGCAGGCGTACCGCGCCGTCGCCGGCCCAGGCGTCCAACGCGTCCGGCTCGTGCAGGCTGTCCTGGTCGGGGTACTGGAGCTTCAACACGGCGGGCGTGCCGTCGGGCAGTTCGGCGGGCATCGCCAGCGACGCGAAGGCGTACGGGAAGGGCGGGCCGAGCCGCAGCGACCAACGCCGCGCACACTCGTCACGCCATTCGGGCAGCACCGCCAGCCACTCCCGCCCGGCCGGCACCCTGCGCACCCACGACAACCGGTCGGGAATCTCCATCCGACCATCCTGGACGAACGACCACCTGTCCGTGGGGCCGGGTGCGGTTCCGCCACGACCTCAGGGCCGCCAGCCGGCGGCGGTCAGCGCGGCACGGAGTTGCCCGGCCACCTCGTCCGGTCGGCGGCGGACGTCGAAGGCGGTGAAGCGGAGGATGCGGTCGCCGTCGATCCAGATCCGGTTCTGCCGCCGCAGGTCGGCCGCCCAGTGGCGGACCTCCATGTGGTGCGCCCCGTCCACCTCGACGTGCAGGCCCCACCGCCGCCAGTACGCGTCGAGGTGACGCACCCGCCCGTCGGCGTCACGCCGTCGTTCCTGCAACTCGGGGCGAGGCAGCCCGTACCGCCGGCACAGCCGGACGAGGTCGATCTCCGAGAGCGCCTCGGCCCCGCCGGCCAGGTCGGCGATGGTCTGTCTGATCAGCACCGCGCGTCGGGGCCGGGCCAACCGTCGCAGCGCCGCGTCGAGTTCCGCCGGAGTGACCCGCCGCTGCTGGCACCCGGCGGCGAGCACGCTCTGCGCCCGGTCGTCCCCGGGCATCCACTGCGCCGCGTCGATCAGCGACCGGGCCATGGTGGTGCGGTCGGGCCGGCCTCGCTGGCGGTCGACGTCGGCAAGCCGCCGGGTCCGCCGCACCCGCACCGCGGGCATGCCCAGCGGTAACCGACGCAGCAGGTCCGGTGCCTGCCGTTCGTAGGGGACCAGCACGTCGACGGCGTCGTACCCCCAGCGCCCGCGCAGTCCGCCGGCCCGGGCGGCGGCGAGACCCGCCAGCACCGCGTCCTCTCCGGCGGCCAGCACCGCGGCCCATCGTTGCTGCTCCACCGTGTACTCGCCGGTGCCGACACGCAGGACGCCCCGGCACAACCGCTCCCACCGGCCGGTCGTCAGCAGGTGACGTACCTTGCCCGGGCTGAGTTCGCGCACGGCCTGGCTCCAGCTCAGCACCCCCGACTGTTCGAAGACCAACCAGTCGAGCCCCGACGCGTCGTCTCCCGGCATCCGCACCCGTCAGGACAACCGACAGGGTGCGGGGGGAGACCCTCAGCGGGCGAGGGCGTCGACGGCCTTGCGGGCGGCGATCAGCACCGGGTCCCAGACCGGCGCGTACGGCGGGGCGTAGCCGAGGTCGAGCGCGGTCATCTCGTCCACCGTCATGCCGTTCCACAGCGCCACGGCCAGGGCGTCGATCCGCTTGGCCGCCTCGGCGCGGCCGACGATCTGCGCGCCGAGCAGCCGGCCGGTGGGGCGCTCGGCGATCAGCTTGATCGTCATCGGGCGGGCCCCCGGGTAGTACCCGGCCCGGTTGGTGGACTCGGCGATCACCGAGACGAACTCGAAGCCGGAGGCGGCGGCGTCCCGCTCGCGCAGGCCGGTCCGCCCCACCTCCAGGTCGCAGACCTTGGTCACGGCGGTGCCGATCACGCCGGGGAAGGTGGCGTACCCACCACCGATGTTGATCCCGGCGACCCGGCCCTGCTTGTTGGCGTGGGTACCGAGCGGGACGTGCACGGGCAGCCCGCTGACCAGGTGCAGCGTCTCCACGCAGTCGCCGGCCGCCCAGACGTCCGGCACCCCGGCCACCCGCATCCGCCGGTCCACCCGGATTCCGCCGGTGGGACCGAGCGGCAGGCCGGCGGCCTCGGCGAGCGCGGCGTTGGGGCGTACCCCGAGGCCGAGGACCACGACGTCCGCCGGCAGCGTCCCGCCGGCGGTGACGACCGCGGACACCCGTCCGTCGCGCTCGTCGAGGCCGGTCACCTCCACTCCGGTACGGATGTCGATGCCGACCTCGCGCATCGCGTCGGTGGCCAGCCCGGCCATGTCCGGGTCGACGGTCGACATCGGCTGCTCGGCCTGCTCCACCAGGGTGACGGAGAGCCCCCGCTTGATCAGCGACTCGGCCATCTCCACCCCGATGTAGCCGCCGCCGACGACCACCGCGCAGGTGGGCCTCGGCTCGGCGTCGAGCCATTCGCGCAGCGCCGCGCCGTCGTCGAGGGTCTGCACGCCGAAGACCCCGGCGACGTCACCGTCGGCCCAGTCGGGCCGGACCGGGACGGCGCCGGCGGCGTACATCAGGGTGTCGAACCGCTCGCGCACCTCGCCGCCGCGTTCCAGGTCCCGGGCGACGACCTCGTGGCGGTCGAGGTCGATGCCGGTGACCTCGGTGCGCAGCCGCACGTCGATGTCGTAGTCGGCGCGGAAGGTCTGCGGGGCGCGGGCGATCAGCGCGTCACGGTCCTCGACCACACCGCTGATCCAGTACGGGATGCCGCACGCCGAGTACGACGTGAAGTGCCCCCGCTCGAAGGCGACGATCTCCAGGTCGTCGCGGCCCCGACGACGGCGGGCCTGCGAGGCCGCCGCCATCCCGGCGGCGTCCCCGCCGATCACGATCAGCCGTTGCGCCACGGTGCCCAGTCTTCCACGGAAGGATCAGCCACGGGTCTGTCGCGCCACGTCGGCCACCACGTCCTCCAGCCGGCCGGAGCGGGCGAAGACGGCCCGCTGGCGGGCGGCCCCGCTGCCGTGCCGGCGCAACCCGCCGAGCAGGTCGGTGACCTCGGCGAGGTCGCCGTGCTCCTCCAGGGCCGGGCGGACCCGGTCGACGAGCCGGCCCAGCAGCTCCCAGGCGGGGCGCAGCTCGCCGCTGCCCAGGTCGACGCCGTCGCCCTCCAACCCGTCGTGGGCCGCCCGCCAGTGCGCGGCGACCAGCAGGTGGTGGTCGGTGTTGACGGCCGGCCGGCCCTCGGCGATGTCCGTCAGGGCGGTCGCCACCAGGGCCCGGACCAGGGCCGCGACCAGCACCGCGTCGTCGACCGACGGGCAGACGTCGCCGATGCGCAGCTCCACCGTCGGGTACTTCGCCGACAGTCGGGCGTACCAGTAGAGCATCCCTTCGTCGAGCATCACGCCGCTGGCGATGAGCTGCCGGATCAGCCGCTCGTAGTGCTCGTGGGACTCCAGGAACGGGGTGGGGGCGACCGACGGCCAGTGTTCCCACTCGACCGAGCGCCAGCTCGCGTAGCCGGTGTCCTCGCCGCGGGCGAAGGGGGAGTTGGTGGTCACCGCGTGCAGCACCGGCAGCCAGGAGCGGACGTGGTTGAGCACCTGCACGCCGGTCTCCGGGTCGGGGACCCCGACGTGCACGTGCATGCCGTTGTTGCCGGGGCCGGGCACGAGCAGCCGGAACCGCTCGATCATCCGGTCGAAGCGGGGCTTGTCGACCACCGGCGGGACGGGGCCGTCCACCGGGCCGGTGCCGATGGCGAGCAGTCGTACGCCGGCCCGTTCGGCGGCGTCGGCCAGCGCGGCGCGCAGCACCCCGAGGGAGTGCCGGATGGAGCTCAGCTCCAGCCCGGGCGGGCTGCCGATCTCGATCTGGCTGGTCTGGAACTCCCGCTCCACCTGGCCGCGCAGTTCCGGCGGCACCTGCTCCATGACCAAGTCGACGGCGGGCACCGCGGCCCCGGTGTGCGGGTCGACGAGCAGGAACTCCTCCTCGACGCCGACGGTCAGCAGGTCGGTGCCCTCCGGGTTCGTCGGCGTCACCTCCGCCACCTGGCTGGTCATTGCCACCACCGTCCGTTCCCGCCGACCACGGGCCGTCCGGGTCGGTCGGGCTCTGGTTACCCAGGGTGGCGACTGTCGGAAACTCGGCTGCGGCGCGTCGCCGCGTGTCGCGATCCGGCCGACCGGTGGACGCCGGGCCATAGGCTGGTCCCGTGCCGGGTCTGCTGATGGCGGTGGCGGGGCGGTGGGCGTACGCGCTCACCGCGCTGACGCTGCTCGCGGACCGTCCGGCCGAGCTCCTGGCCAGTGCGGCCCTGGTGGCCGCGCTGCTGCTCGCGGCGCTGGTCGCGGCCCGGCCCCGGCTGTGCGGCGGCGCGCCGCGCGGTGGCCGGTGGACCGCCGGCCTGCGGGAGCGGGCCCGGCGCCGCGGGGTGCCGCGCCAGGTCGATCCGGACGCGGCGGGCCGGCCCCGGCCCCGGGCGCCCGGTCTCGTCCTCTCGGTCGGGTGGCGTCCGGCCGCGGGCTGACCCCGCGCCGCCGCCCCGACCGGTTCCGTCGCCATCCGTCCCGTTGGGACGTCCGGAATCGCCACCGAGGGGTCACCCCATGCTCGCCTTCTCACCCGTGCACGACGCGGTGGGCGCCGCCGGCGCCGCCGTCACCTGGCTCTCCGGCGTGCTCGCGCCGCTTGCCGGCGGGGCCGCCACGGCCGCCGCCATCGTCCTGTTCACCGTCGCCGTCCGACTGCTGATCTCGCCGCTCACCCTCGCCCAGGTCCGCGGGGAGCGGCGTCGCGCGAAGCTCGCCCCCGACGTCCGCCGGCTCCAGCAGCGGTACGCCGACGACCCGGCGAAGCTCCAGCAGGAGTTGTTCGCGCTCTACCGGCGGGCGGGCGCGTCGCCGGTGGCGGGTTGCCTGCCGGCCCTGCTCCAGGCGCCGTTCTTCCTGGTCATGTACCGCCTCTTCGCCACCGGCGACGGCAGCGCCGGGCTGCTCGACGAGACGTTGGCCGGGGTGCCGTTGGGCTGGCACCTCGGCGACGGGCTCTCCGGGCCGGTGGTGGCGGTCTTCGGTGCGCTGCTGGTGGCGCTGTTCGGGTTGGCCCGGGCGCTGTCCCGGCGGGCGAAGCGGGCCCTGGCGGCGACCGGGACGGTGGCCGGCACGCCGACCGAGGGCCCGGGGGCGGCCGTTCTGGGCCGGCTGGTGCCGCTGCTGCCGTACGGGGTGGTGCCGGTGGCGCTGGTGGTGCCGCTGGCGGCGGTGCTCTACCTGGTCACCACCACCGCGTGGACCGTGCTGGAGCAGGTGGTGCTGCGCCGTTCCCGGCCGGAAGGCATCGACGCTCGTTGACAAGGGCGGGGACGGGCGCGTAGAAAACGCTCCCAGAGAGCGCTCTCTCACCCGTCCCCGTCGAGAGGCAACCCCGATGAGCCCTGTCCCGGCGGCGTCCGCCGCCCCCACCGTCCCGCGCCGGTCCCGGCGGCGACTGGCGCTCGCCGCCACGGCCGTCGCCGTCACCACCGTCCTGAGCGGCGTCACGGTCACCGCCCAGGCCGCCGTCCCGCCGCCGCCCGCCGGCTGGAGCCTGATGTGGAGCGACGACTTCACCGGTGCGTCCGGCACCCTCCCGTCCTCGGCCAACTGGATCATCGACACCGGCACCAGCTACCCGGGCGGCCCCGCCAACTGGGGCACCGGCGAGATCCAGACCTACACCGCCAGCACCGCCAACCTCGCCCACGACGGCGCCGGGAACCTGCGGATCACCCCGCTGCGGGACGCCGGTGGACGGTGGACGTCGGCCCGGATCGAGACCGTCCGCACCGACTTCAAGCCGCCGGCCGGGGGAGTCCTCGCGATCGAGGGTCGGATCCAGATGCCGAACGTCACCGGCGCGCAGGCCGCCGGGTACTGGCCCGCGTTCTGGGCGCTCGGCTCGCCGTACCGGGGCAACTACCAGAACTGGCCGGGCATCGGCGAGTTCGACGTGATGGAGAACGTCAACGGGATCAACTCGGTCTGGGGCGTGCTGCACTGCGGCGTGGCCCCCGGCGGGCCGTGCGACGAGTTCAACGGCATCGGCGCCTCCCGCGCCTGCCCGGGCGCCACCTGCCAGTCGGCGTTCCACACCTACCGCTTCGAGTGGGACGCCTCCGTCAGCCCCCAGCAACTGCGCTGGTACGTCGACGGCCAGCTCTTCCACACGGTCAGCCAGACCCGGGTCGGTGAGCCGTACTGGACCCAGATGACCGGGCACGGCGGCTACTTCCTGCTGCTCAACGTCGCCATGGGCGGCGCGTTCCCGAACGGGGTCGCGGGGTCCGCCACGCCGACCTCGGCCACCGTGCCGGGCCGGCCGATGCTGGTCGACTACGTGGCCGTCTACCGCCGTGGCGGTGGGAGCACGACCCCGCCGCCGACCACCCCGCCCCCGGGTGGGGTGCGGGACGCGTACGCGACCGTCCAGGCCGAGTCCTTCGACGCCCAGAACGGGGTGATCGTCGAGGCGTGCGTCGAGGGCGGGCAGAACATCGGCGCGCTGCGCAACGGCGACTGGGTCCGTTACGACAACGTCGACTTCGGCGGCACCGGGCCGCGCGACTTCGTGGCCCGGGTGGCCTCGGGCGCCGCGGCCGGGGTGAGCGGGCTGGTCGAGGTGCGGCTGGACAGCCCGACCGCCCCGCCGATCGGCAGCTTCGCGATCGCGAACACCGGCGGCTGGCAGAGTTGGCGCTCGGTGCCGGGCAACGTCTCCACCGTGACCGGCCGGCACTCGGTCTACCTCACCTTCACCAGCGGCCAGCCGGCCGACTTCGTCAACGTCAACTGGTTCACCTTCCGGCGCTGAGCCGTCGCCGGTCCGGGCCCCTCCCCGTCGTCGCACCTGTGGGGGGAGGGCCCGGACCACCCTCTGGACAGAAACAGTTAACAGTCTTAATAATGGGGCGCCGGTGTCGACAGCCATGGATCTCCATCTCCCCCGGAGGGTCGCATGACGCGTTCCCGCTCACTGCTCATCTCCCTGGTCACCGCGCTCGCGGCGACCATCGGCGCGGTCTGGGTCGCGCTGCCCGCGTACGCGGCGGGGCCCACCGCCACCTTCACCAGGACGTCCGACTGGGGCAGCGGCTGGGAAGGGAAGTACACCATCACCAACGGCGGGACCAGCACCATCACCGGCTGGACCCTCTCCTTCGAACTGCCCGCGGGCACCACCCTCGGCACCTACTGGGACGCCCTGCTGACCAGCAACGGCCAGCGGCACACCTTCACCAACCGGTCCTGGAACGGCACCGTCGCCCCCGGCGCCCAGGTCTCCTTCGGCTTCCTCGCCAGCGGCTCCGGCGTACCCGCCAACTGCCTGCTCAACGGCGCGCCCTGCGGCGGCGGGACCGGCCCGACCCCGACGCCCACCACCCCGACGCCGACCCCCACCACCCCGGCACCGACCACGCCCCCGCCGACCACCACCCCGCCCCCGCCCACCGGCGACCTGCCGAAGCACCTGCTCACCGGCTACTGGCACAACTTCGACAACCCCGCCGTCGAACTGCGGCTGCGCGACGTGCCGAGCGAGTACGACATCGTGGCCGTCGCCTTCGGTGAGGCCACCACCACCCCCGGCGCCGTCACCTTCGCCGTCGACCCGGGGCTCGCCGCCTCCCTCGGCGGCTACACCGACGCGCAGTTCACCGCCGACGTGCAGACCCTGCGGTCGCGGGGGAAGAAGGTGATCCTCTCCGTCGGCGGCGAGGCCGGCCGGGTCGCGGTCAACGACGCCGCCTCGGCCACCGCCTTCGCCGACACCGTGCACGCGCTGATCCGGCGGTACGGCTTCGACGGCGTCGACATCGACCTGGAGAACGGCCTGAACCCGACGTACATGGCCCAGGCCCTGCGTGCGCTGCGGGCGAAGGTGGGCGCGGGGCTGATCATCGCGATGGCCCCGCAGACCATCGACATGCAGAACCCGGCCGCCGGCTACTTCAAGCTCGCGCTGGACATCCGGGACATCCTCACCGTGGTCAACACGCAGTTCTACAACTCCGGGGCGATGCTCGGCTGCGACCAGAACGCCGCGTACGCCCAGGGGACGGTGAACTTCATCGTCGCGCTGGCCTGCATCCAACTGGAGAACGGCCTGCGCCCGGACCAGGTCGGCCTGGGCCTGCCCGCCGGGCCCGGCGCGGCCGGCGGCGGCATCGTCGCCCCGAGCGTGGTGAACGCCGCGCTGGACTGCCTGGCACGCGGCACCAACTGCGGCAGCTTCCGGCCGCCGCGCACCTACCCGGGCATCCGGGGCGCGATGACCTGGTCGGTGAACTGGGACGTCAGTAACGGCAACGGCTTCGCCCGCACGGTCAAGCCGCACCTGGCCACCCTGCCCTGACGGTCGCCGGCCGGGTCGTCACCTCCGGGTGGCGGCCCGGCCGACGCCACGCCGGACGGACGTCGGTCAGCGGCCGGAGGTCACCGACTCCCGCTCCCGCCGGGCCCGCCGCCGGCGCACCTTCTTGATCGCCCAACTGACGATCATGAAGGCGAAGACCACGAAGATCGCGTAGTTGAACCAGCTGCTGTACCGGTCCACGTCCTGCCAGCGGGAACCGAGCGCGTAGCCCAGGCCGACGATCAGCGAGTTCCACACCCCGCTGCCCAGCGTGGTGAGCAGGACGAACTCGCCCATCGGCATCCGGTTCGCCCCCGCCGGCACCGACACCAGGCTGCGGACCACCGGCACCACCCGGCCGATCAGCACCGCCCAGCGGCCGTACCGCTCGAACCAACGGTCGGCCTTCTCCAGGTCGTCCAGGTCGACCAGGGGCAGCCGGTCCAGCCAGTGCTTGAGCCGGTCCTCCCCGAGGGCCGCGCCGACCCAGTACAGCACCAGCGCCCCGGCCAGCGAGCCGGTCGTCGCGGCCAGCACGATCAGCACGAGGTTGAACCGGCCCGCACTGGCCAGGTAGCCGGCCATCGCCAGCACGATCTCGCTCGGGATGGGCGGGATGATGCTCTCCAGGGCCACCAGGAAGGCGACCCCGAGCGCGCCGAGCGAGTCGATGACGCCCGCCACCCACCCGGTCAGCCCGCTGAACTGGTTCGGGTCGACGTTCTGGGCATACGCCATGGGCGTCCTTCCGCGGAGCTGCCGGAGATCGGAAGGTGGTACCCCCGCAGCCCCCGACCACACCTCGCGGTGACCGCGCCCACGGATCTCGTGCTCAGTGCTCCGGATGTAACTCGCGGTCGGCCGGCCCCCGCCGCCAGCCGGTGAACCGGACGGTCAACCCACCCCGGGTCGGCGAGCAGCAGAACGGCCCGGCCAGCGCCGCCGCCTCCGGCGCGAGCGGGGCGAGCCGGACCAGCCGCCACGGCTCGTCGGCCACCCGGGCCCGGACGGTCAGCGCGTCGCCGGCCCGGCTGGCCCGTACGCTCACCTCCCGCCCCGACCACTCGGGCACCGGGGCCACCGACCAGTCCGACACCTCCCGGGTCACCACCGCCCCCACCTGCGGCTGGCCGTCGCTGACCTCCACCCCGGCCTTGACCCAGTTCCGTTCGTCAACCCGGACCAGCACCCCGGCCTGGTCGAACTGTTCGCCGTAGGCCAAGCGGAAGCTCACCTCGACGGCGCTGCCGGCGGGCAGCGGGGCGAGCAGCGCCGGCCCGTCGTCGTGCACGAAGCCGTAGCTGGTGTGCCGCCAGAAGTCCGTCTCCGCGCCCGGCTCCACCAGCAGGTCACCGTTGTCGGCCCGGGTCACCCGGACGGGGGCGTGCAACCACTCGCCGGCGTTCCAGCCGACGTCCCTGAGTGCTTCCTCCGCGTGCTCCACCATGCCGGCACCGTACCCACCGGCGCCGGCGTCATGATCGACGCCACTTGCGGCGTGTCGCGGTGTCCCTGTTCCGGGAGACCGCGACACGCCACAAACAAAGTGGATCATCGGCGTCCGGGCGCGGGGTCGGGGGGTCTTCGCGTTTGCCGCGGCGGCCGATCGGAGACATAAGGTCGGCATGGGTGACAGGTGGTACTCCGAGGCTGTCGTCTACTGCCTCGACATCGACACGTACGCGGACTCCGACGGCGACGGGGTGGGTGACATCCGTGGGCTGATCGGCCGGCTCGACTACCTGGCACGGCTGGGGGTGACCTGCCTGTGGCTGCACCCGATCCACCCGTCGCCCAACCGCGACGACGGCTACGACGTCACCGACTTCTACAACGTCGATCCCCGCTTCGGCACCCTCGGCGACTTCGCCGAGCTGCTGCACCAGGCGCAGAACCGGGGCATCCGCGTGATCATCGACCTGGTGGTCAACCACACCTCGGACGAGCACCCCTGGTTCCAGTCCGCCCGCTCCTCGCCCGACTCGCCCTACCGCGACTGGTACGTCTGGTCCGACCACGAGCCGGACGACCGGCGCCAGGGCATGGTCTTCCCCGGCGAGCAGCACGAGACGTGGAGCTACGACCGGACCGCGAAGGCCTGGTACTACCACCGGTTCTACAAGTACCAACCCGACCTCAACATGGCGAACCCGAAGGTCCGCGAGGAGGTCAAGAAGATCGTCTCGTTCTGGCTCCAGCTCGGCGTCTCCGGCTTCCGGATGGACGCGGTGCCGTTCATCATCGAGCTGACCGAACCGGGCAACCCGAACTCGCCCAAGGACTTCGAGTTCCTCACCGAGCTGCGCCAGCACGTGCAGTGGCGTCGCGGCGACGCCGTCCTGCTCGCCGAGGCCAACGTGGAGCCCGACCAGCTCCCCACCTTCTTCGGCGACGGCTCCGGCTCCGGCAACCGCATCCACATGCTCTTCGACTTCATGCTCAACGGGCGGCTCATGCTGGCCCTGGCCCGGCAGGACCCGGAGCCGGTGATCGAGGCGCTGCGGGACACCCCGGTGCTGCCCACCGGCGGCCAGTGGGCCACCTTCCTGCGCAACCACGACGAGATCGACCTCTCCCGGCTCACCGCCGAACAGCGCAACCAGGTGTACGCCGAGTTCGGCCCCGACGAGGAGATGCGGATCTACGACCGGGGCATCCGCCGCCGGCTCGCCCCGATGCTCGGCAACGACCGCCGGCGCGTCGAGCTGGCGTACGCGCTCCAGTTCTCCCTGCGCGGCACGCCGGTGCTGCGCTACGGCGAGGAGATCGGCATGGGCGAGAACCTGTCGCTGCCCGGCCGGCAGGCCATCCGTACACCGATGCAGTGGTCGTACAAGGAGAACGCCGGGTTCTCCACGGCCGAGCCGGAGAAGCTCGTCCGGCCGGTGATCGACAAGGGTGACCTCAGCTACCAGAAGGTCAACGTGACCGCCCAGCGCAGTGATCCGAAGTCGCTGCTGGCCTGGTTCGAGCGGATGATCCGTACGCTCCGCGAGGCCCCGGAGATCGGCTCGGGCTCCACCACCCACATCGACGTGCCGATGCCGCCGGGAGTGCTGGCGCACCGCGCCGACGGACCCACCGGCACCATGGTCTTCCTGCACAACCTCGGCACCGAGGACGTCGAGGTCGACCTCAGCTCGCTCGCCCCGGAGGCGGACCTGCCGATCGACGTCCTCACCGACCGGGGCTACGGCGAGGTGGGCAAGCTCGACAGCCTCAAGCTGGCCGGCTACGGCTACCGCTGGATCCGGCTGTGCCGGGGAGCCGCCTTCTGAGGCCGGGACCGGCCGCCGTGCCGCTGGGTTAAGCTCCTTCGATCGAGCCCAAGTTACCGGGAGGTAATCATGTCGGAGGAGCCCCGTGTCGCCATCGTGACGGGAGCCGCGCGCGGCATCGGCGCGGCCACCGCCCACCGGCTGGCCGCCGACGGCATGGCCGTCGCCGTGGTCGACATCGAGGAATCGGCGACCAAGGAGACGGTGGACGCGATCGCCGCCGCCGGCGGTCGCGCCCTGGGCGTCGGCGCCGACGTCTCGGACCGGGCCCAGGTGGAGACCGCCGTCGAGCGGGTCGCCGCCGAGCTGGGGGCGCCGACCGTGCTGGTCAACAACGCCGGTGTGCTCCGCGACAACCTGCTGTTCAAGATGACCGACGTCGACTGGGACACGGTCATGGGCGTGCACCTGCGGGGCGCGTTCCTGTTCAGCCAGGCCGCGCAGAAGCACATGGTCGAGCGGAAGTGGGGCCGGATCGTCAACCTGTCCAGCACCTCCGCGCTGGGCAACCGGGGGCAGGCGAACTACTCCGCCGCGAAGGCCGGTCTCCAGGGCTTCACCAAGACCCTCGCCATCGAGCTGGGCCCGTTCGGCGTCACCGTCAACGCGGTCGCGCCGGGCTTCATCGTCACCGACATGACCGCCGCCACCGCCGCCCGGATGAAGGTCGACTTCTCCGCGCTCCAGGAGCACGCCGCCGCCGAGATCCCGGTGCGTCGCCCCGGCCGCCCCGAGGACGTCGCGCACACGATCTCGTTCCTGGCCAGCGAGGGGGCGTCCTTCGTCTCCGGCCAGGTCATCTACGTCGCCGGCGGCCCCAAGGACTGACCCCGCCCCCCCCGCGTGCACCGCGCCCGCGGTTGCCCACGCCCGCCGCCGCGCCACCTGCGCCGCGCCGCGTGCGCCGCGCCGCGTGCGCCGCGCCGCGTGCGCCGCGCCGCGTGCGCCGCGCCGCGTGCGCCGCGCCGCGTGCGCCGCGCCGCGTGCGCCGAATGGCCACTCTTTCGCGGAAAGAGTGGCCATTCCGCGTTCCATGGCCACTCTTTCCGTGAAACTGCGCCGGACGCCGGACGCCGGACGCCGGACGCCGGACGCCGGACGCCGGACGCCGGACGCCGGCGGAACGCCGGCGCGGGCTTGACGCGGGGACGGACGCGGACGCCGGCCCCGGCGAGTCGGCGTGCGGCCGGGGGGCCGGCGCGTTCGGGCGTGGGACGGGCCTCGGCGGCCCCGGCCTGCGGGACGGGCCTCGGCCGTCCGAGCGGGCGGTGCGGGGCGGCGGTTCGGCGTGCGGGGCGGTGCGGGTCAGCGGGTGGTGTGGCGGGTGCGCCAGAGCCAGAGCAGGCCCAGCACCGGCAGCACCAGCGGGATGTAGCCGTACCCGCTGCCGAAGCCCGACCAGACCGTCTCGTCCGGGAAGAGTTCGGGGTCGGCCAGGCTGAGCACGCCGACGCCGAGCACTCCGACCAGCTCTACCGAGCAGCAGGCGAGCGCGACCCGGCGGCCCGCGTGCCCGGCCCGGGCGAGCCCCACGGCGGCCACGATGTAGATCAGCGCCGCGAGCGCGGAGAGCAGGTACGCCACCGGCGCCTCGTCGAACTTCGTGACGAGCTGGAGCGTGGCCCGCGAGGTCGCGGCGATCGCGAACAGGATGTAGACCGCGATCAGCAGCCGTCCCGGCCCGGAGTTGGTCGTCGGCGCCGACGTGCCGGTGTCAGCCACCGGCGATGTCCCAGGTCTGCTGGAGCCGGACCACGACCACCGGCAGCACCAGGCAGACCGCGCAGACGATCGCCGAGCCCCAGCGGGTCGGTTCCATCTTCGCCAGCACCCAGGCCAGCGGCGGCAGGCAGACCAGCGTCACCAGGTAGCCGAAGAACGCGCCGGGCTCGCCCGGCCGGTCGCCACCACCGAGCGCCACCAGCGCCATCACGGCCAGCGCGAGCAGGGCGACCTCCAGGACCGCGAGGCCGACGAACTGGAGGCGGTCCGGCGCGCGGTGGCGCACCGCCGCCACCAGGCTCCAGAGCGCGAGTACGAGCGACAGCACGATCGTTGCCGTCGCGAGGATCCCGTCCACCGGCGCTGCGGTTGAGGCTGCGCTGGTCATCGGGGGCATCCGGTCCCGGTCTCGGTCACCGGCACAGCCTACTAACCGTCGTAGTACTCGCCGTCGGCCCGGTCGGTGCCCGTGCCGGTGTAGGTGCGCCGTGTCGTCCGGCGTGGGGCGGATTTGGCCCCCGTTCACGACGTCGGCGGGGGCGTCCCCGGGCGATCCCGGGAGCGGGTGCCGGGTTCGCGGGGTCGGCCGGTCGCTGTCGCTGCCGTCGGACCGGCGCGGCCGGCCCGTCCCGGCCACGTCGGCTGCGCGGGGGCGGGCCGGCGACTAGCGTGGATCACGGCCGCGGTGTCACCGCGGCGGGGGACGACACCCGGGGGTACCTCGTGCTGCGGTTCGGCTTGTTCGGCACCGGCCACTGGGCGGCGGAGACGCACGCCGCGGCGATCGACGCGCAGCCGCGCGCCGACCTCGTCGGGGTCTGGGGGCGCAACCCGGAGCGGGCTGCCGCGCTCGCCGACCGGCACGGCGTGCCGGCGTACGACGACGTCGACGCGCTGCTCGACGCGTGCGACGCGGTGGCCGTCGCGCTCCCGCCGGACGTGCAGGCCGACATCGCCGTACGCGCCGCCATCGCCGGCCGCCATCTGCTGCTGGACAAGCCGCTCGCGCTCAACCTCGCCGACGCCGACCGGGTGGTCGCCGCCGCGCAGCAGTCCGGGGTCGCCTCGGTGGTCTTCTTCACCCAGCGGTTCCACCCGAACATCACGGGCTTCCTCGCCTCGACCGCCGCGGCGGGGGGCTGGCTGCACGCGCGGGCGACCATGTTCGCCTCGATCTACCAGCCCGGCAACCCGTACGGCGACTCGCAGTGGCGGCGGGAGCACGGCGCCCTGTGGGACATCGGCCCGCACGCGTTGTCGATCGTCCTGCCGGTGCTCGGCCGGGTGACCCGGGTCGCCGCGATGGACGGCCCGAGCGGCCTGGTGCACCTGCTGCTCACCCACGACGGCGGCGCGACCAGCGCGCTCTCGCTCACCCTGGACGCGCCGCGTGCGGCGATGACCCGCGACTTCGTCTTCTTCGGCGAGAACGGCACCGAGACGGTCCCGCCGGGTGACGGCAGTGCGCTGACCGCCTTCGGCACGGCGATCGACCAGCTCGTCGAGGAGATCGACGCCGGCACCCGGGACCACCGCTGCGACGTGCGCTTCGGCCGGGAGGTGGTGGAGATCCTGGCCGCCGCCGAGGCCGCGCGTCGGGCGGGGCGCACCCTCGACCTCTGAGGCCGGGAATTCCGTCGCCGGCCGGACGGCCGGTCATTACGCTGGCCGTCATGTTCACGCATGCCCTGATCGACGTGGCCGTCGCGCCGGCCGCGCGGGGCCTCCTGCAGGTGTCCCGTCCGCGAGTCCGGCGCCCGGCCCTGGCCGGCCGGGACGCCCACCGCGCCTGACCTGACCCGCGCGCACCGCCGCCCGGCCACCGGGCCGGCCGGTGCGTCGCGCACCGATCCGGTGCCGCCGTCCGCCTCCTGTCGAGCCTCGCCGTCGGGCTGGTCCTCGACCGGAGCGGACCGTCGGGGGGGGGGGGGGGGGGGGGGGGTGAGTCCCCGGAAAAGCAAAAAAGAGGGGCAGACACCACCTCCATCCCC
>NZ_JBNADX010000012.1:72590-173772 GCF_049629545.1 Micromonospora citrea
CCGGGTCGCGTCGGCGGGTGCAGAGCGCTCTGCACCCGCCGACGCGACCCGGCGGTCGCCGTCGCGCGCCCGCGTCCTCACGCCGATCTCCAGGGTCGTCCGAGTCCCGATCCGCTCGGACAGGCCCGCCGCTGCGCCGCCTGTCCGGACCGTCGCCGACCGGCGACAGACAGGACGATCCCGTGGCGCCCCGCCGAACCCGTACCACCGCACGCGACCGGTCCCGTCGCGTGCTGTCCCAGAACTTCCTCGCCGACCCGGCCGCCGTCGCACGGCTGGTCCGGGCGGCCCGATTGTCCCCCGACGACCTCGTGCTGGAGGTGGGGGCCGGGCGCGGGCAGCTGACCCGCCCGCTCGCCGCCCGCTGCGGCCGGCTGGTCGCGTACGAGGTGGACCCGACCGTCGCGCCGGAGCTGTCCGCCGTCTGCGCGCGGCTGCCCCGGGTCACCCACCGGCAGGCGGACTTCCTCGCCACCGTCCCGCCCGACGAGCCGTTCCACGTCGTCGGGAACATCCCGTGGTCGCTGACCGCGGCGGTGGTCCGCTGGTGCCTGGCCGCGTCCGGCCTGAGGGCGGCGACCCTGCTCACCCAGTTGGAATACGCCCGCAAGCGCAGCGGCGACCACGGCCGGTGGAGCCGGCTGACCGTCCTCACCTGGCCGGAGCACCACTGGCGGCTGGCCGGGCGGGTGCCCCGCGGCGCGTTCCGCCCGGTGCCGGGGGTGGACGGCGGCATCCTGCGCGTCGAGCGCCGGGCCGAACCGTTGCTGCCCCCGGCGGCGCTGCCGGCGTACCGGAGGATGGTGGAGCTGGGCTTCGGCGGCGCCGGCGGCTCGCTGGCGGCATCGCTGCGGACGGCCCATCGGCGGGCCCGGGTCGACGGGGCGCTGCGGGCCGCCCGGCTGGACCCGGCGACGCCGGTCGGGCTGGTCTGGCCGGAGCAGTGGCTCGTCCTGTTCCGCCTGCTGCACGCGGTGGATCCTGACCCGTCCGGTCCGGCGTCCGCGCCGCCCGCCCACCGTGTCGGCGGCAGCAGCGCACGGCGGGCCGGGCCGTACGACCCGCGACGACACCGCCGGTGACTCGGCCGGACGCCGGCCAGGTGGCGGATCGGGGGTCGCTGCCGCACAGCGCCGCTCGGTCGACCGCAGGCCAATCGAGATCTTGGACAGTTGTCGTTCGACACGAACGGTAACTGTCCAAGATCTTCGCCGCGCCGGGTCGTCAGGCGAGCGTGGCGAGCGACTCGTGCAACTCCGCCGGGTCGTTGAACTGCTCGACGGGCAGGGCCCTGAGCATCTGGAGCAGTTCCGTGCTGGCCCCGTTCTCCTGGGCCCACCGGATGAGGTCCTCGCGGGAGACCGGGTAGTCGAGCCCGGCCAGGTACTCCTGCAACTGCACCCCGGTAACGGTCATGCCGCCCGGCTACCCCGTCAGCCCGCCCCCACACCCGCCGCCCCCGCGACGGTGGCCCGTGGGGGCGGGCGTTTGCCCGCCGGGCCGCCGGGTAGCCGCTCCCATGCTGGTTCAGCGGCTCGGCGCGCCGAGCGACTTCGACCCGTTGCTGGCGCGCGTCCGGGACGCCCGGGTGGTGATGATCGGCGAGGCCACCCACGGCAGCTACGACTACTACCGGCTGCGCGAGCAGCTCACCCGCCGGCTCATCGCCGAGCAGGGCTTCTCGTTCGTCGCGGTGGAGGGGGACTGGCCGGACTGCGACCGGGTGAACCGGTCGGTGACCGGCGCTCCCGGCGGGACGGCGGACCCGCGTGCCGCCCTGGAGCAGTTCGAGCGGTGGCCCACCTGGATGTGGGCGAACGCCGAGGTGGACCGCTTCTGCCGCTGGCTGAAGGCGTGGAACGCCGAGCGTCCGGAGGGCGGGCGCGCCGGCTTCCACGGGCTGGACGTCTACAGCCTCTGGGAGTCCATGCAGGCCATCTTCGACTACCTGGGCGAGGAGGACCCGCGCTCGCTGGAGGCCGCGCAGGACGCCTACCGGTGCTTCGAGCCGTACGGCAAGCGGTTCGAGGAGTACGGCGCCGCGAGCCGGTTCGTCTCCGCCCGGTGCGAGGAGGAAGTGGTGCGCCTGCTGGCGCGTACCCGCGAACACGCCGTGTCGGACGGCCCGGCGGCCTTCGCGGCCTGGCAGAACGCGCAGGTGGTGGCCGGCGCGGAGCGCTACTACCGGGCGATGGTGCACGGCGGCCCGGAGTCGTGGAACGTCCGGGACATTCACATGGCCGACACCCTGGACCGGCTGCTGGAGCACTACGGCCCCGACTCCCGGGGCATCGTGTGGGCGCACAACACCCACGTCGGCGACGCCCGGGCCACCGACATGGCCGACGACGGCATGGTCAACATCGGCCAGCTGGCCCGGGAGCGGCTCGGTCCCGACGCCGTCGCGCTGGTCGGCTTCGGCAGCTACCGGGGCACGGTGATCGCCGCTCCGCGCTGGGGCTCACCGGCGGAGGCGATGGTGGTGCCACCGGCCCGGGAGGGCTCGCTGGAGCGGCGGCTGCACGAGCTGATGCCGGAGCGGGCGGTGCTCGTCCTCGGCGGCCCCGACCAGCCGGAGTGGGCCACCGGACCGCTCGACCACCGTGCCATCGGGGTGGTCTACGACCCGAGCTTCGAGTCCTGGGGCAACTACGTGCCGACCCGGTTGGCCGACCGGTACGACGCGTTCATCTGGTGCGACGAGACCACGGCGCTGCACCCGTTGCCGGCCCTCACCTCGTTGGGCGAGATGGAGACCTACCCGGCAGGTGTCTAGACGACGGGACAGGGCCCCCGCCGGTGCGGCGGGGGCCCTGTCACACGCCGGTCAGACGTTGGCGGGTTCCCGGTCGAGGTGGGCCCGCAACCCTTCGCCCTCGACGTCCACGTTCGGCAGGACCTTGTCCAGCCAGCGCGGCAGCCACCAGGCGGAGTTGTTGAGCAGCGACATCACCGCCGGGACGATGGTCATCCGGACCACGAACGCGTCGATGGCGACGCCGACGGCCAGCGCGAAGCCCATCGACTTGATGACCGGGTCGTCGAGGAAGACGAAGCCGCCGAAGACCGAGATCATGATCAGCGCGGCGGCGGTGACCACCCGCGCGCCGTGGCCCATCCCGTTGATGGTGGCCTGGTGGGCGGTGTCGCCGTGCACGAAGTCCTCCCGCATCCGGGAGACGAGGAAGACCTCGTAGTCCATGGCCAGGCCGAACAGGATGCCGATGAGCAGGATCGGCAGGAAGCTGATCAGCGGGCCGGGGGTGTCCAGACCGACCAGGCCGGCCAGGTTGCCCTGCTGGAACACCCAGACGGTGATGCCGAAGGTGGCGGCCACGGTGAGCAGGAAGCCCAGGGCCGCCTTGACCGGCACCAGGATCGAGCGGAACACCAGCATCAGCAGCAGGATCGACAGGCCGACCACGAGCAGCAGGTAGACCGGCAGCGCGTCGGAGAGCTTCTCGGAGACGTCGATGCCGATCGCGGTGACGCCGGTGAGCAGCACCTGCGCGCCGCCGATCGAGCCGACCTCCGCCCGGATGTCGTTGACCAGCGTCTCGGTGGCCGCGTCGGTCGGCCCGGTCTTCGGGATGACGCCGAGCAGCGCGGTACGGCCCGACGGGTCGACCTGCGGCGGGGCCACGGCCAGCACGTTCTCCGTACGCTGGATCAGCGCGGTCACCTGCGGCACGGCGGCCTGGGTGGTCTGCGGCGAGTCGGAGGTGACGACGACCGCGAGCCGGCCGGTGAAGCCGGGGCCGAAGCCCTCCCGCACCACGTCGTTGCTGACCCGCGCCGGGGTGCCCTCCGGGGCGGTGGAGGCGTCCGGCAGGGCCAGCCGCATGTCCTGGGCGGGCAGCGCGAGCAGCCCGAGGCCGAGCACGCCGACCAGGATCACCGGGATACGCAGCTTCGTCACCCAGTGCGCCCAGCGGAAGCCGAAGCCGGAGCGGTCCTCCGAGCCGGTGGCGTCGGACTCGACCGCCTCGCGCCCGCGCAGCTTGCGGGGGAGCACCCGACGACCGGCGAAGCCGAGCAGCGCAGGGGCGAGGGTGATGGCGACCAGCACCGCGACGGTGACCGTGCCGGCCGCGGCGAGACCCATCACGGTGAGGAACGGGATGTTGACCACGGCCAGGCCGGCCAGCGCGATGACCACGGTGGCGCCGGCGAAGACCACGGCGGAGCCGGCGGTGCCCACGGCCCGGCCGACCGCCTCGTCCGGCTCCAGCCCGTCGAGCAGGTTCTGCCGGTGCCGGGAGGTGATGAAGAGCGAGTAGTCGATGCCGACCGCGAGGCCGAGCATCAGGGCCAGGATCGGCGCGGTGCTGGTCAGCTCGACGACGCCGCTGAGGGCGAACAGGCCGGCCATGCCGACGCCGACGCCGATCAGCGCGTTGAGCATGGTCATGCCGGCGGCGACCAGCGAGCCGAAGGTGATGACGAGGACGATCGCGGCGACCAGCACACCGAGCGCCTCGGTGGAGCCGACCTCGGGCTCGGCGTTGAGCACCTCACCGCCGGGCGCGATCTGCCAGCCCTGCGCCTCGGCCTGCGCGCCGACCTTCTCGTACGCCTCGCGCTGCTCGTCGGTCACCGCGTCCGCGCCCTCGGCGAACTGCACCTGGACCAGGGCGTACCGGCCGTCGGGGGAGAGCGCCTGGACCTGGAAGGGGTCGACGGCGCCGACCACGCCGGGCAGCGTGGCGGCCTCCTGGACGACCTGCCTGACGACGGCCTGCCCCTCGGGCGTGCCGAGTTGGCCGGGTGCGGGGGCCTTGACCGCGATGGTGCCGGTGGCGCCGCTGGCCGCCGGGAACCGCTCGGCGAGTAGGTCGAGCGCCTGCTGCGACTCGGTGCCGGGCATGGTGAAGTTGCTCGCCGTCGGGCCTTTCAGCGTCGCCGCGGCGATGCCGAGGCCGACGAGTACGACGAGCCAGGCGGCGACGACGAGTCGCCGGCGGCGCAACGAGGCCCGGCCGAGCCGGTACAGCAGGGTCGCCATCAGATCCTTGTCCTCAATGGTTGACGGATGGGGCGGGTGGTGGTGGCGGGTCCAGCGGGGCGAGCAACCGCCGGGCGATGGCCAGCAGGGCCGGGCGCAGGTCCTCGTCGGGCACGTCCACGAACTCGGCGCACGCCTCGGAGATACCGGCGAGCAGCACCAGGGCCGCGATCCGGGCCTCCACCCGGTCGGTGTGCCCGGTGAGCGCGTCGATCAGCCGTTCGGAGATCCGCTGGACATGCGCGAACGCCGGCTGCGCCAGCAGTTCGGGGAACTCGCCGCGGAGCAGGGCGATCTCGCGGCGGAAGCGCACCGCGAGGTCGACGAAGCCCTCGGCGGCGGCCCGTTGGGCGTCCGCCCCGTCGAGGGTGGCGAGCTGTTCGTCGAGCTGACGCAGCACGTCGAGCGGCTTGGCCATCAGCTCGGCGAGCAGGGCCTCCTTGTTGGCGAAGTGGTAGAGCACCGCCGCCTTGGAGCAGCCGACCTCCCGGGCGATGTCCTGCAACGAGGTGCCCTTGTAACCGGTCACCGCGAACCGCCGTGCCGCGGCGGCCAGGATGTCGCCGTGCGTCTGCGGGGTCACGCGAGCCATGCCCACCAGCATGCCTGACCGATCGGTCAGAGCCTGACCGATCGGTCAGAACGATTAGGTGGCCTTCGCCACACGGCGCTCAGTCGTCCCCGGCGGCGTGCTCCCGGTCGTACGCCTCGCGCGCCGCGCCGATCGCCATCCGGTGCCGCTCGGCCCAGTCGGTGAGCGCCACCAGGGACTCGTACAGCTCCAGCGCCATCGGGGTGGCGGTGTACTCGACCCTGGGCGGCACGGTCGGGTACACCTTCCGGTGCAGCAGGCCGTCCCGCTCCAGGTTGCGCAGGGTCAGCGTGAGCATCCGCCGGCTGATCCCCTCCACCTGGCGTTCCAGTTCGGTGAAGCGGACCGGCCCCCGGGCGGCGGCCACCAGGATGCCGATGCTCCACTTGCCGCCCACCCGGTCCAGCGCCTCCCGGACGGTGCAGGCCCGCGCCTGGGCCGCGCCGACGGTCACACAGTTGTTCCCCTGGGACACGAAAGTGCCTCCTTCCGCTCGCTGTCATGGTCACAGCGACACCACCGGCGGGCGTCGCGCCGCGGCCGGGCCCCGGTCAGGCCCGGCCACGGGCGGTACGCAGCACGTCGGCGAGGACGTCCAGGGCGGCCCGGTACCGGTGCGCCGGCGCGGTGGCGTACCCGACGACCAGGCCGGGCGGGCCGCTACCGGGGTGGTGCCGGTGCGCGTCCAGGCCGGCCAGCGCCAGCCCCCGGGCGCTCGCCCCGGCCAGCACCTCCGCCTCGGCCGGCCCGTCCGGCGGCAACGCCACGGTGGCGTGCAGCCCGGCGGAGACCCCGCCCACGACCGCCCACCCGCCCAGGCGCTCCAGCAGCAGGTCGCGCCGCTGCCGGTAGCGGCGGCGGACGGTCCGCACCTGCCGGTCGTACCCGTGGGTGGTGATCAGGTCGGCGAGGGCGAGCTGCCCGATCACCTCCGTCTGCACGTCCAGGTGCCGTTTGGCCTCCACCACCGGCTCGACCAGCCGGGCCGGTAGCACCAGCCAGGCCAGCCGCAGCCCCGGCCCCAGGGTCTTGGCCGCGGTGCCGACGTACGCGACCTGCTCCGGGGCCATGCCCTGCACCGCGCCGACCGGCTGCCGGTCGTAGCGGAACTCGCCGTCGTAGTCGTCCTCCACCACCAGGGCGTCGGCGTCGCGCGCCCAGCCGGTCAGCGCGTGCCGGCGGGCCGGGTGCAGGGTCACCCCGGTCGGGTACTGGTGCGCCGGGGTGACCACGGCGGCGGCGACCTCCGCCAGCGCGTCGACGCCGAGCAGGTCGGCCCGCGCGCCCCGGCCGTCCACCGGCAGCGGCAGCACCCGGGCGCCCTGGCGGCGGACCACCTCGCGGTGGAAGGGCAGCCCCGGGTCCTCCATCGCCAGCACCGGCGGGCCGCTGCGGCGGAGCACGGTGGTGAGCAGGACCAACGCCTGCGCGTACCCGGTGGTGACCACGATCCGCTCCGGGTCGGCGAGCACGCCCCGGGCCCGGCCCAGATAACCGGCGAGCGCGGTGCGCAGCTCGGGACGCCCGCGCGGGTCGCCGTACCCGTACGCGGTGGCCGGCGCGACGGCCAGTGCCCGGCGGGTCGCCCGCAGCCAGGCGGTGACCGGGAAGGCCGCCACGTCGGGGCTGCCCGGCCGCAGGTCGTACCGGGGCGTGGCGGGGCCCGGCGGCCGGGCGGGGGAGGGCGGTGGGGCCTGCCGCAGCGGGCTCACCTCGGTGCCGGAGCCGACCCGGGCCACCAGCCAGCCCTCGGCGACGAGCTGGTCGTAGGCGGCGCTGACCGTACCCCGGGCCAGGCCCAGCTCGGCGGCGAGCGCGCGGGTCGCGGGCAGCCGGGTCGACGGCGGCAGCCGCCCGTCCCGGATCGCCGTCCGCAGGGCACCTTCCAGGCCGGCCCGGCGTCCGCCGGTGGCGTCCAGCTCCAGGTGCAGGTCGACGCCGAAACCGGCCCAGTCCATCGGCACGGGATTGGAGCTTAGGGGCGGGCCGGTCGTCGGCGAGAATCGGGCCATGACGACCGGCACCGCCGCCGCCCTGCGCGCCCTGCACCGCCCGGGTGAGCCACTGATCCTGCCCAACGCCTGGGACGCCGGCTCGGCCCGCGCCGTGGTGGACGCCGGCTTCCCCGCCGTCGCCACCAGCAGCGCCGCCGTGGCCCAGTCGCTGGGCCACGCCGACGGCGAGGCCACCCCGGTGGGGGAGATGCTCGACGCGGTGGCCCGGGTGGTCCGGGCCGTCGCGGTCCCGGTCACCGCCGACCTGGAACGGGGGTACGGGCTGCGCCCGGCCGAGCTGGTCGAGCGGGTGCTCGCCACCGGGGCGGCCGGGCTCAACCTGGAGGACTCCGACCCGCGTACCAGGGAACTGTGCGACGTGGACGAGCAGGCCGACCTGCTCGCGGCCGTACGCGCGGCGGCCGGGGAGGCCCTGGTGGTCAACGCCCGGGTCGACGTCTTCCTGCGTGCCGGCGGCGACCCGGCCGGCGGGTTCGACGAGGGGGTCCGGCGGGCCCGCCGCTACCTGGCGGCCGGCGCGGACTGCGTCTACCCGATCCTGCTGGCCGACCCGGCACTGGTCGGCCGGTTCGTGGCGGAGGTCGGCGGCCCGGTGAACGTGATGCTCCGCCCCGACACGCCGACCGTCGCCGCGCTGGCCCGGCTCGGGGTGGCCCGGATCAGCCTCGGCTCCGGCGTGTACGCCGCCGCCCGCGCCCGGGCCGATGCGATGCTGGCCGCGCTGCGCGACGGCGGCGACGCGTTCGCCGGTTGACCCGTCGGGCGGTCAGCCGGGCCGGCGCGGGTCGGTCCGGTCCAGGCCGGCGCGGTGCACCGCGATGACGACGTGCACCCGGTCGCGCACACCGAGCTTGTCGAGGATGTGCCGGACGTGGGTCTTGACCGTCCACCCGCTGAGCACCAGGTGGGCGGCGATCTCCTCGTTGCTCAGACCGGCGGCGATGAGCAGCGCGACCTCCCGCTCCCGCGCGGTGAGGCCGTCCAGGGCGGCGGCATCCGCCGGCCGGGGCGGGTCGGCGTACCGGGCGATGACCCGGCGGGTGACGGCCGGGTCCAGCAGCGCCTGACCGGCAGCGACCACCCGCACGGACGCACGGAGGCTGGCCGGCGGCGCGTTCTTCAGCAGGAAGCCGCTCGCGCCGGCACGCAGCGCGGCGAAGACGTACTCGTCCAGGTCGAAGGTGGTCAGCACGATCACCCGCGCCGAGGTGTCGCCGTGCCGTGCCACGATCCGCCGGGTGGCTGCGATGCCGTCGACGCCCGGCATCCGCACGTCCATGAGCACCACGTCGGGACGCAGGTGGGCGCTGAGCGCGACCGCCTCCTCGCCGTCGCGCGCCTCGCCGACCACACGGATGTCGCCGGTCCGGTCCAGGAGGGAGCGCAGCGCCTCGCGCACCGCCCGCTGGTCGTCGGCGAGCAGTACCCGGACGCTCACTGCGGCGCTCCGGCGTCGGCGGGCAGCCAGGCCTCCACCAGGAATCCCTGGTCGGGACCGGGTCCGGCGCGCAGCCGACCGCCGACGCCGCGGGCCCGGTCGGACATGCCGGTCAACCCGTGGCCGCCCTGTGCGGGCACCGGTCCCGGACGGCCGTCGTCGTCGAAGCGCAGGCACACCCCGTCATCGGTGCTCTCCACCACGAGCCTTGCCCGCCGCGCGCCGGAGTGCCGGATGGTGTTCGTCAGCGCCTCCTGGCTGATTCGGTAGACGGCGAGCGCCACCGAGCCGGTCAACCGCGACCGGGGATCGACCCGCACCTCCAGCTCCACCCCGGCCGCGGCGGCCACCTCCCGGAGTCGCTCCAGGTCGGCCAGGCCGGGCGTCGGCGCGAGCGGGGCCGCGCCCGGACGGTCGCCGTCGCGCAGCAGACGGACCGTCCTCGTGGTCTCCCGTAACGCCTCGTCGTGGGCGGTCAGCGCCGCCGCCACCGCCATCCGGCAGGCGCGCGGGTCGGATTCCACGGTCTCCTCGGCGATCCGGAGCTGCAACCCGATCACCACCAGACTGTGCGCGGCCACGTCGTGCAGGTCGGCCGCGACGGCGAGGCGCTGTTCGGCCAGCCGTCGGGCTGCCTCGCGACGGTTCTCCTCGGCAGCCCGGGCCAGCCGTTCCCGTACCTCGTCCGCCCAGCGGCGTCGCTGCCAGGCCGCCTCGCCGACGGCGAGGGCCAGGCCGACGACGACCAGGGTCTGCGCCTCGCCGACGACCACCAGCAGCATCGGCTCGCCCTCGACTCCGGTACGCCACCCGACGTCACCGGCGGCGATGACGACGGCGGTCAGGGCGGCGGCCGGCAGCCGTCCCGCGCCGGCCGCCACCGCGTACGGCACCAGCAGCGGCCAGCCCAGGCCGATCGCCGGGTAGCCGGCCAGGTGGTAGGCGACCACCGCCACGGCGGAGAGCACCAGCACCGGCACCGGCCGGCGTAGACCGGCCAGGTGCAGGCCGCCCAGCACGGCGCCGAGCACCCAGCCGGCCAGCTCCGGCGAGCGGCTGGCCGGCTCGACGGCGATGTCGGCGGCCACCCAGACCGAACCGGTGACGATCGCGGCCAGCGCCGCGTCGCGGCATCTCACGGGTGCGCGTGCGGGCGCGGGTGCGTCGGGCTCACCTGGTCCTCCGTCCCGGGCGGTACGACGACGTACTGTCCCATCATGCCGGCGTCCTCGTGCGCCAGCAGGTGACAGTGGAACATGTACGGACGTGTCGGGTCGGCGTGCTGTCCGAAGGCGACCAGCAGCGTAACCTCGGCGCCGGGCGGGACGAACACCGTGTCCTTGCGGCCGCGCAGCTCCGGCGGTACGGGGCCGCCACCGGTCCCGCTGACCGTGAACGCCGCGTTGTGCACGTGGAAGTTGTGCGGCACTTCCTGGGTGTTGCGGATCCGCCATCGTTCCGTCGTCCCGAGCGGCACGGCGAAGTCGATCCGGCCGAGGTCCGCCGTCCTGCCGTTGATCGTGAAGTCGCCCAGCTCGAAATGCCGGTCGGGCCGGCCCGGTGGAGGCGCCGGGACCGGTGGGGCGGCCGGCAGCGCGGCCGGGACGGGGGGCGACGGGGTCAGCCGTTCGTCCGCCGCGAGCAGGAGCAGGTGGAACTCGTCGTCGCCGCCGGCCAGCCGGTCGTACAGCACGTTCGCCCCCAGCTCGGGCGGGCGGCTGAGCAGCAGCAACCGCTCGCCGGGCCGGACGGCGACCAGCAGCTCGACCCGCTCGCCCGGAGTCAACAGGACGCGGTCGGTCTCCACCGGAGCCGGCAGCAGCCCGGCGTCGGAGGCCACCACGTGGAAGGAACGGCCGTCGGCGAGGGCGAGGTCGTACACCCGGGCGTTGGAGGCGTTCAGCACGCGTAGCCGCACCCGCTCGCTGGTCACCCGCAGCACCGGCCCCCAGGTGCCGTTGACGAAGACGTCCTCGCCGAGCAGTCCCACGATGTCGATGCCGGCGAAGTCGATGCCGCCGGTGTCCGTGCTCCCGTCCCTGCGCACCGTCCGGTCCTGCAGGACCACCGGGACGTCGTCCACGCCGTAGCGCTCGGGGAGCAGACCCGTGGCCCGGCCGTCGTCGACCAGGAGCAGTCCCGCCAGGCCGCGGTGCACGTGGTGCCGGGTGGTGCCGTGCGGGTGGGGGTGGTACCAGAGCGTCGCGGCCGGCTGGTCCACCCGCCAGGAGGGCTGCCACCGGTCACCCGGCGGGACCAACTGGTGCGGGCCGCCGTCGGCGGCGGCCGGCAGCTCCATCCCGTGCCAGTGCAGGGTGGTGGCCTCCGGCAGGGCGTTGCGCACCAGGGGGGCCACCTGGTCGCCACGGCGCATCCGCAGGGTCGGGCCCAGGTACGCCCCGTTGACGCCCCAGGTGCCGGTGGTCCGTCCGGGCAGCAGCTCGGTCGTGCCGGTACGCAGGGTCAGTTCATGGACCCTCCGCCCCGCGTCGTCCCGGCGCGCCTCGGCGATCGGCGGGATCGCCAGGGGACGGTCGAACCGGACGCGGCCGACGTTGCCCCGGCCCGCACCGACCCAGACGTGGCCGGCCAGCGCGGCGGCGGGCACCACGGTCGCCAGGCCGGCCAGTCCGGCCAGCCGCAGCAGCCGACGTCGGGAGGTCACCGGCCGTGCCGCCCGGGCCAGGCGGTGACGACCAGCCCGACCAGGATCAGCCAGCCGGCCACCCAGGACTCCGGGGCCGGGACCACGGCCGGCTCGCGGAGGATCACGTGCGGCGGCACGAACAGTCCGCCGAAGAGGACGAACACGCCGAAGAGGGCCAGTGCCGCGCCGAGCATCCGGCGTACGGGGACGGATCGGGTACGAGGTCGGGACATGCCATCGACGCTAGGAGCGGCACCACCGGCCCGGCATCGCTCCGTGGAGCTATTCCGGCGCTTCCGGTTGACCGGGACCGGCCCGGCCGCCAGGGTGGTCGGATGGGGGACGCGGACGAGACCCGGGACGGGGTCGGGCTGACCAATCTGGACCAGCCGCTGCTCGCCGGTGGTGACGTCACCAAGCGCGACCTGGTCGACTACCTGGACGCGGTCCGCGAGCAAATCCTGCCCGGGCTGGCCGACCGGCCGCTGTCGGTGATCCGGCTGCTGCGCGGCCAGGGCCCGTTCATGCAAAAGAACCTGCCGAAGTACACGCCGGAGTGGGTGCGCCGCACCTCGGTGTGGGCGGAGGCGTCGCACCGGCAGGTGTCGTACGCGCTCTGCGACGACCGGCGCACGCTGCTCTGGTTCGCCAACCAGCGGGCGATCGAGTACCACCCGACGCTTTCCACGGTGGCGCGGCCGGAGCACCCCACCCACCTGGTGCTCGACCTGGACCCGCCGGAGGGTGACGCGTTCGGCCCGGTCGTCCGGACGGCCGCGCTGGTCCGGCGGGCGCTGGCCGACGTGGGCCTGGCCGGCGCGGTGAAGACCAGCGGCGCCAAGGGGCTGCACGTCTTCGTGCCGGTGGCCGGGGAGACCACCGCCGAGGAGGCGGCCGCCGCGACCCGGGCGCTCGCCGTGCACACCGAGCGGCTCGACCCGGCGTTGGCCACCACCGCCTTCATCCGCGAGGACCGGGGCGGTCGGGTCTTCGTCGACCCGACCCGGGCCGGCGGGGCGACGGTGGTCGCCGCGTACAGCCCTCGGGTGCGGCCCGGCCTGCCGGTCTCCTTCCCGGTGGCCTGGGACGACCTCGACGCGGTCACCCCTGCCGACTTCACCGTGCGGACCGTTCCCGCTCTGGTGGCCGACCGCGACCCGTGGGCGGAGGCGATGCCCGCGCCGCAGCGCCTCCCGGCCGAGCTGGTCGCCGAGGGGCGGACCATCCCGGTGGCCCGGGTGCAGGCCATGCACGAGGGGAAACGGCGGGCCCGCGCCCGGCGGGAGGCCGGTCGGCCCGGCATGTGACCGATGGGATACGCGGAGAAGCCCGGACCATCGGCCCGGGCTTCTCGTGTCTGTGCCCCCGGCAGGATTCGAACCTGCGCCCCCGCCTCCGGAGGGCGGTGCTCTATCCCCTGAGCTACGGGGGCTCAGCGACCCGGAAAGAGTAGCAAACCCCTTCCCCGATCACCCAATCGGTATCTCCCGACCCCCACCCGTGTCACCCGCCCCCGCGACGACCTGCGGTGATCATGAAGTTGGCGGCGGAGTGGATCTCCACGAGTGCCGCCGACCTCATGAGCACCGGGCTGGCCGGTGGGGCGTGGTGGGTGGGTCAGGCGGCGAGGAGGGTGCGGCCGCAGCTGGGCAGCGGGTGCAGGACGATGCGTCGGGGCAGCCGGCGCGGCCACTCGTTCTTGGGCCACGAGCCGTCGACGATCAGGTGCACGGTGCGCTCGTCGGCGCCGCTGAGCCGCAGCACGAACTCGCGGGGGAGCGGCGGGTCGACGCTCGGCGTGGTCACCATGAACCGCACCCGGCCCCGCGAGGAGACCGCGGAGATCACGTCTGCGGCGGGCATGGTGCCGCGCAGGCGTACCCGGCCGATCCAGTAGACCTCCGCGGCGTGCTCCTGGGCGGCCCGGGTGATCGCCGGGTACTCGCTGCGTACCCAACGCTCGACCGCGCCCACGCAGAGCCCGCAGGCCCGCTCCCGCGGCTCCCGCGGACCCAGCCCCCAGGCCCGCAGGTACGCCCCGACCGTGCCGGCGTCCATCGCCAGGTCGAACTGGCGCTGGATCAGCGTGGTGAGGCTCTGTCGCGTCCAGAGCTCCTCGTCCAGCCCGAACGCGTCGGGGTGGACGCCCCGCAGGACGTCGATCAGTTCGAGTTCCTGTTCGCGGCTGAGCGTTCCGGGCTCGCCCTGCCGGTGTCCGCGACGGACGGCTGCCACCGCTCCGTCACCGCCGATGGTGTGGCGTCGGCACCAGCTGGTGACCGAACGCCGCGCGTCTCTCAGTGCAACCCCCACGTCCTGCGCAACGAGCCCGAATCGCAACTGGTCACGATATGTAGGTAGAAAAGTCTCCAACCCACGCAATGGGTCGGATGGTGCTATACGCGCCAAACGGACTTAAGTGGTACGAAACGCGCCGAGGCCCGCGTCCGTCGGAGCGGTACGCGGGCCTCGGGTGCGGCAGGGTCGGTCAGCCGCCCAGGCGCTTGAGGGCGTTCTGGAGGTTGACCAGGTCCGTCTGCTGGGTGTTCTTCATCGTCTGGGCCACCTTGAGCACGTCGTCGTCCCCACCGGCGTCGAGGATGCCCTGGATCATGTGGATCCCACCCAGGTGATGCTTGATCATCATCTGCAGGAAGAGCCGGTCCAGCTCCGCGCCCTGCGCGGCGCGCAGCTTCGCCATCTCCTCCGGGGTGGCCATGCCGGGCATCAGCCCGTTCTGCACGCCGGCCTTGCCGTCGGGCATCCAGGCCATCGCCGGCTCGGAGCCGGTCGGGTCCAGCCCCCAGGAGCGCAGCCAGGTCTGCATGGTGCCGATCTCGCCCTGCTGGCCGGTGGCGATGTCGCCGCCGACCTGGCGTACCTCGGGGTCGGTGCCCCGCTGGAAGGCGATCAGCCCCATCTCCACCGCCTGGGCGTGGTGGCTGGTCATGTCCCGGGCGAAGCCCGCCTCCGCCGAGGTGTCACCCGGGCGGGTGAGCGTCGGCGTGAGCAGGCCACCCGCGTACCCGAGCAGGAGGCCGACCACGACGGCGGCCGCGAGCGCCAGGGTGCCGAAGCGGCGGGCCGACCCCCGGTCGCCGGGGTCGGTGACCGGCGTCTGCGCCGTCGTCGTGGGTGCGGTCATCGGGCGTCCCTCGTCACTGGGTCTGCATCTGGTTGCCGAGGTCACGCGGCGTGGTGCCGGTCGCCGTGATGCCCTGGCCGCAGTTGGCGTTCGGGCCCTCGACGGAGGCGTTCACCCGCAGCGTCTTGATGAACTCGTCGATCCGGCCGTCGTCGGCGTTGTCGACCTTGAGCTGGTAACCCCAGGCCTGCAGCGAGATCGCCTTGTCCAGCCCCTCGTGCGGGCTGAGCATCAGCTTCTCCTTGCCCTGGACCTTCTCGCGCAGCTTCGCCACCTGGTCGGCGGGCAGGTCGGGGCGGTAGGTGATCCAGACCGCGCCGTGCTCCAGGCTGTGCACCGCGTGCTCGCTGGCGATCGGGGCGTCGTAGACGTCACCCATGCAGTTCTGCCAGGCCGCGTTGTGCGGGCCGGCCACCGGCGGGGTGATGTCGTACTTGATCGCGCCCTGCTGGTGCTGGCCGCCCTGCACCAGCTTCGAGTCCTTCGCCCGGAAGTCGACGATGCCGTCGATGTCGGCGGCCCGCTTCTCCCACGGCTTGGAGCCCTGGAAGGCCGCGTACGCGCCGTAGCCGATGATCGACGCGGCGAGCACGCCGACGGCGACGAAGAGCGCGATCGGGCCCCACGACCGGCCCTGGCTCACCTTCACCGGGGCGATCGGCTTGCGGGGGCCCTTACCGCCCGCCGTCTGGCGGGGAGTGCCCGTCGACTTGCCGGCCCCCGGCTTGGCGCCGGACGCGGGCCGGCCTGCCGCCGGCTTCTTGCCGGTGCTGACCACGGTCGGGCGGCGCTCCGGGCCGCCCGGGGTGCTGATGCTCATCGTGCCTCGTCAGGTCGGTCGGTCAGGGGATCTGGCGGGCCGGGTTCACATGCTGGGTCGCCGCCGCGGGGACCGAGTCTACCCCCGCTAGCATGGTTCGGTGACTCCTGCAGAACTCGCCGAGGTCGTCCTCTCCGCAGCCCACGCCGTCTTCACCGAGCGAGGGCTGGATCCCGCCGCGCTCCCGGCGAAGACCGCGGTCGAGCGACCGCGCAATCCCGAGCACGGGGACTACGCCTCGACGCTGGCGCTGCAGCTCAGCAAGAAGGTGGGGGTGCCGCCGCGCGAGCTGGCCACCGCGCTGGCCGAGCAGCTCGGCCGGGCCGCCGGGGTCAAGTCGGTGGAGATCGCCGGCCCCGGCTTCCTGAACATCCGGCTCGACGCGGCCGCCGCCGGCCAGCTCGCCCGGGTGATCGTCGAGGCCGGCGAGGAGTACGGCCGCAGCGACCGGCTCGCCGGTCTGAAGATCAACCTGGAGTTCGTCTCGGCCAACCCGACCGGCCCGGTGCACATCGGCGGGGTCCGCTGGGCCGCCGTCGGCGACGCGCTCAGCCGGCTGCTGCGGGCCACCGGCGCCCAGGTCGGCACGGAGTACTACTTCAACGACGCCGGCTCCCAGATCGACCGGTTCGCCCGCTCGCTGCTCGCCGCCGCCAAGGCCGAGCCCGCCCCCGAGGACGGGTACGGCGGGGCGTACATCGCGGAGATCGCCGAGGCGGTCCGGCGGACCCGCCCCGACGTGCTGGAGCTGGACGACGCCGCGGCCCAGGAGGTCTTCCGGGTCGAGGGCGTCGCGCTGATGTTCGCCGAGATCAAGTCCTCGCTGGCCGGCTTCGGGGTCGAGTTCGACACGTACTTCAACGAGAAGGACCTGCACGACCGGGGCGAGCTGGACCTCGCCCTCAACCGGCTGCGGGAGCAGGGCCACGTCTTCGAGTCCGAGGGCGCGACCTGGCTGCGCACCACCGACTTCGGTGACGACAAGGACCGGGTGCTGCGCAAGTCCAACGGCGAGTGGACCTACTTCGCCGCCGACTGCGCCTACTACCTCGACAAGCGCGAGCGCGGCTTCGAGCGGGTCGTGATCATGCTGGGCGCCGACCACCACGGCTACATCGGCCGGATGAAGGCGATGGCCGCCTGCTTCGGCGACGACCCGGAGCGCAACCTGGAGATCCTCATCGGCCAACTGGTCAACCTGGTCCGCGACGGCGCCCCGGTGCGGATGAGCAAGCGGGCCGGCACGGTGGTCACCCTGGAGGACCTGGTCGACGCCATCGGCGTGGACGCCTCCCGGTACGCGCTGGCCCGCTACTCCAGCGACTCCCCGATCGACATCGACGTCGAGCTGTGGACCAGGGCGACCCGCGACAACCCGGTCTACTACGTGCAGTACGTGGCGGCGCGGACCGCCAGCGTCGGCCGCAACGCCGCCGAGATCGGGCTGACCCGGGGCGACGGCGTGGACTTCCGGGCCGGGCTGCTCGGCCACGAGAAGGAGAACGAGCTGCTCAAGGCGCTCGCCGAGTTCCCCGACGTGGTAGCCACGGCGGCCGAGCTGCGCGGCCCGCACCGGGTGGCCCGCTACCTGGAGGACCTGGCCGGCGCGTACCACCGGTTCTACGACAACTGCCGGATCCTGCCGCGCGGCGAGGAGGAGGTCACCGACCTGCACCGCGCCCGGCTCTGGCTCAACGACGCGACCCGGGTGGTCATCGCCAACGGCCTGCGGCTGCTCGGCGTCTCCGCCCCGGAGAGGATGTAACCATGCGCGCGCACGAGGCAGGCGCCCTGCACGGCGACATCGGCCACCGGGGGCCGGCGTGGCTGCGTCCCCCGGCCGACGTCAACGCCCTGGTGCCGCAGCTGTGGCCGCGCAACGTCGCGCGCGCCGCGGACGGCGCGCTCACCGTCGCCGGCCTCGGCATCCGCGACGTCGCCGCCGAGTTCGGCACCCCGGTGTACGTGCTGGACGAGGACGACCTGCGCTCCCGCTGCCGCGACTTCCGCGACGCCTTCAGCGACGTGGACGTCTACTACGCCGGCAAGGCGTTCCTCTGCCGCGCGGTGGTCCGGATGATCGCCGAGGAAGGCCTGCACCTCGACGTCTGCACCGGCGGCGAGCTGGCCACCGCGCTCTCGGCCGGGATGCCGCCCGAGCGGATCGGCTTCCACGGCAACAACAAGTCCGTGACCGAGCTGACCCGGGCGCTGGACGCCGGGGTCGGCCGGATCATCCTCGACTCGTTCACCGAGATCGACCGGCTCACCGCGCTCGCCCGCGAGCGGGGGGTACGCCCCGGCGTGCTGATCCGGGTGACCGTCGGCGTCGAGGCGCACACCCACGAGTTCATCGCCACCGCCCACGAGGACCAGAAGTTCGGCTTCTCCCTCGCCGGCGGGGCCGCCGCGGCGGCCGCCTTCAAGGTCCTCGACGAGGGCGTGCTGGACCTGCGCGGCCTGCACTCGCACATCGGCTCGCAGATCTTCGACGCCAGCGGCTTCGAGGTCTCCGCCCGCCGGGTGCTCGCCCTGCAGGCGCAGATCCGCGACGCGCGCGGGGTGGAGTTGCCCGAGCTGGACCTCGGCGGGGGCTTCGGCATCGCGTACACCACGCAGGACGACCCGGCCAGCCCGCAGGACCTGGCCAAGCGGCTGCGCAAGATCGTCGACTCGGAGTGCGCCAGCGAGCGGCTGGCCGTGCCGCACCTGTCGATCGAGCCGGGCCGGGCCATCGTCGGCCCCGCGGTCTTCACCCTGTACGAGGTGGGCACCGTCAAGGACGTCGACGGCATCCGGACGTACGTCAGCGTGGACGGGGGGATGAGCGACAACATCCGCACCGCCCTCTACGACGCGTCGTACTCGGCGACGCTGGCCAACCGGGCCTCGGTGGCCCCGGCGCTGCTCGCCCGCGTGGTGGGAAAGCACTGTGAGTCCGGGGACATCGTGGTGAAGGATGAATTCCTGCCCGCCGACGTGCAGCCCGGAGATCTTGTGGCGGTGCCCGGCACGGGCGCCTACTGCCGCAGCATGGCCAGCAACTACAACCACGTGCCCCGGCCCCCGGTGGTCGCGGTGCGCGAGGGTGCGGCCCGGCTGATCGTCCGGCGGGAAACCGAAGAGGACCTGCTCGCTTTGGATGTGGGATGACGTCACCTGTGCGTTTGGCGCTGCTCGGCTGCGGGACCGTGGGCAGCGAGGTGGTCCGGCTGCTGCACGAGCAGTCGGCCGACCTCGCGGCCCGGATCGGCGCGCCGCTGGAGATCGCCGGCATCGCCGTACGCCGGGTCGGGCGTGACCGCGGCGACCTGCCGGTGGACCCGGCGCTCTTCACCACCGACCCGCTCGCCCTGATCAAGCGCGAGGACGTGGACGTCGTGGTCGAGGTCGTCGGCGGCATCGAACCGGCCCGGAGCTGGCTGGTCGAGGCGCTGCGGGCCGGCAAGAGCGTGGTCACCGCCAACAAGGCGCTGCTCGCCGAGGACGGCGCGTCCCTGCACGACGCGGCCGCCGAGGGCGGCGCCGACCTCTACTACGAGGCCAGCGTGGCCGGGGCGATCCCGCTGCTGCGTCCGCTGCGCGAGTCGCTGCACGGGGACCGGATCAACCGGGTCACCGGCATCGTCAACGGCACCACCAACTTCATCCTCTCCGCCATGGACGCCACCGGCGCCGGCTTCGCCGAGGCGCTGGAGGAGGCCACCGAGCTGGGGTACGCCGAGGCCGACCCGACGGCCGACGTCGAGGGCTTCGACGCCGCCGCCAAGGCCGCCATCCTCGCCTCGCTCGCCTTCCACACCCGGGTCACCGCCGCCGACGTGCACCGCGAGGGCATCACCGAGGTGACCGCCGCGGACGTGGCCAGCGCCAAGGCGATGGGCTGCACCATCAAGCTGCTCTGCATCGCCGCCCGGGGCGCCGACGCCGAGGGCCGGGAGACGGTCAGCGTCCGGGTGCACCCGGCGATGATCCCGCTCACCCACCCCCTGGCCAGCGTCTCCGACGCGTTCAACGCGGTCTTCGTCGAGGCCGAGGCGGCCGGGCAGCTGATGTTCTACGGCCGGGGCGCCGGTGGCGCGCCGACCGCCAGCGCGGTGCTCGGCGACGTGGTGGCGGTGGCCCGCAACCGGCTCGCCGGAGCGCGTGCGGCCAGCGAGTCCGCGTACGCCGACCTGGCGGTGCGGCCGATGGGGGAGGCGCTGACCCGCTACCACATCAGCCTCGACGTGGCCGACCGTCCGGGTGTGCTGGAGGCGGTGGCCGGGGTCTTCGCCCGGCACGAGGTCTCCATCGCCACCGTCCGGCAGGGCCCGGCAGGCGGCGGCCCGGCCGGACGGGGCTCCGACGCCGAGCTGGTCATCGTCACCCACATCGCCCCGGACGCCGCGCTCGCCGCCACCGTGCGGGAGCTGCGCGGGTTGGAGATCGTCCGGTCGGTGGCGAGCGTGCTGCGGGTCGAGGGCGGCGCGTAGCGCGCGTCTCGCCTGGTGGTTACGGGCGGGTGTGCCGTCGGCCGGTCCGGGCGGCTGGTCCACTCTGGGAAGGGGCCCCGGCGTGACCCGGGGCGACGAAGGCGAGGAGAGCGACATGTGGCGGGGTCTGATCGAGACGTACCGGGACCGGCTGCCGGTCACCGACGCGACTCCCGTCGTCACTCTGCACGAGGGGAACACCCCGCTGCTGCCCGCGCCGGTGCTCTCCGCCCGGCTCGACGCCGACGTCTGGCTGAAGGTCGAGGGGGCCAACCCGACCGGCTCGTTCAAGGACCGGGGCATGACCGTCGCGGTCTCCAAGGCGGTCGAGGCGGGTGACAAGGCGATCATCTGCGCGTCCACCGGCAACACCAGCGCCTCCGCCGCGGCGTACGCGGCCCGCGCCGGGATCACCTGCGCGGTGCTGGTGCCGCAGGGCAAGATCGCGCTGGGCAAGCTGGCCCAGGCGCTGGTGCACGGCGCGAAGCTGCTCCAGGTGCAGGGCAACTTCGACGACTGCCTCGCGCTCGCCTCGAAGCTCGCCCTGGACTACCCGGTGGCCCTGGTCAACTCCGTGAACCCGGACCGGCTGCACGGGCAGAAGACCGCCGCCTTCGAGATCGTCGAGGCGCTCGGCGACGCCCCGGACATCCACTGCCTGCCGGTCGGCAACGCCGGTAACGTCTCCGCCTACTGGATGGGCTACTCGGAGGACCTGGCGGTCGGCAACGCCACCCGGGCCCCGAAGATGTACGGCTTCCAGGCCGCCGGGGCGGCCCCGATCGTCACCGGCCAGGTGGTGCCGGAGCCGTCCACCATCGCCACCGCGATCCGGATCGGCAACCCGGCCAGCTGGACGAAGGCGGTCGACGCCCGGGACGCCTCGCGGGGGCTGATCGCGGCGGTCACCGACCGCGAGATCCTGTCGGCGTACCGGCTGCTTGCCCGTGAGGTGGGGGTCTTCGTCGAGCTGGGCAGCGCGGCGAGCGTCGCCGGCCTGCTCCAGCAGGGCGCGGCGGGCCGGGTCCCGGCCGGCTCCACGGTCGTCTGCACGGTCACCGGTCACGGCCTCAAGGACCCGGAGTGGGCCATCTCCACGGCGCCCTCCCCGATCACCATCGCCAACGACCCCCTCTCCGCCGCCCGCGCCCTAGACCTCGCCTAACCCCACCCCACCCCACCCCCCACGGGTTGATCATGAAGTTATTGCCTTGGAACGCGCTTTCCGGGGGCAATAACTTCATGATCAACGGTGCTGGGGTCGGTGTGGGGAGACCGTGGGGAGACCGTGGGGAGGGTGGGTGCGGGGGTGGGGCGGGCGGGGGAGGGCGGGTCGGGCAGACTTTGCGTACTTCGTCGCCGCCTTCCCAGAAGTGAGTCACGCCGATGTCGTTGCTCGCCAGATCCAGTCTCGCCAACCGGGGTCTCGTCGCCCTGATCGCGGTGGTCACCGCGCTGTTCGGGGCGTTCGCGGTGCCCTCGCTCAAGCAGCAGCTCCTGCCGTCCCTGGAGTTCCCGGGGGCGTTCGTCGTCGCCGTCTACCCCGGCGCCGGCCCCGAGATCGTCGAGTCCCAGGTCACCGAGCCGATCGAGAACAGCCTTCGGGGACTGCCCGGGCTGGAGAAGATCACCTCCACCTCCCGTGAGGGCTCGGCCACCGTCGCCGTCGAGTTCACCTTCGGCACCGACACCGACGACGCGGCCAACAAGATGCAGACCGCGCTGGGCCGGATCCAGGCGCAGCTGCCCGAGGGCGTCGACCCGCAGGTGCTGACCGGCAGCACGGACGACCTGCCGGCGGTGGTGCTCGCCGCCAGCGGTGGCGGCGACGAGCAGGCGCTGGCGGAGAAGCTGCGCGCCACCGTCGTACCCGAGCTGGAGGGGATCGACGGCGTCCGTACGGTCGCGGTGACCGGAACCCGCGACCAGGTCGTGACGATCACCCCGGACCCGGCGAAGTTCGCCGCCGCCCGGCTCGCTCCCACCGCGATCGGCACGGCACTCAAGACCAACGGCGTCTCGGTCCCCGCCGGGGCGGTCACCGACGGCACCCGGGCCCTCCCGGTGCAGGTCGGCGCCCCGGTCACCACCCTGGACGAGCTGCGCGGCATCGTGCTGACCCCGACCGCGCCGAAGGCGCCCCCGGTCCTCCTCGGCGACGTGGCGACGGTGGAGCAGCAGACCGCCCCGGCCACCGCGATCACCCGCACCAACGGCAAGGAGAGCATCGGCGTCGAGGTCACCGCCACCCTGGACGGCAACGCGGTCCGCATCTCCCACGAGATCCGCGACCGGCTGGCCGACCTGCGCGCCGACTCGGGCACCGAGCTGACCGTCGTCTTCGACCAGGCCCCGTTCGTGGAGAAGTCGATCGAGAGCCTCACCACCGAGGGCCTGCTCGGCCTGGTGATGGCCGTGGTGGTGATCCTGGTCTTCCTGCTGTCGGTGCGCTCCACGGTGGTCACCGCGGTCTCCATCCCGCTGTCGGTGGTGGTGGCGCTGATCGCGCTCTGGGTCGGCGACTACTCGCTCAACCTGCTCACCCTCGGCGCGCTCACCATCGCGGTCGGCCGGGTGGTCGACGACTCGATCGTCGTGCTGGAGAACATCAAACGCCACCTGGAGTACGGCGAGGAGAAGCGGGACGCGATCGTCACCGCGGTCCGCGAGGTGGCCGGCGCGGTCACCGCGTCCACCCTCACCACGGTCGCCGTGTTCGCGCCGATCGCGCTGGTGGGTGGCTTCGTCGGGCAGCTCTTCGCGCCCTTCGCGATCACCGTGACGGTGGCCCTGCTCGCGTCGCTGCTGGTCTCGCTGACCGTGATCCCGGTGCTGGCGTACTGGTTCCTGAAGCCCCGCACCGGCGCGGACGACGCCGAGGTGCGCCGGGCCGCCGAGGCCAGGGAGCTGCGCAGCCCGTTGCAGCGGGCGTACCTGCCGGCGATCGGGTTCGCCACCCGGTCCCGGGCGACCCGCTGGATCACCGTGGCGGTGGGGCTGCTGGTGCTGCTCGGCACCTTCGGCCTCTCCCGGCAGCTCGAGACGAACTTCCTGGACGACTCCGGCCAGGACACCCTCACCATGACCCAGGAGCTGCCGGCCGGCGCCGGCCTGGCCGCCACCGACCAGGCCGCCCGCAAGGTCGAGGAGGTGCTGGCCGGCACCGACGGCGTCGAGACGTACCAGGTGACGGTGGGCGGCAGCGACCGGCCGTGGGAGGGCGACAGCGGCAACAACCTCGCCCGCTGGTCGCTGGCGCTGGGCGACGGCACCGACGCCAAGGAGATGAAGGAGGTCCTCCGCGAGCGGCTCGCGCCCCTCAGCGACCAGGTCGGCGAGCTGACCTTCGGGCAGGGGCAGGGCGACAAGCTGGAGGTGGTCGTCCAGGCCGCCGACCAGGAGACGCTGACCCGGGCCGCCGACGCCGCCCGCACGGCGATGGAGGGCACGCCGGGCGTCGAGGACGTGCAGTCCAGCCTGGCGACGCGGGTGCCGCGGGTCGACGTGGTCGTCGACCGGCTCGCCGCGGCAAAGGTCGGGTTGAGCGAGGCGGCGGTCGGGCAGCTCGTGGCCCAGGCGTACCGGGGCGCCCCGCTCGGGCAGGTGACGCTCGACGGTGGCCAGCAGGACGTGGTCCTGCGTACGGCGGCGACCCCGCCGCTGACCGTGGAGCAGCTGCGCGCGCTGCGGGTCGGCCCGGTCCCGCTGGACGCCATCGCCGACGTCACCGAGGGCACCGGGCCGCAGCAGGTCACCCGGATCGACGGTGAGCGCAGCGTCTCGGTGACCGGCTCGGCCACCGGCTCGAACCTCGGCGCGACCACCACCGAGCTGAAGAAGCGGCTGGACGCGATCGACGTGCCGGGCGCGACCGTCACCGTCGGCGGTGCCAGCGCCGACCAGCAGGAGGCCTTCGCCGACCTGGGGCTGGCCGTGCTCGCGGCGATCGCCATCGTCTTCCTGATCATGGTGGCGACCTTCCGCAGCATCACCCAGGCGCTGATCCTGCTGATCTCCATCCCGTTCGCCGCGACCGGCGCGATCGGCCTGCTGCTGGCCACCGGCACCCCGCTCGGCGTGCCGGCGCTGATCGGCGTGCTGATGCTGGTCGGCATCGTGGTGACCAACGCGATCGTGCTGCTCGACCTGGTCAACCAGTACCGGGCGCAGGGGATGGGGGTGACCGAGGCGGTGGTCGAGGGCGGCCGGCGCCGGCTGCGGCCGATCCTGATGACCGCGGTCGCCACCATCTTCGCGCTGCTGCCGATGGCCCTCGGGCTGACCGGTCAGGGCGGGTTCATCTCCCAGCCGCTCGCGGTGGTGGTGATCGGTGGTCTGCTCAGCTCCACGCTGCTGACCCTGGTCCTGGTGCCGACGCTCTACACCATGGTGGAGCGGACCAAGGAGTCGCTGCGGGAGCGCCGCGCCCGCCGCTCCGGTGGGTCGGACCCGGGTCCGCGGGCCTCCGCCGGGGGCGAGGCTCCCGCCGCGGTCCCGGTCACGGTGGGCGCCGGCGCTGCCGACGGTACGCCGGACGCGACGCCTCCGGCCCGGCCGGCGCCCTCGGCGGCGCTGGTGGACGGCACCGACCAGTTCGAGGTGCTGCGCCTGCCGAAGAGCCGCACGTCGCCGCTGCCTCCGACGGAGTAGCCCCGAGCGCCACGACGCGCCCCCGGACCGGTACGACCGGCCGGGGGCGCCGTCGTCGGGGTGACGACCGGGGTGACGTCGCTCCGCACCGTCGTTGCGCCCACCGCCTACCGTCGCTCTCGATCATGAATTCGACGGTGGGACCGGGCGGGGTGCGGAATGACGAGCGGGGGCGGCGTGCGGTGGGACCGGCGAGCCATGCTGCGCGGGAGCGCCCTGCTGGCCGGGGGTGTCGTGGCGGGCGCGGCCGGCGCGGTGGAGACGACCTGGGTCGCGGATCGGCGGCTGCCGTTGGCCGGGGGCCCGGCCAGCGCCACGGTGGGCAACCGCCCCCAGCAGGTCGGCGGCGGCGCGTTGCAGGTGGTCTGGAACGTCCCCGGCGGTGACCGGAAGGTCGCGCTGACCTTCGACGACGGTCCCGGGCCACGGTGGACCCCGATGGTGCTGGACACCCTCGACCGGTACGACGTCCCGGCCACCTTCTTCCTGGTCGGCGAGCGCGTGCGGCGGCATGCCGGGCTCATCCGGGACCGGTTGGACCGGCACGAGGTGGGCAACCACAGTTGGCGGCACCGTGACCTGGCCCGGATGGATGCCCGGGAGGCCTACGACGACCTGCGTCGCAGCCACGACACCATCGCCGCGATCGTCGGCCGACCGCCCCGGCTGGTCCGTCCGCCCTACGGCCACCTGGGCGGCGGGGTGCTGCACGCCGCCGTACGCCTGGGCTATCTCCTGGTGCTCTGGTCGCTGAAGATGGTCGAGGGTGAGTACCCGGACGACCCGGCGGGGCACGCCCGGCGCATCGTCGCCGACGTCACACCGGGCACCATCCTGCTCGCCCACGACGTCGGCCCGGACAACCGCCAGGTGGCGCTGGACGGCCTGCCCGCCATGATCGACGGTCTGCGCGAGCGGGGCTTCACCTTCGTCACCGTCTCCGACCTGCTGCGCACCAGCGCGAAGGTCTGACCGGGCGGGGTAGGGTTTCGGCACGTGTCCTCCACCCTCTCGGTCCTGACCCGTAACCGGGACTTCCGCAATCTCTTCCTGGCCGAGCTGGTGGTCTTCGGGGCCGACTGGTTCGTCATGGTGCCGCTGCTCGTGCTGCTGCCCGAGTTGACCGGCAGCGGCGTCTGGGGAGCCCTCGTGCTGGCGCTGGACACCGGTGTCGTGGCGCTGCTGCTGCCGTACACGGGCACGATCGCGGACCGCTTCGACCGCAAGAAGATCATGATGGTGGCGAACCTGGCCGCCCTGGTCGGCGTGCTGCTCCTGCTCGGCGTCCGCGACGCCGGCACCGCCTGGCTGGCGATGGTGGGGATCGCCGTGGTGGCGGTGGCCAAGGCGTTCTACTCGCCCGCCGCCCAGGCCGCCCTGCCCAACGTGCTCGATCCCGAGGAGTTGGCCGCCGGCAACGCGATCGCCGGCTCGGCGTGGGGCACGATGACCGTGGTCGGCGCCTCGCTCGGCGGTGTCCTCAGCGCGGCCACCGGGCCGTACACCAGCTTCTGGGTGGCGGCGGTCGGCCTGGCGCTGGCGGCGTGCCTGGCCGCGTTGATCCGCCGGCCGTTGCAGGCGCCCCGCGAGGCCGACCGGCCGACGCCGCGCACCTGGGCGGCGATCCGTGAGGCCCTCGGTCACATCGGGCACCGCCCCCGGGTGCTCGCGCTGGTCACGGTGAAGTCGGCGGTCGGCCTGGGCAACGGTGTGCTCACCGTCTTCCCGCTGCTCGCCGCCGTGTACGGGGCGGGTTCCGTCGGCACCGGCCTGCTCTTCGCCGCCCGGGGCGCGGGGGCGCTGGTCGGGCCGATCCTGATGCGTCGGGTACTCACCAACCGGGCCTGGCTGCTGCCCGGCCTGGCCGTGTCGATGTCCCTGTACGGCCTGTCCTACCTGGGCGCCTCGGTGGCCGGCTGGTTCCCGCTGGTGCTGCTGCTGGTCTTCGTCGCCCACTTCGGCGGCGGCAGCAACTGGGTGCTCTCCAACTTCGCCCTCCAGGGCGAGGTGCCGGACCGGCTGCGCGGCCGGGTCTTCGCCACCGACATGATGCTGGCGACGCTGGCCATCTCGGTCAGTCAGCTCGTGGTGGCCTCGGTGGTGGACGTGGTCGACGAGCGGGTGGTGCTGGCCGGCTGCGGCCTGGTGACCCTGGTGTACGCGGTGGGCTGGCGGATCGCCACCCGCCGCCTCTCGCTCTCCGACCCGGCCGTCGAGCCGCAGCCGACGGCGACGACCTGACCCGCCGGCGTCAGTCCCGGCCGGGGGCGGGCGAGGGCAGGTCGGTGGCGCCCCACTGGGTGGCGGGCGGCGTCGTGCCGGCTCCGGCCGGCGCGGCGGGAGGGGCCGCGTCAACGGCCGGTGCGGTCCAGGACCCAAACGGGCCGACCGGCGCGTCGGTGCGGCCGCGCCCGGCGAACACCGCGCCGACCAGCAGCCCGAGCCCGACCGGGAAGCCCACCGAGGCGACCGCGGTCACCGCGAAGCTGATCATGCTGATGCGCCGGTAGCCGCCGTCGCGCATCCAATCGGCGCCGACCAGGTGCGGAAAGGCGAGGTTCCAGGCCAGGGAGACCAGCCCGGCCGCCAGCAGCACGAGCGCGCCGGACGACAGCAGCACCCGGGCCCGGCGCGGCAGTCGGTCTCGACGGGTCGCGGCCAGCACCAGGGCGGTCACCAGGACCGCGATGGTGGGCAGCTCCATGACGAAGGTCAGGATCGAGAAACCGTACCGCTGCATGCCGCCTCCGCCTGCCGATGTCGGGGTCAGGCTAGCCGTGACGATCAAGTCCCACGGTCCGGGCGACGCTCCGCGACGGCGGCCCGGGGCCCTAGCATGAGCCGGTGCCGTTGACTTTCGCCGCCGGGCCGGTCCGGGTCCGGGTCCCCGCCACCAGCGCCAACCTCGGTCCGGGCTTCGACGCGCTCGGTCTCGCCCTCGGGCTGCACGACGACGTGGCGGCGGAGGTGACCTCCGGGGGCGTACGCGTGACGGTGCGCGGCGAGGGCGCCGGCGAGCTGCCGGCGGACGACCGGCACCTGGTGGCCCGGTCGATGCGTCGTACCTTCGACGTGCTCGGGGGGCAGCCGGCCGGGCTGGCGCTGGAGTGCGTCAACCGGATCCCGCAGGCCCGTGGGCTGGGTTCGTCCTCGGCGGCGATCGTGGCCGGGGTGCTGCTGGCCCGGGCGTTGGTGACCGACGGCGCCGAGCGGCTCGACGACGCCGGGGCGCTGCGGCTGGCGGCCGAGATCGAGGGCCATCCGGACAACGTGGCCCCCTGCCTGCTGGGCGGCTTCACGATCGCCTGGACGGAGCCGTCCGGGGCCGACGCGGTTTCGCTGCCCGTCGCCGAGGGGGTCCGGCCCACCGTCTTCGTCCCGGCCGAGCGTGGCCTCACCGAGACGGCGCGGGCGGCGCTCCCACCCACCGTCCCGCATGCCGACGCCGCGATGAACGCCGGCCGGGCAGCGCTGCTGGTGCACGCCCTGACCGCCGCGCCGGCGCTGCTGCTGCCGGCCACCGTCGACCGGCTGCACCAGGACCACCGTGCCCCCGGTATGCCGCAGACGGCGGCCCTGGTCGCGGCGCTGCGTGCGGCGGGTGTGGCGGCCGTGGTCAGTGGGGCGGGGCCGACCGTGCTGGCCCTGACCGAGCCGCCCGCCGACTTCGCGCCGGGAACAGAATGGCAGGTCTGGCGGTTGGCGATAGAGGCGAGCGGTGCGACCGTCGCGCGGGGTAGACTGGGACACGCCGAGCGGGGCCCTGTTGCCGCAGGTCGGAAGAGTTGATTACGCTCTAGACTCAGCACAGCCGCGAAGCATGCGATCTCCCTGCGGGTCGGCGCACCCCCGAAGCTATCGGCGGTCAGCCCGTCACCCCTGCCAAAGGCCCACGCCGCACCGCAGTTTCCACAGGTCGCCGCAGACGGCGAGACCTGCTCACCGAGGTTGGTGAGTCGGGAGACCGACCGGCTGCTGTGCCACAGACTCCCGCGACGCGTCCCTGCGAGGCGGGTGCACCGAGGCCGCCCGGCCACCTGAGCTTGTCGACTCCGGGCAGTCCCGGCCTATCGAGGGAAGGAATCCATTGAGCGACACCACCGACGTGACGTCGGATGTTTCCAACGTCGCTGGCGATGCCACCACTGCCGCCCCTGCCCGTCGTCGGCGCAGCGGTACCGGCCTGTCGGCCATGCTGCTGCCGGAGCTCCAGAGCCTGGCCGCGTCGCTCGGCATCTCCGGTACGGCTCGCATGCGCAAGGGCGAGCTGATCAGCGCGATCACCGAGCGGCAGCAGGGTGGCGCCGCCGCCACCGGCACCCCTCGACCGCGGGCCGAGGTCGCGGCCGCGACCGCCCCGGCCCGTGAAGAGGTCCACGCCGAGGTACGCGAGACCGCCGAGCAGGCGCCGGCCGCTCCGGCCGCCGCCGGGGAGCCCGAGGGACGTACCCGGACCCGGCGCAGCCGGGCCGCCGCGGCCGAGACCCGTGCCGCGGAGACCACCCGTCCCGCCGAGACCCGGACCGAGGAGGCCGCCCCCGAGACGGGCGAGCGCGCCGAGCGCGGCGAGGGTCGAGGTGGCCGGGACCGGGCCGAGCGCGGTGACCGGGCCGAGCGTGGCGAGCGGGCCGAGCGCGGTGACCGGGCCGAGCGTGGCGAGCGGGCCGAGCGCGGTGACCGGGCCGAGCGTGGCGAGCGGGCCGAGCGCGGTGACCGGGCCGAGCGTGGCGACCGGGCCGAGCGCGGTGACCGGGCCGAGCGCGGTGACCGGGCCGAGCGTGGCGAGCGGGCCGAGCGTGGCGAGCGGGCCGAGCGTGGCGAGCGGGCCGAGCGTGGCGACCGTAACGACCGGGGCGAGCGTGCCGATCGTGGTGACCGGGGCGAGCGGGCCGAGCGGGGCGGCGACCGCAACGAGCGGGCCGACCGCGGTGAGCGGGCCGACCGCGGTGACCGCAACGACCGTGGTGACCGCAACGACCGCGGTGGCGACCGGGCGCAGCGCGTCGACGACTCCGACGAGGACGGCGAGGGCGGCGGCCGGCGTGGCCGGCGCAGCCGTTTCCGTGACCGCCGGCGAGGCCGGGGCGAGCGGGCCGAGGGCGGCAACGACGGTGGCGGCCGCGAGCCGCAGGTCGGCGAGGACGACGTGCTCGTCCCGGTGGCCGGCATCATCGACGTGCTCGACAACTACGCCTTCGTCCGGACCACCGGCTACCTGGCCGGCCCGAACGACGTGTACGTCTCCATGTCGCAGATCAAGAAGTACGGCCTGCGCCGCGGTGACGCGATCACCGGTGCGGTGCGGGCCGCCCGCGACGGTGAGCAGCGGCGGGACAAGTACAACCCGCTGGTCCGGCTGGACACCATCAACGGCATGGAGCCGGACGAGGCCAAGCGTCGTCCCGAGTTCTACAAGCTCACCCCGCTCTACCCGCAGGAGCGGCTGCGGCTGGAGACCGAGCCGCACATCCTCACCACCCGGGTGATCGACCTGGTCATGCCGATCGGCAAGGGGCAGCGCGCACTGATCGTGTCGCCGCCGAAGGCCGGTAAGACCATGGTGCTGCAGGCGATCGCGAACGCGATCACGCACAACAACCCGGAGTGCCACCTGATGGTGGTGCTGGTGGACGAGCGGCCCGAAGAGGTCACCGACATGCAGCGGTCGGTGAAGGGCGAGGTCATCGCGGCCACGTTCGACCGTCCGCCGCAGGACCACACCACCGTGGCGGAGTTGGCGATCGAGCGGGCCAAGCGCCTGGTCGAGCTGGGGCACGACGTCGTCGTGTTGCTCGACTCGGTGACCCGGCTCGGGCGGTCGTACAACCTGGCGGCGCCGGCCAGCGGCCGGATCATGTCGGGTGGTATCGACTCCACCGCGCTGTACCCGCCGAAGCGCTTCCTGGGTGCGGCCCGCAACATCGAGAACGGCGGCTCGCTGACCATCCTCGCCACCGCGCTGGTGGAGACCGGGTCCATGGCGGACACGGTCATCTTCGAGGAGTTCAAGGGCACCGGTAACGCGGAGCTGAAGCTGGACCGGAAGATCGCCGACAAGCGGACCTTCCCGGCCATCGACATCCACCCGTCCGGCACGCGCAAGGAGGAGATCCTGCTCGCGCCGGAGGAGCTGGCCATCGTGCACAAGCTCCGCAAGGTGCTGCACTCGCTGGACTCGCAGGCGGCGCTCGACCTCCTGCTGGACCGGCTCAAGCAGTCCCGCACCAACATCGAGTTCCTGATGCAGATCGCGAAGTCGACGCCGGGCGAGTAGTCCGGCCGAGACGACGGAAGGGCACGACCGGTCACCGGTCGTGCCCTTCCGCGCATCGGGGCCCGGGTGGCCTGAAATTTTCCTTCAGTTCAGCGCGAAGTATTGAAACTCCTGTTCGTCTTCGGGTTGACTGTCGTCCATGCGCACCCGCAGTCGCACCGCCCACCTCGCCGGCGTCCTGCTGCTGACGCCGCTGATCGGCCTGGCCGGGCCGGTACCGGCCGGCGCGGGGACAGCCGACCCCGGTGTCGGCACCGCCGCCGAGGACGCTCCCCGCTCCTCGTCACACCCCGCCGGCTCCGTCACGCTGGCCCGCGACCCGGCCGCCGCCGTCGCCGCGACGGCGACGACCACCGGCGTCGAGCCGGCCGGCGGCCTGGAGACCGAGCGGACCACCCGGCCGGTCGCGCCGGGGCTGCACCTGACCTCCTTCGACCGGTACGACGCGGCCGGCTGGTTGCGCGCCGACGCGCTCACCGCCGACCTCGGCGGCGGGCTGCGGGTCGACTACGTCAACTCCGGCGCGGTGGCGAAGGCCGAGCCGCTGCGCGGCGCGGTGGACCGGTCCCGCGCGGTGGCCGCCGTCAACGGCGACTTCTTCGACATCAACAACTCCGGCGCGGCGCAGGGCGTCGGCATCCAGGGCGGTGAGCTGGTCCAGTCGCCGGTCGCCGGTCACCACAACGCCGCCGCGATCACCGCCGACGGCCTCGGCCGGGTGGTGCAGGTGCACTTCGACGGCACCGCGACGCTGCCCGCCGGGCCGTTGCGGCTGACCCAGTTCAACAACATGGTGCAGGTGGGTGGCGTCGGCGTGTTCACCGCGCTCTGGGGTTCGTACCCCCGGGTGCGCGCGGTGGCCGGGGCGGCCCGGGTGGCCGAGGTCGTCGTCCGGGACGGCCGGGTGGTGTCGGTGACCGGCGCGGCGGGTGAGGGGCCGATCCCGGCCGGCAGCACCGTGCTGCTCGGCCGGGACGCGGGCGCCGACGCGCTGGCCGTGCTGCGTCCCGGAGACCTGGTCGACCTGACCTGGCAGCCGAAGCCCTCGGACGGCGGCCCGCTGCGCGCCGCGGTCGGTGGTGGCAACGTGCTGGTCCGCGACGGGGTGGTGCAGTCCATCGCCGACCCGACCCTGGCCCCGCGCACCGCGGTCGGTTTCTCCGCCGACGGCCGGCGGATGATCCTGCTGACCGTGGACGGCCGGCAGGTGGACAGCCGGGGCGTCACCCAGACCGAGATGGGCCGGATGATGGCCGAACTCGGCGCGCACCACGCGCTCAACCTGGACGGTGGCGGTTCGTCCACCCTGCTCGCCCGGGAGCCCGGCGCGGCCGCCGTGCAGGTGGAGAACAGCCCGTCCGACGGCGTCGAACGGGCCGTGCCCAACGGTCTGGCCGTCTACGCCCCGCAGGGCAGCGGCCGGCTCACCGGGTACTGGCTGGAGACCGCGAGCGACCCGACCGCCGCGCCCGGCGTCGCCCCGGTCCGGGGTGGCCGTCCCGACCGGGTCTTCCCCGGCCTGACCCGTCGGCTCACCGCCGCCGGCCACGACGAGACGTACGGCCCGGCGGCCGGCGCGCCCCGATGGCGGGCGAACCCGGCGGTGCACGGCACGGTCCGCGACGGCGTCTTCTCCGCCGGCGTCCCCGGCCGCAGCACCGTCACCGCCTGGCGGGACTCGGCGAGCGGGACCCTCGACCTGACCGTGCTCGGCCCGCTGGCGCGGGTCGACTCCACCGTGGACCGGGTCGGGCTGAACCGGGCCGGGGACGCCGGCCTGTTCGGCGTCGTCGGCTACGACGCGGAGGGGAACACCGCCCCGGTCGAGCCGGCCGACCTGGCCCTGGAGTACGACCGTGAGCTGCTGGAGGTCACCCCGACCGCCGACGGCAACCTGTCGGTCAGGGCGCGCACCGACACCGGCTCCGCCCTGGTCACCGCCCGGGTCGGCGGCCACACCACGGTCCTGCCGGTCACCGTCGGGCTGACCGGCGTGCCGGTGGCCGGCTTCGACGACGCGGCCTCCTGGCGGTTCAGCCAGGCCCGGGCCGCCGGCTCGGTCGCCCCCGCTCCCGGGCACACCGGCACCGGGTTGCGGATGTCGTACGACTTCAGCCGCTCGACCGGCACCCGGGCCGCGTACGCCGACCCGCCGGCCTGGATCGCGGTACCCGGCCAGCCGCAGGCGTTCGGGATGTGGATCCACGGCAACGGCACCGGGGAGTGGCCCAGCCTGCACCTGCACGACGCGCAGGACACCCAGCACGTGCTGCGCGGCCCACTGGTCACCTGGTCCGGCTGGCGGTACGTCGAGTTCGCCGTCCCGGCCGGGGTGCAGTACCCGGTGCGGGTGCGCCGGTTCTACGTGGCGGAGACCAGGCCGGACGCGCAGTACACCAGCGAGGTGGTGATCGACGACCTGGTGGCGAAGGTGCCGCCCACCGTGGACGTACCCGCCGAGCCGGCCCGCACCGACCGGGTGGTGCTGCACGACGGCACCGTGGACGGCGCGCCCTGGCGTTTCGCGGTGCTGTCCGACGCCCAGTTCGTCGCCGCCGACCCGGACAGCGACCTGGTCGCCCAGGCCCGCCGTACGCTGCGCGAGGTCCGCGCGGCCGACCCCGACTTCCTGGTGATCGACGGCGACTTCGTGGACACCGCGTACCCGGCGGACTTCGCGTTGGCGAAGCGGCTGCTGGACGAGGAGCTGGGCGGCGCGGTGCCCTGGTACTACGTCCCCGGCAACCACGAGATCATGGGGGCCCCGATCGACAACTTCCGGTCCGTCTTCGGTGCCACGTCCCGGGTCTTCGACCACCGGGGCACCCGGTTCGTCACGCTCAGCTCGGCCACCGGCTCGCTGCGCGGCGGCGGCTTCGACCAGGTGCGGATGTTGCGCGAGGCGCTCGACTCCGCCGTCGGGGACCCCGCGGTCGGCTCGGTCGTGGTGCTGCACCACCATCCGCCGCGCGACCCGAGCCCGGCGAAGGCCAGCCAGCTCACCGACCGCAAGGAGGCGGCGCTGGTGGAGCAGTGGCTCGCCGACTTCCAGCACCGCACCGGCAAGGGCGCGCTCTTCGTCGGCGGACACGTCGGCACCTTCCACGCCGACCGGGTCGACGGGGTGCCGTACGTGATCAACGGCAACGCCGGCAAGAACCCGTCCACCCCGGCGCAGCTCGGTGGCTTCACCGGCTGGACGGAGGTCGGCGTCGACCCGGTCACCCCGGCCGAGGCCGACCGGGCCCGGCGTGACCCGCTCGCCGAGGGGCCGCGCTGGGTCGCGGTCGAGTTCCACGCGCACGTCGACCGGCTGGCGGTGACCGCGCCGGCCACCGTCGCGGTGGGCGCGCCGGCCCGGGTGACGGCGACGCTGACCCAGCCCGGTGGTCGTGCCGTGCCGGTGGCGGCGCCGGTGAGCGCGGACTGGTCCGGCTCGCCGTCGGTGCACGTCGGACCGGCGGCCGGGGTCAAGCCGTGGCACGTGGCGCGCTTCGACCCGGCGACCGGGGAGTTGACCGCGTTGCGGCCCGGCGCGTCGGTGGTGCTGGCGGTGACCGTCAACGACGTGCGCGCCGAGGCGACGGTCGCGTTGACGGCGGTGGACCCGGGGGAGGCTCCCGCCGCCTGACGGGTGGCCCGGGGCGCGCGGGTGCGACGCGCGCCCGGTCGCCCGGGTGGGCCGGCGGGGTGAGCCCCGTCGGCCCACCGGCTCAGAAGTCGCCCTCGGCGACCTGGAAGACGGTCAACCCCAGCGACCGCCACATCCGTACCACCTGCTGCCGGTCGTCGAAGACGCCGGCCACCCGGTAGCGGTCGCGCACCTCGCGCTCGTAGATCTCCTGCTTCACCACGGCGTCCTTGCGGTGGTCGCCCACCGCGCGCAGGTGCAGCCCGAGGTACGGCACCCGGACGTGCCGGTCCAGCCAGGCCACCGTGGCCTCCCGGGCGGAGGCGTCCCGGCCCGAGCAGAAGACCACCCCGTACCCGGCGGCGTGCATCGCCCGGACCGCCGCGATCACCGCCTCGTTCGGCGCGTCCTCGCCCACCCGGGTCATGTCGTACGGGCTGCGCGAGACGGTCAACGCGACCGTGCCGTCGATGTCGACCAGCACGATCTCCGGTGGCCCGGACGGGGCGGTGGCCACCTCGGCGGGCCGGCCGGTGCGGGCCGTGGGCACCGGCAGCGGCAGCGGCCGGTGGGCCAGGTAGCGCTCGTGCAGCCGGCGGATGGCCGCCTCGCCGACCCGGTCGCCCTCGGCCCGCGCGGCGTCGCGGCGCAGGCACTCGTCCAGCGGCACGTCGGTGAAGTCGTGCACCTCGAACTCCGCGCCGTGGCGGGCGGCCAGGTCGGCCCACTCGCGCAGGGTGCGCGAGCGCAGGTTGGTGTCGTCCACGCAGACACTGGCCCCGGAGCGCAGCAGGGCCTCCACCTGGGCCCGCTGGACGAGCGTCACCTGGTACTCGGCGCGTTGGGTGAAGAGCCGCTCGCCGTGCAGCATCCGGCGCAGGTCGTCCCGGTTGACCCGGACCACGGCCGGTTGGAGCGTACGGGCGAAGGTGGTCTTGCCGGAGGCGGGCAGCCCGCGGGTGGCGACCAGACGGGGCGTCCTGCCCGTTCCGCTCCGGTTCGGGGACGAATCGGGCACCGTCCCACCGTACGCCGCCGACGTGAATGCTGCTCCCGGGCAGCGGGAATGCGGCAGGTACGCCGGGCGTTGGCGTGTGCGGACCGATCGTGCGGCCCGCCTGACGGGTCGGCTCACGCCCATGGCACACTGGTCAATCGGCCACCGGTTCCGGTTCACGCCCGAGTCCGTCGCGCACCGGGCGACGGGGAGATCAGCGGCGACCCGGCGACCACCGACGAGAGGACCGAGGCGACATGAAGCCCAACATCCACCCGGAGTACGTGACCACCGAGGTCTCCTGCTCCTGCGGTAACACCTTCACGACCCGTAGCACCGCCAAGGGCGGCGCCATCCACGTCGAGACCTGCAGCGCCTGCCACCCGTTCTACACCGGTAAGCAGCGCGTCCTCGACACCGCCGGCCGGGTCGCCAAGTTCCAGCAGAAGTACGCCAAGGTTCAGGCGAAGAAGGCCAAGTAGCTTTCCCGACGACGCCCGTGTCCGGCTCCGTGCCGGGCGCGGGCGTTCGTCCGTTCCGTCCCCTTCCTGGTCGTTCGACCAGCAGCTGGCCCAGCCGCCCGATCGTCGAAGGAGCACCCCGCATGAGCAGCGAGCGTCTGGCCGCCCTCCTCGACGAGTACGGACAGCTGGAGAAGCGGTTGGCCGACCCGGCGATCCACGCCGACCAGGGCACCGCCCGCCGGGTCGGCCGCCGGTACGCCGAGCTGGTGCCGCTGCACAAGGCCGCCGGTGAGCTGGAGCAGGCCCGCGCCGACCTGGCCGCGGCGAGGGAACTGGCCGCCGAGGAACCGTCCTTCGCCGCGGAGGCCGAATCGATCGCGGCCACCCTGCCGGTGCTGGAGGAGCGCCTGGCCGAGCTGCTCATCCCGCGCGACCCGCACGACGCCAAGGACGTGATCATCGAGATCAAGGCCGGCGAGGGCGGTGAGGAGTCCGCGCTCTTCGCCGGTGACCTGCTGCGGATGTACACCCGGTACGCCGAGCGCCGCGGCTGGCTCACCGAGGTCATCGACGCGCAGGACTCCGACCTGGGCGGGGTCAAGGACGTCTCGCTGGCCATCAAGACCAAGGGCGTGCCCGAGGGCGGCAACGGGGTCTGGTCCCGGCTGAAGTGGGAGGGCGGCGTGCACCGGGTGCAGCGCGTCCCGGTCACCGAGTCGCAGGGGCGGATCCACACCAGCGCCGCCGGGGTGCTCGTCCTGCCCGAGGCGGAGGACGTCGACGTCACCATCGACCCGAACGAACTGCGGATCGACGTGTTCCGCTCGTCGGGGCCGGGCGGGCAGTCGGTCAACACGACCGACTCGGCGGTCCGGATCACCCACCTGCCGACCGGTGTCGTGGTCTCCTGCCAGAACGAGAAGTCCCAGCTGCAGAACCGCGAGCAGGCGATGCGCATCCTGCGCGCCCGGCTGCTCGCCGTGGCCCAGGAGCAGGCCGACGCCGCCGCCTCCGACGCCCGCAAGGCGCAGGTGCGTACGGTGGACCGCTCGGAGCGGATCCGCACCTACAACTTCCCGCAGAACCGGATCACCGACCACCGCATCGGCTACACGGCGTACAACCTGGACCTGGCTCTCGCCGGTGACCTGGACGGCGTCCTGGACGCCCTGGTCGAGGCCGACCGCGCCGCCCGGCTGGCCGGCGACACCGAACTCACCCGCCGCTGACCCCGGCCCTGCGGGGTCAGGAGGCGTAGGGGCGGTGCTTGGCGCGCAGCATCTCCCGGTCGGCGATCTCGAACGCCGCGCCGAGCGCGTCCCGCGCCGCGCCGCTGTCGCCGTCGACCTCGGCGAAGCCGATGCTCACCCCGACCGGGGTGCCGGGCACCAGCGACTCCCAGTCCTCGGTGCGCACCGCGGCGTCGATGCGCCGGGCCACCTCGGCGGCCTCGGTCATCCCGGCCCCCGACAGCACCACGACGAACTCGTCCCCGCCGTAGCGGGCCACGAAGTCGCCCCGGCGCATCACCCGGTTGATCACCCCGGCGATCCGTTGCAGGACCAGGTCGCCGGAGTGGTGGCCGTGGTGGGTGTTGACCGCCTTGAAGCCGTCGAGGTCGCAGACGCCGATCACCACCCGCTCGCCCCGGGCCGTCACCGAGGCGACGTAGCGCTCCAGTCGGCGCCGGTTGGGCAGCCCGGTCAGCGGGTCGGTGAGCGCCTCGCCCTCGTACCGGGCGGCCTCGCGGCGCATCTCCTCGTGGTCGATGCGGGCCGCGATGCCGTCGATGTAGACGTCCCGCAGCCGGTCGTTGCGCTGGGCGGCGAGGCGGAACGCCATCCGGTCGGCCCGGTGCGCGCCCGCGTGGTCGCCCGCCCGGGCGAAGGCGATGCTGCGCAGCCGGGACGGCTCGGCCGCCCCGAGCGTCTCGTTGGAGACCAGGGCGGTGTCCAGGCGGGTGATCGCCTCGATCGGCCGGCCGCCGGCGATGGCCAGGCAGATCTGCCCGAGCTGGCGCATGTCGCGGGCCCGGGCGCTGTCCCCGCCGTGGCCGAGCAGCCGGACCGGGTCGGCCGCCGTGCCGCTCTCCACCGGGTCGCCGAGGGCGGCGCGGCGGGCCGCCGCGTAGCCGTACGCGGCCAGGCTGCTGGGGCGCAGCCGGTCGCCGCGGCCGTCGCGGACGAAGCGGGCCAGGTCGATGGCGATGTCCCGGAGCACCCGCAGGCAGCCGTCGCTGTCGCCGTTGTGGTCGAGGGCGACCGCGTTGCGCAGTCGGATGCCCGGCGCGGCGAAGACCTCCTCGGGGAGCCCGGCGGCCAGCCCGTGCTGCCGGGCCCGTTCGATCGCGCCGAGCGCGTACCCGTGGAAGCTGAGGTAGGAGTACGCCATCGCCAGGTCGTGCCAGCCCCAGGCGGTGTCCCGGTCCTCCTCCTCGGCCGCGCCCAGCGCCCGGGCGGCCCGGACCAGGTGGGTGACGCAGCGGTCCAGCGCGCCCTGGTGGTGCGCGGCGAGTGCGGCCAGCGCGTTGAGGTGCCCGTGCAGGTACGGCTCCGGCAGGTCGCGGACGGCGTCGGAGGCCTCCTCGATCGCCCGGGTGAACTCCGCGGTGCGGCCGAGATTGATCAGTGCGCAGAGCCGTTGGACCAACGCGTCGGCGCGGGCGTGCGGATCGGCGGTGGTGCGCAGCACCCGGTCGAGCAGGCCGCACGCCTCGGCCGAGCGGCTCGCCTCCTGCAACGCCCGGGAGCGTTGGAGAGCGTCAACCTGGTCCTCGACCCGGTCGAGCCACGCCACCTGCCAACCTCCCTGTCGGTGTGCGTCGGGACGCACCCGCTCGTGGAGGGGGCCGCGACGCTTCATGATTATGTCGTGACCTCCCTGCCGCGCCACCCCTCCGAAGGGACAGAACGCGAGCGGCCCTCACTGGCCGTGGCCCGCGCCGCCCGTACCCTCGCCGCCGCCGGGGTCGCCTCGGCCCGGGCGGAGGCCGAACAGCTCGCGGCGTACGTGCTCGACGTGCCCCGGGGCCGGCTGGCGCTCGCCGACGGCTTCGACCCCGGCCAGCGGGACCGGTTCGAGGCGCTGGTGGCCCGGCGGGCCGAGCGGGAGCCGTTGCAGCACCTCACCGGCCGGGCCGGCTTCCGGCACCTGGAGCTGGCCGTCGGGCCGGGGGTGTTCACGCCCCGCCCGGAGAGCGAGCTGCTCGCCGGCTGGGGGATCGCCCGGGCCCGACGTCGGCCCGACCCGCTGGTGGTCGACCTGTGCAGCGGCTCCGGCGCGATCGCCCTGGCGGTGGCCCAGGAGGTGCCGGCGGCGCGGGTGGTGGCCGTGGAGCGCTCGCCGGCCGCGTTGGAGTGGCTGCGGCGCAACGCCGCCGAGCGGGCCGCGGCGGGGGACCGGCCGGTCGAGGTGGTCGCCGCCGACGTCACCGATCCGCGGCTGCTGGCCGCCCTGGTCGGCCGGGTCGACGTGCTGCTCTGCAACCCGCCGTACGTGCCGCGCGCGGTGGCCGTACCGCCGGAGGTGGCCCGCCACGACCCGGACGAGGCGGTCTTCGGCGGGGCGGACGGGCTGGACGTGATCCGCCCGGTGCTGTCGCGCGCGGCCGAGCTGCTGCGCCCCGGCGGTGGGCTGGGCGTCGAGCACGACGACACGCACGGCGCGGCGGTGCCGGCGCTGCTCGCCGCCGACGGCCGGTACGCCGAGGTCGAGGAGCACCGGGACCTGGCCGGCCGGGCCCGGTTCGCCACCGCGTCCCGCCGGGCGGACGGCCGCCGCCCCGACACCGCCCCGGCGTGGCAGACTGGCTCCTCGTGATGCTCTACGACTGTCGGTCGCCCGCCGACCGGGACCGCGGCATCGCCGCTGCCGTCGAGGCGGTCAAGAACGGCGAACTGGTCGTCCTGCCGACGGACACGGTCTACGGGATCGGGGCGGACGCCTTCACCCCGTACGCGGTCAAGGCCCTCGCCGACGCCAAGGGCGGCTCCCGGCAGGCGCCGCCGGTGCTGATCGGCTCCCGGCACACCCTCGACGGCCTGGTCTTCTCGCTGCCCCGCGCGGCCCGCGACCTGGTCGAGGCGTTCTGGCCGGGGGCGCTGACCATCGTGGTGGAGCACTCGCCGAGCCTGGCCTGGGACCTGGGCGACGCCAGCGGCACGGTGGCGGTGCGGATGCCGCTGCACCCGGTCGCGCTGGAGGTGCTGCGGGAGACCGGCCCGATGGCGGTCGCGTCGGCCAACAAGACCGGCCAGCCGGCCGCGCTCACCGCCGAGGAGGCGCGCGACCAGCTCGGGTACCAGGTCCGCGCGTACCTGGAGGCCGGGCCCTGCCCGGACCCGGTGCCGAGCACCATCGTCGATCTCACCGGCGAGGTGCCGCGGGTGCTGCGCCTCGGCGCGATCGGGCTGGACAAGCTGCGGGACGTCGTCCCGGACATCCTCGACGAGCAGGGGGCCTGAGTGCCGCCGTTCACCGTCCTGCACGTCTGCATGGGCAACATCTGCCGGTCCCCGATGGCCGAGCGGCTGCTGGCGCTGGCCGTCCGCCAGCGGCTGGACCGGCTCGGCGTCGACCCGACCCGCTCCGACGAGCTGCTGCACAGCCACAGCGCCGGCACCGGTGGCTGGCACGCCGGTGAGGAGATGAACCCGCCGGCGGCCCGCCAGGTGCTCGCCCGCGGCGGCGACGTCGACGGCTTCGCCGCCCGCAAGCTCCGCTCGGACCTGATCGACGCCGCCGACCTCGTCCTCACCGCCACCGCCGACCAGCAGGAGTACGTGGTGGCGCTGCGTCCGGACGCCGCGTCCCGCACCTTCGTGCTCGGTGAGTTCGGCCGGCTGCTCGGGCTGGTCGACGCCGCCGCCCTGCCGGCGGCGCAGCCCACCCCCGACGCCCTGTACGCCCGGGGCGTGGCGCTGGTGGAGGCCGCCGACGCGGCCCGGCAGGGGGCGTCCCCGCTGCACTCGGACGACCTGGACGACCCGTGGGGGCGGGGCGACCAGTGCTTCGACCGGGTCGCCGACGAGATCGAGGAGACGGTGCACCCGCTGACGGCGGCCCTGCTGCCCTGACCGCCGGCCGGCGCCGTCGGCCCGACGGCGGCGGTGGCACGAGGTGACCGGAGCCGCCGCCACCCTCCCGGGTGACGCGTCACGGTGTGTCCGGCTCTGCGCGCCGCATCCCGCTCGCGAATTTCCTCCGGATCTGGGGAAACGTGAGGGCGGAAGGGGCATAGCGGGTCATTCTGGACGGGTCCTGCCGGCTCCTGCGAGGAGAGCTGATGATCCGGGCCCATCTCGACAAGTTGTTCACCGTGGTGCTCGCCGGCGTGCTCGCCGGGCTGGTGCTGGCGGTGGCGGCCCTTCCGGCCGCGCTGGTGTTCGGGATCGGCTTCGGCGCCTTCGCCATGCCGTACTCCGAGCTGCCGGAGAGCCTGCGCAAGCCGCCCACGGTCCAGCGGTCGAACCTGTACGCCAACGACGGCCGCACCCTGATCACGTCCTTCTACACCGAGGACCGGGTGGACGTGCCGCTGGACAAGGTGGCCCCGGTGATGCGGCAGGCCATCGTGGCCGCCGAGGACGCCCGGTTCCACCAGCACAAGGGGGTGGACGTCCGGGGCGTGGTCCGGGCCTTCACCAACAACCGGCGCGACGGCGTCACCCGGCAGGGCGCCTCCACGCTGACCATGCAGTACGTGCGCAACGTGCTGGCGGGTGACCCCCGGCTGACCAAGGAGCAGCGCCAGGCGGCCACCGAGATCACCGCCGCCCGCAAGATCCGGGAGATGCGGTACGCCCTCGCGCTGGAGCGGGGGCTGAGCAAGGACGAGATCCTCAAGCGCTACCTCAACATCGCCTACTTCGGCGCCGGGGCGTACGGGATCGCCGCCGCCAGCAAGCGCTACTTCTCCATCCCGCCGGCCCAGCTCACGCTCGCCCAGGCGGCCCTGCTGGCCGGACTGGTCCGCTCGCCGAACACCGACGACCCGATCAACGGCGACGCCGACGCGGCGCTGGGCCGCCGGGCGTACGTGCTGGACCGGCTGGTGGAACTGCGGCAGGTGTCGCCCGCCGAGGCGGCGCAGGCGAGCCAGGCCCCGCTGGCGCTGCGGCCCAGCGAGACCCCGAACGACTGCACCGCCGTGCCGGCGGAGCAGAACGACTGGGGGTTCTTCTGCGACTGGTTCACCCAGTGGTGGAGCGCCCAGCCGGCCTTCGGCGGGTCCGCGCCCGAGCGGCAGGACACCCTGCGCCGGGGCGGTTTCCGGATCGTCTCCTCGCTCGACCCCGACGTGCAGCAGGCCGCCATGCGGCAGGTGCTCGACATCTACGACCGCGACGAGCGGCACGCGGTGCCCACGGCGGTGGTCCAGCCCGGCACCGGCCGGGTGCTGGCCATGGCGGTCAACCGGAACTACAGCGTGGCCGACAACCCACGCGGGTGGAAGAACCACCCGAACACGGTCAACCAGCTCGTCGGCGGCGGCAACGGCATCGCCGGCTACCAGGCCGGATCGACGTTCAAGCTGTTCACCCTGCTGGCCGCGCTGGAGGCGGGGCTGCCGCTGGAGACCGGCTTCCGCGCCCCCAGCCGGATCCTCACCCGCTTCCCGGCCGACGAGGGGCGGGCGAGCTGCGGCGGCCAGTGGTGCCCGGTCAACGCCTCCCCGTCGTACATGGACGGCTACCACAGCATGTGGACCGCCTTCGGCCGCTCCGTGAACACCTACTTCGCCTGGCTGATCGAGCGGGTCGGGGCGGACAAGGTGGTGGAGATGGCCCAGCGGCTGGGCATCGGGTTCCGCGCCGACGGCGACGCCGAGCTGGCCCGCAGCGGCGCGCGGGACTGGGGTGCGTTCACCCTCGGTGTCTCCTCCACCACCCCGCTCGACCTGGCCAACGCGTACGCCACGGTGGCGGCCGAGGGCACCTGGTGCGCTCCGCTGCCGGTCGTGTCGATCACCGACAGCGCCGGGCAGGAGGTGGCCGCCGGGCGTCCGGACTGTCGACAGGCCGTCGCCACGGACGTGGCCCGGGCGGCGGCCGACGCGGCCCGCTGCCCGGTCGGCGACCAGTCGATGTACGGCCGCTGCGACGGCGGGACGGCGCAGCGGCTGCGCCGGGCGCTGGGTCGGCCGGTGGCCGGCAAGACCGGCACCTCGGAGCGGAACGAGACGACGTCGGTGGTGGCCTTCACCCCGCAACTCGTGGTCGCCCAGATCGCCGCCAACCCCGACGACCCGCGTGACCCGGTCGGTCCGACGGTCCAGAGCCGGATGGTCGCGGCGATCGGCGAGATCCTCGACCACTCCCTGCGTGAGCAGCCGGTGCGCGACTTCGTCCCGCCCAGCGAGGCCGTCGCCTACCGCCTCGGCGGCCCCCGCGACGGCAACTGACCCGCCGCCGCGCGCCGTCGAGACGCGCCGCACACGCGCCCGCCGACACCCGCCGCGAGACCACCGGCCAACACGCGCCGCACGCGCCCGCCAACACCCCGCGCGCCCGCCGACACACGCGTCGCCGGAGGTCAGAGCGAGTGTGCGGCGCCGCGGGCGATGTTGCGGGCCATGCCGCCGAAGACGACGGCGTGGAACGGGGCCACCGCACCCCAGTAGAGGTGCCCGGCGAGGCCGCGGGGGAGGAAGACGGCGCGCTGGACGTAGCGGCTGTGTCCGTCCCCGGCGGGCTCGGCGCGCATCTCCAGCCAGGCCCGGCCCGGCAGGCGCATCTCGGCGCGCAGCCGCAGCAGTTCACCCGGGACGATCTCCTCGACCCGCCAGAAGTCCAGCGCCTCACCGACCTGGAGGCGGTGCGGGTCGCGCCGGCCCCGGCGCAGCCCCACCCCGCCGACCAACCGGTCCAGCCAGCCCCGCACCGACCAGGCGAGCGGGAAGGAGTACCAGCCGTGCTCGCCGCCGACCCCCTCGATGACCCGCCAGAGCGCGTCGCGCGGCGCGGCCACCGTCCGCTCCCGGACGTCGGTGTAGGCCGTGCCACCGGACCACTGCGGGTCGCTGGGCAGCGGCTCGGCCGGCGCGTCCGGTCCGCTGGCGGTCGACCAGCGGGTCTCCACCTGGGCGTCGCGCACCTTGGTCAGCGCCAGCGCGACGGCCTGGTCGAAGCTGGTCAGCCCGTCGGGCGGGTCGGGGATCCAGCGGGCGATGTCGTGTTCGCCCGCCACCGCCTCGTGGACCAGGCTCTCCACCAGCGGTCGGGCGATGCTGTTGGGCACCGGGGTGATCAGCCCGACCCAGTGCGAGGAGAGCGACGGGGTCAACGGCCGCACCGGCAGGATGATCCGGCGGCGCAGGCCGGCGACCCGGGCGTAGCGCTGCATCATCTCCTGGAAGGTGAGCACGTCCGGGCCGCCGATGTCGAAGGCCCGGTCGACCTCCGGCGGCAGGGTGGCGCAGGCGACCAGGTAGCGCAGCACGTCGCGGACCGCGATCGGCTGGATCCGGTTGCGTACCCAGCGCGGGGTGACCATGGCGGGCAGCCGCTCGGTCAGGTAGCGCAGCATCTCGAACGACGCCGAGCCCGAGCCGATGATGACCGCGGCCCGCAGCACCACCGTCGGCACGCCGCTGGCGAGCAGGATCCGGCCGACCTCGGCGCGGGAGCGCAGGTGCGGCGAGGGCAGTTCGCCGTCGGACTTCGGCTCCGGCCCGCCGAGGTAGACGATCCGGCGTACGCCGGCCGCGACGGCGGCCTCGGCGAAGCGGGTCGCCGCCTCCCGGTCGGCGGCCTCGAATCCGGCCTGCCCGAGCGAGTGCACGAGGTAGTACGCGACGTCGACGCCGGCGAAGGCGGCCGGCAGCGTCTCCGGTTTCCGCAGGTCGCCCTCGGCGATCTCGGCCCGTGCCGCCCACGGCACGTCCCGCAGCCGGGCTGCCTTGCGGGCCAGACAGCGCACCTCGTGCCCCTCGGCGAGCAGCCGGGGCGCCAGCCGCCCGCCGATGTAACCCGTGGCTCCGGTGACGAGGCATCTCACGGCTTCCAGTGTGCGGCCCCATAGACTCCTTCGCTGTGGAGAACGCGAGGGACACCTTCTGGGGGCCGGACTTCCAGCAGCTCAGCACCGTCGACCCGGAGATCGCCGGGGTGGTGCTCGGCGAACTGGACCGGCTGCGCGGCGGCCTGCAACTGATCGCCAGCGAGAACCTGACCTCCCCGGCGGTGCTCGCGGCGCTCGGCTCCACCCTCACCAACAAGTACGCCGAGGGCTACCCGGGCCGGCGCTACTACGGTGGCTGCGCCGAGGTGGACCGGGCCGAGGAGATCGGCATCGCCCGGGCGAAGGAGCTCTTCGGGGCCGAGCACGCCAACCTCCAGCCGCACTCCGGGGCCAGCGCCAACCTGGCCGCGTACGCCGCCCTGGCGCAGCCGGGGGACACCGTGCTGGCGATGGACCTGCCGCACGGCGGGCACCTCACCCACGGCAGCCGGGTGAACTTCTCCGGCAAGTGGTTCCACACCGTCGGCTACACCGTCCGGCCGGACACCGAGCTGATCGACTACGACGAGGTGCGCGATCTCGCGCGGGAACACCGGCCCAAGATGATCATCTGTGGGGCCACCGCATACCCCCGCCTGATCGACTTCGCCCGGTTCCGGGAGATCGCCGACGAGGTCGGGGCGTACCTGATGGTGGACGCCGCGCACTTCATCGGCCTGGTCGCCGGCAGGGCGATCCCGTCGCCGGTGCCGCACGCCGACGTCGTCTGCCTCACCACCCACAAGGTGCTGCGCGGCCCGCGCGGCGGCATGATCCTCTGCCGGGAGTCGCTGGCCCAGCGGATCGACAAGGCGGTCTTCCCGTTCACCCAGGGCGGACCGCTCATGCACGCCGTCGCGGCCAAGGCGGTCGCGCTGCGCGAGGCGGCGCAGCCGGAGTTCCGCGCGTACGCCGCCCAGGTGGTCGCCAACGCGCAGGCGCTCGCCGCCGGGCTGGCCGCCGAGGGGATGCGACCGGTCTCCGGCGGCACCGACACCCACCTGGCCCTGGTCGACCTGCGCGAGACCGGGGTGACCGGGGCCGAGGCCGAGGCCCGCTGCGACGCCGCGACCATCACCCTGAACAAGAACGCCATCCCGTACGACCCGCAGAAGCCGATGGTCGCCTCCGGTATCCGGGTCGGCACCCCGAGCGTCACCACCCAGGGCATGCGGGAGGGGCAGATGCGGCAGGTCGCCGCGCTGATCGCCCGCGCGGTGCGTACCGACCCGTCGGCCCCCGGGGGCGCCGACACGCTCGCCGGGATCGCCGGTGAGGTCGCCGAGCTGGTCGCCGCCTTCCCGGCGTACCCCCGTGGCTGAGCCCGGGGTGCGCGCGGCGCAGGCGGCCGACGACCGGCGCTGGCGGTTGCGCCACCTCCCGGTGCTGCTGCTGGCCTCGGCGGTGCTGGGCGCGGTGGCCGCTCTGGTCGGCGGGGTGACCGGCGGCGCCGACGCGGCGCTCGGCGCGGCGGCCGGGGTGGCCGTGACCGTGGTCAGCTACACCCTGACCACGGTGGTGCTGGCCTGGGCCGACGCGATCAACCCGCAGCTGGTGCTCCCCTTCGGACTCGGCCTGTACGCGGCGAAGTTCACCCTCCTCGGGGTGGTGATGGTGGCCGTGGCGTCGACCGGCTGGGACGGTCTGATTCCGCTCTGTGTCGGCATCGCCGCAGGCGTGGTGGTCTGGACCGGGGTGCACATCTGGTGGCTGACCAGGGTGCATTCCCGTGGCTCCGCCCGCTGACCGTCCCACCTGTCGGACGGCGCGCCGCACTGTCGGTGTTCGGTCGTTTTCTGGGTGGCGGAAGGGGAGTAGCGTGCCCCCAGACGACGTGACCCGCCAGGCGCCCACACAACGACGGTTGTGCGGGGGGTGAGGCACAGCCTCGTCTACCCGGCTGATATCGTTCGCCCCGTCATGGCTGGTGACCAAAACCCCCGACCCACCGGCGGCCCGGACGACGTTCCGACCGGAGCCGGCCAGGGTTGGACCGCGCTCTCGTACCTCATCGGGGGCATGCTCGTCTGGGGTTTCATCGGCTGGCTGGTCGACCAGTGGCTCGACACCGGGGGCATCGCCACCGGGATCGGCGTCGTGCTCGGCATGGCCGGGGGGATCATCCTGGTCGTCCGCCGACTCGGCACGCCTACTTAGGAAGGGACGCGGTGTTCGGACAGGCGAACGTCCTGGCAGCGGGCCAGGCGGCATTCCCACCCAGCGTGGAGGACTTCTACCTGCCCAGCATCCTGCCCTGGGGTGCGGAGAACTCGTACTGGTTCACCAAGATCACCGCCATGGTCTGGATCGCGGTGGGCGTCCTGATCGTCTTCTTCCTGGCCAGCTACCGCAAGCCGCAGCTGGTGCCGACCAAGAAGCAGTGGCTCGCCGAGTCGATCTACGGCTTCGTGCGCAACAACATCGCGATCGACATGATCGGGCACGCGGGTGTGCGGTTCGCGCCGTACTTCACCACGCTGTTCTGCTTCATCCTGCTGACCAACTTCTTCGCGATCGTGCCGCTGTTCCAGATCTCGCCGAACTCGCACATCGCCTTCCCGGCCTTCCTCGCCGTGATCAGCTACGTGATGTTCATCTGGGTCGGCATCCGGCACCACGGCTTCGGCAAGTTCTTCAAGAACTCCCTGATCCCGCCGGCACCCTGGTACATCCTGCCGCTGCTGATCCCGATCGAGTTCTTCTCGACCTTCCTCGTCCGGCCGTTCTCGCTGGCCGTCCGTCTCTTCGCGAACATGTTCGCCGGCCACATGCTCCTGCTGGTCTTCACGCTCGGCGGCTTCGCGATGCTCAACGCCAACGTCTGGCTGGCGCCCGTCTCGGTGCTGTCCTGGGTGATGACCGTCGCCCTGACCTTCCTCGAGTTCCTGGTGATCGTCCTGCAGGCGTACGTCTTCACGGTGCTGACCGCCAGCTACGTGCAGGGCGCGCTCGCCGACGAGCACTGATCCACCTCGTACCAACAGTTGTCGTCCCGCGTGACCGTCACGCGTGATAACCAGGAGGAACCCACTAATGGACATCTACGCCGCGGTAGAGGGCAGCACCGCCGCCATCGGCTACGGTCTCGCGGCCATCGGCCCGGGCATCGGTGTCGGCCTGGTCTTCGCCGCCTACATCCAGTCGACCGCCCGCCAGCCGGAGTCGTCGCGGATGACCCTGCCGTACGTCTGGATCGGCTTCGCCGTCATCGAGGCCCTCGCGCTGCTGGGCATCGCCTTCGGCTTCATCTGGCAGGGCAACCTCTAATTCGGCCCCTCGACCGGGAGGTCTTCCATGTTCTTCCTCGCCGCAGAGGGTGGTGAGTCGACCCACAACCCGATCGTGCCGATCTGGCAGGAGATCGTGGTCGGTGGTATCGCCTTCATCCTGCTCTGCATCGTGCTGATGAAGTTCGTCTTCCCGCGCATGGAGCAGACGTTCCAGGCCCGGGTCGACGCGATCGAGGGTGGCATCAAGCGTGCCGAGGCCGCCCAGGCCGAGGCCAACCAGCTCCTCGAGCAGTACCGGGCTCAGCTCGCCGAGGCGCGGACCGACGCCGCCAAGATCCGGGACGACGCCCGGGCCGACGCGGAGGGCATCCGGCAGGACATCCTCGCCAAGGCGCGGGAGGAGTCCGACCGGATCATCGCGGCCGGCAAGGAGCAGCTCGCCGCCGAGCGGGCCACCATCGTGCGCGAGCTGCGCACGGAGGTCGGCACCATCGCGGTGGACCTGGCCAGCAAGATCGTCGGTGAGTCGCTCGCCGACGAGGCGCGTCGCAAGGGCACCGTGGACCGGTTCCTGAGCGGTCTCGAGAGCACGGGGGCCCGCTGATGCAGGCCGCCAGCCGGGAGTCGTACAAGGTCGCGGCCGAGCGCCTCGACGCGTACGTCCGCGGCGCGGAGCCGTCGGCGGTGGCCACCACCGCCGACGACATCCTCTCCGTCGCCGCCCTGCTGCGGCGCGAGCCGCGGTTGCGCCGGGCGCTGTCGGACCCGGCGCGCTCCGGCGCGGACCGCTCCGGCCTGCTCGGTGAGATGCTGCGGGGCCGGATCGGCGCGGACGCGCTCGACCTGCTCGCCACGCTGGTCTCCGGCCGGTGGTCGGTGCCCTCGGAGCTGCTCGACGCCACCGAGCGGCTCGGCGTGGAGGCGCTCCTGGCGAGCGCCGACTCCGCCGGCGAGCTGGGCGAGGTCGAGGACGAGCTGTTCCGCTTCGGGCAGGTCGTCTCCGGTTCCCCGGAGCTGTCGAGCGTGCTCTCCGACCCGATGGCCCCGGCCGAGCGGCGGGCCACCCTGGTGGACCAGCTGCTCGCCGGCAAGGCCCGTCCGGTCACCGGCTACCTCGTCGGGGTCGCCCTCGGCGGGTTCGGGGGACGCTCCTTCAGCGGGGCGCTCACCCGGCTGGTCGAGCTGGCCGCCGACCGGCGGGACCGGCAGGTCGCGTACGTGACCGTGGCCGCCCCGCTGAGTGACGAGGAGGAGCGACGCCTCGGTGCGCGCCTCTCCGCCATGTACGGTCGAGAGGTTTCCGTCAAGCAGACGGTGGACCCGGAGGTGCTCGGTGGGGTGAGCGTGCGGGTCGGTTCCGACCTGTACGACGGCACCGTCCTGCGCCGCCTCAACGAGACCCGCAACGCGCTCGCGAAGCGCTGACCAGCGTCCTCGCAGCCCTTTGATCGACGCCATTCGGACCGGTCGGTACTAGGTATCCCGGGCCCCTGATACTTAAGGAAGCAGAGGATGGCCGAGCTGACCATCTCGACGGAGGAGATCCGCGGCGCCCTGGAGCGCTACGTCTCCTCCTACTCGACCGACGTCTCCCGCGAGGAGGTCGGCACCGTCGCCGACACCGGCGACGGCATCGCCCACGTTGAGGGCCTGCCCTCGACCATGACCAACGAGCTCCTGGAGTTCGAGGACGGCACGCTCGGCGTGGCGTTGAACCTCGACGTCCGGGAGATCGGTGTCGTCGTTCTCGGTGACTCCGCCAAGCTGGAGGAGGGGCAGCGCGTCAAGCGCACCGGCCGGGTGCTCTCCGTGCCGGTCGGCGACGCCTTCCTCGGCCGCGTGGTCAACGCGCTCGGCCAGCCGATCGACGGGCTCGGCGACATCGCCAACGAGGGCTTCCGCGAGCTGGAGCTCCAGGCCCCGAACGTGATGGCCCGGCAGTCGGTCGACGAGCCGCTGCAGACCGGTATCAAGGCCGTCGACGCCATGACCCCGATCGGCCGTGGCCAGCGTCAGCTGATCATCGGTGACCGGAAGACCGGCAAGACCACGGTCGCCCTGGACACCATCCTCAACCAGCGGGACAACTGGCGCTCCGGCGACCCGAAGAAGCAGGTCCGCTGCATCTACGTCGCCATCGGCCAGAAGGCCTCCACGATCGCCTCGATCAAGGGCATCCTGGAGGAGGCGGGCGCGATGGAGTACACCACCATCGTCGCCTCCCCGGCCTCCGACCCGGCCGGCTTCAAGTACCTCGCCCCGTACACCGGCTCGTCCATCGGCCAGCACTGGATGTACGGCGGCAAGCACGTCCTGATCGTCTTCGACGACCTGAGCAAGCAGGCCGAGGCGTACCGGGCCGTGTCCCTGCTGCTGCGTCGCCCGCCGGGCCGTGAGGCGTACCCGGGTGACGTCTTCTACCTGCACTCGCGCCTGCTGGAGCGCTGCGCGAAGCTCTCCGACGAGCTGGGTGGCGGCTCGATGACCGGTCTGCCGATCATCGAGACGAAGGCCAACGACATCTCGGCCTTCATCCCGACCAACGTCATCTCCATCACCGACGGCCAGATCTTCCTGGAGACCGACCTGTTCAACCAGGGCGTCCGGCCGGCCATCAACGTCGGCACCTCGGTCTCCCGGGTCGGTGGCGCCGCGCAGGTGAAGCCGATGAAGAAGGTCGCCGGCTCGCTGCGGCTGAACCTGGCGCAGTACCGCGAGCTGGAGGCGTTCGCCGCCTTCGCCTCCGACCTGGACCGGGCCTCCCGGGCCCAGCTGGAGCGTGGCTCCCGCCTGGTCGAGCTGCTCAAGCAGCCGAACTACTCGCCGTACCCGGTGCAGGAGCAGGTCGTCTCCGTCTGGGCCGGTACCGAGGGCAAGCTGGACGACGTCCCGGTCGGTGAGGTGCGCCGCTTCGAGTCGGAGTTCCTCCAGTACCTGCGCCACAAGCACGAGGGCGTCCTGGCGGCCATCGCCGACAACAAGTGGGGCGACGACATCGTCGCCTCGCTCGACTCGGCCATCGCCGAGTTCAAGCGGGTCTTCCTGGGCAAGGAGGACGAGCGGCGGATCAACGAGCCCCCGGCCAAGCCGCTGGAGGGCGAGGAGAGCCGCGAGACGGTGACCCGGTACGCCGACGACGCCGAGAAGCAGTAGGGCTGACTCATGGCGGCCCAGGTACGCGTTCTTCGTCAACGGATCCGCTCGGCGAAGGGGATGAAGAAGATCACCAAGGCGATGGAGCTCGTGGCGACGAGCCGCATCGCCAAGGCCCAGGCCCGGGTGGAGGCGTCGCTGCCGTACGCCCAGGCCATCACCGGCGTGCTCACGGCGCTGGCCTCGAACGCCCGGATCGACCACCCGCTGCTCACCCCGCGCGAGCGGGTGCAGCGGGCGGGTGTCCTGCTCGTCACCGCCGACCGCGGTCTGGCCGGCGGTTACAGCTCCAACGCGATCAGGACGGCCGAGTCGCTGATCGCCCGGCTCAAGGCCGACGGCAAGGACCCGGTGCTCTACGTGATCGGGCGCAAGGGCGTCTCCTTCTACCGGTTCCGCAACCGGGAGATGGCGGCGAACTGGACGGGCTTCTCGGAGCAGCCGACCTTCGAGGCCGCGCGTGAGGTGGGCGGGACGCTGATCAAGGCGTTCACGGCCGGCGCGGACGACGTGGACGGCGACGCCGGGGCGGACGGTGTGCTCGGGATCGACGAGCTGCACATCGTCTACACCGAGTTCCACAGCCTGATGACCCAGAACCCGGTCACCAAGATCATTGGCCCGATGCAGGTCGAGGACCGTCCGCGGTCCGAGGGTCTGCTGCCGGCGTACGAGTTCGAGCCGGAGGCGGAGGCGCTGCTCGACGCGCTGCTGCCGAGGTACATCAACACGCGGATCTACGCGGCGTTGTTGGAGTCGGCGGCGAGCGAGTCGGCGGCCCGGCGGCGGGCGATGAAGAGCGCCACCGACAACGCCGAAGAGATGATCGAGAAGTACACGCGTGAGATGAACTCGGCCCGCCAGGCCGGGATCACCCAGGAGATCAGCGAGATCGTCGGCGGCGCGAACGCGCTCGCCGCGTCGGGAAGTGAAGTGTGATGACTGCCCCAGTAGAGACCAAGACGGCCACGGGTCGCGTGGTCCGGGTCATCGGCCCGGTCGTCGACGCCGAGTTCCCGCGCGACGCCATGCCGGCCCTGTTCAACGCCCTGCACGTCGACGTGAACCTGTCCGGCGGTGAGAAGACGCTGACCCTGGAGGTCGCCCAGCACCTGGGTGACAACATGGTCCGCGCCATCTCGATGCAGCCGACCGACGGCCTGGTCCGCGGCACCGAGGTGCGCGACACCGGCTCGCCGATCACCGTGCCGGTGGGCGACGCGGTCAAGGGTCACGTGTTCAACGCGATCGGCGAGTGCCTGAACCTGACCGAGGGCGAGACGCTCACCCCGGACGACCACTGGGGTATCCACCGCAAGGCCCCGGCCTTCGCGGACCTGGAGCCGAAGACCGAGATGCTGGAGACCGGCATCAAGGTCATCGACCTGCTCGCCCCGTACGTCAAGGGCGGCAAGATCGGCCTGTTCGGCGGCGCGGGCGTGGGCAAGACGGTGCTCATCCAGGAGATGATCACCCGGGTGGCCCGGAACTTCGGTGGTACCTCGGTCTTCGCCGGTGTGGGGGAGCGGACCCGTGAGGGCAACGACCTCATCGCCGAGATGACCGAGTCCGGCGTCATCGACAAGACCGCGCTGGTCTACGGCCAGATGGACGAGCCGCCGGGCACCCGGCTGCGGGTCGCCCTCTCCGCGCTGACCATGGCGGAGTACTTCCGCGACGTGAAGAAGCAGGAGGTGCTGCTCTTCATCGACAACATCTTCCGCTTCACGCAGGCCGGTTCCGAGGTCTCCACCCTGCTCGGCCGGATGCCGAGCGCCGTGGGTTACCAGCCGACCCTGGCCGACGAGATGGGCGAGCTCCAGGAGCGGATCACCTCCGTCCGGGGCCAGGCCATCACCTCGATGCAGGCGATCTACGTGCCCGCCGACGACTACACCGACCCGGCGCCGGCCACCACGTTCGCCCACCTGGACGCGACCACCAACCTGGAGCGGTCGATCTCCGACAAGGGCATCTACCCGGCCGTGGACCCGCTGGCGTCCTCGTCCCGGATCCTCGCCCCGGAGTTCGTCGGCGCCGAGCACTTCGCGGTCGCCACCGAGGTGAAGCGGATCCTGCAGAAGTACAAGGACCTGCAGGACATCATCGCCATCCTGGGTATCGAGGAGCTCTCCGAGGAGGACAAGCTCACCGTCGGCCGGGCCCGGCGGATCGAGCGCTTCCTGTCGCAGAACACGTACGCCGCCGAGCAGTTCACCGGCGTGCCGGGCTCCACGGTCCCGATCGCGGAGACCATCGAGGCGTTCCGGAAGATCAGCGAGGGCGAGTACGACCACTTCCCCGAGCAGGCGTTCTTCATGTGCGGCGGTCTGGACGACCTGGAGAAGAAGGCGAAGGAGCTGATGGCGGAGGGCTGAGACCTCCACCACACCCGCGAAGGCCACCCCGGCGATGCCCGGGGTGGCCTTCGGCCGTTCCGTTGCCGGTTGGTGCCCGGCGTCCGGTTCCCGGGCGAGCGATTCCCACTTCGGCGGGGTACCGTTTCGTGCGCGGCGTCCACGAACGGATGTCGATCCCGTGCAACGTTTCGGCTCCGTCCGCCCGTCTCTGAGTCGTGGGTGTGACGACGAATGGAGATGCCCGTGGGTAAGGCCGGCAAGGGCGGTGGCAAACCGTCCGTGTGGGCGGGCGTGCCGCGGTGGGCCCGCGTGTGCACCCTCTTCGGGGCCGTGCTCATGTTGCTCAGCGGCGCCGTGCTGGTCGGCTCCGAGGCGCTGCTGGCCCGGTACGAGGGCGCGGTCGGCAAGGCCGACCTCTTCGGTGACCAGGCGGCCGGGGCGCAGGAGCGCAAGAGCGACATCAAGGGCCCGTTGAACATCCTGCTGGTCGGGGTCGACCCGCGCAAGCCGGAGACCCCGCCGCTGGCCGACTCGATCATGGTGCTGCACGTGCCGGAGTCGATGGACCGGGCGTACCTCTTCTCCATGCCGCGCGACCTCTACGTCGACATCCCGAAGTTCGACAAGGCCAACTACGGCGGCGGCAGCGGCAAGCTCAACGGGGCCATGTCGCACGGCAGCATCGTGCAGGGGCAGAACCCGAGCGTCGCGCAGGGCTTCGAGCTGCTCGCCAAGACGGTGCAGCAGGTGACCGGGATCGAGCGCTTCGACGCCGGCGCGATCATCAACTTCACCGGCTTCCAGAAGATCGTCGACGCGATGGGCGGCGTCGACATGTACATCGAGCGGGACGTCAAGTCCGAGCACCGCGAGCCGGACGGGAAGCACCGCAAGGGCAACCCGTACGGCGAGGGCTACATCGGTCCGCAGGCGGAGTACAAGAAGGGCACCCAGCACCTGAGCGGCTGGCAGGCGCTGGACTACGTCCGGCAGCGCTACCCGAAGAACGGCGTCCCGGACGGCGACTACGGTCGCCAGCGCCACCAGCAGCAGTTCGTCAAGGCGATGGTCAAGCAGGCGTTCAGTGCCGACGTGGTGAGCAACCCGATCAAGCTGGACCGGGTGGTCCGGGCCGCCGGGCAGTCGCTGACCTTCAACGGCCGGGGCAACAGCGTCGTCGACTTCGCCATCGCCCTCAAGGGCGTCCGGGCGGAGAACGTCGAGCTGATCAAGCTGCCGGGGGAGGGGATCGGCACCGGTTCGGCGTACCGGGGGGAGCGGCTGCTGCCCGTCGCCGAGGACTTCTTCACCGCCCTGCGTAACGAGCAGCTCGACGCCTTCCTGCTGGAGCATCCGGAGTTCCGTAACCGGAACAAGTGACCACCACGTCCCGAGCGGGCCGGCGCCGTGCCGGCCCGCGCCGGCGTGTCGCGCCCGCGGTGGCGCAGGTCTCGCCACCCGCGTTGGGTCGGCCACGGCGGCGGGACTAGACTTTCGACAATCCGCCGCCGCAGCAAGGAGACAGCGTGGCACAGCAGCTTCACGTCGAGCTCGTAGCCGTCGAGGAGAAGGTCTGGTCCGGCGAGGCCGAGATGGTCGTCGCCCGGACGACCGAGGGTGAGCTGGGTGTGCTGCCGGGGCACGCGCCCCTGCTCGGCCAGCTCGCGGAGCCCAGCCAGGTCCGCATCAAGCAGGCCGGCGGGGAGCAGGTCGCCTACGACGTCGCCGGCGGCTTCCTGTCGGTGACCGGTGAGGGCGTCACCGTCCTCGCCGAGAGCGCCACCCCGGCCACTCCGGCGCGCTGAGCCGACCCGCCGATGGAGATCGTGGAAGGGATCGGAATCGGCATCGCGGTGGTTCTCGCCGCAATCCTGATCCTTTTCGCCCGGCGGGCGGTGGTCACCCGTAGCGGGGGCATCATCCGGCTCGGCGTACGGGTCACCACGGTCCTCGACGGTCGCGGCTGGTCCCCCGGCTTCGGCCGCTTCGTCGGCGACGAGCTCCGGTGGTACCGGCTGTTCAGCTTCGCCCTACGCCCCAAGCGGGTGCTCTCCCGCAAGGAGTTGATCGTGGAGCGGCGCCGGCTGCCCGAGGGGCAGGAACGCTTCTCCATGCCCGCCGACTGGGTGATCCTCCGGTGTACCAGTCAGCACGCGCCCGTCGAGATCGCCATGGCGCGCTCCACGGTCACCGGGTTCCTCTCCTGGCTCGAGGCCGCCCCACCCGGGGCGGCCTCGCCGCGTCTGGCGTCCCAGGACTGGCCGGCTGCCTGACGCCCGCTCTGCGCTCCGGAGTTCGGGGGAGCCCACCCGCTCCGGGCGGTCAGGCTTGATCCCTGCGCGGGCGGGCTTCCCCGAACTCCTCATGCCCTGCCGCGTGTCACGCTCTTAACCTTGCACCGTTACGCCTCGGGGGATGCGACGAGTTCTACCTCGTAGCCCTGGTTGTCGGTGAGGTAGGCGGCGTAGGTGCCGGGGCCGCCGGCGTGCGGGTGGCGGTCGGGGAAGAGCAGCGTCCAGCCGTACGTCGGCGCGGCCGCCACCAGCCGGTCCACCGCGGCGGACGGACCGGCGTCCAGCCCAGCTCGCCGAGGAGCCAGCCCCAGCTCGTGGTGGCGGCGTCGAGATCGGGTACCCAGAGCTCGACGTGGTGCAGCGCGCCGACGCTCAGCGCTTGCCGCCCGGCACCCATAGCACATCCCCGTTCGGATTTGCCGACCTTGACAGGATGAACAGCAGATCGGAGAGGCGGTTGAGATACTTTGCCGGAAGGGAGTTGGTGCGATCCGGATCGTGAGCGACCAGTGCCCAGGCCGCCCGCTCGGCGCGCCGGGCGATCGTCCGTGCCACGTGCAGCAGCGCCGCGCCAGCGGTGCCGCCGGGGAGGATGAAGGAGTCGAGCTTGCCAAGGCGCGCGTTGTACTCGTCGCACCAGCCCTCGAGACGTTCGACGTACTCCTCGGTGACCCGCAGCGGCGGGTACTTCGGGTCGGGCTCGACGGGGGTGGCCAGGTCGGCGCCCACGTCGAACATGTCGTTCTGGATCGAGCTCAGCACCGCCCGCAGCTCGTCGTCGAGCTGTCCCAGCGCGAGCGCCACGCCGATCGCGGCGTTGCACTCGTCGACATCCGCGTACGCGGCGATGCGCGGATCGGTCTTCGGCACCTGCTCGTTGTTGCTCAGCCTGGTCATGCCGGCGTCGCCGGCCTTGGTGTAGATGCGCGTGAGGTGGACGGCCATGACGCACAGCCTACGGATACCGGACCTGACGATCCCGGCGCGGCCGGACCCCGCGGCCGGGTGGCCCGCCCGGGTGGGGCCCGGCGACGCCGGTGACCCGGCGGTCAGCGACGTCGACGTCATCCGGGTGGCGGGCGACGCCCGGCTGGCCGGCACGGTGCACGTGGTGGGCGCGAAGAACTCGGCGTTGAAGCTGATGGCGGCGGCGCTGCTGGCCCCCGGACGCACCGTGATCACCAACGTCCCCCGGATCACCGACATCGCGATCATGGGTGAGGTGCTGCGCCGTCTCGGCTGCGAGGTGCGCTTCGAGGCGGACGACCCGGTCGACCCGATGGCGGTCGACGGTGGGACGGCCCGGTCCCGCTCGGTCGTCATCGACGTGCCGGAGCGGCCGGGCACCGAGGCCGACTACGACCTGGTCCGGCGGCTGCGCGCGTCGATCTGCGTGCTCGGCCCGCTGCTGGCCCGCCGGGGTTACGTCCGGGTGGCCCACCCGGGTGGTGACGCGATCGGTTCCCGGGGCCTGGACATGCACATCGCCGGGCTGGCCCGGATGGGCGCGGACATCTCCGGCGAGCACGGCTTCGTCATCGCCGCCGCCCCGGAGGGGCTGCACGGCGCGGAGATCGTGCTGGACTTCCCGAGTGTCGGGGCCACCGAGAACCTGGTGATGGCGGCGGTGCTGGCCCGGGGCGTGACGGTCATCGACAACGCCGCCCGGGAGCCGGAGATCGTCGACATCTGCACCATGCTCAACCAGATGGGTGCGCGGATCTCCGGCGCCGGCAGCTCGATGCTGCGCATCGTCGGGGTGCCCGGGCTGCACCCGGTGCGGCACGCCACGGTGGGGGACCGGATCGTCGCCGGGACGTGGGCGTTCGGCGCGGCGATGACCCGGGGGGACGTCACGGTCACCGGCATCGACCCGGCGTTCCTGGAGGTGGCGCTGGACAAGCTGGTCTCGGCCGGCGCGCTGGTGGAGACCCGGGGCGACGCCTTCCGGGTACGTGCCGACGACCGTCCCTCGGCCGTGGACGTGGTGACCCTGCCGTACCCCGGCTTCGCCACCGACCTGCTGCCGATGGCGATCGGGCTGGCCGCGGTGAGCGACGGGGCCTCGCTGATCACCGAGAACATCTTCGACGGCCGGTTCATGTTCGCCAACGAGATGATGCGCCTCGGCGCGGACATCAAGACCGACGGACACCACGCGGTGGTCCGGGGGCGCGACCGGCTCTCCGGGGCGCCGGTGCGGGCCACCGACATCCGGGCCGGCGCGGGGCTGATCATCGCCGGTCTCTGCGCGGACGGGGTCACCGAGGTCTCCCACGTGCACCACGTCGACCGGGGGTACCCGGACTTCGCGGGCGACCTGCGGGCGCTCGGTGTGGAGGTCGAACGGGGCACCGCCCCGCAGGCCCCGGACCTGACCATCTGAACGCCCCGTCGCGTTCCCGCCGGTGGTGGACGCCGCCGTCGTTTGCGGCGTGTCGCGGCATCTCGGCCCTGGGATACCGCGACACGCCGCAAAGGGCGAGAAGAATGGAGTGCCGCCGGTGCCTTAGCCCTCGTTCAGGCTCGCCCACTAGGGTGCAGTCAGACACTCAATCGCAGCGAGGGAGAAGCAGATGGCGGGTCGACTCGCGGTCGTCGGTGCCGGGCTGATGGGTTCGGGTATCGCCCAGGTGGCGGCGCAGGCGGGCTGGCAGGTGACGCTGCGGGACCTGGACGACGCGGCCACCAGGCGCGGCGTCGACGGCATCCGGAAGTCGCTGGAGAAGTTCGCCGAGAAGGGGAAGATCGACCCGGCCGAGGTCGACGCCACCCTGGGGCGGATCAGCACCACCACGGACCTGGAGGCGGCGGCCGACGCGGACATCGTCGTCGAGGCGGTCTTCGAGAAGATCGAGATCAAGCACGAGGTGTTCCGCGTGCTCGACAAGATCTGCAAGTCCGACGCGGTGCTCGCCACCAACACCTCGGCCATCCCGGTCACCCAGATCGCCACGGTCACCGAGCGGCCGGAGGCGGTCGTCGGCACGCACTTCTTCTCGCCGGTGCCGATGATGAAGCTCTGCGAGCTGGTACGCGGCTACAAGACCAGCGACGAGACGATCGCGACGGCGAAGGCGTTCGCCGAGGGGATCGGCAAGACCGTCGTGGTGGTCAACCGGGACATCGCCGGCTTCGTCACCACCCGGCTGATCTGCGCCCTCGCCATGGAGGCGGTCGCGCTGGTCGAGTCCGGCGTGGTCTCCGCCGAGGACCTGGACACGGCGTGCAAGCTCGGCTTCGGCCACGCCATGGGCCCGCTGGCCACGGTCGACCTGACCGGCGTGGACGTGCTGCTCAACGCCACCCGCAACATCTACACCGACACCGCGGACTCGAAGTTCTTCCCGCCGGAGCTGCTCCAGCGCATGGCCACCGCCGGTGACCTGGGCCGCAAGACCGGCCAGGGCTTCTACCAGTACTGAGCCTGATCGACTCCGTGTCGCCGAAACGGTGGTGTCCCCGGGCCGGTGATGCCACGGCTTCGCCGCAACGGAGTGGATCAAGAAGACGAGGGGCCGGACGCGCAGGCGTCCGGCCCCGTCACGTCCGGCGGTCCTCAGCCGTCGCGCTTGGTGGTCCACCGGAAGGTGGTGAGGCACAGCACCAGGCCGATCACGCACCACAGGGCGAGCACCAGGGCGACCCGGCCCAGCTCGAACGAGCCGCCCGGCTCCCGGGCGCCGAAGCTCTCGGGCAGGAAGACGGCGCGCAGCCCCTGGCACATCCACTTCAGCGGGAACAGGGCCGCGACCTGCTGCATCCAGCTGGGCAGGCTGGTGAAGACGAAGAACACGCCGGAGATGAACTGGAGCACCAGCGCCACCGGCGTCACCACGGCGGAGCCGCTGCGGGCGGTGCGGGCCAGCGACGAGATGGCGATGCCGCAGAGGGTGCAGGCGGTCACGCCCAGCACGGAGACCCAGCCGAAGGTGAGCCACTTGCCGGCGGTGCCGGGCAGGTCGAGGTCGAACAGGGCCACCGAGACGGCGAGCAGCAGCGCGGTCTCGGCGATCCCGATCGCCACCACCATGATCACCTTGCCGGCGAACCAGACCCACTTCGGCATCGGGGTGCCCCGGTAGCGCTTGAGCACGCCCCGGTCCCGCTCGATCGGGATCCAGATGCCGAGGTTCTGGAAGCTCACCGTCATCAGGCCGGTCGCGATCATGCCGGTGATGAAGTACTGGGTGTAGCTGACCCCGGGGGCGATCTCGTCGCTGAAGATCGCCGCGAAGATCAGGATCATGATGATCGGGAAGCCCATCGTGAAGACGACGGACTCCCGGCTGCGCAGGAACTGGGTGATCTCCAGCCAGCCCTGCCGCAGGGCGAGGGCGCCCCCGCCCAGCCGCCGGGCGGGCACGGCGGCGACCGGGATCGCGGGCTTCGAGGTGGTGGTCATCAGTGTCCGATCATCTTCAGGTAGACGTCTTCCAGGGTGGGCCGGGTCACCGTGAGTCCGGGGACCTCGCCGCCGAAGCGCGCGGCCAGTTCCGCCACCAGCGCCGTCGGCGTCGCGCTCTGCGCGGTCTCCGGCGTCCCGTCGGGGGTACGCCAGGAGACCGTCGCCAGCGCCTCCTGCCGGTTGCCGAGCCGGTTCGGCGGGGCCACCTCGACCAGCCGGCCGGCGGCGATCACCCCGACCCGGTCGGCGAGGGCCTCCGCCTCGTCCAGGTAGTGGGTGGTGAGCACGATGGTGGTGCCGGCGGCGGCCAGGTCGCGGATCAGCTCCCAGAACTCGCGCCGGGCCTCCGGGTCGAAACCGGTGGTCGGCTCGTCGAGGAAGAGCAGCTCCGGACGGCCGATGATGCCCAGCGCCACGTCCAGGCGGCGCTTCTGCCCGCCGGAAAGGGTGTGGGTACGGGCGGTCGCCTTGCCGGCCAGCCCGACCCGCTCGACGACCTTGTCCGGGTCGTCGGCGTCGGCGTAGAAGCCGGAGAAGTGCCGGACCACCTCGGCGACGGTCAGCTCGTCGAACTCGCCGGTGCCCTGCAGCACGATGCCGACCCGGGAGCGGTGGCGCGGGTCCGGGTGGGCCGGGTCGCTGCCGAGCACGCGTACCTCGCCGGCGTCGCGCTGCCGGTAGCCCTCCAGGATCTCCACCGTCGTGGTCTTGCCCGCGCCGTTCGGGCCGAGCAGGGCGAACACCTCGCCCCGGTGGACGTCGAGATCCACTCCCGCCACCGCGACGTTGTCGCCGTACGCCTTGCGCAGTCCCCGTACGGAGATCGCGAGCTGGTCATCCATGACGTCAAGTGTGCGACCCGTCGGGGCCGGCCGGCTGCCGGGGGTGTGGTGGTGTCGGCCATGTCGCGCCCCGCGTACCCGGTGGTCCGCTCCATGGACCTGTGTGGTTTTCCACAGCCCGTTTTACTGAACGGTAACTTAAACTCCGGCCATGGATGAGAAGGCTCTCCCCGGCCGGCTGCCCGAACGCGACCGCCCCTGGGTGATGCGCACCTACGCCGGCCACTCCTCGGCCGCGGCCACCAACGCGCTCTTCCGCCGCAACCTGGGCAAGGGGCAGACCGGGCTCTCGGTCGCCTTCGACCTGCCCACCCAGACCGGGTACGACCCGGACCACGAACTCGCCGCCGGCGAGGTCGGCCGGGTCGGCGTGCCGGTGGCGCACCTCGGCGACATGCGGGCCCTCTTCGACGGCATCCCGCTCGCCGAGATGAACACCTCCATGACCATCAACGCGCCGGCGATGTGGCTGCTCGGGCTCTACGGCACGGTCGCCGCCGAGCAGGGCGCCGAGCTGTCCCGCTGCGCGGGCACCACGCAGAACGACATCATCAAGGAGTACCTGTCCCGGGGGACGTACATCTTCCCGCCGGCGGCGTCGCTGCGGCTCACCGCCGACGTCATCGCGTACACCCTGGGCGAGATGCCGAAGTGGAACCCGGTTAACATCTGCTCGTACCACCTGCAGGAGGCCGGCGCGACGCCGGTGCAGGAGGTCGGCTTCGCCCTGGCCACCGCGGTCGCCGTGCTCGACGCGGTGCGCGACTCCGGCCAGGTGCCCGCCGAGCGGATGGGCGACGTCGTCGCGCGGATCTCCTTCTTCGTCAACGCCGGGGTGCGCTTCGTCGAGGAGATCGCCAAGATGCGCGCCTTCGGCGCCCTCTGGGACGAGATCACCCGCGAACGCTACGGGGTCGAGAACCCGAAGCAGCGCCGGTTCCGCTACGGCGTCCAGGTCAACTCGCTCGGGCTGACCGAGGCCCAGCCGGAGAACAACATCCAGCGCATCGTGTTGGAGATGCTCGGCGTCACGTTCTCCCGGGACGCCCGGGCCCGCGCCGTGCAGCTGCCCGCCTGGAACGAGGCGCTCGGCCTGCCCCGCCCGTGGGACCAGCAGTGGTCGCTGCGGATGCAGCAGGTGCTCGCGTACGAGTCGGACCTGCTGGAGTACCCGGACCTCTTCGAGGGCTCGCACGTGATGACCGCGCTGGTCGACGGGATCGTCACCGGAGCACGGATCGAGCTGGAGAAGGTGCTGGAGATGGGCGGCGTGGTCGCCGCCGTGGAGACCGGCTACCTCAAGAGCGCGCTGGTCGCCTCGCTCGCCGACCGGCGTCGCCGGATCGAGTCCGGCGCCGATGTGGTGGTCGGCGTCAACCGGTTCACCGAGACCGAGTCGTCGCCGCTGACCGCGGCCGGCGCCGAGGCCGTCGAGCAGGTCGATCCCGCCGTCGAGGCGGCCGCCACCGCGTCCGTACGCGAATGGCGGGCCGGTCGGGACGCGGCGGCGGTGGACGCCGCGCTGGCCCGGCTCCGCGCGGACGCCGCGACCACGACGAACCTGATGGACGCGACGCTGCAGTGCGTGCGGGCCGGGGTGACCACCGGCGAGTGGGCCGGCGCGCTGCGCCAGGTCTTCGGCGAGTACCGGGCGCCGACCGGGCTGGCCGGCGCGGCCGGGGCCGGCGGCGACGCCACCCTGGGCGCGGTCCGCGAGCGGGTCGCCGCCACCGCCCGGGAGCTGGGCAGCGGCCGGCTGCGGCTGCTGGTCGGCAAGCCGGGCCTGGACGGGCACTCCAACGGCGCCGAGCAGATCGCGGTACGCGCCCGCGACGCCGGCTTCGAGGTGGTCTACCAGGGCATCCGGCTGACCGCCGGGCAGATCGTGGCCGCCGCCGTCGAGGAGGACGTCGACCTGGTCGGCCTCTCGGTGCTCTCCGGCTCGCACCTGGCCGCCGTACCGGCGGTGCTGGACGGGCTGCGCGCCGCCGGGCGGGGTGACCTGCCGGTGGTGGTCGGCGGCATCATCCCGGCCGGGGACGCCGACGCGTTGCGGGCCGCCGGGGTGGCCCGGGTCTTCACCCCGAAGGACTTCGCGTTGACCGGGATCATCGACGAGCTGGTCACCGTGATCCGGGAGGCCAACGGACTGGCCGGCTGAGCGACCCCGCCGGCCCCGCGTCCCCGGGGCCGGCGGGTGTCCTGCCGACCCGACCGTCTCAGCGGCTCTGGTACGTCATGCAGTCGGCCATGTCCATGGACCCGCCGACGCTGATCGCCGGCGCGTGGCACTCCAGTTCCGCGTTGTGCCGGCAGTCGGCCCGCTGGCAGGCGCCGACCTGGGCGATCGCCTGCCCGATCCCGCCCCGCACCGGCATCTCGATGAACGTGTGGCAGTGCGCGTGGTCGCTGCTGCCGATCGTGATGGCGAACGCGTGGCAGTCGTTGGTGTGGTTGTAGGCGCAGGACGCGGCAGCGCATTCCTGGACGCGGGGCATCTCCATCGCGGCGGTCATGACGACCCTCCCTCTCGGTTCTGCCCCCATGGTAGGCATTTGGGAGGTTTTGTCGGGCCGCTTCCGCCCGCCGTCACCCGCAGACGCGCCAGGCGCCGTCCTCCTTGACCAGGGTGAACACCTGGGTGCTCGTGCTGCCGGTCTCGGTGGTCAGCCGTACCGTCGCGCTGCCCCGGACCCGACCGTTGGTGTTGGTGACGTTCACGCCGCCCACCCGGTAGCCGACCACCTGCGGCTGGGCCTCCTGCTGCCGGGTGAACTCCGCCAGCGACGTCTGCTCCCGCCGCTGCCGGCAGAGCTGGTCGTACGCCCGCTGGTGGTCGCCCGACCGGACGGCGTCCAGGTAGGTCGTCGTGGCCTCGCTGACCGGGCCGACCGTCTCCTTCACCGCGCCGTAGACGAAGAAGCCGCCGACCGCGCCGCCGACACAGCAGAGCGCCAGCACGACGCCGACGACGACCAGGACGATCCGCAGCGGGCGGCGGCTGCTCTTCGGCGCCATGATCGGCTCGTACGTCATGGCCGCAGGCTAGGACCGGGGCGCAACCCCGGCGGTGTCGCCCAGCACCTCGGAGAGCGGGGCCGGCTCCAGCCCCCGCTCGGCCAGCCCGGCCAGGATGTGCGGCAGCGCCTCGTCGGTCATCGGCGCGTTCGCCTCGGTCACGTGCAGGATGATCACCGAGCCGGGCCGGGCCTGGCTCAGGACCGCCCGCACGATCGGCTGCCAGTACCGGGCGAACGGGTCGCCGCTGACCACGTCACCGTCCACCACGGTCAGCCCGAGCGGCGCCAGCTCGGCCAACGCCGTCCGGTCGTGACAGAGCCCCGGGAAGCGGAAGTACCGGGTCTGCCGCCCGCCGTACGGGGCGATCACGTCGAAGGTGCGCGCCACGTCGGCCGTCATCTCGCGCCGGGGCAGCGGCGTCAGGTGGTAGCAGTCCGACGTGAACGCCGCGTGCCCGTAGGTGTGGTTGGCCAGCTCGAACCGGGGGTTGGCGGCCAGTCGCCGGGTCAGCGCCGGGTACTCCCGCACCCACTTGCCGGTGAGGAAGAAGGTCGCCGGCACCCGCTGACGCTCCAACAGCTCCACGATGGCCAGGTTGGCGTACGACGGCGGGTTCGGGCCGCGCAGCTGGCGGCGCATCGCGTCGGTCATGTCCGCGTCGAAGGTGAGCGCCACCTTCCCGCCCGTACGCGGCCCGTGGTCGACGACCGGCGGCATGCTGCCCGGCTTCGTCGCGCCCGGCACGTGGGCGTCGTCGCGCTCCTGGTCCCGGCCCTCGGCGGTGCTGCTCGGCGTGGCGGTGGGCGGTGGGACGGCTGCCGGGGGTGTGGTCGGCGGGCTGCCGGCCGGGGCGGTGCCGGTCGGGGCGGTGCCGGTCGGGTTGAGGGCGGTCGCCTGCATCCGACCGCGTAGGGGATTCGGGGCGAGGAGCAGCGCGACGACGGCGACGAGCGCGACGGCGGCGGCGACGAGCGGGATACGGGTCTTCTTCACGTGCACCGGGTGATGATCGCAGCGCGAAGGTGGTGCGGGTGGCCCCCGAATGGACGACCCTGGTCGGCTGTCCTGTGGTCGGTCGCGGTGTGGCCCGACCGTTGACGTGGCGGCGCCCGCCGCGAACGACCCCCGTATGCCCCGCTCCGCTACCCCTCCCTCCCCTCCTCTCCCTCCCCTCCCTCCCCTCCCGCCCGCCCGCGATCCTGCCTCCGCCCCCTCCCGCCCCCCGCCCGCCGCGATCTTGCAGTTGTGGTGGGGGCATAGATGGACAAAGGGTCCATAGAGGTAACCCTAAGTGCAAGATCGCCGAGGTGGGGGCGGGGGAGTGGTGCAGGGGGTGTGGCTCGACCGTGCGCGGCTTGGGCGGTCAGGTTTGATACCTGCGCCGGTCACGGTCGGGCCACACCGCGTCGTGGTCGGGCCGCGGGCGGGTGTGTTCGCCTTCGGTCTGGTGGGCGGTTGGCGGGTTCGGGTGCGTTCGTTGCTGCCGGGACGACAACGATTGCGCCCGATCTGAGTGTGCGTGGTGTGCGGTATGGGTGTGGGGTGTCCGGTTCGGCGATGGCGTGGTGGTGCGTTGTGGTCCGGTTCATGCCGAATGGCGTGTGGGTCCGGTGACCGGCGGCACCGTGGTGGCGGAATGGTGGCGGGGGCGGGGTCGTTACATCATGTGTACGACCGCAGCAGCACGCCCCGCTGCCAGGCCCCGATTGCCGGGCCGGCCGGGGGGTGCGGGGCCGGAATGATGGTGGCCCGCCGGTCGTTACACATGGTCCCGGCGTCGCGAGCCTCTCGGCTTGGCGTGACCGCGATCCCCTCGGGGTTTGCGTGGAGCCGGGCATCGACTTTCCCCCTTTGAGCGCCTGTCGAGGTGCCCGCACGTGCTGTCGTCCCCCTACGGCGTGTGTGTGTCGACCCCCCGAATGGAGCTTCTGCTATGAACACGATGCTGCGTAAGAGCGTTCTGGGTATTGCTGGTCTGGCTTTCGCCGGTGGCGTGTTCGCCGGCCCGATGACCGAGGCCCAGGCCGCTCCGGTGCCGACCGCCGGTGTGGTGCAGGCCGACAAGCCGGCCGTGGACAAGGGCAAGCTGATCCCGCACGGTGTGCAGGGCCAGCAGTCGCGTATCGACCTGACCGACGAGCAGGTCGCCAACGTCAAGGCGATCATCGCCGCCACGAAGAAGGCCGGCATGGACGAGCGGGCCGCGGTGGTGTCCATCGCGACGGCGTTGCAGGAGTCGAAGCTGGAGAACCTGGGCCACCTGGGTGACCGCAACGACCACGACTCGCAGGGCCTGTTCCAGCAGCGCCCCTCCTCGGGTTGGGGCACGGTGGAGCAGATCACCGACCCCGAGTACTCCACTCTGGCCTTCCTCAAGGGTCTCAAGCAGGTCGACGGCTGGCAGGACATGCCGCTGACCGAGGCCGCGCAGACGGTGCAGGTGTCGGCCTACCCGGACCACTACGCCCAGTGGGAGCAGCAGGCCGCCGACCTCGTCGCCGAGCACTGGAACAGCTGACCCACCCACACACGCATGCTGGCCGGCACCCCACAACGGGGTGCCGGCCAGCGGCGTACGGGGGTGGCCGAGCTGTGGAGCGGGTGGGTCAGACGCGGAAGCCGGCGGCGCGGGCCGCCTCGCGTTCGCGGCGACGGTCGCCCCGGCGGCGCAGGAACCAGAAGAGGAAGGCCACCAGGCCGAGCAGGAACGCCAGCACCAGCACCGGCAGGATGATCGCCACCAGGGACATCGCCACGCTGGTCGCGTCCTCGGCGGTGCTCGCCACCGGCGCGCCGAAACCGGCGGTGGTGGCGTTGACGACGGGCCGGGCGGCCGACTTGAGCAGGTGCACGCCGAGCGCGATCACCACACCGGTGACCACCGGCACCCACTGGTTCGACGAGAAGAAGCTGTCCGGGTCGCTGACCGTCACCGTCTCGGAGCTGGCGCCGGCCCCGAAGGCAAGGCCGCCGGCGGTCGGGCGGACCACGGTCTGCACGACGTCGTTGACGTGGTCGACCACCGGCACCTTGTCGGCGACGACCTCGACGGCGAACAACGCCGCCAGGATTGCCAGGACCCAGCCGTTGCCGAGCCACTGCCAGCCGCCGGGCAGGTCGATCAGATCGGTGTACCGGGCGAGCAACCCCATGGTGAGCAGGGGGATGTAGGCGTTCAGGCCCGCCGAGGCGGCGAGCCCGGTGCCGGTGAGAACTTCGAACACCGTCTCAGCATCGCACCGGCACGCCAGTGCCGCTCGCTGGCGACGGGCCGGTCCTCGGCTACCCTCGTCGGGTGCGGCTGGTGATTGCGAAGTGCTCGGTGGACTACGTCGGACGGCTCTCGGCTCACCTGCCGCCGGCCACCCGACTGTTGATGGTGAAGGCGGACGGCTCGGTCTCGATCCACGCGGACGACCGGGCGTACAAGCCACTGAACTGGATGAGCCCGCCCTGTCGGCTCGAGGAGGCTCCGGGCGTCTGGCGCGTGGTCAACAAGGCCGGCGAGGAGCTGCGGATCACCCTGGAGGAGATCTTCCAGGACACCTCGTACGAGCTGGGCGTCGATCCGGGGCTGCGCAAGGACGGCGTCGAGGCGCACCTGCAGGAGCTGCTGGCCGCCAACCCGGAGACCCTCGGCGAGGGCTTCACCCTGGTTCGGCGGGAGTACATGACCGCGATCGGCCCGGTCGACCTGCTCTGCCGGGACGCCAACTCCGGCGCGGTCGCGGTCGAGGTGAAGCGGCGCGGCGAGATCGACGGCGTGGAGCAGCTCACCCGCTACCTGGAGCTGATGAACCGCGATCCGCTGCTCGCCCCGGTCACCGGGATCTTCGCCGCGCAGGAGATCAAGCCCCAGGCCCGCGTCCTCGCCACCGACCGGGGCATCCGCTGCGTGGTGGTCGACTACGACAAGCTGCGCGGCATCGAGCGTGACGAGCTGACCCTCTTCTGACCGGCCGCCCGCTCAGCGCCGGCCGTACATCAGCTTGGCGGCCTTGACCAGGCGGGCGACGTCGCCCGGGGTCCGCTCGAAGGTCATCGACGGCAGCAGCGATCGGGCCCGGCGCCGGGTGATCGACTTGGCCCGGCCGAACTCGCGCAGCCCGTCCTCGCCGTGGATCCGGCCGAAGCCGGAGTCACCCACCCCGCCGAACGGCAGGGTGGACATGCCGGCGAAGGTGAGCGCCGAGTTGACCGAGGCCATGCCGGAGCGCAGCCGCCGGGCGATCGCCACGGCCCGCTTGCGGCCGAAGACCGAACCCCCGAGGCCGTACGACAGGGCGTTGGCCCGGCGTACGGCCTCGTCGGCGTCGCGGACCCGGTTGATGGTCAGGGTGGGGCCGAAGGTCTCCTCCCGGACGGCCGCCGAGGACTCGGGAACGTCCACCAGCACCGTCGGGTGCACGTACGGGGGTTGCACCGCGGCCGGGCCGCCGAGCACGGCGCGCCCGCCGGCGCCGACCGCGTCGTCGATGTGCCGGCGGATCACGTCGAGCTGGCTCGGCATGGTGATCGGGCCGATGTCCGCGCCCTCGGCGCCGACGGTCAGCCGCTCGGCCTTGGCGACCACCTTGCCGACGAACGCGTCGAAGACCGGGTCGACGGCGTAGACCCGCTCGATGCCGATGCAGGTCTGCCCGGCGTTGGTCAGCGCGCCCCAGACGCACGCCTCGGCGGCGGCGTCCAGGTCGGCGTCGCTGTCGACGATCATCGCGTCCTTGCCGCCGGCCTCCAGCAGCACCGGGGTCAGCGTCTCGGCGCAGGCGGCCATCACCTTCTTCGCGGTGGCGGTCGAGCCGGTGAAGGCGAGCTTGCCCACGCCCGAGCGGCACAGCGCCGCGCCCACGTCGCCGAGACCGTGCACGGCGGTCAGCACGGGCTGTTCCCCGACCACTTCGGCGAAGCTGTCGACCAGCCACTGCCCGACGGCCGGGGTGTATTCGCTCGGCTTCAGCACGACCGTGTTGCCGGCCGCGAGGGCGTACGCGGCGGACCCGATCGGGGTGAAGACCGGATAGTTCCACGGACCGATCACGCCGACCACGCCGTACGGCTGGTATTCGAGGTGGCCGGTGAACTCGGCGAGGATCAGCCGGGAGCGGACCCGGCGCGGCCCCAGCACGCGGCGGGCGTTGCGGGCGGCCCAGTCGATGTGCTCGATGGCGGTGAGGATCTCGACGATCGCGTCGGGGACCGGCTTGCCGCCCTCGACGTGCACCAGCTGCGCCAGCTCCTCGATCCGCCGGGCGAGCAGGGCGCGCCAGCGCAGCAGCCGCTCCCGCCGCCCGGTGAAGCCGAGCCCGGCCCACCAGTCGGCGGCGGCGCGGGCGAGGTCCACCGCGCGGGCGACGTCGTCGACGGTGGCGACGGGGAACCGGCCCGCCTCCTCGCCCGTCGCCGGGCTCGTCGAGACCAGTCGACCGTCGTCGATGACCGGGGTGCCGGGGACATGCACAGCCGTCATGGCGGAAGTCTAGACCTGAGAATTACTCGCCGGTAGGGGTGCTGACGGCCGTCGAAGCGTCCGACGCCGGCACCGAAGCGGTGGCGGGCCGGAGCGGGTCGGCCGGCCGGGTCACGAATCGGCCAACGTGAGTTGTCCGGCCGGGGTCGCGGAGGTGGCCGGCCGGGTGGTGAGGTGGTGGTGCGCAACTGGCAGGCTGAGCCGGGGTGACGGTGGGTGGGGAGCTGACTGTCCATGGAGGAACATCCGGAACTGACGCCGTTGATGACGGTGACGGCGGGCACGATGCGTGGGGCCAGCTTTCGGCTGAGCCCGCGGCCACAGGTGATCGGGCGCACGCCCGACGCCGACATCGTGGTGCCCGATCCGCACCTGAGCCGGCGGCACGCCGAGGTGCGACTGACCGACGCCGGGGCGCTCCTGGTCGACCTGGGGTCGACCAACGGGACCTGGCTCAACGACCGGCGGATCACCGGCGCCGAGCCGCTCGCCGACGGCGACGTCATCCGGCTCGGCCGTACCGAACTGCGCTTCTTAGACCCGGGGCTGGCCACCACCGACCCGGTGGGGCTGCGCTTCCTCGGCGGGGGCGGCGGCGACGCACGGCGCAGCCACCGCCCGACCGTGCCGCTGCCGGTGGCCTCGGTCGGCCGGGGCGACGGCCCCGCCTGACTCGCTGACACGCCCCGGCTGAGCCGGCGTACCGGCGGCTGCCCGGGCCGAGCCGGGGGTGGTCCCCACCTCCGGCGGGCGGATGATGGTCGGCCGGACCATGGACCGGGGTCACCGGCCGTGGCAGCATGCCGCGGATGGAGACCGAGCAGCGGACCGTGGCGGCCAACGGCATCACCCAGCGGGTCCGGGTCGCCGGCCCGTCGGACGGCGTGCCGGTGCTGCTGGTGCACGGCAACGTCTCCTCGTCCGCCTTCTGGGAGCCGCTGATCCGCCGGCTGCCGCCGATGCTCCGGGTGGTCGCGCCGGACCTGCGCGGGTACGGCGACACCGAGCCCGCCCCGCTGGACGGGACCCGGGGGCTGGCCGACTTCGCCGACGACGTGGCCGCCCTGCTCGACGTCCCGGGGCTCTACCCGCCCGGCGCGCGACCGGTGGTGGTCGGGCACTCCCTCGGCGGGGGCGTGGCGATGCGACTGCTGGTGGACCGACCCGATCAGGTGGCGGGCCTGCTGTTGGAGGCCCCCGTCTCCCCGTACGGCTTCGGTGGCACCCGGGATCTCGACGGCACCCCGACCACCCCGGACCTCGCCGGCACCGGTGGGGGCACGGCCAACCCCGGGTTCGTGGCCCGGCTCGCCGCGAAGGACCGGAGCGTCGACGGCCCGACCAGCCCGCGCACCGTGCTGCGGACCGCCTACGTCGCCGACCCGGCCAGCCTCGGCGACGACGAGGAGCTGCTGCTGGACAGCGTCCTGAGCACCGTGGTCGGCGACGACAACTATCCGGGCACCGGGACGACGTCCCCGCACTGGCCGGGCACGGCGCCGGGGGAGCGGGGCGTGTTCAACGCCCTCGCCCGCTTCCGGGTCGCCGACGAGCTGGTCGCCGTCGGAGACAAACCGCCGGTCATCTGGGTACGCGGCGACGCCGACGTGATCGTCTCCGACACCTCCCTGTTCGACCTGGCGTACCTGGGGTCGCTCGGGATGGTGCCGGGCTGGCCGGGTGAGCGGGCGTGCCCGCCGCAGCCGATGGTCGGGCAGACCCGGGCGGTGCTGGAGCGCTACGCCGCCGCCGGAGGCTCGTACCGGGAGGTGGTGCTCCCCGGCTGCGGGCACAGCCCGCACCTGGAACGGCCGGCGGAGTTCGTGGCGGAACTGCTGGCGCTGGCCGGGGTGCCGATCACGAACTGAGCCACTGCGTGAAATATCCCACGGCGTCTCGACAACGTAGCGTCACGTGGCAGACTCCGGCGCATAACCTTAGCGGCCGTTCATGTCGATGGCGGCGGAGTCGATCCTGGGGAGGCCGGACGTGGCGCGCGAGTTCACCAGTGTGGGTGTGGTGGGTCTGGGCACCATGGGTGCCGGCATCGTCGAGGTGTTCGCCCGCAACGGCGTCGACGTCGTCGCGGTGGAGATCTCCGAGACCGCCCTGCAGCGCGGCCGGGCCACCCTGACCGGCTCCACCGACCGGGCGGTCGCCAAGGGCAAGCTCGCCGAGGCCGACCGGGACGCCCTGCTGTCCCGGGTCGACTTCCAGGTCGGGCTGGACGCCCTGCACTCGGTCGACCTGGTCATCGAGGCCGTCCCCGAGCACCTGGACCTCAAGCAGCGGATCTTCGCCGAGCTGGACCGGGTCTGCAAGCCCGAGGCCATCCTGGCCACCAACACCTCCTCGCTGAGCGTCACCGAGATCTCGGTCGCCACCACCCGGCCCAACCAGGTGATCGGCATCCACTTCTTCAACCCGGCTCCGGTGATGAAGCTGGTCGAGGTGGTCCGCACCGTGGTCACCTCCGCCGACGTGGTCGCCGACGTCGAGGCGCTCTGCAAGCGGCTCGGCAAGGTCGACGTCACCATCAGCGACCGGGCCGGCTTCATCGCCAACGCCCTGCTCTTCGGCTACCTCAACCACGCCGTCGGCATGTTCGAGTCGCACTACGCCAGCCGCGAGGACATCGACGCCGCGATGAAGCTCGGCTGCGGCCTGCCGATGGGTCCGCTCGCCCTGATGGACCTGATCGGTCTCGACACCGCGTACGAGATCCTGGACACCATGTACCGGCGCGGCGGGCGGGACCGCCGGCACGCCCCGGTGCCGCTGATCAAGCAGATGGTCACCGCGGGTCTGCTCGGCCGCAAGTCCGGCCGCGGCTTCTACACCTACGAGCGGCCCGGCTCCCCGGTGGTCGTACCCGACGAGCAGACGCCCGTGGCCACGGAGTCGGCGCTCGCCGACGGCGCGCGCGGCATCATGAAGGTCGGCGTGGTCGGCTCCGGCACGATGGCCACCGGCATCATCGAGGTCTTCGCCAAGGCCGGCTACGAGGTCGTCTCGGTGACCCGGGGCGCGGAGAAGTCCGCCAAGGTCTTCGAGTCCGTCAAGACCTCGCTCAACAAGGGCGTGGTACGCGGCAAGCTCAGCGAGGCCGACCGGGACGCCGCGCTGGGCCGGATCAACTGGTCCGCGACGCTGGAGCACCTGGCCGACGTCGACCTGGTGGTCGAGGCGGTGGTCGAGGAGCTGAGTGTCAAGAAGGCGCTCTTCGCCAGCCTCGACGAGATCTGCAAGCCGGGCGTCGTGCTCGCCACCACCACCTCCTCGCTGCCGGTGATCGACGTGGCGATGGCCACCCAGCGTCCGGCCGATGTGGTGGGTCTGCACTTCTTCAACCCGGCGCCGATCATGCCGCTGGTCGAGGTGGTGCAGACCATCCGCACCTCGGCCGAGACCACCGCCACCGCCAAGGCGGTCTGCGCGGCGCTCGGCAAGACCGGCGTGGTCTGCGGCGACCGCTCCGGCTTCATCGTCAACGCGCTGCTCTTCCCGTACCTGAACGACGCGGTGAAGATGCTGGAGGCGAGCTACTCCACCGCCGACGACATCGACCACGCGATGAAGCTCGGCTGCGGCTACCCGATGGGTCCGTTCGAGCTGCTCGACGTGGTCGGCCTGGACGTCTCGCTGGCCATCCAGCGCGAGCTGTACCTGGAGCTGCGCGAGCCGGGCTTCGCGCCCGCGCCGCTGCTGGAGCACCTGGTCACCGCCGGCTACCTGGGCCGCAAGACCGGTCGCGGTTTCCGCGACCACACCCGCCGCTGACTCCGGTCAACACCGGGCGCCGGTGACGGCGTCTTGAGGGTGTGACCTTCGAGGAGTACGTCAGCAGCCGCGGGCCGGCCCTCGTCCGGCTGGCCCGGCTGCTGACCGGTGACGAGCACCGCGCCGAGGACCTCACCCAGGACGTGCTGGCCCGCGCGTACCTGCACTGGCGGAAGATCGCCCGGGCCGACCGTCCCGACGTGTACGTGCGGCGGATGCTGGTCAACGCCAACACCTCCTGGTGGCGTCGCCGGTCGAGCCGTGAGCTGACCGTGCCGGAGTTCGCCGAGCGGGCCGGTCGCGGCGACCTCGGCGGCGAGGCGGCCGACCGGGACGAGATGTGGCGGCTGATCCGCGCCCTGCCCGACCGGCAGCGCGCGGTGCTGGTGCTGCGGTACTACGAGGACCTCGACGACGCGACCATCGCCCAGATCCTGGACTGCTCGCCGGTCACCGTCCGCACCCACGCCATGCGGGCGCTCACCCACCTCCGGGGGCGCTTCGCCGCCCCGGCGACGAACGGGAGCCGGCCGTGACCGACCTCGACGAGCGGATCACCAGCACGCTGCGGGCACACGCCGAGGGAGAGGTCGACAGCCACCGGCTGCTGCGGGACTCCCTGGCCCGGGGCCGCCGCCGCCGACTACGCCGCCGGGCCGTCACCGCGACCGCCCTGGCGCTGGTCGGCGTCCTCGGCGTCCTCGGCACCCACCTGGACGTACTGCCGAGCCGGCCGGCGTGGACGGCTGCCACGCCGGCGCCGCCGCCCGTCCTCGGCGTACCGGGGGCACTCGCCGAACCGACCCTGGTCGGCACCGATCCGCACCTCCTGCACTTCGGCGTGGACCCGGCGCGGGCCCGGCTGCTGACCTGGCGTACCGGCGGGGGCGTCGAGGGCGGCCGGCTCGACCTGGGCGGTGGCCGGATCGTCGCGGTCGACCTGTCCACCGACGTCGCCGCCGTGGAGCGGTCGGTGCACCAGGGGATGACCTACCCGGACACGCCGGCCACCGCCGCCGGTTTCGACGGGCGGGTGCAGCGGGTGCCGTCGCCCGGGCCGGGCGGGCAGCCGGGCTGGTTCCTGCGCTGGCAGCCGGTCCCGGGCCTCTTCGTCCGGGTGCACACCGTCGACGACGACGACGGCGGCCTGCGCGAGGCGGTCGCGGCGCTGCGGCTGGACGAGGTGCACCGGTGTGCGACGCCGCTGCGGTTGACCACCCTGCCGCCGGACGCCTCGCTGGCCGGCTGCGAGGTCAGTGTGATCGGCTTCCCGCACTCGCTGGACGTGCTCCTCACCGTCACCCGCCCCGGCGACCAGCGCCTCGACGTCCGGCTGGAGTACGGCAGCGAGTTCCCGGGTGGCCGTACCGTGGGGAACCGGACGATCGGTGACCGGGCCGGCTACGTCCCCCCGCAGGGCGGGGAGCTGGAACTGCTCGGCGTCCACCAGGCGTACGTCACCGCCCGCTTCGGTCGGCCGTACCGGGGGTTCACCGAGGCGGACGCGACCGTCGTGCTCGGCGGGGCACGGTTCGCCGACGACCTCACCAGGCCGTCGACCTGGAACTGACCGTAATCTTGACGATGTGAGCCCCCGTCGCAACCGTCCCCGCCGGGACGACGCCGCCCACCTGGACTCCGACCGGGTACGCCAGGGCGTGCCCACGGTCCAGCAGTGGCGCGACGGCGACTGGCAGGTACGCGGGATCAGCGGCGGCGCGTCCACCAAGACGTACCGCTGCCCGGGGTGCGACCAGGAGATCCGGCCCGGGGTGGCGCACCTGGTGGCCTGGCCGGCGGACGGGGCGGGCGACCTCACCGACCGGCGGCACTGGCACAGCGGCTGCTGGCGGGCCCGGGACCGGCGCACCCCGAACCTCCAGCGCGGCCGCAGCGCCCCGAGGTACGGCTGAGCGATCTGGATCACGCTGTTTCCGCCCGGGCGGGCGGCGGCGGCGAGTTCGCGCCAGACTTGAGCGGTGAGCACACCGATCCGCGCGTCGTCGATCCTCCCCGGCCACCGGGAGGACATCGAGCTGCACACCGCCGACGGCCTGCGGCTGGTCGGTGAGCTGGCCCGGCCGGTCGACCGGGAGCCGGTGGGCACCCTGGTCTGCCTGCACCCGCTGCCCACCCACGGCGGGATGATGGACAGCCACGTCTTCCGCAAGGCCGCCTGGCGGCTGCCCGCCCTGGCCGACCTGGCGGTGCTGCGGTTCAACACCCGGGGCACCAGCAGCGTCCGCGGCACCAGCGACGGCGCCTTCGACGCCGCCGTCGGCGAGCGCTTCGACGTGCACGCCGCCATCGAGTACGCCGAGTTCCACGAGCTGCCGAACATCTGGCTGGTCGGCTGGTCGTTCGGCACCGACCTGGCGCTGAAGTACGGCTGCGACCCGGCGGTGGCCGGGGCGATCCTGCTCTCCCCGCCACTGCGTTTCTCCACGCCCGAGGACCTGGCCGTCTGGGCCGAGCGGGGCACGCCGCTCACCGCGCTGGTGCCGGAGTTCGACGACTACCTGCGTCCGGCCGAGGCGAAGGAGCGCTTCGCCGTGGTGCCGCAGGCCGAGGTGGTCGGGGTGCCCGGCGCGAAGCACCTCTGGGTGGGCGACGCCGAGACGGTGCTCGACGAGATCGTCCGCCGGGTCGACCCGGCGGCGCCGCTGCCGCTGCCGACCACCTGGGACGGCCCGGTGGAGACCGGCGACGTCAGCGCGTACGCCGACCGTACCGTGGCCTCCTTCGCCGACACCCCGGTGCCCGGACCGCAGCGCGACTGACCCCGCCGGCGTCAGCGCCGCTCCTGCCGGGGCAGCACCACCTCGCGCAGGATGAGCTGCCCGGCGGCCACCGTCGGGATCGCGATCAGCGCGCCGACCACCCCCATCAGGGCCACCCCGAGCAGCGCGGCGAGCAGTGCGGCCACCTCGTTGACCTGCACCGACCGCCGCATGATCTTCGGGTAGATGAGGTAGTTCTCCACCTGCTGGTAGAGCACGAAGAAGACCAGCGCCGCGATCCCCTCGGGCAGCCCGGTGGCGAACGCGACCAGGCTCACGACCACCGCGCCGAGGGTGGCCCCGATCTGCGGGATCAGGTCGGTCACCGCCACCACCACCGCCAGCGCGAACGGGTACGGCAACCCGATGATCAGCGCGAAGGTGAAGGTGGTCGCGCCGGCCAGCACCGCGATGCTCAACGCCCCGACCATGTACGCGCCGACCTTGGCCAGGATCTCGTCACCGATCAGGCTGGCCCGCTGCCGCCGGGAGCGGGGGACCAGCGCGTAGCCGAGGTCCCGCAGCCGGTCGAAGTAGGCCAGGAAGTAGATGGTCAGCACCAGCACGGTCAGCGCCCGGAACAGGGTGCCGAAGATCAGTTGCGCCCCGCCGAGCACCCCGCCGAGGGCCCGGCCGATGGTGTCGGCGTTCGCCGCGGCCTGGACCCGCTCCATCACGTCGTACCGCTCCACCAGGTCGTTGACCGCGCGGTTGCGGCGCAGCTCCTCGACGTAGCTGGGCAGTTGGGTGAGGAACTCGCCGCTCTGGGTGATCACCGGTGGGACCAGCGCCACCAGGCCGGCGGTGATCAGCAGGAGCAGGACGAGCACGACCGTCGCGACGGCGAGCCCGTGCGGCAGCCCCCAGGAGCGCAGCCGGACCACCGCCGGGTTGAGCCCCACCGCGAGGAAGAGCGCGATCACCACCAGGACGAGGATGCCGCCGGCGTTGCGGACACCCAGCCACACCGTGTACGCCAGCAGCACACCGAGCGCCCCGGTGAAGCCGACCAGGAAGCTGCTGCGGCGCAGCGGTCGCCCGGGCCGGCCGAAGCGGCCCGAGCCGTTCGCCACCGGACCGGCCGCCTCGAAGTCGGTGGGGTCCGCGTCACCGGTCTCGGGTGTGGGATCCCGCCCGGCGTGCCCGCCGGAGGTGTCGTCGCCGTCGCGCGCCGGCCCGTCCTGTTCCACCGGACCTCCCCGGGTGCCGCTCCGGCACGTGGCCGGAGGCTGCCGCTGCGGGCCCCTGCCAGCAGGCCCTGCCCGGCAGGGTAGTGGCGTCCGGCGCACCGGGCCACCCGCCGTCACGCACCGTGCTGGCCGGGTCCCCTACGTCACGCACCGTGCTGGCCGGGTCCCCTCAGGACGTCACTCCGACTCGACGGTGACCGTGCTGGGTTTGGCGCTGCGCTCGTCGGTGGTCGGCTTCGTCGGCCGCTTGCCGCTCTCCCCGGTGCTGGTGATCTTCGTGGGGGTGGCCCCCCGGCCCCCGGTGCCCGGCACCGCCGCGACCGTCGGTTCGCCGTCGACCCCGGCGCTGGCGGTCCCGCCGTCGACGGTGGTCACCGGCTCCGCCTTCGGTTTGGCGCCGTTGGCCGCGGTGGTGTCCCCGCCGACCGGCTCGGCCTTCAACGCGCCGCCCGCCACCGGTTCGGCCGACGGCTGCGCACCGTCCGCGGCGGTGGTCACCCCCGCCTTCGGCTTCGCGCCGTTCGTCGGGGCGTCCCCGTCCACGTCCGCCGTCGGGCGTCCACCGTCCGCCGTACGCGCCGGTCGGGCGCCGTCCGGCGACCCGCCGTCGAGCCCGACGGGGGCCATCCTGCGCAGTTTCAGCTCGGTGATCTGTCGCTGGAGCTCGTCGGACTCCTGCCGCGCCTGCCAGGTCTCCTGCCGCAGGTCGGCGAGCTGCTGCTGGGCCTGGGCGATCTCCAGCATCACCTGGGCGAGCTGCTGGCGGCTGGCCGCCGCCTCCTGCTGCGTCGCGGCGAGGTGCTGCTGGGTGGTGGCCAGGTGCTGCTGGGTGGTGGCCGCGTACTCCTCGAACTGCCGACGGGAGGCGGCGACGTGCTCGTCGGCCTTGCGGCGCTTGTCGGCGGCCTCCTGCTCGGCCTGCTGGAGCAGCTCGGTGGCCTCCTCCTCGGCCCGCCGGCGCATGGTCAGCGCGTCGGTCTCGGCGGCCCGGCGGACCTCGGCGGCGCCCCGCTCGATCTCGTCCCGCCGCGCCGTCCACTCCCGTTCCAGCTCGTCGTGCCGCGTCCGGTGCTGCTGCGCCAGCTCGTCCTGCTTGGACTTGACCTGCTTCTCCAGCTCGTCGCGGCGCTTGGCGTACTCCTTCTCGGCGGTGGCGCGGCGCTGGGCCAGCTCCCGGTCGGCGGCCTCCCGCCGGCCGTTGACCTCCTTCTCGACGCCGGCCCGCCAGGCACCCAGCTCCTGCTGCGTCTGGGCCCGGGTCTGCTGCACGTACGCCTCGGTCTCGGTCCGCATCCGCTGCACGTACGCCTCGGTCTCGGCGCGGCTGCGCCTGGCCGCCTCGGCCGCCTCGGTGGTGAGCCGGTGCGCCTCCTGCCGGGCCCGGCCCCGGGCGCCCTTCGCCGCCTCCTCGGCGTCGTCGACGATCTTCTTGGCCTCCTGGAGGGCCTTGGCGTGGGTGGCCCGCCCCGCCTCGGCCGCGGACTCGGTGAGCCGCTTGGCCTCCTGCTGGGCCTTGGCGTGCACCTCCTTGGCCGCCTCGCGGAGCTGGGTGGCCTCCTGCTGCGCCCGGGCCAGGGCCTCCTTCGCCGTCTCCCGCAGCTTGGTGGCCTCCTGCTGGGCCCGGCCGTGGATCTCCTTGGCGGTGTCCCGCAGTTGGGTGGCCTCCTGCTGGGCCTTGCTCAGCGCCTCCTGGGCGGCGGTACGCAGCCGGGTGGACTCGTCCTGGGCGGTCGCCCGCAGCCGGGCCGCGTCCTCCTTGGCGGACTTCACGGCGGCGTCCGCCTCGGCCTTGCGGGCGGCGGTGTGCCGCTCCTCCTCGGCGCGCCGTGCGGCGAGCGCGATCTCGAAGTCCTTCAGCGCTCGGGCGGCCTGTTCCCGGGCCTCGTCGATGATGTGTTCGGCGGCGGCGCGGCGGGCGTCGATCTCCTCGTTCGCGGCGGCGAGGATGGCGTCGGCCTGCTCCTCGGCGAGGGCGAGGATCTGTTCGACCCGGGGCCCGAGGTGCTTGAAGGAGGCCCGGTCCACCACGGCGGCCTGTTTGCGCACCTGGGCCAGGTCGCGCTGGAGGTGCTCGACCTGACCGGCCAGCTTGTGGATCTGGGTGTACGCCTGCTCCCGCTCGGCCGTCAGGGTGGCGATCTCGTGCTCCGCACGAGCGACGTACCGGTCGACCTGTCGTTTCTCGTACCCCCGCAGGGCGGACTCGAAGCTGGGCTCCGTGGTCACGTCCCCGCCGAGAGCGAACAGTTCCTCGCCGTGCGACATGCCCCCATCCTCACACGCATCCGGCCCTCCTGGGGCGATACGGACGCCCCTGTTGGGACCTACTTCACTGGTTCCGGCACGCCGATCTCAGAGGGTGGGCGAACGCATACGGCGCGGGGTACCACCGGTCACCCGATGGCACCCCGCGCCGTGTCACTCATGCCCCGACGTGCGGTGGGTCAGCTGGCGGTCTCCGCGGTCGCCCGCTGCTCGGCGTCGGCCTTGGCCGGCTCCGACTTGGCCGGAGCGGCGGCCTGCTGCTGCGCCGGCACGCCCGGCACGATGCCGGCCAGGCCGGAGAGCATCTGCCCGAGCTGGGAGGTGACGGCGTCCTTCTGGCGGGTGAGGTCCTCGACCTCGCGGCGGGCGGCCTGGGTGGTCAGCTCCGCCTCGGTGCGCGCCTCGGTGAGCAGCCGCTTCGCCTCGGCCTTGGCCTCGCTCAGCGTCTTCTCGGCCAGTGCCTTGGCCTTCTCGACCGTCTCGGCGGCGGTGCGCTCGGACTCGACCCGGCGGGCCTCGGCCCGCTGCTCGATCTCCTTGGCCCGCTCCTGAGCGGCGTGGGCGCGCTGCTCGGCCTCGCCGACGAGCTTCTGGGTCTGTGCGACCTGGGCGGCGTGCCGCTCCGACTCCTCGCGCTCGGCCTTCTCGCGCCGCTCGGCGAGCTGGAGCTCCAGGGCCTGGAGGTCCTTGTCCCGCTTGTCCCGGGCGTCGGTGAGCAGCTTGGTCGCCTCGGCCCGCTTCTCCTCGGCCTCGCGGGCGGCCTTGGCCCGCTGCTGGGTGATCTCCCGCTCGGCCGTGGCCCGCAGGGTGGCGACCTCACGCTCGACGGTGGACTTCAGCTCGGCCACCTCGTGGGCGGTGACCGTGCGCAGCTGCTTGGTCTCCCGCTCGGCGTCGGCGCGCAGCGTGTCGGCCTCGCGGCGGGCCTGCACCCGCACCTCGGCGGCCTCGCGCTCGGCGGTGGTGCGGACGTTGCCCGCCTCCCGCTCGGCGGTGGCCTTCATGGCGGCCGCCTCGGCGCGCGCCTTGTCGGTGATCTCCCGCGCCTCGAGGCGGGCCGCGGAGAGGATGCCCTCCGACTCCCGCTTGGCCTCGTTGCGGTGGTCGTTGGCCTGCTCTTCGGCCAGCCGGAGGATCTGCTCGACCCGGGTGCCCAGGCCGGAGAGGGTGGGCCGGCTGTTCTCCTCGAGCTGCTTGTTGGTGTCGGTGAGCTTCTGCTCGAGCGCGCTCTGGCGCTGCTCGGCCTGGCGGAGGCGACGCTGGGCGTCGTTCATCCGCTGCTCGGCCTCGGCCCGGGCCTGCTCCGACTGGGTCAGCGCCGCGGTCATCCGGCCGATGAAGTCGTCGACCTGGTGGGTGTTGTATCCGCGCAGGCCGACGGTGAAATCCGGCTGCGAGTTCGCGTTATCGAAGAACGCGAGAGGGGAGGACTGCTGCTGGGGCATTGGGACATACTCGCAGACCCCCCGGGGTCGTTCGCAAGAGCGGTCCCGAGCTTTCGTGTCCTCATTACATGGTCCACCGGTCCGCGTCGGGAGACCCGCCCGAATGACGATCTTGGCAGCTCCCGGGCGGGCCGCACGTCACGCAAGGTGAGCGGAAAAGGGCCGCGGGGCGGTGCCCGCGGCCCTTTGTCCGACCTCACTCGAATGGGTGTCCGGGTCGCGGTGGAAAGGCAATGGCCTCCTCACCGCAATGGGCGACCCGGCGTCACCCGGACGGCTCAGTGGCCGCGGAACCGGTTGATCGCGGTCTCGTGCCGGGCCCGCATCTGCGGGTCCCGGACGCCGAGGCCGTCGGTGGGGGCGAGGCAGCGCACGCCGACCTTGCCCTGGTGCGCGTTGCGGTGCACCTCGTACGCCGCCTGGCCGGTCTGCTCCAGCGGGTAGGTCCTCGACACCGTCGGGTGGATCAGGCCCAGCGACACCAGCCGGTTGGCCTCCCACGCCTCGCGGTAGTTGGCGAAGTGGCTGCCGACGATCCGCTTGAGGTGCATCCACAGGTAGCGGTTGTCGTACTGGTGCTGGTAGCCGCTGGTGGAGGCGCAGGTGACGATGGTGCCGCCCTTCTTGGCCACGAAGACGCTGGCGCCGAAGGTCTCCCGGCCCGGGTGCTCGAAGACGATGTCCGGGTCGTCGCCGCCGGTCAGCTCGCGGATCCGCTCGCCGAAACGGCGCCACTCGTCCTGGTCCTGGGTGTGCTCGTCCTTCCAGAACCGGAAGCCCTCCGCGGAGCGGTCGATGACCAGCTCGGCCCCCATGGACCGGCACAGCTCGGCCTTCTCCGGCGAGGAGACCACGCAGACCGGGATCGCACCGCCGTTGAGCGCCATCTGGGTGGCGTAGCTGCCCAGGCCGCCGGAGGCGCCCCAGATCAGCACCACGTCGCCCTGCTTCATGTTCGCGCCGTGGTGGGAGACGAGCTGCCGGTACGCGGTCGAGTTGACCAGGCCCGGGCTCGCCGCCTCCTCCCAGCTCAGGTGGCGCGGCTTCGGCATCAGCTGGTTGGCCTTGACCACGCACAGCTCGGCGAGGCCGCCGAAGTTGGTCTCGAAGCCCCAGATCCGCTGCTGCGGGTCGAGCATGGTGTCGTCGTGGCCGGCCGCGTCCTCCAGCTCGACGGAGAGGCAGTGGGCGACGACCTCGTCGCCGGCCTTCCACTTCGTCACGCCGGGCCCGGTGCGCAGCACCACGCCGGCGGCGTCGGAGCCGACCACGTGGTACGGCAGGTCGTGCCGGCGGGTCAGCTCGGAGAGCCGGCCGTAGCGCTGGAGGAACTTGAAGGTCGGCAGCGGCTCGAAGATGCTGGTCCAGACCGTGTTGTAGTTGATCGCGCTGGCCATCACCGCGACCAGGGCCTCGCCCGGGCCGAGTTCCGGGGTGGGCACCTCCTGCAGGTGCAGCGCCTTGCGCGGGTCCTTGTCCCGGGTGGCCAGCCCGTCGAACATCCGGGTCTCGTCCGCGCGGACGACCATGCCCTGGTAGCTCTCCGGCACGGGCAGGCCGGCGAGGCCGGCCAGTTCGCGCTCCGGCTGGTCCGAGCCCTCCGCCGCCATGATCGCTTCGAGGATGTCCTGCACGGTGACCTCCCGTTCGTCCGCACCCGCACGCCGGGCACGGGCTGTTGCCATCGTCGGCGCCGGTGCGACCGACCGCCATGTCGGCAATCGACACAACCGGCACCGGTCACGCTCCTGTGCCGCCGGACGTTACTGAACGGTAGCTAGGGTCGGAAGTCCTGTGTGAAAAAGTGCATTGCGCCGTGCGTGGAGCTGTTCGTGGGAACGTCGATTCGCGCAACGGCGCTCGTGTTCCCACCTTCTGGGATGGCGCGCGGTCGACGACGGGCCGCGCGGGTCGGGGCGCCGTACGGACGCCCCGACCTGCGCGGACGGGACGGTCAGTGACCCCCGGCGGCCGGCTCGACCAACTCGACCAGGACGCCGCCGGCGTCCTTCGGGTGCACGAAGTTGATCCGCGAGTCCGCGGTGCCCCGCTTCGGGGTCTCGTAGAGCAGCCGTACGCCCCGCTCGCGCAGCGCCGCGCAGGCGGCGTCGATGTCCGCCACCGTGTACGCCACCTGCTGCACGCCCGGGCCGTTGCGGTCCAGGAACTTCGCGATGGTCGACTCCGGGCTCAGCGGGGCGAGTAGTTGCACGCAGCCGCCCTCGGCCGTCGGGCCGACGGCCAGCATCGCCTCGCGTACGCCCTGCTCGGTGTTGGTCTCGGTGTGCACGCAGCGCATGCCGAAGGTGCGCCGGTAGAAGTCGATCGCGGCGTCGAGGTCGGCGACCGCGACCCCGACGTGGTCGATGCGGCGCAGGCCGATGTCTGTGACATAGTCGGCAGCGGGCTCGACGGGGGAGTTCTCAGCCATGGCGCTAGTCTGACCGAACAATCGTTAAGGCGTACAGGTCGGCACCCCCCTCGGAGGCAGGCAATGGCTTCGGTGATCGTCAGCGGCGCGCGGACCCCGATGGGGCGCCTGCTGGGCAACCTCAAGGACCTTCCGGCGACGAAGCTCGGCGGCATCGCCATCAAGGCGGCGCTGGAGCGGGCGGGCGTCGCCCCGGAGCAGGTCCAGTACGTGATCATGGGGCAGGTGCTCCAGGCCGGCACCGGGCAGATCCCGGCCCGGCAGGCAGCCGTCGAGGCCGGCATCCCGATGTCCACCCCGGCGCTGACCATCAACAAGGTCTGCCTCTCCGGCCTGGACGCGATCGCCCTGGCCGACCAGCTCATCCGGGCCGGCGAGTTCGACATCGTGGTGGCCGGCGGCATGGAGTCGATGACCAACGCCCCGCACCTGCTGCTCGGCCAGCGCTCCGGCTACAAGTACGGCGACGTCACCATCAAGGACCACATGGCCCTCGACGGACTGACCGACGCCTGGGACTGCTGCTCGATGGGCGAGTCGACCGAGCGGCACGGCGCGAGGCACGGCATCACCCGCGAGGAGCAGGACGCCTTCTCCGCGGCCAGCCACCAGCGGGCCGCCGCCGCGCAGAAGAACGGCCACTTCGCCGAGGAGATCACCCCCGTGGTCATCCCGCAGCGCAAGGGCGATCCGCTGGTGATCAGCGAGGACGAGGGCATCCGGCCGGACACCACCGCCGAGTCGCTGGGCCGGCTGCGCCCGGCCTTCGCCAAGGACGGCACCATCACCGCCGGCAGCTCCTCGCCGATCTCCGACGGCGCCGCCGCGGTGGTCGTGATGAGCAAGGCCAAGGCCAAGGAGCTGGGGCTGACCTGGCTGGCCGAGATCGGCGCGCACGGCAACGTGGCAGGCCCGGACAACTCCCTGCACTCGCAGCCGTCGAACGCGATCAGTCACGCCCTGAAGAAGGGCGGACTGAGCATCGAGGACATCGACCTCGTCGAGATCAACGAGGCGTTCGCGGCGGTCGGCATCCAGTCCACCCGCGACCTGGGCATCAGCCCGGACAGGGTCAACGTCAACGGCGGCGCGATCGCGCTGGGCCACCCGATCGGCATGTCCGGCGCGCGGCTGGTGCTCACCCTCGCGCTGGAGCTCAAGCGCCGGGGCGGCGGCACCGGCGCGGCGGCGCTGTGCGGCGGCGGTGGGCAGGGCGACGCGCTGATCATCCACGTCCCGAACGGCGCCGAGACCCACCAGTGAGCGAGACGATCGAGAACGCCCCGGCGGCGGCCACCGGTCCGGTGCGCCGCAGCCGGGACGTGCCCATGCTCGTCGAGCGGGCCCGCGCGGGCGACCCCCGCGCGGTGGCCCGCCTGATCACCCTGGTCGAGTCCGGTGACGCGGTGTTGCCGCAGGTCGCGGCGGCGCTCGCGCCGTACGCCGGCCAGGCGCAGGTGGTGGGTCTGACCGGTTCCCCCGGGGTGGGCAAGTCGACCACCACCAACGAGCTGGTCCGGGCGCTGCGGGCGCGCGGGCACCGGGTGGGCGTGCTGGCCATCGACCCGTCCAGCCCGTTCACCGGCGGGGCGATCCTCGGCGACCGGGTCCGGATGCAGGACCACGCCACCGACCCGGGCGTCTACATCCGGTCGATGTCCAGCCGGGGCCACCTGGGCGGCCTCTCCGCGGCCACGCCCCAGGCGGTGCGGGTGCTGGAGGGTGCCGGCTGCGACGTGGTGCTGGTGGAGACCGTCGGTGTCGGGCAGGCCGAGGTCGAGGTGGCCTCCCTGGCGGACACCACGCTGGTGCTGCTCGCCCCGGGCATGGGTGACGCGATCCAGGCGGTCAAGGCCGGCATCCTGGAGATCGCCGACGTCTTCGTGGTCAACAAGGCCGACCGGGACGGCGCGGACGCCACCGTCCGCGACATCCAGGGCATGATCGCCCTCGGCGAGCGCGCCCCGGGCGAGTGGCGGCCGCAGGTGGTCCGCTCGATCGCGGCGCGCGGCGAGGGCATCGACGACATCGCCGCCGCGATCGACAAGCACCGCGGCTGGCTGGAGCAGCACGGCGAGCTGCGCCGCCGCCGGGAGGCGCGGGCCGCCGCCGAGGTCGAGGCGATCGCGCTCGGCGTGCTCCGCGACCGGATCGGTTCGCTGCGCGACGGTACGGAGCTGCCGACGCTGGCCGCCAAGGTGGCCGAGGGCGCGATCGACCCGTACGCGGCGGCGGACGAACTGCTCGCGCAACTGGGGGCCTGAGCCCGCCGTCCACCTAGTACGCTCGCACCGCCTCACGGCTCGGCGTGGGGCGGTGCGACGTTGTGGGGAGAGCATGGCTGACGAGGCGACCCAGGAACTGTCGGTGACCCCGGCCGCGATGGCGGGCGGGGCGACGTACGTCTCCGACGAGGTGGTGGAGAAGATCGCGGTGGCCGCCGCGAGGTCCGTGCCCGGGGTGGCCGAGCTCGGCGGCGACGTGGCCCGCTTCTTCAACGCGGTGCTCGACAAGGTCGGCCTGGACCAGGTCGGTGACGCCCGGCGGGGCTGCTCGGCGCACGTCAGCAACGGCGCGGCGGTGGTCAACCTCGTCCTGGTGATCTCCGCCGGCCACCCGGTCCCGCAGGTGACCGACGCGGTGCGGGTGGCGGTGACGGCGGCGGTCGAGGCGTACGGGCTGCGGGCCGACGAGATCAACATCCGGGTGGACGACGTGGCCATGGAGGCGCCCCCGGCCTGATCAGGTTACCGGCGGGTACGAACTTCCTTAGCGATCGTTCAGGACTCCGTTCTACACTCGGTCTGCAGTCGAGGACTCGAGGAGGAGCTCCGCGGATGAACGCCGACGAGATCGCCGCCGGACGGGCACGCTGGCAGGCCCGCTACGACGCCGCGCGCAAGCGGGACGCGGACTTCACCACCCTGTCCGGGATGACCGTGGACCCGGTCTACGGCCCGCCGGAGGGCGTGGCGTACCCGGGCTTCGACCGGATCGGCTGGCCGGGCGAGTACCCGTACACCCGGGGCCTGCACCCGACCGGCTACCGCGGGCGGACCTGGACGATCCGGCAGTTCGCCGGGTTCGGCAACGCGCAGCAGACCAACGAGCGCTACAAGATGATCCTGGGCGCCGGGGGCGGCGGCCTCTCCGTCGCGTTCGACATGCCCACCCTGATGGGGCGCGACTCCGACGACCCGCAGGCGCTCGGCGAGGTCGGCCACTGCGGCGTCGCCATCGACACCGCGGCCGACATGGAGACGCTGTTCGACGGCATCGACCTGGCCGGCGTCACCACCTCGATGACCATCTCGGGCCCGGCCGTGCCGGTCTTCTGCATGTACCTGGTCGCCGCCGAGCGGCAGGGCGTCGACGTGTCCACCCTGGACGGCACCCTGCAGACCGACATCTTCAAGGAGTACATCGCGCAGAAGGAGTGGCTCTTCGACCCGGAGCCCCACCTGCGCCTGATCGGCGACCTGATGGAGTACTGCGCCCGGGAGATCCCCCGGTACAAGCCGCTCTCCGTCTCCGGCTACCACATCCGCGAGGCCGGCTCGACCGCCGCGCAGGAGTTGGCGTACACGCTGGCCGACGGGTTCGGCTACGTCGAGCTGGGGCTCTCGCGCGGGCTGGACGTCAACGTCTTCGCCCCGGGTCTGAGTTTCTTCTTCGACTCGCACGTGGACTTCTTCGAGGAGATCGCCAAGTTCCGCGCCGCCCGCCGGATCTGGGCCCGCTGGCTGCGTGACGTCTACGGCGCCACCAGCGAGAAGGCGCTCTGGCTGCGGTTCCACACGCAGACCGCCGGGGTGTCGCTGACCGCCCAGCAGCCGGTCAACAACGTGGTGCGGACCGCCGTCGAGGCGCTGGCCGCGGTGCTCGGCGGGACCAACTCGCTGCACACCAACGCCCTCGACGAGACCCTCGCCCTGCCCACCGACGAGTCCGCCGAGATCGCCCTGCGTACCCAGCAGGTGCTGATGGAGGAGACCGGGGTGACCAACGTGGCCGACCCGCTGGGCGGCTCCTGGTACGTCGAGGCGCTCACCGACAAGATCGAGGCCGAGGCGGAGGAGATCTTCGCCCGGATCCGGCAGCTCGGCGGCGAGGGCCCGCACCAGATCGGCCCGATGACCTCCGGCATCCTGCGCGGCATCGAGGACGGCTGGTTCACCGGCCACATCGCCGAGTCCGCCTTCGTCTACCAGCAGGCGCTGGAGAAGGGCGACAAGAAGATCGTCGGGGTCAACTGCCACACCGGCACGGTCGCCAAGGACCTGGAGATCCTGCGCATCTCGCACGAGGTGGAGCTGGAGCAGCGCCGGGTGCTGGCTGAGCGCAAGACAGCCCGGGACGAGACCGCGGTCAAGGCCGCGGTGGCCCGGATGGTCGAGGTCAGCCGCACCGACGGGAACATGATCCCGGCGATGCTCGACGCCGTCCGCGCCGAGGCCACCCTCGGCGAGATCTGCGACGCGCTGCGCGCCGAGTGGGGCGTCTACCGCGAGCCCGCCCGCTTCTGACCCACCCCACTCCCACCCCACCCCCGCTCCCACCCCACCCCGCCCACGCCCGCCCCGCCCCGCCCACCCCCGCGATCTTGCACTTGTGGTGGTCCCGAAGCGCCATGAACTGCGCATAAGGCCAACCACAAGTGCAAGATCGCCGGGGCAGGCGGTGGGGTGGCGGTGGGGAGGCGGTGGGGGTGGGGGAGGGGGTGGTGAGCAGGGGTGAGAGTGGCAACTGCGCCGTCGCGGTTGATCTGAGTTCGGCGGGGTCCGTGCGAGACTAGGTAACCATGAGCGACCCACGGATGACTTCGTCGATCTTCACCCGCGGCGCCGTCGACCTCAGCGCACTGCGCAGCACACCGCCGGCCAATCCCCGTCCCACCACACCGGCCCAGGCCGGTCCGCCCACCGGTCTGCCGGGTGGCCCCGCCGGCGGCGCGGTGGCCGTGATCGACGTGACCGAGGCGACCTTCCAGTCCGAGGTCCTGGAGCGCTCGCTCAGCACACCCGTGGTGGTCGACTTCTGGGCCGAGTGGTGCGAGCCCTGCAAGCAGCTCTCCCCGGTGCTGGAGCGGCTGGCCGCCGAGGGCGGCGGGGCCTGGGTGCTCGCCAAGGTCGACGTGGACGCCAACCCGCGCATCGCCCAGATGTTCCGGGTGCAGGGCATCCCGATGGTGTACGCGGTCGTCGGCGGCCAGCCCGTCGACGCCTTCTCCGGCGTGGTGCCGGAGGCCCAGCTCCGCCAGTGGCTCCAGGCCGTCCTCAAGGCCGGCGGTGTCGCCGTCGCCGAGCCGGAGGACCCCCGCCTCGACGAGGCCGACGACGCCCTGATGAGCGGCGACCTGGAGGCCGCCGAGCGGGCGTACCGGAAGATCCTGGCCGAGTCCCCGGCGGACGCCGCGGCCGAGGCCGGCCTGGCCCAGGTCGGGCTGGCCCGCCGGGTCGCCGGCGCGGACCCGCAGGCCGCGCTCACCGCCGCCGCACAAGCCCCCGACGATGTCGAGGCCCAGCTCCTCGCCGCCGACGTCGAGGTGCTCAGCGGCATGGCCGAGCAGGCGTACGCCCGCCTGGTCGGCCTGGTCCGGCGGACCGCCGGCGAGGACCGGGAGAAGGTGCGCCAGCACCTGGTCTCGCTCTTCACCGTCGCCGGCCCGGACGACCCCGCCGTCGCCTCGGCCCGCCGAGCCCTGGCCAGCGCACTGTTCTGAGTTCGTAGCACGCCAGCGCGGGCCGGCGCACCGGCCGGCCCGCCCGACCATCGAGGACGGGAGCCCATGATGCGCCGGATCGCCGTCCTCGACGCGCCGACCAACCTCGGCCTGCGCCCGCCCACGTCCACCTCCGTCCCCGGCTGCGCCAAGGCGCCCGGCGCGCTGCGCGACCACGGGCTGCTCGCCCGGCTGCGCGCCCGCGACGCCGGCTGCCTCACCCCGCCCCGGTACGACCCGGGCGACTGGCGTCCCGGTGACGGGGTCTGCCACGCCCGGGAGATCTCCGGGTACTCGGTGACGCTCGCCGACCGGATCGGCGCGATCATCGACCGGGGCGAGTTCCCGCTGGTGCTCGGCGGGGACTGCTCGGTGCTGCTCGGCTCGGCGCTGGCCATGCACCGGCTCGGTGAGGCGGTCGGCGGGCGGATCGGGCTGGTCTTCGTCGACGGCCACTCCGACTTCCGGCACCCCGGCAACGCCTCGTACGTGGGCGCGGCGGCGGGGGAGGACCTGGCCCTGGTCACCGGGCGCGGGCAGGCCGACCTGGCCGCCATCGAGGGGCGGCGCCCCTACTTCCGTGACATCGACGTGGTGGTGCTCGGCATCCGGGCCCAGGACGAGTACCGCCTCGACCTCCAGGCCGCCGGGATCACCACCCGCCCGGTGCCGGCGCTGCGCGCCGAGGGGGCCGCGCGGACCGCCCAGTGGGCGCACGAGCAGTTGGCGGACTGCGCCGGTTACTGGGTGCACATCGACGTGGACGTGCTCGACCCCGCGGTCATGCCGGCGGTCGACGCGCCGGACCCGGGCGGGATCGCCTTCGCCGAGCTGGAGATCCTCCTCGCCGGCCTGGTCGACACCCCGCACTGCCTCGGCGTCGAGCTGACCGTCTTCGACCCCGACTACGACCCGGACGGCGCGTACGCCGCCGAGATCGTCAACACCGTGGTCGCCGGGCTGGCCCCGGTGTCGGCGCCGGAGGCGGTGCCGCCCCGGCTGCTGCCGTCGTCCCCGACGTCACCTTCCGCAGTGGCCCGGGTGCGGAAGGCGGGGCGGCCGGACGTCATCGTCGGCCTCGACTCCCCGGCAGACGGTCGCCCCGCCGCCGCCCCTTCCGCCGGCTCAGGCTCCCTGTCGGCCGCTTCGGGCTCGCTGTCGGCCGCTTCGGGCTCGCTGTCGGACGGTCCCGGCTCGCTGTCTGCCGGTGGTGTGCGGGCGGCCGACGCCGACCCCGCGCCGGACCACCCGGTGCGCGCGGGTACGGCGGGCCCGGACGCCCGTCCGGTGCCGAGGCCGGCAGCGCCACCGGAGCTGGTCCCGGTGGTCGTGGAGCCGGTCGGGCCGCCCGCCTCGGCCGGGCCCGGCCTGCTACGCCGGGTGTCACCACCCGAGGCCGACGAGGGATCCGCCGAGCCACCCGCCGGCATCGCCTGAGCCGAACCCTTCTCGGACCGGCCATCACGACAGCGCCGAGGACCCATCCCTGCCCGGCCTTGATCCACACCGCTTGCGGCATGTTGCGGTGTCGCTCGGCCGGGATACCGCAACATGCCGCAACGGGGGCCGCAGCCGTCGACGGGCCGGCCCGTGGGCGGCTGCGGCCCGTGGGCGGGTCAGTTCAGGCCGCGCAGGAAGCGCTCGGCGATCGGGACCGCGCTCGACGTGCTCGACCCGCCCTGCTCGACGAAGACCGCGAACGCCACGTCACCCTGCCAGCCGACGAACCAGGCGTGCGTGTGCTCGGGGTTGTCGTCGTACTCGGCGGTGCCGGTCTTGCCGTGCACCGGGCCGCCGGGGACGTCGGCGAGCGCCGTGCCCGTGCCGGCGGTGACCACCTCGCGCATCATCGCCCGCAGCGCCTCGACCGACTCGGCCTTGAGCTGCGGGCCCGGCTCGGCCGGCTTGGTCGGCGCCGGATCGAGCATCAACTTCGGCTGGGTGAAACGGCCCCGGGCCACGGCGGCGGTGGCGCCGGCCATCGCCAGCGGACTGACCACGGTGGTGCCCTGGCCGATCGCGGCGGCGGCCTGCTCGGTCGCGCCGCCGTCGGCCGAGACCTTGCCGGTGAACGCGTCCACCCCGAGGTCCCACTGCCCCTCCAGGCCGAGGGTACGGCCGGTGACGGCGAGCCCGTCGGCCCCCAGCGTCGGCGCCAGCGAGACGAAGGCGGTGTTGCAGGACTTCGCGAAGTCCGTCCGGAACGGCACCTTGCCGAGGGCGAAGTCGTCGGAGTTCTTGAACGGGCGGCCGTCGACGGTGCGGGTCTTCGGACAGTCCACCGTGGCGTCGGCGGTGACCGCCCCCCGGTCCAGCAGGCCGAGGGCGCTGACCATCTTGAAGGTGGAGCCGGGTGGCACCTGGGCGGTGAAGGCGAGGTTCTCCCCGGCCGCCCCGGGCCCGTTGGCGGCGGCGAGCACCGCGCCGTCGCTGATCCGTACCGCCACCAGGGCCGAGCGTCGCTTCTCGCCGCGCAGCGCGCCGTCGGTCGCGTTCTGGGTGGCGACGTCGAGGGTGGTCTTCAGCGGCTGCCCCGGCTGCGGCTCGTGCCGGTGCACCTGCGGGCCCGGGGCCGGCTTGCCGTCCGGACCGGTCCGCTGGATCAGCACCGCCACCCCGGGCACGCCGCGCAGCCGGTCGTCGTACCGGCCCTGGAGGCCGCCGTGGCCCACCTGGTCGCCCCGGGCGACCGTGTCGGGGCGCGCGGCGAGGTCGTCGGCCGTCGCCTCGTCGACCGAACCGAGCAGGGCCCGGGCGAACTCCCGGGTCGGCGCGAGGTCGCGCTGCTCGGTGGGGAACAGGGTGCCGGGCAGGTCGTGGATGCGTGACTTGATCTGCCGGTACGCCTCGTCCCGCAGGGTGACCACCTCGACGAACGCGTCCGGGTCGGCCTCCTCGATGCGCCGGGGCAGGTCGGAGACGTCCACCGGAGGCGTGATCGCCGGCCGGACCGCCTTGAACGCCGCGTCGAGCCGGCGGGCCAGGGCGGCCGGGTCGGGGACCTGGGAGGGCTGCACGCCGACCCGGACCACCGGGCGGGGCGCGACGATCGGCTGCCCGGCGGCGTCCAGCACCGCCGCCCGGGCGGGCCGCTCCCGGCGTACGGTCAGCCGGTCGCCCTTCTCCAGTTGCTCCTGGACGAGCTGCGGCTCCCAGATCAGCTGCCACTGGTCGTCGCGGCCCTGCCGCAGCCGTACCGGCCGGTCGTACGCCCAGGTGGTGTCGCCCGGCAGCTTCCACTCCACCCGGATCTTCGCGGTGGCGATGTCCTTGGTGATCTCGGGCTCACCGGTGCGGCGCAGGGTGGGTGGGGTGGCGGCCAGTTCGCCGGAGAGCTCCTTGATCTCCTTCGTGACGTCGGCGGCGGGCAGCCGCGCCCCGGTCGGGTCGATGAAGCCGACCCCGTTCAGGTCCCCCGAGCGCCAGCCGGCGAGGAAGGCGTCCACCGTCCGCTCCGGCCCGTCCGCGTCGGAGCACCCGACGAGCACGCCGGCGAGCAGCGCGGTGACGGCCAGCGCCGAGAGCATCGGACGGGGACGCGTGCGCAAACGCCCGTACGGGTACGACAGGGTCATGAATCCTTACACCTCCGCGGTCACGATGCCGCCTCGCACGCTAGTACGGACTCGTCCGCCGCACCGCCCCGCGTGGCCGCACGCTGCGTGAAGAGGCTCCGTCGGCAGTGTGATGAACATCGCGAGGCGGGGTACTCCGCGACCGGCCGACCACGCGTCTGCAACGGGTGAAAGGACAGAGTCCCGAACCGGACGTCCGGCCGGTGGTCCGCCGACGAACGCACAGAGCGGCAGGGCCTAGGCTGGGCGGCAGAGTGACCCACAACGCGGTGGGTCGAGGGGAGTGGCACCGATGGACCGGCGTCCGGCGATCAAACCGGGACCCGACCTCCGGCAGGCTGACACCGGCCGGGACGACAGCTTCGATTCGGCGACCGACGGGGACGGCTTCGGCCGACTCGACACAGGAGTGACCGGGATGACCGGTTCGAGTATCGACACCCTCTACGAGTTGGGGCTTCCGGTGGAGGCGCTCGGCGACGACGCCGAGGACACCGAGCTCGACGAGCCGGTACCCAACGCGGAACGCCTGGTGGCGCAGGCGGTGGCGCTGGCCGGCGACGACCACGACGCGGCGACCCTGGTGGGCCGGTTCTGGCGGTTCGCGCCGGACGAGGAGCTGATCGGGTTCACCGCGGAGGAGATGCTCGACGCGGCCCGGGCGCACCGTGACCTCGCCCAGCAACGGGTGCCGGGCGAGTTGAAGTTGCGGATCCACGAGCCCGACGCCGAGCAGCACCACACGGTCATCGAGATCGTCACGGACGACATGCCGTTCCTGGTCGACTCGGTGACCGCGCTGTTGAACTCCCACCACCTGGACGTGCACCTGCTGGTGCACCCGCTGGTCGTGGTGCGGCGGGAGCCGCTCGGCCGGCTGACCGAGGTCTCCGCCGACGTGGAGCCGGACGACGCGATCGCCGGTGACCTGGTCGAGAGCTGGATGCGGATCGAGATCGACCCGGTCCGCGACCCGGACGAGCGGGAGAAGCTGCGTCGCGAGTTGCAGCGGGTGCTCACCGATGTGCGGGAGGCCGTGGAGGACTGGCCGAAGATGCGCCAGCGGGCGTTGGCGCTCGCCGACGAGCTGGCCGCCGCGCGGACCTCCGACAACCGCCCGCCGGTGCCGGAGAAGGACATCACCGACTCGGTCGAGCTGCTGCGCTGGCTGGCCCACGACCACTTCACCTTCCTCGGCTACCGGGAGTACCGGCTGGTCGACGGCGACGGGCGGGGCCCGGCGCTGGAGGCGGTGCTCGGCACCGGCCTGGGCATCCTGCGGTCGGACTCGCCGGAGGCCCGGTCGCTGTCGTCGATGACCCCCGAGGCGCACGAGAAGGTGATGGAGAAGCGGCTGCTGATCATCACCAAGGCGAACTCGCGGGCCACGGTGCACCGCTCGGCGTACCTCGACTACATCGGTTTCAAGATCTTCGACGAGGCCGGCCGGGTGGTCGGCGAGCGGCGGTTCCTGGGCCTGTTCTCCACCGCCGCGTACCGGACCAGCGTGCAGGAGCTGCCGGTGGTCCGGCGCAAGGTCGCCGAGGTGCTGGACCGCTCGGGCCTGAGCCTGCGCAGCCACTCCGGCAAGGACCTGCTGCAGATCCTGGAGACCTACCCGCGCGACGAGCTGTTCCAGATCAAGACCGACGACCTGTACCACGCGGTGACCGGTGTGCTGCGCATGGCGGGTCGCCGCCAGCTGCGGGTCTTCCTGCGCCGGGACGCGTACGGGCGGTTCATCTCCTGCCTGATCTACCTGCCCCGGGACCGGTTCACCACCCAGAACCGGCTGCGCATGCAGGACATCCTGCTGCGGGAGCTCAACGGCGTCGGGGTGGACTACACCACCCGGGTGACCGAGTCGATGCTGGCCCGGGTGCACTTCATCGTCCGGACCGACCCGACCAACCCGCCCGGCGACATCGACGCCGACCTGCTCGCCGAGGAACTGGCCGACGCCACCCGGCTCTGGGACGACGACTACCGGCTGGTGCTGGAGCGCAAGCTCGGCGACGAGCAGGCCAAGCACCTGTTCGCCCGGTACGCCGACGCCTTCCCGGAGGGCTACAAGGACGGGCACACGCCGTACGAGGCGATGAAGGACCTGGCCAAGCTGGAGCTGCTGGAGGAGCCCGGCCAGCTGGAGATGCACCTGTTCCGCAAGCAGCTCGCCCCGCGGGCGGGCGGCGACGGCGCCGTCGACGAGACGATGGACGTCCGGTTCAAGGTCTACCGGTACGGCGAGCCGATGATGCTCTCCGCCGTGCTGCCGGTGCTGCACTCGCTGGGCGTGCGGGTGGTCGACGAGCATCCGTACGAGGTGGACCGGATCGACGGCCGGGTCTTCCTGTACGACTTCGGCCTGCGCCTGCCCGAGGGGCACCAGGAGCTGGCCGAGGTGCGTCCGCACGTGGAGAACGCCTTCGCCGCCGCCTGGCGGGGCGAGGCCGAGGTGGACGGCTTCAACGAGCTGGTGCTGCGCGGCGGCCTCACCTGGCGGCAGGTGGTGGTGCTGCGGGCGTACGCGAAGTACCTGCGGCAGGCCGGCACGGTCTACTCCCAGGAGTACATGGAGCACACCTTCATCGCGTACCCGCGGATAGCGTCGCTGCTGGTGGAGCTCTTCGAGAGCCGGTTCGCCCCCGGCGGGCTGACCGCGCAGGCACGCCGGCAGCGCAGCGGCGAGCTGGTCACCGCGATCGGCGAGGCGCTGGACGACGTCGCCAGCCTCGACCAGGACCGGATCCTGCGGTCGTACCTGACGCTGATCCAGGCCACCCTGCGGACCAGCTTCTACCAGAAGCGCGCCGGCGGGCGGCCGAAGTCGTACGTGGCGTTCAAGCTGGACCCGCAGGCCATCCCGGACCTGCCGGCCCCGCGGCCGAAGTTCGAGATCTTCGTCTACTCGCCCCGGTTCGAGGGCGTGCACCTGCGGTTCGGGCCGGTGGCCCGGGGCGGGTTGCGCTGGTCCGACCGGCGGGAGGACTTCCGTACCGAGGTGCTCGGCCTGGTCAAGGCGCAGATGGTGAAGAACGCCGTGATCGTGCCGGTGGGCGCCAAGGGCGGCTTCGTGCTCAAGCAGAAGCCGGGCGACCGGGACGAGGCGGTGATCTGCTACAAGGAGTTCATCTCCGCCCTGCTCGACGTCACGGACAACATCGTCAGCGGTGAGATCGTGCCGCCGGAGGACGTGGTCCGGCACGACGGCGACGACCCGTACATGGTGGTCGCGGCGGACAAGGGGACGGCCACCTTCTCCGACATCGCCAACGAGATCTCCACGGCGCACCGGTTCTGGCTGGGCGACGCGTTCGCCTCCGGCGGCTCGGCCGGCTACGACCACAAGAAGATGGGCATCACCGCCCGGGGCGCCTGGGAGTCGGTCAAGCGGCACTTCCGGGAGATGGGGCACGACACCCAGACCCAGGACTTCACGGTCGTCGGCGTCGGTGACATGTCCGGCGACGTGTTCGGCAACGGGATGCTGCTGTCGAAGCACATCCGGCTGGTGGCCGCCTTCGACCACCGGCACATCTTCCTCGACCCGGACCCGGACGCGGCGACCTCGTGGGACGAACGCAAGCGCCTGTTCGACCTGCCCCGGTCGTCTTGGGAGGACTACGACGCCGGTCTGATCAGTGAAGGCGGCGGCATCTATTCGCGTACCGCCAAGTCGGTGCCGGTCTCGCCGCAGGTCCGCGCGGTGCTCGGCCTGGACGACGACGTCACGCAGCTCAGCCCGCAGGAGCTGATGAAGGCGATCCTGACCGCGCCGGTCGACCTGTTCTGGAACGGCGGCATCGGCACGTACGTGAAGGCCAGCAGCCAGACCAACGCGGAGGTGGGCGACAAGTCCAACGACGCGATCCGGGTGGACGGCAAGAGCCTGCGGTGCCGGGTGGTCGGCGAGGGCGGCAACCTGGGCTGCACCCAGCTCGGCCGGATCGAGTACGCCCTCACGGGCGGTCGGATCTACACCGACTTCATCGACAACGCGGCCGGGGTGGACTGCTCCGACCACGAGGTGAACATCAAGATCCTGCTCAACACCGTGGTCGCCGACGGGGCGCTGGACATCGCCGAGCGGGACGAACTGCTCGCCCAGATGACCGACGAGGTCGCCGAGCTGGTGCTGCGGGACAACTACGACCAGGCGCGGGCGATCAACAACGCCCAGGCCCAGGCGGCCAGCCTGCTCCCGGTGCACCGCCGGATGATCAACGAGTTGGAGCGGGCGGGCCAGATCGACCGGGCCCTGGAGGCGCTGCCGCCGGACGAGGAACTGGCGGTGCGCAGCGAGTCCGGGCTGACCGCGCCGGAGTTCGCGGTGCTGCTCGCGTACGTCAAGATCGTCCTGGAGCGGGAGATCCTGGCGGAGGGGCTCGCGGACGAGGAGTGGACGACCGACGTCCTGGTCAACTACTTCCCGACGCCGATGCGCCAGCGCTTCGCCGACCGGATGGCCCAGCACCGGCTGCGCCGCGACATCGTGACCACGGTGCTGGTCAACGAGGCGATCAACCGGGGCGGCATCTCGTTCGTCTTCCGGGTGGTCGAGGAGACGGCCGCCTCGGCGGCGGACGTGATCCGGGCGTACGTGGTGGTGCGTGAGGTCTTCGGCCTGCGCGAGCTGTGGGACGCGGTCGAGGCGCTGGACAACAAGGTCTCGCCGGAGTTGCAGACCAGCGTCTACCTGGACACCCGTCGGCTGCTCGACCGGGCGGTGCGCTGGCTGGTCACCAACCGGCGCTCGCCGATCGACGTGCCGGCGGAGATCGCCCGGCTGCGCGCCGGGGTGGTCCGGCTCCTGCCCGATCTGGAGACCCGTTTCCACGGCAGCGAGCGTGAGTCGCTGGCCGCGCACATCGACACCATGACCGGGCGCGGGCTGCCGCGTGAGCTGGCCGAGCAGGCCACCCGGCTGATGTACAGCTTCGGTCTGCTGGACGTGGTGGAGACGGCGGCCACGAGCGGACGCGACGTCGACGAGGTGGCCTCGGTCTACTTCGTCCTGTCGGACCTGTTCCGGGTGGACTCCCTGCTGTCGAAGATCTCCCTGCTGCCACGGGAGGACCGCTGGCAGACGCTGGCCCGGATGGCGCTGCGCTACGACCTGTACGCCGCGCTCGCCGCGCTCACCGCGGAGGTGCTCGGCTCCACCTCGGACAGCCTCTCCGCCCAGGAGCGGGTGCAGGAGTGGGAGCAGTCGAACGCCACCTCCATCCACCGGGCCCGCCGGGCGATGGGGGAGTTCGACGAGTCGCGGGCCGACCTGGCCGCCCTGTCGGTGCTGTTGCGCCAGATCCGCACGCTGGTGCGGACCTCCGCCGCGGCCTGACCCGTACGCCGACACGCCCGCGGCGGGACCCGACGGTCCCGTCGCGGGCGCTTCCGTGTCCGGCCCTCAGGACGTCATCGTGGCGAAGACGATGACGTTGTCGGTGTAGCTGCCGGCGCTCTGGTCGAACACGCCGCCGCAGGTCACCACCCGCAGGGCGGGCCGTTCGTTCGGGCCGAAGACCAACTCGTGGGGGAACTCCGTCTTCGGGTACGACCGCACGTCGCCGACGGTGAAGGTGGCCTTCGTCCCGTCGTCCCGGGTGACGGTGATGGTGTCGCCCTTGCCCAGGGAGCCCAGCTCGAAGAAGACGGCCGGGCCGAGCTTCGCCGAGTCGACGTGCCCCACGATCACCGCGTTGCCGGCCTCGCCCGGGCTGGCGCCCGGGGCGTACCAGCCGGCGCGTTCGGCCTGGTCCAGCGGGGGAACCTGGACGGTGCCGTCCGGGTTGGTGCCCAGCGACATGACCTCGGCGTCGACGCCGATGCGCGGGATCGAGACGGTGACGGGGGCCGAGCGGGGCAGGGGGGCGGGGGGCGCCGCCTGGTCGATCCCGCCCACGTCCGGGTCGGTCCGTGCGTCCGGGGCGGCCTGGGCGATCGGCTGCGGCGGGCGGGGCGGCGGCTCGGTCCGCAGCGACGCGCCGATCATGCCGGCGCCCCCGACGGCCAGCAGGACGACGACGGCCGCGCCGGCGGCACGCCACGGTCTCCCGTGACGGCCGCCGGCCCGTGTCGCCGTCTGGTCAGACGAGCCCATCGGCCCGACGCCGACGCATCAGCACGATGCCGCCCAGGGCGGCCGCGCCGATCATGCCCGCCCCGCCCAGCGCCAGCTCGCGGTCGGTGCCGGTGGTGGTCATGCCACCGTCACCGCCCTCGACGCCGCCGCGCGGCAGGACCACCAGCTCGCCCTCGCCGCACGAGCCCTTGAGCTCGTACGTGCCCGGGGCGGCGTCCGGGGCGACCTGGGCCTCGCCGTAGTAGACGAAGTCCTTCTTGTGCTCCCAGCTCCGCTCCGCCTCGGCGGCTGCGGCGTCCTCGCCGCGGCCCTTCCAGCCGGATCCGGACTCGGCCCCGGCGGCGTCCTCGCCGCTGCCCTTCCAGCCGTAGCCGGACTCGGCCCCGGCGGCGTCCTCGGCGTACTCGGCGCCGTGGCCCTGCCAGGCCTCGGCGCCGGCCTCGGCGTCCTGACCGTACTTGTCGTAGCCGCGCGAGTCGGCCTCGCTGCCGTACTTGTCGCTGCTGTACTTGTCGCTGCCGTACTTGTCGCTGCCGTACGAGCCGGACTCGCCGCCGTACGAGCCGGACTCGCTGCCGTACTTGTCGCTGCCGTACGAGCCGGACTCGCCGCCGTACGAGCCGGACTCGCTGCCGTACTTGTCGCTGCCGTACGAGCCGGACTCGCCGCCGTACGAGCCGGACTCGCCGCCGTACGAGCCGCGCTTGTCGCCGCCCTTCCACGAGTGCTCGCCCTCGGCACCGGCCTCCTGGCCGTACTCGTGGCCCTTCCAGTGGTGCTTGCCGTCCTCGCGGCCCGCGTCGGCCCGCTCCTCCTCGTATGCCTTGCCGCCCCGATCGGGCGCGACGTCGGTGGCGAAGCCACCGCCCCAACCACCCGCCGGGGGCTGGGCGTCTCCGGCCGGGGGCTGACCACCGTTGGCCGGCGGCTTCGGCTGCGGCCCCTTGCCGTCGTCGCCCTTGTCGCCGCCCTTGTCGCCTTCCCAGGAGCCGCCCTTGTCGCCTTCCCAGGAACCGCCCTTGTCCTTGCCGCCGTGGTCGCCGCGGCCCTCGTCGGCCGCCTTGAGCTTCACCTTGCCGGTGACCTTCGACCAGACGTAGGCGTGCTCCTGCGGCGTCGGGCAGATCTCCAGGAGCTTGACCGTCTCGCCGGGCTTGACGGCGTGCGGCTTGGCGATGACCTTGCCCTCACGGTCCCCGCCGGGCTGGGCACCGTCCGCGAACGCGATCCCCGGCGTGAACACCAGGAGGGACGCGCCGCCGAGCGCGGCACCCGCGACGACCTTCCCGAGCATCTTGTTAGCCATGACCTGCGTCACTCCATCCCTGTTGTCCTGAGCCCGACGTCAGTCGAGCTATGACCGACGTTAGACCGTTTCGCGACTTATCCGGGGAAAGATTCGTGTTTTGGAGTTTGCGAGTGATCACGGCTTTACTGGTGGTAGACGGCTTCTGTTGGTGTTCCGGGCCTTGGAGGCGGTCGCGCGAACTCTGGGGTTCCCGGGGGGAAACCGGCTGATGGGGCCGAATGTCCCGGGTCCGCCGAGTCGTCCGTCCCTTGCCGGAAGGTTTCGGGCGAGTATCGAGCCATTGCCATGGAAGCGCTCCCATGCAAGAATCGCTGCACGCGGTACGGGGAGCTACACCGCGAAGGCAGACGTCGAGGGCAACCGGTGAGAGCCGGACGACGTGGGCCACCCGACCGGTCCGGCGGACCGGTCGCCCCCCACCACCACGCCCGTCCGGGTCGGGCGCACCCCCCGAAGATCCCGTTGGCGCCGAGGGTCGTCCTGTACAGGGCGTCCGCCGGGCCACGTGCCGGGCCGTAACACGGATCCGGTCTCGCCCAAGGAGTTCAGTGGCATGAATCTGTGGAGAAACCTGTCCGGCAGGCGCCGGGCGGTCGCACTCGCCGGTGCGAGCGCCCTGGTGGCCGGCGGGCTGGTGACCATTCCGGTCACCGCGGCGCAGGCCGCGACCCAGTG
>NZ_JBNADX010000013.1:0-166760 GCF_049629545.1 Micromonospora citrea
TCATAGAGTTACGGCGGTCATGGCGGAGGGGAAACGCCCGGTAACATTCCGAACCCGGAAGCTAAGCCCTCCAGCGCCGATGGTACTGCACTCGGGAGGGTGTGGGAGAGTAGGACACCGCCGGACAATCTTCCAGTCGAGGGCCGCCCCATCCGGGTCGGCCCTCGACTGCGTAGCGCCGTTGGTGGCGCAATGAGGAAGGATGTACCTGTGAGTTCAGGACCGCAGGGCGGAGATCGTCCGCGTCGTTACGAGGACCGTTCGGACCGCCCGCAGGGGCGGGACGCCGGCCAGCGTCGGGACGACCGTCCCCCGTACCGGGGAGATCGCGACGACCGGGGCGGCCAGCGCGGTGGCAACGGTGCCGAGCGTGGTCGCGACGGCGGGGGTTTCCGCGGCGGCGACCGCCGTGAGGGTGGCTTCCGTTCCAGCTCCCGCGACGGCGACTCTCGGGCCGGCGGTTTCCGCCGGGACGGTGACGCGCCGCGCGAGGGTGGTTTCCGTGGCGGTGACCGCCGTGAGGGTGGCTACCGTTCCGGCCCACGTGAGGGTGGCTTCCGTCGGGACAACGACGGCGGCTTCCGTGGTGGTGACCGTCGTGAGGGCGGCTTCCGCCGTGACGGCGAAGGCTCCCGTGACGGTGGGTTCCGCGGCGACGCGTCCCGTGGCGGCGACCGTCGCGAGGGCGGCTTCCGCCGCGACGGTGACGCGCCGCGTGAGGGCGGCTTCCGCGGCGGCGACCGCGAGCGTGGTTTCCGGCGCGACGGTGACAGCGGTCCCCGGAGCGGTGACCGCCGTGAGGGCGGCTTCCGTGGTGGGGACCGTCGTGAGGGTGGCTTCCGTGGCGGTGAGTCCCGTGGTGGCGACCGCCGTGAGGGTGGCTTCCGGTCCGGCCCCCGCGACGGCGACTCCCGGGCCGGCGGTTTCCGCCGGGACGGTGACGCGCCGCGCGAGGGTGGCTTCCGTGGTGGCGACCGTCGCGAGGGTGGGTTCCGTTCCGGCCCGCGTGAGGGCGGCTTCGGTGGCGGCGAGCGTCGCGAGGGTGGCTTCCGGGGCGGCGACCGCCGCGAGCACGGCGGGGGTGACCGCGAGCGTGGTTTCCGCCGCGACGGTGACAGCGGTCCCCGGGGCGCTGACCGCCGTGAGGGCGGCTTCCGCGGTGGGGACCGTCGTGAGGGTGGCTTCCGTGGCGGTGAGTCCCGTGGTGGCGACCGTCGTGAGGGTGGGTTCCGTTCCGGCCCGCGTGAGGGTGGCTTCGGTGGCGGCGAGCGTCGTGAGGGTGGCTTCCGCGGTGGCGAGTCCCGTGGTGGCGACCGTCGTGAGGGTGGGTTCCGTTCCGGCCCGCGTGAGGGTGGCTTCGGTGGCGGCGAGCGCCGTGAGGGCGGTTTCCGTGGTGGGGACCGTCGTGAGGGTGGCTTCGGTGGCGGCGAGCGCCGTGAGGGTGGCTTCCGTGGTGGGGACCGTCGTGAGGGTGGCTTCGGTGGCGGCGAGCGCCGTGAGGGTGGCTTCCGTGGTGGGGACCGTCGTGAGGGCGGCTTCCGCCGCGACGGCGAGGCGCCGCGTGAGGGCGGCTTCCGCCGCGACGGTGACCGTCGTGAGGGTGGGTTCCGTTCCGGCCCGCGCGAGGGTGGCTTCCGGGGCGGCGACCGCCGCGAAGGTGGTCCCCGTGGCGGTGACTCCCGTGAGGGCGGCTTCCGGGGTGGCGACCGTCGTGAGGGCGGCTTCCGCCGCGACGGCGAGGCGCCGCGTGAGGGCGGCTTCCGCCGTGATGGCGACCGCCGTGAGGGTGGCTTCCGAGGCGGCGACCGGCCGCGCCCGGAGCGGGGCGGCGATCGCGGTGGCTACGGTGACCGGCCCCGTCACGACGACCGGCGTGGCTTCGAGGACCGGCGCCCGGAGGGTGGCTTCGGCCCCGACCGGGAGCGCCACGACGAGGTCGAGGGAGCCCGGGGCGCCACGCCGGCGCTGCCGGACGAGATCTCCGCGAGCGACCTGGACACGGCGGTCCGCGCCGAGTTGCTCTCGCTGAACAAGCCGGTCGCCGAGACCGTCGCCCGTCACCTGGTCGCCACCGGTCAGCTGATCGACGAGGACCCGGCCGAGGCGCTCGCCCACGCGATGGCGGCCCGGCGGCTGGCCTCGCGGATCTCCGCGGTGCGGGAGGCTGTCGGGCTGGCCGCGTACCACGCGGGGGAGTGGCAGACGGCGATCGCCGAGCTGCGCACGTACCACCGGATGACCGGGTTGCAGAGTCACCTGGCGGTGCTGGCCGACTGCGAGCGGGCCCTGGGGCGTCCGGAGCGGGCGATCGACCTGTTCCGGGGCGCCGACCAGGAGAAGCTCGACAAGGCCGTCGCCATCGAGCTGCTGATCGTGGCGGCCGGCGCGCGCGGCGACCTCGGGCAGAAGGACGCCGCCGTGGCGATGCTCCAGGTCCCCGAGCTGACCGCCGACCCGGCCGAGCCGTGGACCGGCCGGCTGCGCTACGCGTACGCGGACGCGTTGCTGGCGGTGGGTCGACGTGAGGAGGCCCGGGAGTGGTTCTCCCGTGCCGCCGACGTGGACACCGACGGCGAGACCGACGCCGCGGAGCGGCTGCTGGAACTCGACGGCGTGCTGATCGAGGGCGACGACTCCGACGAGGAGCCGGCCGAGGAGACCGCCTCGGGTCCGGGCACCCCGGGCGCGGAGCCGGCCCGGCCGGACGCCGACCTGACCGCCGGCGACGACGAGGACGACGAGGACGACGAAGACGTCGACGACGAGGATGACGACGACCTCGACGAGGACGACGACGAGGACGACCTCGCCGGCGACGACGACCTCGACGGCGACGACGAGGACGACGACCTCGACGAGGACGACGACGAGGACGAGGACGACGACCTCGACGGCGACGGGCTTACCGGCGACGAGCGCGCCGAGGGGCAGGCCACCACGGTTGCCGACCGCGCCGCCGGCGACCGGCCGGCGGGCGCCGACGAGGCGGAGCCGGGTCAGCGATGACCGGAGTCGCCGGGGACCGGCTGGTCGACGGGTACTCGCTGGTCGTCTTCGACCTGGACGGGGTGATCTACCTGATCGACCGGCCGATCCCCGGCGCGGTCGAGGCCGTCGGCCGGCTGCACGCCGACGGCCGGGCGGTGGCGTACGCGACGAACAACGCCTCACGCCGCTCCAGCGAGGTTGCCGACCTGCTCACCGGGATGGGTGTGCCGGCCGAGCCGGCCGAGGTGCTGACCTCCGCCGCGGCCGCCGCCGAACTGCTGCGAGACCGGTTCCCCGCCGGCGCCCCGGTGCTCGTGGTCGGCGCGGAGGCGCTGCGCGCCGAGATCCGAGCCGTCGGGCTCACCCCGGTCGCCGGGGCCGACGAGTCGCCGGTGGCGGTCGTGCAGGGGTACGGCCCGCAGGTGGGCTGGGTGGACCTGGCCGAGGCGTCGGTCGCCATCCGGGCCGGGGCGACCTGGATCGCCACCAACATCGACCGGACCCTGCCCAGCGGGCGGGGCCCGCTGCCGGGCAACGGCTCCCTGGTGGCCGCCCTGCGGCACGCGCTGGACCGGGCGCCGGACGTGGTCGTCGGCAAGCCCGAGCCGGCCCTGTTCGCCACCGCCGCCCGGCGGGCGGGGCAGGGGCGGACGCTGGTGGTCGGCGACCGGCTGGACACCGACATCGAGGGCGCCCGGCGTGCCGGCCTGGACAGCCTGCTGGTGCTGACCGGCGTCAGCGACGTACCCGAACTGCTGGCCGCCCCCGAGGCGCGACGCCCGACGTACGTCTCCGAGGACCTGGCGGGGCTCTTCGACCCGGCGGCCGTGGTCGCCGTACCCGGGAAGCCGGAGACCGCGGGGTGGTCCGCCGCCCTGGTCGACGGCGCGGTGGAGTTGAGCGGTGCGGGCCGGTCGTTGGACGCGCTGGCGGCGCTCTGCGCGGCCGCCTGGTCCGGCGACCAGGTGTCGGGGGTGCGGCCCGCGACACCGGAAGCCGAGCGGGCGCTGGCGGCGCTCGGCCTGCCCGCCTGACGGCTCAGAGCAGCTTGCGCAGCTTCATCAGGTCGAACGGATTGGCCTTGATGGACACCCGGCGGGAGCCGATCGCCCTGGTGATGTCGAGCTGACCGTGTACCAGGGCGACCAGGTCGTCGCTGCCGCAGACCAGGGCGATCTTGGCCTTCGGGTCGTCGCCGTCGCTCAGGTCGACCAGCCGGCCGCCGGCGAGACGCCCGTGGAACGCGGTGTCCAGGTCGGTGATCCGGCAGGCCAGGGTGCGATCCAGGTCGATCTTCCCCTGCATCTCGGCGTGCCGGTCCAGCCTGGCCGCCAGATCCCGCAACGCCTGCCGGCACTCGTCCACGCTGGCCACCATCGTCTCCTCACCGCACGCCACGCCGTTCCCGGCACCGTACCGCAATGGGTCGTCGGGGGCGCCCGGTAGCGTGAGACCCGCACATCCCGCCCCGCGGAAGGACTCAGGCATGCAGGACGCGTGGCGCGCCTACCTCGAGTTGGCCATGGGCCTGACGGAGGCGCCCCGGAAGAAGGCCCAGGACGCCGTGCGCCGGGCGGTCGGCACCGGCGGCGCGACGGCCGCCCAGCTCCAGGCGCTCGCCGAGGAACTCCTCGCCACCGGCGCGGCCAACCGTGAGGCGCTGACCAAGCTGGTCCGCTTCGAGGTGGACCGGGCGCTGGGCGCGGTCGGGCTCGCCACCGCCGACGAGGTCGCCGAACTGACCCGCCGGGTGCACGAGCTGGAACGCGAGCTGCGCGAGGCCAAGGGCGGGCCGGGGGCGTACCTCGGCGCCGCCGCGCCGGACACCATCGTCCCGCCCCTCGGGGCACCGGCATCCACCGCTCCGGTCGGAGCCGGGACCGGCCCGAGCGGGGTCGGCGGGCCGTCCGCGACCGCGCCGACGAAGGCGGTGGCGAAGAAGGCGGTCGCGAAGAAGGCCGTGGCGAAGAAGGCCATCGCCCGCAAGCCGCCGGCCACGGTCTCGACCACGCCGGGCGAGCCGGCCGCCCCCGCCGCCCGGCCGGCCAAGAAGGCGGCGCCGCGTCGACCCGCCACGGGCGGCGAGCAGTGACCGCCCGGTGGGGGAGCCGGTCGTGACGGGCCCGTTCCGTCCGGGTCCGCCGCCGGGCGGCGCGCGTCCCGGTCCGCCGCCGGGTGCCCGTCCGGGTCCGCCGCCGGGGCCGCGTCCCGGTCCGCCGCCGGGCGGATCGTACGAGGAGGTCGGCGAGGCGCACCACCCGGCGGTGGACGCCGCCGTACAGGCGATGATCAACGCGGAGGGGCTGCCCCCGGCCGACCAGATCGCCCAGTACGAGGCGGCGTACCAGACGCTGCGGGAGACCCTCGCCACCATCGACCAGACCTGAACGACCGGAGAACCACCCCATGGCACGTCGTAACCGTCTCGACGCCGAACTCGTCCGTCGCGGGCTGGCCCGCTCCCGGGAGCAGGCCGCCGCGCTGGTCGAGGCCGGCCGGGTCCAGCTGCGTGGGGTGCCGGCCCGCAAGCCCGCCGCGATGGTCGACCCCGCCGACCCGCTGCGGGTCACCGGCGAGGACCCGTCCACCGAGTACGTCTCGCGCGGCGGGCACAAACTGGCCGGCGCGCTCGCCGCGTTCGCCCCGGACGGGCTGACCGTCGCCGGCCGGCGTTGCCTGGACGCGGGCGCCTCCACCGGCGGCTTCACCGACGTGCTGCTGCGTGCCGACGCGGCCGAGGTGGTCGCGGTGGACGTCGGCTACGGCCAACTCGCCTGGCCGCTGCGCACCGACGAGCGGGTCCGGGTCTTCGAGCGCACCAACGTCCGTACGCTGACTCCCGAGGCCATCGGTGGCGAGGTCGACCTCACGGTGGCGGACCTCTCCTTCATCTCGCTGCGCCTGGTGCTGCCCGCCCTGGCCGGGTGCACCCGGGTCGACGGCGACCTGGCGCTGATGGTCAAGCCGCAGTTCGAGGTCGGCAAGGAGCGCGTCGGCGCAGGCGGCGTGGTCCGGGACCCGGCGCTGCGCGCTGAGGCGGTGCTCGACGTCGCGGCGGCCGCCGCCGATCTCGGGCTGGGCCTGGCCGATGTGGCCGCCAGCCCGCTGCCGGGGCCGAGCGGCAACGTCGAGTTCTTCGTATGGTTACGCCGGGGCGCGCCGGCGGCCGACCCCGAGCGGGTACGCGCCGTCGTGGCGGCCGGGCCCGAGGGCCTGGCGACCTCCGGCGTGCTGCCGGAGGCGGAATCCGGGGAGGTGTCAGGGTGAGCGACGAGCGGAGCCCGGTGATCGGGTACGGGAGGCTGGTCGGCGTGAGCGTCAGCGACTGTTCGAGCCCCGCCGCCGCACGCGCGGAGGTCGGCCGGTGAGCCGTACCGCGCTGCTGGTGACGCACACCGGCCGTCGGCGCAGCACCGAGCACGCCCGGGCGGTCGCCGCCGACCTGATCGCCGCCGGTTTCGAGGTGCGGGTGGTCGCCGAGGAGGCCGACGACCTCGACCTGCCGGGCGTGGTGCCGGTCACCGGCCCGGAGGCGGCCGAGGGCGCCGAGATCGTCTTCGCCCTCGGTGGCGACGGCACCTTCCTGCGCGCGGCCGAACTGGCCCGCCCGGCGAAGGTACCGCTGCTCGGCATCAACCTCGGCAAGGTCGGCTTCCTCGCCGAGGCGGAGATCGACGACCTGGACCTGGCCGTGCGTGACGTGGTCGGGCGCAACTACACCGTGGACGAACGGCTCACCCTCGACGTGACCGCCGAGTTCGACGGCGGGCCGACCATCGAGTCCTGGGCGCTCAACGAGATCAGTGTCGAGAAGGGCGAGCGGGCCCAGATGCTGGAGCTCCTCGTCGACGTGGACGGCCGGCCGCTGTCGCGGTACGGCTGCGACGGGGTGGTCTGCGCGACCCCGACCGGCTCCACCGCGTACGCCTTCTCGGGCGGCGGCCCGGTGGTCTGGCCGGAGGTGGAGGCGCTGCTGCTGGTGCCGATCAGCGCGCACGCGCTGTTCAGCCGCCCGCTGGTGACCGCGCCCACGTCCACCATCGCCATCACCGTGGACCCGTTCACCACCCTCGCGGTGCTCTGCTGCGACGGCCGGCGGGTCTTCGACCTCCCACCGGGGGCCAGGGTGACGGTGCGTCGCGGCGCACTGCCGGTGCGTGTCGTCCGGCTGCGGGACCGGCCGTTCACCGACCGGCTGGTCGCCAAGTTCGACCTGCCGGTCCAGGGCTGGCGGGGCAGCCGCAGGTGACCGGCCACCCGGCGGGGTGAGCCGGGCCGGCTGTCCACAGGCGGGCCGCGCCGGCTGGTCAACTGTCGGGGGCCGCGTCTACTGTCGGTTGCTGTGCTGGAAGAGCTGCGCATCACCGGACTGGGCGTCATCGAGGACACCACGCTGCCGTTGACCGGCGGGATGAACGTCATCACCGGCGAGACCGGTGCCGGCAAGACGATGGTGGTGACCGGCCTCGGCCTGCTCTTCGGCGGCCGGGCCGACGCCGGGCGGGTCCGCGCCCAGCCGGGCCGGGCGCTGGTCGAGGGGCGGCTGCGCCTCGACGGCCGGGTCGCCGACGCGGTGCACGCCCGGATCGTCGACGCCGGCGGTGAGCCCGACGAGGACGGCTCGCTGCTGATGAGCCGTACGGTCACGGTGGAGGGTCGTTCCCGGGCCCACCTGGGCGGGCGCAGCATGCCGGTGTCGATGCTCGGCGAGGTCGGCGAGCAGGTGGTGGCGGTGCACGGCCAGTCCGACCAGCTGCGCCTGCTGCGTCCGGCCGAGCAGCGGGCCGCGCTGGACCGGTTCGCCGGCCCGGCGCACGAGAAGCTGCTCGACGCGCTGCGCGAGGCGTACGCGCGGTGGCGGCACGTCGTCGACGACCTGGCCGACCGGCGGCGCAACGCCCGCGAGCGCAACCAGGAGGCCGACCTGCTGCGGCTGGGGCTGGACGAGATCACTCGGGTCGACCCGCAGCCGGGTGAGGACGACGAGCTGAAGGCCGAGGCGCAGCGCCTGGAGCACGCCGAGGGGCTGCGCACCGCGGCCCAGCTCGCCCAGCAGTGCGTGGCCGGCGGGGTGGAGACGGCCGACGACACCCCCGACGCGACGACCCTGCTCGGCACCGCCCGGCGCACTCTGGAGGCGCAGGCCGGCACCGACCCGGCCCTGGGCGAGCTGGCGGCCCGCCTGGAGGAGGCGGCGACCCTGGTCGCGGACGTCTCCGCCGAGCTGTCGGCGTACCTGGCGGCGCTGGACGCCGACCCGGCCCGGTTGCAGACCGTCTACGAGCGGCGGGCCGCGCTGCGCGCGTTGACCCGCAAGTACGCCGACGACGTCGACGGCGTGGTGGCCTGGGCCGAACGGGCCCGTACCCGACTGTCCGACCTGGACACCTCCGACGAGTTGCTCGACGAGCTGGACAAGGAGGCCCAGCGCCTGGCCGGCGAGGTGGCCGACCTGGCCGGCCGGGTCTCGGCCTCGCGACGGGAGGCGGCGACCCGCTTCGCCGAGCAGGTCACCGTGGAGCTGGCCGGGCTGGCCATGCCGCACGCCCGAATCGAGGTGGCCGTCCTGCCGCGCCCGGCGGGCAAGAGCGAGCCCACGCTGACGGTCGACGGCGCGCAGGTGGGCGTCGGTCCGGACGGGGCCGACGAGGTGGAGCTGCGCCTGCTGGCCCACCCGGGCGCGCCCTCGCTGCCGTTGCAGCGCGGCGCCTCCGGCGGTGAGCTGTCCCGGGTGATGCTCGCCATCGAGGTGGTTTTCGCCGGCTCCGGCGGCCCGCCCACCCTGGTCTTCGACGAGGTCGACGCCGGGGTCGGCGGGCAGGCGGCGGTGGAGATCGGCCGCCGGCTGGCCCGGCTGGCCCGCAGCCACCAGGTGCTGGTCGTCACCCACCTGCCGCAGGTCGCCGCGTTCGCCGACCGGCACCTGGTGGTGGCGAAGGACACGGGGGGAGCGGTGACCACCAGCGGGGTGCGGGTGGTGGAGGACACCGAGCGGGCCCGTGAGCTGGCCCGGATGCTCGCCGGTTTGCCCGACTCGGACCTGGGTATCGCTCACGCCGAGGAGCTTCTGGCCGTGGCGGCCAAGGAAAGGCGGCCCTGACCGCCACGATTGTGAGCGGAGGCACACCGGCCTGCGCTCCGGTGTGCTTCCCTGGGTAGGCGGCCCTGCTCAGGCATGTCGCGACAGAAAAGCCTGCCTCACATGCCAGGATGGTCACGATGCGTCTACCCACGTTGCGCCGGACCCGGAACGCGGACCCGGGCTCAGTCGTCGGCACCGCCCGCCTCGACCGTCGTACCAAGCGGCTGGTCGGCCGGCTCCGCCCCGGCGACATCGCGGTCATCGACCACGTCGACCTGGACCGGGTGGCGGCCGACTCGCTGGTCGCCGTCGGCGTCGCCGCGGTGCTCAACGCCAAGCCGTCGGTCTCCGGCCGCTACCCCAACCTCGGCCCCGAGGTGCTGGTGGCCGCCGGGATCCCGCTCCTGGACGACCTCGGCGAGGGGATCTTCGAGCGGGTCCGCGAGGGCGACACCGTCCGGATCGAGGGCAACACCGTCTACGTCGCCGACGAGCCGGTGGCGCACGGCGAGCTCCAGGACGCCGAGACGGTGGCCAAGGCGATGGCCGACGCCCGGGAAGGACTGTCGGTCCAGCTGGAGGCGTTCGCCGCCAACACCATGGACTACCTCCGGCAGGAGCGCGACCTGCTGCTGGACGGGGTGGGCGTACCGGACATCCAGACCCAGATCCAGGGCCGGCACTGCCTGATCGTGGTCCGCGGCTACGACTACAAGGACGACCTGGACGTCCTGCGCCCGTACATCCGGGAGTTCAAGCCGGTGCTGATCGGCGTGGACGGCGGCGCGGACGCCCTGGTCGAGGCGGGCTACACCCCCGACATGATCATCGGCGACATGGACTCGGTCACCGACGACGTGCTGCGCTGCGGGGCCGAGGTGATCGTGCACGCGTACCCGGACGGGCGGGCCCCGGGCCTGCCCCGGGTCACCGGGCTGGGTGTGCCGGCGATCACCTTCCCGGCCGCCGCCACCAGCGAGGACCTGGCCATGCTGCTGGCCGACGAGAAGGGCGCCTCGCTGCTGGTCGCCGTCGGCACCCACGCCACCCTGGTGGAGTTCCTGGACAAGGGGCGCGGCGGCATGGCGTCCACCTTCCTCACCCGGCTCAAGGTCGGCGGCAAGCTGGTCGACGCCAAGGGCGTGAGCCGGCTGTACCGGCAGAGCATCTCCGGCTCGTCGCTGCTGCTGCTGGTCCTCTCGGCGGTCGCCGCGATGGCTTCCGCGGTGGCGGTCTCCACCGTCGGGAAGGCGTATTTGGGCGTGGTCTCCGAGTGGTGGGACAATTTCGTGTTCCAGCTCGGCCAGCTCTTCTAGCTCCCGACCGATCAAGAGGCTGCAAGCGTGATCAACTTCCGGTACCACGTGGTGTCCCTGACCGCGGTCTTCCTGGCGTTGGCCATCGGCCTGGTGGTCGGCACGGCCGCCCTCAACGGCCCCGTGGCGGACTCGCTCAAGGAGAACGTCAACGCGCTGCGCAAGGACAACCAGCAGATGCGCCAGTCGGTCAACAGCATGCAGAAGGAGCTGGAGCTCGAGGAGGAGTTCGCCGCGCAGATCGCGCAGGTCGTCCTGCCGGGCAAGCTCACCGGCAGGCGGGTGCTGCTGCTCAGCACCCCGAGCGGGCGGGAGCACACCGAGGGCGTGCTGAAGATGCTGGAGCTGGCCGGCGCCGACGTCACCGGCCGGGTCGACGTCCAGGACAAGTTCATCAACCCGGACAACAACACCAACCTGATGGAGTTGGCGGTCACCGCCGCCCGCCCCAGCGCCCCCGCCTCCGCGCTGCCCGGCAACGGCAACGGCGTGGAGACCTCCAGCGCCCTGCTGGCCAGCGTCCTGCTCGACCGGCCCCAGGGCACCCCGGCGGTGCCCGAGGCCGACCGCAAGGCGGTGCTGACCGCGTACTCCAACGGCGGCTACCTCACCGCCGAGGAACCGGTCAGCGGGGCCGCCGAGGCGGTCGTGGTGGTCAGCGGGCAGCCGTACGTGGACAAGGACTCCGCCAAGAAGGACGAGTCGGTGGTGAAGATCGCCGAGCAGTTCGACCGTACCGGCGCGATCGTCGTCGGCGGCAACGGCTCCGACGGCGGCAACCTGGTCGCCATCGTGCGCGGCGACCCGGTCCTCGCGCAGACCATCTCCACCGTCGACAACGCCAACACCGTGCAGGGACAGCTGGTCACCACGCTCGCCCTGGTGCAGCAGCTCACCGAGAAGAAGGCCGGCCAGTACGGCGTCGGCGACAACGCCGCCGATCTGCTGCCTAGACTGCCCCAGTGAGCGAACGACGTACCCCGGTGACCGGATCCCGCCCGCCCGTGCCGTCCGGGAGTGCCGCGTGAGCGCGCTCGGGCGGCTGCTGGCCGCCGCCGTCGGCGCCGCCACCGCCCGTTACGCGCTGCGGGAGATCCGCACCGCCCCGGTCGGTCCGGCGCTGGAGCGGACCAACTTCCGCGGCCGTACGGTCACCCTGGCCGCCGGGCCGGCCCTCGCCGTCGGCGCGGCCGGCGCCGGGGCACTCGGCGCCTCCAGCGTCCCCTCCGGCGCGGCCGCGCTGGTCGCCGGACTCGGCGCCGGCGCGGTCGGGCTCTACGACGACGTGGTGGGCGCCCGCCCGGAGCAGAAGGCCGCCAAGGGCTTCACCGGGCACCTCGCCGCGCTGCGCGAGGGCCGGGTCACCGCCGGCACGGTCAAGGTGCTCGGGGTCGGCGCCGCCGGCCTGGGCGCCGCCGCGCTGCTCGCCGCCGACCCCCGGGTCGCCGCGCACCGCCGCCGGCAGCGGCAGGGCACCCTCGGCCGGACGGTCGACGTGCTGCTCGGCGCCGGCGTGGTGGCCGGCACCGCCAACCTGCTCAACCTGCTCGACCTGCGCCCCGGCCGGGCGCTGAAGTCCGGCCTGCTGCTCGGCGCCCCGCTCGCCCGCGGCCCGCACGGCGGCATCGCCGCCGGGGCGGTCGGCGCGGCGTCCGGGCTGCTCGGGGAGGACCTCGACGAGCAGGTGATGGTCGGCGACAGCGGCGCCAACGCGCTCGGCGCGCTGCTCGGCGTGGCTCTCGCCGCGCGTACCGGCCCGGTCGGGCGGGCCGCCGTCCTGGCCGTGCTCGCCGGGCTCACCGCCGCCAGCGAGAAGGTCAGCTTCACGGCTGTCATCCAGCGCACCCCCGGCCTGCGCGAGCTCGACGAGCTGGGCCGGCGATCCGACTGACGTGACCAGACCGGCACCCCTCGCCGGCGCCGGCCGGGTGGCCGGAGCGGCCGCCCTCATCGCCGTGCTCACCGTGGTCGCCCGACTGGCCGGCTTCGGTCGTACCGCCGTGTTCACCTGGACCCTGGCCCCGACCGACCTGGGCGGGGCGTACGTGGTGGCCAACGCCGTACCGAACGTCATCTTCGAGATCGTGGCCGGCGGGGCGCTGGCCAGTCTCGTCGTACCGCTGCTGGCCGGGCCGGTCGCGGCCGGTGACCGGCGGGCGGTGAACGCCACCACCGGCGCCCTGCTCACCTGGACGCTGACCCTGCTGGTGCCGCTGGCGCTGCTGGTGGCGCTCGCCGCCGGCCCGATCGTCGGCCTGCTCGGCGAGGGCCTGAGCGACGCCCAGCAGGCCAGCGGCGAACGGATGCTGCGGATCTTCGCCCCGCAGGTGCCGCTCTACGGCGTCGGCATCGTGCTGACCGGGGTGCTCCAGGCGCACCGGCGCTTCGCCTGGCCGGTGATCGCGCCGCTGCTCAGCAGCGTCACCGTGATCATCGTCTACCTGACCTTCACCGTCGCCGAGGGGCGGCTGGCGACCGTGGGCGGGGTGAGCCGGGGCGGCGAGCTGATCCTCTCCGGCGGCACCACCGCCGGGGTGGTCGTGCTCTCGTTGTCGCTGCTGGTCCCGCTGCGTCGGCTCGGGCTGCGGCTGCGCCCCGGGTACGGCTTCCCGGCCGACGCCCGCGCCCGGGTCGGCGGGCTGGCGGTGGCCGGGGCGGTCACCGTCACCACCCAGCAGATCGCGCTGGTCGTCAGCCTCAACCAGGTCACCTACGGCGCCACCACCAATCCCGGCGTCTACCAGCTCGCCCAGACGGTCTACCTGCTGCCGTGGGCGGTGCTGGCGGTGCCCCTGGCCGTTGCCGCGTACCCGACCCTGGCCGCCGCCCGGGCCGCCGACGACGAGGAGGCGTACCGGCGGACCCTGGCCCCCGCGGTCCGGGGGGTGCTGGTCTTCAGCAGCCTCGGCGCCGCCGCGCTGGTCGGTGTCGCCGCGCCCATCGGCTGGTTCTTCTTCCCGCCGGACGCCGCGCCCGCCGCCGCCGCGGCGATCGCCGGCTTCGCCCCCGGGCTGCTCGGCTACGGCCTCTTCGCCGTGCTCACCCGGGCCCTCTACGCCCGGGGCGAGACCCGCACGGCGACCTGGGCCACGGCCGTGGGCTGGCTGGCCGTGCCGGTAGCGGTGCTGCTGCTCGGCGCGCTCCTGCCGTTGCCCGACCGGGTGCTCGCCGTGGCCCTGGCCAACTCGGCCGGCATGCTCCTCCTCGGTGGCCTGCTGCTGCTCGCGGTGGCCCGCTCGGCCGGGCGCCCGGCGCTGGCCGGGGTGGGCCGGGCGGCGGCCGCCGGCCTGGCCGCCGCCACGCTCGCCGCGCCCGCCGGAGCGGCCACCGCCGGGTGGCTCGCCGACCTCGGCGGCGGCACCCCGACGACAGCGGGGGCGCTCGTGCAGGGCATGCTGTCCGGGGCCGTGGTCGGGGTCGTGTTCCTCGCCGTGGCCTGGCTGACGGACCGGCCGGACGTGCAGCCGCTGCTGGCCGGGATGCTGCGCCGCCTCGTCGGCCGCCGTCGCACGACGCCGCGCGACCGGCAGGACGGCGGCGCTGCCGGACCAGGCGACGGGAAGGAGACGGTGTCCCGGTGAGCGCGAGGAGTGAGCCGGGTTTGCGAGCCCCGCAGTCGCGAGCGACGGTGGGTTCGGTGAGCGCGAGGAGTGAACCGGGTCTGCGAGCCCCGCAGTCGCGAACGAGAGGTGAGCACGGATGACCGACGCGACGCCGGCGCCGGGCCGGCCCGGCACGGTGGTCCTGCTGCTCGCCTCCAGCACCGGCGGCGTGGGCCAGCACGTGCGCTCCGTGGCCCGGGGTCTCGCCGCGGCCGGCACCCCGGTGCTGGTCTGCGGGCCCGCTGCCACCCAGGACCAGTTCGACTTCACCGGCGTCGGGGCCCGTTTCGCGCCGGTGGAGATCCCGGCCAGCCCCACGCCCGCCGACGCGCGGGCCGTCTCCGCGCTGCGCCGGACGCTCACCGCCGAGGCCGTCCAGGTCGTGCACGCCCACGGGCTGCGCGCCGGGCTGGTCGCGGCGCTCGCCCGGCCCGCCGCGCCGCTGGTCGTCACCTGGCACAACGCGGTGCTCGCCGGCGGGCTGCGCGGGCAGCTCTCCCGGCTCGCCGAGCGGATGGTCGCCCGCGCCGCCCGGGTCGCGCTGGGCGCCTCCACCGACCTGGTGGAGCGCGCCGCCGCGCTGGGCGCCGCCGACGCGCGCCTCGCCCCGGTCGCCGCGCCGACCCTGCCCGCCCCGCGCCGCCGCCGGGCCGCCGTGCGCGCCGAGTTCGGTGTCGCCGCCGACCAGCCGCTGGTCCTCTCGGTCGGTCGGCTGCACCCGCAGAAGCGGTACGACGTGCTGGTCGACGCCGCCGCCCGCTGGCGGGGCCGGACCCCGCCGCCGGTGGTCGTCATCGCCGGCAGCGGGCCGGCGTACCTGCAACTGGCGGCCCGGATCTCCACCGCTCGCGCGCCGGTGACCCTGCTGGGCCACCGCACCGACGTGGCGGACCTGCTCGCCGGCGCGGACGTGGCGGTGGTGACCAGCGACTGGGAGGCCCGTCAGCTCTTCGCGCAGGAGGCGTTGCGGGCCGGCGTGCCGCTGGTGGCGACCGCCGTGGGCGGGCTGCCGGAGCTGGTCGGCGACGCCGCGGTGCTGGTGCCGGCGGGCGACGTCGACGCGGTCGACGCGGCGGTGCGCACCCTGCTGGACGACCCGAGCCTGCGGGCCGACCTGGTCCACCGCGGCGCCGCCCGGGCCGCCAGCTGGCCCACCGAGGAGGACACCGTCGCCGCGCTGGTCGCCCTCTACGCCGAACTGGGCCCCGACCCCGCCGGGCCGGCGACGCCCGGCGCGGACACCCCGTCGACGGGACGCCGGTGATGCTGCGCAGACTCACCCCGCTCCTGCTCACCCTGCTCGTGGTGGTGCTCGGCGTGACCGCGCTGGCGGCGCGTCCGGAGACCGGCGTGCCCCGACGCACCGCAGACTTCGTGGTGCTGGCCGGCGTCGCCGGGCTGCGCTGGGAGGACGTCGACCCGCAGACCACGCCGACGTTGTGGCGGATGGCCCAGCAGGGCTCGATCGGGTCGCTGTCCACCCGCTCCGCGCACCGCCCCACCTGCCCCGTCGACGGCTGGCTCACCCTCGGCGCGGGCAGTTACGCCGCCTGGAACGGCAGCCGCCAGCAGGGCGCCTGCCCGCCGGCCAACGTCGCGGTCGAGCAGCCCGACGGGATCGGCGCGAACCTGCCGGACCAGGGCAGCGTGGTCGCCCACAACGCCGACCGGCTGCCCTGGGGGGCGGTGCCCGGCTCGCTGTCGGAGTCGGTGCGCTGCTCGGTGGCGGTCGGCCCGGGCGCCGCCGTCGCCGCCGCGCGTCCCTTCGGGCGGGTCGACCGGTACGCGGCCGAACTGCCCGAGGACCCCGCCGACCTGCTCGGCTCCTGCGTGCTCAGCATCGTCGACCTGGGAACCGTGGCGGGCGACGACCCGGCGGTGCGCGCCGAGGAGGCGCGGGCGGCGGACGCCGCGCTGGCGAAGGTGCTCGCCGCGCGCCCGCCCCGCTCCCTGGTCATGGTGGCCGGGATCTCCGACACCGAGGCGCCGTCGCGGCTGCACGTGGTGGTCGCCGACGGGCCCGGCTGGGAGGGTGGCTGGCTCACCTCGGCCAGCACCGCCCGGGAGGGCTACCTGCAACTGGTCGACCTGGCGCCGACGGCGCTCGCCGCGCTGGGCCGGCCGATGCCCGAGCGGCTCTTCCTCGGTCGTCCGGCGGTCCGGATCGCCGACCGCCCGGACGACCTGGCCGCCGCGATCGCCGCCCCCGCCGACGCCGACCGGGAAGCCGGCGCCCAACGGACCGTCGCCGGCTGGTTCTTCGCCCTGCTCGCCCTGGCCGAGGTAGCCCTCTTCGTGGCGGTGCTGCCGCTGCTGCGTCGGGCCCGCCGGCTCGCCGGCCCGCACAGCCCGCCGCCGGTCTCCCGGCGGGTGGTGGCGACCGTCGAACTGCTGCTGATCGCCGTCGCCCTCGCGGTGCCGGCCGCCCTGCTCGCCGACGCGGTGCCCTGGTGGCGCGGCGACGACGCGGGCTGGTGGTTCGGGCTGGTCACCCTGGCCCTGATCGTCGCCACCACCGCCCTGGTGCGTTTCGCCCCCGGCCACGACCGGACCCTCGGGCCGCTCGGCGCGGTCGCCGGGCTGGCCACGCTGATCGTCGGGGCGGACGTGCTCAGCGGCGCCCGGTTGCAGCTCAACGGCGTGGTCGGCTACTCGGCCCTGGAGGGTGGCCGGTTCTCCGGCCTGGGCACCATGGGCCTCGGGGTGTTCCTCGCCGGTTCGCTGCTCAGCGCCGGCTGGCTCGCCCAGCGGTTCCGTCGTGGGTGGCGGCCGATGGTGGTGGTCGCCGTCGGTGGCACGGCGGTGGTGGTGGTCGGCAGCCCGTACCTCGGCGCGGACCCGATCGGCGCGGTGGCGCTGACCGCCGGGGTGGCCGTGGCCGCCGCGATCAGCACCGGCGGCTGGCTGACCGTCAGCCGCCTGGTCTGGGCCGGCATGGCCGGCCTCGCGCTGACCATCGGGTACGCCGTGGTGGACCTGCGCCGGCCGGCGGAGGAGCGGGGCGCGCTGGGCCGCTTCCTCGCCGCCCTCGGCGACGGCACCGGCGGGTTGACCGTGCACCGGTCCAGCACCGCGAACTTCGACACCCTGGTGAACAGCCCGCTGACCGTGCTGGCCGTGGTGGGCGCCCTGCTGGTCTGGTTCGCCCTGCTGCAGCCCTGGGGCGGGCTGATGCGGCTGTTCGGCATCTACCCGGCGGTGCGCGCCGCGATGGCCGGCACCGCGGTGGCGGCGGTGATCGGCGGGGTGCTCGGTGGCTCGGCCCTGGACGTGGCCGGGGCGGCCGGCGCCCTGGTGGTGCCGATGGCGGCGCTGGCCTCGCTGCGGGTGCTCGACCACTCCACCGACCGCACCCGGCCGGGGGCCGGCCGGCAGCGCGGCGACGGGCCGGACGGGCCGGCCTCGGGCGGCACGCCGGACGACGGGCCGGACGGCGGCAGCGCCCCGGCCACCGGCGGAACGGACGACGCGGACGCCGCCGGGCGTACCCCGGCCGGGGCCGGCGTGGACGGCGGCGGGTCCGGGGACGACGCCGCTCCGGCGGCCGGCGACGATCGGCACGGCGAGGACCGCGGCGGCGAGGACGGCGACGGCCCGGACGCCGGTGGCCGGTCGGCGGGGGAGGGCGACCATGCCGGGACGGGTGGGCCGGTCGTGCCCGTCGCCCGCACCCCGGACCGGGCCGCGCAACCGTCGACCGAGGTCGCGGCGGGGTGACCGGTTCCGCTCGCGACGTGCCAGGTCGGGTGCGACGCCGGGTCGGGGCCGGGGAGGTGTTACCGTGGAATCCCGTGGATCGCGTGATCACTTTGCTGATCGGCACGGCGGTTCGCACGACCGCTACGGACGACACGGGAGCAGGCCTTGGCCCCTTCAGCACGGACGACCAGGCACATTTTCGTCACCGGGGGCGTCGCCTCCTCGCTGGGTAAGGGCCTCACCGCCTCCAGCCTCGGCAACCTGCTGACCGCGCGCGGGCTGCGCGTGGTGATGCAGAAGCTCGACCCGTACCTCAACGTCGACCCGGGGACGATGAACCCGTTCCAGCACGGCGAGGTCTTCGTCACCGAGGACGGCGCGGAGACCGACCTCGACGTCGGGCACTACGAGCGCTTCCTGGACCGGGCGCTCTCCGGCAAGGCGAACGTCACCACCGGCCAGATCTACTCGGACGTGATCGCCAAGGAGCGGCGCGGCGAGTACCTGGGCGACACCGTCCAGGTCATCCCGCACATCACCAACGAGATCAAGTCCCGGATCCTCGGCATGGCCGACCCGGACGCCGACGGCCAGGTGCCCGACGTGGTGATCACCGAGGTCGGCGGCACGGTCGGCGACATCGAGTCGCTGCCGTTCCTGGAGGCGATCCGTCAGGTCCGCCACGACCTGGGCCGGGACAACTGCTTCTACCTGCACGTGTCGCTGGTGCCGTACCTGGCCCCGTCGGGCGAGCTGAAGACCAAGCCGACCCAGCACTCGGTGGCGCAGCTGCGCAGCATCGGCATCCAGCCGGACGCGCTGGTGCTGCGCTGCGACCGGGACATCCCGGACAAGGTCAAGGAGAAGCTGTCGCTCTACTGCGACGTGGACTCCGAGGCGGTCGTCGCCGCCCCGGACGCGCCGAGCATCTACGACATCCCGAAGGTGCTGCACCGCGAGGGCCTCGACGCGTACGTGGTGCGCCGGCTCGGCCTGTCCTTCCGTGACGTGGACTGGGCCAGTTGGGACGACCTGCTCGACCGGGTGCACCAGCCGCACCACACGGTGACCGTCGCGGTGGTCGGCAAGTACGTCGACCTGCCCGACGCGTACCTGTCGGTCAGCGAGGCGATCCGGGCCGCCGGCTTCGGCCACCGGGCCCGGGTGCAGCTGCGCTGGGTGCCCAGCGACGACTGCGTCACCCCGGCCGGCGCGGCGGCCGCCCTGGCCGGCGCGGACGGCATCCTCATCCCCGGCGGGTTCGGCGTACGCGGCATCGAGGGCAAGATCGGCACCGCCCGGTACGCCCGGGAGAACGGCATCCCGCTGCTCGGGCTCTGCCTCGGCCTGCAGTGCATGACCATCGAGGTGGCCCGTCACCTCGCCGGCCTGGACGGGGCGAACTCGCTGGAGTTCGACGAGGAGGCCACGCACCCGGTCATCGCCACCATGGCCGACCAGGAGGACATCGTCGCCGGCAAGGGCGACCTGGGCGGCACCATGCGGCTCGGGGCGTACCCGGCGAAGCTGGCCGAGGGGTCGATCGTCGCCGAGGCGTACGGCAGCACCGAGGTCAGCGAGCGGCACCGGCACCGGTACGAGGTGAACAACGCCTACCGCGACCAGCTCACCAAGGCCGGCCTGCACATCTCCGGCACCTCGCCGGACGGGCGGCTGGTGGAGTTCATCGAGCTGGACCGGAGCCTGCACCCGTTCTTCGTGGCCACCCAGGCGCACCCCGAGTTGAAGAGCCGTCCGACCCGTCCGCACCCGCTCTTCGCGGCGTTCGTCAAGGCGGCCGTGGCGTACTCGGAGGCGGACCAGCTCCCGGTCGACCTGGACGCGGTGGCCGACGCCCCGGCGGCGAAGAAGCCGTCGCGCAACGGCGCCTCGGCGAAGGCGGCGTCCGCGTCGTGAGCGCCGTCGAGCACCGCTACGAGCTGCGCGACCGGCAGGAGCGCTACCGCGGGCGGATCTTCGACGTGGTCACCGACGAGGTGACCATGCCAGGCGGCGGCACCGCCACGCGCGACTACGTCCGGCACGTCGGCGCGGTCGCCGTGGTGGCGCTCGACGACGCCGGCCAGGTGGTGCTGGTCCGGCAGTACCGACAGCCGGTCGGGCGGCACCTGTGGGAGCTGCCCGCCGGTCTGATGGACGTCGACGGCGAGGACCTGCCCGTCGCCGCGGCGCGGGAGCTGGCCGAGGAGGCCGACCTGACCGCCGGCACGCTCGACCTGCTGGTGGACGTGCACACCTCGCCGGGCTTCTCCGACGAGGTGGTCCGGGTCTTCCTCGCCCGGGACCTGGCCGACGTCCCCGCCGACCAGCGTCACGAGCGCCGCGAGGAGGAGGCGGACATCCAGATCGTCCGGCTCGACCTCGACGAGGCCGTCGGCATGGTGCTGGCCGGGGAGATCACCAACGGTCCGTGCGTGGCCGGGCTGCTGGCCGCCGCCCGGGCCCGCGACGCCGGCTGGTCGGCGCTGCGCCGGGCCGACGCCCCGCTGCCCCGCTGACCGATCTCGGGTACGCCCGGAAGGGGCCGCACGGTTCGCCGTGCGGCCCCTTCCGCGTCCGCGCCGGTGTCCCCGCGCGTCGGCCGTCCCGTGCAGCCGTGCGGTCCCCGTACCGTGCGCCCGTGCCTCCCGTTCCGTGCGTCCGTGCGTCGGCCGTCCCGTGCGTCCGTGCGTCGGCCGTGCGTCCGCCGTCCCGTGCGTCCGGCGGCGTCGGGCGTCGTCCCGGACACGGAGCGTGTCGGCCGGCACCGACCGGCACGGCGTCGACACGCGGCGTGCCTCCTCCCGCTTCCGACCGGCGGCACCCACCGCACGGTGCGACGATGAGGGGTGAACGCCGAGCGGGGGCGCGGGCCGTACGCCTGACACATCGTCAGGCGCTTCGCGCACCGGGTGTCACTGTGCTGGCTCCCGGAGCGAGGTCGCGCGCCTAGACTGCCGCCGGCGGGACCGGTCGACCGCGCCGGCAATGGGGCCGGCGCGGGGCCGAGCAGTCGGGGAGTGCGCAGCCCCGGAGAGAGGTGCTTGCATCGTGAAGGTCGGAATCCCACGCGAGGTCAAGAACCACGAGTACCGCGTGGCGATCACGCCGGCGGGCGTCAACGAGTTCACCCGCCACGGGCACGAGGTCTTCGTCGAGTCCGGCGCCGGCGTCGGGTCGAGCATCACCGACGACGAGTTCGCCGCGGCCGGCGCCAAGATCCTGGGCACCGCCGACGAGGTGTGGGACACCGCGGAGCTGGTGCTCAAGGTCAAGGAGCCGATCGCCGAGGAGTACCACCGGATGCGCGAGGGGCAGGTGCTCTTCACCTACCTGCACCTGGCCGCCTCGAAGGAGTGCACCGACGCGCTGGTCGACCGCAAGGTCACCGGCATCGCGTACGAGACCGTCGAGCTGCCCGACCGGTCGCTGCCGCTGCTCGCCCCGATGTCCGAGGTGGCCGGCCGGCTCGCCCCGCAGGTGGGCGCGTTCTACATGATGCGCACCGGCGGTGGCCGGGGTGTGCTGCCCGGCGGCGTCTCCGGCGTGTACGCGGCGAAGACCGTCGTCATCGGCGCCGGCGTCTCCGGCCTGAACGCCGCCGCCATCGCGCTCGGCCTGCAGTCCGAGGTGCTGCTGCTGGACAAGAACGTCGCCCGGCTGCGCCAGGCCGACGCCATCTACCGGGGCCACCTGCAGACGGTCGCCTCCAACGCGTACGAGATCGAGCGGGCGGTGCTCGACGCCGACCTGGTCATCGGTGCGGTGCTGGTGCCGGGCGCGAAGGCCCCGAAGCTCATCTCCAACGAGCTGGTCAGCCGGATGAAGCCGGGCAGCGTGCTCGTCGACATCGCCATCGACCAGGGCGGCTGCTTCGAGGACTCGCGCCCCACCACGCACGCCGACCCGGTGTACAAGGTGCACGACTCGATCTTCTACTGCGTGGCGAACATGCCCGGCGCGGTGCCGAACACCAGCACCTACGCGCTGACCAACGTCACCCTGCCGTACGCGTTGGAGCTGGCCAACCAGGGCTGGCGGCAGGCGCTGCGCAACGACCCGGCGCTGGCCCTGGGCCTGAACACCCACGACGGGCAGGTCGTCTACGGGCCGGTCGCCGAGGCGCACGGCATGGCGACCCTGCCGCTGACCGAGGTGCTGGCCTGACCGCGACACGGGAGCCGGCCGGCGCGGGTGTGGAGCCCGCGCCGGCCCTGCGCCGTGCCGTGCGTGGCTACCTCGACCACCTGACCGTCGAGCGCGGACTGTCGGCGAACACGCTGTCGTCGTACCGCCGGGACCTGGAGCGGTACCTGACCACCCTGGCGACGGCCGGGGTCACCGACCTCGCCGCCGTCGGTCCCGGCGTCGTCGAGTCGCACCTGGCCCGGCTGCGGGCCGGCGACGACGAGCACCCGCCGCTGGCGGTCTCGTCCGCGGCCCGGGCCGCGTCCGCCGTGCGCGGGCTGCACCGCTTCGCCCTGCGCGAGGGGATGGCCGGGGCGGACCCCAGCCGCGACGTCCGCCCGCCCACGCCGCCGCGCCGGTTGCCCCGGGCGCTGCCGGTGCACGACGTGGTCCGGCTGCTGGAGACCGCCGGGGACGCCACCGGTGACGGCGCGGCGCTCGCGCTGCGCGACCGGGCGCTGCTGGAGTTCCTGTACGGCACCGGCGCGCGCATCTCCGAGGCGGTCGGCGCGGCGGTCGACGACCTCGACGTCGACGAGGGCGCCGCCACCCTGCGCGGCAAGGGCGGCCGCACCCGGCTCGTGCCGATCGGCGGGTACGCCGTGCAGGCGCTGCGCGCCTGGCTGGTGCGGGCCCGCCCCGGGCTGGTCGCCGCCGGGCGGGGCACCCCGGCGGTCTTCGTCAACGCCCGCGGCGGCGCGCTCACCCGCCAGGGCGCCTGGACCATCCTGCGCCGGGCCGCCCAGCGGGCCGGTCTGCCGGTGGACGGGCCGCACGCGGTCTCCCCGCACACCCTGCGCCACTCGTACGCCACCCACCTGCTCGACGGCGGCGCCGACGTGCGCATCGTGCAGGAACTGCTCGGTCACGCCTCGGTGACCACCACCCAGGTGTACACGCTGGTGACCGTGGACCGGCTGCGCGAGGTGTACGCCACCGCCCATCCCCGCGCCCTCGGCTGACGCTCCGGGGCGTACCCGGCCGGTGGGAGGCCCGACACGCCGGACCGGTACCGAACGCGCCGCTGGTCGGTGGCGTAGAGTCGGCTTCGGCGCGGACCTCCTGGGAGCGACATCCGGGGTGCGCAGCGGCGCCGCGAAGGACGTCGGACGGCTCCGACGCCGGGTGGTCGTCGGGAGGGGGCAACGAGGACATGGCTGGCAACGGTGACCGTGCCGACGCCTGGACGTCGGAGCTCCGCGAGCAGCAGGCGTCGCTCGGCGCCGACCTGGGTCCGGCCGACCCGGCGGCCTACACGATGCGCAAGCCGATCCCGGAGCCGATGCCCACCGACCGGCACGGCCCGGCGCGGATCATCGCGATGGCCAACCAGAAGGGTGGCGTCGGCAAGACCACCACCACCATCAACCTGGGCGCCGCGCTCGCCGAGTACGGCCGCAAGGTGCTGCTGGTCGACTTCGACCCGCAGGGTGCGCTCTCGGTGGGGCTCGGCGTCAACCCGCACAACCTCGACCTGTCGGTCTACAACCTGCTCATGCAGGACGACGTCACCGCCGAGGACGTCCTGATCAAGACCGACGTCGCCGGGCTGCACCTGCTGCCGGCCAACATCGACCTCTCCGCCGCCGAGATCCAGCTGGTCAACGAGGTCGCCCGGGAGATGGCGCTGGCGCGGGTGCTGCGCACCATCCGCAAGGAGTACGACTTCATCCTGATCGACTGCCAGCCCTCGCTGGGCCTGCTGGCGATCAACGCGCTGACCGTCGCGCACGGGGTGCTCATCCCGCTGGAGTGCGAGTTCTTCAGCCTCCGTGGCGTGGCGCTGCTGCTGGACACCATCGACAAGGTGCGCGAGCGGCTCAACTTCGACCTGGAGCTCGAAGGCATCCTCGCCACCATGTACGACAGCCGCACCACCCACTGCCGGCAGGTGCTCCAGCGGGTGGTCGAGGCGTTCGGCGACAAGGTCTACCAGACCGTGATCACCAAGACGGTCAAGTTCCCCGAGTCCACCGTGGCCGGGGCTCCCATCACCACCCTCGACCCGGCCTCCTCCGGTGCCCGCAACTACCGGCAGCTGGCCCGTGAGGTGATCGCCGCCCAGGCCGACCGGTAGCCGGAGCGCTGGACGTCCGCGACGTGGACTACGGTCTTCCGGTGACCGCGCCACCCCTCGACCCGCCCGCGACGCCGCGGCAGCCGCCCGTGGTGGCGGCCGAGGTCGCCGCCGAGGTGGCGACGGACGCGGCCGGTGTGCCGGCGGCGGAGCAGAGCAGCGGATTCACCGTCCGGCTGGCGAACTTCACCGGCCCCTTCGACCTGCTGCTGCAACTGATCAGCAAGCACAAGCTCGACGTCACCGAAGTGGCGCTGCACCGGGTCACCGACGAGTTCATCGCCTACATCCGCGCCATGGGCGACCAGTGGGACCTCGACGAGACCAGCGAGTTCCTGCTGATCGCGGCCACCCTGCTGGACCTGAAGGCGGCCCGGCTGCTGCCCGCCGCCGAGGTGGAGGACGAGGAGGACCTCGCCCTGCTGGAGGCGCGGGACCTGCTCTTCGCCCGGCTGTTGCAGTACAAGGCGTACAAGGAGGCGGCGACGCACATCGCCGCGTTGGAGGCGGTCGGCGGCCGCCGGTACCCGCGCGCGGTCACCCTGGAGCCCCGCTACGCCGAGGCGCTGCCGGACCTGGTGCTCGGCATCGGTCCGGAGCGGCTGCGCGCGCTGGCCGTGCGGGCGATGACCCCGAGGCCGACGCCCGAGGTGTCCATCGCGCACGTGCACATGGTCCGGGTCAGTGTCCGGGAGCACGCCGAGATCATCACCGGGCGGCTGCGCCGCGCCGGCACCGCCACCTTCTCGCAGCTCTGCGCCGACTGCGAGATGACCCTGGAGGTGGTGGCCCGGTTCCTGGCGCTGCTGGAGCTGTACCGGCAGGGGCTGGTCGCCTTCGTCCAGGAGCAGGCGCTGGAGGAGTTGACCGTCCGGTGGACCGGCCCCGCCGAGGGCGACACCGAACTGCACGTCGACGAGTACGCCGGCGCGACCGAGGCGTCCGACGCCGACCCGGCCGCGAGCGGGTCGGGCGACGCCCTGCTGGCCCGCCCGCGAGTCTCCTCCGGCCCGGCCGACGTGGTGGCCTCGGGCAGCGGCGACCCGGGTGGCGACGGCGACCGTCGCGGCGATGACCCGGGTGGCGACGGCGTCCCCGGCGGCGCCACCGGTGACCTGGGTGGGAACGACGAGGAGCAGTGCGATGAGTGACGAGGAGCGCCGGGACTCGCTGGCGGATCAGGCCGCCGCCTGGATCCCCCCGTGGGAGCGCCCCACCCCGCCCAAGGAGCCCACCTCCGACCCCGCCACCCCGGCCTCGGCGCCCGATGAGCGGGGCGAGGCCGAGATCTTGGACAGTTACCGTTCGTCAGGAACGGAAACTCTCCAAGATCTCGCCGCCGACCTGGCCGCATCGGTGCCGTCAAGCGGGTCGGCGGTCGATGCTGAGTCGACCCGTCACGGCGGACCGACCGCACCGACCGCCGCCGGCGCGGAGTCGGCCGGCGTCGGTCCGGACAGCGCCGCGCGGTCCGGCACCGGCCAGAGCGCCGCCGCCAATGCCGACGCCACCGCGGAAGTGAGCGACGCCGAGACGCCCGGCGCCGCCGCGCGAAGCACCGCGTTGCCCGCCGCCGCCGTCGACACCGACACCGACGCCGACCCCGACAGCGCCGCGCCCACCGGGGACGTGCCGGCGGAGGGCGGCGCGGTGGGCGTACCGGGGAAGCGGGGGCGGCGGCGGGCGACGCCCGCACCGGAGCCGGCGCCGGTGCTGGACGACGCCGAGCTGCGCGGCGCGTTGGAGGCGATCCTGCTGGTGGTGGACGAGCCGGTCAGCGAGTTGACCCTCGCCCAGGTGCTGGAGCAGTCCCCGGAGCGGATCGGACCGGTGCTGGACGAGATCGCCGCCGGGTACACCGCCGCCGGGCACGGCTTCGAGCTGCGCCGGGCCGCGGGTGGCTGGCGTCTCTACACCCGGCCGGAATACGCGACCTACGTCGAGCGGTTCGTGCTGGACGGGCAGTCGGTGCGGCTGACCCAGGCCGCGCTGGAGACGCTCGCGGTGATCGCCTACCGGCAGCCGGTGACCCGTTCACGGATCGCAGCCATCCGGGGTGTGAACTCCGACGGGGTCATCCGTACCCTGGTCTCCCGCGGGCTGGTCGAGGAGTGCGGCGCCGAACCGGACAGCGGGGCGTTCCTCTATCGGACCACCACGATGTTCCTGGAGAAGCTGGGGCTGAACTCGGTCGCCGACCTTCCCCCGCTCGCCCCGTTCCTCCCCGACGACGTAGAAGAGCTTGCCGATGCGACGCGATAACCGTGCCCCGAAGCCCGACGCCCCCGTGTACGAGGGCGCCGAGCGCCTGCAGAAGGTGCTCGCCGCCGCCGGCGTGGGCTCCCGGCGTGCCTGCGAGGACCTGATCTTCCGGCGTCGGGTCACCGTCAACGGGCGGGTCGCGCAGCTCGGCGACAGGGCCGATCCGACCCGGGACGTCATCCACGTCGACGGGGAACGGCTCCAGGTCGACACCCGCCTGGTCTACCTGGCGATGAACAAGCCGCGCGGGGTGGTTTCCACCATGGCGGACGAGAAGGGACGCACGGCGCTCGCCGACTTCCTCGGCAACCGGGTGGAGCAGCGGGTCTACCACGTCGGGCGGCTCGACGCGGACAGCGAGGGCCTGCTGCTGCTGACCAACGACGGCACCCTGGCCCACCGGCTGATGCACCCCTCGTACGGGGTGCCGAAGACGTACCTGTGCGAGGTGTCCGGGCCGATTCCGCGCAACCTGGGCAAGCGGCTCGCGGCCGGGGTGGAGCTGGAGGACGGGCCGGTGACGGTGGACTCGTTCAAGGTGGTGGACACCCTGGGCAAGACCGCCCAGGTGGAGCTGACCCTGCACGAGGGGCGCAAGCACATCGTCCGGCGGCTGCTGGCCGAGGTGGGGCACCCGGTGGCCCGCCTGGTCCGTACCTCGATCGGACCGATCCGCCTCGGTGACCTGCGCTCCGGGCGGACCCGGCGGCTGACCAACGCGGAGGTCGCCGCCCTGTTCAAGGCCGTGGGTGACTGACCCCCTCGATCGGGGTACGGCTGCCGGTAGGCTTCGACGCGGCCGGCGGGCCGACGGGTGGCGTGGGTCGCCCCCGGCGGCGGCGCGCGTGGCCGGCCCGCGAGGCGCGGGCATGATGGACGATGGACAACCGCTCAACGGCGCCGGACGGTGACCCGCGAGGTACGGGCTGAGGAGGACAACGGTGGAGGAAAACGTACGGACCGGGCGCTGCGTGGTCGCTGTGGACGGGCCGTCCGGTTCGGGTAAGTCCACCGTCTCGCGCCGGCTCGCCGCCGGCATCGGTGCCCGCTACCTCGACACCGGCGCGATGTACCGGGCGATCACCTGGGCGGTGCTGCGTTCCGGGGTCGACCTGACCGACGTCGAGTCGGTGGCCAAGGTCGCCGGCGAGGTGGACCTGCGCATCGGCACCGACCCCCAGGGGTACGGCGTGACCGCCGACGGCGTGAACGTCGACGCCGAGATCCGTGGCCCCGAGGTGACCGCTGCGGTCTCCGCCGTGGCCGCCGTGCCGGCGGTGCGTGCCCTGCTGGTCGCCCGGCAGCGCCAGATGATCGCCAACGCGGGCCGGATCGTGGTCGAGGGCCGCGACATCGGTTCCGTGGTGGCTCCCGACGCCGACCTGAAGGTCTACCTGACCGCCTCCGAGGCGGCGCGTGCCCGGCGGCGCAGCGCGGAGGACGCGGCGGACGTCGCGGCGACCGCCGCCGACCTGGCCCGCCGGGACAAGCTCGATTCGACCCGCAAGGTCAACCCGTTGCAGCAGGCGCCCGACGCCGTGGAGCTGGACACCACCGAGCTGGGCATCGACGAGGTCGTCGCCGAGCTGCGCGCGCTGCTCACCGAGCGGGGAGTGGCATGAGCGACGACAACGGCGGCTGGGTGGAGCTGCGCGAGCCGGATCTCGACGTCGAGGAGCCGTCGGGGCCGCAGCCGGTGGTGGCCGTGGTGGGCCGTCCGAACGTCGGCAAGTCGACCCTGGTCAACCGGATCATCGGCCGCCGCCAGGCGGTCGTCGAGGACATTCCCGGGGTGACCCGGGACCGCGTCCCGTACGACGCGCAGTGGAACGGCCGGTCGTTCACCGTGGTGGACACCGGTGGCTGGGAGCCGGACGCCAGGGACCGGGCCGCGGCGATCGCCGCGCAGGCCGAGATCGCCGTCGCCACCGCCGACGTGGTGCTCTTCGTGGTCGACGCGATGGTCGGTTCGACCGATGTGGACGAGGCCGCGGTGAAGATGCTGCGCCGCAGCGCCAAGCCGGTCATCCTGGTGGCCAACAAGACCGACAACACCGCCATCGAGATGGAGGCGACCTCGCTCTGGTCGCTCGGCCTCGGTGAGCCGTTCCCGGTCTCCGCGCTGCACGGCCGGGGTTCGGGTGAGCTGCTCGACGCCATCATGGACGCGCTGCCCGAGGCGCCGAAGATCGTCGAGAACCGTCCGCGTGGCCCGCGCCGGGTGGCGCTGGTCGGCCGTCCCAACGTCGGCAAGTCGAGCCTGCTGAACCGCTTCTCCGGCGAGGAGCGGGCGGTGGTCGACTCGGTCGCCGGCACCACCGTCGACCCGGTGGACAGCCTGGTGCAGATCGGCGGGGAGACCTGGCAGCTGGTGGACACCGCCGGCCTGCGCAAGCGGGTCGGCAAGGCCTCCGGCACCGAGTACTACGCCAGCCTGCGGACCGCCTCGGCGATCGAGGCGGCCGAGGTCGCCGTGGTGCTGCTCGACTCCAGCGAGGTCATCAGCGAGCAGGACCAGCGCATCCTCTCCATGGTCGTCGAGGCCGGCCGGGCCCTGGTGATCGCCTTCAACAAGTGGGACCTGGTCGACGCCGACCGCCGGTACTACCTGGACAAGGAGATCGACCGGGAGCTGCGCCGCATCCCGTGGGCGATCCGGCTGAACCTGTCGGCCCAGACCGGCCGGGCGGTGGACAAGCTCGCGCCGGCGCTGCGCAAGGCCCTGGCGAGCTGGGAGACCCGGGTGCCGACGGCGCAGCTCAACCAGTGGCTCACCGCGCTGGTGCAGGCCACCCCGCACCCGGTGCGCGGCGGCCGGGCCCCGAAGATCCTCTTCGCGACCCAGGCGGGCGTCGCCCCGCCCCGGTTCGTGCTCTTCACCACCGCGCCGCTGGACGCGGGCTACCAGCGCTTCGTCGAGCGCAAGCTGCGCGAGGAGTTCGGCTTCGAGGGCAGCCCGGTGGAGATCTCGGTACGCCCGCGCAAGAAGCTCGGCCCCGGCGGCCGGGGCAAGGCGCACGGCTGACCCTGTTACATCGGACGCCGGGTGGAGCAGCACGCTCCACCCGGCGTCCCCTTTTGTCCCACCCTCCTAGGACGCCGTACGGGTAGTGACCCACGCGGCCGCGGCGACGCTGCGGCTGTGGCCGTCGCCGTGGTGGCCGAGCGAGTCGGCCGGTCGCGGTAGGTGGGGCGTCCGTCGGGTCCGGGGTCGGTCCGGGCGGCGTGTTGGCTGGTGGGGCAGCCCGGGGGAGGGGGTCGTTAGGGCGTCCAGCGGATGTTCGGGTTCACCCGGCCCGTCCAGTCGAAGACGGCCATGTTGTCCCACTGGTTGCCGGTGCTGTTGATGTTCGCCGGATCCCAGCCGTTGCCGGGGACGGCGTACCAGGTCGGCTCCCAGTAGAAGACGCCGACGGCGCCGGCGTTGCGGGCGGTGTTCTGCACCCACGCGAACTCGGTGGCCTGCCCGCTCCAGCTCGCCGGGTGGCCCGAGCACGGCTCGGCGCCGTTCACCGAGTTCGGTTCGCTGTCGGCGTTCGCGGCGGTGAAGGGGTACGCCGTCTCGGCGACGACCACGGGCCTGCCGTACCGGGAGCGGACGTCGGTGATCACGTTGTACAGGTTGGCCAGGGTGCCGTGCCACATGCAGTAGTACGACAGGGCGGTGAGGTCCCACTGCACGCCCTTGGCCCGGATGCCGTCGTAGAACCACCGCGCGTTGGCCATGCTGTCGCTGTTCGCGGTGTGGATGATCACCTGCGTCGCGCTGTTGCACTGCTTCGTCGCCTGGTAGCCGGCCTTGAGCAGCAGGCTGAGGTTGGTGAAGTCGTTGTCGACGACCTTGCCGTCGCTCCAGAGCATGCCGACGTTGATCTCGTTGCCGATCTGCACGCTGTCCGGCGTCGTGCCCTGGGCCTTGAGGCCGGCGCAGACGTCGTACGTGTACTGGTAGACGTCGCTCTGGAGCTGGCCGATGCCGTGGCCGGTCCAGGCTGCCGGCTTGTACTGCTTGCCCGGGTCGGCCCAGGTGTCCGAGTAGTGGAAGTCGATCATCAGCTTGAGTCCCTTGGCCTTGACCGTCCTCGCGTACGCCAACACCCTGGCCTTGTTGTTCCAGCCGCTGGCGGGGTCGTTCCAGACGCGCAGCCGTACGTAGTTGACGCCGAGGCTCTTGAGGATGTCGAGCGGGTCGCGGGCAGTCCCGTTGGCGTCGTAGTACCGTGCGCCGAGGTCCAGGCTCCGTTGCACGGAGGAGACGTCGGCGCCCAGCATCGTCAACGTGTTCGCCGCCGACGCCGGTGTCGGCGGGGTGAGCAGGGCGGCCGGCAGCGCGACGGCCGCGAGGAACGCGGCGGCCCACGCGCGTCGGCGGGATCGGTGCGGCGTCATCCGGACCTCCTCGGTGGGGGCGGGGCCGTCGATCCGGCGCCCATACATCCACGTAGGTCTATGAATATAGCGGCGGTCGTGCGCTGATTCAGCGATGCGTGCCGAACGCGGCGGCCAGCTCGTCGTCGTACGTGGCGAGCGACCGGCCGTCCACGCCGGACGCGACGAGCCGGCCGTGGGTCATGGCCGCCGACCGGAAGGAGAACGTGCGCGACCCCGGACAGGCGGCGAGCAGCGGGACGACCCGGGGCGCGCCGCCCGGCGTGGAGTGGTACTCCAGGCGGGCCGCGTGCGCGGAGACCACCCCGTCGACCCGTACCTTCGTCGGCTCCACGGCGGTGCCGAAGGTGACCGGCTCCTCGCCGCCGAACGCGGCGCACTCGGCCGCATCCCGGCAGACGAAGTACCGGGGATTGGCCACGTCGCCCAGGGAGTTACGCCTTGAAGGTGGGGTCGGCGCCGGCCGGGAGCGGCTGCACGGCGAAGAACGCCAGCGTCGCCGTGGCCGCGACACCGACCCGCAGCCAGGCCCGGCCGGTGGCGGTCCGCCGACGCGGCCCGGCCGCCGCGAACGCCAGGCCGCCGAAACCGGCCAGACAGAGGGCGCACGCGCCGAGCGTGCGGGCGTTCTCGAGGAGGAACTGCACTCCGGGGCGGGCCGACACCGGGCCCAGCACCGCGCCCAGCGACACCACCATGGCCACCGGCAGGGCGGCCCCGGCCACCTTCCGGGTCACCCCGGACGCGCCGACCAGCAGCATCCCGGCCAGCACCGACCAGATCTGGTGGTGGGTCCAGGAGACCGGGGACACGGCCACCGTGGCGCAGCCGACGAGCACCGCGGCGTGCCCCGGGCGTCCCTGCGCGGTGAGCTGTCGGGCCCGCAGCAGGGCGGCCACGCAGAGCGCGCCGACCCGGCGCCCGGGCGCGCCCGAAGCCGATGAGACATGTGCCGGACGGCTTGTCGGGCCCCTCGGCCTATGCTTCGGCGCGTGAACGAGAAACGGTGGAGCGGCGTAGACCTGAGCAACATGCTGCGCGCGGTCGAGGACGCCGCCCCGGTCGACGCGGTGGAGGCGATGACCCGAGGCATCGGCGTCGACCTCGGGGCGCGATGGGTGTCGTTCCTCGTCGCGGACATGAGCGGCCGGGCTCTCGTTCGGCTGGCCCACGACGTTCCCTCCGCCGACCGGCCCGGCGGACGTAGGCAGGACGAGGACGTCGCCACCGTCCTGCCCTTCGACGGCGGGCCACAGGAACAGGCGCTGCGCTCCCAGCGCGTGCAGGTCCGTGCGAGCGGAGACGATCACGTCGTGATGGCGCCCGTCACGCAACGGGGCGAGGCCATCGGACTGTTGGAGATCTCCCTGCCGCACGAGCCGGACGACAGTGACCTGGCCGAGATCTCCCGGGCCGCGCACGCGCTGGCGTTCGTGGTGATCGCCGCCCGGCGGCACACCGACCTTTTCGAATGGGGTCAGCGAACCACTCCGTTCACCCTCGCCGCGGAGATCCAGCGCCGGCTCCTGCCCTCCTCGTTCACCTGCGAGGCCGGCTCGTTCACCCTCTCCGCGTGGCTGGAGCCGGCGGCCAGCATCGGCGGAGACACCTTCGACTACAGCCTCGCGCGCAACCTGCTGCATCTGAGCATCACCGACGCCGTGGGACACGGCGTGCACAGCGCCCTGACCGCAACGCTCTGCGTCGGCAGCCTGCGCCACACCCGCCGCCGCGGTCACGAGCTGCTCGACCAGGCTCAGGCGGCGAACTCGGCGCTGATCGAGAACCCGCCCGGAGGGTTCACCTTCGCCACCGGACTTCTCGGCCGGCTCGATCTGCGCACCGGCGTGCTGGCCATGGTCAACGCCGGCCACCCCACCCCACTCCTGGTGCGCGACGGAACCGTCCGGCCCCTCGCGCTACCGGTCGACCCGCCGTTCGGCGTACTGCGCCACGGGACCTACCGCACCACCGACGTTTCGCTGCGCCCCGACGATCGGCTCATCCTGCTCACCGACGGCATGCTGGAACGCGGTGCCGCCCGCCTCGACCTGCCCGCACGGCTGCCGGGCCTGAGCGACCTGCACCCCCGGGAGGTCGTCCGGACACTCGGCGACGCCGTCCTCGACGTGGCCGGACCCACCCTGCCCGACGACGCCTGCATGCTCGTCCTCGACTGGCACGGCGACCACGGCGACAAGCGCACCACCACGGCCGGCGCCGATCCCCACCGGGCGAGCGCCCTTCCGTACGCCTGAGGCCGGACCGAGCAGGCGTGCGCCTGCGGTCCACTCCCGTCTGCGGCGGCTCCGGCCGGGGGCCGTGCGCGACGTCAGCGGCCGGTCGCTGGTCCGGCCGGCGCACCTGCCACCCACCTGCGGTTGGTGATCGCCGTCTGATCAGACAAGCCATAGGGGGCTAGCCGCCGTTGGGGGCGCGTCACGCACCGTAGCCGCAGCGGGCTTGCGTCGGCATCCGGATCTGCCGAGACGAGTGCGTGGCTGCTGTGGAACTTGGACGACGATCATCAACTGCGTCAACGCTTGCCGCTGCTTGCCGCCCTGTTTCTGGAACAGGTGGTCTGGCGTGCCGCGGTCGGCCGTAGCGGTCGTGGCGGTCGGACGTTGGGTCATCCGAGCCACCGATCGAACCATGCGCGGGTGCGGCGGAGCACGTCGAGCTGGTGGTTGCGTTCGCGGATCGAGTGGTTCTCCCGGGGATAGACGACGTACTTGTGCTCGACTCCGAACCTGCGTAGCGCGCGGTGGAAGAACTCCGCCTGTGATACCGGAACGTTCGTGTCGTTCTCGCCGTGCAGGATCAGCACCGGCGTGCGGACCTTGGAGGCGTACGAGATCGGGCTGAGCCGGTCGTGGCGGTGTGGACCCGGTCCTTCCCAGCCGCTGCTGCCGCCGAGGGCAGCCTCGAACGGCCCCTCCTCTCCGGCTGCGGCGAGCATTCCCCAGTCGCTAATTCCGGCTCCCATCACGGCGGCCTTGAACCGGTCGGTCTGCCCGACCGCCCATGCGGCCATGAAACCGCCGTGGCTCCAGCCGCCGATGCCCAGCCGGTCGGGGTCGGCGACGCCGTCGGCGATGAGCAGGTCGATGCCGGCGCAGATGTCGGTCCACTCGTCCAGGCCGACCGCACCGGCGACGCGCACCGCGAATTCGTGGCCGTGCCCTCGGCCGCCGCGCGGGTTCGGCAGAAACACGGCGTAACCCGCGGTCGCCAGCCACTGGCCTGACGGGTGCCAGCCAAGCTGGAGCCGGTCGGCGTGCCGTTCGTACGGGCCGCCGTGAACAAGTGTCACAAGCGGAAACGGCCCGTCCTTGTGGGACCGGCCGGCGGGCAGGATCAGCAGGCCGTCCAGGGCCAGCCCGTCGGATGCCTCGTACGACAAGCGTTCCTGGACACCCCACCGGATGTCGCGCAGTTCGGGTCTGAGATCGGTCAGCCTCGTCAGCGGCCCGCAAGTGGGGCCGGCGTGGACGTTCCCGGGCTCGTAGGACGTGCTCACCACCGCCGCGACGGCGTCACCGTGCCGGCTCGAGGTCAACGACGTCGCGAGGCCGTCGACCCGGGACACCTCGACGAGGTTGGGCCCGACCGGATCGAGCCGGTGGATCGCGGTGTCGAGCCCGTCGGCGACCAGCACCAGCGGCGGACCGGTGTCGACCTGGACCAGGTTGCTCGAGCAGACGGTCGTGCCGGCGGTCAGGTTACGGTGCTCGCCCACCGGCCCGCGCACCGGCACGGCGACATCGAGAACCGCGTGTCCGCCCACCAGAGCGGGTGGAGTCTTCGCGACATACGCCAAGTGCCAGCCGCCGTCGGCGGACCACCAGACGAGCGACGACGCGTCCGCCGCGGCCGGGCCGAGGTCCCGCGTCACGCCGCTGTCCGGATCGAGCAGGTGCAGACCGGGCTCCACAAGGCCCGGGTCCACGTCGGGGGTCGACCAGGTGAGGACCGCCAGCATTCCATCGTCGGGCCGCTGGACCACCTCGACGACATGGCGATCGCCGCACGCATCCGGTGTCCGAACCTCCCGGCTCCGTACGTCGAGCAGCCGCAGCCGGTCCGGGCGTACGCGTTCACCCCACACCCGAGCGTCGTCGCGCTCCCTGTCCCGACGTTCGTCCTCAGCGGACGGTTCATCGGCTGCGATCACCACGACCAGGTCCGGATCGGCTAGTGGGAGGTGATCTGACACCCCACCGGCCCAGCACGTGACCGCCTGCACAACACCGTCGACCAGCCCCACCCGGTGCAGTTGCGCCGTGCCACGCTCGGCCCGGTCGGAGAGAAAGTAGATCAACAGCGAATCCCCGGCCCACCGCGGCGCTGAATCGTACGCCTCACCCGAAGTCAATCGTCGCGGAGACCCGGTCCCGTCGACGGCGGCGACCCAGAGTTCGCTGACCGGGTGATCACCAGCCCGCCCGACCGGGGCGACCACGTAAGCGACCCACTTGCCGTCCGGCGACAGCGCCAATGCCTGCGGAACGCGACCGTCAACCACCAACTGGGCGGTGAGCTGTGTACGGGCCACCGAGGCACAGTATCGATCAAATACTACGGCGGCCAACCGCTGCCGCAACGCGCCGCAGCACGGCTGCGGCGTCCTCGCAGGCCGTTCCAATCTCGACCAACAACGCCAGGAGGAAACGATCTCGCTGCTTGATCGGATGCGCACATCTGCCGCTCTGGGCGGACTGGCGTTCATCGCTGCTGGTGACGCACGGTGATGTATGGCTACCTCTCCTGCTCCCGCTTCCAGCGTGGTACCGACCAATCAGCTCGTTCTGCGTGCCGCGGTGTCCGCCTTCCTGGGCCGCTACCGTGGGCAAACTCGCGTCCATACTGAGTCCGACCCTGCGAGTCTTCCTCCGCTGGTGCACCGAGCAGGCTCTTGATCCGCTCGCCATGGCGCGGATGGACGTGGAGCGGTACGTGCGCTGGCTGCAGGACGTACGCCGCTACCAGCCCTCGACTGTCTCGCGGCGCCTGTCGGTCGTGGTCGGCTTCTATCGGGTCTGCGTCATCGACGCCATCCTGGAGCATTCGCCGGCCGACTACGTCCGTCGGCCCACGGTGCCGTCCGAGTCGCCGACCCTTGGGCTGGGGCACCTGCAGATCGAGGCGCTGATCACTACCGCCCGGCTGTCGGCCAACCCGAACGACTTCGCCCTGGTCGCGCTCCTGGGTCTGCTCGGGCTGTGGATCTTCGAAGCCTGCGGGTCGAACATCGCCGACCTGGGTGAGGAGCACGGGCACGGGTCCTACGCGTGCGCGGCAAGGGAGGCAAGGTCGTTCTCGTCCCGCTGCCACCCGCGGTGGCCCGAGCCATCGACCGGGCCGTCGACGAGCGCACCAGCGGGCCGATCCCGCGCAATACCCTCGGTGTTCGGATGGACCGGCATGCCGCCACCCGCCGGCTCAAGCACCTGGCCCACACGGCGGGGATCCGGATGCCGAGGATGCACCCACATATGCTGCGGCACACGTTCGTGACCACCATGCTCGACGCCGGCGTCAGCCTGCGTGACGTGCAGATCGTCGCCCGCCATGCCGATCCGAGAACCACGATGCGCTACGACCGCGCCCGTAAGAACCTCGACCGGCACCCCAACTACATCCTCGCTGCCTACATGGCCTCTGGAACATGATCAGCCGCTCAGGGCTCTGCCGATGAGCGGTCGCCGTGACATGCGCGTCCCGCGCGCCTCGGTCGGGTGCACGTGTTGGGCGAAGTAGGACCGGGTGGAGGGTGATCGCCCCGCCAACTGAGGGACCTCCGAAAGTGGATGTTCGAAACTACGATGAGTGCCGGCGCGGCCCTAGGTCATCAGGCACATTCTCCTTTGCGCGTGAATTCGGAGGCCTCGTGAAGCTCTTGCTTACGTCCGGCGGAGTCACGAACCCGAGCATCCACTCGGTGCTCGTGCAGCTGCTCGGCAAGCCGATCGATGAGTGCCACGCCCTCTGCGTCCCGACAGCACAGTGGGGTCACCCGATGTGCGGTCCGACATCGGTACGGGACTTCGTCGCCGCCGAGCCCAAGCCTGACTGGCAGTACATGTCCGGCCTGGGCTGGGCGTCGCTCGGTGTCCTCGAGCTCACCGCACTGCCCACCATCGGCGCGGAGCGATGGGTCCCCTGGGTCCGGAAGGCCGATGTGCTCCTGGTCGACGGAGGCGACGCGACATACCTGTGCCACTGGATGCGCGAGTCCGGGCTGGCCGATCTGCTGCCTTCGCTGCCCGACAAGGTCTGGGTGGGAGTAAGCGCCGGAAGTATGGTGATGACGCCCCGGATCGGGGACTACTTCGTCGAGTGGCCGTCCGCGCCAGATGACCGCACCCTGGGAGTCGTCGACTTCTCGATCTTCCCGCACCTGAACCTCTTCCCGACAAACACCATGGCTGACGCGGAGCGATGGGCCGCCGACATCGGCGCTCCGGCCTACGCCATCGACGAACAGACGGCCATCAAGGTCGTCGACGGCTCAGTCGAGGTGGTCTCCGAAGGGCAATGGACGAAGTTCGGGTGATTGTCTCCGGGCGACTATCCGGATCTGCCGCCGACCGGGCGCCGGGCTCTCACCGTTGCCCGACGGACTGCGCCGCCCCCTCGTGCCGATGTGCGGGCGTCGTACGGTCGAGCGGCGAGGGCCGCACCGTGGTGCCACGCCCGAGCGCATACTGATTCGCCCGCCGGGTGCATGCCCGACCTCATGACTGCGTGGCCCGCGACCGGTCGTGCCTGCACATCGGGTTGGACTTCCGGCATCAGTCAGTAGCGCGACCGTTCAGGGTGCGGGACAGAGCGTCTGAAGCCGCGGATTGCCGCTCGATGCAGCGACGCGCCGGGTAGGCAATGGGGCGAGCCGTTCGATGCCGCCAGCCGCTCGGGTACGTCCTTGCCATGTCGGTTAACTGGTGCATGGCCCGCTTAGGCAGCAGCCTGGCCCGGTTGGCTCGGCCAGGCCCGCGAGGCCGGTCTGGAGGACGAGGACGTCCAGGCGCTGCTCGCGTCGGTGATCGCGGAGAACTCGGCGCGCAGGGCCCAGGCTGGCGGCGACCGGACGCAGTCGGAACCGACGCCGGGCGCCGGGTTCCAGAGGAAGGAAGGCGCCGCATGAGCGAGCAGTCCATCGCCTTGGAAGCCTGCGACGTGGACAGGCGCTACGGCACCGTTTGGGCGCTACGGGAGTGCAGCTTCCAACTGCCCGCCAGCCGCATCATCGCGCTGGTCGGCGCGAACGGCGCGGGCAAGTCGACGCTGATGAGCATCATCGCCGGTACGTTGGCGGCCACCTGCGGCTCGCTGCTGGTCCACGGCCGACCGGTGGTGAAGGGCAGGTCCACCAACGGGGGTGGTTCTGCCGGGAGCCGGGTGGCGATCCTGGCCCAGGACAAGCCGCTGTACCGGGACTTCAGTGTCTCGGACATGCTCCGCTTCGGGAGGTCGATGAACCACGTGTGGGACCAGCGGCGGGCGCTGTCGTGGCTTGAGCGCTTCGACATCCCCCTGGACCGCCGCTGCGGCAAGCTGTCCGGCGGGCAGCGGGCGCAGGTCGCGCTGGCGGTCGCCCTGGGCTCCCGCCCGGCGGTGCTGCTGTTGGACGAGCCCCTCGCGAACCTGGACCCGGTGGCCCGTACTGAGGTGACCGGCGAGCTCATGGCAGAGGCCACCGACAGCGACATGACCATCATGCTGTCGACCCACATCATCGCCGAGCTCAGCGGCGTCGGTGACCACCTGCTGCTGCTCGACGCGGGCCGGCCCGTGCTCACCGGCGATGTCGAGGAGCTGCTCGGCAGCCACGTGCGGCTGACCGGACCCCGCGCGGACCAGCCACCCGGCCCGGGCGCGATCGTCCAGGCGCAGCACACCGACCGCCAGTCCACGTTCGTCCTCCGGCAGCCAGCGCCACCGATGGCGCACGCCGTCGTCGCCCCCGGTTGGACCGCCCAGCCCATCACCCTGGACGAGCTGATCCTGACCTACCTCAAGGCATCGTCCAAGGCACACCGTGATCTGGAGACAGCAGCATGAGCCCGGTCACCCACGCGCCCGCCCCCACGAACCGTCAGGACGATCTCGGGTCCGCCGAAGGCGTCCGCGGTCTGCTGTGGCTGACCTGGCGTCAGCACCGCTGGACCCTGATCGGCATGCTCGTCCTGGCCGCGGTCCTGGTGGGCTGGATGACCTACCTGTCCATGGAACTGACGGACCTGTGGCGCCAGTGCGGCAACGCGTACTGCCCGGAGAACTCCCCGCAGGGCGAGCGGCTCGCCGGGTCCTCGAGCCTGGTCCTGACCTTGGGTGCCCTGTCGCGGGTGGTGCAGTACATGCCGCTGCTGATCGGCCTGTTCATCGGCATCCCGGTGCTGACCAGGGAGCACGAGCAGCGAACCCTGCTGCTGGCCTGGAGCCAGGACGTCTCCCCGACGCGCTGGCTGTGGACCAGGCTCGGCCTACTCGGCCTGTTCGTGGCGGCTGTGACCGCGGCCGTCGCCGGCGTCAGCGACCACCTGGAGCGAATGAGGACTCTGGTCGCTCCGGGAACCCTGTTCGACTACGTGCCGTTCCTGAACACCGGGATGCTGCCGGTCGTGATCAGCATCTGCTGGTTCGCTGTCGGCGTCGCACTCGGCGCCGCGATCAAACGCACGCTCCCCGCCGTGTTCGGCGTTTCCGCGGGTTTCATCGGTCTGACCTACCTCGTCCAGTGGCGCTACCCCACCCTCATGAAGCCGTTGTCCGCGCACCTGCAGGTGGGCGGGCCGGACGGCGGTCTGTTGCGCGACAACACCCTGGTCGTCAAGGGCGGCATGATCGACTACGGCAGCGACGGTCCGTCCGGCGCGTTCGACGCCTCTGGACGCCAGCTCCTTCATCAGCACCGATGCACGATGCGGACGGTGGTCGGCGACAGCGGCCACCATTCTTGCCGCCACTCTTCACAAGCTTCTTGTAGAGATCGTGAATGACCCGCTTGTCGAGGGCGTAAAGCTGCCGTCCGCCGATGTGCGGAACCATGTAGCAGCGGATGAGGTCCCGGTAGTTGCTGAGCGTCGTCTCCTGGACGTCCAGTTCGCGCTCGTTGAGCCAGCTCTCCAGCTCGGCAGCGACGCTGCCATCGGCACCCAGATCGGCTCCGCCGTAAGTGGCACGCGCTTCCTGTTCCCGCCCTCAGCGCAGCGGCCTGGTCGGGGAACCCCTGCCGCTTGTGCTGGCGGCGACGCCCGTTCGCGTCAGGCGGGAGGTCGTTTCCGCAAGATCACATATGATCTTCTATATCCGCTGGTGAAACCCAGTCGGGACGGCCGGATTCGAACCGACGACCCCTTGACCCCCAGGACGAACCGTCACACGTTCACGCAGGTCACGCACGCTACGCGCAACAGCAAGACGCGTGCCGGGCGGCATGCCGTCTACTACCGCGCACCACGTGTGGTCCCTCGATGGTCCCCGACATAGCGGCCTTCGGGATCAGCCTGCCATGAGAAGTGATCGGCTGGCCGGCTCGCCCGCTCGTTGCCCTGAGCGTGCAGCAAGACCAAGGTCCGTGGTGGAGCCGTCTTCCGCACGTCGCAGCGTTATAGCACAATGGACGAGTGAATGAGCGAGTGCTGGTGAAGCACGAACGGCAATCCTCCCGGCTTTTCGAAAGAGGAGCCAACGCTCTTGTTGCATTGGCGGCTGTGGCGGGTTTGGTTTCGGCGATAGCCTCGACGCTCTTTGCTGAAGAGGCGTCTTCTGGAAACGGAAAACCGCCCCCCGAGTTCTCCTGGACCCCGATCGCCGTCGTCGCCGCCAGCGCTCTAGCCATCGCAATAATCGCTGTTTCATTCCTCGCCGCTCGCGCCGCAGTTCGCCGCCGAGAAGGTCGGCGAGACGCGATCCAAGGCCTTCTCACCCGCTCCTTGGAAGCCAGCGAGGAGAGGTTTAGCTCCCAAGCTGGTGACGCCTATACGGATGTCGTGGAAATGTACGCGCAATCGATCCTGGAACTCGCGAAGCAAAACCATAAGCGCGATGGATCAGACATCGTCTCGCAGCGACATATCGAGCGTGCGGCAGAATTCCTAGGCACAGGCTACGCCTCAAAGAGGGGCAGGCACCTCGGTGCAATCGGCGGTGTGCTGCTTGGAACGGGATTCTCGGTATGGAGTGACATATTTATCGACGGAAAGTATGCCCCAATTCCATTGGGGATTTCTCTGGCGCTAACCATTGTGGGCGTTGCGCTGGTGGTCTATAACTGGGTACGCGACTAAGCCGTGGTATGCACGTCGGCTCGGCCGGCCTCACCTCGATGGTTGTGTGGCTGCATTGGCGAGCCGCGCAAGTGTCATCTAGGTGGCAGGTCGATGAGTGCAGCGGGGATATCCGCCAGACGGATTACCTGACCGGGGCCGATGAAGCGTCGCGCGACCAGTAGTCCCGCCTCGTGCGCCTCAGTGCCGGCATGGCTCGCCGACGCGTCCGCGATCAGCCACGGCGTGAAGTCGTGCTCAAATGCGTCCACGGCCCCCTTCAGGACGCAACTTTCGGTGGCAATACCGCAGAAGTAGAACTCTTTCCATCCGCGCTGTTTGAATAGGGCTACTCCCTCCGGGGTGAATGGGCTGTAGATTCTCTTGTCCAAGGCCACGCCTTGGTCCAGATATGGGTGCAACTCGCGCACGAGATCGATGTCGGGCGAAGACTGAAGCCGCTGCCAGCCAAAGAAGCGCTCGAAAGGGCTGCCAGGGTAGTTCACGTAACGGGTGAAAAGTGTGTCGCCGCCTGCCGCCTGCCAGCGGCGCACCAAGTCGACAACGATAGGAACGATATGGGCTGATTGCTCTCGCACGAAGCCGTTTTGCATGTCGGTGACGACAAGTACCGGGCGGCCGGATTTCATTGACTCAACCTCGATCCGAATCACGGAGGGTTTCGATGGCTTGGTCTAGGGCTGGCATCAGGTCACACGTCCGCAGAATTGCTCGGCGCATCGCCTGGTGCTGTCCCGGCTCCCGCAGGCGGGAAACTGTGAGTCGGGAGCGGACTCCCCCGAAAACCGGCCCTGGAGGCTGTCATGACCCCCCGCACCCCGCTACCGCGCCGGTGAAGAGGACGAGGACATCGAGTACGCCCCGGCGGGTGCCCGCTACGCCACCCTCGCCGCCCTCCTCGCGGCCCTCGGCGCGCTCGGACGGCCGGCGGACAAGCCGCTGTTGGACACCGCCGTACTTCGCCGGGTGGGCCGACGTAGTGATCTTTGCCGCCTGTACGGCGGCTCGGATCGGTGAGGTTTCCGGCGTCCGGGCCGAGGACATCGACCGGCAAACCTGGATATGGACGGTGCGCCGCCAGACCACGCCCGGTCCCGGTGGCCTCATCGACAAGGGCACCAAGGGGAAGCGGGCACGAACCGTGCCGTTGATCGAAGAGGTGCGGCCGATCGTGGCTCAGCGCCTGGACGCCGCGTCCAAGCCTGAGGGTCGGCTGTTCACCGGGCCGCGCGGCGGCCGAATCAGCACCGCCGTGCTGCGCGACGCGACGCATTGGGATGAGGTGGTCACCAAGCTGGGATACGAGCACCTACGCCGGCACGATCTACGGCACACCGGCCTCACGTGGATGGCGGACGCAGGCGTGCCGGTGCACGTCTTGCGGAAGATCGCCGGCCACGGCTCGCTGACCACCACCCAGCGGTACCTACACCCCGACCGGCAGTCGATCACCGACGCAGGGGCGGCGCTCAGCGCCCACTTGAAGGCCCGCCGGTCCCCAGATGGTCCCCAGCTACGCGCGGTCTAGCGCGCCGACTCCCGACTGTTTCAGCCCAAGCAAAAGGCCGCTGACCAGGGCATATGCTCCGGTTAGCGGCCTTTTGTCGTGCTGTCGGGACGGCCGGATTCGAACCGACGACCCCTTGACCCCCAGTCAAGTGCGCTACCAAGCTGCGCCACGTCCCGATGCTCCCGCGCGGTGCTCCCCGCGACAGCCGGTACAGCTTAGCGCAGGATCTTCGTTCCACGCGCACAGGCCCCCGCCGCGTCGCGGCGACGGGGGGTCACTCGTACGGGTCGCGGGGCGCCGGCACCTGCCGCCAGCTCTCCACCTCCAGGTAGGGGATCTCGAAGTCGTTGACCGGGTCCCGCCCGAGCTGGCTGCTGTAGCGGCCGATCACCTCGATCCAGGTGTCGTCGGCGAGGCCGGCCGGCGTGTTGCCGCTCAGGGCGACCTTGGTGGGCAGGCCGTCGGCGGCGCAGCAGGACAGTCGCATCCGGGTCAGCACGGGCCGCCCGTCCCCGCCGGCCACGGTGAATCCGGTGACCTTGACCCGCCGGTCGCCGATCGACTGTCCCTTGTCGAACACCGCCCGCACGGCGTAGTCGTACACGGTGACGACGGCCGGGTCGCCCTCGGGCAGCGGCGGGTACTCGGGCAGCTTCCCGGCGGCCAGCGAGGTGCCGGACTGGTTGGCCGCGTACGCGCCGAGGGCCGGCGGGGCGACCAGCAGCAGTCCCAGCGCCGGCAGGATGAGCAGCCAGGCGACCCGTGGCTCGTGGTGCCCGTGGTCGTCGTGATGCTCCTCGCCTCGGGGCGCGTCGGCCGGGGATGCCCGGCGCAGGGCGGGGCGCAGCTCGTACCAGAGGGTCATCACCGCGGCGGCGATCAGCAGCAGGCTGGCCGCGATCAGGAAGGGACGCAGCTCCTGTTTGACGTAGCGCAGGTAGAGGTCGGTGAGGCTGGCGCGTAGCACGGCCCCGCCGAGCAGGAGCAGGACGCACGCCTGGGCCTGACGGTTCACAGCAGCACCATCCCGGTGACGGCGGCGACGACGACCGCGACGACGAACGTGGTGGGGGCGAAGCGGGCGGCGAAGCCGCGTCCGAAGATCCCGGTCTGCATGGCGATCAGCTTGAGGTCGACCATCGGCCCGACCACCAGGAACGTCAGTCGGGCGGTGAGCGAGAACTGTGACAGCGAGGCGGCGACGAAGGCGTCCGCCTCCGAGCAGATGGAGAGCAGGACCGCGAGCACCGCCAGCGCCAGGATCGCGAGCACAGGCTGGTCGGCCAGCGCCTGCAACCAGCGCTCCGGTACCAGGACGTTGATGCTGGCGGCGGCCATCGCCCCGATGACGAGGAACCCGCCGGCGTGCACGACGTCGTGTCGCACCGCCGACCAGAACGCCTTCCCCCGTGAGGTGTCGTCGAGGTCGGGCCGGCGTGGCAGGCGGATCCAGTCGGCCCGGCCGAGGCGCAGCCACAGCCAGCCCATCACCATGGCGACGACGAGGCTGGCCACCGCCCGGCCGACGACCATCTCCGGGTTGGCGGGGAACGCCACCGCGGTGGCGGTCAGCACGATCGGGTTGATCGCCGGGGCGGCGAGCAGGAAGGCCAGGGCAGCGGCCGGGGTGACGCCCCGGCGGATCAGCGAACCGGCGATCGGCACCGATCCGCACTCGCAGCCGGGCAGCACGACCCCGGCGGCGCTGGCCACCGGCACGGCGAGGGCGGGATGGCGGGGCAGCGCGCGGGCCCAGAAGGAGCGGGGGACGAAGACCGCGATGGCCGCGGAGAGCAGCACCCCGAAGACCAGGAACGGCACGGCCTGCACCATCACCGAGACGAAGACGGTGGTCCAGGTGGCGAGCGAGGGCGCGGAGAGCAGCCCGGCGAGGGGCTGGCGCAGGACTATCAGCAGGATCAGCAGCGCGGCGAGCACCTCGACCGAGCCGATCCGGCCGGTGAGCCTGCCACCCTGCGCCGGTGGTGCGTCGCCCGTCCCCCCGGGCGACGCCGGGCCGGCGTCGAGGGCCGGTGCGGTGCCCTCGGCCCGGGTGGCACCGGGTTCGCCGGCGTCGTGGGGTGCGGCGGTGTCGGGGTCGGCGGCGCCGGTGCGCTCGGGTGCGACCACGTCGTCTCCGTTCTCCCGAGCGGCGCGCCGGGCCGCCGGACCCACGGCGGTGCGGGCCCGCAGGGTCGTCGGCCCGCCTGCGCGGCGTCGCCGGGTGTCGTGCGGGGCCACAGTGTATCGAGCGGCGTCGTCCTGTCACGAGAGGTGCGCCGGTGGCGCGCCGGGGCCGCCCGCCCGGCGCGCCGCGCCGGTCATCGCGCCTGTCGGGGTCCGCGCCGGGCGTACTTCGCGCGGAACTTCTCCACCCGGCCCTCGGTGTCGAGCAGCCGCTGCCGTCCGGTCCAGAAGGGGTGGCTGGCGGAGGAGATCTGCACGTCGATGACGGGGTAGGTGTTGCCGTCGGTCCACTCGACCGTCTCCTCGCCGGTGGCGGTGGAGCGGGTGAGGAAGGCGAAGTCGGCGGCGCGGTCGCGGTAGACGACGGGCCGGTACTCGGGGTGGATGCCGGGCTTCACGGGGCGGTGTCTCCTTCGGTGGGGTTGTCGGTGAGGGGGAAGCAGTCGGCGAAGGGGTCGGGCAGGGCGCGCCAGGCGGCCTCGCCGTCGGCGAGTTCGGCGTCGGTGAGCAGGCACCGGGCGAGGGTGCGGTGCAGCGCGGCCGGGTCGAGGTCCAGGCCGATGAAGGCCAGGTGCTGGTGCCGGTCGCCGTAGTAGGGGTCCCAGTCCAGCGCGGCGGCGAGCCGGCGCTGGTCGCAGACGTCGGCCCAGTGGGCGTCGGGGAGCGCGGCGAGCCACCGGCCCGGTGACCCCATGCCCAGGCCGCCGCCGGCGAACTCCCAGGTCACCACGGTCTCCGGCTGGCTGGCCAGCCAGAGGTGCCCGCGGGAGCGGACGACGTCGGCGTGGACGTGCTCCAGCACGTCGTGCAGCCTGCCGGGGTGGAACGGGCGGCGGGCGCGGAACACCACCGAGACCACGCCGCAGTCCGGGTGCGGCTCGTGTGCGCCGAGCGCGTACCCCGCCAGGCCGCGGGCGAGGACGCCGGGGGTCTCCGGACGGTGCCGCCGGGTGCCGCGCAGTCGCCGGGACAGGTCCCCGGCGTCGACGAGGTCACCCTCGACGCGGACCAGCGTGGCCCAGGGGGCCAGCCGCTGCAGCAGCACCGCCAGCCGGCCGGTGTCGTACGCGCCGTCGCCGGCCTCGCCCCACAGCACCAGGGTGTCGGCGTACTCGATCTGCCGGACGACGACGTCGGCGAGCGCGCGGTGGTCGTCGTCGGCGGCGTGGATGCCGAGGGTCTTCAGGTCGTCGGTGCTGGCGAGGCCGTCGAGCAGGTGCTCGGCGTCGACGACGGTGACGTACGAGTCGATGCGCAGCAGGTCGGTCAGCGGGGTGCCGTCGACCGGGCAGTGCGCGCAGGCGGCGGCGACCGCCTCCGGCTCGACCACCTCGGGCAGCATCAGCAGCAGGTCCCGGTCGGGGTGGGCGCGGGCGAGCCGGGCCAGGGTGGGCAGGACGTCCTCGCGCAGGGTGCAGGACACGCAGCCGTGCGCCAGGTCGATCCGCTCGTCCTCCAGCAGCCCGGCGCCGCTGCGGACCACCCGGCGCACGGCGCCGGCCCGTACGCCGCTGATGTCGTGGCGTACCAGCAGCAGCGTCGGGTCGGCGGCGAGCAGGGTTCGGGCGGCGGCGAAGGTGGCGGCCGGCCAGAAGCCGCTGAGCACGGTCAGCGAGGGGCGGGTCCCGGCGGGCGGTGCGGTGGTGTCGGCGGGAGCGAGTGGGGATGTCGGCATCGGGGTCCTCTCGACTCTGGTTGAAAACGATTGTCATTATAGGGTGGCCCCGGGGCGGGGGAGCAGAGCCCCGCCCGTCGAGACGAGGAGTCCCTGTTGTCCAGACGCTGTGACGTCACCGGCGCCGCGCCGAGCTTCGGCAACGCCGTGTCCCACTCGCACCGGCGCACCCGCCGCCGGTGGAATCCGAACCTCCAGCGGCACCGTTACTGGCTGCCGTCCGAGCGTCGGTGGGTCACCCTGACCCTCACCGCCCGCGCGCTGCGCACCGTCGACCGTGACGGCATCGAGCGGGTCGTGGCGCGGGCGCGTGCCCGGGGGGTGCGGCTCTGATGGCCCGGCAGACCGACGTCCGCCCGGTGGTCAGGCTCCGCAGCACCGCCGGCACCGGCTACACGTACGTCACCCGCAAGAACCGCCGCAACGACCCGGACCGCCTGGTCCTGCGCAAGTACGACCCGGTCGTCCGCCGGCACGTCGACTTCCGCGAGCAGCGCTGATGGCGCGGCTGGCCCTGCGGGGGCGGCAGGCCCGGCGCGAGGACCTCGTCGACCGGTACGCCGAGCGCCGTGCCGAGTGCAAGCGGGCGGTACGGCACCCGGACCCGGCGGTGCGCGACGACGCGGTACGCCGGCTGGCCCGGCTGCCCCGCGACTCCAGCCCGGTCCGGCTGCGCCGACGCGACCAGGTCGACGGTCGGCCGCGGGGCGTGCTGCGCCGCTTCGGCCTGTCCCGGGTGCGGATGCGGGAACTCGCCCTGCGCGGGGAACTGCCGGGGGTGCGCAAGGCGTCCCGGTGACCTCACGGTGACGGCCGGCGCGTGCCCACGGGCACGCGCCGGCCGTCACCGTCGGAGGTGGTCAGGCCGGGGCGGGGGAGAGCGCGGTCGGGCCCATCACGAAGTCCGGGTCGATCTGGGTGGTGAGATCCTCGCCGGCCCGCTCGTTGGCCCAGGCCGCCGCGTTGCGCCGGTGGAACTCGTGGGCGTGCCGGGTGAACGTCGTCCAGTCCTGCACGGTGGCGTCGGCCGCCTCGGCCAGCCGGTCCAGCACCGCGCGGTTCGCCGGCTCCAACTCGTCCAGCGGGCCGACCGCGCCGCGCTCGGCCCGGCGTACGTAGGGCGACCGGCCGAGGCAGGCGAGCAGGTCCTCCCCGACGTGCTCGCGCAGGAAGTCCACGTCGGAGTCGTCCTCGACCTTGTTGCCGACGACCGACAGGGCGACGCCGTAGTCGCGGGCGTAGGCGGCGTACTGGCGGTAGACGCCGACGCTGCGCAGGGTCGGCTCGCAGACCAGGAACGTGCGGTCGAAGCGGGTGAACAGCCCGGAGGCGAAGGAGTCGGCCCCGGCGGTCATGTCCACCACCACGTACTCGCCGGGTGGGTCGACCAGGTGGTTGAGGAGCAGTTCCACCGCGCCGACCTTGGAGTGGTAGCAGGCGACCCCGAGGTCGGACTCGGTGAACGCCCCGGTGACGGCGAGCCGGACGCCGCCGACCGTGCGTACGTGCGACGCCCAGATCGGGTTCTCCTCGGCCACTCGCAGCAGCCGGGAGCCGGCCCCCGGCGGGGTGGTCTTGACCATCGTGGCCGCCGAGGTGATGCGCGGGTTGTCTCCGCGCAGGTACTCCTTGATCCGGGGCAGCGCCTCGCCCAGGGGCGGCAGGTGGACGGCCTGCTCCGCCGTCGCGCCGAGCGCGACGGCCAGGTGCTGGTTGATGTCGGCGTCGACGGCCAGCAGCGGGCGGCCGGCCGTGACGAGGTGGCGGGCGAAGAGTGCGGCCAGGGTGGTCTTGCCGCTGCCGCCCTTGCCGACGAATGCGATCTTCATCGTGCCCGCTCCCGCGCTTCAGTAATGGAAACCGTTTCCATGAGCGCGACTCTAGCGGGCCGCCCCGCGACCCGAGGCGCAACCCGCCGCCGTGTCGCCCGTCCGGGCGTCGGGCAGGACCGGATCCAGCACGTCGCGCGGGAAGCGGCGGATGGTGCGCAGGGCCGCGTCCCGGTCGCCGCCGGCCTCCACCATGAACAGCAGATGGCGTACGCCGGGCAGGGTCGCGGCCCGGGCGACGGCGGCCCGGCAGCGGGCGGGCGCGCCCACCGGATGGATGTCGATCAGGTGGTCGGTGTAGCGGTGCGGGTCGCGCCCGCCACCCGGCGAGCCGTCGAGGCGCACGTGGCGCGCGGCCCCGGCCAGCAGACCCGGCAGGCCGGCGCGGACGGCCCGGGCGGCCTCCTCGTCGCTGTCGGCCAGGTGCGCCAGGTGGGCGCTGGCGTGTCCGACCCGGCCGGGATCGTGGCCGTGCCCGGCCGCCACCCGCGCGTACCGGTCGAGCAGTTCGGCCTTCTCCGGCAGGTCGGCGTGCATGCCCAGCAGCAACGGGAAACCGTGCCGGGCGGCGAGGTCCACGGTCGACGGTGAGGTGGCCGCGACCCACACCGGCAGCGCCCGCGCCGGCCGGGGGACGACCGTGACCTCCCGGAAGGGGAAGCGCCGGTTGCCGGCCACCGCCGCCGCGCCGGAGACCCAGCGGCCCAGCACGTCGAGCGCGTCGGCGAACCCGTCGGTGTAGCGGTCCAGGCCGGTGCCGAAGACCTCCAGGTCGACCCAGGGGCCGCCGCGGCCGACCCCGAGCAGGAACCGGCCGCCGGAGATCGTGTCGAGCAGGGCGGCCTCCTCGGCGAGGGCGACCGGGTGCCGGTTGGACAGGATGCACGCCGCCGTGCCGACCGTGATCCGCCGGGTGGCGCCGAGCAGGTGCGCGGCGACGGTGGTCGCCGAGGGGATGACGCCGTACGGGACGAAGTGGTGCTCGGCCAGCCAGACCCCGGCCCAGCCGGCGGCCTCGGCCGCCAGGGCGTAACGGTGGGCGTCGGCGAGCGCCTCGGCGTGCGTCGTGCCGGGGTGCTGCCCGGCGAGCAGGAACAGGTGGGCGTGCACCTGCCGTCCCGCCCGCCGGGCCGCTCGGCCGTCAGCAGTCACGCAGCTCGGGGGACTGGTTGAGCAGCTGCCCGCGGGTCGAGACGAACCGCTGGTACGCCTCGGAGCCGACCGCCGACAGCCGGAACGCGGCCACCCGGTGGCAGTTCTGGAACGCCAGCTTGACCGCGAAGTGCCGCTCCAGGGCGCCCCGGATGGCGTCGCTGGCCAGCGCCCGCAGCAGCTGACCCCGCTCCGACTCGCTCGGCGGCGGGACCACGTTGTCGGCGAAGTCCACCTCGGACGCCCGCAGGTCGTCGACGACCCGGGTGACCAGCTGCCAGGCGTACGGCAGGGAGTCGCGGACACAGGCGACGAACTCGGCGTCGTCCACGGGGCCGGACTCGGCGGCGTCCAGCAGGGCGGGTGGGACGGTGAGCGACATGCACTCCTCCTCATAGTCGAAACGACAACCATTGCCATCAGGCGGTGCGGAGTGAGCACATCACGTCACGCAGGGTGTCGTCAACGACCGGCGGCCGGGAAACGCCGGCACACCGGCCGGACCCGTCCGGACGGGGGCCGGGGGGCAGGTGGCGCGGGTCGGCCGACGAGCCGGCCGCCCGCCGGCCGAGTGGGGGGACGCTGACCCCGCGCTACCGGCCCGGCAGCTCCGTCGAGCGGCCGAGGTAGGTGACCGGGCCGGGGTCCGGCACGGTGATCTCGTGGAAGCCCAGCCGGTCGTAGAAGCCGCGCGCCCGCACGTTCGCCGTCACCATCCCCACGTGCAGCCCGGCCGCCCCGGCCCCGGCGGCCGCGCGCAGGAACGTCTCGACCAGCCGCCGGCCGTGCCCCCGGCCCTGCTGCTCGGGGAGCAGGTCGATGTGCAGGTGCGCCGGGTAGGCCGCCAGTTCGGGCAGCAGCATCCGCTCCGGCCGGTGGTGCAGGGCCACCATCTCGTCGTCGGGCGTGACCGGCGGCCGGGTCGGCGCCGGGTAGCGGTGGGCCAGCCGGGGGATCCACTCCCGCCGGTACCCGGCCACGAAGGCGGGCGTGTCGGCGGTGCCGATGACGTAGCCGACGACCCGCCCGTGATGGGTGAGCACGAACGCCAGCTCCGGCTCCAGGTGCAGGTACGGCCCGGCGAAGAGGTCGGGCATCAGGTCGTCGCTGGCGTAGCGGCCCCGGGCGTCCCCGCCGGCGTCGGCGGTGCGGACGCAGATGTCGTACACCGCGTCGTGGTCCTCGGGCCGGTACCGGCGGATGGCGGTGACCGGGGCCGGTGCCGTCGATGAGCGCTCCATGCCGGGACCGTACGGGGTGGAAGCGCTTGCACCGCAAGCCCCGCTCAGGCGCTCTCCCGGCGCACCGGCACGGACCGGTGCAGCACCCGCCGGTCGGCGCCGGTCATCAGGGTGCGCACCGCGCCCGCGGCGATGCGTTCGACGGGGTGGGTGGCGGTGGTCAGCGCGGGCCGGCCCAGCGCCGCGAGGGGGATGTCGTCGAAACCGGTCACGGCGACGTCGTCGGGCACCCGCACCCCCTCGTCGGCGAGGACGCGCAGGGCCCCGATCGCCACCGCGTCGGTGATGGCGACGACCGCGTCCGTGTCCGGCCAGCGGCGCAGCACCCGCCGTACGCCGGCGGCGCCGCCGGCGGCGGTGAGCCCACCGGCGGCCGTGCGGCAGGGCAGCCCGTGCTCGCGTACGCAGGCGCGGTAGGCGTCCACCGGGCGGCGCAGGCTGGACGCCCAGGCCGGTCCGGTGAGCATGGCGATCCGCCGCCGGCCGGTGGCGGTCAGGTGCCGCACGGCGGCGACCGTCGCGGCGGCGGTGTCGACGTCGTGCGAGGGCACCCGGTCGAAGCCCGGCCCGACCACGGTCACCCGGCCGCGCAGCCCGGCCGGCAGCGCGGCCACCAGCGCCTCGTCGTGGTTGACCAGCAGCAGGCCGCGCACGCTGCGGTCGCGGGCCAGCCCGTCGAGGACGGCGTGCTCGCCGGGGCGCAGCCAGCGCGCCGACACCCCGACGTCGTGCCGGTCGGCCTCCCGCGACGCCGCCAAGACCAGGCGGGTGGCGTACTGGTCGGCGAGGATGCGGGCCGAGGGCGCGACGATCCCAACCACGATCCGGTGACCCTCGCCGCGCGCCAGCGACACCGCCAGCGGGTGCGGCGCGTACGACAGGGCGTGCGCGGCGCGCAGCACGTCGGCGCGCGCCGGTGCCGAGACGGGCCCCCGGCCGCTGAGCGCCCGGGACGCGGTGGCCACGGAGACCCCGGCGGCCCGGGCGACGTCGGCGAGGGTCGGGGTACGCGGTTGTCTCACCGGCCCTGTGTAGCACCGCCGAGCGGGGGAGCGCCGCCCTGACGCTCCCCCGCCTCGACGCCTCACGCCGCGGCGAGGCTGGCCTGCCATGCCTGGTAGCCACCGAGCAGGTCGGAGACGTCCGGCCGGCCGGCGGCGCGCAGCAGGCTGGCCGCCACGGAGGAGCGGTACCCGCCGGCGCAGTGGACCACGACCGGCCGGTCCGCCGGCACCTCGTCGAGCCGGCGCGGCAGCTCGGCCAGCGGGATGTGCAGGGAGCCCGCGACGGCGCCCTGCTCCCGCTCGCCGACGTTGCGCACGTCGAGGACGACCGGCGGCTGCGGCCGCTCCAGGGCCGCGCGCAGCTGGGCCGCGGTGACCCGGCTGGCCGGGGTCAGCTCGGCGATCATCTCCAGGAACGCCTGCTCGGGCTCACGGAGGTAGCCGACCACCCGGTCGAAACCGATCCGGGCGAGCCGTACGACGATCTCCTCCTCCCGGTCCTGTGGCGCGACGACCAGGATGGCGCGGTCCGGGGCGACGACGCTGCCGGCGGTCTCGGCGAAGCGGCCGTCGGCGGGGATGTTGACCGCACCGCGCAGGTGGCCGGCGGCGTACTCCTGCGGGTCGCGGGCGTCGAGCACGACGGCGCCGTCGCTGCGGGCGGCGAGGAACGCGGTGGCGTCGAGCGGCCGGGCGGGCCGGGTGTGGTCGAACAGTTCGCGGGCCTTGCGGTTGAGCACGGCGTCGAAGGCGAAGTAGCCCGGTGCGGCGGGCTGACCGCCGGTGACCAGGGCGACGAAGTCGGCCTCGCTCATCGGGGCGCAGGCGTAGTTGGTGCGGCGCTGCTCGCCGATGGTGGACTGCCGCTCGGTGGAGAGGTTCTTGCCGCAGGCGGAGCCGGCGCCGTGGGCGGGGAAGACCCGCACCTCGTCGGGCAGGCCCATCAGCTTGCGCTGCACGCTGTCGTAGAGCATCGCGCCGAGTTCGCCGGCGGTGACGCCGAAGGAGGCGAGCAGGTCGGGGCGGCCGACGTCGCCGATGAACAGCGCGTCGCCGGTCAGCACGCCGTAGGCGACGGCGTCGTCGGCGTGCTCGTACACCAGGACGCTGATCGACTCCGGGGTGTGGCCCGGGGTCTCCATGACCTGGAGGGTGACGTCGCCGAGGCTGATCCGCTCGCCGTCGGCGAGCTTGCGGATCGGGTACTCGGTCTCGGCGCGCCGGCCGTAGCCGATCCAGGCGCCGGTGGCGGCGGCGACCTCCAGGTGGCCGGCGAGGAAGTCGGCGTGGAAGTGGGTGTTGATGACGCCCTCGATGGTCAGTCCACGGGCGCGGGCGTCGGCGAGGTACTCGTCGATGTCGCGACGGGGGTCGATCAGGACGGCCCGCTTGGTGGTCTCGTCCGCGACCAGGTACGACGCCTGGGAGAGGCAGTCCAGGTAGTACTGGGTGAACAGCACGGTGCGCTCCTTAGTGATGCCGGGCGATACACCAACCGTAGCGCATACCCCCGGGGGTATATTCCGGGTCATCCGTCCCGCAGTCGGGGGCCGTTCGGCCCTGCCCGCTCGGAGGCCGAGGCTCCGGTCCGACCGTTCGGTCGGGGTGGCCCGGCGTCGCCCCTCTGTCGGGCGATGTGCGTGCGCCGCCGGGGAATGCCCCGTCGGACGGGATGGTTGACGATACCGGTGGGGGTATACGCTGGTGCCAGAAGTACCCCCCAGGGTATGTTCCTGACGGAGGTGTGTGGTGAAGCTTCGACCCGAGATGACCGGTGAGGCGCTGACCCGGCTCAAGCGGGCCCGTGGACAGCTCAACGCCGTCATCGAGATGATGGAGAACGGCGAGGACTGCCGGGCGGCGCTGACCCAGCTCGCCGCGGTGTCCAAGGCCATCGACCGGGCCGGCTACAAGATCATCGCTTCCGGGATGCGGCACTGCAACGCCGCGCGCGAGAACGGCGACACGCCGGAGATGACCGAGGAGGAGCTGGAGAAGCTCTTCCTGGCGCTGGCCTGAACATCTGAACACGGTCCGCCCGTGCCGCCTACCGGCGTCGCGGGCGGGTAAGCGCACCCGACCGGGGCGCGGAGGTCTCTTTCCTGCATACCCCCGGGGGTATGCAGGTCGAGGAAGGGAGAACGCAGTGGCAGTTGAGGTGTCCGTCATCACGACGTCGTCGCTCGGCGACCGCAGCTACCTGGCCACCGACGGGCAGGTCGCGGTCGTCGTCGACCCGCAACGCGACATCGACCGCGTCATGTACCTGGCGGGGGAGAAGGGCGTGCGGGTCACCCATGTGGTGGAGACGCACATCCACAACGACTACGTCTCCGGTGGGCTCGAACTGGCCCGGATCACCGGCGCCCACTATCTGGTCGCCGCGGCCGACGAGGTCGGTTTCGACCGTCTCGCGGTCTCCGACGGCGACACGGTGCCGGTCTCGGACACCCTGCGGCTGCGCGTGGTCGGCACGCCGGGGCACACCTTCCACCACCTGTCGTACGTGCTGGACGAGGCCGACGGCGGCGACTGGCGGCCGGTCGGCGTGTTCACCGGCGGGTCGTTGCTGTTCGGCACGACCGGCCGTACCGACCTGCTCGGCCAGCAGCACGCCCACGAACTGGCCCACCACCAGTACGCCTCGGCGAAGCGGCTGGCGGACCTGCTCCCCGACGGCGCGCAGGTCTGGCCGACCCACGGCTTCGGCAGCTTCTGCTCGGCCAGCCAGGCCGACGCGCCCGAGTCGACCATCGGCCGGGAGAAGCAGGCCAACCCGGTGCTGCGGCTGGCCGCGGACGACTTCGTCACCGAGACCCTCGCCGGGCTGGACGCCTACCCGGCGTACTACGCCCACATGGGCGTGGCGAACTTCGCCGGCCCCGCGCCGGTGGACCTCACCCCGGTGAGCCGGGCCGACGCCGCCGAGCTGCGCGAGCGGATCGCCGCCGGGCAGTGGGTGGTGGACCTGCGGCACCGCAAGGCGTACGCCACGTCGCACCTCGCCGGCACGGTCAGCCTAGGCCTGGACGGGCCGATGTCCACCTGGCTCGGCTGGCTGATCGACTGGGGTGTGCCGATCACCCTGCTCGCCGAGACGGCGGAGCAGGTCGCCGACGCCCAGCGTGAGCTGGTACGCATCGGCATCGACCGGCCCGCCGCGCAGGCCACCGGCCAGCCCGAGCAGTGGGTGAGCAAGCCCGAGGAACTGCGGGAGCTGCGGATGGCCGACTTCCCCGCGCTGGCCGCCGCCCGCGCCGGGAACACCCCGGCCGGCCTGCCCGACCCGCAGGTCGTGCTGGACGTGCGGATGACCAACGAGTGGAAGGCCGGGCACGTCGAGGGCGCGGTGCACGTGCCACTGCCCGACCTGCCCAAGCGCCTGGCCGAGGTGCCCGACGGCGCGGTCTGGGTGCACTGCGGCTCCGGCTACCGCGCCACCGCCGCCGCGTCGCTGCTGGCCAACGCCGGCCGTGAGGTCGTCGTCATCGACGACAAGTTCGACCAGGCCGGCGCGGCCGGCGTCGCCCTGACCGACTGAACCCTGCTCGGGGCGGCGCGTGCCGCGCCGCCCCGACCCACCCTGCCCCCCCGAACACCGAAAGAGGAGACATGAGCACCAACCCCGCCACCCTGAACGCCGCCGAGCTCCGCGAGCTGATCGACTCCGGCCGGGGCCCTCGCCTGCTCGACGTGCGCACCCCGGCCGAGTTCGAGACCTCGCACATCCCGGGCGCCTACAACGTCCCGCTGGACCTGCTCAAGGAGCACCGCGAGGAGCTGCGCCGGCACCTCGACGAGGACGTGGTGCTGATCTGCCGCTCCGGCGCCCGCGCCAGCCAGGCCGAGCAGACGCTCGCCGGGGTCGGGCTGCCCAACCTCAAGGTGCTCAACGGCGGGATGATGGCCTGGCAGGCCGCGAACGCGCCGATCAAGCAGGGCGCCCCGCGCTGGGACCTGGAGCGGCAGGTCCGCCTGGTCGCCGGCTCGATCGTCCTGGTCAGCATCCTGGCCTCGGTGTTCGTCCCCGGCCTGAAGTGGGTCGCCGGCTTCATCGGCGCCGGGCTGACCTTCGCCGCCCTGACCAACACCTGCGCGATGGGCATGATGCTCGGCAAGCTGCCCTACAACCGGGGCGCCAGCTGCGACCTGGACACCGTCGTCGGCCAGCTCCGTGAGGGACCCGCAGCGAAGGCACGGGCATGACCGCCGGCCTGGCGCTGACCGTCGGGCTGGCCGTCCTGATCGGGGTCAGCCTCGGCCTGCTCGGCGGTGGCGGATCCATCCTCGCCGTGCCGCTGCTGGTCTACGTCGCCGACCTGCCCGCGAAGGAGGCCATCGCCACCTCGCTGCTCGTCGTCGGCGTCACCAGCGCCGTCGGGGTGCTGCCGCACGCCCGCGCGCACCGGGTGCGCTGGCGTACCGGGCTGATCTTCGGCGTCGCCGGCATGACCGGCGCGTACGCCGGCGGTCGGCTCGCCGAGTACGTCCCGGCCGGCGTGCTGCTCACCGGCTTCGCGCTGATGATGCTGGCCACCGCGATCGCGATGATCCGCGGCCGGCGCGCCGGCACCGGCAAGCCCGTCCCGCACGAGCTGCCCGTGCTGCGGGTGGTCGTCGACGGCGTCGTGGTCGGTCTGGTCACCGGCCTGGTCGGCGCCGGCGGCGGCTTCCTGGTGGTGCCCGCCCTGGCCCTGCTCGGCGGCCTGCCCATGCCCGTCGCCGTCGGCACCTCGCTGGTGGTCATCGCGATGAAGTCCTTCGCCGGCCTGGCCGGCTACCTCTCCAGCGTCAGCATCGACTGGGGCCTGGCCGCCGCGGTCACCGCCGCCGCCGTCGTCGGCAGTTTCGCCGGTGGCCGCCTCGCCGGACGTATCCCGGAGGACGTGCTGCGCAAGGGGTTCGGCTGGTTCGTGGTGGTGATGGGCGTCTTCGTCCTCGCCCAGCAACTGCCCGACGGGCTGCGGACCAACCCGCTGCTCTGGATCGCCCTCGGCCTCGCCGTGGCGGTGTCGGTCACGCTCACCACCCGACGTGGCCGCAGGGTCCCGGCCGCCGAACGCGAGAAGCAGGTGGCCGGCAGCGGTCCGCCCGCCTGAGCCGTCCACGACCCGAAGGGGCGCCGGTGCGCGACACCGGCGCCCCTTCGGCGTCCGCAGTGGGTCACCAGGCGTAGGTGACCGAGATGGTGACGTTGGGGCAGTTGTTCGCCCAGCTGGTCAGGGCGCTCTTCTCGGCGTTGTCGACGGTCAGCCGCCAGCGGATCTTGGTGGCGACCCACTCCTTGACGTAGCGGCAGCGGGCCGAGGCGTACGGCGGCAGCCAGGTGGCGGGGTCCTGGTCGCCCTTGGCCTGGTTGACGTTGTCCGTCACGGCGATCAGGGGACGGCTGTCGCCCAGGTCGTTGGCGTACGCCTGGCGGCGGCTGCTGGTCCAGTTGCGCGCGCCGGAGTCCCACGCCTCGGCGAGCGGCACCATGTGGTCGATGTCGAGGTCGCCGGTGAGGGTCCAGTAGGCGTTGTCGTAGTAGGAGTACCAGCGGCCGCCGGAGAGCGTGCAGGTGCCGCTGACGGTGGGGGCGGAGACCGCCTCGGCGAGCAGCACCTCGTTGCGGGTGTGGCAGCCGTCGCCGTCGGCGTCGATCCAGTGCCGGAAGAGGTCGCGGCTGTAGCCGGTGCGGACCTCGGTGGTGACCGGGAGGCCGGCGACCGCGGTGGTGAGCGAGGCGGAGTAGCCGGCGGCCGAGGCGGGGTGGGCGAGGCCGAGGGTGACGGCCAGGGCGGCGGCGAGGGTCAGTGCCGCCGTGCGCAGCGTGCGGGTCATGGTGCTCCGTCCGGTGAGGGGGCGTGGTTGCCAGCTCACATATGGACAGAGATGGATGCGAATAGCCAGATCGACTCTGTGAACACCGGGCGACGCAGCGTCGTCGATCCGATGACAGGTGTCGTGCGGGGTCGGGCCGCCCGCCCGCCCGGCTACTCCGACGGCAGGTGGGCCAGCGCCAGGGTCAGGTCGAGCACGGTCGCCGGGTCGTTGAGGCGCTCGCCGTACAGCTCGCGGATGCGGCCCATCCGGTAGCGGACGGTCTGCGGGTGCACGAAGAGGTCCGCCGCCACGTCGTCGCGCCGTCCCTGGTGCAGCAGCCAGGAGCGCAACGTCTCGGCGAGCCGCTGGGCGGTCGCCGGGGGCAGCTCGGCCAGCGGGCTGAGCACCTGCTCGCGCAGGTCGGCCAGGGCCTCCGGGTCGGTGCCGAGCAGCAGCCGGGACAAGTGCGCCTCGGTGTCCAGCGGGGCCCCGCCCGCCGGCTGCTCCAGCCCGAGCGCCAGCGTGCGCAGCACCCGCTGGTACGACCCGGCCACCCGGGTCCACGGCCGGGCCGGGCCGAGGGCGGCCCGGTGCCCGTGCAGCACGGTGACCAGCCGCCGCCGCCGCGCGCCGTGCATGTCCGGGACGAGCAGCACGGCCGACTCCTCGGCCAGCTCGATCCCGGGCAGGTCCTCGCCGCTCTCCAGCGTGTGCGGGCTGAGCAGGGCCAGCACCGAGCGCAGGTTGCTGCGGGGCAGCACCGCCACGGTGAGCGTGCGCGGCGGTGGCCACTCGGCCCGCTCGGCGCTGCGGTGCAGCACCTCCTCCGGCTCGCCGGCGAGCAGTTGCTGGGTGAGCCGTTCCAGGTATCGGCGGCGGACCCGCCCGGCGCTGGCCAGCTCGTCGGCGTGCCCGGCCACGCTGGCCGCCGACAACTCGTCGATGTAGGCGAACATCAGCTCGGCGAACTCGGCGACGGTCTCGGCGGACAGGCCGCTGCGCACGGTGGTGGCGGAGACCTCCCGCCAGGCCACCCGGGCACCCACCCGGTACGCGGCCAGCAGCGCGTCCATGCTCCGCCCCGAGCGGGCCTCGCCGCTGCCCAGCGCGTACGCCGCCTCCAGCGCCCGGTTCAGCGGGGTGCTCGGGTCGGACTCGCCGGCCCGTTCGATGAGCTGGAGGAAGGTGCCGAGGGCGATGCGCACCGCGTTCTCGATCTTGTCGCGCATCTGGCCGGTGAGGGTGCCGGAGTAGTCGGGGACCTCGGCGGTGATCGCGGTGACGGTACGCTCGGCGACCACCGGCAGCCGTCCGCGCAGCAGTCCGGCCACCTGCTCGTCCAGCTCGAGATGAGCCGCACGGTGTGACGTACCCGCAGAATCGTCGGTCATGTTGTTCTCTCCGAACAAAAATCCGTGCCCAATTCACCTTTGCTGGTCAAGATGTTATCCGCACGGGCGAGCACTCTGGGAACATGACCACCACCGTCCCGCGTCCCCCGGCGCGGACCTCCGTCCGGCACCGGCTGCTCCGGCTCGCCGAGACGGTCACCACCCCGCTGCTGCCGGAGGACTATCTCGACCTGGTCGCGCCGCTGCGCGCCGGCGCCGCCCTGCGCGGGCGGGTCGTCGCCGTCGACGCGGAGACCCGGGACGCCGCCACGCTCACCATCCAGCCCGGCCGCGACTGGCGCGGGCACACCCCCGGCCAGTACGTGCGCCTCGGCGTCGACGTGGACGGCGTCCGGCAGTGGCGGGCGTACTCGCTCACCTCCGCGCCGGGCCGTCCCGACGGCCGGATCTGCGTGACCGTGAAGGCGATCGAAGACGGCAAGGTCAGCAACCACCTGGTCCGGCGGCTGCGTCCCGGCACGATCGTCCAGCTCGACCAGGCGCAGGGCGACTTCGTCCTGCCCGACCCCGCCCCCGCCCGGGTCCTCTTCCTCACCGCCGGCAGCGGCATCACCCCGGTGATGGGGATGCTGCGCGCCGGCGCGCACACCCGCTCCGACGTGGTCGTGGTGCACTCCGCGCCCACCGGCGCCGACGTGGTCTTCGGCGCCGAGCTGCGGGACCTCGCCGCGCAGGGCGCGATCCGGCTGGTCGAGCGGCACACCGACACCGACGGGCTGCTCGCCGTCGAGGAACTGGCCGGGCTGGTCGGCGACCACCTGGAGCGCGAGACCTGGGCCTGCGGGCCGGTGGGGATGCTGGACGCGCTCGAGGCGCACTGGGAGTCGGCGGGCGCCGCCGACCGGCTGCACACCGAGCGGTTCCGGCCCACCGTGATCTCGCCGGGGGAGGGCGGCACCGTCACCTTCACCCGGGCCGGTCTCACCGTGCAGGCCGACGGCGCCACCCCCATCCTGGAGGCGGGGGAGGCCGCCGGAGCGCTCATGCCGTCCGGCTGCCGGATGGGCATCTGCTACGGCTGCGTGCTGCCGCTGCGCCAGGGCGCGGTGCGGGACCTGCGCAACGGTGAGCTCACCACCGCCGTCCCCGGGGACGGCGTCCTCATCCAGACCTGCGTGTCGGCGGCGGCCGGTACCTGCGACATCGATCTGTAAATCCGGAGGCCGGACGTGACTGTCATCCAGAAGAAGCCGGACAACCCGATCGCGCACCTGAGCGCCGAGGACATCGAGATCATCGGCAAGGAGCTCGACGCGATCCGGGACCGGGTCCTCGCCGAGCGCGGCGAGTCCGACGCCCGCTACATCCGCAAGGTCATCAAGACCCAGCGGACGCTGGAGATGAGCAGCCGCGCGGTGCTGCTCTTCTCGCTCTTCCCGCCGGCCTGGGTGGTCGGCACCCTGGGCCTCTCCATCGCCAAGATCCTCGAGAACATGGAGATCGGCCACAACATCCTGCACGGTCAGTACGACTTCATGCGGGACCCGAAGATCCACTCCACCACCTGGGAGTGGGACCACGTCTCCCCGGCCGACCAGTGGAAGCACTCGCACAACGAGCTGCACCACACGTACACCAACGTGCTCGGCAAGGACAACGACCTCGGGTACGGCATCATGCGGGTCGACGAGGACCAGAAGTGGTACCCGATGCACCTCGGCCAGCCGCTGTGGAACCTCGTCAACGCCTGCTTCTTCGAGTACGGCATCGCCGCGTACGACCTGGAGTTGGGCCGCAACCTGCGCAAGGGCCGGCACAAGGCCCCCGAGTTCCGGGCCCGGGCCCGCGCGGTCGGCCGCAAGATCCGCCGCCAGGTGCTCAAGGACTACGTGATCCACCCGCTGCTCTCCGGCCCGTCCTTCCTCACCACCCTGGCCGCCACCTTCACCGCCAACCTGGTCCGCAACCTGTGGAGCCACTCGGTGATCATGTGCGGGCACTTCCCGCAGGGTGTGGAGACCTTCGAGAAGACGTCGATCGAGGGCGAGACGCGCGGCGACTGGTACCTGCGGCAGATGCTCGGCTCGGCCAACATCAGCGGCAGCCGGCTGATGCACATCATGACCGGCAACCTGTCGTTCCAGATCGAGCACCACCTCTTCCCCGACCTGCCCAGCTGCCGCTACCAGGAGATCGCCCCGCAGGTGCGGGCGCTGTTCGACCGGTACGGGCTGAAGTACACCACCGGGCCGCTGCCCAAGCAGGTCGCCTCCGCCTGGTGGAAGGTCATCCGGCTCTCGCTGCCCAACCGCAGGACCGCCCAGCCGGTGGACGACCTGACCACCCGCGCCCTCGCCCCCAGCGGGGCCTGAGCAACCGACGCCGCCGCCGTCCGCCGTAAACCGGTGGGCGGCGGCGCCGTCGTCGCGGTACCGTCGTGGACATGCAGATCAGGCGCAGCACCGCCGCGACCGCGCGAGCTCCCCGCTCGCCGGTCGCCGCCGCCTGACCTGCTGACCCTCGACAGCCGGCGACCGGAAACGGTCCGCCGGCTTCGTGCTGTCCGCCCAGGCGTCGTGCCCGGGTCGGCGGACCGTCTCCGGTCGTGCCCACCGGAAGGCCACCGCCATGACACCCGAGCAGATCCTGCACACCTTCCTCGACCACCACCACCGGCGCGGACACCGCGACGCGGCGGAGAGCACGCTGGTCCCGCCGCCGGGCGATCCGGTGCTCTTCACCACCTCCGGGATGCACCCGCTGACGCCCTACCTCGAGGGGCGGCCCCATCCGGGCGGCCGGCGGCTGGTCAACGTCCAGCGCTGCCTGCGCACCACCGACCTGGACGAGGTCGGCGACCGCACCCACCTGACCGTCTTCGACATGCTCGGCTCCTGGTCGCTCGGTGACTACGGCATCGCCGAGAGCCTGCGCTGGGGGCACGAACTGCTCGTCGACGGCTTCGGCCTCGACCCGGGCCGGCTGCACGCGACCGTCTTCGGCGGCGACGACCAGGTCGGCCCCGACGAGACCGCGTGGCGCACCTGGACGGAACTCGGCGTCCCGGTCGAGCCGACCCGCGACGACAACTGGTGGTCCAACGGCCCCACCGGGCCGTGCGGGCCGGACTCGGAGATCTTCGTGTGGACCGGCGACGGCCCACCCACCGGCACCCCCGGCACCGACGACCGGTGGACGGAAGTGTGGAACCACGTGCAGATGCGCCACCACCGGCACCCCGACGGGCGGCTGACGCCGCTGCCGCAGCCGAACATCGACACCGGGATGGGCCTGGAACGACTGGAGATGGTGCTGCGCGGCGACCGGTCGGTCTACGCGGGCGCGGGGCTGCGACCGTGGGTCGACGCCGTCGGCGACCGGTGGCCCCTGGACGAGGGGTCGCTGCGGGTCGTCTGCGACCACCTGCGCTCCGCCGTCGTGGTGATCGGCGACGGGGTGCGGCCGTCGGCCACCGGACGGGGGTACGTGCTGCGCCGACTGGTCCGCCGGGCGTTGACCCTGCTGTGGCGCGACGATGCGTCCCGGACGCTGACGGACCTGCCGCCCGGGCTGTCCGGGGACACGCTGCGCCGGTTCCGCCAGCACGGCGACGTCGTCGTGCTGCGCGACGTGCTGGCCGACGAGGAACGTCGCTTCCGCGGACTGGTCCGCCGGGGGCGGCCGGTGGTGGCGCGGCTGCGGTCGCGGGGACCGCTGGGTGAGGCGGACTACCGCTGGCTGCACGACACCCACGGGCTGCCCCGCGACCTGGTCGACGGCCTGCTCGGCGGGACCGACTGAGCGACCCGCCCGGCCGGTGGGTCAGGCGTCGACCTCGATGACCTCGGCGGCCTGCCGGCGCGGCGCCGCCGGCAGGTCACCGGCCGGCGGACCCCAGCCCACCCGGACCACCAGGTAGGGCTCCCCGACGTCGGCGAGCAGCTCCCGCATCATCCGGCGCGGCCAGGCCAGCTCGATGGTGTCGCTGATCGGCGCGGTGGCCAGCCCGTCGGCGGTCGCGGTGAGCAGCAGCGCCGACAGCGCCTCGCCGCCGCGCAGCCACCCCGCCGGGTCGTCCCGGTCACCGAAGAGGATCACGTACGCCGCGCCCCGGTCGAAGTCCGCGCCGGCCTGAAGGCCCGCCGCCTCGCCGGGGGCGTGGTCGCGTACCGGCACCCGGCGGGGCGCCGGACGTACGGCGGTCGCCGCCGGGACGCCGTCGCCGCTGGACTCCGGACGGTGCGTCCACCGGTGCAGCTCCTCCCGGTACGCCGGGTCGGCCAACTCGGCGTCACCGGCCCGGGCGGTGGACACGGCCAGCATCGGCATCTGGTCCGGCCGGACCACGTGCAGGTGCGACCCCTCCGCCTCGACCGCCGCGCGCAGCCGGGACAGCTGCTCCGCCGGCACCGGACGGTCGCCGTACGCCCGCCGGTCGGTGCGCCGCCGGGGGATGGCGTCCATCAGCCGTGCGGCGGCCAGGTCGAGCGTCCCCGGCCCGGTGGCCCGCACCCGGGCCAGCAGCCCCGGGTCGGCCGGGTCGGGCAGCCGTTGCACGGTGACCGTCCAGCCGCCGGCGGTCAGTGCCACCCGGGCGTGGTGCAGCACGGCCCCGCAGCTCAGGGTGAGCAGCCGGCCGTCCGGGTCGGTGGTGGCGAGCTGCCGGGACCCGTCGGAGCGCAGCTCCAGCGCCGTCGGGGTGACCCGCCAGCGCCAGGGCTGGGTGTTGAAGACCGACGGGGCGTACAGGGACAGCCGGGCGGCGGCCTCGAGCTCGCGGACGGTCGGCGCCTGGCCCGTGGTGGTGGACGGCTGGGTCATCGGGAAACACCTCCTCCCACCACCCTGCCCCTGCCCGCCGGGCGCCGACAGGGCCGAACGGACCCGGACCGGGGGACCCCCGACCCGCACCTCGCGGGTCAGCCGATCGTGGCGAGGAAGTCGAGCACCCGGGTGGTCAGCAGCGTCGCGGCGATCGCGTCGTACGACGGCAGGCTGTCGTCGGCGAAGAAGTGATCCTTGCCGGGATAGAGGAACAGCTCGGCTTGCGGCGTCGCCTCGACCAGCGCACGCGCGGCGTCGAGGTCGCCCTCGTCGACGAAGATCGGGTCGGCGTCCATGCCGTGGACCTGCACCGGCACCCCCGCCGGCCATCCGTCGCCGAACTCCGTGGGCGGCAGGCAGGCGTCGACGAACAGCGCGCCCTTCGCGCCGGGACGGGTCTGGGCCAGCGCCTGCGCCGGCATGACCCCGAGCGAGAAGCCGGCGTACACCAGCCCGGCGGGCAGCCCGTCGGCGGCGCGCCGGCCCCGGTCGAGCAGGGTGCCGAACCCCACCTCGCGGGCATGGGCGACGCCCTGCGCCATGTCGGGGAGGACCCGCCCGTCGTACAGGTCGGGCAGGTGGACGGTGTGCCCGGCGCGCTGCAACGTCGCGGCGAAGTGGCGGACGCCGGGCGTCAACCCGAGCACGTGGTGGAACAGCAGGACCTCGGCCATCGGTGCCTCTCTCCCCGGGCGGGTCGCTCCCGCCTCGCGGCCATCATGGAGCAGGGGTCCGACAGATGCCGACACCCCACCACGACCCGGCGCGCGGTGGCCGTGGCGGTGCGGCGGTGTCAGACTGGCCCGGTACGCCGCCGCAGCCAGGGACGTGGACGCATGACGGGACACGGGTACGCACTCCGGCCGGACACCGACACCGTGACGCTGCTCGGCGCCCGGGTCACCCTCGTCGATCCCGGTGCGCTGCTGGCCACCGCGGGCGCCGAGCCGGTCGACCTGCTCGCCGACGCCGACCTGCCCGCCGGAGTCCGCCGGGCGCGGTTCACCGTGCGCGCCGAGGCGGGGACGCACCACTTCGAGGCGTACCTGACGGCGGGCCCGCCCACCGCGACGGTGCTCGCGCTCGGCCTGGCCGGCCCGGCCGGGATGCTGCTGGCCCGCCGGCTGGCCGTCGGCGACCCCCGCGCCGAGCGGATGCTGGCCGGAGCGGGCCGGGTGGCTGTCGAGGCGTCCCGCCGCCTCGGCCTGCGCCCGCCGACCGCCCTCACCGCGAGCGACCGGGACGCCGCCGGGGAGGCGGTGCTGCGTGAGGCCGAGGCGCTCGGGCTGCGCCCTAACATCGGCCACCGCGTCGAACCGGGCGTCCGCTCGGTGACCGTGCGCGGCACCGTGCCCAGCCCGGAGGTCACCCCGGAACACCTGCGGGCGATGGTCGGCGTGCTGCTGCAGGCCGTCCGGGAGTTGACCGGCGACACCGGCGAACCGCGGGTGCTGCGCGGCCGGTCGTACACCGTCGGCGCGACGCCCGACGCCGCGTCGCCGGGCACCGCGGCGGTGACCCTCGACCAGGTCGGCGGCCTCGACGACGTGGTCGCCCGGTTCCGCGAGATCGCCGTGTCGTTCCGGCACCCCCAGGTCATGGCCCGCTGGGGCGCCCGCCGCCCGCAGGGCATCCTGATGTACGGCCCGCCCGGCACCGGCAAGACCATGCTGGCCCGGGCGCTGGCCAACGAGATCGGTGCGGACTTCCGCGAGATCCGCACCCCGGAGATCCTCGACAAGTACCTCGGCGGCTCGGAACGCAACATCAAGCAGATCTTCCGGGAGGCCCGCGCCTACCGGCGGCCCACCGTCATGCTCTTCGACGAGTTCGACAGCATCATCAGCTACGCCGGGGCGGGCGGCGACGCCGCCAGCCAGGCGGTGAACGCGGTCGCCGGCATCTTCAAGCAGGAGATGAACACGCTCATCGAGGCCAACCCGGACGTCATCGTGGTCGCCACCACCAACTTCCCGCACCGCGTCGACGCCTCCCTGACCCGCTCCGGGCGCTTCGACGTCAAGGTGGCGATCCCGCTGCCCGACGAGACCGGGCGGGCGGAGATCGTCACCAAAATGGTCCGTGAGCTGATCGCCCGGCACGAGCGGCCCGGCTTCCGGATGTTCGCCGACGACGTCGACCCGCGTACGCTGGCGGCGCTCACCCCCGGGCTCACCGGCGCCGACATCCGCGAGGTGCTGCGCCGGGTGCAACTGGCCAAGGCGATGCGCGAGGCCACCGAGGGTGCGCCGGCCGGCCCGATCAGCCAGGATGACCTGGCGGAGGCGATCGCCGGGCTGCGCCGCGGCTGACGGCGTCGCGCCCGGAAGGAGAGCCGTGTCGTCCACCCTGCTGTCCCGTCGTGACCTGCGGTTCCTGCTGCACGAGTGGCTCGACGTGTGCCGGCTCACCGAGCGCCCCCGCTACGCCGAGCACTCCCGGGAGACCTTCGACGACGTGCTGGACCTCGCCGAACGGCTGGCCGTCGAGCACTTCGCCCCGCACAACCGGGCGGCCGACACCAGCGAGCCGACCGTCTCCGGCGGGCGGGTGCGGATGATCCCGCAGGTCAAAGCCGCGCTGGACGTGTTCGCCCGAACCGGGCTGCTGGCCGCCGGCATGGACGAGTCCGTCGGCGGCATGCAGTTGCCGCACGTCGTCTCCGCCGCCGCGTTCGGCTTCCTCCAGGCCGCCAACGTCGGCACCTCGGCGTACCCGTTCCTGACCCTGGGCAACGCCAACCTGCTGCTCGCCCACGGCAGCGCCGAACAGGTCGACACCTACGTACGGCCGATGGTGCAGGGCCGGTTCTTCGGCACCATGTGCCTGTCCGAGCCGCAGGCGGGCAGCTCGCTGGCGGACATCACCACCCGGGCCGAGCCGCAGGACGACGGGACGTACCGCCTCTTCGGCACCAAGATGTGGATCTCCGGCGGGGACCACGAACTCGCCGAGAACATCGTGCACCTGGTGCTCGCGCGGATCCCCGGCGGGCCGCCCGGGGTGAAGGGCATCTCGCTGTTCGTCGTACCGAAGATCCTGGTCGGGACGGACGGCGCGCTCGGTGCCCGCAACGACGTGACGCTGGTCGGCCTCAACCACAAGATGGGCTACCGGGGCACCACCAACACCCTGCTCAACTTCGGCGAGGGGGTGCACCGCCCCGACGGCCGCCCCGGCGCGGTCGGCCACCTCGTCGGGCCGGCGCACCAGGGCCTCGCCCAGATGTTCCACATGATGAACGAGGCCCGGATCGGGGTGGGCGCGGGCGCCACCGCGCTCGGCTACACCGGCTACCTCAAGTCGCTGGCGTACGCCCGGCAGCGCCCCCAGGGCCGCCCGGTCGGCGACAAGGACCCCACCGCGCCGCAGGTGCCCATCGTCGCCCACCCCGACGTACGCCGGATGCTGCTGGCCCAGAAGAGCTACGTGGAGGGCGCGCTGGCGCTGGTGCTCTACTGCGGACGGCTGCTCGACGAGGAGCGGACCGCCCCCGAGGCCACCGACCGCGAGCGGGCCCACCTGCTGCTGGACATGCTCACCCCGATCGCCAAGAGCTGGCCGTCACAGTGGTGCCTGGCCGCCAACGACCTCGCCATCCAGGTGCACGGCGGCTACGGCTACACCCGCGACTACGACGTCGAGCAGCACTGGCGGGACAACCGGCTCAACCCGATCCACGAGGGCACCCACGGCATCCAGGCGCTGGACCTGCTCGGCCGCAAGGCCACCATGGACGGCGGGGCGGGGCTCGAGTTGCTGCTGGAGACGATCCGCGCGACCGTCGGCCGGGCCTGGAAGGCCGACGGGGAGGCAGCCGAACTGGCCGCCCGGCTCGGCGCGGCGGTGGACCGGATCGCCGCCACCACCCGCCGGCTCTGGGGCACCGGGGACCCGGCCCTCGCCCTGGCCAACGCCAGCGTCTACCTGGAGGCCGTCGGGCACGTGGTGGTCGCCTGGATGTGGCTGGAGCAGCTCCTGGTCGCCGACACCGCGCCGCCGGACGCCGACCCGGACTTCTACGCCGGCAAGCGGCAGGCGGCCCGGTACTTCTTCCGGTACGAGCTGCCCCGGACGACAGCGCAGTTCGATCTGCTGGACAGCCTGGACAGCACCACGCTGGACATGCAGGAGAACTGGTTCTGACCGTCTGCGGCACGCTCCTGACCTCTGGTGGTCGCGGGTGTCGTTCTGGGAGGCCCGGTACTTCGGCGAGGTCTTCGGGCGGCCGTTCCCGGAGACCCTGCCCCGCTGGGACGACGTCCGCGCGGGCGAGGCCGAGATGTGGGCGGCCGAGCACGAGACGCGCGAGGAGATCATCGACCGCTACCGTCGCGCGTGGCAGCACTCGGACGCGACGATCACCGCCCTGGCTGTCGATGCGCCCGGTCACGTGCCCTGGTGGCCGCGCCCGCAGGTCAAGCTGTTCAACGTCCTGGTCCACGTGCTCACCGAGACGAGCCGGCACGCCGGGCACGCCGACATCCTGCGTGAACAGCTCGACGGCTCGACCGGGACGGCCGCCGGGCGCGCCGACCGGAAGCACGACGCGGCCTTCTGGCAGACCAGGCGTGCGGAGATCGAGCGGGCCGCCAGGGCGGCCGATCCCACCATCGTGTGACGGACGTTTCTCAGCGTGCAGTCGGCGCGCTGACCGAAGCGTAGAGCGGACGTTTCGATCTACACCGGCCTGCGTCGTGGGTGGAGGAGGGGTGAGCTAGCGGTTGTCCGTCGAGGGCGGCGCTGGGCGGACGCTGTTCTGAGCCGCACGTGAACTGTCGATCCAACGCTGGACGTCGTGGATGCCCTGGTGACGGTGCTCGACGGCTGGACGAGGCATTCCAGCTTGTCGGCGTCGCGGGCGACGACGGCTTCCAGGGTGTCGCCGCGTGAGCACCCACGGTGCTGCCGATCTGGAGCGGCGGGGGCTGCGGTGCGCCCTGGCCGTGCCCGATCCGGCGGCGGTGCCATATTGCGTTGTCGTTGCACCGGCCCGTGTCTACCGTGCGCTGATGTCCTCGCGAATGCTGACGGTGACCTTCGACGCCCACGACCCGGCTCGCCTGGCGCGGTTCTGGGCCGGCATGCTCGGCCGGGAGGTCGTCGACGAGACCGGTGCGGCGCTCGTGCCCGGCGACGACGCCCAGCTCGGCCTCCGGTTCGTCCCGGGCCGCGCGGAGCAGGTGGGACCGGCCCGCCGCCTGCACCTGCACCTGACCAGCGCCAGCCCCGACGACCAGCAGGACACGGTGGCGAGGGCGCTGGGGCTCGGCGGCGGCCACCTCGACGTCGGGCAGCGCCCCGAGGAGGGGCACGTCGTCCTGGCCGACTCGGAGGGCAACGGGTTCTGCGTGATCGAGCCGGGCAACTCCTTCCTCGCCGGGTGCGGCCTGCTCGGCGAGATCGCCTGCGACGGCACCCGGGCGGTCGGCCTGTTCTGGAGCGAGGCGCTGGGCTGGCCGCTGGTCTGGGACCAGGACCAGGAGACCGCGATCCAGTCGCCGCACGGCGGTACGAAGGTCGCCTGGGGCGGCCCGCCCGTCGCCCCGAAAGAAGGGCGGAACCCGCAGCGCTTCGACCTCGCCGTGGCCGGTGGTGACCAGCGGGCCGAGGTCGAGCGGCTGGTCTCCCTCGGGGCCACCCGGCTCGAGGCCGCCGACGACGGCACCGTGCTGCTGGCCGATCCCGACGGCAACGAGTTCCGCGTACGAGGGAACTGACCACAGCGCGGCCGGAGGCCGGTGAACCCCCGGTCGCTCAGCCCTCGGCGAGCAGCCGTTCGCGGACCTCGCGGCGCAGGATCTTGCCGATCTGCGAGCGGGGCAGCTCCTCGACCACCACCACCCGGCGCGGCACCTTGTACGCGGTCAGGTGTTGCCGGCACGCGGTGCGCAGGCCGTCCGGCCCGGTGACACAGTCCTCGTGCAGCACCACCACCGCCACGACCTCCTCGCCGCCGTGCTCGCCGGGCAGGCCCACCGCCGCCGCGTCGACCACCCCGGGCACCCGGCGCAGGGCGTCCTCCACCTCGGACGGGTAGACGTTGAAGCCGCCCGTGATGATCAGCTCCTTGATCCGGTCGACCACCCGGACGAAGCCGTCGGCGTCCATCACCACCACGTCGCCGGTACGCAGCCAGCCGCCGGGCAGCAGCACCGCGGCGGTCTCCTCCGGGCGGTTCCAGTAGCCGGAGAAGACCTGCGGGCCCCGGATCAGCAGCTCGCCGGCCTCGCCCGGGGCCCGGTCCACCGACGGGTCCTCGGGGTCGACGATGCGGACCTCGGTGGAGGGGAACGGCACCCCCACGGTGCCGGGCCGGCGGGCCGGGGAGACCGGGTTGCCCAGCGCCACCGGCGAGGTCTCGGTCATGCCGTACCCCTCGACCAGCAGGCCGCCGGTGACCGACTCCCACAGCTCGACGGTCGACGGGGGCAGGGCCATCGCCCCGGAGATCGCGTACCGGGCGGAAGTGAGGTCGACGCCGCGCTCCCGGGCCGCCATGGCGAGCTTCTCGTAGATCGGCGGGACGGCGGGCAGGAACGTCGGCGGGCGGCGGCGCACCGCGTCGAGCACCTGGTCGACGTCGAAGCGGGGCAGCAGCACCAGGGTCGCACCGATGCTCACCGAGAAGGTCAGGCAGAGCGTCAGCCCGTACGCGTGGAACAGCGGCAGCACGGCGTACACCGTCTCCTCGCCGTCGCGCAGGCCCGGCACCCAGGCGCGGCCCTGCGCGGCGTTGGCCCGCAGGTTGCGGTGGGTGAGGATGGCGCCCTTCGGGGTGCCGGTGGTGCCGCCGGTGTACTGCAGCAGCGCCGTGTCGTCGGGACCCGGCGCGGGATGGTCGGCGGCGAGTGGGGCGGCGTCGGCCAGCAGCGCGTCCCAGCTCAGCGCGCCCGGCGCGGGGGCGGTCATCGCCGACCGGGCGGCGCGGGCCTTCGGCAGCGGCAGCCGCAGCGCCCAGCGCTTGAGCCGGGGCAGCGCCCGGCTCAGGTCCACCGCGACGACCGTGCGTACCGCGCCCGCCCCGCGCACCAGCGGCGCGACCTTGTCCCAGACCACGGCGACCCGGGCGCCGTGGTCGGTGAGCTGGTGGGCCAGCTCCTGCGCGGTGTAGAGCGGGTTGTGCTCGACCACCACCGCGCCGAGGCGCAGCGCGGCGTAGAAGGCCACCACGTGCTGTGGGCAGTTCGGCAGCACCAGCGCCACCCGGTCGCCCGCGCCCACCCCGAGCCGGCGCAACGCCTCCGCGGCCCGCGCCACCTGGGCGTCCAGCTCGGCGTACGTGGTGGTGGCGCCGAAGAAGTCGAGGGCGATCCGGGGACCGAACCGACGGGCCGCGGAGCGCAGCAGATCGACCAGCGACTCGTCCGACGGCGCGATGGTGGCCGGGACGTCCGGGGCGTAACTGCGCAGCCAGGGCCGCTCGGTCAGGTCCATCGGGTCTCCCGTCGCCGGTGGTGGCGCGCCGGCCGGTGCACCGGCGCCGTACTCCCAGCGTAACTTACGGGCCGGTAACCTACGGTGGCGTAGGTCCGGCGAGTCGGCGGTCGCCGCACCGCCACCTCCCATCGGCACCACCCACCCGGTGCCGCGCGGTGGCCATGCCCGCGCGGCACCGGCCGCCTCACCCCACCGGTGAGGCGGCGGGGTCGTCAGCAGCCGGTCCAGCGCACCGGCGTCACCCGGCCGTCGTCGTTGCGGAACCCGACGATCGTGCCGGTGTCGGCGATGGCGCGTGCACCGACGCCGATCCGGCCGCCGCCGCCGCCGGGCAGGATCCGGGAGTCGCCACCGCGGACGACGCGGTCACCACCGACCACCACCCCACGGGCGTTGACGTCCGTCACCCAGGGCAGTTCGTCGGCGAGCCGCGACCAGGAGCGGTCCCGCAGGTCCCACCGAACCCGCACGGAGTTGGGCTCGCCGAGGTCGACCCGACCGACCGCCCAGTGCCCCTCCGCGGCATGGACGACGGACGACCGCGCGCCCGGCACGGTCAGGTCCTCCACCCGGCCGTCGGGGTACCGGACCCAGCCGGTCCACTCCGCGAAGTCCCCGGCGGAACCCACGATGGTGCCGTTCCGGGTGATTCCGGCCGGCACCGCCTCGGCCGGAGCCTCCAGCACCTCCACCGTGCCGGGACGGGCCGCCGGCCACCGCAGCGGCACCTTCCGCCAGGTGCCGGGCTCCTCGCCTCAGCCGACGATGTCGCCAGCCTTGTTGATCGACACCGCGTTCCTGTAGCCGGACGGGGTCGGCAGCAGCTCGATCTTCCCGTTCCGGTAGACCCAGGGCCGGGCCTTGGCGTCGATCCAGCCGTTGCCGATCACCACACCGCGGGCGTTGACGTCCGCCACCGAGTCGGCCAGCGGCGACTCCACGGTGGTGAGCCGCCCGTGCTTCCAGACCAGCAGCATCAGCTGGTTTCCGTCCTCACCGACTCGCAAGGCGGTGCCGGCGGCGAACCGGCCGGTCGGGTCGACGGCCTGCGCGTCGGCGCGGTAGACGTCGGCGGGGAACGGCAGGGTGGTGATGGTGCAGGCGCGGGCGGGCCTGGGTGCGGCGGACGCCGCCGCCCCGGAGCCGACGACGCCGAGAGAGGTGGACAGCAGTCCGGCGACGGCCGCCGCCAGCATCATGCGTCGAGCGAGGTGGGTCATGAAGGGTCTCCCCGTGTCGGGCCCGGCCGTTCCGGGCGTCGAGTCATGACCGACCCACGCCCCACCGGTCCGCACGGTTGCGGCCCTGTCGGATCGCCGAACTACGCCCCCGGTACGGCCGCCGGGTCAGCGGCGGCCGGCGGAGTGGTGCTGCATCATCTGCCGGCCCCGCACGAACGCCAGCACGATCACCGCGACCAGGGCGATCGCGCCGATGACGACCAACCAGCGGACCGCCTCCAGCAGCAGCCCCAACAGGATGAGCGCGCCGCCGACGACCCCGACGACCCAGAGCATGGCCCGCATGTCCGCCACCTTTCCGAAGAGTTGGCGGCTACCTTCCCGGCCTGCCGGGCGGCATGCCGGAGAACGCCGAGAAAGGCCAGGTCAGCGCCGGGCTACGTAGACCGTGTTGGCCGACTCTCCGCCGGTGAGCGGGTTGGCGAATCCGACGACGTGGGCCTGGGAGGACGGGAAGACCTCGGCGAGCACCCGGCCGAAGTCGGCGTCCGGCGGATCGTCCGACCAGAGCGCGAACACCCCCTCCGGGTGCAGCAGCTCGGCCAGCCGGCGCAGCCCGTCGGGGGTGTAGAACGGGGCGTGGCTGGGGTGCAGTACGTGCCTGGGGGAGTGGTCGACGTCCAGCAGCACGGCGTGGAACCGGCGGCCCGGGTGCTCCGGGTCGAGGCCGTCGCCGCCGGCCACCGCGGCGAAGAAGTCGGCCCGCACGAACCGGGTACGCGGATCCGGCGCCAGCCCGGCGGCGAACGGGAGCAGTTGCCGGCGGTGCCAGTCGATGACGTCCTCGATCGCCTCCACCACCACCATCGACCGGACCCGGGGATCCTCCAGCGCGGTGCGGGCGGTGTAGCCGAGGCCGAGCCCGCCGACCGCCACGTCGAGGTCATCCCCGCCCAGCGCCGCCAGGCCCAGCCGGGCCAGCTCGATCTCCGCCACCGGGAAGAGGCTGGACATCAGGAAGTCGTCGTCGAGTTTCACCTCGTACACGTCGACGTCGAGTGCCGGGTCGCGGCGCCGGCGCAGGCTGATCTCGCCGATCGGGGTCTCCCGCCAGGCCAGTTCCTCGAAACGCGCGCCCACCCCGGCCTCCTCGCCGTCGCCTGTCGTGCCGGGATGCTACCGGTGCGGGCGGGAACCGCGCGGATTTCCGGTGCGGCGCGCATCCCCGCCGCCACCCGGGGTACCCGGGGGAAGATCGGGATGCCGGCGGACGGAGGAGACCTGTGGTGGCGGAGATGCTGGCCGGGCGGCTGCACGTGACCGACCGGGCGCTGCGGATGGAGACGGTGCCGGTGCCCGAACCGGGCCACGGGCAGGTACGGATCAAGGTGGCCGCGGCCGGCGTGTGTCTCTCCGACGTGCACCTGATCGACGGCACCCTCACCCCGCTCTACCTGCCCGACGACGCGGTGACCCTGGGCCACGAGGTGGCCGGGGTCGTCGACGTGCTCGGCGACGGGGTGCAGGGCTGGCAGCCGGGGCAGCGGGTGCTGCTCCAGGCGGGGGAGCGGGACCGGCGGGGCACCGTCCTCACCCGGGGCGTCGACTACGACGGCGGGTGGGCGGAGTACGCCCTGGCCCGGCAGGACACGGTCGTGCCGATCCCGGACGACCTCCCCTTCGAGCAGGCGTGCATCATCCCGGACGCGGTCTCGACGCCGTGGGCGGCGGTCACCGACACCGGCCGTACCCGGGCCGGCGAGGCGGTCGCCGTCTGGGGTGTCGGCGGCCTCGGCGCGCACGCCGTCCAGCTCCTGCGGCTGGTCGGCGCGGCCCCGGTGATCGCGGTGGATCCGCTGCCGGCGGCCCGGGAACGAGCGCTGGCCCTCGGCGCGGACACCGTGCTCGACCCGGGCGACTCCACCTTCCGCGACGCGGTGCTCGCACTCACCGGTGGCCGGGGGCTCGACGTAGCGTTCGACTTCGCCGGGGTGACGGCGGTGCGCGAGCAGGCGCTGACCGTCCTGGGCCGCCGGGGTCGGCTGGTGCTCGCCGGCATCGCCAACAAGCCGGTCACCATCGCCTCGGACAGCCCGTTCAACTACTTCCAGCAGGCGGTGCTGGGGCACTACGGCTCGGAGGCCGAGCACGTCGAGCAGTTGGTCGGCCTGGCCCGCGTGGGTCGGCTCGACCTGGCCGGCTCGGTCAGCGACGTGCTGCCGCTCGCCGAGGCGGAGGAGGCGGTCCGCCGGGTCGAGTCCAAGCAGGGCAACCCGATCCGCCTCATCCTGCGCCCCTGACCACGCGGACCCGCCTCGGCCCTGCGCCGCCTCGGCCCGGGAGGTCCTGGTCCTGCCTGGTCCTGCCTGGTCCTGGTCCTGTCCGGTCCCGGTCTTGCGCGGTCCGGGTGCTGTGGTAGGGCTCGGTCTTGCGCGGCCCCGGGCTCCGCGCCGCCCCGCGGGACAGGGCGCGCCGGAGGTCGGGTTGGGTGTCGGACCCGCTACGGACTTGATGGCAGAGATGGATCGTAGGTCCGGCGACTGATCCAGATTCGCCATCAAGTCCGTAGCGTGCCAGCGGGATCCTCACCCTGCGGATGCGGATCGCTCACCACTGCGGCGACGCAGGCGCACGCGCCGGCCCGCCCGCCCGCCCGCCCGCCGACCGTCTTGTCCGCCGATCGGCGGGCGGGGCCGGCGCTCCCGGTGGTCAGGCCGGACGCCTACTCACCACGTCATGCCGCCCTGCGGGGGCACCGCCCTGCCCGCCCGAGAGGGCGGCGAGTCGGACTGGCCGGCGGACGGGGTGCCGACAGGTCGGACTGGCCGGCGGGAGGGCTCCGTCGGCCAGCAGTCGGGTGGGCTCCGTCGGCCGGCGGTCGGGTGGGGCAGTGGTCGACGGGCGACGGTCAGCGGTTGGGTGGGGGCAATGGTCAGGTGAGGCGCGGTGAGGCGGTCCCGCGGTCAGGTGGGCCGGCGGGCCACCACCAGCGTGTCGAGGGCGTCCCGGGTCGTGCCGTCCACGGTGACCGGCCGGCGGACGGTGTCGGCCCGCTCCACCCGCAGCCCGTCGAGCCCGGCGACCACCGTCTCCGGGGTCAGCAGGATCTCCGGATCCCGGGGGCCACCGACCCCGCCGTCGAGGTTGGCGCGGTCGTGCCCGACGACGACGATCGTGCCGCCGGGGCGCAGCGCCGCCCGCGCCCCGGCCAGCGCCGCCGCGATCTGCGCCGGCGGCAGGTGCAGGTAGGCGACGACCACCAGGTCGTACCGGTCGGGCTCGGGGATATCGGTGGTGACGTCACCGACCCGCCAGTGCACCGGTACGCCCCGCCGCACGGCCAGGTCCCGGCCGCGGTCCACCGCCACCGGTGAGAAGTCCACCGCGGTGACCCGCCAGCCCTGCCCGGCCAGCCAGACCGCGTTGCGCCCCTCCCCGGCGGCGAGGTCCAGCGCGTCCCCCGGGGGCAGGCCGGTGACGGCCTCGACCACGAAGCGGTTCGGCTCGGCCGTCCAGACCAGCTCCGGTGAGGCGGCGTAGCGGGCGTCCCAGTCGTTGCTGTCCATCCCGTGGTTATACGCCACCGCCCCGTGGCCCACCGGGCGACCGGGCGACGACGCAGGGTCTCCGGGACATCGACGGAACGCATATCCTGTGCCCCGACGACTCGCCGGAAGGGACACCATGCCGTCGCGGCAGGACCAGCTGCACTCGTACCAGTTCACCGTCCAGCGGGCGGTCGCCGCGCTGGTCATGCGAGAGACCGACCCGGCGCAGTCGCCGTTCCGCCGGCTGGCCGGCGCGGGCCTGGCCAGCGTCCTGGTGGCCGCGATCGTCCTCGGCGGCTTCGCCCTCTACGGCCTGTTCGCCGGCGGCGGCAGCAAGTGGCGCGATCCCGGCGCGGTGATCGTGGAGAAGGAGTCCGGCGCCCGGTTCGTCTACCGCGACGGCAAGCTGCACCCGGTGCTCAACTACGCCTCCGCGCTGCTGATCATCGGTGCCGACCGGTCCAGCACCGTGCTGGTCTCCCGCCGGTCCATCGAGGGGGTGCCCCGGGGCCTGCCGCTGGGCATCGCCGACGCGCCGGACTCGCTGCCCGCTCCGGGCCGGCTCTCGACGAGCCCCTGGACGGTCTGCTCGCTGGGCCCGGCACAGGCGGACCGGTCGGCCCCCCGCTCGGCGCTGCTGATCGGGCGGGACGCTGTCGGCGGACGCCCCGTCGGGGAGGAGGGGGTGCTGCTCCGGCACCCGGACGGCGGCCTGCACCTGCTCTGGCGGGCGCGGCGTTACCTGCTGCGGGACACCGCCCGGGTGCTGGCGGCCCTCGCCGCCACCCGGGAGCGGGCCGTGCCGGTCGCGCCGGCGCTGCTCAACACCCTGCCGGCGGGGGCGGACCTGGCCCCGCCGGCCCTGCCCGACCTCGGCCAGGGCTCGGCCCGGGTGTCCGGCGCGGCGGTCGGCGACGTCTACCTGGTCCGCAACTCCGGCGGTGGGCGCCAGTACGCCGTAGCCCTACGGGACGGCCTCGCCGGCATCACCGAGTTGCAGGCGGCCCTGCTGATGGCCCGCACCGGCCAGGACGAGCCCGAGCCGATCAGCCTCGGCCGGTTCGCCGCGCTGCCGAAGCTGCCCGCTCTCGTCCCCGCCGGCCCCGCCGCCCCGCCGCCCGCCCCGCCGCGCCTGGCCGGCGTCGACGGCGGCGGCATCTGCGTACGGGTGGACGCCGACGGTGAGGTCGACGACGTACGGGTCGGGGCGAGCGTGCCCGACCTGACCGCGGCGGCCCGTACCGCTCCCACCGGGCGCGGGGTGCTGGCCGACCACGTGGTGGTGGAGCCCGGTCGGGGCGCGGTCGTCGAGTCCGTCGCGGCGCCCGGCGCCACCGGCGGCGCGATCTCCGTCGTCACCGACCTGGGCCGGCGGTACGTGTTGGCCGACGCGGAGGTGCTGGGGATGCTCGGCTACCGCGACGTCCGCCCGCTGCGACTGCCGGCCGGGCTGGTCAGCCTGGTGCCGGCGGGCAGCCCGCTCGACCCGGCCGCCGCCCGGGCGGTCGCCGCCCCCGCCTGACGCCCGGCGTGGCTGCCCGGCGGCGGCCCGTCCGCCCCCGCGCGGCGCGCGGGGGCGGACGGCCGGTCACTGCGCGGGCTTGCGCAGCACGGTGACGGCGAAGTCCGCGTCGTCGCGCCAGGGGCGCAGGTCCCAGGTGGCGAAGCGGTGCTCGGGGCGCAGCCGCGCGGCGACGGCGTCGGCGTCGAAGTCCTCGATCCGGTAGCCCCGGTCGGTGCCGAAGCCGACCAGCACCACCCCGTCGGGGCGCAGGTGCGCGGCGATCCGGGACAGCACGGCCTGCTCGGTGCCGGGGGCGACGAAGGCCATCACGTTGCCGGCGACCACGGCCGCGTCGAACGGCTCCGGCTCGCCGGCCGCGGCCAGGTCCAGGTCGGCGAGGTCACCGACCAGCCAGCGCGGGCCCGGATGGTCGGCCCGAGCGGCCTCGACCAGCGCCGGGTCGGCGTCCACCCCGACGACCCGGTGACCTCGCGCGGCCAGCGCCGCCCCGACCCGTCCGGTGCCGCAGCCGGCGTCGAGGATCCGCGAACCGGGCGACACGGTCGCGTCGACCAGGCGGGCCTCTCCGGCGAGGTCCGCGCCGTCGGCGGCGAGCTTGCGGAAACGGTCGATGTACCACTGCGAGTGCCCGGGACCGGTCTCGGTCGCCCAGCGGGTGGGGTTGGCCATGCCGCCACGGTAGCCGCCGCCCGGCGGGGCGGCGCGGCGGTCAGGCCACCCGGGCGACGGTGACGAACTCGTTGTACGTGAAGAGCTTGCCGAGCGCCCTCGGGAACGGGAACGAGTACTGCCGGGTCACGGTCATGCCGAGGTCACGGGCCGCCTGTGCCGCCTCGGGGAAGCCGACGAACCGGACGTGGGTGGCGTCGCTGGCGTACCCGCGCTCCTGCGGGGTGATGAAGACGACGGTGCCGCCGGAGCGGACGAACGGCAGGTAGGAGGAGATGACCTCCAGCGCCTGGGCGGCGGGGAGGTGCTCCAGCAGGTGCGCGGCGAGCAGCGAGTCGAAGGCGTCGGGCCGGGCGTGCGGGGAGCGGAAGAACTCCTCGATGGTGTACGCCTCGTGTCCGGCGGCCCGGGCGTGCGCGACCGACGTCGGGTTGTGGTCCACCCCGACCGCGTCGCCGCCGAGGTTGGCCAGGTTGCGGCCGAGCCCGCAGCCCACGTCGAGGGTGCGGCCGAGGTCCAGGCGGCGCAGGTTCCACCGGTACGGCGCCTGCACGTCGAGCAGTTGCTTCCAGCGGGCGCCGCCGAGGCGTTGCAGCCGGCGGGTGTAGTCCTCACCCTCGGTGCTCGCCGCGGTGTCCTGACGTGTGCGATCCATCGCCGGCCCCTTTGCCTGTAGCGGATACAAGGTGGTGCTCACGCACCTCCGGCGCCACGCACGCAGCGCGCAGCGCCGGCCTCCCCCGTACCCGCCCCCGCGGGCCCCCGAACGATGCTACGGACGACGCGGCCTCCCGTCAGCATGATCGAGCGAGCGCTTCGTGGTGTGTCGTGCCGGATGCGGAGGGTGACCGGAGCCGGGGCTCGTGCGGGGCGGGTGACCGGAGCGAAGGAGGTGCGGCCCCGCGAAGCACACAAGGTGCGCCGAGGACGACGATTGATCAATAACAAGACATATGGCGATTTACCTTGGTAATATCGAATCCGGTACGTCCCGGGAGTGCGCCATGGGCAACTGGGTTGTCTCTCTGGCCGGGCCGCGGCGCGTGAGCCTCGAGCCCTGCCCCACCGATCCGCTCGGCCCGGGCCAGGTCCGGGTCCGCACCTGCTTCTCCGGCATCTCCGCCGGCACCGAGCTCACCCTGTTCCGGGGCAGCAACCCCCGGCTCAGCAAGGACTGGGACGACCTCACCCGGATGTTCGTCCCCCGGCAGACCCCCGTGCCGTACCCGCTGGTCGGCTTCGGCTACGAGGAGGTCGGCGAGGTCGTCGAGGTGGCGGCCGACGTCACCGACCGCGCTCCGGGGCAGCTCGTCTGGGGCATCTGGGGGCACCGGGCCGAGGCCGTCCTGCCGGCCGGCGTGGTCACCCCGCTCGCTCCCGGGCTCGACCCGCTCGCCGCCGTCTTCGCCCGCCCCGGCGCCATCGCGCTGACCGCCGTCCTCGCCGGTGACCTGCACCTCGGCGACTGGGTCGGGATCTTCGGCCAGGGCGTCATCGGGCTGCTCGCCACCCGGCTCGCCATGCTCTCCGGCGCCCGGGTGGTCGCCGTCGACCGGGTGCCCGCCCGCCTGGCGATGGCCGCCCGCCTCGGCGCGCGACGGACCGTCGACGCCGGCGCCGAGTCCGCGGCCGGCGTGCTGCGCAGGCTCAGCGACGGCCGTGGCGCGGACGTCTGCCTGGAGCTGTCCGGGGCGTACCCGGCGCTGCACGAGGCCATCCGCGCCACCACCCACGCCGGCCGAGTCGTGGCGGCCGGTTTCTACCAGGGCGGGGCCGACGGGCTCGGCCTCGGCGAGGAGTTCCACCACAACCGGATCCAACTGGTGGCGGCCCAGGTCTCCGGGCCCGCCCCCGCGCCCGGCCTGGCCGGCCGGTGGTCCGGCGCCCGCATCGCCCACACCTTCATGGACCTGGTGGCCGAGGGCAGCGTCGACCCGCTGCCGCTGGTGAGCCACGTCGTGGACGCCCGCGCGGTGGCCGACGCGCTGGCGTTGCTCGACCGCGGTGCCGATGACGTCCTCCAAGTCGTGCTGAGGTTCTGATGTCCCTCCCACTCGCCTGCCAGGAGCAGTTGCTCCCCGGCGCCGATCTGCCCCGGAAGTTCGCCCTCGCCCGCGCCCTCGGCTACGACGGCATCGAGCTGCGCGGGCGGGGTGACCTCGCGCTCGCCCGCCGCCTGCCGGAGTTGCGCCGGGCCCGCGCCGAGGGGGTGGTCATGCCCACCGTCTGCGTGGAGATGGACCACTTCATCGGCGACTTCGTCCCGGCGCTCTCCCGCGACGCGGTGGCCAACCTGCGCTCCCAGCTGTCGGTCATCGCCGAGCTGGGCGGTGTCGGCGCGATGACCCCGGCCGCCTGGGGGATGTTCTCCCGCCGGCTGCCGCCGTTCGAGCCGCCCCGTTCGCCCGCCGGTGACCGGCAGGTGCTCGTCGACGCCCTCGGTGAGCTGGGCGAGCACGCCCGCGCCGAGGGTGTCACCCTCTTCCTCGAACCGCTCAACCGGTACGAGGACCACATGGTCAACCGGCTCGACGAGGCCGTGACGCTCTGCGCGGCCGTCGGGCTGCCCTCGGTGCGGGTGGTCGCCGACACCTTCCACATGAACATCGAGGAGGACGACGTGCACGCCGCGCTGCGCGCCGCCGCGCCGTACCTGGGGCACGTGCAGGTCAGCGACTCCAACCGGTACCAGCCGGGCGCCGGGCACCTGGACTGGCCGGCGCTGCTGCGTACCCTGCGCGACATCGGCTACCCGGGCTGGCTGGCCCTGGAGTGCCGGCTGCGCGGCGACCCGGTCCGGGCCCTGCAACAGGCGGCCATCGTGCTGCGTCACGCCCAGCCCCGGCAGGCGGCGGCGTGAGCGCCGGGACCACCGGCACGGCGACCGGTGAACCCCCGCCCCGCGCGGCCGGGTCCGGCTCGCACGCCGTCGGACCGGCCCCCGGGGAGCGGATCGCCGAGCTGCGCCGGCTGGCCGTCGCCACCCTCGACGCGAACTGGGAGCACGACCACACCGTGCCGTCGCGCACCCTGTACCCGCACCAGTGGAGCTGGGACTCCGCGTTCATCGCGATCGGGTCGGCCCACGTGCGCCCCGACCGGGCCTGGCGGGAGCTGCACACCCTGTTCGCCGCGCAGTGGGCCGACGGCCGGGTGCCGCACATCGTGTTCAACCCGGCGCTGCGGGTCGGGTCGTACTTCCCCGGGCCGGAGTTCTGGGGCTCGGTCGCCGTCGACGGGGGGCCCGCCGCCGCGACCTCCGGGATCGTCCAGCCGCCGGTGCACGCGCAGGCGGCCTGGCTGGTGCACCGTCGGGCGCCGGCCGAGGCGTCGCGGGAGGCGCTGCGCCGGCTCTACCCTCGACTGGTCGCGCAGCAGCGCTACCTGACCGGCCGCCGGGACGTCGGCGGCGCCGGGCTGGCCTGCATCGTGCACCCGTGGGAGTCCGGCCTGGACAACAGCCCCGCCTGGGACGCGCCGATGGACGTGGTCCCCGCCGACGCCGCGGTGATGCGGGCGTACCGTCGGCACGACACCGCGCACGCCGACGCCGCGCACCGCCCCACGGACCTGGACTACGCGCGCTACGTCGCGATCGTCGACTCCTACCGGGCCCACTCCTACCGCGACGACACCCTGGCCGGGCGGCATCCGTTCCTGGTGGAGTGCCCGCTGTTCAACGCGGCGCTGGGCGCGGCGGAGCACGCCCTGGCCCGGATCGCCACGGTGGTCGGTGCGGACCCGGGCCCGCACCGGGAGCGCGCCGCGCGGATCACCGAGGCGCTGGTGCGCCGGCTGTACGACCCGGGAACCGGCACCTTCCGCCCGCGTGACCTGCGTACCGACCGCCTGGTGCCGGCCCGTACGGTGCTCGGGCTGATGCCGCTGATCCTGCCCGACCTGCCCGCCCGGCAGGTCGAGGCGGTGCTGGTCGAGGCGTGCTCGCCGCGCTTCGGCCTGGCGTCGCGGATGGAGCGTCCGCTGCCCACCCACGACCGCACCGCGCCGGACTTCGAGCCGCTGCGCTACTGGCGGGGCCCGGCCTGGATGAACACGAGCTGGCTGCTCTGGCGCGGGCTGCTCACCCACGGCCGGCGGGACCTGGCGGCCGGGCTGCGTGAGTCCATGCTGGAGCTGGTGGCCACCGGCGGCTGCCACGAGTACTTCCACCCGGACACCCGGGCGGGGCTCGGGTCGGCGGCGTTCAGCTGGACGGCGTCGCTGCTGCTCGACACCCTCGCCGAGGGCTGAGGCCGGCCCCGTCCCGGGCCGGCCCCGTGCGTGCTCAGGCGCTGTCGGCGGAGGTGGCGGCGGCGACCCGCAGGGCGCCCAGCGGCGCGTCGTCGATCGCGTACCCGAGCGCGTCGACGACCTCGACCACGCCGCTGACCCGCGCGGTCAGGCGCAGCGCCAGGTGCACACTCGACCAGCGGTCGAGCTGGCCGGTGAGGGTCACCACGCCACCGTGGACGGTCACCTCGACCGTGTCGTCGGCGACGCCGAGCACCCGGTGCAGCACGTCGCCGACCACGTCCCGGCGGATGTCCGCGTCCGGGCGCAGGTGCACCCGGAGCAGGTCGCCCCGGGTCACGATGCCGACCAGCCGGCCCAGGTCGTCGGTCACCGGCAGCCGCTTGACCTGGCGCCGGTCCATGATCCGGGCCGCCTCGGTGACGGTGGTGTCGGGGGAGACGCAGACCGGCGGAGCGGTCATCAGGTCGACGGCCAGGGTCGCGCCGGCCTTGGCCCGGGCCTCCCGGTCGTGCCGGCTCGGGAAGATCCGTCGCTCGTGCGGTTGGCCGAGCAGCTCCACCTTGTGCAGCAGGTCGGCCTCGGACACCACGCCGAGCACCCGCCGGGCGCCGTCCACCACCGGCACCGCGGTCACGTGCCGGCCGGTCAGCAGGTCCACGATCTCCCGGTACGCGGTGCCCTCCCGGACCGCCGCGACCTGCGTCGTCATCACGTCCTGCACCTGCCACGTCCGCATGGCGACCTCCTCGTTCCGCCCTCGACGCTAGGCGGCGCTGGTGGGGGCGGGCAGGGGCGCAGGGGCCCTGCCGCCGGGCCGGAAGTCCCCGTCAGCCCACCCACGGCTCGGCGATCGCCCGCTCCGCCCGGATCGGTCGGGTCGCTACGGCGCCGTGATCCGCAGCTCGTCGAGGAGCCGGCGGACGCGACGTTCGATCTCGTCCCGGATCGGCCGTACGCCGGCCAGGTCGAGCCCGGCCGGGTCGTCGAGGTCCCAGTTCTCGTAGCGGGTGCCGGGGAAGACCGGGCAGGCGTCCCCGCAGCCCATGGTGACCACCACGTCGGCGGCGCGGACGACCTCGTCGGTCCACGGCTTGGGGAACTCCTCCGAGATGTCGATGCCCCGTTCGGCCATCGCCGCGACGGCGGCCGGACTGACCTGGCTGCCGGGTTCGCTGCCGCCGGACCAGGCCACCGCACGGTCGCCGGCGAGGTGGGTCAGGAACCCGAGGGCCATCTGGGAGCGGCCGGCGTTGTGGGTGCACAGGAAGAGCACCACGGGCCGGCCGTCGAGGTGGTGGCCCTCGACCCGGGCGAGGGCGTGCAGGCGCTGACGGGCGAAGCGTTCGGCGAGCAGCGGCAGGTAGTGGGGAATGGTGCTGCCGGTGGCGAACTGGTCGTAGCTGGCGTGCAGGAACCGTTCGACGGTCTCGGTGCCGTAGCTGCCGTCGAACTCGGCGGCCAGCCGGGCCGCCGCGGTGCGTAGGGCGAGTTGCTGGTCGACGGAGAGGTCGGCTCGTGGGTGAGGGCGGGTGTCGGTCATGACTGGCTCCGGAGTAGGACGGCGGGGGCGAGACGGTCGACGCGGTCGGCGAGGTCGGCGTACGCGGCTTCGAACGCCTCGTCGGTGTCCGCCCGGACCGGGTCGGGGACGGACCAGTGCAGCCGGGGACGCATCGGTGCGGTGAGTTCCTCGTGGGCGTTGTCGCACACGGCGATCACCAGGTCGTTGCCGCGGATGACGTCGCCGACGTGCGCGGTGCCGGTCGGGTCGAGATCCAGCCGGTGGCGGTGGGCGACCGCCACCGCCCGGGGGTGGACCCGGCTCGCCGGCCTGGTGCCGGCCGAGGCGGCGGCACCGTGGGTACGCCGTCGCCACAGGGCGGCGGCGAGCTGAGAACGGGCCGAGTTGTGCGTGCACACGAAGACGACCCGGTCCACCCCGGGCAGCGGCGGCGCGGCGAGCGCGGCCATCACCTCCGGCCGCAGTCGCAGGTACGTGCGCCGCCGGTCGCCCTCGGAACGGGCCTTGACGACGAGGCCCGCCGCGGTGAGCACCTTCACGTGGTGGGCGACCAGGTTGGTCGGCAGGTCGAGGGTCTGGGCGATCTCGCCGGGCGAGGCGTCGCCGACGGTGAGCGCGTCCACGATCGCGAGCCGTGAGGCGTCGCCGAGCGCGGCGTGGATCCGGGCCCGCCCGACCAGTGAAATAAGCTCAGCATCCATTGAGTCAATGTTCGTTGATATTCCCGGCGGATGTCAAGCGGGGGTGCGTGGTCCACCCGTGCGGGCGGATCAGCAGCAGGTGGTCAGGTACGACCGGAGTTCGGCGAGGGCGGCGAGCGTCCCCTCGCGGTCGGCCCGGTACCAGACCGTCTTGCCGTCGCGGCGTGCGGTGACCACCGCGCCCCGGCGCAGCAGCGTCAACTGCTGCGACGCCGTGGCCTGGCTGATGCCGGCGCGCTCGGCGACCTCGCCCACCGACAGCTCGGCGCCCCGGGCGAACAGCATCATGATCCGCTGCCGGGTGGGGCTGGCCAGGGCCTTGAGGAACTCCTGCGTGCGGGGGTCCAGTCCGGCGGGCGCGTCACCGCTGGTGGGGTCCGCCGGCTCTCCGGTCAGCGCCTGACTCATGGTCACACCTTCTCTCCCGGACATCATATTGTCATTTAACGAAATGACGATATGATCTCGGGGTGACTACGCGAACCGAATCCGTGGTGGTGGTCGGCGGCGGCCAGTCCGGCCTCGCCGCCGCCCGGGCCGCCCGCCTCGCCGGCCTGCGCCCGATCGTCCTGCACGCCGCAGCGGAGCCGGTCGGCTCCTGGCCGGACTACTACGACAGCCTCACCCTCTTCTCGCCGGCGCGCCACAGCGCGCTGCCCGGGATGGCGTTCGACGGCGACCCCGACCGGCACCCGCGCCGGGACGAGGTCGTGGCGTACCTGCGCCGCTACGCCGAGGCTCTCGACGTCGACATCCGCACCGGGGTCCGGGTCCGCTCGGTGCACCCGCGTCCCGACGGGGGATACCTGGTCCGCACCGAGGCGGGGGACGAGATCGCCGCGGCGGGGGTGGTCGCCGCCAGCGGATCCTTCGGCAACCCGTACCTGCCGCGCCTGCCGGGGCAGGACGTCTACGCCGGGGACCTGCGACACGTCGCCGGCTACCGCCGGCCCGACCGGTACGCCGGTCGGCGGGTGGTGGTCGTCGGCGCCGGGAACTCCGCCGTCCAGGTCGCCCACGAGCTCGCGGCGTACGCGCGGGTCACCCTCGCCACCCGAGGGCCCGTACGGTTCTTGCCGCAACGCATCCGTGGCCGGGACCTGCACCACTGGCTGGACGTCACCGGCCTGGACCGGCTGCCCGCCGCCGTCCTGCGCCGCGTCGTCCGTCACCCGGCGGTGATCGACAGCGGCGTCCACCGGGCCGCCCTGGCCTCCGGGCTGATCACCCGCCGGGAGATGTTCACCGCGTTCACCCCCGACGGCGTCGTCTGGAGCGACGGGGCCGTCGAGCCGGTCGACGCGGTCCTCTTCGCCACCGGCTACCGCCCGGACGTCGGGTACCTCGACTCCCTCGGCATCCTCCAGCGGGGTGTGCCCCGGCAGGTGGGCGGGGTCTGCACCGGCCGTCCGGGAATCGTCCACCTCGGGTTGGAGTTCCAGCGGTCCTTCGCCTCCAACACGTTGCGCGGCGTCAGCCGGGACGCGGAGCACGTGATCGCCGCGCTCGCCGGGCACGTGTCCCGCCGGCCCCGACGGTGGACGGGCGCGCCGGTGCGGCAGGACGCGCGTTGAGCGGCCCGTTCGCCGCGCGCGACGTGGCGGGCCCGGGGCTACGACCCGGTGGCGGGTTCGACGGTGAGCAGTGCCGCCAGTTGGCGCAGGATGCCGGGGCGGGCCCGGTAGTAGACCCAGGTGCCGCGCCGCTCGGCGTCCACCAGGCCCGCCTCGCGCAGCGTCCGCAGGTGGTGGGAGATCGTCGGCCCGGTCAGGTCGAAGGCGGGGGTGAGGTCGCAGACGCACGCCTCGCCGTCCTCGGCCGAGGCGATCATCGACATCAGTCGCAGCCGCACCGGGTCGCCGAGCGCCTTGAACGCGGGAGCGAGGACCGCGGCGGTCTCGGCCGGCACCCGACGCTGCGCCAGCGGTGGGCAGCAGGGCGCGTCCCCGTTCAGGTCGGCGACGGTGGGCGGCGTTGCTTGTTTCGGCATGGGTCTAGGTTGACATCTGTCTAATCAACGTGCAACTCTCTGATTCGACGCTCGTCGAGACAGGTGGCCGCAGGTGGGGTCCGGTCGGGTCGGGTGGTGATGGCCGGGTAGGCTCGATCGTTAATCGGCGATCGACGATGATGAGGTGGGAGATGGGTGACCTGCTCGACCGGGACACCGCCCGGACGTACGCGTCCTGGTTCCGTGCCCTGGCCGACCCGACCCGGGTGCAGATCGTGGAGTACCTGGCCCGGCACGCCCGACCGATGAGCGTGGGGGAGATCGTCTCGGCGGTCGGGCTCGCCCAGTCCACCGTCTCCCAGCACCTCAAGATCCTGACCGAGGTGCGGTTCGTGCTGGTCGAACCGGTCGGCACGGCCCGCCACTACCGCGTCAACGACGCCTGCGTCGGCTGCTTCCCCTCCGCCGCCGACGTCGTCATGGGGCGACCCGCCCCCGCACCGAACGGAGTCTGCTGATGGCCGACGTCACCGTCCGCCCGATGACGGCCGCGGACGCCGAGCGGGTCCTGGCGATCTACCAGGCCGGGCTCGACGGGGGCGACGCGAGCTTCGAGACGGTCGCGCCCACCTGGGCGGCGTTCGACGCGGGCCGGCACGCCGCGCACCGTTTCGTCGCCGTCGACGCCGACGACACCGTGCTCGGCTGGGTCGCCGTCTCGCCCACCTCGGCCCGCCCGGTGTACGCCGGAGTGGTCGAGCACTCCGTCTACGTCGACCCCGCCGCGCGCGGGCGGGGGTTGGCCACGCTGCTGCTGGACGCCCTGATCGCCGCCACCGAGGCGGCCGGGATCTGGACCGTCCAGTCCGGGATCTTCCCGGAGAACGAGGCGAGCCTCGCCCTGCACCGACGGGCCGGCTTCCGGGTCATCGGCACCCGGGAACGGGTCGGCCGGCACCACGGTCGCTGGCGCGACGTGGTGCTGCTGGAGCGGCGCAGTCCCGTCGTGCACTGACCGGCCCCGGTCGGCACGGTCGGGCCCCGTCCGCCCTTTTGATTAGACAGTTTTCGAGACAGAGGAGTTGTCCCATGAGTGTCCTGGACGAGCTGCCCGTCGTGGTGATCGGCGCCGGACCGGTCGGCCTCGCCGCCGCGGCGCACCTGCACGAGCGTGGCCTGCCCTTCACCGTCCTGGAGTCCGGTACCGGCGCCGGCGCGGCGGTACGGCAGTGGGGGCACGTGCGGGTGTTCTCCCCGTGGCGCTACGACGTCGACCCCGCCGCCCGCCGGCTGCTCGACGCGTCCGGCTGGGTCGCCCCCGACCCCGACGCCCTGCCCACCGGGGCCGAACTCGCCGCCCACTACCTCCAGCCGCTCGCCGAGCTGCCGGCGATCAGGCCGCACGTACGCTTCGGCGCCCGGGTACGGGCGATCAGCCGGCTCGGTCTGGACCGGCTGCGCACCGCCGGCCGGGAGGGCACGCCGTTCCTGGTCCGTCTCGCCGACGGCGAGGAGCTGCTCGCCCGCGCGGTGATCGACGCCTCGGGCACCTGGGGCACCCCGAACGTGCTCGGCGCGTCCGGCCTGCCCGCCCGGGGCGAGCAGGACGCCGGAGCGTTCCTGGAGCACGCCCTGCCCGACGTGCTCGGCGCGGACCGGGACCGGTTCGCCGGCCGGCACACCCTGGTCGTCGGCGCCGGCCACTCCGCCGCCAACACACTGCTGTCCCTGGCCGAGCTGGCGGCCGCCGTGCCGGGCACCGAGGTGACCTGGGCGATCCGGTCGGCCAGCCCGACCCGGACCTACGGCGGCGGCGACGCCGACGCCCTGCCCGCCCGGGGCGCGCTCGGCGTCCGGCTGCGCGAGCACGTCGACGCGGGCCGGATCCGGCTGCTGACCGGCTTCTCGGTGCACGCCCTGACGCCGACCGGCGGCCGGGTCGCGGTGGTGGTGCGCCACGCCGACGGGACCGAGGAGTCGGTGCCGGTGGACCGGGTCGTCGCGGCGACCGGCTTCCGGCCGGACCACTCCGTCGCCGCCGAGCTGCGGCTGGACCTGGACCCGGTGCTGGGCGCCACCCGCGCGCTCGCCCCGCTGATCGACCCGAACGAGCACTCCTGCGGCACGGTGCCCCCGCACGGTGTCGACGAGCTGTCGCACCCCGAGGTCGGCTACTACGCCGTCGGCATGAAGAGCTACGGCCGCGCCCCCACCTTCCTCATGGCCACCGGCTACGAGCAGGTCCGCTCGGTCGTCGCCGCCCTCGCCGGCGACTGGGACGCCGCCCGCGACGTCCAGCTCGAACTCCCCGAGACCGGGGTGTGCAACAGCGACCCCGCCGACTCCGCCACCGGGGAGAGCTGCTGCGGTCCCGCCCCCGCCGCGGCTCCGGCCGCGCGCGGTCTCGCCACCGGCGTCGCCGGTGGCCTGCTCTCCGCGCCGCTGGGCCTGCTCACGCTCGACGCGGCCCCCTCCGGCGCCCAGGCCGGCTGCTGCGGCAGCTGATGCGCGCGACCATCCCGGTGCCCGCCGACCCCACGGTCGACGGGCACCGGGCCCGCGCCTGGCGGCTGGTCGCCGCCCTCGCGATCACCCAGACCGTCGGCTACGGCACCCTCTACTACGCCTTCCCGGTCCTGCTGCGTCCGATGGCGACCACCCTCGGCGCGTCCGCCACCACCGTCACCGGCGCGCTCACCGTCTCCGTCCTCGGCGGAGCGCTCATGGCGGTCCCCGTCGGACGGTGGCTCGACCGCCACGGTGGCCGCGCCCTGATGACCGCCGGCTCCGTCGCCGCGACCGCGCTCCTGCTCGCCTGGTCCCAGGTGCGGACCGTCGGGCAGCTCTACGCCGTGCTGGTCGCCATCGGGGTCACCGGTGCGATGGTGCTCTACGAGCCGGCCTTCGCCGTCGTCGTCTCCTGGTTCGGTCCGGACCGGCGCTCCACCGCCCTGCTCGTGGTGACCCTCGTGGCGGGGTTCGCCAGCACCATCTTCATGCCCCTCACCGGCCTGCTGGAGGCGCACCTGGGGTGGCGCGGCGCGCTGCTGGTCCTGGCCGCCGTGCACGGGGCGGTCACCGTGCCGCTGCACGCCTGCACGGTGCGGCGCCCGCGCTCCGGCGGCCCGTCCGGCCGGCCGGGACCCACCGACGACGCCGACCGCCGGGCCCTGGTCGCCACCGCGACGCGGGACGCGAGGTTCCGGATCCTGGCCGTCTCCCTCACCGCGCACGGGGTGGCGACCAGCATCATGACGGTCCACCTCGTGGGGTATCTCGTCTCCCGCGGCCACCCGCCCACCGTCGCCGCCACCACCGCCGGGTTGCTCGGGGTCCTCTCCGTCACCGGCCGGCTCGTGCTGGCCGGTGCCCACCGCCGGATGCCCGTCGCGACCGTCGTGGCCGTCGTCTTCAGCATCCAGGCGGTCGCGGTCGCCGCCATGCCGCTGCTGGCCGGCAGTCGGGCCGGTGCCGTGGTCAGCGTCGTCGGTTTCGGACTGGGCTTCGGCGTGGCCAGCCTCGCCACGCCCGCGCTGCTCGCCGAGCGGTACGGCGCCACGGCCTACGCCAGCATCGCCGGCCGGCTGGCCGCGTCGGTGACGGTCGCCAAGGCGGTGGCCCCGGTCGCCGCGGCCGCCGTGCTGGGCGGAGCGGGCGGGTACCCGCTCCTGCTGGCGGTCGTCGCGGTGTGCTGCGCGGTCGCCGCCGCCGGCATGCCGGCCCGCGCCGGGTCCCCGCCGCCGGCCCGGCCCGGCCCGTCCGGCTGAGCGTCGGCGGCGTACGCGGGTGTGATCGGAAACGGCCCTCGGCCGCCCCTGGCCCGGTGCGCGGTGCTGCCGGCCACCGATCGTGGCGCCGCCCGCTGCGCCGCCGGTGGGCGGGGCCGTTTGCGTCGGCCGGCGGCGGGTAACCGCGCACGGATTCCCGATCCGACGCCGGGTGGGGACCGGGTCGGAATCCCGACCGGGTCCGGGATCGGGGCCGGGGTCGGACGTGCGACAGGTCGGTGGCAGGCAGGAGGCCGCGGTGCGCTTTCCCCTCTTCGTCGACGCCGTGGCCCGCCGGGCGGAACTGCGACCGGAGCAGGCGGCCGCGATCTCCCGCGCGGTGCTGCGCACGGTGGCCGAGCGGGTCCGGGCCGGCGAGGCCGACGACCTGGCCGCGCAGCTCCCGGACGACCTGAGCGCCTACCTCACCGGGCCGGCGGAGGCCGGCGGGGCGGGGCGGCCCGACGCGTTCGGTCCGTTGGAGTTCCTGCGCCGGGTGGCCGAGCGGGCCGGCGTCGAGCCGGCCACCGCACAGGTCGGCGTCCGGGCCGTCTTCGCCACGCTGAGGGAGGCGGTGACCGTCGGGGAGTTCCAGGACCTCGTCGCCCAGTTGCCGGAAAGTTTCACCCGAGGCATCGACCCGTCGCCACCTCGGCCGTACGATGGGTGACGCCCGGAGCGCCGCACAGTCCTCCTGAGCAGCCGTCAAGGCGCCGGACGGGGCGGAAAAACGCTGGCCTGCGGGGCCTCCCACCGTAAATTTACTTGCCGGTAGGCACTTAAGCTGAAACTCCTCTACGCGCTAGAGGGATGATCGGTTGAATTTCGGCGGCCGATCACCGCCGCCTCGTCGGACCTTCGGGCCGACTCCGGTCGATGGACTTCCTCCCCGTCCATCGAGCCATATTCTGCATTCGATGTGAAGTCCTGGGGGGGATCATGATCACACTCGTGCATACCTGCGTGCCCGTCCACAGTGGAGCCGACACCGCTCCCTGAGATGGCACAGCCAATGATCATCGAACGTTTCGCAGCCGTCGCGTCCGATCGACCCGACCGGCCGGCGATCCTCGGCGAGGCCCACGAGGTCGACTACGCCGCACTGACCGGGGCCGCCGGCGGCCACGCCGCCGCGCTCACCGCCGCCGGCCTGCGCCCCGGCGACCGGGTGGCCCTGCTCACCGGGCACGGCGCGCCGACCGTCGCCGCCATCCTCGGCGCCCTCGCCGCCGGTGGCGCGTACGTGCCGCTGGACCCGGGGTTCCCCGTCGCCCGACTACGGCACATGCTCGCCGCCGCCGACGTACGCGTCATCGCCTGCGCCGCCGCGCACCGGGAACTGGCCGAGCGGCTGCGCGCCGACCGGCCCGACACCCCGGTCGTCGTCCTCGACGGCACCGCGCCCGCCCCGCTGCGACCCGTGCCCCTCGACCCGGACGCCCCGGCGTACGTGCTCTTCACCTCCGGCTCCACCGGCGTGCCGAAGGCGGTCGCGCAGACCCACCGCAACCTGCTGCACGTGGTGGACAACCAGATCCGCGCCCTGTCCATCGGTCCGGACGACCGGCTCAGCCTGCTCGCCTCGTTCAGCTTCGACGCCGCCATCCCCGACCTGTGGCCCGCGCTGCTCACCGGCGCCGCCGTCGTCCCCGTCGACCTGCGCCGGCACGGGCTGGCGTACGCGGTCGAGCAACTCGCCCGGCACCGGGTCACCGTCTACCACTCCACCCCGACGGTCTACCGCTTCCTGCTCGACACCCTCGGCCCGCGCCGGCTGGACTCCGTGCGGGTGGTGCTGCTCGGCGGTGAACAGGCCACCCACGCCGACGCCGCCCGCGGCGTCGGCCGCTTCGCCCCGGACTGCGTCCTGGTCAACGGCTACGGCGCCACCGAGATGACCTTCGCCGCCCGGTACGCCCTGCCGCTCGACCAGGCCGACCCCACCGCCACCGGCCCGCTGCCGATCGGCGCGGCGCTGCCCGGGTACGAGCTGCGCCTGGCGCCCGGCAGCGACGAGATCGTGGTGCGCGGCCACCACCTCGCCCCGGGCTACCTCGGCCGGCACAGCGACCGGTTCGGTGTGGACCCCGACGGCGTCCCCACCTACGCCACCGGCGACCTCGGCGCCCGGCTGCCCGGCGGCGAGCTGGTCTGCCTCGGCCGGCTCGACCGGCAGGTCAAGGTCCGGGGCTTCCGGGTCGAGCTGACCGAGATCGAGGCGGTCCTCGCCCGGCAGCCCGGTGTCGCCGCCGTCCGCGCCGTCGCCCGCGACGGGGAGCTGCTGGCGTACGCGACCCCGGCCGGCGGGCCGCCCGACCCGGCGGCGCTGCGCGCCGCGCTGGCCCGGGAACTGCCGGAGTACGCGCTGCCGCGCGCGGTCGTCGTGCTCGACGCCTTCCCGCTCACCGTCACCGGCAAGGTCGACGAGCGCGCACTGCCCGACCCGGCGCACGACGTCGCCCCGGACCAGGAACCGGCCACGCCGACCGAGCGGGCGCTGCACGACATCTGGTGCGCCGTGCTCGGCCGTGCAGCGGTCGGTCGCGAGGAGAGCTTCTTCGACGCCGGTGGGCAGTCCCTGCTGCTCGGCCAGGTCCAGCAGCGCATCGCCGAGCGGTTCGGGGTGACCCTGCCGATGGTCCGGCTGTTCGGTCATCCGACGGTGGCGGCGCAGGCCCGGCTGCTCGACACGGCGACCACCGTGGACGTCGCGCCCACCCTGCCCGCGCCGGCCGCCCCGTCGGCCCCCGCCCGCGAGTACACCGGCGACGAGATCGCGGTGGTCGGCCTGGCCGGGCGCTTCCCCGGCGCCCCCGACGTGGCCACCTTCTGGTGGAACATCTGCGCCGGGGTGGACTCCGTGCACGACCACACCGACGAGGAGTTGGCCGCGCTCGGCATCGGGCCGGGCCTGCGCGCCGACCCCCGGCACGTCCGGGCCGCCGGCCGGCTCGACGGGGTCACCGACTTCGACGCCGAGTTCTTCCACATGGCGGCCGAGGAGGCCGCCCGCACCGATCCGCAGCACCGGCTGTTCCTGGAGACCGCGTGGGAGGCGCTGGAGGACGCCGGGCACGACCCGTCCCGCTTCTCCGGGCTGATCGGCGTCTACTCGGCCACCTCCGCCAACCGGTACTTCCTCTTCCACCTGCTGGACAACCCGGCCGTGGTCGGCGAGGTGGATCCGGACGACTGGGAGGCCCGGCTGATCGGGCGGCAGTTCACCGACCACCTGCCCGGCCAGGTCGCCTACCGACTGGGGTTGACCGGGCCGGCCGTCGCCGTGCAGAGCGCCTGCTCCAGTTCGCTCGTCGCGGTCTGCCTGGCCGCCCAGAGCCTCGCCGACTACCAGTGCGACATCGCCCTCGCCGGCGGGGTCAACGTCACCTGGCCGCGTTACCGGGCCGGTGGCCTGGCCTCCCCGGACGGTCGCTGCCGCGCCTTCGACGAGGCCGCCAACGGCTCCGGGTTCGGCTCCGGAGTGGGTGTGGTCGCGCTGCGCCGCCTCGCCGACGCCCAGGCCGACGGCGATCGGATCCACGCCGTGCTGCCCGGCTGGGCGGTCACCAACGACGGCGCCGACCGGGCCGGCTACGCCGTGCCCGGCCCCGCCGGCCAGGCCGCCGCCGTCGCGAACGCGCTGGCCGCCGCCGAGGTCGCCCCCGGCGAGGTCCGCTTCATCGAGGCCCACGGCAGCGGCACCCCGCTCGGTGACGCCATCGAGGTGGCCGCGCTGCACGAGGTGTACGGCGGTGCCGCGCCCGCCGAATCCTGCGCGCTCGGCTCGGTCAAGACCAACATCGGCCACCTCGACGCCGGGGCCGGCATCGCCGGGCTGATCAAGGCGGTGCTCGCCGTCCGGCACGGGGTGATCCCGCCGAACCTGCACTTCACCCGTCCGCACCCGGAGATCGACCTCGTCGGCGGGCCCTTCTACGTGCCCACCAAGACCCGCGACTGGCCGGAGGGGCCGCGCCGGGTCGCCGGGGTCAGCTCCTTCGGCGTCGGCGGCACGAACGCCCACGTCGTCGTCGAGCAGCCGCCGCCGGCCGAGCCGGTGGACGCGGTGGACGCGCCCGCGTACCTGCTGCCCGTCTCGGCGCGGACCCCGGCGGCGCTGCGGGCGGCGCTGACCCGGCTGCGGCAGCACCTCGCCGGGGCCGCCCCGGCGCTGCCCGAGGTGGCCGCCACCCTCGCCCTGGGCCGACGCGCCTTCGGCTGCCGCGCGGCCGTGGTGGCGGCCGACCCGGCCGGCGCCGTCGCCGCGCTGGACGAGCTGCTCGCCACCGATGCCCGCCTGGCCGGCGACCCCGGCGAGCTGCACGAGCTGGCGGCGTCCTGGATCGCCGGCCGGGACGTGGACTGGACGGCGCAGCACCCCGAGGGCGCGGTCCGGCGCACCGGACTGCCCACCTACCCGTTCCAGCGCCAGCGGTACTGGATCGACCCCCCTCAGAAAGGCACGCGGTGAACTGGTTCCTCTCCGCCGGCCGCCGCGACCCGGCGCCGGTGCAGCTGTTCTGCCTGCCCTACGCCGGCGGCGGCGCGAGCGTCTTCCGGCACTGGCAGGACGGGCTCGGCACGGACGTCGAGGTGCTGCCGGTGCAGCTGCCGGGGCGGGAGAACCGGATCAGCGAGGACCCGGAGTTCCGGGTGGACGACGTCGCCTCCGCCATCGCCCACCGGGTCCGCGGCCCGTACGCGATCTACGGCCACTCGATGGGCGGCCGGGTCGGCTTCGAGGTGGTCCGCGAGCTGCGCCGAGCCGGCCGCCCGCTGCCGCTGCGGCTCTACGTCGGCGGCGCCCGCGCCCCGCACGTGACCGCGCCCAGCCTCTTCGACGGGCTGTCCCGGGTGGACGACGAGGAGCTGCTGCGTCGCCTCGGCGCGGGTGGTGGCCTGCCGGCCGAGCTGCTGGCGCACCCCGAGCTGGTCGAGCTGCTGCTGCCGTTGCTGCGCGCCGACTTCGGCCGGGTGGACAGCTACCGCTACACCCCGGGCGAGCCGCTGCCGGTGCCGATCGTGGCGTTCAGCGGCCGGCACGACCGCGCCGTCACCCGCGAGCACAGCGACGCCTGGCGTGAGCACACCGCCGCCGGCTTCACCCTGCGGGAGATCGACGGTGGGCACTTCTTCCTCACCGACCGGCTCCCCGAACTGCTCGCCGCGATCCGCGCCGACCTCGACGAGGCCGCATCCGTCGACACGGGATCGGCCGCCGCCGCCGGCCCGGCCGCGTCCGCCGGTCGAGGGGCCGGTGTCGCCGGCCCGGCGGGCGGGCACCGGGTGCCGCTCGGCGACACCGGGTGGTCGGTGTGGCGGGACGCCATCCTGCGTACCACCGGCTTCCCCGCCGACGGCCTGACCATGCTGGCCGCCCCACAGGCCGCGGCGGCCGCCGACGAGCTGCTCGCCACCGGCGACGGCGCGGAGCGCTTCGACAAGGAGTTCGCCGAGGCGTTGACGGCGTCCGGGCGGCGGATCACCGAGCTGGCCGCCGATCCGCTGCTGCGCGAGGCGGTCACCTGGCAGAACCGGGACGCCCTGGTCGCGCTCGACGGCCTGGCGCGCGGCGGCCCCGACCCGGCCCGCAACGTGCGGCGGCGCGACCGCGAGCGCGCCCTGCTGAAGTACTGGCAGCGGTACTGCGGGAAGAACGAGACGGTCGGCTTCTTCGGCCCGAGCTGCTGGGTCACCCTCGACCCGGCGCGTCCGGAGACCGCCGACGTACGCCCCGGCCCGGCCCTGACCCGGCGCCGCTGGGTGTGGTTCGAGTCGTGGGCGCTCAGCGCCTACGCCGACCGGATCGGCGCGGACCCGGCGGTGCGCGTCTGGTGGGCGCCGATGCTCTGCCCGCAGCTGAGCCTCGCCGACCGCACGCTGCGCCGGCCGGGCCGGCCGCCGGTGCCGCTCACCCCGGTCGAGGCGGCGCTGCTGGCCGCCGTCGACGGCCGCCGCCCGGCCCGCGAGCTGGTCGTCGACCCGGCGATCGGGCTGCGCCGGGCGGAGGACGGCTACGCGCTGCTGGACCGCCTGGTCGAGCGCGAGCTGATCACCTGGGACGCGGCGCTGCCGGTCAGCCCGGCCGCGGAGGACGTGCTGCGCCGGCGGATCGAGGCGATCGGCGACGAGCCCACCCGGCGGGACGCCCGCGCCGGCTTCGACCGGCTCTGCGCCGCCCGCGACGCGGTGGCCGCCGCGGCCGGCGACCCGGAGCGGCTGCGCGCCGCCCTGGACACGCTCGACGCGACCTTCACCGAGCTGACCGGGCAGCCCCCGCGCCGCCGCGCCGGCCAGATGTACGCCGGACGCACCCTCTGCTACGAGGACACCAGCCGGGACCTCGACGTGGTCTTCGGCAAGCCGCTGCTGGACCGGATCGCCGCCCCGCTCGCGGTGCTGCTCCAGGCGGCCCGCTGGCTGGTCGACGCGCTGGAGCGGGCGTACGACGCGGCGTTCCGGGAGCTGCACGACGAGCTGCGCGCCGAGGCGGGCGACGCCCCGGTGGCCCTGTCCGACCTGTGGTACCTGGCGCAGGGCATGTTCTGGGGCGACGGGCCCCGACCGGTCGACGCCGTCGCCGCCGAGTTCGCCGACCGGTGGGCCGGGCTGTTCGGCCTCGCCACGCTGCCGCCCGGCACGACCGAGGTCCGGCTGTCCGTGGCCGACCTGGCCGCCCGCGTCGCCGAGGTCTTCCCGGCCGCGCGGCCGGCCTGGCCCAACGCCCGGCTGCACAGCCCGGACCTGCAGATCTGCGCCACCGACGTGGAGGCGCTGGCGCGCGGCGAGTACACCGTGGTCCTCGGTGAGCTGCACGCCGCCTGGGCGTCCTTCGACTGTCAGGTCTTCACCCCGTCGCACCCCGACGTGGGCCGGCTGCGCGACGCGCTCACCGAGGATCTCGGCGAGCGGCGGATCCGGCTGCTCCTCCCGCCCGAATGGCCCCGGCGCACCAGCCGGGTCGCCGAGGCGCTGACCGGGCCGACCGACCGGCAGTTGGCCTTCGCGCCGTCGTCCGGCGCCGACCCGGACCGGGTGCTGCCCACCGTCGACCTGACCGTCACCGAGTCCGACGGCCGGCTGGTCGCCACCGCCCCGGACGGTCAGCGCTGGACGCTGACCGAGGTTTTCTCCCCGCTGCTCAGCGCGCACGCCGTCGACGGGTTCAAGCTGGTCGCCGCCGCGCCGTACACGCCCCGGATCACGCTCGGCGAGATGGTGGTGGCGCGGCAGACCTGGCGTACCACGGTCGGCGCGAGCGGGCTCGCCGCCGTCACCGACGAGCGGGACCGGTTCCTCGCCGTCCGGGACTGGCGTCGCCGCCTCGGCCTGCCCGAGCAGGTGTACGTCAAGTTCGGCACCGAGACCAAGCCCTGCTTCGTGGACCTGAGCAGCCCCGCGTTCAGCGCCATGTTCTGCGCCATGGTGCGGGCCGCCCGCACCGACGGCGGTGACGACGCCTCGCTGCTGGTCAGCGAGATGCTGCCCACGGCGCGGGACGCCTGGGTGCCCGACGCGGCTGGCCGGCGCTACTTCAGCGAGCTGCGGCTGCACATCGTCGACGCCGACGAGCGGGAGGCCCTCCGATGAGTCACCTGATCCCGCTCGGCGACACCGGCTGGTCGGTGTGGCGCGACGTCGTGCTGCGTACCGCCGGTTTCCCGGCGGCCGGGCTGGCCGCCTTCGCCGCGCCCGAGGCGGCGGACGCCGCGGACGCCCTGCTGGCCGGCGAGGGCGCCGCCGAGGTGTTCGAGAAGGCCTTCGCGGCGGCGCTGGGCGACGGCTCCGCGGTGGCCGGCGAGATCGCCGCCGACCCGCTGCTGCGCGAGGCGGTCACCTGGCAGAACCCGGAGATGCTGATCGCGCTGGACGGCCTGCTGCGCACCGATCCGACGGTGCGCAACGTGCGGCGGCGCAAGCGTGAGCTGAGCCTGCTGCGCTACTGGCAGCGCTACTGCGGCAAGGCCGAGACGATCGGCTTCTTCGGCCCGGTCTGCTGGGGCCGGCTCGACCCCGACGCGCCGGCCACCCGGCTGCGGCCCGGCCCGGCGCTGGTGTCCCGGCGCGAGGTCCACTTCGAGGCGTGGGCGCTGATCGCGTACGCCGACCGGCTCGCCGACGACCCGGCGGTACGCCGCTGGTGGGCGCCGACGCTGCCACCGCACCTGAGCCTCTCCGACCGGCGGGTCACCCGGCCGCTGCTGCCCCCGACCGAGCTGACCGCCGTGGAGGCCCGGCTGCTGGCCGCCTGCGACGGACGCACCCCCGCCGTGACCCTCGTGCAGCGGCTGCTGGCCGCCGGGGACACGGGGCTGCGCAGCGCCGACGACGCCTACCTGCTGCTCGACCGCCTGGTCGACCGGAGCCTGCTGACCTGGGACGCCGGCCTGCCGGTCAGCCCGGAGGCCGAGCGCGTGCTCGCCGAGCGCATCGACGCCATCGGCGACGCGCCGGTCCGCGCCGAGGCGGCGGCCGCCTTCGGCCGGCTGCGCGCGGCCCGCGACGCGGTGGCCGCGGCGGCCGGCGACCCGGACCGGCTCGGCGCCGCGCTGGCCGCGTTGAACGCCGAGTTCACCGCCGTCACCGGCCGCCCCGCCACCCGCCAGGCCGGGCAGATGTACGCCGGTCGCACGGTGCTCTACGAGGAGACCGCCCGCGACCTGGACTTCACGGTCGGCTCCCGGGTGCTGGACGCGCTGGCCGAGCCGCTGGCGATCGTGCTGACGGCCGCGCGGTGGCTGACCACCGAGGTCGGCGCCGCCGGTGAGCGGCTCTTCGCGGACCTGCACGCCGAGCTGCGGGGCGACGGGCCGGTGCGGCTGGCCGACGTCTGGGCCCTGGCCCAGGGGCTGCTGCTCGCCCCGGACGGCCCGATCGCCCGGGCCGGCGCCGGGCTCACCGCCCGCTGGGCCGAGCTGATCGGCCTGGACGCGGTGACGCCCGGGCAGACCGAGCTGCGGCTGCGCAGCGCCGACCTGGCCGAGCGGGCCCGTGTCCTGTTCGCCGCCGACCGTCCCGGCTGGCCGTCCGCCCGCATCCACAGCCCCGACGTGCAGATCGCCGCCAGCGGGCTGGACGCGCTCAACCGGGGTGACTTCCTGCTGGTGCTCGGCGAGTTGCACCCGGCGTACGTGCCGTTCGACAGCGCGGTGCTGACCCCGTTCCACCCCGACCAGCCGGCGCTGCGGGCCGCGCTGGACGCCGAACTCGGCCCGGCCCGGGCCCGGGTGCTCTACCCGGAGAGCTTCCCGCGGATGACCACCCGCATCACGTACGCCCTCAACGGTCCCCGGGACCGGCAGTTCGGCATCGACACGGCCCGGGGCGCCGACGTCGACCGGCTGGTCCGCTCCACCGAGGCGCTGGTGGAGAACGACGGCGACCAGTGGACCGCGGTGCTGCCCGACGGCACCCGCTGGCCGTTGATGGAGATCTTCGCCAACCTGCTCGGCGCGATGCTGCTGGACAGCTTCAAGCTCCTCGCGCCGGCCCCGCACACCCCCCGGATCACCATCGACCGGCTGGTCGTGGCCCGGCGGACCTGGCGGACGACGGTCAGCCGGACCGGCCTGGCCGGCGTCACCGGCGAGGCCGAGCGATTCCTCGCCGTACGCCGGTGGCGGGCGGGCCTCGGGCTGCCCGAGCGGGTGTTCGTCAAGGTGGGCACCGAGATCAAGCCCTGCTACGTCGACCTCACCGCCCCGCTGCACGCCCAGTCCCTCTGCGCCATGGTCGACGCCGCCGCGAAGAGCGGCCCCGACGTCACCGTGACCGTCAGCGAGCTGCTGCCGGACCCGGCGGACGCCTGGGTGACCGACGCGCAGGGGCGCGGCTACGTCAGCGAGCTGCGGATGCAGATCACCGATCCAGTCAGCTACCGGGGAGAGCACGGGTGACCGACATCCTGTCCATCAGCACCGCCGTCGGCCCGCAGTTGTCCTGGCCGGACGGGACACTGGGCGAGCTGATCGCCGCCCAGGCCGCCCGCACCCCGGACGCGGTCGCCGTCCGCCAGTGGGACGACCGGCTCACCTACGCCGAGCTGGTCGGTCAGGCGGCCGGGGTGGCCGCCGCGCTGCGGGCCCGGGGCGTCGGCCGGCACACCCGGGTCGGGGTCTGCGGCCGACGCCGACCCCGGCTGGTCGTCGACGTCCTCGGGGTGCTCCTCGCGGGTGGCTGCTACGTGCCGGTGGAACCGGACGGCCCCCGCGAGCGGCTGCGTGAGATCCTCGCCGACGCGGGGGTGTCGCTGCTGGTCGGCGACGCCGCGGCCGAGCTGGCCGAGGCGGCCGATCTGCCGGGCGTCGAGGTGGTCGAGTCGGCGGGCCCGGCCCCGCTGGCGCCCTGCCCGGCCCGGCCCGGTGACCCCGCGTACGTGCTGTTCACCTCCGGCTCCACCGGCCGGCCCAAGGGGGTGCTGAACTCCCACCGCAACCTGGTCGAGTTCGTCACCGGCTGCGCGGCGGTCAGCGACGCCGATGCGGGGGTGCGCAGCCTCGGCATCGCCTCGCTCGGCTTCGACGTCTCCGTCATGGACCTCTTCCTGCCGCTGCTGCTCGGCGGGGCGGTGCAGCTGGTCGGCGCCGAGGACCGGGCGGACCCGGTCCGGCTCGCCCGGTTCATCGCCGCGCACGAGGTGAACTGGGGTTTCATCACCCCGATCGTGCTGTCCCTGCTGGACCCGGCCGACGTGCCGGGCTGGCGTACGGTGTTCTGCGGTGGCGAGGCGGTCCCCGCCGAGCTGGCCGCCCGCTGGGCGCCGGGGCGGCGCTTCCTCAACGGCTACGGCCCGACCGAGACCACCGTGCTGGCGCTCACCGGCGAGCTGACCGGCGCCGAGAGCGATCCGGTGCCGATCGGCCTGCCGCTGCCCAACCACCGGGCGTTCGTCGTCGACGCCGAGCTGCGCGCGGTGCCGCCGGGGGAGACCGGCGAGCTGCTGATCGGCGGTCCCGGCCTGGCCGACGGCTACCTCCACCGGCCCGGCCTGACCGCCGAGCGGTTCGTCCCCGACCCGTTCTCCGGCCTGCCCGGCGAGCGGCTGTACCGCACCGGTGACCTGGTCCGGCAGGCGCCCGACGGGCGGATCGTCTACCTCGGGCGCGCCGACCGGCAGGTGAAGGTCCGGGGCCAGCGCATCGAGCTGGGCGAGGTCGAGGCCGTGCTGGCCGGCGCCCCCGGCGTCGACCGGGTCGCCGTCGAGGCGGTGTCCGGGCCGGCCGGCACCGAGCTGGTCGCGGTCCTCACCCCGGCCGACGCGCCGGACGACGAGACGATCCGGGGGTACGCCCGGGCGCGGCTGACCGCCGCGATGCTGCCGGCCCGGCTGCTGCGCCGCGACGACCTGCCGGTCAGCCCGGTCACCGGCAAGCTGGACCGGCCGGCGCTGCGCGCCCTGGCCCAGGCCGCGCTGAGCACCGGCCCCGACGAGTCGACCGGCCCGGCCGACCCGGTGACGCGGACGGTGACCCGGATCTGGGCGCGGCTGCTCGGCGCGGTCCCCGGACCGGACACCGACTTCCTCGCCGCGGGCGGCAACTCCATCGCCGCGATGCGCCTGGTCGCCGCGCTCCGCGCCGAGCTGGGCCGGCACGTCGACACCCGGGACGTGCTCACCGGGCGCACCCTCGGCGGCCTGGTCGCCCGGCTGCGTACCGCCGCCCCGGCCGAGGCCGAGGAACTCAGCACCGGCAACCCGCCCACCCTCTCCCCGCCGCAGCGCCGGCTCTGGTTCGTCGACCAGCTCGCCCCGTCCAGCGCCCCGTACAACATTGCCGTCGCGCACCGGCTGAGCGGCCCGCTGGACATCGCCGCGCTGGGCGTGGCGCTGCGGGCCGTCGCCGAGCGGCACGACGTGCTCCGCTGGCGGATCCCGCAGACCGCCGGGGTGCCGTACGCGGTCTGCGAGGAACCCACCGACGTGGCCGTGCCGGTGGTCGACCTGACCGGCAGCGCCGACGCCGAGGCGGAACTGGCCGGGATGCTCGCCGCGGGCGCCGCGCACGCCTTCGACCTGGCCACCGGGCCGCCCTGGCAGGTGACCGTCTACCGGCTCGGCGCCGAGGCGCACGTGCTGGCGATGACCCTGCACCACGCGGTCTTCGACGGCTGGTCCGAGGCGGTCCTCTACGACGACCTCGCCGCCGCGTACGCCGCGGCCGTCACCGGCGTGCCCCCGACGCTGCCGCCGCTGGCCGCCACGTACGCCGACTACGCGGTGTGGCGGGCCGAGCGGGACCGCCGCCGGGGCGCGGCGGACCTCACCTGGTGGACCGAGCACCTGCGCGGCGTGCCCACCGTGCTGGAGCTGCCCCGCGACCGGCCCCGCCCGGCGGTGCAGACCTACGCCGGCGCCGAGGCGGCGGTCACCCTCTCCGCGGCCGCCGACCGGGCGGTCCGCGCCCTGGCCGCCCGGCGCGGCACCACCGTCGCCACGGTGCTGCTCGCCGGCTTCGGTGAGCTGCTGCGCCGGCTCACCGGCGGCGACGACCACGTGGTCGGGGCGATCGTCGCCGACCGCCGGGTGGCCGCCTTCGACGACGTGGTGGGCTTCTTCATCGACACCGTGCCGGTGCGGCTGCGCACCGGCGGGGCCGGCTTCGGTGAGCTGGTCGACCGGTGCGCCGCCGAGCTGCACGAGGTCACCGCCCACCCGGGCGCACCGCTGGAGCGCGTCGTGGAGGCCCTCGGCGTCGGCCGGGACACCTCCCGCGCGCCGCTGGTGCAGGTGCTGTTCAACGTGCTCAACTTCGCCGCGCCCCGGCTGACGCTGACCGGGCTGACCGGCGCGCCGGTCCCGGTGCCCAAGCCCGGCTCGCCCTTCGACATCACCGTCTACGTGGTCGAGTCCGACGGCCGCCTCGGCGTCGAGGTGGTGCACAACCCGGACCTGTTCGACGCCGACCGGATCGACGCGCTCCTGGCCGACCTGGCCGAGCTGGTCGGCGCGCTCGCGGCCGAGGAGGACGCGCCGGCCGACACGGTCGCCGCCGCGCTGCCCCGGCCCACCGTACGGACGGCGCAGCTCGGCGCGATGACCGTGGCCGCCGCCGAGCCGCCCCGCACCCCGCTGCCGGCCGGCCCGGGCGGGCTGACCGACACCGAGGAGCTGATCGCCGGGATCTGGCGTGAGGTCCTCGAACGCGACCAGGTCGGGGTCACCGACAACTTCTTCGACATCGGCGGGCACTCCCTGGCGCTGGCCGCGGTGCACGCCCGGCTCACCGCCGCCACCGGCCGGTCGATCACGATGCTCGACCTCTTCCGCCACCCCACCATCCGGGCGCTCGCCGCCAACCTCGACGGCGCCGCCGACCGGCCGGAGCTGGCCCGCGCCGCGCTGCGGGCCGCCGCCCGGCGCAGTCGTACCCGCCGCAACCCACCCCGCCGCCCCGGCGGCACCGCGTGACTAAGGACAGCCTCATGAGCAACCCGACCGACATCGACCTGCCTGCCGACGACGGCATCGAGCCCATCGCGATCGTCGGGCTGGCCGCCCGCCTGCCCGGCGCGGCGGACGTGAACGAGTTCTGGCGCAATCTGGTCGACGGGGTCGAGTCGGTCACCGAACTGACCCGGGAGGAGCAGTTGGCCCGCGGCGCCACCGCCGAGGAGGTCGACGACCCCGGCTGGGTCAACCGGGCCCCGCTCGTCGACGGGTACGACGAGTTCGACGCGGGTCTGTTCGGGATGACCGCCCGGGAGGCGGAGATCACCGACCCGCAGCACCGGCTGTTCCTGGAGAGCTGCCACACCGCCCTGCAGGACGCCGGCTACGACCCGGCCCGCTACGACGGCGCGGTCGGCGTGTACGCCGGCACCGGCGGCAACACCTACCTGCACCGGTACGTGCTGCGCAACAGGCGCGTCGGCGGCGGCCCGCACAGTGCGGTCTCCATCGCCAGCGGCAACTCGCCGAACTACGTCGCCACCAACGTGTCGTACCGGCTGGACCTGCGCGGGCCGAGCCTGACCGTGCACACCGCCTGCTCCACCTCGCTGGTCGCGTTCCACCTGGCCTGTGAGGCGCTGCGCAACGGCGAGTGCGACATGGCCCTCGCCGGTGGCGTCAACATCGAGCTGCCGCACGTCGGCTACCTGGGCATGGACGGCTTCACCTCGCCCGACGGCCGGTGCCGCCCGTTCGACGCCGCCGCCAACGGCACGGTCTGGGGCAGCGGCGTGGGCGTCACCCTGCTCAAGCGCCTCTCCGACGCGATCGCCGACGGCGACGCGATCCGCGCCGTGGTGCTCGGCAACGCCATCAACAACGACGGCGCCGGGAAGGTCGGCTTCACCGCCCCCAGCGTCGACGGGCAGGTGGAGGCGATCGCCCAGGCGGTCGGCATGGCCGGGATCGACCCGCGCACCATCAGCTACGTCGAGGCGCACGGCACCGGCACCGCGATGGGCGACCCGATCGAGGTCACCGCGCTGTCCACCGTCTACGCCAAGGACACCGACGACCGGGGCTGGTGCGGCATCGGCTCGGTGAAGTCGAACATCGGCCACCTCAGTCAGCCCTCCGGCATCGTCAGCGTGATCAAGACGGTGCTGGCGATGGAGCACGGCCTGATCCCGCCGACCATCAACTACGAGACCCCGAACCCGGCGATCGACTTCGCCGACACCCCGTTCTACGTGGCGAACACCCTGACCAAGTGGGACACCGACGGCACGCCCCGCCGCGCCGGGGTCAGCTCGTTCGGCATCGGCGGCACCAACGCGCACGTGGTGCTCGAGGAGGCGCCGGCGGCGTACCGGGAGCGGCGGGTCCGCCCGGCGCAGCTGCTGCACGTCTCGGCGAGGACCGCCGGCGCGCTGGAGACGGCGGTGCGGCAGCTCGCCGAGCATCTGGAGTCCGTCACCGACCGGGGGCCGGAGCACCTCGCGGACGTCGCGCACACCCTGCGCGTCGGCCGCCAGCAGTACCCGCACCGGGTCGCCGTGGTCGCCACCGACCTGCCCGACGCGGTCGCCGCGCTGCGCACCAAGCGTCGCCGGCAGGCCGGCGTGGTCGAGGGCGCGGCGCCCCGGCAGGCGTTCCTCTTCTCCGGCCAGGGCTCCCAGTACGCGGGTATGGGCGCGCAGCTCTACGCCGAGGAGCCGGGCTTCGCCGCCGCCGTGGACGAGTGCGCCGAGCTGCTCCGCCCCGAACTGGGCCTGGACATCCGTGACCTGATCCTCGGCCGCGACCCCGAGGCGGGCGAGAAGCTCACCGAGACCCGCTACACCCAGCCCGCCCTCTTCGTCGTCGAGTACGCCCTGGCCGCGTTCTGGCGGTCCGCCGGCGTGCGGCCGGCCGCGATGATCGGCCACTCGATCGGCGAGTACGTCGCCGCGACGGTGGCCGGGGTGCTGAGCCTGCCGGACGCCCTGCGGGTGGTCGCCGCCCGGGGCCGGCTGATGCAGTCCGTCGCGCCGGGGTCGATGCTCGCCGTGCCGCTGGACGAGTCGGTGGTGGCCGAGCGGCTGCCCGAGGGGGTCGCGGTCGCCACCGTCAACGGCCCGGGCACCTGCGTCGTGGCGGGCCCGAGCGACGCGGTCGCCGCGTTCGCGCAGACGCTGGACGTCAAGGCCAAGGCGTTGCGCACCTCGCACGCCTTCCACTCGCCGATGATGGAGCCGATCCTGGCCGAGTTCACCGCCCTGATGGGCACGGTGACGCTGCGGCCGCCGACGGTGCCGTTCCTGTCCAACGTGACCGGCACCTGGATCACCGACGAGCAGGCCACCGACCCGGGGTACTGGGCGGCGCACCTGCGCCGGCCGGTGCGCTTCGGCGACTGCGTGGCGACCCTGCTCGCCGAGGGCACCTGGTCGCTGGTGGAGTGCGGCCCGGGCCGGCAGCTGGCGAACCTGGCCCGGATGCAGGTCGCCAAGGCGTCCGAGACGCAGCGCAAGCTCGTCCCGCTGGGCAGCCTGCCCGGCCCGGGCGAGCCCACCGGCGACCTCGCCACCCTGCTCGGCACGGCCGCGGCGCTTTGGTGCGCCGGCGTTCCGGTGCGGCTGGGCTCCGACCCGGACGCCCGGCGGGTGCCGCTGCCGACGTACCCCTTCGAGCGTCGCCGCTACTGGGTGGACCCGGACCCGCAGGAGCAGGTGGCCGTGGCGCCGGTCGAGACCGGCCCGCGCCCGCTGCCGGAGTGGTTCGCGGTGCCGGTCTGGCGGCAGGCCGCCGCCGAGCCGCGGACCGCGCCGCTCGGCCGCTGCCTGGTCCTCGCCGACGGTCCGCGCGGCGACGCGCTGGTCGCGGCGCTGCGGGCCGCCGGCGCCGAGCCGACCGTGGTACGCCCCGGCGACGGCTTCGCCGCCGTCGACGACGGCTACCGGCTGCGCCCCGGCGTCCGGGAGGACCACGACGCGCTGGTGGCCGCCCTCGGCGCCGACCTGCCGGACCGGCTGGTGCACGCCCTCGCCCTTGACGGCGAGCCGGCCGACGCCGACCTCGCGGCCGCGTGGGCCGCCCAGGACCGGGGCTTCTTCAGCGCCCTGCACCTGGTGCAGGCGCTCGCCGGCGCCGGGCTGACCGCCGAGGAGCGCACCCTCACCCTCGACCTGGTCACCTCCGGCATCGGTGACGTCACCGGCGCCGACCTGCTCCGCCCCGAGCACGCCACCCTCGCCGGCCTGGCCCGGGTGCTCCCGGTCGAACTGCCCGGGCTGGCCGTCCGGCTGCTCGACGCCGACCCGGCCACGTCCGACGTGGATGCGGTGGTGGCCGAACTGGGCCGCCCGGTCGACCCGCAGCGGGCCGAGCTGGCGTTGCGCGGGCGGCGCCGCTGGGTGACCGGCTACGAGCAGGTGACCGTGGACGCCGAGGCCGGGCCGGGCCCGCTGCGCGAGGGCGGCCGGTACGTCATCACCGGTGGCCTCGGCGGCATCGGCGTCACCCTCGCCGAGGACTTCGCCCGCCGGGTGCGGGCGAAGCTGGTGCTGCTGGCCCGCTCCGGCCTGCCGCCGCGCGAGGAGTGGGACCAGCACCTCGCCGTGCACGGCGGCGCCGACCGGGCCGGCCGGGCGATCGCGGCGATCCGCCGGATGGAGGCCGCCGGCGCGTCCGTGCTGGTCCTCGCCGCCGACGTCACCGACCCGGCCGACCTGCGCCGGGTGCGGCAGGCCGCCGAGGAGCGGTTCGGCGGGATCGACGGCATCGTGCACGCCGCCGGCCTGCCCGGTGGCGGCATGGCCGAGGTGAAGGAGCGGGCCGAGGCGGAGCGGGTGCTCGCCCCGAAGCTCACCGGCACCCTCGCCCTGGCCCGGGTCTTCGGTGACCTGCCGATGGACTTCGTGGCGCTCTGCTCCTCGATCACCTCGGTGATCGGCGGGTTCGGCCAGGTCGACTACTGCGCGGCCAACGCCTTCCTCGACGCGTACGCCCGCTCCGGGGCGGGTTTCCGGGCCCCGGTGGTGTCGCAGAACTGGGGCGGCTGGGCCGAGGTCGGGATGGCCGTGGAGACCGACTCGCCGGCCGGTTTCCGGGCCGCCGGTCGGGACACCGTGACCAGCGCGGTGGACCACCCGGTGCTCACCACCAAGGTCGTCGGCGCGGACGGCACCGTCCTGCACGGCCTGGTCTCCGCCGACACCCACTGGCTGCTCGACGAGCACCGCATCGGCGGGGTGCCGGTGGTGCCCGGCACCGCCCACCTGGAGTCGGTGCGCGCCGCCGTCGTCGCCGCGCTGCCCGCCCCGGCCGCCGACGCGGCGGTCGAGCTGCGCGACGTGGTCTTCCTGGAGCCGTTCTCGGTGCCGGACGGCACCGTCGCCCAGTACCGGGTCGAGCTGACCCCCACCGACGAAGGGGTCGACTTCACGGTGCGCAGCCTCGCCGCGGGCACGACGCGCACCCACGTGCGCGGCGCGGCCGGCTGGACCACCGAGCCCGCCCCGCCGACCCGGGTGCCGGCGGTCACCGGCCGCCGGGTCGACGACGACGCGTCGTTCGGCCGGGGCCGCACCAGCATGCTCACCTTCGGTCCACGGTGGCACGCGCTGGCCGAGCACCACCTGGGCGAGGGGGAGGAACTGGCGCACGTCGTCGCTCCCGCCGAGGTGGCCGCCGACCTGTCCGCCTGGGGGCTGCACCCGGCGCTGCTGGACGTGGCCACCGCGTTCGGCCGTGGCCAGGGCGAGGGCACCTACCTGCCGCTGTCGTACGGGCGGATCGTGGTGCGCGGGCCGCTGCCGGCGCAGTTCCACAGTCACCTGCGGCACCGGACCGGGGCGAGCGTCGAGGTGGTCGCCGCCGACCTGTCGTTGACCGACGCGCAGGGCCGCGAACTCGTCGCGATCGGCGACTTCGTGCTGCGCCGGGTCGACCAGGGCGCGGTCACCGGGGGACTGGCCACCGCCGCCACCGCCGAGGAGAGCGCCCCGGCCGGCGACGCGGTGAGCGAGGACATCCGCCCGGTCGACGGGGCCGAGGCGTTCCGGCGGAGCCTGAGCGCCGGTCTCGGCGCCCAGGTGGTCATCACCACCCGCACCGTCGAGGACATCCGTCACAGGTCGTCCCGGGTCACCACCAGCGGCCTGGAGTCCGACGGCGAGCCGGCCGTGGCCGTCCCGGTCACCGCCGCCGGCTCCTCCGCCGCGCCGCGCACCGAGCTGGAGAGCACCATCGCCGAGGTCTGGCGGGACGGCCTGGGCGTGACCGAGGTCGGCGTCGACGACGACTTCTTCGCCCTCGGCGGCAACTCCCTGGTCGCGGTGCAGCTGATCGCCGCGATGCGCAAGGCGACCGGGGTGCGGCTGCCGATGCGCAGCCTCTTCGAGACCCCGACCGTGGCCGGGCTGGCCGCCCGGATCGAGGAGCTGCGCGCCGCCGCCCCCGCCGACGCCCCGGCCGCCCCGGCCACCGTTGCCGCCATCCCGCGGCTGCCCCGCGCCTGACGTCGAGATACAGGAGTGACAGAGCAATGAGCGACACGATCGCCACGCTGCCGGTGGTCGTCGAGAGCGACGGCACACCGCTGACCGAGCTGATCGGCCGGCGCCGCGCGGAGCTGCGCGCCACCCTCACCGAGCACGGCGGGCTGCTGTTCCGCGGCTTCGACGTCGGCGGGGTGGACGGCTTCGACGCGGTCGTCCGGGCGTTCTCCGGCGAGCCGCTGACCTACACCGAGCGGTCCTCACCCCGGCACGCCATCAAGGGCCGGGTCTACACCTCGACCGACTACCCGCCGGACGAGGAGATCTTCCTGCACAACGAGAACTCGTACCAGGCGTCCTGGCCGCTGACGCTCTTCTTCTACTGCATCACCCCGCCGGACACCCTCGGCGCCACCCCGCTGGCCGACGTCCGCCGGGTGTACGAGGCGATCGACCCGGACGTGCGGGAGGAGTTCGTCCGGCGGCGCTGGATGCTGGTGCGCAACTTCCACGCCGACTTCGGCACCCGCTGGCAGGACGTCTTCGGCACCACCGACCGGGCCGAGGTCCAGGCGTACGCGGCACGCAACCGGATCGGGCTGGAGTGGGTCGGCGCCGACGGCCTGCGCACCCGGGCGGTCCGCGACGTGGTGCACCTGCGGCCCGGCTCGGACACCCCGCGCTGGTTCAACCACGCCACCTTCTTCCACGTGAGCACCCTGCCGAAGGACTACCAGGAGGGGCTGCTCGCCATGTTCGGCCCCGACGGGCTGCCCTCGAACACCTACTACGGCGACGGCGGCGAGATCCCCGCCGACGTGCTGGACCACCTACGGGCCGCGTACCGGGCGGCCAGCGTCCGCTTCGACTACCACCGCGACGACGTGCTGGTGGTCGACAACATGACCGCCGCGCACGCCCGGGAGCCGTTCACCGGCCCCCGCAAGATCGCCGTCGCGATGGCCGAACCGCACACCCCCGAGAGCGCTGGAGACAACTGATGGCCGAGCCCCGATTCCTGGTCGTGCGCAACGACGAGGAGCAGTACTCGATCTGGTCGGCCGACCGTGAGTTGCCCGCCGGCTGGCACGACGCCGGCTTCGCCGGCTCCCGCGAGGAGTGCCTGGCCCACGTCGAGGTGGTCTGGACCGACATGCGCCCCCGCTCGGTGCGGGAGGTCTCGTCGTGACCCGCGAGTGGACCTTCCCCGTCTCCTTCGCGCAGGAGCGGGTGTGGCTGGCCAACCAGCTCGACCCCGGGTCCCCGGTCTACAACGTCTCCGCCCCGTGGCGTGTCCCGGCCGGCGTCGACGCCGCCACGGCGACCGAGGTGCTCGACCGGGTCGTCGCCCGGCACGAGGCGCTCCGCACCCACCTGCGCGTCGACGACGGCGCCCTGGTGCAGGTGGTGCGGGAGCACGAGCCCGTGGTGATCCCCACCGAGGACCTGCGCGACCTGCCGGAGGCCGAGCGCGGGGCCCGGTTCGACGCGCTGTGCGCCGAACTCGCCCGCACGCCGATCCCGTTGGACACCCCGCCGCTGTGGCGGGCCCGGCTGGTCCGCCGCGACGACGCCTGGTTGCTGCTGTTCGTGGTGCACCACGCCGTCTTCGACAGCCGCTCGGCGGTGCTGATGGTCGACGAACTCGACGCGTTCGCCCGGGCCGCGCTGAGCGGCGCGAGCGCCGCCGTGCCCGAACTGCCCATCCAGTACGCCGACTTCGCGGCCTGGCAACGCGACCAGCTCACCGGCGCGGAGCTGGACCGGCAGCTCGACTTCTGGAGGCGGCATCTGGCCGGCGCGCCGGCCGTCACCGGGCTGCCCCTGGACCGGCCCCGCCCCGCCCAGCTCGGTTTCGCCGGCGACGAGGTCCGCTTCGACCTGCCCGACGGGCTCCTCGACCGGATCGGCCGGCTCGCCGTCGGCGCGTCGGCCACGCCGTACATGGTGCTGCTGGCCGGCTTCGCCGCGCTGCTGTCGCGGATCTCCGGCGACACCGACGTGGTGGTCGGCGTCTCCACCGCCGGCCGGGACAGCGCCGAGGTGATGCCGCTGATCGGCATGTTCGTCAACCCGGTCGCGCTGCGCTGCGACGTCGGCGGCGACCCGAGCTTCACCGAGCTGCTCGGCCGGGTCCGCGACGGCCTGGTCGACGCGATGGAGCACGGCCAGACGCCGTTCCAGCGCATCGTCGAGGCGGTCGACCCGCAGCGGGACCCGTCGGTGCAGCCGATCTTCCAGACCGCGCTGAACTTCATCCCCGACTCCGGCCTCGACCCGGTGGAGCTCGGCACCGCCAAGGACGACCTGGCCTTCGACGTCACGGCCGGGGAGAGCCGGCTGGTCTACCGCACCGATCTGTTCGACCGGTCCACCGCCGAGTCGGTGGTCACCCGCTACGTGCGGCTGCTCGACGCGGCGGTCACCGACCCGCAGCGGCCGGTCTCCGCGCTGCCGCTGCTCGACGACGCCGAGCGGGAGCTGGTCCTCGACGCCGGCGCCGGCACGGCCGGCCCGCTGCCCACCGTCGTGGACGAGGTGCAGCGGCAGGCCGCCGCGACCCCGGACGCCACCGCGCTGGTCTGCGCGGACGTGCGGCTGACGTACGCCGAGCTGAACGCCGCCGCGAACCGGCTCGCCCGGGTGCTGGTGGCCCGGGGCGCCGGCCCGGAGACCCGGGTGGCGCTCGCCCTGCCGCGCTCGGCGGAGCTGCTGGTCGCCGTCCTCGCCGTGCTCAAGGCCGGCGCCGCGTACGTCCCGGTGGACACCGGCTACCCGGCCGGCCGGATCGCGTACCTGCTCGCCGACGCCGAGCCGGCGCTGGTGCTGGCCCTGCCGGAGACCGCCGCGCTGGTCGGCGGCGACCCGGTGCTGCTGGACGGCACGACCGGCGCGGACCGCTCCGACGCCGACCTCACCGACGCCGAGCGGACCGCCCCGCTGCGCCCCGAGCACCCGGCGTACGTGCTGTACACCTCCGGCTCCACCGGCCGGCCCAAGGGCGTGGTGGTGGAGCACCGCGCCGTCGCCGCCTATCTGGCCTGGGCCCGGGACACCTATCCGGGGCTGGCCGGCACGGCGCTGCTGCACTCGCCGGTCTCGTTCGACCTCACCGTCACCGGCCTGCTCGGCCCGCTCACCGCCGGCGGCACGGTCCGGCTGGCCGCGATCGACTCGCCGCAGGCCCGCGCCGGCGGACGCCCCAGCTTCCTCAAGGTCACCCCGAGCCACCTGCCGCTGCTCGACGGGGAACTCTCCCCGACCGGCGACCTGGTGATCGGCGGGGAGGCGCTCACCGGGGAGCAGCTGGCGGGCTGGCGTGCCGCCCACCCGGACGTGGCGGTGGTCAACGAGTACGGCCCGACCGAGGCGACCGTCGGCTGCGTGGCCGCGCGGATCGGGCCCGGCGAGCCGGTGGCCGCCGGCCCGGTGCCGATCGGCCGGCCCACCGCCGGGGCACGGGTGTACCTGCTCGACGCCGCGCTGAACCCGGTCCCGCCGGGCGTGGTCGGGGAGCTGTACGTCGCCGGTGACCAGCTCGCCCGCGGCTACCTGCGCCGTCCCGCCCGCACCGCCGAGCGCTTCCTGCCCTGCCCGTACGGGCCGCCCGGGCAGCGGATGTACCGCACCGGCGACCTGGCCCGCCGGCGCGCCGACGGCACCCTGGACTACCTGGGCCGCCGCGACGACCAGGTCAAGGTGCGCGGCATGCGCATCGAGCTGGGCGAGATCGAGTCGGCGATGCTGGCCCACCCGGAGGTGCGCGAGGCGGCGGTGGCGGTGCGCGCCGACTCCGGCGAGCCGACGCTGGTCGGCTACCACGTCGGCACCGCCGAGGAGACCCACCTCGCCGCCGAGCTGGCCCGGGAACTCCCCGCCCACCTGGTGCCGACCGCGTTCGTCCGGCTCGAGGCGCTGCCGCTGACCCCCAACGGCAAGCTCGACCGGGCGGCGCTGCCCGCCCCGGCCGCGACGGCGTCCGGCGACGGCTACGTCCCGCCGCGCACCGACGCCGAGACCCTGGTGGCCGAGGTGTACGCCGACATCCTCCAGGTGGAGAAGGTGGGCGCGCACGACGACTTCTTCGCCCTGGGCGGCAACTCGCTGCGCGGCATGCGGGCGATGGCCCGGATCCGCGCCGAGGTGGACGTCGACCTGCCGATGCGGGCGCTGTTCAGCAGCCCGGTGGTGACCGACCTGGCCGCGGTGATCGAGCAGCGCATCGCCGCCGAGCTGGACCAGCTCTCCGACACCGAGGTCGCCGCGCTGCTGGCGGCCGAGAAGGACACCCCCGCATGACGGACCTGAAGGATCCCACCCGCGAGGCGGCCCGCGCGGCGCTGATCGCCCAGCGGCTGCGCCGGCGCCAGGCCGCGCCGACCGCCCGGATCACGCCCCGGCCCGCGGGCGCGCCGGTGCCGCTGTCGTACGCCCAGGAGCGGGTCTGGTTCATGGACCAGATCGCGCCCGGCGAGGCGGCGTACCACATCGCGGTGCCGCTGCGGGTGCGCGGACCGCTCGACCGCACGGCGCTGCGCGCCGCCCTGGCGGCGTTGACCGCCCGGCACGAGTCGCTGCGCACCCGCTTCCCGGCCGACGCCGACGGCCGTCCGACGGCGGTGATCGAGGAGGCGGTGACCGTTCCGCTGACCATCGTGGACGCTCCCGACGAGGCGACCGCGCAGGCGCTGGTGGAGGCCGCCGCGGCCGAGCCGTTCGACCTGGCGACCGGGCCGCTGCTGCGCGCCCTGCTGATCCGGCTCGCCGACGACGACCACGTGCTGTTCCTCGGCAAGCACCACATCGTCGGTGACGGCTGGTCGGTCGACGTGCTGCTGCGCGACCTGATCACCTGCTACCGGGGCGGCGAGCCGCCCGCCCTGCCGGTGCAGTACGGCGACTTCGCCCGCTGGGAGGCTCAGGAGCTGAACGGGCCGGCCGCCCGCGAGCACCTGGACTGGTGGAAGCGGCGGCTGGCCGGGATCACCCCGCTGGAGCTGCCGCTGGACCGGCCCCGCCCGGCCACCCAGACCTACCGGGGCGACTTCGTCGAGTTCCAGGTGGACCGGGCGGTCACCGACGGGCTCGCCGCGTTGACCCGGGAGTCCGGCGGCACCCTGTTCATGACGCTGCTCGCCGCGTACCAGGTGCTGCTGTCCCGGCACGCCGGGCAGGACGACTTCGCCGTCGGGGCGTCCGTCGCCGGCCGGTCCGCGCCGGAGCTGGAGAACGTCGTCGGCATGTTCGTCAACATGCTGCCGCTGCGCGCCGAACTGGCCGGCGACCCCACCTTCACCGAACTGCTCCAGCGCACCCGGCGGGCGGTGCTGGACGGCTTCGAGCACGCCGAGGTGCCGTTCGCGAAGGTCGTCCACGAGCTGGGCCTGCCCCGCGACGTCAGCCGCTCGCCGGTGTTCCAGGCCATGTTCGTGCTGCAGAACTACGAGATGGGCCGCTTCACGGAGGTCTCCGGCGACACCGAGGTGACCTTCCGGTGGACGCCGATGGAGTTGCGGGCGACCCGCTTCGACTTCGAGCTGCACGCCGTCGAGGTGGCCGACGGGATCTGGGGCAAGCTGGTCTTCAACACCGACCTGTTCGACCGGGCGACCGTCGAGCGGGCGGCCCGGCGCTGGGTCACCCTGCTGCGCTCGGTCGTCGCCGCCCCGGACACCCCGGTCTCCGCGCTGGACCTGCTCGCCGGGGACGAGCGGGAGCTGCTGGCCGCGTGGAACGACACGGCCGCCGGGTTCCCGGCCACGCAGACCCTGCACGGGCCGATCGAGGAGCGCGCGGCGGCCACCCCGGACGCCGTCGCCGTCACCATCGACGGCCGGTCGGCGACGTACGCCGAGCTGAACGCCGCGGCGAACCGGGTCGCCCACCGGCTGCGGGCGGCCGGCGTCGGGCCGGAGACCCTGGTCGGGGTCTGCGCCGAGCGGTCGGTGGAGCTGGTGGCGGGCCTGCTGGGCGTGCTCAAGGCCGGCGGGGCCTACCTGCCGCTGGACCCGGAGTACCCGGCGGACCGGCTCGCCTTCATGGTCGACGACGCCGCCGCCCGGGTGGTACTGGTGCAGCGGCACCTGCGCGACGTGCTGCCGGACACCGGCGCGACCGTGCTCGCCCTCGACGACGAGGCCGTCTGGGCCGACCAGCCCACCGACGACCCGGCCCCGACGGCAGGCCCGCAGCACCTGGCGTACGTCATCTACACCTCCGGCTCGACCGGCCGACCCAAGGGGGTGCCGAACACCCACCGGGGCATCGTCAACCGGCTCGACTGGATGCAGAAGACGTACCGGCTCGGCGCCGACGACGCGGTGCTGCAGAAGACGCCGGCCAGTTTCGACGTCTCGGTGTGGGAGTTCTTCTGGCCGCTGCGCGAGGGCGCCCGGCTGGTGCTGGCGAGGCCCGGTGGGCACAAGGACGCCGGCTACCTGCGGGACCTGCTGGTCGCCGAGCGGGTCACCACCGCCCACTTCGTGCCGTCGATGCTGACCGTCTTCCTCGCCGAGGACGGCGTCGAGGCGGCGACCGCGCTGCGCCGGGTGATCTGCTCCGGTGAGGAACTGCCGCTGACCTCGGCGGTCGACTTCACCGCCCGGCTGCCCGGGTGCGAGCTGCACAACCTGTACGGCCCGACCGAGGCGGCCATCGACGTCAGCGCCTGGCACTGCGACCCGGCGTTGCTGTCCGGCCTGACCGGTGTGCCGATCGGCGGCCCGATCGCCAACCTGCGGCTGTACGTGCTGGACGGGCGCGGCGAGCCCTGCCCGGTCGGGGTGGCCGGGGAGCTGCACATCGGCGGGGTGGGGCTGGCCCGCGGCTACCATCGCCGGCCGGCGCTGACCGCCGAGCGCTTCGTCCCCGATCCGTTCTCCGGCGAGCCGGGTGCGCGGCTCTACCGCACCGGCGACCTGGCCCGCTGGGTGATCGCCCCGGCCGTACCCGATGCGGCGGATGCCGCGGACGGCGCGACCGGGTCGGTGGCGGACGGCGCGGCCGACGACCGGCAGGCCGGCGTCATCGAGTTCCTCGGCCGGATCGACCACCAGGTCAAGCTGCGCGGCCTGCGCATCGAACTGGGTGAGATCGAGAGCGCGCTGCGCGAGCAGCCCGAGGTGACCGAGGCCGCGGTGATCGTCCGCGAGGACACCCCCGGCGACAAGCGGCTCACCGCCTACCTGGTCGGGACGGCCGAGCACGCCGCGCTGCGGGCCGCGCTCAAGGAGACCCTGCCCGAGTACATGGTGCCGGCCGCGTTCGTCACCCTGGACGCCCTGCCGCTGACCCCCAACGGCAAGCTCGACCGCCGGGCGCTGCCGGCCCCGGTGGTGACCCGGGAGGCGTCGGTGGCGCTGGTCGAGCCGCGCGACGACACCGAACGGCTGCTCGCCGGCATCTGGCGGGACGTGCTCGGCGTCGACACGCTCGGCATCGACGACGACTTCTTCGACCTCGGCGGGCACTCCATGCTCGCCACCCAGGTGGTGGCGCGGATCCGCAAGGCCGAGCACGGCGGGCGCGCGGTCGGCGTGATGGACCTGTTCCAGCAGCGGACCATCCGCGACCTGGCCGCGTTCATGACCGGCGGCGGCGACGGCGACGAGCCGCGCCGGCTGCTCTACGAGCTGACCAGGCCGATCCCCGCCGCGCAGCGGGTGCTCAGCTACGTCTGCGTCCCGTACGGCGGCGGCAGCGCCATCGTCTACCAGCCGCTGGCCGACGCGCTGCCCGCCGGCCATGCCCTCTGGTCACTGGCCATCCCCGGCCACGACGTGGGCCTGTCCGAGGACGCGCTGCCGTTCGAGGAGCTGACCCGCCGGGTCGCCGACGAGATCCTGGAACGGGTCGAGGGGCCGATCGCGCTCTACGGCCACTGCGGCGTGGGCAGCGCCATCGTCGCCGAGGTGGCCCGCAAGGTGGAGGCCGCCGGCCGGGAGTTGGAGGCCCTCTACATCGGCGCGATGTTCCCCTTCGCCCGTCCCAAGGGGGCCTTCGCCGCCCTGCGCACCCGGCTCGAACGGATGCGCAGCAACCGGCACTACGCCAGCTGGCTCAAGTCGATGGGGGTGGACACCGACGAGCTGGACCCGGAGCAGGCCGACCGGATCATCAGCAACATGCGGGCCGACTCCCGCGCCTCCGAGGAGTACTTCACCGGCCTGCTCGACCGGGGTGCGGCGAAGCTGCGCACCCCGGTCATCTCGGTGGTCGGCTCGGAGGACCCGGTCACCGACTACCACACCGAGCGGTACGCCGAGTGGCAGTTCCTCAGCGACACCCTGGGCCTGGTGGTGCTCGACCAGGCCGGGCACTTCTTCCTCAAGTACCGCGCCGAGGAGCTGGCCGAGATCGTCACCCGGGTGCACCCGGCCGTGGCCGCCGGGGACGTCTCGGCGCTCGGCCCGGCCGCCCGGGGCGAGGACGCCGGCTGGGTGGTCGCCGACCACCAGCGGGTCGGCGTCGACGACGACCCGGCGAAGGCGGTGGTGAAGCCGAGCATGGCCCGGTTCGTCGCGGTCACCGTCGGCCAGCTCGTCTCCACCACCGGCTCGGCGCTGACCGCGTTCGCCCTGCCGATCTGGCTGTTCACCCGTACCGGCTCGGTGGCCGACCTGGGGCTGCTCTGGGCGTTGGCGCTGATCTGCGGCGTGCTGATGCTGCCGGTGGCCGGCGCGGTCACCGACCGGATCAGCCGCCGGAAGATCATGATGATCGCCAGTTGCAGCGCCGGCTCGGTCCAGCTGGTGCTCGCCGGGCTGCTCTGGACCGACACGCTCGCCCTCTGGCACATCTACGCCCTCGTCGCGTTGAGCCAGGTGGCGGCGTCGTTCCAGCGGATCGCGTTCCAGTCGGCGGTGCCCCAGCTGGTGCCGAAGCGCTACCTCGGCCACGCGATGGGCATCACCCAGCTCTCCACCGGCGTGGCGATGCTGCTCATGCCGGTCTTCGCCGCCGGCCTGCTCGCCGCGATCGAGCTGAAGGGCATCCTCCTGATCGACGTGGCCAGCTACCTGGTGGCGGTGCTGACCCTGGCCGTGGTCCGGTTCCCGGACCTGCTCGGCTGGCGGCCCCGGGAACGGCTGCTGGTGGCCATCGCCAACGGCCTGCGCTACTCGTGGCAGCACCGGGGCTTCCGGTTGATGCTCGGCTACTTCGCCATCGGCAACATCTTCCTCGCCCCGGCGCTGGTGCTCACCACGCCGCTGGTGCTCTCCTTCGGCACCGCGACGCAGGTGGCCCAGGTCGCCCTGGCCGAGGCGGTCGGCGCGGTGGCCGGCGGCGTGCTGATGGCGATCTGGGGCGGACCCCGGCGCCGGCGGATGATCGGTGTGCTGGTCGGCAACCTCGGCACCGCGATCGGGTGCGTGTTGATCGGCCTGGACGCCTCGCTGGCCATGGTCTGCGTCGGCTTCTTCTGGCTGGCCATGGCGATGACCACCGCACAGTCGATCTACGCGACGATCGTGCAGGTCAAGGTGCCGCAGCGGTTCCACGGCCGGGTGTTCAGCCTGAACCAGACCATCACCTGGTCCACCCTGCCGATCGGCTTCGCGGTGCTCGCCCCGGTGGCGACCGGGCTCTTCGAGCCGATGCTCGCCCCGGGTGGGGCGCTGGCCGGGTCGGTGGGCGCGGTGATCGGCACCGGTGAGGGCCGGGGCATCGGCTTCGCGTACGTCTGCTTCGGGCTGGCCCTCGTCGTGATCACCCTCGGCGGCTTCGCGATCCGGATGCTGCGCCGCTTCGACCTCGAGGTGCCGGACTCGCTGCCCGACGACCTGATCGGCGCGCAGGAGCGGGAACGCCGGCTCGCCGCCCGGGCCGCCGAGCGGGAACGGGAGGCGGTGCCCGTCTGAGCCGACGGCAGGTGGGGATCCGCCCGGGACCCGGATCCCCACCTGCCGTCCTCACCACGGCGCGGGCGGGTCCGTCAGGTCGTCGGCCGCCGGCTCCTCCGGCTCGGCCACCCAGGCGGAGAAGACCGGCACGCCGTGCCAGGGTCCCGTCCCGCCCCGCCGGTCGGTGGCCACCGCCACCACCGCGTACGGGTGGTCGAAGCGCAGCTCGGCGGTGCGACGTACGCCGTCCGGGGGCAGGCTCGACAGCACGGCCGTCCCGGTGACGGCGGCGGCCTCGAAGCCGTACCGGCCGTACCGGGCCAGCACCGCCTGCCGCGCCTCGACGCCCGGGTCCGCCGCGCCGAGCAGCCCGCCCAACGCCCGCGCCGCCGTGCCGAAGCCCAGCGCCGGGTCGGTCAGCTCGTGCTCGTCGCGCGCGGACCAGCAGGGCAGCACCGCCTCGTGCCGCTCCTCCCGGCCGTCGCGGGACCACACGGGCACCTGCTCCTCCCGCAGCGTCCAGGCCGGCCCGGCGCCGAGCGGCAGGTCGAACAGGGACCGGCGGTCCGCCGGCGGGCCGTCGCCGTCGAGCGCCGCGCCGCTCACCTCGTGGGCGGCGGCCAGCACGTCGCCGGGGTCGACCGCCGGGTCGGCGGCCACCGACAGCACCACCAGCCCGGCCCCGTCGCGCGGCGCCGCCGACGCGGCGTGCACGGCGACGTCGCCCGCCGCCGTCGCCGCGATCCACGCCCGGTGACCGTGCTGCGGGGCGCGCAGCACGCGGTCGAGCCGTCGGGCCCACGGCCCGGCCCCGCCGAGCGCCGCGCCCGGGGCGAGGTCGAACGGGTCGGCCCAGGAGATCCGGGTGGCCAGGGCGCCGGCCAGCATCACCAGCACCCGGGGTGAGGCGGCCAGCGGGAAACGGTCGATCATGCCCAGGGTGTGCTCCCGGGCCCAGGCGTCCAGCCCGGCCTGGTCGGGCAGCGGGCCGGTCGCGGTCGTCCGGGGCAGGCCGGCCCGCCACCCGTCCAGCCCCGCCGAATCGGTTCCCGGCCGGTGCCAGAGCGCGGTCGCCGAGGCGACCAGCGGGTGCGGCGCGTCCAGCAGCGCGGCGGCCAACCCGGCCGCGGTCGTCGCGTCCATGCCGAGGACGTCGTCCAGTTCGTCGCGGAGCCCGCCGGTGGCCGCCGGCGCGGCCAGGGCGAGCAGCAGCCAGGCGCCGAGCGGGGAGGCCACGTGGTGCCGGCCGCCGATCCCGGCGTGCAGCCGGGCGGCGTACCGGGCCAGCGGGGCGTGCAGGGTCGTCGTCATGCTCTCCACTGTGCCCACCCGTGGCCCGGTCGGCATCCCGGTCAGGACCAGAGTTCGAACGGCTCGTCGATCCGGTCGCCGGCCAGGAACGGGGCCAGCAGCTCGGGCAGCCGGCCCGGGTAGAACCGGTCCCGGCCGGCCACCACCTCCGCGACGGGCCACCAGCGGAACCCGAAGTAGTCCTCCACCTCGTAGTCCAGCCGGTCGGCGCCGTCGACGTCCGGCGCGACGGCGTCGAGCCGTACCGTCATCACCACCTCGTCCTGCAGGTGCCGCCGCTGCCGGTGGACGAAGCTGGCCCGGCGTCGCCAGGACGGCGGCCCGAGCCGGTCGGCGGTGACCACGAAGCCGGTCTCCTCGCGCAGTTCGCGCAGGGCCGTGTCGGTGTACGTCTCGCCCGGGTCGACGCCGCCGCCCGGCAGCTCCCACCAGGTGCCCAGCCGGGGGTGCTCCGGGTCGCGGGTGTAAAACAGCAGGACGTGCCCCCGCGCGTCGCGCACCACCAGGCGCACGGCGCTGCGTTCGACCACGGGCAGGTCGTCCGGCAGCTCGATCATGGGTCCCCCTGGCCCGCCCGACCTTTGGCAGGATGGTGGTCGTGGCGGATGTCTTCGGTGAGGTCGCGGCCAGTTACGACGACGCGCGGCCGGGCTACCCGCCCGCGCTCGCCGGGTCCATCCTCGCCTATCACGGCCGGACGCCGTCCCGGCTGGTCGAGGTGGGGGCGGGCACCGGGCTCGCCACCCGGGCCCTGCTCGCGGTGGGCGCGCCGATGACCTGCGTGGAGCCCGACCCGCGGATGGCCACGGTGCTGGCGGCCCGCTTCCCGGCCGTCGAGGTGGTCCCCGTCCGGTTCGAGGCGTGGCCGCCGCCGCCCGGCGGGGTGCCGGTGCTGGCCTGCGCGATGGCCTGGCACTGGCTCGACCCGGCGACCCGGTGCGCGCGGGCGTGCGACGCGCTGGCGCCGGGCGGCACCCTGGCCGTCCTCGCCCACTGTTACGACTACGTCGACCCGGCCCAGGGCGCGGCGATCCGGGCGGCGTTCGAGTCGGCGGACCCGGTCGGGCAGGCCGACCGTCCGGACGGCTGGTTCGGCGCGGAGATCACCGCCAGCGGGCTGTTCACCGATGTGCGTACCGAGTCGTTCCGCCGTGACGAGCCGCTGTCCACGGCCGCCTACCAGCGCCTGGTCAGCACCTTCTCGCCGCAGCTGCGCCGCCCGCCGGCGTTGCGGGAGCGGGTGCTGGCGGCGGTGGGCGCGACGGTCGACGGGTTCGGCGGCACGGTGACGCTGGACCTGCGCACCACGCTGGTGCTGGCCCGCCGCCCGGGCTGACGGGAACGGCCGGGAGGCGCTGCGGCCCGGGGACGGCTAGGCTGCCGCCGTGGCAGGTCTGTTGAGGAACGTCGCGGTCCGGCTCGGCCGGGTGGCCGGGAGAGCGGCGCCGGTCGGCTCGCCGGGGGCGATCCCGGCCCAGGTGGCCCGTCGGCGCCAGGTCAGCGCGTTGCAGCGCCGGGAGCTGACGTACGCCCCGGAGCTGGACGGCCACGCCGACCCCGGCGAGATCGTGTGGACGTGGGTGCCGTACGAGGACGACCCCCGGCAGGGCAAGGACCGCCCGGTGCTGGTGGTGGGCCGGCACAGCCGGACGCTGTTCGGGCTGATGCTCTCCAGTCAGAGCGAGCGCGACGGGCAGCGGCACTGGCTGGCGCTCGGCCCGGGGGAGTGGGACCGGGACAACCGCCCGAGCTGGGTACGTCTCGACCGGGTGCTCACCATGCGCGAGGACAGCATCCGCCGGGAGGGCGCGGTGCTGGACCGGGACCGCTTCGACCGGATCGGCCGGGCGCTGCGCGCCGGCTACGGCTGGCGCTGACCTGCTCGCGCCACGGGCGCGCGGCGGCCGGTCCCGGCGCCGGGCGAGGTCGTGCCGGTGCCCGATGGCGTCGGCCCGCCCAGGTGGTGCGTCAGCACTCCGCGAGGCGGGGGGCGTCGACGAGTTGCCGGGGCGCCCGGCGGCCGGTGACGCCCTTGGCCCGGTACATCGCGGCGTCGGCGGCGCAGAGCGCCTCGGTGAGCTGGGTGGGGCCGGTGACCGGGGCCAGGCCGACCGAGGCGGTGACCCGGACGCTGCACCCGGCCAGCGAAATCGGGGCGGCCATCGCCTCGCAGAGCCGCCGGGTGGCGTGGTCGATCCAGCGCCGGTCGACCGAGGGGGTGCGGAGCAGCCCGGCGAACTCGTCGCCGCCGAGGCGGGCGACGAGGTTGTCCCCGGCGAAGGCGGTCAGCCGCTGCGCGACGCTGATCAGCACCTGGTCACCGGCGGCGTGGCCGTAGCGGTCGTTGACCTGCTTGAAGTCGTTGAGGTCGAGCACCACGGCGATCAGCGGCTGCCCGCCGGCGTCGGTGAGCAGGGCCGCGGCGATGCGGTGGAACGCCCGGCGGTTGGGCAGCCCGGTCAGCGGGTCGTGGCTGGCGGCGTGCCGTTCCGCGGCGAGTTCGGCCTGCAGGTACGCGATCTCGGCCTCCGCCCGCAGCGCCCGGCGGCGCAGCTGCCACACCGAGACCAACGCGCCTGCCGCGGAGATGCCGGACGCGAAGCTCAACGGATCCGGCACGAGACCTCCCTCGCGACGTCGTGGACGGCCGGGAGGCGTCGGCCGTCGGGCCGTGCCGGGCCGTCGTCTCCCCAGGTGGCTACCCGGGTGGGGTAACCGAAAGTGAACGGATGGGTACCGTTCACGTGCGTTATCATGCTCGCTGTCCGATGCAGATGCAATAGCAGATGCACGTGCAGCACGGCCCGGTCCGGCGTCGCGACCCCACTGGCCGCGTCACCGTCCACTCGTGACGCCGGTGGGCTCTTCACCGCACAGAAAGACCCCTCATGCAGCAGCCCGAGAATGGCGTACCGGTCACCCAGCTACCGCCGTTGCGGTGGCAGAAGAGTCGGCGGAGCAACCCCAGCGGCAACTGCGTCGAGCTGGCCGCGCTCCCCGGCGGGGCGGGCATCGCGGTGCGCAACTCGCGCCACCCGGAAGGGCCGGCGCTGATCTACACCGTGGCCGAGATCGCGGCCTTCGTCCTCGGCGCCCGGGACGGGGACTTCGACCACCTGATCAACTGACCGGCCGGTTCCCACCGACGGGACGGAATCGTCCGTGTGGACCAGTACACCTCACCGTGGGTCCATGGCATGCTTACACGTCGGTCGGGTCGGGCTGTCCGGTCGACGCAGGGCGCGCACGCGGAGGGCGGCACGTGACGATGGCTACCGCGCAGGGGGGTCCGGCGACCGGACCCACCGTGCTGCGCATGCTGCTCGGCGCCCAGCTCCGCCGGCTGCGCGAGGCCAGCGGCGTGACCCGCGAGGGCGCCGGCTGGGAGATCCGCGCCTCCGAATCCAAGATCAGCCGGATGGAGCTGGGCCGGGTCGGCTTCAAGGAGCGCGACGTCGCCGACCTGCTCACCCTCTACGGCGTCGACGCCCCCGAGGAGCGGGAGGCGCTGCTCAAGCTCGCCCGGGACGCGAACAGCCCCGGCTGGTGGCACCGCTACGGTGACGTGCTGCCCAGCTGGTTCCAGTCGTACCTCGGGCTGGAGGCCGCGGCGTCGCTGATCCGCACCTACGAGGTGCAGTTCGTCCCCGGGCTGCTGCAGACCGCCGGGTACGCCCGGGCCGTGGTCCTGCTCGGTCACCGGCACGCCACCGCCGACGAGGTGCAGCGGCGGGTGGAGCTGCGGCTGCGCCGCCAGCAGTTGCTGCGCCGCGACCAGCCGCCGCAGTTGTGGGCGGTGGTCGACGAGGCCGCCCTGCGCCGGCCGATCGGCGGGCCGCAGGTGATGCGCGAGCAGCTCGACGCCCTGGCGGCGGCGACCCGCTCGCCGCACGTCCGGCTCCAGATCATCCCGTTCGCCGCCGGTGGGCACGCCGCCGCCGGAGGTGCCTTCACCATCCTGCGCTTCGGTGACGACGACCTGCCCGACATCGTCTACATCGAGCAGCTGACCAGCGCCATCTACCTCGACAAGCGCGAGGACCTCGACTACTACGCGGTGGCGATGGAGCGACTCTGCGTGGAGGCCGCGCCGCCGGAGCGGACGCCGGAGATCCTGGCCCGGATCCGCGACGAGCTCTACCCGGCCTGACCACCCGGCCCGGGGCGGCGCGGACGCCCCGGTGCCTCTACGATGGTCCGCGACCGACGACAGTGGACGGACGCCGTCGTCGCGGGTCGCGCGACCGTCGTGGAGGCAGCTGTGAGCACCGACGCCCCGGGAGTCACCCCGGGCCCCGTCCACCCGAGCGACCGGATCGACACCTCGGTGGCGCACCCGGCCCGCCGCTACAACTACTGGCTCGGCGGCAAGGACAACTTCCAGGCCGACCGGGAGTCCGGCGACGCGATGGCCGAGCGCTTCCCGACCATCCGGATCAGCGCCCTGGAGAACCGCCGGTTCCTCCAGCGGGCGGTGGGCTACCTGGCCCGCGAGGCCGGCATCCGGCAGTTCCTCGACATCGGCACCGGCATCCCCACCGCCGACAACACCCACGAGGTCGCCCAGCGGATCGCCCCCGAGTCGCGGGTGGTCTACGTCGACAACGACCCGATCGTCCTCGCGCACGCCCGGGCGCTGCTGACCAGCTCGCCCGAGGGCGCCACCGCCTACATCGACGCCGACCTGCGCGATCCGGAGAAGATCCTGCACCACCCCGACCTGCGGCGCACGATCGACCTGTCCCGGCCGGTCGCGCTGATGCTGGTGGCGATCCTGCACTTCGTCCCGGACTCCGACGACCCGTACGCGGCGGTGCGCCGGCTGCTCGACGCGCTGCCGCCCGGCAGCTACCTCGCCGCCTCGCACGCCACCCACGAGTACCTCCCCCCGCAGATCGCCGAGGAGGCCAAGGCGGCGGCGAAGGGCGGCGGACCGCACGGGATCATCAACCTGCGCACCCTCGAGGAGTTCACCGGCTTCTTCGCCGGCCTCGACGTGGTCGAGCCGGGCATCCGCTCGGTCGCCGAGTGGCGGGCCGAGTCCGAGCCGCAGCCGCGTCCGTCGGTGGTCGAGGTCAGCATGTACGGCGGAGTCGCCCGCAAGCCCTGACCCCTCGGGTCACCGGCGGCGTCGGCGAACCACGTGGCGCCGGACGACCCGGGCATGCGGCGCATTCGCCGAAACTCCGCCCATCCGGGTCGCCACTCGGCACGGCGGTTGGTGCGCGATCACCGCAGCAGGCAGACTGGACCACCATGTCGTCGCTCACGCCCGCCCTGCGCCTGCACGACCGCTACGTCCTGGTCGAGCGGATCGGCCTGGGTGGGATGTCCGAGGTGTGGCGCGCCGACGACGAGGTGCTGCACCGGCCCGTCGCGGTCAAGGCGCTCGCCGCGCAGCTCGCCAGCGACCGCGAGCTGCGTGCCGTGATCCAGCGTGAGGCGCGGGCCGCCGCACGGCTCACCCATCCGCACGTAACCCAGGTCTACGACTACGGCGAGGCCGCCCTGCCCGGCGGCGTCGTCGTGCCGTACCTGGTGATGGAGCTGGTGGAGGGGCACAGCCTCGCCGACCGGCTCACCGGCGGCCCGCTGGCCTGGCCGGACGCGGTCCGCACCGCCGGCCAGGTCGCCGCCGCCCTGGCCGCCGCGCACCGGATCGGCGTGGTGCACCGCGACGTCAAGCCGGCCAACGTGATGCTCACCGAGACCGGCGCCAAGGTGCTCGACTTCGGCATCGCCGCCCTGGCCGGCCCCCGGCACCCGCTGACCGGCGCCGACGGCGAGCTGATGATGGGCACCCCGGCCTACTTCGCGCCGGAGCGGCTGACACCCGGCCCGCCGAACCCGGCCAGCGACGTGTACGCCCTCGGGGCGCTGCTCTACCGCGCCCTCACCGGCCGGCCCCCGCTGCCGGTGCAGACCTGGGAGGACGCGCTGGAGGTGCACGCCGCGCGGACGGCGGTGCCGCCGCTGCGCGTGCCCGGCCTGCCCGCCGACGTCGCCGAGCTGACCATGGCCTGCCTCGCCGCCGACCCGGCCCGCCGGCCCACCGCGGCCCAGCTCGCCGGCCGGTTCGGGGCCGCCCCGCCGGCCGACCCGCCGACCGCGCTGCTGCCGACCGTGCCCGGGCCCGCCCATCCGCCCACCCTGATCGACCGCTCCGCCGCTGCGGCCCGTCCCGCCGCCGGCCGCGTCGCGCCGCCGGCCCCGGCCGCCCGGCGGTCGAACCGGCCGCTCGGCGTCCTCGTCGCCGCCGGAGTCGCGCTGCTCGTCGGCCTGGTCGGCGTGCTCGCCGTCGACGACGACGGACCCGACCGGCGCACCCCCGCCGCCCCGGCCACCGCGACGCCGGTGCAGGAGCCGACGAGCGTCGAAGCGCCACCGCCCACCACCAGCGCCCCGTCGCGCGGGGAGCGGCCCGCGCCCCGCACGGCGCGCCAGCTCACCGCCGAGTTCGCGGCGCTGCTCGACCGGGCGCAGGCGGCCGGCGACGTCGATCCGAGGACGGCCGAGGAACTGCGCGACCGGCTGTCCGCACTGGAGGAGGGCAAGCCCAAGGACCGGATCAAGCGGCTGCGGGAACTGGCCGGCAAACTCGCCGAGGCGGTCGAGAAGGACCGGATCGACGACGGGACGGCCGCCGACCTGCGGGACCTGCTCGCGATCTGGCCCCGCTCGCGCGGCACCGACGACGACTGACCCGGCTCAGCGCAGTTCGACCCGGTCGCCCACCGCGACCCGGCCGGGCCGCACCACGGCCGCGTACGCCCCGAGGCAGGGCTGTGGGCCCAGCCCGGGCAGCGGGACGACCCGGTTGAGCCGGGCCGGCGCGCGCAGCGCCTCCGGGTCCCGGGGGAGCGGACCGTGCGCCAGGGTCGGCACCGCGCAGCGGGGCGTCGGCGCCAGCACCCGCAGCACCAGCTCCGGGCCGATTCGCAGCTCCCGGCCCACCCAGTCGTTCTCGGCGAACCCGTCGCCGGTGGTCTCGATGACCAGGTTCGGCCGGTAGCGGACCGGGTCGGCCCCGCCGGCCGCGGCCAGGGTGGCGGTGGTGAGCAGGTGCACCGGCGCGAAGTCGACCAGGCTGCCCGGCGGGGCGGCGGCACCCACCGGCCCGTGCGTCGTCGGCACCGTCGCGTCGAGGCCGGCGGCCAGCACCGCCTCCGGGTCGGCCCGTTCCAGCACGGCGTCCGGCGGCGGGTCGCCGGTCAGCGTGACCGGGCGGCCCAGCAGCCGGGACAGGACGGCGTCCAGGTCGGCGTCGCAGGTGGACCGGGCGGCGCCGTCGGGCAGGTCGAGCCGGATCAGGTCGGGCGGGGCGCCGGACGCGCGCACGGTGAGCAGGCGCCGCCACAGCCGGGGCTGCTTGGCGCTGGCCACCCGCCCGGTCTCCCGGTCCAGCAGGGCGTACCGGCGGTCCCCGGCGACGCCGCGCTCGTCCACCGTGGCGCCGGTGAGCGCCTCGCCGAGCATCGACTTCACCGGGTAGCGCCACAGCTGCCCCAACCGCCCGGTCACCGTCACCGGTCCACCGTAGGCGACACCGGCGCCGTCGCGCCGTCCCGCGCCCGCGTCACGACTGCCAGCTCCCCCTGCGGGTTCCGGCGCCACCGGCCCGCCATGCCGCGCCTGCGTCGCGGACCGCTGCTCAGCCGAGCGTGGCGCGCACGACCTCGCCGGGCTCCGCGCCGGCCCGGGCCACCGGTGTGCCGTCCGGCCGCCACACGCCCGAGCCGCCGGCCGTGCGGGGGTAGCGGCTGCCGGACGGGCCGGCGAAGCTCGCCGTCGCCACCCAGACCCGATGCGCGGCGGCGACCCGCCGGGCCCGCTCGTCGGGGACCCCGGCGTCCTCGGGCGACTCCAGCACCCCGGCGACGTAGACGTCGGCCCCGAGCGCCACCGTGCGCGCCGCGTGCTCGACGACGCCGGTGTCCTTGCAGACGGCCAGGCCCAGCCGCCAGCCGTCCACGTCGCACACTCCCGGCTCGTCGCCCGTCACGAACCGCGCGGACTCCGCCGCGCCGAGGAACATCTTGCGGTACGCCACCCGGACGCCCGTCGCGTCGACCGCGAGCATTCCCAGCCACCGCCGGTCCGCGTCGCCGACCGGCGCGCCGGCCAGGGCCAGGGCACCGGTCGCGGCGCACGCCTCGACCAGCGGCGCGAGCCGTGCGTCGGCGACGTCGAGGGGCGCGGCGTCCAGCTCGTACCCGGTGAGGGAGAGCTCGGGGAAGACCACCACCCGGGCGTCGGCGACGCGGACCGCCGCCGCGTGGGCCGCGACGTTGGCGACGACGTCGTACGGCACGCAGGGCGGCTGGGCGACGGCGATGGTCAGCGGTGTACGCACGACGGGCCCCTTCGGGTGGATCCGGGTTCCGCGAGGCGGTGGGCCGGATCCGTGGTCGATCCGCCGGACGCCTCGTAGCTTTGTCCCATGATCCCAAGCTCTCTGGCGCTCAGTTCCCGCACGGTCGTGTCCGCGTCCGAACCGCCCTCCGACGGGCTGGTCGGCTACGTGACCGGTCTGGTGGAACGGCTCGGCGGGCCTGGCGCGGGACTGGCCGTGGCGCTGGAGAACCTCTTCCCGCCCATTCCCAGCGAGGTGATCCTGCCGCTGGCCGGTTTCACCGCGGCCCAGGGGAAGATCAGTCTGGTGGGCGCGATCCTGTGGACCACGCTCGGCTCCGTGGTCGGCGCCTGGGTGCTGTACGGCATCGGCGCGGCCCTCGGCCGGGACCGGATGCGGGCGATCGCGGCCCGGCTGCCCCTGGTCAAGCTCAGCGACGTCGACAAGACGGAGGCGTGGTTCCTGCGGCACGGCGTGAAGGCGGTGTTCTTCGGCCGGATGATCCCCATCTTCCGCAGCCTCATCTCCATCCCCGCGGGGGTGGAGCGGATGCGCATCGGGACCTTCCTGCTGTACACGACGCTGGGCAGCCTGATCTGGAACACCACCTTCGTGATGGCCGGCTACCTGCTCGGCGACAACTGGCACGTGGTCGAGTCGTACGTCGGCTCCCTGCAGCGGGTGGTCATCGTGGTCTGCGTCGCCGCGGCCGGCTGGTTCGTGGTCGGCCGGGTACGGGCCCGCCGGGCGCGGGCCGCCGCCTCCGCCCCGGAGCCGGACGAGGTGTCGTGGGGCGTCGTGCCGGTGGAGAGCGCCGGGCCGGGCCGGGGGACCGTCTACCGGGCGTCGTCCTGGTCCCGGGACGGCTGACCCGCGCCCGCCGGGGAACGCCCCCGCCCGCCCCGAGGGGCCCGTCCGGCGACGGATCCCCGTCGCTCCGGCGGGCCGACGGGAGCCGTAGAGTCGCGCCGTGATCGAGATCGGCGCGCGGGTCGACCTTTCCCACCCACCGCAGCGGGTCTGGCGCGCACTGACGGACCGGGAGCTGCTCGCCCGCTGGTTCGTCGAGGTCGACGCCGGGCCCGGGGAGCGGCTGCTGCTGCACACCGCCGGGCTGCCGGGGTTCGAGGTCGCCGTCGACGCCGAGGTGGTCGAGCGGCGGGCGCCGGAGTCGCTGGCGCTGCGGTGCGACGAGGCCGGCCGGCGCAGCCGGCTGAGCTGCGTCGTCGTCCCCACCGCCGAGGGCTGCCGGCTGTCGGTCACCGAGACCCTGGAACAGGGCGCCTGGCCCGCCGGGCTGCACGCCGACCGGGAGCGGCACCACGAGCAGGCCCTGACCGTGCGGCTGCCCGCCATCCTCGACTGGCTGGCCTTCCGGGAGGTCGATCTGCGTCGGGGCGAGGGCGCCGCGACGGCGGAGCTGCCGCTGGTCCCGGCGTACCACCCGCCGCGACGCGGCCGTCGGCGGGCGGTGGTGTGGACCGCCGCTGCGGTGGTCGGGATCCTGGTCGCCGGCGCGGTGGCGGTCTGGGCCGTGCTGCCCGACCCCCCGCAGCGCGCCGCCGGGGTCGACCCGTTGCCGCCGCCCGTCGTGGCCGGCGCCACCAGCCGCCCAGCCCGGGCCTCCGGTCCGGCCACCCCCGGCCGCTCCGTCGGGGCGGCGACGGCCCGCCCGAGCCGCAGCGCCTCGCCGCGGGCCTCCCGCACCCCCGCACCGGTCACTCCGCCCCCGGGGGTGAGCGCCCGCTACGAGACCGCGTCGACCCGCCTGTTCGGCTGGACCGGCGAGGTGGTGCTCGACAATCCCGGCGACGCCCCGGCGACGGGCTGGACGGTGGTCGTCACGCTCGCCGCGTCCGGCACGGTCACCGGCGCCAGCGGGGCCGACTGGCGGCAGGACGGCCGGACCGTCGCCTTCACCGGCACAGCTGTCCCCGCCGGTCGGTCCCGGACGATCAGCTTCGACGTCCGCGACGCCGACCCCCTCAGCAGGTCGCCGCGCGGCTGCACGGTCGACGGCGACCCCTGCGCCGGCCTCTGACCCGGCCGGGGACGATGCCGGTCGACGCCGACCGGCGCCGGTGCCCGCCCGCGCGGCAGGGCGCCGTGCCGCCGACCTCGGACGCGACCCGCCGCCCGGCCGGTCGCGGGTGATCCGATCGTCCGTCGCATACGTACTGCCCTGCGGGGACCGTGAGAGGGGCGCACATGGCGGAGGCGGAGCGCAGCGACCGTCCGGCGGCGGGGGAGACGGCGGGCGACGGGCCGCCGGACGTCGAGCCGGCAGGGGCGTCCGCCGCGCCGGTCGTACCGGTCGGCGGTGAGCCGGCGGACGAGCCGCCGTACCGGTCGCCGTGGCCGAGCGCGGCCCGACTGCTCGCCGCCGCCGCGATCGTGGTGCTGGCCCTGGGCGCGCTGGCGGTGACCGTCACCCTGGCCAACCCCGACCGGCTCGGAGTCGCCTTCTCCGGGGGCCGGCCGACCGCGCCGACGCTCGCCCCCGCCGCACCGGGGCGGGGCGGTACGGCCCGGGCGGCGGCGGCCGAGCAGGCGCTGACGGCTCCGCTGGCCGGCCGGCGGCGGGCCACGTTCGAGCTGGCGGACGGGCTGACCTCGTTCCGGCTGCGCACCGAGGACCTCGGCGACGACCTCTACCAGGTCAGCAGCCCGGCCGACTCCGGGGTGCAGCCCCGGCCCGAGGTGCTGGGCGAGCGGGTGCAGCTGCGCCTGGTCAAGAGCGGCCGCGCCGGCAGGGGGGCCGTCGACGTGGTGCTCAACTCCCGGGTCGCCTGGCGGCTGCGTCTGGTCGGCGGGGTCAGCGAGCACCTGCTCGACCTCACCTCCGCCCGGCTGTCCGGGGTGGAGGTGATCGGCGGCGCGGCCCGCATCGACCTGCGCCTGCCCGAGATCCGGGGCGCGCTCACCGTGCGGATGACCGGTGGGGTCAACCAGTTCGTGGTCCACGCGCCCGGCCGGCCGCCGGTCCGGGTCCGCGCCGCCGCCGGCGCGGGCGGCGTCACCGTGTACGACGACCGGCGCGACGGGGTGGGCCCCGGCGAGATGGTCAGCTCCCCGAACTGGGACCGCTCGGTCGACCGGGTCTACGTCGACCTGGTCGCCGGCGCCCACACCGTCACGGTGCGCGCCGACTGATCGCCGGTCCGCGCCGTCGTCCGCGCGGCCCGGCATAGAGTCGGGCGATGGACCGTACCGAATCGCTGCCGGCGCAGACCCGACCACCCGGTGTGGCTCCGGCCGACCCGGGCAGCGTGCTGCTGCCCGGCCACGACGTCCCCCTCGGGCGCTACACCACCGTGCGCCGGCTGCTGCCGCAGCGGCAGCGTCGGATGGTCGGCGCCTGGTGCTTCGTGGACCACTTCGGCCCGGACGACGTGGCGCAGCGGCCCGGCATGGAGGTCCCACCGCACCCGCACACCGGCCTGCAGACCGTCACCTGGCTGCTCGACGGGGAGATCGTGCACCGGGACAGCCTCGGCAACGTCCAGCCCATCCGTCCCGGTCAGCTCAACGTGATGACCTCCGGGCACGGCATCGCCCATTCCGAGCGGTCGCCGGCGACCCACCCGCCGGTGATGCACGGCGTGCAGCTCTGGGTGGCGTTGCCCGATCCGGCGCGGGCCGGCGCGGCCGACTTCGCCCACCACGCCGAGCTGCCCCGCTGGCGCGACGGCGAGCTGGACCTGACCCTGCTCGTCGGTGAGCTGGGCGGCGAGCGCTCCCCGGCCGTCGTGCACACCCCGCTGCTCGGCGCGCAGCTGGAGGTGCGCGGGCCGGCGCGGGCCACGCTGCCGTTGCGCCCCGACTTCGAGTACGGCCTGCTGGCGATGTCCGGCGCGGCGGAGGTGGACGGGCTGGCCCTCGCCCCCGGCGCGTTGCTGTACCTCGGCGCCGGGCGGGACCGGTTGACGCTGGCCGCCGACCCGGGCAGCCGGCTGATGCTGCTCGGCGGGGAGCCGTTCGAGGAGCCGCTGGTGATGTGGTGGAACTTCGTCGGGCGCTCGCACGAGGAGGTGGCCGCCGCCCGGGAGGACTGGACGGCCGGCCGCCGCTTCGGCACGGTGGCCGACGACGCGGCCCCGCCGCTGCCCGCCCCGGCGCTGCCGACCAGCCGGCTCAAGGCCCGCGACCGGCGCGGCGGCCTGCACGGCTGACCGGCAGGAGTGCTCACCGCCGGGGCGGGTAGTCGCCGGTATGACCAGTGTGATCGCGGGTACCGAGGACCGGAAGCGCCTGGTGCGCCGGCTCGCCGGTGGCGGCCGGGGCTTCGCCGAGCAGTACGGCTTCCGGGTCACCAACAATCCGTCGAGCCTGTTCCAGCTGCTCTGCCTGGCGGTGCTGCTGGCCCGCCGGGGTGACTTCCGCCGGGCCCTGGACGCCGCCCACGCCCTGCCGGACAACGGCTGGGACAGCGCCGCCCGGCTGGCCCGCTCGCTGCACGCCGACCGGGTACGCGTGCTGCGCGAGGCCGGCCGGCGCGGCGACGTCGACGCGCTGGCCGACCTGCTCGGCGACCTGGCCCGTACCGTCGTCGAGCGGTACCGGGGCGACCTGCGCCGGTTGCGCGCCACCGCCGGGCGCGACCCGGCGCGGGAGCGGGCGCTGCTGACCGCGCTGCCCGGGGTGGACGACCAGGTGGCCGACCTGTTCCTGCGCGAGACGCAGGCGTTGTGGCGGGAGGTGGCCCCGGTCGCCGACCGCCGGGCCCTCGTCGCGGCCCGCCGCCTCGGCCTGGGGCGCTCCGCCCATGACCTGGCCGAACTGGCCGGCAGCGGGGAGTCGGAGCGGCTGGCGTGGCTGGTCGGCGCGCTCGCCCGGGTCGACCTGGAGCAGCGCTACGCCGAGGTGTCGAGGTGAGTCGCCGCCCACACTTTGCCGAAAATCAGCCGTACGGAGGATGCCGTACCGTATGGTAGGCGTGGCAGTGATGCCCGCCCGGTTCGGGCGAACATCCACCGCCTGGCGGTACGCGACCCGGTTCGGGCGTGGACCCGCCAGCGACAGGTTCGTGTGGCGCCCCAGGTCGCGGTTCGTGGCCGGGGGCGCCCGCCTGTTGCGCCCGCTCAGCGGGCCAGGCCGGCGAGCAGGTTCACCGTCGCCGCGATGATGATCGCGCCGAACAGGTACGACAGCAGCGCGTGCCGCAGCACCGTCCGACGCATCTCGTGGCTGGTCAGGTTCGTGTCGGACACCTGGAACGTGGCCCCCACGGTGAACGCCACGTAGGCGAAGTCCGCGTAGCAGGGCTGCCCCGGCTGGTTGAACTCGATGCCGCCGTCCGGACCGGTGTAGTACAGCCGGGCGTAGCGGGTGGTGAAGACGGTGTGCACCACGCACCAGGACAGCAGCACGCTCGCCATCCCCAACGCGCCGTACAGGTCCCTCGACAGCACCGGTTGCGCGGTGCGGGTGCCGATCAGCACCAACGCGACGGCCAGCAGACTGGCCAGGCAGGCCACCAGCAGCAGCACGTCGCGCACGGCCCGGTTCGGGTCCTCGTGCACCGCCAGCTCGCCGGTGCGCCGGGCGTCCAGCGGCCACAGCGTCCGCCAGACCAGCACCAGCCAGCTCACCGCCGCCGCGTCCCAGCCGACGAGCGGGCCGAGGCCGGGGGAGACCAGCGCGGCGAAGAGCCCGCCGACCACCACCCCGACCACGCCCATCACGGTCAGCTGGACGGCGGCCGGGGTGTGCCCGTGCGGTCCCCGCAGCGTCACGTCCGCCGTCCGGGTCGCCCGCCGTCCGCCGCGGGCGCGCTGCCCGCCGTCACCGCCGGCGGGTCAGATGCCGCGCAGGTGCTGGGACACCCGCGGGTGCCGATCGCGGGCCTGGGCGGCCCGCTGCGACGCGTCGACCTCCGGCGCGGCGTCGATGCCGGCGGAGCGGGCCACCTCGTTGCCGTTGGCGTAGTCCACCGGGGGCAGCGCGCGCAAGGCCCGCAGCACCTCCGGCGGCGCGCCCTCCCGTTCGGCCTCGCGCACGACGTCGTCCTTCTCCGCCGGGTAGTCCAGGCTCGACAGGTACTGCAGGACGTCGGTGTAACTCGCCATGGCGTGAGCTCCCTCGCCGCCTCGATATCCGGTCACGACCGGCGGCGGTTACCCCCTCGGCCCGGCCTCACGCGCCGTCCGGGCGGAAATCCGCGCCGTTTCCGGCCCCGCCCGGCGGGTACCCGACGCCTCCGACGTCGAAGGGAGCGCGCCCCGATGAACTACGACACCTTCGTCGACCAGGTGGCCCGGCGGACCCGGGTCGACTCCGAGCGGGCCGTGGCGTTGATCCACGCCACCCTGGAGACGCTGACCGAGCGGTTGACCGGGGGTGAGGTGCTCGACCTCGCCACCCAGTTGCCGACGCCGTTGCAGCTGGTCCTCAAACCCACCCCGAGCACCGAGGCGGCCGAGCGGTTCGGCGCCGCCGAGTTCGTCGCCCGGGTCGGGCGGCGCGCCGGGATCGACGAGACGGCGGCCCGCGACGCCGTCCGGGCGGTCTTCACCACCCTGCGCGAGGCGGTCAGCGGCGGTGAGTTCGACGACATGGTGGGCCAGTTCCCGCGCGACTACCGGGAGATGGTGGAGCCGGCGCTCGCCCCCGGCGCGAGCGTGCTGCGCCGCGCCTGAGCGCGTCCCCGCACCGGTGGGCGTGGCCCGCACACAGCCGTTGACCAGGGCAACCAGCTGGTGTGCCGGATTGGCGGCCGGTCTGAGCCTGCCCTAACCTTGACCGCACGAGGGGAGTACTTCCCACGAACCATGCCGGTCAGTACGGCGTGCCCCGGGCACGCCTCGGGTGGTTGCCCACGAAGTGTGGGTGAAGGAGACCTCGAACATGGCACGGTGTTCGAGGAGGCTCCATGACGGATGTGTCGTACCTGGCCGCCGATCTCCAGTCGGTCGGCACGCCCACGCTCTGGGCGGTCACCATCGCGGGCGTGCTCGCCCTGCTGGTGCTCGACTTCCTGGTGACCCGCCGCCCGCACGAGGTCTCGCTCAAGGAGGCCCTCGGCTGGTCGGCGTTCTACATCGCGCTGCCGCTGGCCTTCGGCGGCTGGCTCTGGTCGCGCTACGGCTCGCAACAGGGAGTGGAGTACCTCACCGGTTACCTGGTCGAGAAGTCCCTCTCGGTCGACAACCTCTTCGTCTTCATGCTGCTGCTGGCCGCCTTCGCGGTGCCGGCCGTGCTGGCCCAGCGGGTGCTGCTCTACGGCATCGCCGGCGCGCTGGTGCTCCGTGCGGTCTTCATCGCCCTGGGCGCCGCCGCGCTGCAGACCCTCGACTTCGCCTTCCTGCTCTTCGCCCTCATCCTGATCGTCACCGCGATCAAGCTGCTGCGCGACGCCCTCTCCGGGCACGAGCAGGAGGTCGACATCAACAAGATGCGGTCGGTGCGGCTGCTGCGCAAGTTCATGCCGGTGGTCGACGAGTACCACGGCACGAAGATGACCATCCGGCAGCACGGCAAGCGGGCGCTGACCCCGCTCGCCCTCGTGGTGGTCGCGGTCCTCGCCACCGACGTGGTCTTCGCCGTCGACTCGGTGCCCGCCGTCTACGGCATCACCGAGGACCCGTACCTGGTCTTCGCCACCAACGCCTTCGCCCTGCTCGGGCTGCGCGCGCTCTACTTCGTGCTGCACGCCGCGCTGAGCCGGCTGGTCCACCTCAGCTACGGCCTGGCGGCCATCCTGGCCTTCATCGGCGTCAAGCTGGGCCTGCACTGGGCGCACGGCATCTGGAAGGGCGTGCCGGAGATCCCGACGCTGGCCTCCCTCGGCGTCATCATCGGCGTCCTGGTGGTGGTCACCCTCACCAGCCTGCGCGCCACCCGCGAGCAGCCCCCCGGTGACCGTGAGGTGGTCGCCGAGCGGCGCTGACGCGGCGTCCGCCGCCGGCGGGGGTACGCGCGAACGCCTCCGTCCGCCCGTCGGCGGTGGTACGACTGACGGGTGGGAATCGTGTCACCGGGCTTCCAGGGCCGGCGCCGCTCCAGCGGGCCGGCCCTGCCGCCGGGGCAGTACCTGACCGAGGACTTCCCGGTGCTGTCGGCCGGGCCCACCCCGAAGGTGCCGCTGGACACCTGGGAGTTCGTGCTCGACACCGAGTCCGGCGCGGAGTTCCGCTGGAGCTGGCCGGAGTTCACCGGCCTGCCGCAGGAGACGCCGACGGTGGACATCCACTGCGTCACCCGCTGGTCCAAGCTGGGCACCAGCTGGCAGGGCGTCTCGCTGGACACCCTGCTCGACGGCGTGGACACCGCCGCCCGGTACGCGCTGGTCCACTCGTACGGCGGCTACACCACCAACCTGCCCCTGGACGACCTGCGCGGCGGCCGGGCGTGGGTGGTGCACACGTACGACGGCGCGCCGCTGCCGGCCGCGCACGGCGGCCCGGCCCGGCTGCTGGTACCGCACCTGTACCTGTGGAAGTCCGCGAAGTGGGTGCGCGGCATCCGGCTGCTCGTCGACGACCAGCCGGGCTTCTGGGAGACCGCCGGCTACCACGACTACGGCGACCCGTGGCGCGAGCAGCGCTACCAGGGTGACTGAGGTGGCCGCGTCCACCACCGGCGGCCCGGTGGCCGCCCCGCTGACCTGGCGGGTGGCCCGGCTGGCGCACCGCCGGGTCGAGACCCCGACCGCGCAGACCCTCGTCCTCGACCTGCCGGGCTGGCCGGGGCACCTGCCGGGGCAGCACGTCGACGTGCGGTTGACCGCCGAGGACGGTTACCAGGCCGCCCGGTCGTACTCGCTGGCCGGGCCCGCCGACGGGGAGCGGATCGCGCTGACCGTGCAGCGGGTGCCCGACGGCGAGGTGTCGCCGTACCTGATCGACACCTGGGCCGAGGGTGACCCGGTCCAGGTGCGCGGCCCGGTCGGCGGCTGGTTCGTCTGGCGGCCGGAGGAGCGCGCGCCGGTGCTGCTGGTGGCCGGCGGCTCCGGAGTGGTGCCGCTGATGGCGATGGTCCGCGCCCGGCGGGCCGCCGGTAGCCGGGCGCCGTTCCGGCTGATCTACTCGGTGCGCACCCCGGCCGACGTCATCTACGCCGACGAGCTGCGTCGCCGTGCCCGCGACGACCAGGGCCTCGACGTGGCGTACGTGTACACCCGGCAGGCGCCCGACCGATGGCGGGGCGAGCCGCACCGGATCGGGCTGGCCGACGTCGACACCCACGGCTGGCCGCCCGAACTGGAGCCGCTCTGCTACGTCTGCGGCCCCACCGGCTTCGTGGAGACCGTCGCGGACCTGCTGGTGGGGCTGGGACACCGGACCCGGCGGGTACGCACCGAACGCTTCGGCCCCACCGGCTGAACGGCGAGGAGACCCGATGACCGACATGTCCTACCTGGACGGCAACATGCTCGACGGCCCGCTGCGCGAACTCTTCGCCGTCGACCTGAGCGCCGCCACGGGGCGCTGTGACAACTGCGGGATGCTCGGTCCGATGGCGGGGCTGCACGTCTTCTCCCACGCCCCGGGGCTGGTGGGGCGATGTCCGTCCTGCGCCGAGGTGATGCTGCGGCTGGTCCGCGCTCCCGACCGGGCCTGGCTGGACCTGCGCGGCGCCACCTTCCTACAGGTGCCGATGCCCCTCGACCGACCGCTGCCCCGCTGACCGCCGGCGCCCCCGCCAGCCGCGCCGACCGCCGTCGGGTCGGCCCGCGCCGTACCGGTCGTGGCGCATCCCGGTGGACACCGTGGCGGGCGGCCGGCGAGAGTGGTCCGTCGTGAGATACCTGCGCAGTGCCGGCACCGTCGGCATCCGCCGCCCCCGGCCCACCGACGCCGCCGAGTTCGTCGCCGCCGCCCGCCGCAGCCGTGAGCTGCACCATCCCTGGCTCGCCGCGCCGGACACCCCGGAGAAGTTCGTCGCGTACCTGGCGAAGGCCCGCCGTCGCGACCAGCAGAGCTTCCTCGTCTGCGACCGGCCGAGCGGACAGATCGCCGGCTACGTCAACATCGGCGGGATCATCATGGGCCCGCTGCGCGGCGGCTTCATGGGCTACGCCGCGTTCCTGCCGTACGCCGGGACCGGACACGCCTCGACCGGCATCGGGCTGGTGCTGGCGTACGCCTTCGACACGCTCGGCCTGCACCGCGTGGAGGCGAACATCCAGCCGGGCAACGAGCCGTCGCGGCGGGTGGCCCGCAAGCTCGGCTTCCGGCAGGAGGGGTACTCGCCGGACTACCTGTTCATCGACGGCGCCTGGCGCGACCACGAACGCTGGGCGATCACCGCCCCGGCGTCCGACGGGTGAGCGCCGGGGCGGCCCGCGACCGCCCCGGCCCTGCTCAGCGGCCCGGTCCGCGCGCCTGCGGGCGCTGCCCGCCGAGCCGCTCGATGCGGCCCTGCTTGTGCTCCACCCGCCGGCGCTGACGGGGCGTGAGCTGCTTGCGCCCGCTCTGCCGCAGGTAGATCGGCTGTCGGTGGTCGTTGGACATCGGCATGGTCATGTGGCTGTCCTCCCTCCGGCTGGAGATGGCGGTGGACCACCACGCTGCGCCGGCGCCGGGTGAGACGACCCCACCCGGGCAGGGTGAGCCGGCGAGACGGCGACCGGACCGGTCGCCGTCTCGCCTCAGGACGTCAGATCCGGGAGGTGAAGGCGGCCAGGAACCGGTGCGGGGTGATCACCCCGGCGTTGTCGAAGCAGTTCACGTCCACCTCGGCGTCGAGCGCGTACGACCACGGCTGGGTCAGGTGGCAGTAGTTCGACCCGTCGCCCTGCGCCACCACCTGGACGTGCGTCTCCTTGGCGCCGAGCTGCGGGAACCTCGCCAGGTAACGGCCGGCGGGCGCGATCGCCACGACGGTGTTGACGCCGACGCCGAGCACCGAGTTGTCGTTGGTCGGGCCACCGACGGCGGTGCCCAGGTGACCGAAGCGGGTCGGCGGGGCGAGCGAGCCGATCACCGACCGGTCCCGGTGGTACGACAGGGTGAAGTCGCTGTCCGCCGGCGCGCCGGTCTGGTCGAAGCAGTTGACGTACACGACCACGTCGGTGCCCGCGGCGAACCACTGCAGGACCTTGCACCGGCGCTGCACCGCGTTCGGGTGCACGGCGGTGACCTGCACGTTGCCGGCGAGCACGCCGGCCAGCCCGACCCCCGGCAGCTTCACCGAGTACTGCCCGAGGAGCAGGTGGGCGACGCCGTTCGCCGCGCCGGTCGAGTTGTACGACTGGGCGACCCCGCCGCCGGCCTCGTGGACCCAGGCGTGGGAGGTGCCCGCCGGCAGCACCCCGGAGCTGGTCGTCCAGAGCACGGTGAACGGGGTGTCGTCGCGCTCACCGCCCGGCTTGTGGCACTGCACGTCGACGATCTGGTCCGCCCCGGACTGGTACCAGCGGACCACCTCGCAGTAGTGGCCGGTCCGGTTCACCGGTGTCACGTGCGGCACCCCGCGCGAGCCGGTGCCGATCTGCGGGAACCGGACCAGGAACCGGCCCGGCGCGATCTTGGCGCCCTGCGCCCAGGCGGCGGGGAACGCCGTCTTCCAGCTGCCCCACTGCCGGCTGGTGTCGAGCACCGTCCACGCCGGCACGGTCGGGTCCTTGACGTACGCGAAGCCCCACCGGTCGGCGGTGGCCGCCGCGGCCGGGGTGGCCGCGACCGCGCCGACCGCCAGGACGGCGGCGAGCGCGGCGGCGGCGAGCGAACGGAGTCGCATGTTTCCTCCTGTGACGAGAGCCGTGTCGCCCAGGAGCGTGCGCCGCCGCCGGTCCGGTCACTGTCGGCTACCGCACCGTGACCTGTCGGGAGTGCGCCGCTGTCAACTCCCCGGCTTCGCCGAGCGCGCCGGGGCAGCGGTGTGCTGCACGCTCCACCGCGGGGACGCCGAGGAGAAGCGGCGACCACCGCATTCGACACGAGGGTTTCACCCGGACCGGGTGATGCCCGGCTCGCCCCCGGCCTTCCTACCGTGAGTGCCATGGCTGCCGTCCGCCCGACCCCGGCCGACCCGATCCCGGGCGTGTTCGTCGCCGACCGCGAGACCGGTGACCAACGTGCCATGCCACCGGAGCTCGGCCCGGACTCGATGGCCGTGCTCAGCGGCCCCACCTTCATGTACTCCGACCGGGCCGGGGACGTGCCACCCGGCGGCATCGGCGGCCTGGTCCACCTGGACACCCGCCTGATCAGCGGCTGGGTGCTCACCATCAACGGCAACCGGCTGCTGGTGCTGCGCGCCGAGACCATCGACCACTACTCCGCCCAGTTCATCCTCACCAGCCCCGAGCTGCCCGGGCTCGCGCCGGACACCGTCGGCGTGCGTCGGCTGCGCTACGTCGGGCAGGGTTTCCACGAGCGGATCGAGCTGCTGTCGTACAAGGCCGAGCCGTGCACCGTCGAGCTGCGGCTGGCCGTCCGCGCCGACTTCGCCGACCTGTTCGAGGTCAAGTCCGGGGTGCGCGACCGGTCCGCCTCCATCCTGCGACAGCACACCCCGGAGCAGCTCCTCTTCTCCTACGACCACGAGGACTTCTCCGCCTGGACCACCGTGCGCTGCTCCATCCCCGCCGACCGGGTCGAGGGCGACGACCTGGTGTGGCAGGTGACGCTCGACCCCCGCCAGCAGTGGCAGCTCGACCTGCGCGTGCCGCTGCCACCCGGGATGGGCGTCGTCGAGACCGGGCGCGCCGACTTCGCCGAGGTCGTCCACGGCCGCCGGAACGACCCGATCCGGCGCTGGATCGAGACCCGGGCGAAGCTGCGCAGCGACCACCCGAGCCTGGAGCGGGCCATCCGACAGTCCCGCTACGACCTGGCCGCGCTGCGGCTGGACCTGGAGGTCCGGGGCCAGCGCATCATGCTGCCCGGCGCCGGCCTGCCCTGGTTCCTCACCCTCTTCGGCCGGGACACCCTGATCACCGCGTACCAGACCCTGTCGGCCGGGCCGATGCTCGCCCAGGGCGCGCTGTTGGCGCTGGCCCGCCTGCAGGGCAAGCGCTGCGACAACTTCACCGATGAGGAGCCCGGCCGGATCCTGCACGAGGTACGCAGCGGCGAGCTGACCCGCACCGGCCGCAAGCCGTACGCCCCGTACTACGGCACCGCCGACGCCACCCAGCTCTGGCTGATCCTGCTGTCCGAGTACTGGCGCTGGACCGGCGACGACGACCTGGTCCGGTCGCTGCGGGACAACGCGATGGCGGCGCTGAACTGGATCGACCACTTCGGCGACCGGGACGGCGACGGCTACGTCGAGTACGCCACCCGCTCGCCGGAAGGGCTGGGCAACCAGTGCTGGCGCGACTCGCCGGACGGGGTCCGCTTCTCCGACGGCCGGATCCCGGTGCTGCCCATCGCCACCTGCGAGATCCAGGGCTACACGTACGACGCGAAACTGCGCCTGGCGGAGCTGGCCGACGGTCCGCTGGGCGATCCGGCGCTGGCGGCCCGGCTGCGCGCGGAGGCCGCCCGGCTGTACGAGCGGTTCAACCGGGACTTCTGGCTCGACGAGCGCGGCGGTTTCTACGCCGTCGGGCTGGACGGCGACAAGAACCCGATCGATTCCAAGACCTCCAACATGGGCCACCTGCTCTGGAGCGGCATCGTCCCGCCCGAACGGGCCGAGCGGGTGGTGCGTCAGCTGATGCACCCCGACATGTTCTCCGGCTGGGGCATTCGCACCCTGTCCCGGGAGGACCGGCCGTTCAACGCCCTCGGTTACCACCTGGGCACGGTCTGGCCGCACGACAACTCCCTGGCCGTGCTCGGCATGGCCCGCTACGGCTTCCGCGCCGAGGCGAACCAGGTGAGCCTGGCCCTGCTCGACGTCGCCGAGCAGTTCGACCACCGGCTGCCGGAGGCGCTCAGCGGGTACCCGCGCGAGCGCACCCTGTTCGCCGTGCCCTACCCGACGGCGTGCAGCCCGCAGGCGTGGGCCGCCGGCGCCCCGCTGGCCCTGGCCCGGGCGATGGCGGGCCTGAACCCGGTGGACGGCCGGCTCGTGCTCGATCCGGACATCCCGCCGGAGGTGGGGCGGATCCACGTCGAGAAGGTCCGCGCGTTCGGCCGGCTGTGGGAACTCGAGGCGATCGGCCGCACCGGGCACATCCGGCTCCAGGACGATCCGGCCTGACCGGGTCCGTCCCGCTCCGCGACGCTGGGGCCGGACCGGGCACGTTTGCTCGGGCACGCGACGGGAACGGCAGCGGGCATGACGAAACCTCGTGTGGTGATCGTGGGGGCCGGGTTCGCCGGTTACCACGCGGCGAAGACGTTGAGCCGGCTGGCCCGCGACCGCGCCGAGATCGTGGTGCTGAACTCCACCGACTACTTCCTCTACCTGCCGCTGCTGCCGGAGGTGGCCGCCGGAGTGGTGGAGCCGACCCGGATCTCGGTGCCGCTCACCGGCACCCTCGACGGGGTGCGGGTCATCGTCGGGGAGGCCGACCACGTCGACCTGCAGAACCGCTGGGTGGGTTTCACCCAGCCCGAGGGCGACCGCGGGCGGATCGCGTACGACCGGCTGGTGCTCTGCGTCGGCAGCGTCAACAAGCTGCTGCCGATCCCCGGGGTGACCGAGTACGCGCACGGCTTCCGCGGCCTGCCCGAGGCGGTCTACCTGCACGACCACGTGATCCGCCAGATCGAGCTGGCCGAGCAGGCCGAGGACCCGGCCGAGCAGCGGTCCCGCTCCACCTTCGTGGTGGTCGGCGCCGGGTACACCGGCACGGAGGTGGCCGCGCACGGACAGCTCTTCACCGACCGGCTCGTCGCCCAGCGGCCGCACCTGAAGATCCGGCCGCGCTGGATGCTACTCGACGTCGCGCCCCGGCCCCTGCCGGAGCTGGACGAGCGGATGTCCGACACCGCCGACCGGGTGCTGCGCCGCCGGGGCCTGGACGTGCGGATGGGCACCTCGGTCGCCGAGGCCACCCCGGACGGCGTGATGCTCACCGACGGCGAGTACGTTCCGACCTGCAGCCTGATCTGGTGCGTCGGTGTGCGTCCCGACCCGTTCGTGGCCGAGCTGGGCCTGCGTACGGAGAAGGGCCGGCTGGTGACCGACGAGTACCTCAACGTCCCCGGCTTCCCCGAGGTGTACGCCTGCGGCGACGCGGCCGCCGTGCCCGACCTGACCCGCCCCGGGGAGATCTGCACGATGACCGCGCAGCACGCCCAGCGCCAGGGCAAGCTCGCCGCACACAACATCGCCGCCTCCTACGGGCAGGGCAGGCGCAAGCCGTACAAGCACCACGACCTCGGCTGGGTGGTGGACCTCGGCGGCAAGGACGCGGCGGCGAACCCGCTCAAGCTGTCGATGTCCGGGCTGCCGGCCAAGGCCGTCACCCGCGGCTACCACCTGCTGGCCATGCCGGGCAACCGGGCCCGGGTGGGCGCCGACTGGCTGCTCGACGCCACGCTGCCCCGCTCGGCGACCCAGCTGGGGCTGGTCCCGGCGCACGCCGTACCGCTGGAGAGTTCGTCGCCGGAGGTGCCGGTCCGGGTACGGGCCTGACTGGTCCAGGACCGGCCGGCGGGTCACCCGTCGGCCGGTCCGGCGTCCGGCTCGGTGGGGGCGGGCAGCGTCCGGGCCCCGCTGGTCGGCGTGAACTCGCGTAGCAGCACCTGGCCGATGCCGGCGGCGGGGATGGCCAGCAGCGCGCCGACCAGTCCGGCCAGCTCGGCGGCGAGCAGCACGCTGACCAGGACGGTCAGCGGGTTGAGCCGGACCGCGCGGGCCATGATGACCGGTTGCAGCAGGTGGTTCTCCACCTGCTGGTAGACGACGAAGAAGACCAGCACCACGATGCCGGCGGTGGGGGAGTGCAGGAACGCCGCCCCGGCCGCGACCAGTGCGCCGAGGGTCGCCCCGACCAGCGGGATGAGGTCGGCGACGGCGACGACCAGCGCGATCACCGCGGCGAACGGCACCCCGGCGAGGGCGAGCACCAGGTACGTCAGGCCGCCGCAGATCACGCTGATCAGCAGGTTGCCACTCAGGTATCCGGTGATCGTGCGGGAGATCTCGCGACCGATCCGGTGCAGCCGCTCGGCCGGCCCGTCGCCGACCAGGCGCAGCACGGCCCGCACGATCCGCGGCGCCTCCAGCACCATCAGGTACGCCAGCACGATCACCGTGACCAGTCCGGCGAGGGTCTCCAGCACGCCGCGGACCAGCCCGACGGCGGGTGCGCGCAGTTCACCGCCGTACCGCTGCACCTGCTCGGAGTGACGGCGGGCGTAGTCGAGCAGCCCGAGGCGCGCCAGCAGTTCCCCGAGCGGCCCCCGGCCGTCCCGGGTCTCGGCCAGCAGCTCCGGCGCCCGGTCGACGAACCGGCCCAGCTCGTCCAGCAGCGGTACCACGATCAGCGCGCCCAGCCCGCCGAGCAGGACGAACGCGGCGAGGAAGACCAGCAGCGTGGCCAGTGCCCGGTGCCGTACCAGTCCGCGTTGCAGGCGATCGACGAGCGGGCTGAGCGCGACAGCCAGGAAGGCGGCGACGAGAATCCAGATCAGCACCCGTCGGGTGGCCCAGACCAGCGTCAGCCCGAGCGCGGTGCCGAGCACCAGCCCGATGACGATCAGCGCCCGGCGGGCCGTGGACCGGTCGTCGGCGGTGCTCATCCGGCGCGGCTACCCGGGCCGACCGCCCCGAAACCCCGCCGGTCGCCGCCGCCGGTCGCCGCCCGGGACCGTCGTCGGGTGTCCCGGTCCGTGACCGGCTCGGCCGTTCGGGGAGAGGTGTCGACGGCTCAGCCGGCCAGCGAAGCGTCGGTGGCCGGCCGGGCGCCGCCGACGAACGCGTCCAGTTCCCCGCCGTACAGCACGCCGCCGGGCACCGGGTCGGCCGCCACCCGCCCGGCGAGCCGGCGGACCGGCAGGCGGCCGGGGCGGTGGGCGGCGGCGAGCACAACGTTGCCGTAGCGGCGGCCCCGCAGCATCCGGCGGTCGGCCACCAGGCAGACGTCGGCGAAGACCGCCCGCAGGGTCGCCACCTGCACCCGGGTGAAGACCAGCGGCGGCAGGTCGGTCACGTTGACCAGGTACACCCCGTCGGGACGCAGCGTGCGGGCCACTTCGGTGACGAACTCCCGGCTCGCCACGTGGCCCGGCATCCGCGCGGCCCGGTAGATGTCGGCGAGCACCAGGTCGTGGCGGTGCGCGGGGGCCGCGGTCACCGCGTCCCGGGCGTCGGCGATGTCGACGTGGACCGGCGCCGGCGGCGCCGGTAGTTCGCGGTCGACCAGGTCCACCACGGCGGCGTCCCGCTCGACGACCCGCTGTGCGGAGCCGGGGCGGGTCGCCGCCACGTACCGGGGAAGGGTCAGCGCGCCGCCGCCCAGGTGCAGCACGTCGAGGGGCAGCCCGGCCGGCGCGGCCAGGTCGATCACGGCGGCCATCCGGCGGACGTACTCGAAGTGCAGGTGACGAGGGTCGGCCACGTCGACGTACGACTGGGCCACGCCCCCGGCGAGCAGGATCCGACCCGTGCGGCGGGCCGGGTCGACGACCAGGTCCGGCCGGTCGTCGGCGGCGCTGTCCATGGGCGGCAGGCTAGCGGACGCGCCGCCGCCACCCGGGCCGGCGCCGACCCGGGCGGCCACCGGGCCGGCGGGCACCCGCCCACCGGCCCGGGTGACGTCGGCTCAGCCGGCGGCCATCCCCGCGCCGGCCTCGTCGATCGCGTCGTCGACCCGGTGCGCCAGTTCGACGTCCGCCGCGGTCACCGCGTCGGCCTGCTGACTGCGCACGGTCAGCACCGCGTTGTCCGGGTCGGGCCGGCCGATCTGCGGCCCGCGACCGGCCTGTGCGCGGAGCAGGTCGAGCCGGTCGAGCACCCGGTCCAGGTTGTCCGGTGGCAGCTCGATGGTGCGCACCAGCGACCGCCGGTCGCTGGACCAGTACGGCAGGTCGTCCAGAGCGGCGCGCAGCTCCGCCTCGCTGAGCGGGGCGGTGGCGCTGGACGGCCCCACCAGGCCCCCGCCGACCTCGGCCGGGCCGAGCAGGTCGCGCAGCCCGTCCGGCACGTGCAGCGACCCGACCAGGTCACCGTCGTGCTCCGCGAGCGCGGCGAGGGTCGCCTCCGCCTGGTAGCGGGCCTGTTCCGGGGAGCGCCCGCTGATCCGGCCCACCTCGGCCAGGAAGCCGGGCAGGTCACGGTGGCGCTCGATGCCGTCGACCGGCACCACATCGTGCAGCTTCACCGGCACCGCCTCCAGCAGCCGCGCGCGTTCGCCCTCGTCGAGGGCCCAGGCCAGGGCGAGCACGGTGGCCTCCGCGCCCACCTTGGCGGTGCGGAAGTCCACCCCCGCGCGGCGGCTCACCTCGTCGACCAGCTCGCGGTAGCCCATCGGGGTCACCTCGCCCTGCCCCGGCTCGGGGCGGGGCCGGTTGGCCGTGGCCACGGTGGCGGCCGGCGGCGCCGGCCCGCCCCGGGTGCTGTCCGGCTTGTGCCGGCCGGCCGGCGGCGGGCCGGACCGCTTGCCCCGGTCCAGGCTGGTGAGCTGCTTGGAGGCGCTCAGGCTGGTGCCCGCCTCGCTCGGCTGCCGACCCTGCTCGCGGGCCTGGCGGGCCAGGGCCCGGCGGCGCTGGTTGTCGCCCTCCATCTGCTTGCGCATGGTCGACCTCGCTCCACTGTCGGGTTCACCGTCGCCGCTGGCGTTCCCGTCGCCGCGAGGAAGGTAACGGGGTGAGCCGGGGTCGCCGGGTTCATTCCGCCGGGGTGAGGGGCGCTCACCCGGAGGGGCCGCACGATCAGGCTGACCGGAAGTCTTCCGAGCAACGCGGAAGGGAAGGTCGTCATGAAGAGGATCGTCGAGATCGTCCCCGCCCGTCCGGGTTGGTACGCCCGCTGGCAGGTCACGCCCGAGCAGACCCGGTGCTACCCGGTGAGCCTGTGGGCGCTGGTCGAGGGGCCGGAAGGATCCGACCGCGAGGTGGTCGGCGTGGACTGCGCCGGTCAGTGGCCCGGGGCGGACGACAACGAGGCGGGTGGGGACTTCGTCCGGTACCTGTTCCAGACGCCCGATTCCGGTCGGCCGGAGGACGCCGAGCCGCCGTCGACGGCCGAGCTGCGCGAGAGCGGCCCCCGGCTCCAGCCGGTCACCACCACCTAGACCCTCCTCCCGGCCCCCGGCCCCTGGTCCCAGGGTCGGGGGCCACCCCGGCTCCCGGCCGGGGCGGCTCAGCCGGCTTCGCGCGCCTCGTCGCCGATCGCCGGACGCTCGACGGCCAGCAGTTCGGTGAGGCCGGTGCGGTCCAGCAACTGCTGGAGCTGCGGGCCGACCCCGGCGAGGCGGACCGCGCCGGCACCGGCGAGCACCACGAACGCGCTCAGCCCGGAGGAGTCGCAGAGACCGACGCGGGCCAGGTCGATCAGCAGCTCGTGGCAGCCGTCCGCGCGCGCCTCGGCGGCGGCGGCGACCAGTTCGGGTGCGGTGTCGAAGTCGAGGTCGCCGGTCAGCCGCAGCCGGGCGCGCCCGGCGTCGAGCCGGGTCACCTCGATGGACAACAGCTGAGAGGGCATGAATACATGTTCCCAGCTTCCGGTGTCCGGGAAACGCCCGGGGGGTTCAGGCGGACGCGGCCGGGCGGCCGTACGCCCCGGTCTCCGGCCGTTCGCCGGTGAGCGGGCGGGCCAGCAGGCCGGTGACGCCGGTCATGTCGAGGATGGTGTCCAGGAACCGGGGCGTGGAGCGCAGCCGGATGAGGGTGCCGCTGTGCTGCCCCTCACGCCACGCGTGCACGATGACCGACAGCCCGGTGCTGTCGATGAAGAGCAGGTCGGTGAAGTCGAGCACGAGCACCGGCGGGCGCTGCGTCAGGGCCCGGTCGACCTCGGCGCGCAGCGGGGCGGCAGTGGTGAAGGCGAGGTCCCCGCCGACGGAGATGACCGGGGCGTCCGGGTCCGACCGGTCGACCGACATGGTCAGCGGAGTCGCCTCGGCTTTGCTCCCATGGGGCACCACACGATCACCTTTCCGCAGGGCTGCCTTTCCGGGAGCGTAACAACCCCCGTCGTGCCCCGCCCGGCACGCGCGGCCGGGCCTCGGCGGCAGCGTGGAGTGGCGGTACCGGGATACCGGCGTAGGGTGGGGCCGAGGAGATTGGAACATACGGACCATTACCGCGGGACCGTGGGTGTCGACACGAGGAGTGGGGCTCAGCTGGTGACTGCTGCCGACGTCAGGGGCGCCGACCCGGGCGACGGACGGCTCTCCACGCCGAGCGACGTCCGGGTCCCGGCGCGGTCCGCCGAGGCCGTCGTGCGGCCCTCGTCGGCGCTGCCGCCACTGGCCCCCGACCGTGGGCATCCCGAGCCCGACTGGTCCGAGGTGGTCGAGCACTTCCGGGAAGGTCTGATCGTCTGCGATCCCGACGGTGTGGTGCGCCACCTCAGCCCGGTGGCCGAGCGCCTGCTGCCCGAGGTCGCCCAGGGCCGGGCGCTGACCGCCTCCGGCGTGCCCGCCCTGCGTTCCGGCGGGGCCGGTGAGTTCGCCCACCACGGCCGTCGGTTGCGGATCCGGGAGGTGCCGCTCTCCGGGGGCCGCCGGTGCCACTACGTCGAGGACGTCTCCGAGAGCGTCACCCGCGCCGACGCGCTGCTGGCCGAGCGGGCCCGCTCGGCCTTCCTCGCCGTGGTCGGCGAGAAGCTCGGCAACCCGCTGCACCCCGACCGGGCCGCCGCCGCGGTGGTCCGGCTGACCGTGCCCACGCTGGCCGACGTCGCCGTGCTGGTGCTGGCCCCCCGCTCGGGACGGGCCCGGTGGTGGCGGGCGAGCCGGGCCGACGACGAGGCGCCCGCGGTGGACAGCGGCGTGCTCTCCGCCACCGCGCTGCCCCCGGCGATCGCCGAGGGGCTCTCCGGCGTCGAGCCGCACGCCGTCGACTGGCTGGTCGAGCAGGCGGTGGACGCCGGCTGGTTGCCGGGCCTGGAGGCCCGCGAGGTCGTCGCCCGGGTGGTGCCGCTGCCCGGCCGGGAGGCCCCGGCGGGCGTGCTGCTGGTCGCCCGCCGTTCCACCCGCTGGTTCGACGAGGACGACGTCGAGCTGGTGCGGGCCTTCGCGGCCCGGGCCGGCGCGGCGCTGACCACGGCGGTGCTCTACCGGGACCAGGCCGAGGTGGCCGACACGCTCCAGGCGAGTCTGCTGCCGGTCGAGCCGGTCACCGTCGCGGGCGTGCAGTGGGGCACCGCGTACCGGCCGGCGCAGGCGAGCCTGCGCATCGGCGGTGACTTCTACGGTTCGCACCGGCTGCCCGACGGCGGCTCGGTGTTCTTCCTCGGCGACGTCTCCGGCAAGGGGGTCGAGGCGGCGGTCTTCACCGGCCAGCTGCGGCAGTGCCTGCAGGCGCTGCACCGGGTGGAGTCGCATCCCGGCCGGCTGCTCAAGCTGCTCAACGACGCGCTGCTGGAGACCACCCAGGCCCACGGTCAGGGCCGGTTCGCCACCATGGTGCTCGGTGTGGTCCGGCCCCAGCGAGACGGTGCCCTCACCCTGACCATGGCCGGCGGGGGTCACCTGCCGCCGCTGGTGCTGCGTGCCGCGGGCGAGGTGGAGGTGGTGCCGCTGAGCGGCATGCTGATCGGGGTGGTGCCCGACCCACGCATCGGCGAGGTGACCGTACGCCTGGAGCCCGGGGAGACCTGCCTGCTCTACAGCGACGGGGTGACCGAGGCGCGCGGCGGCCGGCGCGGCGACGAGCAGTTCGGGCACGAACGGCTGGTCAACGCGGTGACCGATTGCCAGCGGGTGCCGGCGCCGGCACTCGCCGAGCGGATCGAGCAGGTGACCTGCGACTGGCTGGCCCACGGCGACCACGACGACATCGCGGTGCTGGCGCTGCGGGCCACCGGCCCGGGCGGGCGTCCGCCGCGGCACCTGCACGCCGTACCCGCAGTGGGTGGGCCTGCCGAGCAGAGGGAGACGCGACAGTGACCGCCGCGACCACTCAGGCCGACCCGTCGGCGGCGTACGCGCAGTTCCTGGACGCGCTGGCGGAGGCCGACGAGTACGCGGCGATCGAGGTGGCCGGCCGGCTGCTCGACGCGGGGGTGCCGGCCGAGCGGGTGTTGCTCGACCTGGTCGCCCCGGCCCAGGCCGAGGTGGGCGAGCGGTGGGCCCGCAACGAGTGGAGCGTGGCCCAGGAGCACGCCGCCACCCACATCAGCGAGCGGGTGGTGGCGGCGATCGCCGCGCGGGCCAATCCTCGTCCCACCCGGGGTCGGGTGGTGGTGGCGTGCATGGACGGGGAGTGGCACGCGCTGCCACCTCGGCTGGTGGCGGAGGTGCTGCGGCTGCGGGGCTGGCAGGTGACCTTCCTGGGGGCGAGTGTGCCCGCCGCGCACCTGGTGTCGTACCTGCACCGGCACGACGCGCACGCGGTGGCGCTGGCCTGCGCGCTGCCGATGCGGCTGCCGCACGCGCACCGCATGATCGAGGCCTGCCGCCGCTCCGACGTGCCGGTCGTGGTCGGCGGCCGCGGCTTCGGCGACGACGGCCGGTGGGCCCGAGCCCTGGGGGTGGCCTGGGCGCCGGACGCGCCGACCGCGGCCGACCTGGTGGCCGACGAGCGGGCGTTGCGCCGGGTGCGCCCGGCCGAGCTGCCCCACCTCGCCGACGACGAGTACGCCAGCCTGGTGCGGCGCCGCGGCGAGCTGATCGACTCGGCGCTGGCCGACCTGCACGAGCGGGTGCCCGCGGTCGAGGCCTACACCCCGGCCCAGTTGGACTCGACGATCAGCGACCTGGGCTACATCGTGGACTTCCTCGCCGCCGCCCTGTACGTCGACGACGACTCGCTCTTCACCGACTTCGTCGACTGGCTCGCGCAGATCCTCTCCAGCCGGGGCGTGCCGGCCGGGGCGGTGGGGCTGACCCTGGGGCACTACCATCGGCTGCTGCGCGACTTCCCGCGCGCCGGGCGGTTCCTGGCGCTCGGCGAGGCCCGGGTCGCCGCCCTGCGCGACACCGCTCGGGGCTGACCCGGCGGTGCCGTCGCGGGACGGCCCCCTGCGTATACTTGCTCCACTGCAAGGGTCCGCCTGCGGTGTGAGCGAGAGGGACGACATTGACCTTCGCGGTCACGCACAGCCCGCGCGATGGTGGCGGGGTCTGCCTGCGGCTCGTCGGCGAGCTGGACGTGAGCACGGCGGGGGAGCTGAACGAGGCCATCGACCGGCTGGCCGCCGAAGGTGAGCGTCACCTGCTGCTCGACCTCACCGAGTTGACCTTCTGCGACTCCACCGGCATCGCGGCGTTCGTCCGGGGCGACAACCGCGCGTCGGCCGACGACGGGTGGTTGCGGGTCACCGGAGCGACCGGCCGGGTGGACCGGGTGCTCCAGGTCACCGGCCTGGCGGACGTGCTGCGATACCGACCGGACACGGTGGACCCGGCGTCACGATCCGGCCGGTGATCGGTTAGATTTCCCCGCCAGCGGGTGACCGAGACCGTTGTCCCCGACCGCCGACACGAGACAGGTACATCCCATGGGCCCAGCTGCCGTGAATCCCGTCCGGATCCTCGTCGTCGACGACGACCCGGGTGACGTCCTGATGATCGAGGAGGCGCTGGCGGACTCCGAGATCGAGAAGGTCATCGACGTGGTCAACGACGGCCAGGAGGCGATGGAGTTCCTGCGCCAGGAGGGCCGGCACACCGAGGCCCGGCGGCCGGACGTGATCCTGCTGGACCTGAACATGCCCCGGATGGACGGGCGGCAGGTGCTCGGTGAGGTCAAGCGGGACGAGGACCTGCGGACCATCCCGATCGTGGTGCTCACCACCTCCAACGCCGACAACGACATCGTCGGCAGCTACACCCTGCAGGCCAACGCGTACGTGACGAAGCCGATCGACCTGGACGACTTCAACGACGTGGTGCGCCGCATCGACGAGTTCTTCGGCCGCGTGGTCGTGCTGCCCAAGCGCTCCTGAACGACCGCGCCCCGGCGCGCCCTCAGTTACTGAACATTTTTCCCGAACCACTCCGGTGGTCGCCGGCAGCCGCCAGGATCGAACTGGGGAAAGACGTACCAGCTTCCTGGGGGGCGACAGTATGAGGTTCTCCGTCGTTGAGACCGGCTACGACCAGCGGCAGGTGGATTCGTGCCTGGATGAGCTCGGGATCCGGTTGACCCGGCTGGCGGCGCGCGCCGAGGTCGCCGCCGGGGCGGGCCGGGAGTGGGACCAGATCCGGCAGGAGGCGGCGCTGCTGCGCGGGCTGGTCGACCGCCAGGGCGCGCCCACGGACGGCGGCGCGGTGGCGGCACGCCGGGACGCGTCGGCCGTCGAGCGGGAGGCCGCCGAGATCCTGGCGCAGGCCCGCAGCGAGCTGGACGCGGCACGCGAGGAGGCCCGGCAGGTCCGGGAGCGGGTGTACGCCGAGGCGATGCAGGCCCGCCGTGAGTTCGAGGTCGCGCTGCACGAGCGGCGTCGTCGGGAGGCCCGGGTCGACCGGATCCTCGCCGGCCTGCCCGGGGAGGCGGTGCCGGCGGACACGCCGACCGCCGCGGCGTCGACGGGCGGGGTGCCGGCGACCCGGGTCGCCACGGGCACCGCTGAGGTGTCGGTCGAACGGCCCGAGCCCGGCACCCGGGTGGCCTGACCGCCGGGCTCAGATCAGCGCCGCCACCACCGTGGTGGCCCGCTGTTCATGCTTGGCGTACGCGTCGGGGAAGGCGGAGATCTGCACCGCCTGGGCCGCGGCGGTGACGCTCATGTCCTGCCACCCGGGGACCTCGAGCAGCGCCGTGTAGAACGCCCGGGCGGCGTACGCCGGGCGCATCAGTTGGGCCACCGTGCCCCAGCCGCTGCTGGGGCGCTGCTGGAACAGCCCGACGGAGTCGTGGTCGGAGCCGCTGCCCTGGTGCGGGTGGTCGAACGACTCGGGCAGCACGTCGCTGGCCAGGTTGTGCAGGTTGCTCTCCTGCATCGCGGTGGCGATCGCGACGACCAGCCCGCGCTTCGGCACGCCCATGTCGACGCCTACGTCGACGATCACCTTGGCGTTGTCCATCTGCGCCTGGGTCAGGCCGGCGACGGGGCGGGGTCGTACCGGCCGGGCCGGCCTCGGTTTCGGTTTCGGCTTGCGGGTGGCGGCCGGGCTGGGCGTGGCGGCGGGGACCGGGACGGCGAGCGGGGACGCGCCGCGGTCCAGGGAGCGGGAGGCCCGCTCGTCGGCCGCGGCGCGTTCGGCCAGCACCTCGCGCAGCGGCTCCGTGCGGTGCTCGCTCTCCTGTGTGCCGGCGAACGCCACCAGGCCGAGACAGCAGGTCACCCCGCCGGCGAGGACGACCCGGGCGGGTGTGGACGCCAGCAGCGCGCGGGCGCCGCGCCGGGGCGGCTCCGGGGCCCGGTGGCGGCCGATCCTCCGTTCGCCCGAGGGGGCACCGGCTGGACGGGTAGCCCGTCGGGCCGCGGTCGACTGCTGCTCAGGGGAGTGATCGGCAGGCACCCGCCGAGGCTAGAGAGCCGTACGGCCCGTGCCATCGGGGTGATTAGTGGCATGCGCCACAATTCGCCATGATCGGCAGGGGCAATCTCCCTATTCGATCTCGAACCGTACCAGCCCGGCAATCCTGTCTTGTCGCTCATGTCGTTCTTGCTCGAAGCAATCCGGCAAGCGTCAGGGAGGAGGGTGTCCGGCCGCAGCCTCCTCCGTTCGGTCGACGGCCACCGGGCCGTACCGCCGACCCCCGAACCGGTCGGGTGGCGGAGTCACCGGCGGCCGTCCACCGCCGTCGGTACGATGCGGACGGTGACCAGCGTCATGATCGACGAGCCGGCCGCGGCCAGTCCGGCCCGCGCCGCCGACCGGCGTGGACTCGTCGTCGTCCTGCTCGCCCTACTGCTGGCCGCGGTGCTCGCCGGCCACCGCGCGGTGCCGAACGTGCACGGGTTCGGCAGTCTGCTCGACAGCGTCTCCCCGCTGCTGGGCCTCGCGGTGCCGGCGCTGGCGCTCGGCGCGCTGCTGCGCCGCTCCCGGCGGGCGCTGCTGGCGGTGGCCCTTCCGGGCGTGGTCTGGGCGCTCGCGCACGGCGGCGCCTGGCTGCCGCCGGCCGCCGGCTCCGGGCCGACCGGGATCCGGGTGGCCAGCCAGAACCTGCGGGCCGGCAACCCCGATCCGGCCGCGACCGTGGCGCCGCTGGCCCGCTCCGGAGCCGACCTGATCGCGTTGCAGGAGGTCGACGACGGCGACCGCCTCGCCGGGTTGCGCGAGCGCTACCCGCACCGGGCGGAGGTCTCCACGGTGGCCCTCTGGAGCCGGTACCCGATCACCGACTCCACCGGGGTAGACACCGGGCTGGGCTGGACCCGGGGGCTGCGGGCGGTCGTCGCCGCGCCGGAGGGGGAACTGGTGGTCTACGCGGTCCACCTCGGCTCGGCGCGGGCCGGCGACACCGCCACCCGGGACGAGACGGTGCGTGCCCTGGCCCGCGCGGTCCGTGCCGACCGCGCCGAGCGGCTGCTGGTGCTCGGGGACCTCAACACGGCCAGCACCGACCGGGTCTTCAGCCCGCTGACCCGGCTGCTGGGCGACGCCCACGCCCAGGCGGGGCGCGGCTTCGGCTTCACCTGGCCGTCGGCGGTGCCGGTGACCCGCCCCGACCACGTGCTCTACCGGGGGCTCACCCCGACCGCGGCCGGAGTGGCCCGTACCCCGGGCACCGACCACCGGGCGGTGACCGCGGGTTTCCGCTGGTGACGCTCAGCGCCGTACGCCGTCGGCGGGCGTCACGGTCAACCGGTGCCGGGTGGCGTCGCCGCTGGAGAAGGGCCAGATGCGGTCGGCGTACTCGACCAGGTCGGCCAACTGCTCGCGGCTCAGCCCGGCCGACGAGATCGACGCGTGCACGTCCGCCCGGTAGCGGCCGTCGTCGTCGCGGCCCAGCTTCGCCTCGGCGGTGACCTGGACCGTGTGCGCCTCGTCGGTGATCTCCCCGGCCGCCTCCACCGCCGCATGGTGCAGGCAGGAGGCGAACGCGGCGGCCAGCAGCTGCTCGGGCGTCAGGCCCGTGCAGTGCGGCGCGAGCGGCGACGCCAGCGCGCTGGACAGGCCACCGTCGTCGGTGCGTACGTGACCACCTGAGGCGGTGGCCGTGGCCTCATGCAGCCAGGAACTCGGATCCGGCATCACGTTCCTCCCGTCACTCACCGGCCGGGGTTCCCGGCCTCGATCGGGTGAAACGCGGCGGAGCGCGCCGCCGCCGGGTCGGTCGTGGGGTCAGGCCGGGCCGGCGCGCGACCAGTCGTCGAGGGCGACCGCCTCCGTCGCCTCGGTCGCCGCCCGCTGGGTCCACGGCGAGATCGGGGTGCTGCGCGGCCGGGGCACCGACGCCAGCATCGGCACGTACACCCGGGCGTCCACCGCCTCGGCCAGCAACAGCGCGGCCATCAGGCTGGTCGGACGGCTCGTCGGCTCGTCGGCGAGGCAGCGCCGGCACAGGTCCGCCACCTCCGCCGGCAGCCCGTCGATCGGTGGCAGCGGCTCCGGCGCCACCATCCGGCGGGCCCCGACCAGCTGGGTTGCCGTGGTCCCCGCCGCGTACGGCAGCCGTCCGGTGAGGCAGTAGTAGAGCAGGACGCCGAGGGCGTACATGTCGGCGGCCGGGGTTGCCGGTTGCCGGTCGAACTGCTCCGGGGCCAGGTACGCCGGCGTCCCCAGCACCATCCCGTCGGGGGTCTCGTCCGCCGCGCCGGCCGACGTGGCGATGCCGAAGTCGAGGACCTTCACCCCGGACGGGGTGAGCATGACGTTGGCCGGTTTGACGTCGCGGTGCACGATGCCGTGCGCGTGCGCGGCGGCCAGCGCCGCGGCGACCTCGGCGCAGACCCGTACCGCGATCCGCCAGTCCAGCGGCCCGGCGCGCAGGTGCGCGGCCAGCGTCTCGCCCTCGGCCAGCTCCATCACGATGTACGGCGCCTCCTGCCCGGGCGCGGTGGCCGAGGTGCCGAAGTCGTGCACGCTGGCGACGTTGGGGTGGACCAGGCGGGCCGCGGAGCGGGCCTCCGCCCGGATGCGCTCCACCGAGGTCTGCTCGCCCTGCCGTCCGGGCGACATCAGCTTCACCGCCACCGGCCGGTCCAGCACCAGGTCGTGCGCGCGCCACACCTCGGACATGCCGCCCACGCCGATGCGCTGTTCGAGCTGGTACCGCCCGTCCAGCGTCCTCATCGACCCGCTCCTGTCTGCTTCGTGCCGTACCGCCTGATTGCGCTCCCGGCTTCCGGAGCCGGTACCCACGGCCCGAGCTGGGCAAACCCGGCCGAGCGGGCTCGTGGGCCGGTGCCGTGCGGTAGCTTGCCAGCCAGGGCACCCGGCCGACCGGGCCGGGGCGCGGGCGTACGGGAGGGCGGATGGGCGAGGTGTCCGTGCGTTTCGTCGGCGGGCCGGCCCACGGCCTGCTGCGCGAGTTGCCCGCCGACCCCGACGGCGCGCCGCCCGTACGGTGGATCATGCGGCATCCGGACGGCGATCCGCCGCCGGGCGGCGCCGGAGCGGACCACCTCTACGCCCGGGAGCGGCGCGACGGCGCCGGGGTGTGGACGATGCGGTTCGTGCACACCTACCCGGTCGGCGCCGGGGAGTAGCCCGGCCGGCCTCCGGTGGTCTCCAGGATGACCGAGGCGACCAGTTCGGGGTCGTCGTGCATCGGCACGTGGCCGCAGTCGACGAGGTCCAGGTGCCGGGCGTCGGGCAGCCGCGCGCGGGCGAGGGCGGCCTGTCGGTGCGGCAGGATCCGGTCCCGGGTGCCCCAGGCCACGGTCACCGGGACGGTCGGGGCGCCGGCGAAGGTGTAGCGCCGGCCGGCGCGGGCCACCGCCCGGAAGGCGCGGGCGTCGCGCAGCGCCCAGGTGTCGGCGAGCGCCACGTCCACGGTGAGCCGTTGCGGCCGCGCGACGATCATGCCGAAGGCGAGCGACCGCAGCGGCGGTGAGGCGAGCACCGACCGGACGACCGGCGCGGGCATCCGTGCCGCCGCCCGGTGCAGGCCGAGCACGGCGAGGGCGCGGCGCAGTTCGCGCGGGGTGCAGAAGCCGGCCGGGGAGAGCGCGGTGGCCGACGCGGCGTGCCCTGCGGCGGCCAGTTCCAGGGCGATCGCGCCGCCGAGGCTGTTGCCGGCCACGTGCGGGCGGTCCAGACCGAGCGCCGCGCAGAACGCGGCCACCCCGGCCACCACGCCGGCCATGTCCCGGGGCAGACCGCCGGCGGGCGCCGGGGAGCGGCCGAAGCCGGGCAGGTCCAGGGCGAGCACGTCGTGCCGGGCGGCGAGCAGGTCCAGCACCGGCAGCCAGGCGGCCCAGTGGTGGCCGATGCCGTGCAGCAGCACCAGCGGGGGACCCGAGCCGCGCCGTTCGAAGACGACCGGCGGGGTAGCAGGGGAGTCATCGCCATCTATGCCCACGGCCGGAAGTTACCACCGGGTAGCAGCCGACGGAAGAGCCCTGGCCCAGCCGCCCGGCAACCCCCGGGACCACCCGGTGCGGAAGTCGCCCCGATGGCGGGGTGGGCCGGTACGGTCGAGCCGGACCCGGGTGCGCGCACAGCGGGCACACAGCAGGGGCACAGGTCCACGCCAGCCCGGCGGCCCACGATGGGGGCGTGGTGATGAACGGACAGGCGGCCCCGCAGCGCATCGAGCTGCGCCGCCCCGACGGCGAGCCGGTGCGGGTGCTGGTGGTCGACGACGAGCCGACGCTGACCGACCTGCTCGCCATGGCCCTGCGGTACGAGGGCTGGCAGGTGCGCAGCGCCGGCGACGGCACGGGCGCGCTGCACCTCGCCCGACAGTTCCGGCCCGACGTGGTGGTGCTCGACGTGATGCTGCCCGACCTGGACGGCTTCCAGGTGCTGCGCCGCCTGCGCGAGCAGTCCCCGACCGTGCCGGTGCTCTTCCTGACCGCCCGCGACGCGGTGGAGGAGCGCGTCGCCGGCCTCACCGTGGGCGGCGACGACTACGTCACCAAGCCGTTCAGCCTGGAGGAGGTCATCGCCCGGCTGCGCGCCCTGCTGCGCCGCTCCGGCTTCGCCGTGGCCACCCGGGAGGAGGCGGTGCTCACCGTCGGCGACCTCAGCCTCGACGAGGACAGCCACGAGGTACGCCGTGGCGGCGACCTGATCACCCTCACCGCCACCGAGTTCGAGCTGCTGCGCTACCTGATGCGCAACCCGCGCCGGGTGCTCAGCAAGGCGCAGATCCTCGACCGGGTCTGGCACTACGACTTCGGCGGCCAGGCCAACGTCGTCGAGCTCTACATCTCGTACCTGCGCAAGAAGATCGACGCCGGGCGGCCCCCGATGATCCACACGCTGCGCGGGGCGGGATATGTCCTCAAGCCCGCGGAGTGACGGGGACGGTCGCCCGCGCCGGTGGCCGGCCGGCTGGTCGCTGCGCCGCCGGCTGGTGCTCGCCGTGGTCGCGCTGCTCGCCCTGGTCGGGGTCAGCATCGGCGGGCTCACCACCCTCGCCCTGCGGCACTTCCTGATCGCCCAGGTGGACCACCAGCTCACCCTCGGCGACCGCCGGCACGGCGACGACTTCCCGCCCTGGTTCCGCCAGGGCGGCGACCTGCCGTGGCAGGCCGGCGCCGAGCCGCCGGCCCCGGAGCCGCCGCGCGGCTTCCCGCCCGGCTCGATCGCGGCCCGGACCCGCGACGGCGTCGTCATCGCCCGCACCCGCGTCGAGACCGGCGGCCTGGAGCAGGTGCCCGCCGCCGACGTGGCCGCGCTGGCCACGATGGCCACGGACGGGCACCCCCGCACCGTCGACCTCGGCGAGCGGGGCGACTACCGGGCGGTGGCCCGGCAGACCCAGGACGGCAACGTGCTGGCCGTGGCGATCCCGCTGTCCGGGGTGTCGGACACCGTCATGTGGATGGTCGTCGCCCAGGTCGGTGTGGTGACCGCCGGGCTGCTGGTGGCCGGCAGCATCGGGGCGCTGATCGTCCGGGCCACGCTGCGTCCGCTGCACCGGGTCGCCGCCACCGCCGCCCGGGTCGCCGAGTTGCCGCTGGACCGGGGGGAGGTCGCCCTCTCCGTCCGGGTGCCCGCCGCCGACACCGACCCCCGCACCGAAGTCGGGCAGGTGGGGGCGGCGCTCAACCGGATGCTTGGTCACGTCGCCGGGGCGCTCGCCGCCCGGCAGGCCAGCGAGACCCGGGTACGCCAGTTCGTCGCCGACGCGAGCCACGAGCTGCGTACCCCGCTGGCAGCCATCCGCGGGTACGCCGAGGTGGCCCGGCGCGGACGGGACCAGGTGCCGCCCGACGTCGCGCACGCCCTGCTGCGGGTGGAGTCGGCCAGCACCCGGATGACGGCGCTCGTCGACGACCTGCTGCTGCTCGCCCGGCTCGACTCGGGCCGGCCGCTTGCGGTGGAGCCGGTCGACCTGACCGCGTTGATCATCGACGCGGCCAGCGACGCGCACGTCGCCGGTCCGGAGCACCGCTGGCAGCTCGACCTGCCCGACGAGGCGCTGGAGGTGCCCGGCGACGGTGTCCGGCTGCACCAGGTGGTGGCGAACCTGCTGGCCAACGCGCGGGTGCACACGCCGCCCGGCAGCACGGTCACCACCCGGCTGGCCCGGGTGGGCGGCGGCGTGGAGATCAGCGTCGCCGACGACGGACCGGGCATCCCGCCGCAGTTGCAGGGTGAGGTCTTCGAACGCTTCGCCCGGGGCGACAGCTCCCGCTCCCGCGAGCACGGCAGCACCGGACTCGGGTTGGCGATCGTGGCGGCGGTGGTGGAGGCGCACCACGGCAGCGTCCAGGTCGAGAGCCGGCCCGGGCGCACCGTCTTCACGGTCCGGCTGCCCGTACCCGCTCTGCCCTGATCCCGGTGCCGACCCGGTCCGCCGTCGTACCGCGGTGGCAGGGTGGGCGGCGTGTACCGGGAACGTCGGGCCGACCGGATCGCCGGGGCGGTGGTGTGGGCCAGCCGGGCCCGTCCCGGCGCGGCGCCGACCCGGGTGCTGCCGGACGGCTGCCTGGACCTGCTCTGGTCCAGCCGGTCCGGGCTACTGGTGGCGGGGCCGGACCGGACCGCCCAGCTCTCCCGATCCGTGCCGGGGGAGCGGTGGCTGGGCCTGCGGCTGCCGCCCGGCACCGGTCCGGCGGTCTTCGGCGTCCCCGCCGACGTGCTGCGGGACCGCAGGGTGCCGCTCGACGCGCTCTGGGGCCGGGCGGCGGACGAGGTCGCCGAGCGGCTGGGTGACCTGCCGAGCGCCGCCGCGCTGGAGTCCGTGGCCGTCGACCGGCTGGTCGCCGCCGGCGGGCCGGACCCGTTGGGCGCGCGGATCGCCGCCTCGCTCGCCGCCGGGGCGAGCGTCGCCACGACCGCCGCCGAGGTCGGCCTCGGCCCGCGTGCCCTGCACCGGCGCAGTCAGGCCCTCTTCGGGTACGGCCCGAAGACCCTCGCCCGCATCCTGCGGATGCGCCGGGCGCTGGCGCTGGCCGGCACCGGCGTGCCGTGGGCCGAGGTGGCGGTCCGGTGCGGGTACGCCGACCAGGCCCACCTCACCCGCGACGTGCGCGAGCTGGCCGGCGTCCCACCCACCCGGCTGCTGCCCGGCTGACCTCACATTCGGTGCGCTCAGGCGGCGGCCGGCGTGGGCAGCGGGGCGTAGAGGTCGACGCCGTTGCCGTCCGGGTCGTGCAGCACCGCGTACCGCTGCCCCCAGTCGGCGTCCCACGGGGGCAGTTCGCCGTGGAAGCCGGCCTCGGTCAACGCCGTCCAGTACCGGTCGACCTCCGCCGGGTCGGCGCACCGGAAGGCCAGGCTCATCCGGGCGCTGCCGGTCGGCGGCGTCCAGCCCGGGCCGAGGTCGCGGATGCTGTCGACGGTGTCCCAGCCGATCCGGACGCCGCCGGGCAGGGTCACCTCCACGTGCGGCAGGGTGTCCGATTCGGACGGCAGGTCCAGTCCGAGCCGGCGGTAGAAGTCGAGGCTGCGTGCCATGTCGGCGACGACCAGGCCGAGGTGGTCCATTCGAGGTGCCATGCCCTGAGGCTAGGCCGGCGCCGGGGCGGGGTCTTGAACGAAACGGACGCACGGTCGCCGGTGTGGCCCCGCGCGAGCCGTCGACCGCGTACGGTGTCAAAGGAACAAGTCCGGCGTAAACGGCTTAAATGCCGCAAAGTTGTGTGCCCGGCGGCGGGTGACGACGGTGAGGGAAGGGAGCGGTCGGTGAACCACCTGGCCTACCTGGACGCGGGGTCCGGCAGCCTGATCGTGCAGGCGGTGGTCGGCGGGGTCGCGGGGGCGGCCGTCGCCGCCAAGCTCTACTGGCGACGGCTGGTCGACCGCTTCCGCCGCCAGCCCACCGACCGGGGCTGACCGCCCGCCCATGACCAGCTCCGACACCCGGGTCGAGCCCGGCTCCTTCCGCGACCCGGCCAACCGGGTCTTCCACGCCGGAGACCAGGTGCTGCGCGGCCTCGGCCCGCAGGCGGCCCGCGACTGGCAGGCCCTGGCGGCCAGCGACTTCTTCACCGCGCTGCTCGCCGAGGGCAAGGTCTGCGGCACCGAGCCGGTCGACCCGGCCGTGCTGCCCGGCTGGACCGCCGTGCTGCGCCACGAGCGCATCCCGTTCGTCTCGCACCCGTACGAGTGGTCGTTCGGCATGCTGCGCGACGCGGCGCTGCTGCACCTGGAGATCCTGCGCCGGGCGTTGCCCGCCGGGTTCACCACCAAGGACGGCTCGGCGTACAACCTGCAGTGGCGGGGCGCGACCCCGGTCTTCATCGACGTCGGCTCCTTCGCGCCGCTGGCCGACGGCGAGCCCTGGGCCGGCTACCGGCAGTTCTGCCAGACCCTGCTCTACCCGCTGCTGCTCCAGGCCCATCTCGGCGTGGACTTCCAGCCCTGGCTGCGGGCCCGGGTCGACGGCGTCGAGTCCGACCAGATGCGCCGGCTCTTCCGGGGCGCCCGCCGGCTGCTGCCCGGCGTGCTCACCCACGTGCACCTGCACGGCGCCATGCAGGAGCGCAACGCCCGGTCGAGCACCACCGACGTCCGGGCCCAGCTCCGCGCCGCCGGCTACTCCCGGGACCTGGCCCTGGCCACCGTACGCGGGATCGAGAAGCTGGTCCGCCGGCTGGACCGGCGCGACGAGCCCAGCCACTGGGTCGACTACCAGCGCACCTGCAGCTACACCGCGCAGGACCGGGCGGAGAAGGAGCACTTCGTCACCGCGGCCGTCACCGCCGCCGGCAGGCCCGGCCTGGTCCTCGACCTCGGCGCCAACGACGGCCGGTACGCCCGGATCGCCGCCCGGCACGCCGCCGCGGTGGTCGCCGTCGAGCAGGATCCGGCCGTGGTCGACACCCTCTACCGGGCGCTGCGCGCCGAGGGCGAGCAGCGGATCCTGCCGCTGGTGATGGACCTCGCCGATCCGTCCCCGGGCGGAGGCTGGCGCGGCGTGGAGCGGGCCGGTTTCGCGGTCCGGGCCCGGGCCGACGTGGTGCTCGCCCTCGCCGTGGTCCACCACCTGGCCATCGGCCGCAACGTGCCGCTGGCCCAGGTCCTCGACCAGCTCGTCGCCTACGTCCGGCCCGGCGGGCGGCTGGTGGTGGAGTTCGTCCACCCCGAGGACGTGATGGCGCGCCGGCTGCTGGCCAACAAGCCCGACGGGCTCTTCCCCGACTACCGCCGCGACGAGTTCGAGCACCTGCTCGCGGCCCGCTGCCGCATCGAGCGGCAGCGGGAACTGCCGTCCGGCACCCGCACGCTCTACCAGGTGGTGGTGGGTGGCTGACCGCGCCCTCGCGACTGCGGCGCCACCGCGTACGTCCGGCCCGCCGCCGGACCCGGACACCCCGGGTGGGCGGCGGGCCGAGCTGCGCCGGCTGCTGGAGGTGACCGCCCTGGTCGGGCTGGCGGTCACCCAGCCGCTGCTCGACGTGCTCGGGCGCAGCCCGGACTTCTTCCTGTTCCACCGGGCGGACCCGGGCGACGTGCTGGCGCTGGTGGCGCTGGTGACCGTCCTGCCCACCGTCGCGTTCGGCGCGTTCGGCCTGGCCACCCGGCTGGCCGGCGTCCGGGTCCGCGGGCTCGCGCACACCGTCGTGGTGGGGCTGCTGCTGGCCGCGCTCGCCGTCCAGGCCGGCCGGCACGCCACCGGGCTGCGGGGCGTACCGCTGCTGCTGGTCGCCGGGGTCCTCGGCGCCGCCGGGGCGGTGGCGCACCGCCGGTGGCACGCGCCGGGGCGGGTGCTGCGGGTCGCCGCGCTCGGCCCGCCGATCTTCGTGGCGCTGTTCCTGTTCGCCTCGCCCGCCTCGGCGGTGGTGCTGCCCCGGGCCCACGGCGGGGCGGCCGGGGTGGCCGGGCCGGGGGAGCACCCACCGGTGGTCATGATCGTCCTGGACGAGCTGCCGCTGGTCTCCCTGCTCGGCCCGGACGGGCGGATCGACGCCACCCGCTACCCGCACTTCGCCGAGCTGGCGGCCGGCTCCACCTGGTACCGCAACGCCACCGGGGTCAGTGGCTGGACGCCGTACGCGTTGCCGGCCATGCTCACCGGCCGCTACCCGGCGCAGCCGCTCGCCCCGCACTACTCGCAGTACCCCGACAACCTCTTCACCGCCCTCGGCGGCCTGTACGACGTCCGCGCCGAGGAGAGCATCACCCGGCTCTGCCCGCCGAGCCGCTGCGAGCAGCCGTCGAGCCCGCAGCAGGGCCTCGGGGTGCTGGTCCGGGAGAGCGGGCGGCTGCTGCGGCAGCTCGTCGCGCCGGTGGACAGCCGCATCGACCCGCAGGAGTCGTACCGGGAGCGGACCGCGGCGGAGGCCGGCCTGGACGACGGCGAACCGGTCCCGGACGACCCCAAGTTCCGCTGGGACAAGCTCAACGACAACCAGCCCGCCCGGTTCGCCGGCTTCCTGGCCGGCCTACGCCCCAGCGAGCGGCCCACCCTGCACTTCCTGCACCTGCTGATGCCGCACGCGCCGTGGGCGTACCTGCCGTCGGGGGCGCGCTACACCGCCCCCGAGGACCTGCCCAACGCCGGCGCCGGCTGGGCCGAGTTGGCCCGTTCCCGGCACCTGGCCCAGCTGCGCTACACCGACCGGCTGGTCGGCGAGACCCTGCGTACGCTGCGCGCCACCGGCCTGTACGACCGGGCGCTGCTGGTGCTCACCGCAGACCACGGGGTCAGTTTCCAGCGGGACTGGCAGGGCCGCGGGCTGGACGCGATCAACCACGCCGCCGGCGAGGTGGCCTGGGTGCCCACCTTCGTCAAGACGCCGCAGCAGCGCGCCGGCCGGGTGGACGACCGTAACTGGGAGCACGTCGACCTGCTGCCGACCATCGCCGACGAGGTGCACGTGCGGATCCCGTGGCAGGTCGACGGCCGCTCCGCCCGGCAGGCCCCGCGCCCGCGCCCGGAGAAGGTCTTCTACGACCGGCCGGGCCAGCCGTTGACCCTGCGCGGCGGGGTGCCGGCCCGGCCGCCGGACCCGCCGGCGCACCCGCTGGTCGGCACCACCGTCGGCGACGCGCCCACCGAGGGGCGGGCCCGGGTGGCGAACCTGGACGCGTTCCGGGCCGTCGACCCGGCCGCCGGTGAGCTGCCGGCCCTGGTCTGGGGCACGGTGCCCGACGAGGTGCCCGACGGCACGCCGCTGGCGGTCGCGGTCAACGGCACGGTCGCCGCCGTGGTGCCCGTGGTACGCCGGGACGAGGGGGGCCGCCGCTTCGCCGCCCTCCTCGCCGACGACCACCTGTTCTCCGCCGGCGTCAACCGGCTCGACCTCTACCGGGTCGCCGCGGACGGCGGCCTGCGCCGGCTGACGCTCGGCTGAACCTTTCGTCCCCGACGCCCGTCATCGTCGGGTTCGCCCTCGCTGACCAGGGTTTCCGAGCCGCCGGGTCGGGAATCGGGTGACGCATACCTCACCGCCGAACCACGACGGGCAGTGTCCCGGGGTCCGCGAATACGGTAGAAGCGAAGGCAATTCAACGAAGATTCGCCGGCGAAGCGAGGAACCACATGACGGAAGTCAAGCTCGATCACCCCGGTGGGCAGCTTTCGATTCCGGTGCACGACGCGGTCGAAGGCCCCGCGGGCATCGGGGTGAGCAAGCTGCTGAAGGAAACCGGGATGACCACGTACGACCCCGGTTTCGTCAACACCGCGTCCTGCTCGTCCGCGATCACCTACATCGACGGTGACGCGGGCATTCTGCGGTATCGCGGCTACCCGATCGAGCAGTTGGCCGAGAAGAGCTCCTTCCTGGAGGTCTCCTACCTGCTGATCTACGGCGAGCTGCCCACCCAGCAGCAGCTCACCGAGTTCAGCGACCGGATCCGGCGGCACTCGCTGCTGCACGAGGAGATGCGTCGGTTCTTCGACGGCTTCCCGCGCGACGCACACCCGATGGCCGTGCTCTCCTCGGCCGTCAGCGCCATCTCGACCTTCTACCAGGACAGCCTGGACCCGTTCGACTCCGAGCACGTGGAGATGTCCACGATCCGGCTGATGGCGAAGGTCCCCACCATCGCCTCGTACGCCTACAAGAAGTCGATCGGCCAGCCGCTGCTGTACCCGGACAACTCGCTGGGCTACGTGGAGAACTTCCTGCGGATGACGTTCGGCGTGCCGGCGGAGCCGTACGAGGTCGACCCGGTGGTGGCCCGCGTGCTGGACATGCTCTTCGTGCTGCACGCCGACCACGAGCAGAACTGCTCGACCTCCACGGTCCGGCTGGTCGGCTCCAGCAACGCCAACCTCTTCGCCTCGGTGTCGGCCGGCGTCAACGCCCTGTTCGGTCCGCTGCACGGCGGTGCCAACCAGGCCGTGCTGGAGATGCTGGAGAAGATCAACGCCGAGGGTGGCGACGTCCGTTCCTTCGTCCGCAAGGTCAAGGACAAGCAGGACGGCGTGAAGCTGATGGGCTTCGGCCACCGGGTCTACAAGAACTACGACCCGCGTGCCGCCATCGTGAAGAAGGCCGCCCAGGACGTGCTGGGCCGGATGGCCAAGCCGGACCCGATGCTGGACATCGCCATGGAGCTGGAGGAGATCGCGCTCGCCGACGATTTCTTCGTCTCCCGCCGGCTCTACCCGAACGTGGACTTCTACACCGGCCTGATCTACAAGGCCATGGGCTTCCCGACCAAGATGTTCACGGTGCTGTTCGCGCTGGGCCGGCTGCCCGGCTGGATCGCCCAGTGGCGCGAGATGATCAACGACCCGGAGACCAAGATCGGCCGTCCGCGGCAGATCTACACCGGCTCCGCCGAGCGCGACTACACCCCGCTCACCGACCGCTGACCTCCCGCCCCACACCGAAAGGCCGCCGCCTCCCCCAGGGGAGCCGGCGGCCTTTCCGTCCCCCCACCCCTGCGCCCACCCCGCCCACCCCGCCCACCCACGCCCGCACCCGCCC
>NZ_JBNADX010000014.1:0-156294 GCF_049629545.1 Micromonospora citrea
GCCTACCCGGACCACTACGCCCAGTGGGAGCAGCAGGCCGCCGACCTCGTCGCCGAGCACTGGAACAGCTGACCCACCCACACACGCATACTGGCCGGCACCCCACACTGGGGTGCCGGCCAGCGGCATATCCGGCCGCGTCGAGGTGGCGTCTGCGCCGACTGCTGAGCGGTGTCTGCACCGATCCGCCGTGCATGACGGCGATCGCCCGGCAGCGATTGCGCAACCGAGCGTGCCCAAGCCCTCGTCCCGCGCACCCGATCGCCCGATCGCCCGATCGCCCGATCGCCCAGAGTCGATCATGCAGTTCGACGGCGGTGTGGATCGCCATGACGGCCGCCAACCTCATGATCAATCCGCGGGCGGGCGGGGGTGGGCGGCGGTGGGGCCGTGTGTTCAGAAGCGGGCGGGACGTCCACGCGCCGCGCGGTGCCGACTGAGGTGCGTCGTTCCGGTCGGGGGTGCCCGCGAGGCGGGCTGGATCTTGGCGAGTTGTCGTTCACTGCGAACGTCAACTCTCCAAGATCTCGTTCCATCGCCCCTCGCGGAGGGCGGCGTGGCGGGGCCAGGGGGAGTTTCCGGCCCGGGATCGCCGCACTGGCCGGGAGGCGTGCCGAGCCACCCGGCCGCCACTGCACCACGCTCGCCCCGGCGGACAGCCCGACCTGATCACGGTGCGAGGGCGGTGGTGGGGGTCACGTCGAGCGAGGGAAGGGCGAGGGCGGGTAGCGTGTTGAGTCGGGTGTCGGTGTGTCCAGTGTCCCCGGGCCTCACCTGAAATGCCGTCGCGGAATACCGTTCGGCTGGAGCCGCGTCGCGCCACGCGCCGAGAGGCGACCTGCACACCGACACCCCCAGCGCCGCCCCCGACCCACCCGGGCCGGGGGCGGCGCTGTCCGCGTACGCCGAAAAAGATCGACCACTTGGCTCGCGGACCCCCGAGGGGCTGGCCTATGTTCAGGGGACGTCGGCCTGCGCGGTGTCGGGGAGGAGGTGCCCACGGTGGGGATCCGTACCTTCATCGAGGGCTGGCCGGTCTACCGGCAGCTCACCGGCGCCGACCCGCTCGGCCGGGGCGCGGCGGCGCAGTCCGGCCGCTCGGCGGAGTTGACCGCGCGCACCGAGGACGCGGACACCGTGGCCCGCTCGGTCTGCCCGTACTGCGCGGTGGGCTGCGGGCAGCGGGTCTTCGTCACCGACGGCCGGGTCACCCAGATCGAGGGCGACCCGGACAGCCCGATCTCCCGGGGCCGGCTCTGTCCGAAGGGCTCGGCCAGCAGGAGCCTGGTCACCAGCCCGCTGCGCCAGACCACGGTCCGTTATCGCCGGCCGTACGCCACCGAGTGGGAGGACCTGGAGCTCGACGTCGCGCTCGACATGATCGCCGACCGGATCCTCGCCGCCCGCGAGGAGACCTGGGAGGACGTCGACAGCGAGGGCCGGCCGCTCAACCGGACACTGGGCATCTCCAGCCTCGGCGGGGCGACGCTGGACAACGAGGAGAACTACCTCATCAAGAAGCTGTTCACGGCGATGGGGGCGCTCCAGATCGAGAACCAGGCCCGGATTTGACACTCCGCCACCGTCCCCGGTCTGGGGGCCAGCTTCGGTCGGGGTGGCGCGACGGACTTCCAACAGGACGTCGCCAACGCTGACGTCATCGTCATCCAGGGCTCGAACATGGCCGAGGCCCACCCGGTGGGCTTCCAGTGGGTCATGGAGGCCAAGCGCCGGGGCGCGAAGGTCTTCCACGTCGATCCCCGGTTCACCCGGACCAGCGCCGTGGCCGACACGTACCTGCCGATCCGGGCGGGCACCGACATCGCGCTGCTCGGCGGCGTCGTCAACCACATCCTGGAGAACGAGCTGGACTTCCGGGAGTACGTGCTGGCGTACACGAACGCGGCGACGATCGTCAGCGAGCGGTTCGTCGACGCCGAGGACGGCGACGGCTTCTTCTCCGGCTTCGACCCGGAGACCGGCAGCTACGTGCAGGACAGCTGGCAGTACGCGGGGCACGAGTCCGACTCCGGCAGCGGTCACACCGCCCGGGAGCGGGACAGCGCGGCCGGGCTGCGGCACGAGTCGCACGGCGCGCAGGTGCACGGGGAGACCCTGCGCGACGAGACGTTGCAGCATCCGCGCTGCGTCTACCAGATCCTGAAGCGGCACTTCGCCCGCTACACGCCGGAGATGGTGGAGCGGGTCTGCGGGATCCCCCGGGAGAAGTTCCTGGAGCTGGCCCGCGCCTGGACGGAGAACTCCGGCCGGGAACGCACCGGATGCCTCATCTACTCGGTGGGCTGGACCCAGCACAGCGTCGGTGTGCAGTACATCCGCACCGGCGCGATCATCCAGCTGCTGCTGGGCAACATGGGCCGCCCGGGCGGCGGGATCCTGGCGCTGCGCGGGCATGCCAGCATCCAGGGCTCGACGGACATCCCCACCCTGTTCAACCTGCTGCCGGGCTACCTGCCGATGCCGCACCACGCCACCCACCCGACCTTCGACGAGTGGGTGGACAGCATCCGGCACCCGGGCCAGAAGGGTTTCTGGGGCAACGCGCGGGCCTTCGGCGCGAGCCTGCTCAAGGCGTACTGGGGGGACGCGGCGACCCCGGAGAACGACTTCTGTTACGGCTACCTGCCCCGGATGACCGGCGACCACGGCACCTACCAGCAGGTGCTCAACATGATCGACGGCAAGGTCAAGGGGTACTTCCTGCTCGGCCAGAACCCGGCGGTCGGCTCGGCGCACGGCCGTGCCCAACGCCTCGGTATGGCCAACCTCGACTGGCTGGTGGTCCGCGACCTGTTCATGATCGAGAGCGCCACGTTCTGGAAGAACGGCCCGGAGGTCGCCACCGGCGAGATCGTGCCGGAGCAGTGCCGCACCGAGGTGTTCTTCCTGCCCGCCGCCTCGCACGTGGAGAAGGAGGGCACCTTCACCCAGACGCAGCGGCTGGTGCAGTGGCGGGAGAGGGCCGTCGACCCGCCGGGCGACGCCCGTTCCGAGCTGTGGTTCTTCTACCACCTGGGCCGCCGGCTGCGGGAGAAGCTGGCCGGCTCGGACCAGCCCCGCGACCGGGCGCTGCTCGACCTGGCCTGGGACTACCCCACGCACGGTCCGCACTCCGAGCCGAGCGCCGAGGCGGTGCTGCGCGAGATCAACGGGTACGACGTGGCGACCGGCCGGCTGTTGTCGTCGTTCGCGGAGGCGAAGGACGACGGCTCCACCGCCATCGGGTGCTGGATCTACGCCGGCGTCTACGCCGACGGCGTCAACCAGGCCGCCCGCCGCAAGTCCCGGCACGAGCAGGACTGGGTGGCCGCCGAGTGGGGCTGGGCCTGGCCGGCGAACCGGCGCACCCTGTACAACCGGGCCTCCGCCGATCCGCAGGGCCGGCCGTGGAGCGAGCGGAAGCGTTACGTCTGGTGGGACGAGGAGAAGGGCGAGTGGACCGGCTACGACGTGCCGGACTTCGAGCGCACCAAGCCGCCGACGTACCGGCCGCCGAAGGGGGCGTCCGGGCCGGAGGGCATCGCCGGTGACGACGCGTTCGTCATGCAGGGCGACGGGAAGGGCTGGCTGTACGCGCCGAGCGGCGTGCTCGACGGGCCGCTGCCGACGCACTTCGAGCCGGCCGAGTCGCCGATGCGCAACCCGCTGTACGGGCAGCAGGCCAACCCGACCCGCAAGGTGTACGCGCACCCGGTGAACTCGGTGAACCCGAGTCCGCCGCAGGAGCACAGCCAGGTCTTCCCGTACGTGTTCACGGTCAGCCGGCTCACCGAGCACCACACGGCCGGCGCGATGAGCCGGACGGTGCGACCACTGGCCGAACTCCAGCCGGAGATGTTCGTGGAGGTGTCGCCGGAGCTGGCCGCCGAGGCGGGGCTGACCCACCTGGGCTGGGCGCACCTGATCAGCGGCCGGGCGGTGATCGAGGCGAAGGTGCTGGTCACCGACCGGCTCACCCCGCTGCGGGTGGACGGCCGGGTGATCCACCAGCTCTGGTTGCCGTACCACTTCGGGTTCGAGGGCATCGTGACCGGCGATTCGGCCAACGACCTGTTCGGCATCACCCTGGACCCGAACGTCCTGATCCAGGAGAGCAAGATCGGCACCTGTGACGTACGCCCCGGACGCCGGCCCACCGGCCCGGCCCTGCGCGAGCTGGTCGCCGACTATCAGCGGCGGGCCGAGCTGGTCCCCGGCCGGACGCCGCCGATGGTGACCGTTCGCCACCCGGCCGGAACCGACACCGACGCGGGGCCGGGGGAGGACGACGATGCCTGACGCCAACAGCCTCTACGGCCCCCTCGACCCCGCCCCGGACGCCGGCTGGGTCTCGGCCGGCCCGCGGATGGGCTTCTTCACCGACACCAGCGTCTGCATCGGCTGCAAGGCGTGCGAGGTGGCCTGCAAGGAGTGGAACGACGTCCCCGACTCCGGCTTCGACCTGCTCGGCATGTCGTACGACAACACCGGCGCGCTGACCGCGAACTCCTGGCGACACGTGGCCTTCATCGAGCAGCCCCGCCCGGCCGGGCACCGCGCCCCGCCGTTCGCCGGCGCCCCGACGGGCGGCTCGGCGAGCGCGACGTCGGCGGCGGTCGCCGCCGGAAACGGCAACCCGTCGGGCACGGACCCGGGCGTGCCGCCGGGTGCGGCCGCCGCCGCCGCCCGGATGGCCGCCGGCCCGAGCACCGGCACCGCGCCCGTCGAGGGCACCGCGCCCGCCGGGTCGAACGGCGCGGCGACCGGGACCCGGTTCCTCGGCATGCCGGGCGCGCAGCCACCCGGTCGGAGCACCGGCGCCGGGGCACGTACCGACTTCCGCTGGCTGATGATGTCGGACGTGTGCAAGCACTGCACCCACGCCGCCTGCCTGGACGTCTGCCCCACCGGGGCGCTGTTCCGCACCGAGTTCGGCACGGTGGTGGTGCAGGAGGACATCTGCAACGGCTGCGGCTACTGCATCTCCGCCTGCCCGTACGGCGTCATCGACCAGCGCAGGGGCGACGGCCGGGCGTGGAAGTGCACGCTCTGCTACGACCGGATCGGCGCGGGCATGACACCGGCCTGCGCGCAGGCCTGCCCGACCGAGTCGATCCAGTACGGCCCGCTGGACGAGTTGCGCGAGCGGGCCGCGCGGCGGGTGGAGCAGCTGCACGGTCGGGGCGTGCCGGAGGCCCGCCTCTACGGCCACGACCCGACCGACGGGGTGGGCGGCGACGGCGCGTTCTTCCTACTGCTGGACGAGCCGGAGGTCTACGGCCTGCCACCGGACCCGGTGGTGACCACCCGGGACCTGCCGAAGATGTGGAAGCGGGCCGGGTGGGCCGCCGTGGCCATGGCGGCGGCGGCCGTCGCCGCGTTCGTCGGAGGTCGGTCGTGAGTCCGCAGCGCCCGGTCGGTGACCTGTTCCGCCGCTTCCGCGAGCGGATCGACCCGGACGCGGTGCGGGGCCGGGGCCGTGCGTCGGCCCAGCTCGGCCACGGCCCGAAGGTGGGCGTCGGCCCCGCCGGTCCGGCCGCTGCCGACCAGGGAGCGGGCGGGGACCACCCGCGCGACGGCCGTGCCGCGAGCGCTGCGCCGCACACCGACGCCGGTGCCGCCGAGGCCGGCCACGCCCCTCGCCCGCCGCGCGACGTGGCCCCCGCCGACCGGCGCGGCGGGCGCGGACGTGGCGGCCGCCGGGGTGGCGAGGAGCTGCGGGTGCCTGAGGCCGAGTTCACCTCGTACTACGGCCGGCCGATCCTGAAGCCGCCGGTGTGGCGTTGGGACATCGCCGCATACCTGTTCACCGGCGGCCTCGCGGCCGGGTCGTCGCTGCTGGCGGCGGGTGGGCAGCTCACCGGGCGACCGGCGCTGCGCCGCGCCGGCCGCGTCACCGCGCTCGGCGCGGTCACCGCCAGCGCGTACTTCCTCGTCAACGATCTCGGCCGGCCGTCGCGGTTCCACCACATGCTGCGGGTGGCGAAGCCGACCTCGCCGATGTCGGTGGGCACCTGGATCCTCACTGCCTACGGCCCTGCCGCCGGGGTCGCGGCGGTCGCCGAGGCGGCGTCCCGGCTGCCGGAGCGGGGCGCGCTCGGGCTGGCTCGCCGGCTGCTGCCCCCGGCCGGGCAGGTCGCCGGGCTGGCCGCCGCCGTCACCGCGCCCGCCCTGGCCACGTACACCGGGGTGCTGCTCGCCGGCACGGCGGTGCCGTCCTGGCACGAGGCGTACCCGGAACTGCCCACCATCTTCGCGGGCAGCGCCCTGGCCAGCGGCGCCGGTGTCGGCCTGATCGCCGCGCCCTGCGCGCAGGCCGGCCCGGCGCGACGCCTCGCGGTCGCCGGCGCGGCCCTGGAACTGTGGGGCGCGCACTCGGTGGAGACCCGCCTCGGGCTGCTCAGCGAGCCCTACCGGACCGGCACGGCCGGGCGGCTGCTGCGCGCCGGGCGGGCGCTGACGGCCGCCGGGGTGGCCGGCGCGCTGCTCGGCCGGCGCAGCCGGGCGGTCTCCGCGCTGTCCGGCGCGGCGCTGCTGGCCGCCTCCGTCGTCACCCGGTTCGGCATCTTCCACGGCGGGGTCGCCTCGGCCCGGGATCCGAAGTACACGGTGCTGCCGCAGCGGGAGCGCATCCGCCGCCGGGAGGCCGGCGAGGTCTGAGCCTCGCCACGCGCCCCGGCGAGTGCTGTGGTTGACTCCTGGGCGGAGGCGTTCAGGCGGCTGGTGCCCCTCCCGGTCTTCAAAACCGGTGTGGTCCGGTACCCGGGCCAGGCGGGTTCGATTCCCGTCCGTCTCCGCCACGCTGCACGGGAGATGACGCATGGGTGAGGCGCCGGCCGACCCGCGGCGGCGGGTGCCGCGCACCGACACCCTGCTCGCCGACCCGGGGCTGGCGGCGGCCGTCGCGACCCTCGGCCGCGACCGGGTCAAGGCCGCCGTCGTCACCGCCCAGGACCGCGCCCGGCGCGGCGAGATCACCCCCGACGAGGTACGCGACACCGCGCTCGCCGCACTGCCCGCGCCGACGCCCCGCGCCGTGCTCAACGCCACCGGCGTCGTGCTGCACACCAACCTCGGCCGGGCGCCCCTGTCGGACGCCGCCGTCGAGGCGGTCGTCGCCGCCGCCGGGCACACCGACGTGGAACTGGACCTGCGCACCGGCCGGCGGGCCCGGCGCGGCCGCGACGCCCTCGACGCCCTCGCCGCCGCCGTGCCCGACGCCGCCGCCGTGCACGTGGTGAACAACGGGGCCGCCGCGCTGGTGCTCGCCGCCACCGCCCTGGCCGCCGGCCGGGAGATCGTGGTCAGCCGGGGCGAACTGGTCGAGATCGGTGACGGCTTCCGCCTGCCCGACCTGCTGGAGAGCACCGGGGCGCGGCTGCGCGAGGTGGGCACCACCAACCGCACCACGCTGTCCGACTACGCCCGGGCCGTCGGCCCGGACACCGGCTTCGTGCTCAAGGTGCACCCGTCCAACTTCGTCGTCACCGGTTTCACCTCCACCGTGCCGGTACGCCAGTTGGCCACCCTCGGCGTGCCGGTGGTGGCCGACATCGGGTCGGGACTGCTCGCACCGGACCCGCTGCTGCCCGACGAGCCGGACGCCGCCGGCACCCTGCGCGCCGGGGCGGCGCTGGTCACCGCCAGCGGGGACAAGCTGCTCGGCGGCCCGCAGGCCGGGCTGCTGCTCGGCGACGCCGACCTGGTCGAGCGGCTGCGCCGGCACCCGCTCGCCCGGGCACTGCGGGTCGACAAGCTGACCCTGGCGGCGCTGGCGGCGACCCTGCACCGCCCCGGCACGCCCACCCGGGCCGCCCTGCACGCCGACCCGGCGGTGCTGCGCGCCCGGGCGGAACGGCTGCGCGACGCGCTCGGCGCGGACGGCTGCCAGGCCGAGGTGGTGCCCAGCGCCGCCGTGGTCGGTGGTGGCGGCGCCCCGGGCGTCGAACTGGACTCCTGGGCGTTGAGCCTGCCCGGGTCGTACGCCGGGCCGCTGCGCCTGGGCAGCCCACCGGTGCTCGGCCGGGTGGTCCGGGGCCGGCTCCTGCTGGACCTGCGTTGTGTGCCCGCCGCCGCCGACGACACGCTGCGCGTGGCGGTGCTGCGGGCGGCCGGCTGACATGCACGTCGTCGCCACCGCCGGACACGTCGACCACGGCAAGTCCACCCTGGTCCGGGCGCTGACCGGGATGGAACCGGACCGGTGGGCCGAGGAACGTCGCCGGGGCATGACCATCGACCTCGGGTTCGCCTGGACCGCCCTGCCCTCCGGCGCGACGATCGCCTTCGTCGACGTGCCGGGGCACGAACGGTTCGTGCCGAACATGCTCGCCGGGGTCGGCCCAGTGCCCGCCGCGCTGGTCGTGGTCGCCGCCGACGAGGGCTGGATGCCGCAGTCCGCCGAGCACCTGGCCGCGCTGCACGCGCTCGAGGTGTCGTACGGCCTGCTCGTGGTGACCCGCGCGGACCTGGCCGACCCGGCGGCGGCGACCGAGGCGGCCAGGGCCGAGATCGCCGCCACCTCCCTCGGCGAGGTCGAGGCGGTGGCGGTCAGCGCCCTCACCGGCGACGGCCTGCCGGCGCTGCGCGCCGCCCTGGACCGGCTGGTCGCCCGGGTGCCGGCCCCGGTGGTGGACGGCCCGGTGCGGCTCTGGGTGGACCGCTCGTTCACCGTGCGGGGCAGCGGCACGGTGGTCACCGGCACCCTCGGCGGCGGCCGGCTGCGCGTCGGCGACCAGCTCGCCCTCGCCGACACCGGTGAGCTCGTCCGGGTACGCGGCCTGCACCGCCTGGGCGAGGCCCGGGACCGGGTGGACGCGGTGGCCCGGGTGGCGGTCAACCTGCGCGGCGTGCCGAAGGACCGGTTGGCGCGCGGCGACGCCCTGCTGACCCCGGGCCGGTTCCGCCGCACCGACCTGGTCGACGTGCGCCTGGCCGGGGACCCGGCGGCCGACCTGCCGGCCACGCTCACCCTGCACGTCGGCGCGGCGGCCGTGCCGGTGCGGGTCCGACCGCTCGGCGTCGACACCGTCCGGTTGCGGCTGGCCCGGCCGCTGCCGCTGCTCATCGGCGACCGGGCGCTGCTGCGCGACCCCGGCCGCCACCACGTCGCCGGCGGGGTGACCGTGCTGGACGTGGACCCGCCGCCGCTGACCCGCCGGGGCGCCGCGGTCGCCCGGGCCGGGGTGCTCGCCGGCCTGGACGGACGGCCCGACCTGGCCGGGGAGCTGCGCCGCCGGTCGCTGGCCCGGGCCGGCGAGCTGACCCGGATGGGGGTCACGGTCACCGCCGAGCCGGTGGCGGGGGACTGGCTCGCCGACCCCGACCACTGGCGGCGGCTGGGCGACCGGCTGGTCGAGGAGACCACCCGGTACGCCCGCGAGCACCCGCTGGAGCCCGGCGTGCCGGTGGAGGTGCTGCGCCGGCGCCTCGACCTGCCCGACCGGGCCCTCGTGGCGGCCCTGGTCCGGCCGCCGCTGTCGCTGCGTGCCGGCCGGGTCGCCACCGCCCCGGCGGACACCCTGCCCGAGCTGGTGGCCGGCGCGGTGCGGCGGGTCCACGCCGAGTACGCGCGGCACCCGTTCCGTGCCCCGGAGGCCGACCGGCTCGCCGCCCTCGGCCTGGGCCCCCGGGAGATCGGCGCGGCGGTCCGCGCGGGCGCGCTGCTGAAGCTCACCGAGAACGTGGTGCTGCTGCCCGGCGCGGTCGACGACGCGGTCCGGGTGCTGGCCGGCCTGCCGCAGCCGTTCACGCTCAGCGCGGCCCGGCAGGCGCTGGACACCACCCGCCGGGTGGCGGTGCCGCTGCTGGAGCTGCTGGACCGCCGCGGTGCCACCCGCCGGCTGCCCGACGACGCCCGCGAGGTGGTCACCCCACCGTCCTGACCCCGGCCGGCAGGGCGGGGTCGCACGCGGCGCTCGGCGGGAAGGTCGTACCGGGCGGGTGAGCGCAAGCCGCTCCACCGGTGCCCCGCGGTCGCCTACCGTGACGCCATGGACCCTTCGGCGGTCTGGCGGGACAAGAACCACCGCTGGCGGATCGAGGCGTACCGGGCGCCGGACCTGCGGTTCGCGATCTTCGCCACCAACGGCACGACCGAGTCCGCGCCGCTGTGGTTGTTCGGGATGTCGGCGTTGGCCCGCTGGTTGATGACCCACGCCATCTCCCTCGACGACCTGGAGACCGACTGACCGGCGGCGGGGGACCGGCCGACGAGCGCGGGGAGGGGGTGCGGTGGGCGGTCAGCTCGCGCTGGTGGCGGTGCTGGTGCTGGTCAACGCCGCCCTCGCCGGCAGCGAGATGGCGTTGGTGACCCTGCGCGAGGGGCAACTGCGCCGGCTCGCCCGGACCGGGCGCTCCGGCGCCCGGCTGGCCCGGCTGTCCCGGGAGCCGAACCGGTACCTGGCCACCATCCAGCTCGGCATCACCCTGGCCGGGTTCCTCGCCTCGGCGGCGGCGGCCGTCTCGCTGGCCGAGCCGCTGGTCGGTCCGCTGGGCTTCCTCGGCCGGGCGGCCCGGCCGGTGGCGGTGCTGCTGGTGACCGTGGTGCTGACCTTCGTCACCCTGGTGGTGGGCGAGCTGGCCCCGAAACGGCTGGCGATGCAGCGGGCGGAACGGTGGGCGCTGCTCAGCGCGGTGCCGCTGGACCTGCTGGCCGGGCTGTCCCGACCCGCGGTGTGGCTGCTCAGCCGGGCCACCGACCTGCTGGTCCGGCTGGCCGGCGGGGATCCCCGGGCGAGCCGGCAGGAGGTCACCGAGGAGGAGCTGCGGGAGATGCTGGTGAGCCAGCGGGGCCTGTCGGCGCAGCAACGGGAGATCCTGTCCGGCGCGTTCGACATCGCCGGCCGTACCCTGCGGGAGATCCTGGTGGCCCGGCGGGACGTGACCGTGCTGCCCGCCACCATGACCGCCCCGGAGGCGATGCGCCGGCTGGCCGCCACCGGGCGCTCCCGGGCCCCCGTCGTCGGCCCCGGTGGGCTCGACGACGTCTGCGGGGTGGTGCACATCCGCGACCTGGTCGACGCCGGTGCCGCCACCGCCGGGCAGCGTTCCCGTCCGCCGCTGCTGCTGCCGGGCAGCCTGCCGGTGGCCGACGCGATGCGGCAGCTGCGCCAGCGCCACGAACAGCTCGCCCTGGTGGTCGACGAGCACGGCGGGATCGATGGCCTCATCACCATGGAGGACCTGCTGGAGGAGGTCGTCGGCGAGCTGTACGACGAGACCGATCGGGACGTCAGCGGGGTGGTCCGGGAGGCCGACGGCGCGTTGCTGCTGCCCGGCGACTTCCCCCTGCACGACCTGCCCGACGTCGGGGTGCGGCTGACCTTCCCGCTGCCTCGCGACTACACCACCGTCGCGGGGCTGGTGCTGGCCGGGCTGGGCCGGCTGCCGACCGGCCCGGGGGACAGCGTGCGGCTGCCCGGGCTCACCGTCGAGGTGGTCGAGGTGGCCGACCGGGCGGTGCGGCGGGTGCGGCTGCGCGGGCCCGCGGCACAGTGCTGACCCGGACGGGTGACAGGACGTGAACCCCGGTGTCCCGGCCGGCGTGCGGTCGTACGGTGCGGGCGTGAAGGACCGAGGCATGCGGACGTTCCTTGCGGTGCTCGCCGGGCTCGCGGTGATCTACTTCGGGGTGACCGGGCGCAGCGGCGCCGAGGAGGGCGGCGGGGTCTCCGGGGGAGTGGTGCTGCTCGCCCTGCTCGCCTCGCTGCTGGTCTGGAACCTCACCAAGCCGGGGGACAAGCCGGTCAAGTGAGGCTCACCGGGCCGCCGCCGTGCGGCTGACCTCGCCGGCGGACTCCTCACCGAGGGCGACGCGCACCAGCGCCGAGGCGAGCCGGCCGAAGTCCGCCTCGCCGACCAGGCCGGCCAGCCCGCGCGGGTTCGCCGGCAGCCCGAGCCGCCGGGCCCCGGCGAGGGCGCGCCGGTCGGCGTACGGGCGCACGTCCGGCCAGACGGTCTGCGCCTCGCGCAGGAAGATGTCCGCACCGGTCGGGCCGATGCCGGGGAACTCGGTGAGCAGCCGACGCAGCACGCTCGACCGGCCGCCCGCCTCCTGGTGCAGCCGCCGCAGGTCACCGTGCCAGCGGTCCAGGCAGAGCCGGGCGCCGGTGCCGAGCATCGTCGCGGTCCGTTCGTCGTAGCGGCGGTAGTGGCCGCGACCCAGCGCGTCGACCCGGTCCTGCCAGCTCGCCGCCTCCATCGCCTGCGGGGTACGCCAGCCGGCGGCGAACAGCTCCCGTGCGGCGGCCACCGCCACCTGGGCACGGATCCGGGTGCTCAGCAGCGTGGCCAGCACCAGCAGCTGGTACAGCGGCCCCGGCCGGTCGGTCAACCGGATACCGGCCTCTTCGGCGTACGTGCGTCCCTGCCGGTCCAGCAGGACCCGGGCCACCCGGTGTTCGTCCCCCATCACCGTGCTGTACCCGCCCCGGCGGGGATCAGCCCGGCCGGCGGGACCCGAATGCGCGCCACGGCGGCGGGTAAGCCGAGCAGGTGCGCGGCCGAGGCGTCGCGCGCTTCCCACCGGGAAGGAGACCCGTCGTGGTGCAACCGCAGCAGGAGGAGTTCCGGCGCAACGACAAGGGCGCCACCAGCCAGGACAGCAAGGGACCCCGGCCGACCGGGCATCCGCTCAACAAGAGCCACTCGACCGGTGACCGGGGCAGGCCCGTGCCCAAGGGGCAGGTGTCGCCGTACGGTCCGGCCGGTGAGCCGGTCGCCGACGACGAGAGCGACGCGCGGGGCTAACGACATCCCCGCCCGGATGGCGGCCGCAGCCGGTTCCAGGTGGCTGCGGCCGCCACTCCGTACGCCAGGTGCGGCACGAAGTCGGCGACCCAGTCGCTACGCCGCCAGGTGCGCGGGTCGGTGACTCCGAGGGCCGTCATCGACCCGTCGGAGATGGCCATGACCGTGCCGCCGAGCAGCACCGGGCCGACCGACAGGGACGCCCGGCGACCGCCGGCGAGCGCGCCCACGAGTGCGCCGACGGCGATGCCCATCCCGTAGCCGAGGACGGGCCCGAGGCCCGAGCGGCGGTTGGCCGCCCGGTCCTCGGGCCCGAGGTCCACGTGCGCCGTCTCGGCCAGCCGGCGGGCGGTCTCGTCCGGGGTGCTGCTCGCCGGCCGCGCCCGGACCACCATGTCGAGGTAGCTGACGACGTTCAACGCGGCGCTGCCGACCGCGCCGGCGATCGCCCCGTCGACCAGACCGGACGCCCTCACTTCGGGTCGCCGGGTTCGCGTTCGCCCTTGGGGCCGAAGGTCCGTTCGCCCCGGACGACGCCCCGCTGGCCGCGATCCTCCTGCAGGATCCGGTTGGCGACCTGGTTCGCCTCCTGGTCGGCCGCCCGCCCGGACTGCTCGACCATGTCGCGCAGGCGCGCGCGTTCCTTGTCGTACGCGTTGCTTCCCGGCCGTGGTCCTGGCATCGCCGCCTCCTCGGTCGCTGTCACCGCGTGCCGTACCCGGGCGGTCTACCCGTCTGCGGACGCGCCAACCGCTCAGTCGGGGGCCCGCACCACGGCGACCGGGCTGGCGCTGTGGTGCAGCACCCCCTGACTCACCGAGCCGAGCAGCAGCCCGCTCAGCTCGCCGCGTCCCCGGCCGCCGACGACCGTCAGCAGGGCCCGCTTCGAGGCCTCGGTGAGCGCGGCGACCGGCCGCGCCCGGACCACCTCGTGGGTGACCGCGAGGTCCGGGTGCCGGTCGTGCACGCCGGCGAGGGACTCGGCGAGCACCCGCTGCTCCTCGTCACGCAGCTCCGACTCGTCGTAGACCAGCGGCTGCATGTCGCCCGGGCCCAGGGAGACCGGATGCTTGTACGCGTGCACCGCGTGCAGGCCGGCGCCGCGCAGGCTCGCCTGCTCAGCGGCGAACCCGACCGCCCGGCGGGAGGCGGGTGAACCGTCGACGCCGACCACCACCGGCCCGCCGGGGTGCTCCTCGCCGCGGGCGACCAGCACCGGGCAGTCGGCGTAACTGGCGACCTGGACGGCGACCGAGCCGACGACCAGCGACGCGAACCCGCCCAGGCCCCGGTCGCCGAGCACGACCAGCACCGCGGTGGGGGTCTCGCCCAGCAGGACGGCGGACGCCTCTCCGTCGATGATCTCGCCGGTCACCCGGATCCCGGGTGCGGTCGCCTCGGCCTCGGCGACCGCGTCGGCCACCACCCGTTCGGCCTGGTGGCGCAGCCCGCCACCGGGTGGGCTGCCGGCAGCCTGGTCGACGGGGACCCGCAGCAGCGGCCAGATGAACCCGTGCACCACCCGCAGCGGCCGGTTGCGCCGGGCTGCCTCCGCCGCGGCGAGCCGTACCGCGCGCAGCGCCGGCTCGGAGCCGTCCACCCCCACCACGACCGCCGCGCCGTCCGCCGAGTTCACGTCCGTCCACCTCCTGTCCGGTCAGTATCGCGGGCCGCCTGCTGTCGCCGGGCCGATACCGCCACGACGGCCGGCGTCGATACGCTGTCGGCCACCCGCTGGAAGGGAGCGCCGTCGATGGACGAGCCGGAGCAGCCGAGCACCGCCCGCATGATCGACTTCTGGTTGGGCGGTGAGCACCACTTCCCGGTGGACGTGGCCGCCGCGCGCGCGTTCGAGGAGGCGTACGGTCCCTGCGCGGCCATCTTCCGTGACCTGCGGGCCTTCCTCGGCCGGGCCGTGACGGCGATCGCCGACGCCGGAGTGGACGGTTTCCTGGTGCTCGGCGCGGGGCTGCCGACCCGGGGCAACGTGCACGAGGTCGCCACCGCGGCGAACGTGCTCTACACCGACGTCGATCCGGTGACCGTACGGCTCGGCCAGCAGATCCTGGCCGACAGCGACCGCGCCGGTTACGGCTACGGCGACGCCACCGACATCGGCACGGTCGACCGGGCCCAGTTGCACCGCTTCGTGCCGGGCTGGGGGAGGAGGCCGGTCGGGGTGGTGTTCCTCGGGCTGGCGGCGTTCCTCGACGACGCGACCCTGGCGGGCACCCTGGAGGAGATCTACGAGGCGGTGGCGCCGGGCAGTTTCCTGGCGTTCGACTTCGACAGCGAGGAACTGGCCGGTCATCCGCAGGCGTTGGCGATGATGGGGCCGCAGTTCCGGATGCGCGACCCGGCGTCGTTCCGTCCGCTGCTGGGCCGGTGGGCGCCGACGCCCGACGGCATCGTCGCGGTGTCGCGGTGGCGGGTGGACGGCGAAGCGGCGGCGGTGCCGGACGCCTTCCACGGTGGTCTGGCGGTCAAGCCGGCCGGGTGACCCGGCGGGTCCGGCCCTCCGTATGATGCTTGCCCCGTAGCAAGAAAATCGGAAGGACCAACATGCCGGACGTGCCCGCCGCGGTGTCCCGTGCGCTGCGCGCGGCCCCACCGGACCAACTGGTGGAGACCACGGACCGCACCCTCCGGTCGCTGCTCGCCGCGTCGCGGGTGGAGGTCTTCCTCGCCGACTACCGGATCAGCGGGCTCTGGCCGGTGCTCGGCACGCAACTGCCGGAGGCCGGCTTCCTGGCCTGCGCGGGCGTCGCGCAGCGCTGCTTCAGCAGCCAGCAACCGGTGCTGGACGCGCACGACGAGGGGCACTGCCGGGTCTGGGTGCCGGTGACCGCCTGGGGGGAGCGGCTGGGGGTGCTCCTGGTCGAGCTGACCGCCGCACCGGACACCGCCACGGTCGGCGCGGCGGAGGAGGTGGCCGGGGAACTCGCCACCGCCCTGCGTGCCGCCGACCGGGAGACCGACCGCTACCGGCGGGCCCGGCGTCGCGAGCGGCTCAGCATGGCCGCGGAGATGCAGTGGGATCTGCTGCCCGGGCGCAGCGTCCGGCACGAGCAGTTCCTGCTGGCGGGGCAGCTCGAGCCGGCGTACACCGTCGGCGGTGACCACTTCGACTGGGCGGTGGACGCCGGCCGGCTGACCCTCACCGTGCTCAACGGCACCGGCACCGGGATCGGGGCGTCGCTGCTGACCGCCCTGACCGTGAACGCGATGCGCAACGCCCGCCGCTCCGGCGGCGGGTTGGTGGAGCAGGCCGAACTGGCCTCGGACACCATCTTCTACCAGCACCGGGGACAGCGGCACGTGGCCACGCTGCTGCTGGCGGTGGAGACCGCTACCGGGCGGGTCCGCGCCGTGGACGCCGGCTCGCCCCACCTGCTACGCCTGCGTGGGGGCACGGTCACCCCGATCGAGCTGGAGCGCCAGCTCCCGCTGGGCATGTTCGCCGAGACCCGCTACGCGGTGCAGGAGTTCGACCTGGCGCCGGGGGACCGCCTCTTCGTGGTCAGCGACGGGGTGTACGCCGCGCAGCCGGGTGGCCAGGAGGCGTACGGCGAGCGGGTGATGGCCCGGTCCATGCGGTCCACGCGGCTGCAGCCGGCCACGGAGGCGGTTGGTACGGTGATGCGCGAGCTGTTCGCCTACCACGCCGAGACCGACCTGCGTGACGATGCCGTCGTCGTCTGCCTGGACTGGCTCGGTGCCAGCGTTCCGGGCGGACGGTGACCGACCGGCAGGTACGAGCGGGACGATCGCAGGGGACAGCGGGTGGACCGACCTCCGAATCTCGCCGCGGCGATCGACGCCGCGGCCGAGGCGCTGATCGGTGTGCTCGACTCGGCCTCCTCCCGGCACCAGGTGGCCGTCCCGCCGACCCAGCTGCGGGTGCTCTCGCTGATCACCGAGCGGCCGGAGACCAACGTGAACCGGTTGGCGGAGCTGTTGGACGTGGTGCCGTCGTCGGCCAGCCGGCTCTGTGACCGGCTGGAGGCCACCGGTCTGCTGCGGCGGGTGGCGGATCCCCGCGACCGCCGTGAGGTCCGGCTGGTCCCCACGGCGGCGGCGGAGACGTTGTTGCGGGAGTTGACGGAGCGCCGGCACCGTGCGGTGCAGGCGGTGCTCGACCGGATGCCGGCGCGTACCCAGCACGAGTTGCTGCTCGCGCTGCTCGCCTTCGCCCAGGCCGCCGAGACCGGGGTCACCGCGGAGCCCGGCACCGACGCCACCGCCCTCACCGCCTGACCTGTCCGCCCCCGACACGAAGATCGTGCGACGGACCCGAACGACTAGTGTCCTAGGATGCCTTACGGGTGGTGACGCAGCACACAAGGAGCAACGGTCGACGACGCAAACGCGCGGCCGGAGGACACAGACGTGAGCCCGATATAGTGGCTGCGCAACTCGCCGGCCCACGGTCACGACACCGGAGCCGGCACCAGGGGGAGGTCCCAGCCCGGGATCGCCGAGGCGCCGGCGCTGGCCGGCCCGTCAGCGCGCACGTCCCACCGAGGTGTCCCACGTGGCACCCGGTTCGTGCTGCGGAGGGAGGTTCGGTGTCGCGTCGGCCGGCTCGGGTGGAGCAACCGCACGGTTCGGGCGGGGTCACCGTCGCCGGTGACCGGGTGCTGACCCTGCCGAACCTGATCAGCGCCGTCCGGCTGCTCGGCGTACCCCTCTTCCTCTACCTGTTCCTGGTGGTGGAGGCCGACGTGGCGGCGATCGTGGTACTGGCCGCCGGTGGCACCACCGACTGGGTCGACGGCTGGATCGCCCGCCGGCTCGGCCAGGTCAGCCGCCTCGGCGAGCTGCTGGACCCGCTCGCCGACCGGCTCTACATCCTGGCCACCCTGCTCGCCTTCACCGCCCGCGAGGTGGTGCCGTGGCAGTTCACCGCCGCGCTGCTGGCCCGCGAGGTGCTGCTGCTCGGGTCACTGGCGGTGCTGCGCCGCCACGGCTACGGCCCGCCGCCGGTGCACTACGTGGGCAAGACGGCCACCTTCCTGCTCCTGGCAGCCTTCCCGATCCTGCTGCTGGCGCAGACCGCGGGAGCCGTGGCGACCGCCGCCTCGGCGATCGGCTGGGGCCTGGCCTGGTGGGGTCTGGTGCTCTACTGGGCGGCCGGCGCGATGTACGTGGTCCAGGCCGCACGGCTGGTGCGTGCGATGCGGACCCGGTCCGGGGGAGCGGCGGCATGAGCACCGGCCCGGACTCCGGTGGCCGCCCGGCGCGCGTCTTCACCCCGGACTTCCTCACCGAGTTGTTCCGCAACCCGCTCGACCCGGGGTACGCCGACGCGGCGGCCCGACGGCGCGAGTCACCGCCGTCGCCGGCCGGGTGGCGGGGCGCCTCGGCGCGGGCGGTCAGCGTCCTGGTGATCGTGGTGGTCGGGTTCCTGTTCGCGGTGGCGTACCGGGAGACCCTGGCCGAGGAGCCGAGCCGCAGCCAGGCGCGGGCCGGGCTGATCGCGCAGATCAAGCAGCGGGAGGCCGAGACCGACCAGATGACCGCCCGGGCGGACCGGTTGCGCGAGGAGGTGGGCCGTCAGCGTGACGCCGCGCTGAGCGGTTCGCAGGCGGCCCGGTTGCGCAACCTGGAGGCGGGCACCGGTCTGGGTCGGGTGCGCGGGGACGGCATGGTGGTGCGCATGGTCGACGCGGCGCCGAAGGAGGACGACGCGGTGACCGGTGACTCGGAGGCCGGCCCGGACCGGGTGATCTACTCCGACCTGCAGAAGGTGGCCAACGATCTGTGGGCCGCCGGGGCCGAGGCGGTGGCGATCAACGGTCAGCGGTTGACGGCGACGTCGACGATCCGGTCGGCGGGGGCGGCGATCCTGGTGGACTTCCGGCCGGTGACGAGCCCGTACGAGGTGACGGCGATCGGGCCGGGCTCGATGCGGGACAAGTTCGAGGAGAGCCGGTCGGCGTACCTGATGCGTCGGGTGGCGAAGCAGACCGGCCTGTCGTTCCAGGTGCGCGAGGCCGAGGGCCTCACCCTGCCGGCCGCGCCGGAGCCGCGGCTACGCTACGCGCAGCCTTCGGTCAGTCCGGTCCCGTCGCCGTCGGGTTCGGCGGGCGCCGGCGGCTCGACCAGTCCCGGGCCGGCCGGTCCGGGTACGTCTCCCAGCCCCTCCGGAGGTGTCCGATGATCGCGGTGCTGGCGTTGCTGGCCGGTGTGGTGCTCGGGATCTATCTGGATCCGACCGTTCCCGCCGCGTTGCAGCCGTACCTGCCGATCGCGGTGGTGGCCGCGCTCGACGCGGTGTTCGGTGGGGTGCGGGCGAAGCTGGACCGGATCTTCGACGACAAGCAGTTCGTGGTGTCGTTCATCTCGAACGTGCTGGTGGCGGGTCTGATCGTGTACCTGGGTGACCAGTTGGGGGTGGGCGGTCAGCTCTCCACCGGCGTGGTGGTCGTGCTCGGGGTGCGGATCTTCGGCAATGTGGCGGCGATCCGTCGTCACCTGTTCCGGGCGTAGGGTTCGTGGCGATGAGCGACGAGCAGCGGGAGACCGGGACGGGGTGGCCGGAGCCGGCGGGGCCGGGTCGTCGGTCGGGGCCGGCGGGTGAGCCGGATCCGCGGCCGGATGCGCCGGATCCGGACGAGATCAGTCCCCTGGTCGCGCCGCCGGAGCCTGAGTCGCGGGTCGGCGACGCCGATGACGACGGTGGTCCGACGGTGAATCTGGCGGAGGCGGTGGCCGCGCCGCCGCAGGAGCCGGAGCCGACGTCGGCGCCGGCGCCGGCGCCGACGAAGGGCGGTCCGGGCGCGTGGGGCGGGCGGTTGAGCTCGGCGGGCGTGATGATCGCGGTGCTGTTGGCGTTGCTGGGTTTCACCCTGGTGGTGCAGTTGAAGACGACGTCGACGGATCCGACGTTGGCGGCGACGCGGCAGGAGGACCTGGTCCGGATCTTCTCGGATCTGGATTCGCGGGAGAAGCGGCTGCAGCAGGACATCGAGGCTCTCGAGGAGAGTCAGCGGCAGTTGCGCTCCGGTGAGCAGGGTCGGCAGGCGGCGTTGGAGGAGGCGCGGCGGCGGGCGGACCAGTTGGGGATCCTGGCGGGGACGTTGCCGGCGCGGGGGCCGGGGTTGGCTGTCCGGTTCGTGCCGGGTGGGAAGCCGATCGCGGCGGAGCGGATCCTGGACGCGGTGCAGGAGTTGCGGGGTGCGGGGGCCGAGGCGATGCAGATTTCCGGTGCCGGTGGGTCGCCGGTGCGGATCATCGCGTCGACGTACTTCCTGGACGGGCAGAACGGGTCGCTGGTGGTGGACGGGCGGTCGTTGTCGGGTCCGTACACGATCACGGTGATCGGTGATCCGACGACGATGTCCACGGCGTTGAAGATTCCCGGCGGGGTGGCCGCGACCGTCGCCGGTGACGGCGGTAACGTGATCGTCGAGGAGCGTGAGGTTGCCGAGGTTTCGGCGCTGCACGGGCCGATGAAGCTGGAACACGCCCGTCCGGTCTCCTGACCGGCGCGGCCGCGCCGGGTCTTTCCCGGTGCACCGATGGATGAAGGACGCGTCTGGTGATTCCTGAGGATCTGCGTTACACCGCTGAGCACGAGTGGGTGGTCGGCGCCGACGGCGGCGTGCTGCGTGTCGGCATCACTCACTTCGCGCAGGATGCGCTGGGCGACATCGTGTTCGTCCAGTTGCCGGACGAGGGTGCGGTGGTGGCCGCCGGTGAGCCGTTGGGTGAGATCGAGTCGACCAAGAGCGTGTCGGAGATCTACTCGCCGGTGAGCGGTACGGTGTCGGCGCGGAACGAGGCGCTGGGTGACACTCCTGAGGTGATCAACACGGATCCGTACGGTGCGGGTTGGTTGTTGGAGATCACTCCGGATGATGCGTCGGCGGTGGACGGGCTGTTGACGGCTGCGGCGTATCGCGAGCTCACCGCGAGCTGAGTGTTGCCCGTGCCGGGCGTGGGGGACGATGATGTTCCCGCGCGTCCGGTTGCCCTGCATTTCGGCGCTGGCTAGGCTCGCCCAGTCGACCGAGAACCCAATAGTTGAGCGTTGTGTAATTGCCTTCCCGGGCACGGGGAGCCAGCCGCCGGGTGTGCGACTGCCCGGCGGCCAGACCCGCCATTACCCCGACGCTGACCGAACAGATCCGTGAGGTGGTCCCATGACGCGCCCAGGCGACGAGTTCCCCCCGCTCGACGTCACTTCGACGCTCAATCTCGGTTCGTTGGACGAAGTGCTGGAGGGGCCGGACACCGATGTGGTGCCGAGCCGGATGTCCGGCTCGTTGCCGCCGGGGATGGCGCTGCTGGTGGTTCGGCGTGGGCCGAACGCCGGTGCGCGGTTCCTGTTGGACCATGACGTGACCACGAGTGGCCGGCACCCGGACAGTGACATCTTCCTCGACGACGTGACGGTGTCGCGGCGGCACGCGGAGTTCCACCGCGACGGTGGGACGTTCACGGTGCGGGACGTGGGCAGCCTGAACGGCACGTACGTGAACCGGGAGCGGGTCGAGGCCGCGACGTTGAGCAACGGTGACGAGGTGCAGATCGGTAAGTTCCGCGTGGTGTTCATCGCCGGTCCTCGCCCGGAGGAGGAGGCCGGCCGCGGGTGAACGAGCCTGCGGCTTCCTCGCCGCCCGGGGCGGCCCGGTCGCATCCGCTGATGAGTATCGGCGAGGTGCTGGGGCAGTTGCGGGTGGAGTTCCCGGACGTCACGATCTCGAAGTTGCGGTTCCTGGAGGCCGAGGGGCTGGTGGAGCCGCAGCGGACGGCGGCGGGTTACCGGAAGTACAGCTGGGACGACGTGGCCCGGCTGCGGTTCGTGTTGACCGCGCAGCGGGATCAGTATTTGCCGTTGCGGGTGATTCGTGACCAGTTGGCCGAGTGGGACGCCGGTGAGGCGCCGGGTCGGCAGCGGCCGACGTTGGTGGCGGTGGGTCCGGGTGGCGAGGTGCCGGGCCGGGTGGTGGAGGAGCCCGAGTCGTCGCAGCTGCGGCTCGGGCGGGCCGACCTGGTGGCGCGTAGTGGCATCGACGAGTCGACGTTGGGCGAGTTGGAGCGCCTCGGTGTGCTGGTGTCGGACCCGCCGGGCTGGTACGACGCGGACGCGTTGATCATCGCGCGGGCGGTGGCGGGTCTGGCGGCGTACGGGTTGGAGCCGCGGCATCTGCGGGGGTACCGGTCGGCGGCGGATCGTGAGGTCGGTCTGTTCGCGCAGTTGGTGGCGCCGTTGGCGCGGCAGAGTGATCCGGCGGCGCGGGCGCGGGCGGCGGAGACGGCGCGGGAGTTGGTGGCGTTGTCGCAGCAGTTGCACGCGGCGTTGGTACGGGTGGGGTTGCGGTCGACGTTGGGCCGGTGAGCCGGTCGTGGTGGTGTGTGCGGAAAGATCTGCCCCGGGAAGCGTGTCGTAGGCTTGCCGGGGTAACCCTTTTCCGGCGCGGGGCGTGGGGCTGGTGCGCATGGGACGACCGTGTCGCGGTCCGTGTACCGTGCAGGGAAGGGCGCGGTGCGGGCTTGGATGACAACGACACGGAGGCGGCGGTGCGCGAGCTGAGCGTGGTCGGAGTTCGGGTGGAGCTGCCGAGCAACCAGCCGATCGTCCTGCTCAGGGAGGTCGAGGGCGACCGCTATCTGCCGATCTGGATCGGTGCGGTCGAGGCTACGGCGATCGCCTACGAGCAGCAGGGGGTCAAGCCGGCGCGGCCGTTGACGCATGATCTGTTGCGGGATGTGCTGGCGGCGTTGAAGGCGCCGTTACGGGCGGTGGAGATCACCGAGTTGAAGGAGAACGTCTTCTACGCGGATCTGCTGCTGGGTGACGGGGTGCGGGTGTCGGCCCGGCCGAGTGACTCCATCGCGTTGGCGTTGCGGGTGGGTGCTCCGATTCGTTGTGCGGAGCAGGTCCTCAGCGAGGCGGGGATCGTGATCCCGGACGAGCAGGAGGACGAGGTGGAGAAGTTCCGCGAGTTCCTGGACCAGGTGCGTCCGGAGGATTTCGCCGGCTGAGTGTGCCGTCGGTGAGTTTCCCGTCATGGCGGTCACGGTGTGTGACGCGTTGTGGTGTGGGTGGGTGCGTCGTGTCGCTGCGCGGCGTGTCGCGACCGTTCCTGCGTGGTAACCCCCGGGTGCGTCTGTAGGGTTGCCGTGTCGAGGGGTGCACGTCCCGGAAACGACGTGTCACCGCACTGACGGGGAGGTTGGTCGGGATGCACGAGCCGCGGGATCCTGAGCCGGTTGCGGAGCGGGGCGAGCCGGGTGTGGTGGCGACTGACGGTGACGGTTCGGTGGGTTACCGGGGTGTGACGGCCTGCCACGCGGTGGGGATCAGTTATCGGCAGTTGGACTACTGGGCGCGGACGTCGCTGGTGGTGCCGAGTGTGCGGGACGCGTCGGGGTCGGGCACGCAGCGGTTGTACTCGTTCCGCGACCTGGTGGTGTTGAAGGTCGTGAAGCGGTTGTTGGATGCGGGGGTGTCCCTGCAGAACATCCGTAAGGCGATCGAGGCGTTGCGGTCGCGTGGGGTGGGGGATCTGGCGGGGATCACGCTGATCTCCGACGGCACGACGGTGTACGAGTGCCGGTCGCCGGAGGAGGTGGTCGACCTGTTGCAGGGCGGCCAGGGTGTGTTCGGCATCGCGATCGGTGGGGCGTTCAAGGAGATCCAGGGTTCGTTGTCGCATCTGCCGGCGGAGCCGGCGACGCCGGGGGGCGGGGAGTCCGCCGAGCCGGCGTCGGAGGTGGTGGGCGACGAGTTGGCGGCGCGTCGGGCGCGTCGTCGGGCTGGCTGAGTTCTGTCGGGGCGCCGCGGCCGGGTTGCCGGTCGCGGCGTTTTCGCGTGTGCGGGTGGTCGTGGCGCGGGGCCGGGGGGTGTCCGATGTGCACACTCCCGGGTGGAGTCGTCTTGTTGACAGTCGTGGTCTTCCCAGGCACCCTGTCCAGGGTGATCACCAAGGGCACTAGATCGTCACTGTGAGTGATGGTCGGTGGGTTGGTGCCGAGCTGATGCGTGGGTGCGGCGTGCGGGTGGCGTCGGGGCCTGCCGGAGGACGGGAAGACAAGCCGAAGTGCACACTGACCACCATGTGGGCCTCCGCTGCGTAGGAGCGGGCAGCACTGTCGTCGATCGTTCGGAGTCGGGCTGCCCGGTGACCGGGGTGCCGGCGCAGCGGGAGCCGTCGCCGGGTGACGTCGCCGTCGTCGGGGACGTCGTCGGGGAGGCGGTGGAGTTCCTGGAGCTGTACCACCGGGAGCGGCGGCTGCCGGGGTTGGCGGAGCGGTTGGCGCAGGTGCGCGACGAGATCGCGGTGACCGGGTCGTACCGGCACACCCGTGACGAGCTGGGCTACGGGGCGAAGGTCGCGTGGCGGCAGTCGGTGCGCTGCGTGGGGCGGATCCGGTGGGCGGGGTTGAAGGTACGCGACCGGCGGCACGTGACGACGGTGGCGGGCATCGCGCAGGAGTTGGCGGCGCATCTGGCGGCCGGGGACAACGGTGGGCGGATCCAGTCGGTGGTGACGGTGTTCGCGCCGGACCGGCCGGGGGTGGGTCCGCGGGCGCGGATCTGGAACGACCAGTTGATCCGCTACTGCGGGCACCGGGGCGACGACGGGTCGGTGCTGGGTGATCCGGCGCAGGTGGCGATGACGGAGGCAGCGCGGCGGCTGGGTTGGCGTGCGCCGCCGGTGCCGGGGCGTTTCGACCTGCTGCCGTGGGTGATCGAGACGGCGCAGGAGGAGCCGACGGTGCTGGACGTGCCGCGGGAGTTGGTGCGTGAGGTGGCGTTGTCGCATCCGGACCATCCGTGGTTCGCGGATCTGATGTTGCGCTGGCACGCCCTGCCCGTGATCAGCAACATGCGCTTGCGGGTGGGTGGGGTGGACTACAGCTGCGCCCCGTTCAACGGCCACTACCTGGGTGACGAGATCGGCACCCGCAACATGGGCGACCGGGAGCGGTACGACCAGTTGCGGGTGGTGGCCGAGGCGCTGGGGTTGGACACCTCCCGAGAGGACAACCTGTGGCGTGAGCACGCGGTGCTGGTGATCAACCAGGCGGTGTTGCATTCGTTCAGGCTGGCCGGGGTGCGGGTGTCGGATCCGCACACCGAGTCGGAGCTGTTCATGAAGTTCTGCGCGCAGGAGGAGCGGGCGGGGCGGCCGGTGCACGGTGACTGGTCGTGGCTCAACGGCAGTGTGGGGTGGGCGGCGTTGCACGCGGTGCATCACCGCTACTACGACCCCGGGGTGCCGAACCCGAACATCTGGCCGACCCAGCGGGTCTACGACCCTGAGGGTGTGGTGAAGTCGACGTTGCGGGAGCGGCACGCGACGGCCCGGGCGCAGGAGGTCTGAGGCATGGACAACGCGGTGCTGCGGCAGAGTTGGACCCAGTTCTCGGCGGCGGGCCCGGAGGCGGCGAAGTACTTCTACGCGACGCTGTTCATGGTGGCGCCGGAGGCCCGGTCGATGTTCCCGACGAACATGCAGTACCAGGAGGACAAGCTCCTGGCGGCGTTGGGGCACATCATCACCAACTTGGACGACCCGGCCGCGTTGACGGCGTTCGCGCAGCGGCTGGGGGCCGACCATCGTCGTTTCCACGGCCAGGACCAGCGGGGCAATGTGGTGGTGTTGGGGGAGCGGCACTACATCTGGGTGGGGCAGGCGCTGCTGGCGACGCTGGAGCGGTTCCTGGGCCCGTACTGGACGCCGGCGTTGCAGGCGCAGTGGGCGGCGGCGTACGAGTCGGTGGCGAAGCTGATGCTCACCGGCGCGGCGGAGTCGGAGCGTACGTCGCCGCCGTACTGGGAGGCGGAGGTGCTGGGCGCGGAGCGGCGCCGCTCGGACATCGCCGTGTTCACGGTGCGGCCGAACTATCTGTGCAACTACCTGCCGGGGCAGTCGTTGCCGGTGCAGGTACCGCAGTTGCGCCTGTGGCGGTACCTGTCGCCGGCGAACGCGCCGCGCGCGGACGGCACGATCGAGTTCCATGTGCGGGCGACGGGTCGGTTCTCCACGCATGTGGTGCGCAAGCTGCGTACGGGGGACCGGCTGCTGCTGGGGCATCCGACGGGTGCGGCGTTGTCGTCGTACGACCGGGCGCCGCAGTTGCCGTTGCTGCTGATCGCGGGGGGCACCGGCCTGGCGCCGCTGCGGGCGGTGGTGGAGGCGGTGCAGCAGGGCTCGGGGCGGCGGACCACCCTGGTGGTGGGTGGGCGTACCCCCGACGAGTTGTACGACGACAAGGCGTTGGCCCAGTTGTCGGCGATGCCGACGTCGGGTGGTGGCACGGCGTGGTTACGGTATGTGCCGACGGTGGAGGTGGGTTGGGGTTGGTCGGGGGCGGTGGGCACGGCGGTGGAGACGGCGGTGCGTCTGGGCCCGTGGGAGGAGACTGAGGTCCTGGTCTGCGGGAGTTCGGAGATGACCCGGGAGACGGTCACGATTCTGACGCGCGCGGGTGTGCGGCCGGAGCGGATCCTGACCGAGCGTTACGATCACTCCTTCTATCCGCCCCTTGCGGAGGCCGGCGCCACTGCCCCGCGCGACTTCAGCTGGACTGGTGTCCGATGAGCATCGACCACTCCGACCGTATCGTGGTGCCGGGCCTGGCGGAGCAGGGTGAGCTGGGCCGTCAGCTGTCCATGTTGGAGGCGCGGCGGTTCCGGGGCAGTCACTGGCTGTCCGCCGACGAGGTGGCCGATCTGGTGCGCGCCGGCGACGACCGGATCGCGGTGCTGGTCAACGAGTTGGACCGGCACCGGCGGGAGAACCAGGGTCTGCTGAGTCAGGTGGAGATGCTGCGGCACGGCACGTTGCCGTCGACGGCGCCGCGGGGGCCGGATCCGATGGCGGTGGAGCTGGCGATGCGGGCGCAGGACGAGGCGAACCGCACGATCGGTGAGGCGAGCGCGGAGGGCGCGGAGATCCTGGCCGACGCGCGGCGGCAGGCCGACGAGATCCTCGCCGAGGCGCACCGCCGGGCCGGTGCGTTGAGCGCCGCGGCGCCGGGCGCCCCGGCCGGCGCGGCGGGTCCGTCGCCGGAGGTGCAGCGCCGGTTGCAGGAGTTGGAGGAGCGGCACGCGGCGGCGTTGGCGGCGGTGGCGGCGGCGCAGCAGCAGCTCAACCGGTGGCAGGCGTACCTGTCGGCGCAGTCGGAGCAGTTGCGCGCCGACGCGCAGGCGGCTGCGGGGGCCAGCGCCCAGTTGCGGGCCGTGCTCGGCGCCTGACCCGGCACCGCCGGCGGGTGCCCGTTGCCGGCACCGCCGGCGGTGCCGGGAGGCCGTGGGGTCAGGTTGTGGGGTCGGTGGTCTCGACGGCGGCGACCGCGTCGGCGATCGGCAGGTCCCCGCCGACGAGTTCGAGGGTCGCCCCGATGGTGCCCGGGTGGTGCAGCAGCGCCACGAGGACCCGGGCGACGTCGGTGCGGGTGACCGCGCCGCGCGGGGCACGCCGGTCGAGGCGGATCCGGCCGGTGGGCGGGTCGTCGGTGAGCATGCCGGGGCGCAGCACCGTCCAGTCCAGGTCCCGGCCGGTCAGGTCGTCCTCGGCGGCCCGTTTGGCCTGCAGGTACGCCGCCCACACCTCGTCGGTGCCGGGCGCGGGTGGGTCCTCCACGCCCATGGAGGAGACGAGCAGGTAGCGGCGTACACCGGCGGCCTGGGCGGCGTCGGCGAGCAGCACGGCGGCGGCCCGGTCGACGGTGTCCTTGCGGGTGGCGCCGCTGCCGGGGCCGGCGCCGGCGGCGAAGACGACCGCGTCGGCCCCGGTGAGGTGGGCGGCGACCTCGTCGACGGGGGCGGTTTCCAGGTCGCAGACGACCGGCTGGGCGCCGAGGGCGCGCAGCGGGGCCGTGTGGTCGGGGTTGCGGATCAGGCCGACGGCGGTGTCGCCGCGTCCGGCGAGCTCCCGTTCGAGCAGTTGGGCGATCTTGCCGTGCCCTCCGGCGATGACGACGCGCATACCGGCCAACCTAGTCGTCCGGGCGGCGCGACGACGCTCACTTCGCCCGCGGCCGTGCGCTGAGGCAGCATGGGTGGGGTGACCGAGACGTTCGACGAGCTTGTCGCCCTGGTGGCCGCCGGTGGTGTGGTGGTGCTGAGCGGGGCGGGGCTGTCCACCGAGTCGGGCATCCCGGACTATCGGGGGCCCAGTGGCGCGGCGCGGCGGCACACCCCGATGACCTATCAGACGTTCACCGGGGATCCGGTGGCGCGGCGGCGGTACTGGGCGCGCAGCCACCTGGGGTGGCGCACGATCGCGCGGGCGGCGCCGAACGACGGACACCGGGCGGTGGCCGGGTTGCAGGCCGCCGGTCTCATCGACGGGATCGTCACGCAGAACGTCGACGGGTTGCACACCGCCGCGGGGGCCGCCGGGGTGGTGGAGTTGCACGGCCGCCTGGACGAGGTGGTGTGCCTGGACTGCGGCAACCGGACCTCCCGGGAGGAGTTGGACCGGCGGCTGCGCGAGGCCAACCCGGACTTCGACGCCGCCGCCGGGGTGCTGAACCCGGACGGGGACGTGGAGCTCGACGACGCGCAGGTGGCCGGCTTCCGGACCGTGGACTGCACGTTCTGCGGCACGGGTGTGTTGAAACCGGACGTGGTGTTCTTCGGTGAGACGGTCCCGGCGGATCGGGTGTCGCGCTGCTTCGCGATGGTGGGCGCGGCGCGGGCGCTGCTGGTGCTGGGGTCGTCGTTGACGGTGATGTCGGGGCGGCGGTTCGTGCTGCGGGCGGCGAAGCTGGGCATCCCGGTGGTGATCGCCAACCAGGGTCCGACCCGCGGCGACGGGTACGCGACGCTGCGGGTGGACGCGCCGCTGGGGCGGCTGCTGCCCGCGTTGGCCGACACCGTGGGGGTGTCGTGGCGTGGGGACGGCGGCGTCGGGGCGGTGCCGGCCGGGGTCGCGCCGGCGGCGCTGTAGGGCGGGTGTGGCCGGTTCGTGCCCGTCTGTCGCCTGTGCGCCCCCCGGTTGACCGGGTGCCGGGGGTACGACATCTGCCGGAAACAGCGGCGCTGGTAGCGTTGACCATGCCGTAGCACCCACGCGGGAGAGACCGCCCCTTTGCGGGCGGCGCCGAAGGGGCAGATCCCTCCCCGGAACCTCTCAGGCAAAAGGACCACGTGGGCAGGCACTGTGGAGCGCCTTCGTGTGCGACTCAGGGGGAGGCCGACCCGTCGACCTCGCCCTCACTAGGAGCGCAGCGCATGACCGCAGAGCAGTTCGCCGACCGGCACATCGGTCCCGACCGGGCCGATGAGCGCCGGATGCTGCAGGCCGTCGGCTACGACTCGATCGACGAGCTGATGGACGCGGCCATCCCTGAGGTGATCCGCTGGCACGGCACCCTGGACCTGCCGGAGCCGGCCGGTGAGCGGGAGGCCCTCGCCGAGTTGCGCGCCCTGGCCGCCGCCAACACCGTCGCCGTGTCGATGATCGGGCTGGGTTACCACGGTACGCACACCCCGGCGGTGATCCGCCGCAACGTGCTGGAGAACCCGGCCTGGTACACGGCGTACACGCCGTACCAGCCGGAGATCAGCCAGGGCCGGCTGGAGGCGCTGCTGAACTTCCAGACGATGGTGACCGACCTGACCGGGCTGGCCACCGCGAACGCGTCGATGCTCGATGAGGGCACCGCCGCGGCGGAGGCGATGACCCTGGCGCGGCGGGCGTCGCGCAGCAAGAGCCCGGTGTACGTGGTCGACGCCGACACCCTGCCGCAGACGATCGCGGTGATCGGCAGCCGGGCGGAGCCGCTGGGCATCGAGGTGCGGGTGCTGGACCTGGACGTCGAGGAGCTGCCGGCGGAGTTCTTCGGCCTGCACCTGCAGTACCCGGGGGCGTCCGGGGCGGTGCGCGAGCACCGTGGCCTGGTCGAGGCGGCGCACGCGGTGGGGGCGCTGGTGACCGTGGCGGCGGATCTGCTGGCGTTGACGCTGCTGCGCCCGCCGGGAGAGATCGGCGTCGACATCGCCGCCGGCACCACCCAGCGCTTCGGGGTGCCGATGGGCTTCGGCGGGCCGCACGCCGGTTACCTGGCGGTGCGTGCCGGGCTGGAGCGGATGCTGCCGGGCCGGCTGGTGGGGGTGTCGCGTGACGCCGACGGCAACGCGGCGTACCGGCTGGCGTTGCAGACCCGCGAGCAGCACATCCGGCGGGAGAAGGCGACCAGCAACATCTGCACCGCGCAGGTGCTGCTGGCGGTGATGGCCGGCATGTACGCCGTGTACCACGGCCCGGACGGGTTGCGGGCGATCGCGCAGCGTACCGGTGGCATGGCGGCGCGGCTCGCGGCCGGGCTGCGCGCCGGTGGGGTGCAGGTCGCGGACGTGGCGTTCTTCGACACCGTCACCGCGATCGTGCCTGCTCGGGCGGCCGAGGTGGTCGCGGCGGCGGCCGAACGCCACGTGAACCTGCGGCTGGTGGACGCCGACCGGGTCGGGATCTCCTGCGACGAGACGACCACCGTCGCGCACCTTCAGGCGGTGTGGGCGGCGTTCGGGGTGCCGGTGTTCGACGGTGACGGCGACGTGACGCTGCCGGCGGCGCTGCGCCGTGAGTCGGACTTCCTCACCCACCCGGTGTTCCGCACTCACCACTCGGAGACGGCGATGCTGCGCTACCTGCGCCGGCTGGCCGACTTCGACTACGCGTTGGACCGGGGCATGATCCCGCTGGGGTCGTGCACGATGAAGCTCAACGCCACCACCGAGATGGAGCCGGTGACCTGGCCTGAGTTCGCGCACATCCACCCGTTCGCGCCGCCGGAGCAGACCGTCGGGTACCGGGCGATGATCGCGCAGTTGGAGGCGTGGCTGGCGGAGGTGACCGGGTACGACGCGGTCAGCGTGCAGCCCAACGCCGGCTCGCAGGGGGAGTTGGCGGGGCTGCTGGCCATCCGGGCGTACCACCGGGACCGGGGGGAGGGCCACCGGGACGTGTGCCTGATCCCGTCGTCGGCGCACGGCACCAACGCCGCGTCGGCGGTGATGGCCGGCATGCGGGTGGTGGTGGTCGGTTGCGACGCCGACGGCAACGTCGATCTCGTCGACCTGGACGCGAAGATCGACAAGCATCGGGGCGCCCTCGCGGCGATCATGGTGACGTACCCGTCGACGCACGGCGTGTACGAGACGGGCATCGCGTCGCTGTGCGCGAAGGTCCACGACGCCGGTGGGCAGGTGTACGTCGACGGGGCGAACCTCAACGCGCTGGTCGGGTTCGCCAAGCCCGGCAAGTTCGGGGCGGACGTGTCGCACCTGAACCTGCACAAGACGTTCTGCATTCCGCACGGCGGTGGCGGGCCCGGGGTGGGTCCGGTGGCGGTGCGGGCGCACCTGGCGCCGTTCCTGCCCGGCGATCCGCTGGGTGCGCACACCGAGGGCCGCCCGGCGATCTCGGCGGCGCGGTACGGGTCGGCGGGGATCCTGCCGATCCCGTGGGCGTACCTGCGGATGATGGGCGCGCAGGGGCTCACCCGGGCGACCGGGGTGGCGGTGCTGGCGGCGAACTACGTGGCGGCGCGACTGCGCGAGCACTTCCCGGTGCTGTACGCCGGCAACAAGGGCCTGGTGGCGCACGAGTGCATCCTGGACCTGCGGCCGTTGACGAAGGCGACCGGGGTGAGCGTGGACGACGTGGCCAAGCGGCTGATCGACTACGGTTTCCACGCGCCGACGATGTCGTTCCCGGTGGCGGGGACGTTGATGGTGGAGCCGACCGAGAGCGAGGACCTGGCCGAGTTGGACCGGTTCTGCGACGCGATGATCGCCATCCGGGCGGAGATCGACAAGGTCGGCTCGGGTGAGTGGCCCGCCGGGGACAATCCTCTGGCCAATGCCCCGCACACCGCGGCGATGGTGTCGGCCGACGAGTGGCCGCACCCGTATCCGCGGTCGGTGGGGGCGTATCCGGCCGGGGTGCGGCGGGCGGGCCGGTACTGGCCGCCGGTGCGGCGGATCGACGGGGCGTACGGCGACCGGAACCTGGTCTGCTCGTGCCCGGCGCCGGAGGCGTTCGAGGACTGACCTGTGCGCTGCGCCGGGGCGGACGTCGTGCCGCCCCGGCCGGCTTGGGTCGACCTGGGGAGGGCGGTCCCTGACCGGGGGACTAGCCTGAGCCGAGGTGACCTGCTCCTGTGACGGAGAGTGGTCGCCTCAGGCTACGAGTGCGTGGCGGGCGGGGCCGCGGTGCGGGGCGATGGTGCTGCCGTCGGGGAGTAGTTCGCCGGTGTCCTCGAAGACGATGACACCGTTGCAGAGCAGGCTCCAGCCCTGCTCAGGGAAGCAGGCGATGACCCGGGCGGCTTCCCGGTCGGTCGCTTCGGCGGAGGGGCAGGTGGGTTGGTGCTGACACATCGGGTTCTCCGGACTGTGGGGGCACTGTGTCATGGTTCACATGACCAGTGACGCACAGTACCAAGCGCAAGCGCGCTGTATCGAGCAGCCATCCGTCTTGTTCACCCGAAATCGGCTGAACGGATGAGCCAACTCCGCCCTTACGGCGTGGAAGCGCTCCCACGACCGCCGGTCGATGTACCCGGCGTACCGGTTGCGTGCCGCAACGTGCTGGTCGAGCGGGACCGGTGCGAGTGGACGGTCACCGACGGTGGCGACCCGGCGGAACTGATCGAGACGTTCCTCGCCGGACACGGGATCGACCTGAGTGATGTGGCCCGACCCGCCCGCCACGACCCGTACGGCGCGTGCGGCGCCGCCGTGTTCGTCTCCGCCGCCGCCGGGGCGGTCATGGCCGGCGGCGCGCCCGGCGCGCCCACCCCGGTGCCGGCGCTGCCCGACGTGGCCGTGGTCGTCTACGGACACGACCCGCATGCCGCCGCGGCCGCCCGCACCCCGACCGTGCCGTCACGCTGGCGCCTCGGCGACTGGCGGGAGAGCTGGACCCCCCGCCGGCACGCCGACGCCGTGCAGGCGGTCCGCGCCGCCATCGGGCGCGGCGACGTCTACCAGGTCAACGTCGTCGGGCACGCCGCCGCCGACTACCGCGGCGACCCCGGCCCGGTGCTGTCCCGCCTCGCCGCGCTGCCCGGCGCCCGCTACGGCGGCACCCTGCGCGGCGACGGCTGGGCGGTCGGCTGCGCCTCCCCGGAGACCCTGATCGAACTGCGCGCCGCGCGGCTGCTCACCCGGCCGATCAAGGGCACCCGCCCGGCCACCGCCGCCGGCCGTCGCGACCTGCTCGCCTCGGCCAAGGAACGCGCCGAACACATCATGATCGTCGACCTGGAACGCAACGACCTGGCCCGGGTGGCCCGCACCGGGTCGGTGCGCGTCGACGAGCTGTTCGCCGTGCGCCGCTGGTGCGACCTGTGGCAGGCCGAGTCGACCGTGTCGGCGCAGCCGGCCGACGGGCTGGGCCTGGCCGACCTGCTACGCGCGCTCTGCCCCGGCGGGTCGGTCACCGGCGCGCCGAAACTGGCCGCCCTGGACCACATCGGGGCCCTGGAGCCGGTGGGGCGGGGCGCCAGCATGGGCGCCCTGGGCTGGGTCGCGCCCGGGCACGTCGATTTGGGGCTGACCATCCGCACCGCCGCCGCCGACGCCGACCGGTTGCACGTGTGGGCGGGTGGGGGCATCACCATCGACAGCGATCCGGCGGCCGAGGTGGCCGAGGCGGCGGCCAAGGCCGCCCCGGTGCGGGCCCTGCTCGCCGCCGGCTGACCCGCCGGCCGCACCGGCCCGAGGCCCGCTCGATCCGGTGCGGGCCTGCTCACCGCCGGCTGGCCTCGCCCGCCGCACCTGCCCAGGGCCCGGCCGACCGGCGGGTTGCGGTTCGGCTCAGCCCGCAGACGGCGGGTCGGCCAGCAGCGCGGCAGCCCGCTCGGCGGCCAGCCGGATCCGCTCACGCAGCACCGCCACGTCCACCTCCGGCCCGGGCGGCAGCGGCGGCAGTGTGACCGGCGCCGTCGCGTCCGGCGGGCGGGGCAACGGCCCGGGCGTCGTGGCGTAGGCCGAACCGGCCGGGGTGCCGTCGCCGGCCACCGCGGCCCGTGCCCGCGCCGGTGTGCCGTCCGGCGTCGACCCGGTCGTGGCGGAGATCGTGTCCGGGATCGTCGGCGCGGTGCCCGGCGGGGCCAGCAGGGCCCGGGGGTCACGGCCGCGGATCAGCAGCAGCAACAGCGGCTCGGCGTCCAGCAGCCACGCCACCTGATGGCCCACCGCCGCCGCGTGCCGACACGGATGGTCCCAGTCGGGGCAGTCGCACTCGGGCAGCAGCTGCCCCGGCTCCGGCGACAGCCGCACCCCGGCGGTCTCGACCAGGTCGGCGGGCAGCCGTCCGGCCAGCAGTGCGGCCAGGTGCCCGGAACGGGCGGCGAGCGCGGCGGCCAGCCGCTCCCAGTCGGCCTGCGGCAGCGCATCGACGCGCAGCACGCTGTGGTGCGGCTGCTCCGGGTCGCCGTCGTGCACCGTGGCGGCGATCCGGCCGGGGCTGATCGTGATCGGCCCGACGTGTCCGCGTACGGCGTGCCGGCGGCCCCGCCGCAGCGGCTGCGGGTCCAGCGCGGACGCGGTCAGCGCCGTCAGCCAGCCGGCCGCCCACCGGGAGCGGGTGCGCCGCCCCGACCCGGGCGGGAACGCCGGGAAGCCCCGGGCGTTCACGCCGGACCGCGCAGGGTGACCAGGTCGGCCAGGGCGGCGTCGTCGAGGTCGGCCAGCCCGCCCGCCCCGGCGTCGAGGACCGCCCCGGCGAGTTCCCGCTTGCCGGCCAGCAGGGCGGCGATGCGGTCCTCGACCGTGCCCTCGGTGATGAACCGGTGCACCTGCACCGGCCTGGTCTGCCCTATCCGGTACGCCCGGTCGGTGGCCTGGTCCTCCACGGCCGGGTTCCACCACCGGTCGAAGTGCACGATGTGGTCGGCGCGGGTCAGGTTCAGCCCGGTGCCGGCGGCGCGCAGCGACAGCAGGAACACCGGCGCGTGTCCGTCGCCGAACCGGCGCACCAGTTCGTCGCGCCGCGCCGGCGGCAGTCCGCCGTGCAGCAGCAGCGACTCGACGCCCCGCTCGCGCAGGTGCCGGTGCAGCAGCCGGGCCATCGCCACGTACTGGGTGAAGACCAGCACCGCCGAACCTGCGGGCAGGATCGCCCCGAGCAGGTCGTCGAGCAGGTCCAGCTTGCCGGAGCGGCCGGCCAGCCGCGGCGCGCTCTCGCGCAGGTACTGCGCCGGATGGTTGCAGATCTGCTTGAGGGCGGTGAGCAGCTTGACCACCAGGGCGCGGCGCAGGGGCCCGTCGGTGCCGGCGATCGTGTCCATCAGCTCGGTGACGACGCCCTGGTAGAGGGCGGCCTGTTCGGCGGTCAACGCGACGGGCTGGTCGGTTTCGGTCTTGGCGGGCAGTTCCGGGGCGATGCCCGGGTCGCTCTTGCGCCGGCGCAGCAGGAACGGCCGCACCAGGCGGGCCAGCTCGGCGCGGCGGCGCGGGTCGGCGCCGGCCGGGCCGACCCACCGGGCGCGGAACTCGGGCAGGGCGCCGAGCAGGCCGGGGGTGCTCCAGTCGAGCACCGCCCACAGGTCGGTGAGGCTGTTCTCCACCGGGGTGCCGGTCAACGCGACCCGCGCGGCGGCGGGCACGGCGCGCAACGCCCGGGCCGCGGCGACGGCCGGGTTCTTGACGTGCTGGGCCTCGTCGGCGACCAGCAGCGGCCAGCGCCGCCCGGCGAGCACGTCGACGTCGCGGCACAGGGTGGCGTAGGTGGTGAGGACGAACCCGTCGGTGACACCGTCGAGGCTGCGGCCGGGGCCGTGGTGGCGGCGTACCGGGACACCGGGGGCGAACCGGCCGATCTCGCGTTCCCAGTTGCCGAGCAAGGAGGCGGGGCACACCACCAGGGTCGGCCCGGCGGTGCCCGGGTCGGCCTGCCGGTGCAGGTGCAGGGCGATCAGCGTGACCGTCTTGCCCAGCCCCATGTCGTCGGCGAGGCAGCCGCCCAGGCCGGACGCGGTCAGCCCGGCCAGCCAGCGCAGCGCGTGGCGCTGGTAGTCGCGCAGGGTGGCGGCCAGGCCGGCGGGCACGTCCACCTCGGCCGGGGTGGTGAGCCGGTCGCGTACCTGCCGGGCCCAGCCCTCGACGGCGAGCGGCACGTCGGCGCCGTCGACGGTGAGCGAGCCGGTCAGCGCGGCCCGCAGCGCCGCCACCGGCGTCAGCGGCGTGGGTGCGGGCCGGCGGGCCCGGGCGGCCAGGTCCGGGTCGACGAGCACCCAGTGCTCCCGCAGCCGCACCACCGGCCGGTGGGCCTCGGTGAGGGCGCGCAGCTCGGCCGGGGTCAGCGCCGTGCCGTGCAGCGCCACCCGCCAGTCCAGGGCCAGTTCGCCCAGGTCGCCGAGCAGCCCGGTGACGCCGGCGGGTGGGCGCAGCCGGGCGGTGGCGGTCAGGTCGCGGGTGAGCCCGGCCGGCCAGTGCACGTCGATGCCGGCGGCGGCCAGCCGCCGGCCGCCGGCGCCGAGCAGGTCGGCGAGGTCGTCGTCGCGCAGCGTCAGCACGTCGGGCACCGGCTGCGCGAGCAGCTCGGCCAACGGCGGCCAGCAGGCGGCGGCGTCGCGCAACGCCAGCAGCGTGGTGTCGCGGGTGGCGGCCGGGAAGCCGGGCACCGGGCCGGACCACAGCGCGGCGGCGTCGGTGAGCAGGCCCGCGGCGGCGCGGCGGCGCAGCTGCAGCACCGCCCGCCACGGCCCGTCCGGCGCGCCGAGAGGTTCCAGCCGCAGGGACAGCCGTACGGCGGCCTCGGCGTGGGCGGCCACCCGGGCGGCCCAGTCGCGTAGCCGGGGCACGGGCGTCGCGCGGACGGCCGTCCACGGGCCGTCGCCGGTGCCGTCGCGGGGCAGCAGGTCGGCGACCGCGTCGAGGAAGTCGCGTAGCAGCCGGGCCGCGTCGGGCAGCCGGGCCGGCGATCGGCCGGGCAGGGGCCGGGCGCGGGCGGTGGGGGGCATCGCGGCGGCCAGGTCGCGCAGCCGGGCGGTGTCGGCGTCGTCGAGGGGGCCGACGCGCCAGATGTCGTGCCCGGCCGCGCTGACGTCGGGCAGCAGCAGGCCCCGGGCGGCCAGGCGCAGCGCCTCGCGGGCCGCCGCCGCCCAGAACGCCGCCGCCGGGTGCGCCGCGCCGGCCGGGGCCAGCAGCAGCGGTACACCGTGGGTCAGCGGCACCCGGCGTGCCGGCACGCGCGCCGGTGCGCCGTGCGGCGGCGTCGCGAGGCTCACCTGTGCGGGTGTGCCGGGCCCGGGCGGTGGCGGCCCGCCGTCGGGTGACCAGAGCAGCAGCGTCGCGTCGCGGGGCGGGTCGGCCGGGCTGAACGTGACCGCGTAACGGCCGATCGTCACGGGTGCTCCTGCGGGGTCGGTGCGGGTACTCATGTCGGTCCTGCTCACCGGCTCAACCGGCGGTAGCGGCGCACGGACAGCGGCAGGAACACGGCGGTCAGCAGCAGCGGCCAGGCCACGGCGAGGGCGACGGCGTGCTGCGCGGTGAAGGAGTCGCCACCCCAGCCCGGGTTGCCGAACAGTTCCCGGCAGGCCGCGACGGTGGCCGACAGCGGATTCCACTGGGCGAGGGCGGCCAGCCAGCCGGGCATGGTGTCGGGGGCGGCGAAGGCGTTGGAGGTGAAGCCGACCGGCCAGACGACGATCTGCAGCGCCGCCACCGACTCGGGGCTGCGCAGCAGCAGGGCCAGGTGCACGCCGACCCAGATCAGCGCGAAGCGCAGCAGCAACAGCAGCCCGACGGCGGCCAGCGCCGCCAGCGGACCGTGGTGCCACCGCCAGCCGAGCGCGACGCCGCAGGCCAGCAGCACGGCCAGGGCGGCCGTGGCGTGCAGCAGGTCGGCCACGGCCCGGCCGGTGACCACCGCCGAGGAGGCCATCGGCAGTGACCGGAACCGGTCGGTGACGCCACGGGCGGTGTCGGTGGCCACGGCGGTGTAGGTGGTCTCGACGCCGAAGGCCATCGTCATGGCGTACATGCCGGGCAGCAGGAAGTCGCGGTAGTCACCGCCGCCGGGCACGCTCATCGCGCCGCCGAACAGGTAGCCGAACATCAGCACCAGCAGGACGGGGAAGAGCAGCCCGACGGCGAACGGGACGGGTTGGCGCGCCCAGTGGGCCAGGGCGCGGCCGGTGAGGGTGGCCGTGTCGGCGGCGACCCAGCGCAGCCGGTGCGCGGCGAGGACGCTCACGCGGGCACCTCCTGCCGAGGCTCGGCGGTCAGCCGCAGGAACACCTCGTCGAGGGTGGGGCGGCGCAACGCCACGTCGGCGGCGGTGAGCCCGGCGTGCTCGAGGGCGCGCAGCACGGCGCCGACGGCGGCGACCCGGTCGGTGACGTCGACGCTGATCCGCAGTCGGTCGGCCTCGACGCGCGGCGTGGTGCCGATCGCCGCGCCGATCGTCGCGGCGGCGGGGGCGAGCTGATCGCCGTGGTGCAGCCGCACCTCGACGCGGTCACCGCCGAGGGTGGCCTTGAGCTGCTCGGGGCTGCCGGCGGCGACGACGCGGCCGTGATCGACGATGCGCACGGTGTCGGCGAGTTGGTCGGCCTCCTGCAGGTACTGGGTGGTGAGCAGCACGGTGCTGCCGGCGGCGACCAGCGCGCGCACGGTGTCGGACAGCTCGCCGCGGGAGCGGGGGTCCAGCCCGGTGGTGGGCTCGTCGAGGAAGAGCACCGGCGGGTCGCCGATCAGCGCGGCGGCCAGGTCCAGGCGCCGGCGCATGCCGCCGGAGTACGTGCCGACGGGCCGGTGCGCGGCGTCGGTGAGCCGGAAGCGTTCCAGCAGTTCCTCGGCGCGGGCGCGGGCCCGGGCGGGGGACAGGTGGCGCAGCCGGCCGAAGAGCACCAGGTTCTGCCGGGCGCCGAGCACCTCGTCGACGGCGGTGCGCTGGCCGACCAGGCCGATGTGGGCGCGTACCCGCTCGGGGTGGCGGGCCACGTCGTGCCCGGCGACGCGGGCGGTGCCGGCGTCGGCGCGCAGCAGGGTGGTGAGGATGCGCACCAGGGTGGTCTTGCCGGCGCCGTTGGGGCCGAGCACCGCGCAGAGCGTGCCGGCGTGCACGCTCAGGTCGACGCCGGTCAGGGCGGCGGTGTCGCCGTAGCGCTTGCGTAGCCCGTGCACCTCGATGACCGGCATGGACGTCCCCTCTCCCCGGAACCGTGCGCCGTACCGTACACCATACGGTACGAGGGACGGTAGGGTGGCGGCATGAGCGTCGAGTACAGCGGCACCGGTGATCCTGCGCGCAGCCTCGCGCTGCTGTGGCGCACCCGGGAAAAGGCCAGCCGCAAGGGCGGCGACCTGAGCGTGGAGCGGATCGTGCGCGCCGCCGTCGAGGTCGCCGACACCGAAGGGCTGGCCGCGCTGTCGATGCGGCGCGTCGCCGAGCGCCTCGGGGTGGGCACCATGTCCCTCTACACCCACGTGCCCGGCAAGGGTGAACTGCTCGACGTCATGCTCGACACCGTCTACGGCGAGACCGCCCGCCCGCAGGACGTCGGCGGCTGGCGCGCCCGCCTGGAGCAGATCGCCCGGGAGAACTGGGCGCTGTACCTGCGCCACCCGTGGCTGTTGCAGGTCGCCACGACCCGCCCACCCCTGGGCCCCAACGTCACCGCCAAGTACGAGTACGAACTGCGCGCCGTGGAGGGCGTCGGCCTGACCGACCTGGAGATGGACGCCGTGATCACCCTCGTCGACGGCTACGTCCACGGGGCGGTACGCGGCGCGGTCGAGGCCGCCCAGGCCGCCCAGCGCACCGGCATGACCGACGAGCAGTGGTGGCGGGCGCACGCCCCCTACCTGGAGAAGGTGATGGACCCGCAGCGCTTCCCCACCGCCGCCCGGGTCGGCACCGCCGCCGGCCAGGAGTACCAGGGGCCCTCCGACCCGGCCCGGGCCTTCGAGTTCGGGCTGGCCCGCATCCTCGACGGCGTCGCCGTGCTGATCGGTGAACGCCGGGGCGGGGCGGGGCCCACCGGGGCGTAACGGGCAGATAGCCTTCTCGCCATGACCGTACGCCCGATCAGGATCATCGGTGACCCCGTCCTGCGCACCCCCTGCGCGCCGGTGACCAGCTTCGACGCCGAGTTGCAGCAACTGGTCGACGACCTGATGGACACCCTCACCGGCGCCCCCGGGCGCGCCGGGGTGGCCGCCCCGCAGATCGGGGTGAGCGCCCAGGTGTTCGTCTACGACGCCGACGGTCACCGCGGGCACATGGTCAACCCGAGCATCGAACTGTCGGACGAGTCGCAGGACGACGACGAGGGCTGCCTGTCCATCCCCGGGCTGTACTTCCCGACCCGGCGGGCGATGCACGCCACCGTGCGCGGCGTCGACCGGCACGGCGAGCCGCTGACCATCTCCGGCAGCGGGTTCCTGGCCCGGGCGTTGCAGCACGAGACCGACCACCTGGGCGGGCGCCTCTACGTCGACACGCTGCGCGGGGAGACCCGGCGGCGGGCGCTGCGGGAGATCCGCGCCGGCCGCTTCGACTCGCCCAGCCGCCGCCGCTGACCCACGACGCGCACCGGGTGGGGGCGCCCGGTCGGCCGCCCCCACCCGGTCATGGGTCACTTCGGCGGCGGAGCCACCAGGCAGGTCGCCGTGGAGGTGTTGCCGGAGTCGTCCACACCGGTGATGATCGCGTCGCCGCGCAGCGTCACCTTGTAGTCGATGTCGCCGGTGCCGTCCTTGACCTTGGACTGGGCGCCCGGCGCCTGCACCAGCTTGATCTTCGTCCCGGCGGGGAACGGACCGAAGCTCACGCTCGGGTCGGCCGCGTCACCGATGAAGACCTCGACGGCCGTGTCGACGATGTCGGTCGAGGTGAGCTGGTAGAAGCCGTCCGGGTTGTACGAGCCGGGGGTGTTGTCCCCGCTGGGGTTGTTCGTCGGCACGCACTGGGTCGTCGGCGCGGTGGTGTCCACCACCCGCATCGTCGCGGTGTCGCTGCCGACGTTGCCGGCGGCGTCGGTGGCGGTGCAGGTCACCGACGTGTCACCGAGGGCGAAGGTGCTGCCCGGCGGGGGCACGCAGGTCGGGGTGAGCGGGCCGTCGACGTTGTCGGTGGCGGTGGCCGGGTAGTCGATGACCGCGCCGGCGGGGCTGGTCGCCTCGACGGTCCGGTCGTCGACGACCACGACCGGCGGGGTCACGTCGTTGACCGTCACGCTGATCCGCTGGACGAACGCCGTCCCACCGGACAGGCCGTTGAGCAGGAAGTCCACCGTGCAGTGCAGGGTGGCGCCCTGCGGGGCGTCGGCGGCGACCGTGATGGTCTCGGCGAACGGCACGTCGGTACCGCTCTGCTGGGTACGTGAGGCCGCGTCGAAGGTGACGCTCAGCCCCGCGTCGCAGGAGGTCACCGTCGGGGTGACGGTGACGTCCAGGTCGCGCAGGCCACTGAGGATGGCCTCGGTGACGGTGTCGGGGGTGCTGCCGACGAGCTGGCCGCCGGTCGCGGCGACCACCGCGCCGGCCTGCCCGGTGGCGTCCAGCCCACCGCCGCCACCGCTGACGTTGACCGCGAGCACCCGGGCCTCGTCGGCCTGCAGGGCGGCGGTGGCCTGCGCCAGGGTGTGCCCGGCGCTGGGGTCGTGGCTGGGGGCGTCACCGACGAGCACCACGATCCGGCTGCTGCCGTCGCGGTAGGCGATCGCGCCGTCGGAGACCTGGAACAGCGCGTTCACCCACGCCTCGGGAACGTCCCCGCCGCCGCCCGGGGCCAGCCCGTTGACCGCGTTCTGCAGCGCGGTGGCGTCGTCGGTCAGGTTCTGCCGCACCCGGAACAGCTCGGCGCCGTCACCCTCGTCGCGGTAGGAGGCGACCGCGAACTGCGCGCTCGGCTGCGCCGTACGCACGTTGTCGATCACCTGCTGCAGGTTGGCCTGCACGTCGCTGATGACCCCGCCCATGCTGCCGGTCGTGTCGACCAGCAGCACCACGTCGGGCCGCGGCGGGATCGGCGGGGTGGAGACGACCTTCGCGACGTCGATGCTCGTGCCGGGATCGGTGGAGGTGTCCACCACCGCCGGGCTCACGCCCGGCGCCGCGTACGCCGGCGCGCCGGCCACGCCCACCAGGGCCGCCACGGTGGCGGCGAGGACCGCCCACCGCCTGCGCGCCCGTGCTGCTGTCACTGCCATGTGTGCTCCTTCAGCTCCGCCGCGTCACGACGCGGCCTCTGCCGGGAGACGCTAGGGGGCCGACGGGCGCCGGCCGGTCCGACACGAGTCCAGGTCAGGGTCGGGTAGTTGACCCTGCGTGGCGGCTGGACATGCTGGGTGTCACGACAGGTCGAGGCGGGTCAGCCGGTACTCGCCGAAGTCGGCGGCGTGGCTGAAACCCAGCCGCTCGTACAGCCGCACGGCACGCTGGTTGTCGGCCTGCACGTTGAGCACGATCTGCGCCACGTGCGGGCGCACCCGCGCGCACAGCGCGGCGACGGCCGCCGCGGCCAGCCCCTGACCCCGTACCCGTGGGTGGGTGGTGACGTTGCCCAGCGCCGCGACCCGGTAGGTGGGCGAGAACACGTGCACCCCGGCCACCGCGACCAGCGCGCCGTCACGGCGGATCCCCACGTACTGGCCGGTGTCGAGCATCCGCGCGTCGAACCAGTTGCCCGGATAGGCGTCGCTGTACAGGGCGCGCAACGCGGGCAGGTCGGCGCTGCCCAGCGGCTCGCCGGCGGGGGTGACGCGGGCCAGCCGCGCCGGGTCGGTCAACGCCATCCGGTGGTGCGCTGTGCCCGGCGGGATCCGGTACCAGCGGCGCAGCACCGGCGCCAGGCCGGGGGACAGGTGCGCGTACAGGCGGGCCGGCAGGACCGGCGCCAGGTCGACGAGCAGGGCCGCGAGCGCGTCGCGCCGCGCCGGCGGGGCCAGGGCGATCAGCACCGGCTCGTCCACCCCGTGGTAGAGCAGCGCGACCTGGTCGTCGCGGCGGAACCACGACGTGTACGGCCAGAAGAAGTCGTCGAGGTCGCCGAGCTGGTAGGCGTGCAGCACCGCATCGCGGCGCAGCAGCGCGGCCAGGGTGGAGCGGTCGTGTTCGGCGCGGACCGGCATCGGGCTCAGCGGCCCCCGGACGCCTCGGCGGGCAGGTACTCGTCGCCCCAGCGGGCCAGCGCCTGCAGGGCGGGCAGCAGGGCGGTGCCACGGTCGGTGAGCTGGTAGCTGACCCCCAGCGGCGGGCCGTCGCGCACGGTGCGGCGGACCAGGCCGACGCGGGCCAGCTCGCCGAGGCGGTCCGACAGCACCGATTCGCTGATCCCCGGCAGCGCGCGGGCCAGCTCGGCGAACCCGGCCGGCCCCTCGGTGAGGGTGCCCAGGATCATGCCGTTCCACCGCTTGCCGAGGAACGTGAACGCCCGGGTGAGGCCCCCGGGACAGGCGCGGGCGCCCCCGTCGGCCGGGGGAGTGAGCGTCATGGGCCCAGCATACGTGGCCCTCACCGCATCCGAGGTACTACTAAAAAACTAGCTGCTACCCTCGCGGAAGCACCCCCGCCCCGCGACAGAGGAACTCCGATGACCGACGTCCTGCCCGAACACCTCATCACCCTGCACCCCGACGCCCAGGCACAACTGTTCACCGAAGCCCGCACCGCCAACACCTTCACCGACACCCCCGTCACCGACGAACAGCTACGGGCCATCCACGACCTGGCCAAGTACCCGCCGACCGCGATGAACAGCCAGCCGCTGCGCATCCTCTACCTCCGCCCCGGCGCCGGCCGCGAACGACTGCTGCCCCACCTCGCCGACGGCAACCGCGCCAAGACCGCCACCGCCCCCCTCGTCGCCGTCCTCGCCGTCGACACCGACTTCCACGACCACCTGGAGCGGATCTTCCCCGTCCGCCCCGGCCTGCGCGAACACTTCGCCGCCGACCCCGCCGGCCGCGAGAGGACAGCCCGGTTCAACGCCACCCTGCAGATCGGCTACTTCCTGCTCGGCGTCCGCGCCGCCGGACTCGCCGCCGGCCCGATGGCCGGCTTCGACACCGCCGGCGTCGACGCCGAGTTCTTCGCCGGCACCGGCTGGAAGTCCCTACTGCTGGTCAACATCGGCCACCCCGGCCCCGACGCCTGGTTGCACCGCCTGCCGCGCCTCGACCACGACGACGTCGTCCGCCACGCCTGACACCCACCCCGGCCCGCCGGCCGCGGCTCACCTGCGGCCGGCCACCCGGCTCAACCCGCCCGCCACTGGTCCCAACCCAACTTCGCCACCAGCGCCAACACCACCACCAGCAGCACCACCCGCACGAACCCGGCACCCCGACGCAACGCCATCCGTGCACCCAGCATCGCCCCGGCCACGTTGCACACCGCCATCGCCGCGCCCAACAGCCACCACACGTGCCCCGTCGCCGCGAACACCACCAACGCCCCCAGGTTCGTACCCGCGTTGACCACCTTCGCCATCGCCGAACCCTGCACGAAGTCCGCACCCACCAACGCGGTGAACGCCACCACCAGGAACGTCCCCGTACCCGGCCCGATCAACCCGTCGTACAACGCGATGCCCACCCCGGCCACCGCCACCGCCGCGGCCACCCGCACCCGCGTACGCCGCGCCGGCTGCGCCACCACCCCCAACCGCGGACGCAACACCACGAACAACGCCACCGACACCAGCACCACCAGCACCACCGGCCGGTACGCCTGCGCCGGCACCGCACCGGCCAGCGCCGCCCCCACCCCGGCACAACACACCGCCAACGCCGCCGACGGCCCCGCCACCGCCCAGTCCAGCTTCGTGCGCCGCGCGTACGTCACCGCCGCCGTCGACGTGCCCGCGATCGCCGCCAGCTTGTTCGTGCCCAACGCCGTCGCCACCGGCACCCCCGGCGCCGCCACCAGCAACGCCGGCAACAACAACAACCCGCCGCCACCGACCACCGCATCGACCCAACCGGCCATCGCGGCCGCGGCGAGCAGGGTGGTCAGTGACAGCGGGTCCAGGTCCACGGGCGGCCATTCTGCCCACCCACCCCGACCAGCCGCGTCACCCTGTGGTCGACCTCACCGCAGCAGCCCAGGGACCTCACCGACCCCGCCGCCGACGCACCCACAACCCCACCGCCGCCACCGCGACGAACACCACCATCGAACACAGCAACACCTTGACCACCCGGCAACCATGCCACGCCGACGTAGGGTGCAAGGGTGCGCCTGGCGACCTTCAACCTGCTGCACGGCCGCTCCCTGCACGACGGCCTCGTCGACCCCGACCGGCTCACCACCGCCGTCAAGGCCCTCGACGCCGACATCCTCGCCCTGCAGGAGGTCGACCGCGACCAGTCCCGCAGCGGCAACCTCGACCTCACCGCCATCGCCGCCCGCGCCCTCGGCGCCCCCGAACACCGCTTCGCCGCCGCCGTCGTCGGCACCCCCGGCGAAACCTTCCGCCCCCTGCGCCACGACGACGACGGCCACGGCGAACCCTGCTACGGCGTCGGCCTGATCAGCCGCCACCCCGTCCGCACCTGGCAGGTCACCCGCCTCAAGCCCGCACCCGTACGATCCCCGATCTACATCCCCGGCCCCGGCGGCGGACTCGTCCTGCTGCGCGACGAACCCCGCGTCGTACTCGCCGCCGTTCTGGACACCCCCCACGGCCCCCTCACCGTCGCCGCCACCCACCTGTCCTTCGTCCCCGGCTGGAACGCACACCAACTACGCCGGGTCGTCCGCGCCCTGCGCGCCCTGCCCGCACCCCGCATCCTGCTCGGCGACCTGAACCTGCCCGCCGGCCCCGCCCGCCTGCTCACCGGCTGGCAACCCCTCGGCCGCCACCCCACCTACCCGGCCGCCAACCCCCGCGTGCAACTCGACCACGTCCTCGCCGACCGGCACGGCCTCGACCGACTGCCCCCGGTCACCGCCGTGCACACCCCCCGCTCGGCCATCTCCGACCACCGGCCCCTCGTCGTCGACCTCGGCTGACCGACCGGACGAGAGCGACCCCGTCCGTTCGCGGCGACAAGCCGGATCATCACCGCGAACCCACCCGACCCACCCATCACCCACCGTTGACACACCACCACCGATCGGTGAAGGTCACTGTCGTGGTCACCATCCCCGCGCAGACGACACCGGCCGACAGCACCCCCGACCGGACCGAGACACACCAGTACGTCATCATCGGCGCCGGCCCCGCCGGCCTACAGCTCAGCTACTACCTGCAACAGGCCGGCTGCGACTACGTCACCCTGGAACGCGCCGCCGCGCCCGCCGAGTTCTTCCGCCACTTCCCCCGCCACCGGCGGCTGATCTCCCTCAACAAGGTCCACGCCGTCAGCACCGACCCGGAGATCCGGCTGCGCTGGGACTGGAACAGCCTGCTGCACGAACCCGCCGACATGCTCTTCCCCAAGTACAGCAGCGAGTACTTCCCGCACGCCGACGACATGGTCCGCTACCTCACCGACTTCCAGCGCTACCACCAACTGGCCGTGCGCCACGACACCGACGTGCAGCGCATCGAACGCCTCGACGACGGCCACTTCGTCGTCCACACCACCCAGGGCCCGCTGCGCGGCCGGTGCGTCATCGTCGCCACCGGATGGGGCCGGCCCCACATCCCCGACGTGCCCGGCATCGAACACGCCGTCGGCTACGAGGCCATGGACACCGACCCCGCCGCCTACGCCGGACAGCGCGTACTGATCCTCGGCAAGGGCAACTCCGCGTTCGAGACCGCCTCGTCGATGCTCGGCCACGCCGCCATGATCCACCTGGCCAGCCCCCGACCGCTGCGCCTGGCCTGGAACACCAAACACCCCGGCGACGTACGCGGACACCACGGCGCCGTCCTGGACAGCTACCAGTTCAAGACCCTGCACTCCGTCCTGGACTGCGTCATCGACGACATCCGCCCCCTCGGCAACCGCTACGAGGTCCACCTCACCTACACCCACGCCGACGGCGAAACCGCCGTCATGGAGTACGACACCGTCCTGCGCTGCACCGGCTTCGCCATGGACACCACCATGTTCGACCCCACCTGCGCCCCCCGGATGACCCCCAACGGCCGGATGCCCGCCACCGGCCCCGACTGGCAGTCGACCAACGTCGACGGGCTCTACTTCGCCGGCACCATCGCCCAGGACCGCGACTTCAAACGCGCCTCATCCGCCTTCGTCGACGGATTCCGGTACAACCTGCGCACCCTCACCGCGCTGCTGCGCGAACGCTACGACGACACCCCGCTCCCGCGCACCGACCTCCCCGCCGACCCCGACACCCTCACCACCCTGGTGCTCGACCGGGTCAACTGGAGCTCGGCACTGTGGACCCAGTTCGAATTCCTCTGCGACGCCCTCGTCCCGCACGACGGCCGGCTGCACCACTACACCGACCTGCCCGAGGACTACGCCCGCAGCCGATTCCGCGACAACCCCCACTACTACACCGTCAGCCTCCGCTGGGGACGCGACGACTACGGCGACGTCTTCGCCATCGCACGGCACCCACAACCCGACCGCGCCAACGAGAGCGCCTTCATCCACCCCGTCGTACGCCGCTGGCACGGCGACACCCTCGTCGACGAACTGCACCTGCTCGAAGACCTGATGGCCGAATGGCGACGCCCCGACCGGCACGTCACACCCCTGCGAACCTGGTTCGCCCACGAACTGGGCGCCGACCGGTGACACCCACCCTCACCGGCGCACCAACACCTCCGACAACGGCTTACGCTGAAGATCCGGCACCCACGCGTCCGGCGCGGGGAAACCCACCGGCATCACCACGTACGGACGCTCCTCCGCCGGCCGCTCACACACCTCGTTGAGAAACCGCATCGGGCTGGGCGTGTGCGTCAACGTCGCCAGGCCCGCCTGATGCAACGCCGCGATCAACAACCCCACCGCGATCCCCACCGACTCCTTCACGTAGTACGGCTTCGGCGTACGCGGACCCTGATGCACCTCGAACACGACGACGACCACCGGCGCCACCTCCAGGAACGGCTTACGCCAGTCCGTACGCATCGGCGCCACCGCCTCCAACCACTGCGCAGACGCCCGCCGCGCATAGAACTCCCGCTCCTCGGCCTCCGCCAACTCCCGCAACCGACGCTTGCGCTCGGCGTCGGTCACCACCACGAACCGCCACGGCTGCAGATTCGCCCCACTCGGCGCCGAACCCGCCGCCCGCACCGCCTCCTCGATGACCTCCATCGGCACCGGGTCGGAAGAAAAATGGCGGATCGACCGCCTCGTCGCCATCCGGTCGGCGAACTCCCGCGCCGCCCCGACCATCTGCGCCGCCGTCAACTCCGACGCCGAATCCCGCACCACCAGGCCCATGACGACTCCTCCCGTCCGACCCATCATCACCCGACCGGACAGGACACCCCTTACGCGAAAAAGCCCTGCTTCACACCGATACCCGACTCACCGACCCGGCCGTACCCGCCACCAGGAAATCCACCGCGTCGGTCAACCGCCCCCGCCGCCGCACCGCGTCACGCTGCCGCGCCGCACCACTGCCCGCCGCCAGCAACTCCCCGAGACACCGCTCGACCAGCGCCGCGTCCCCCAGATCCGCCAACACCGGCCCCACCGACGCCACCAGCTCCGCCACCATCTCCCGCGCCGGGCGCAACCCCCCACTGCCCACATCCAGCAGATCACCCTCCAGACCGTCGCGCGCCGCCCGCCAGTACGCCGCCCGCAACAGCTCACCCGGAATCTCCGGACCCGGATCCCCGCGATCCACCGCCTCCGACGCCACCACCGCCAACGCCCGGACCAACACGGCCACCAACGCCGACTCCTGCGCCGTCACCGGCACGTCCGACACCCGCACCTCGAGAGTCGGATGCGCCACCGACGGACGAATGTCCCAGAACAACGTCCCCGCATCCACCGTGGCACCCGCCGCCGTCAACACCCGCACCACCTGCTCGTAGTGCGCCAACGACGTGAACCGCGGCGGCGGACCCGCCACCGGCCACCGCCCCCACACCACGGTCCGCCAACTGGCGTACCCCGAATCCCGGCCCTCCCAGAACGGCGAATTCGCCGTCATCGCGATCAACAGCGGAAGACACGCCCGCAAATGGTTGCCCACCAACAGCGCCCGCTCCCGGTCCGGGATCTCCACATGCACGTGCAACGCGCAGATGGCCAACTCGTCGTGCAGACCACGGAAGGTCTGCGTACCCCTGTCCTGACGCGGCCCCCGCGTCACCGGGGGAGCAGCGGCACCCGGCATCACCGACGTGCCGGTCGCCGCGACCCGCACCCCCTGCTGCCGCGCACACTCGTCGATCACCTCACGAGCCCACGTGAGCTGGCCGAGCAACTCCTCACCCGAGCCCACCGGCGTCGTCCGCGTCTCCACGTGCAACGAGGTGATCTCACCCCCGACCCGCGCGCCGAGCCGCCGCGACGCCCCCTCGACCACCACCGCCGCCGCCGGCGTCACACACCTGCTGTCCGGGTCGACGACGAGGAATTCCTCCTCCACCCCGAAACGAGGACCACCCTGCCCGCCCACCATGCCGCGACCCGCCCCTCCTGTAGGCCGGGCCGACCCACAGCGGCCCGCAGACAGGGTATCGGCGAGGGTGACGCCAGGAACACCCTCCGTCAGGTCGGCCCGCGACCCGCCTCCACCATCGCGGTGTCCACCTGCGGCCCCGCACCGGCGAGCACACCAGCGACCAACGCCGCCAACAACGCCACCCGCTCCGGCATCCGCGACACGTCCACGTACTCACCACGGGCGTGCGGCAGGCCACCCACACCACCGAGCCCGTCCAACGTCGGCACACCCAGCGCACCCGTGAAGTTCGCATCCGACGCCCCGGGCGCATGCACCCCCCGCACCGGCGGCAACCCCAACTCCACACACGAGCGCTGCGCCAACCGCAACAACGGCGCCGCCACCTCCACCGGCATCGGGTACCGGTTGATCCCCCCACTGACCCGCAACCGCGCCTGCGCCAGCCGCGGCCGCAACGCCCGCAACCGCGCGTCCACCCGATGCAACTCCTCCCGGGTCCACGCCCGCACGTCAACCGCCAGCACCGCCGACTCCGGCACCACATTCGTCATCGTCCCCGCCGACAGCACCGTCGGCGTCACAGTCGTCCCACCCGAAGCCAACCGCCGCACCGACAACACCTGGTACGCCAACTCCACCCCGGCGTTCACCCCTCGGTGCGGCTCCACACCCGCATGCGCCGCCCGGCCCCGCACCTCCACCCGGTACACCGAGCCACCCTTGCGCGCCACCTTCAACTCCCCGGCCTCGGTCGCCGGCTCACCCACCAACACCACACCCGAACGCCGCGCCTGCTCCTCGATCAACGCCCGCGACCCCGGAGAACCACTCTCCTCGTCACCGGTGAGCAGCAACCCCACCTCACCGGTGTCCGCCAACAACTCCAGCGCGGCGAACATCTGCACGATGCCCGACTTCATGTCACACACACCCGGCCCCGTGGCCAGGTCACCGTCCACCGAGAACGGCCACTCCCGAATCGTGCCCGCCGGCCACACCGTGTCGAAGTGCCCCAGCAACAACACCCGCTGCCGCCGAGCCGGCCACAGCAGATGCGGCACCCCGTCCACCACGATCCGCCGAGCCGGCCGGCCCAACACCGCACTGCCCCAGGCGTCCAGCAGATCCGCACACGCCGTCAACGCCGCCACGTCCCCGGGCGGCGACTCACACCCGACCAACTCGCCCAGACGGCCGGTCAGCAACGACGCCCTCGCCCGCGCTGCACGCAGAAACGCACCCGTGTCCACCATGAGCCGATGGTGCGCACCACCACCCGCCCCACCGCCACCTCATCCGTGCCCCCTGCGCCCACCACCGCCGCGACCCGCACCGACACCGGCCAACGGCACACGCCGGAAGAAAGACCCGAATCAGGACCGACCCTGCGCCGCCCGCAACGCGTTACGGAACAACATCGCCACCGTCGTCGGACCCACCCCACCGACCCTCGGCGTGATCGCCCCCGCCACCTGCGCACACGACTCGTCCACGTCCGGCAGCAACCGCCGCCCCTCGTACCGCACCCCACCACCGACGACCACCGCGCCCGGACGCACATGCTCCGGCCGCACGATCCCCGGCACCCCGGCAGCCGCCACCAGGATCTCCGCCCGCCGCGTGTACCGCGGCCAGTCCGCCACCCCCGTGTGCACCACCGTCACCGCCGCGTTCGCCGTCGGCCGCTTCTGCGCCAACAGCATCGCCAACGGCCGCCCCAACGTCGCCCCCCGACCCAGGACCACCACCTCACGACCCGCCACCGGCACCCCGTGGTACGCCAGCAACGCCTCGATCCCCGCCGGCGTACACGGCAGCGGACCCGGCAGCCCCAACGCCAACCGGCCCATGTTCACCGGGTGCATCCCGTCCACGTCCTTGTCCGGATCCAGCACCTGCAACGCCCGGTCGTAGTCCAGATGCCCCGGAATCGGATGCTGCACCAGCACCCCGTGCACCCCCGCGTCGACGTTGAAGTCCTCCAACACCGCGTGCAGGTCCGTCTGCGACGCCGACGCCGGCAGATGCACGTGCGGTGACGCGAAACCCAACTCCGCCGCCTGCCGCTGCTTGATCCGGATGTACCCCGCGCTCGCGTCGTCGTCACCGACCAGCACCGTCGCCAGCGACGGCGTCACCCCGGCCGCACGCAGCGCCGCCACACCCTCGGCCACCTCGGACAGGATGCGCTCCGCCACCGGCTTACCCGGCAACAGCCGGGCCGTGGCGGTCATGGAAGACGTGGAAGAAGAGGAAACGGACATGGCTCACCTCGCCCGCGGAGGCCCAGGCGGTCGACCCCCGCGACGAGCTCCCCGATGGTTCACCCATCCCCGTGCCGCCAGTCGCGTACCAGCCGCAAGCCTGCCACACCGGCCGCCCGCATCGCATCCACCACCACCCGCCCGACGCCTCTGCCCGTCCGGCTGATGACACTGCGCACAGAACCTCTCGACACTGAGTGAATGCGCACCTGTGGACCGGGCGTCGGAGACGGCAAGTGAGCGGAGCCGCGGAGCAGTACGACGACCTTCTCTCCGGCTACCTCGACGGTGACCGCGTCACCCTCTACGAGAACCTCGCCGCCTTGGACTTCGCGCTGCGGTTCGTCATGCTCTGCGCCGCCGCCACCCTGCACGACCGCGACCCGCACCAGGTCAACGTCGGACGAGCCCCCGGATTCGGGGGATACCTCGCCTACCTCAAGACGGCACACTCCCTGCTCGGCAGCACGCCCGGCACGCAGCACCCCACCCTGGTGGAACTGCTCCGCCAGACCCTGACAACCGTCCGCGCCTACCGCAGCGGCAGCCCCGAATTCGCGACTCTCGAACAACTGCGCAACCACGCCAGCCACGGCGGCCCCATCCCCACCGGCCAGACCCGCGACGAACTCACCAAGCAGGTCGAAGAGGTGCTCGACGCAGTCAACACCGCCGTCCGCACCTTCCTCGCCGATGCCGCGGTCGACGTGCTCGGCGAGCCGACCGAGCGCGCGTTCCGACCCGTCACCCTACGGTGGCCGAACCGACACCTGGCGCTCTGGCCGTTCATCTGCGTCGACGACTTCGGCCGCTGGTGCCTCTACGCGCAGTACACCTCCCACCACCCCGTCTACATCAGGCCCGGACGCAGCGACGTACGGGTACCCGGACGCGACGAGGACCTCGTCACCGCCCTGAACGACGCGCGGACCGCGAAGCCCGAAGACACCGTCTTCGCCGCCTTCGTCGAGAGCCTGCGCAACGACCTGGCCGGCTTCCGGGACCCCGACTACGAACTGCACCACTACGAGAGCGGCGGCGTGGTCAGCTTCTTCTGGATGAAGAGGCGCGAGTCCGGCGTCGAGGAACGCGTCGACAGCTTCCGCATCGGCCCGGGCGAGGAACGCCAGTGGCTGGCGGACGGCAACGTCTGGCTGCGGTACTCCTCCTTCCTCCGCCACATCACGAACTGGCGCATGGTGGCCAAACGCATCCGCCAGTACCTCCAAGGCCTCGAGCAGCAGATGCTCAACGAGGAACAGGCACTGCTCGGCTGGTCCCGCCCCACCACCACCCAGATCGAACCGACGGTCCAGATGACCGACCTCGGCGGATCGCCACGCCTCGGCACCGCCATCCCCTTCCGGGAACTCATCCACGACATCGACCGCCGACTCGAGATACGGGGACCGCAGACCCAGGTGTACTTCGTCGCCGGCGAGGCCGGCATCGGAAAGACACGGGCCCTGCTGCGCACCACCCTGGAACGCGCGCGGCTGGTGGAAGACAGCGCCGACGACCCCGCGGCGACGGAGCAGACGCCGCTGTTCCTCTACGTCCGGTCAACCGGACTCGACGACCTCCAGAAAGCCATCGGCTCCGCCGTCGTCGACGTACCCAACGTCAACGACGAGGCGGTACGGACACTCTGCCGCAACGGACTGATGGCCGTGTTCATCGACGGCTTCGACGAGCTGCGAGGCGGCATCGGCTACGGCGACGCACTCAGCTCCCTACGCGCCTGGATCGCCGACCTCGGCGGCCGCGGCGTCCTGCTGGTCTCCGCCAGATCCTCCTACTACCTGAGTCAGTACCGCATCGACCTGCAGAACAACACCCAGAACCTCGACCTCGCCGTCGCGCACCGCGTCGCCCTGGTCCAACGATGGACCGACGAACAACTACAGGACTTCCTGGCCCGCCACGACGTCGCCCCGCAGGTGCTCGACGACATACCCCCGGACGACCGCGACCTGCTACGCCTACCCTTCTTCGCCAAGGTGTACGTGGAGGCGTACCGGCCCAGGCTTCGGCTGGACACCGTAGGCGGCAAGGCCATCGCCGACGAACTGCCCGACCTGGTCCTCGACCAGTACATCAGCCGCGAATCCCTCAAACTCTCGGCCGGCGAGGACCAGGACCGCCTCATGTCGGTCGACGAACTCCGCTCCCTGTTCCAGACCCTCGCCGAACTCATGGCCACCGAACACGAGCGGCTGGTGACCATCACGGAACTGGAACTGGCCGCCACGGTCGCCATCGGCGACGAAGACCTCGAGCAGCGCCGCGGGCTGCGCCGGCGCCTCACCGCACTGTGTGGCATGGCAGTCACCTCGACCGGCAACGAGCGACGCTTCGCCTTCTCCCACGAGCTGTTCTACGACTACTTCCTCGCCGACGCCATGCTCTGCTCCCTGTACGACGGCAACATCCGTCAGGTCGTCGGCGCACTCGGCGCCGCACAGTGGAGAACGGCAACGATCAAGCGCATCGTACGCCGCGCCCCCGACGCCGCCCTGGACACGCTGCGCGCCGCCAACGGACAGGCCGCCCTGCTCAACGAAGACCGCGGCACCGCCTTCCGCGCCAACATCGGCGCGCTTTGGACGGCACTGATCACCCAGACCGGCCGACTGCACAACGAGACCGTCCAGGACGCCACCTTCGACACCCTCGACCTCACCGCAGTCCACTGCAGGTTCGTCCGCTTCAAGGACTGCCAGTTCCAGAAGCTGTCCCTGCCGCCTCCCGGCACCTGGGACATCAGCCTGGAGGACTGCGAGGTGGACATGCTCGACATCCGCACCCGCAACGCCGACCTGAACGGCCTCAAGGGCGCCGCGTCGTCATCCGTCGCCCAGATCGTCACCGCCGGCGGACTGAGCGACACCCCACGGGAGGTGGCCCTCACGCTACGGACGCTCGGCGTGGACCTGCCGGCACAACCGGAAAGCGAAGACCCGAGCCCACTGGCCGAGGCAGTGCGCTACTACCTCGGCAGAATCGTCGACCGAGGCGACACGATCATCGTCGACCGTGACCACGGCGTGGTCAACGAACACGCCTCATGGACGAAGAAGTACGGCTACTGGCCGGAGTTCGTCAAGCTCCTGGAACGGTCCGGAGTCGCCGTCCTGACCCAGATCCAGGCAGGCGGCCAACGCAAGTACCGCCTACGTTTCCAGACCCTGCCGATCGCCCTGCTGCACCGTGACCCCGAGCTGGCCCCGGTCAGCCGATTCTGGGAACTGGTCGAAGCGTGACAGCACACCGGCGTGCCCCGACCCACACCTGTCCGGCGGCGCGCGTGCCGTTCTCCCATGGGATTCACGTCCCACCGCCCCCGTCACCCGGCCCCAGCAACCCCGACAACACCCGGTGCGTCCGGTTCGACCGCACCGCCGCCCGCTGCTGACCCGCCGTCACCTCGATGTACGTCTGCGACGACGCCAACGACGCATGCCCCAGCAACCGCATGATCTCCGCCGCGCTCGCCCCGTCCTCCGCCAACCGCGTCGCGAACGTGTGCCGCAACGCGTGCAACCGCGCACCCCGAGGCACCCGGTCACCGATGCCCGCCCGCCGGTAACAGGAGTCCACCAGGTACTGCAACCCACCCCGGCGCAGCGGCTCACCACGCCGGTCCACCAACAGCGGCGAATCCGGCCGTACGCTGCGCGCCCCGAACCGCCGCGCCCGGCTGTCCAGATAGGCCACCAACACCCGGTCCAGCTCCGGCTCGATCGGCACCACCCGTGGTCGGCCCCCCTTGCCCGCCACGTCCACCCGGCGCTCGCCGGCCCGGCCGCCCACCGACGACACCCGCAACGCCAGCAGCTCCGACAGGCGCAGCCCCGCGCAGAGCGCCAACGCCACCACCGCCACGTCCCGCTCCGGCCACGGATCACGCTGCCGGGCGTCCTCGCGCGCCACCGACGCCAGCAGTTCCTCCGGGGTGTCGTCACCGCGCAACGGCTTCGGCTGGGGGAGTGGGGCACGCGGGCGGCCCACCGCCGGCATCGGATTGCCGGCCGCCACACCCTCGGCCACCAGGAAGGTGAAGAACGCGTTCCAGCTCGACCATGCCCGGTGCACCGACGCCACGGCCCGGGGAGCGGCGAACCGGGCGAACGCCGCGCGCATGACCCGGGGGGAGAGGCTGGAGATCATGAGCTGGTCGAGGGGGAGGGGAGGGGTGCTGTCCTCGCCTACCAGCGCGGCGACGGTGCGCAGGTCCCGCCGGTACGCCTCCAGGGTGTGTGGGGAGGGCTTGCGGGTGGCCCGCGCGGTCAGGAACTCCTCGATGAGGCGCGCTACCGATTCGTCCTGTTTGTCATGCATAAGGGATATTATGCATGACATTCGCTTTTCCGTCGATCGGGGTCCTCGGGGTAAGGGGAGAGGGCCGCGCGACGGTCGGCCAGTTGCGGCGGTAGGCGCGACCAGGACCCTGACGTCGGTCAGGAGTTGAGGAACCGCGTCGGCGGGGACGTCGGCTCGTCGCGGGCGTCCCGATCGCCGTCGGACGCGGGCGAAGGCCACTACCGGATCGTGGCGCCGGGGCATCGGTCTCGCCCTGGTCGTCTCCGGGCCGGAACGCCCGCCGGCGGCCGTGACTCCGACGCGGTCCGGCAGGCCGTCCGCCGCCGTGCACCTGCACGCCGATCGCCCGAGCCCCTCGGCGTGGATCGGGAGTGGAGACGCGGCGAGGGGCGGGCACCAGCGCGACCCCGACCCGAACTCCGGTCCTGCGCGCAGTCAGGCGTGTCCGCTCGCCGCGGGGCCGGCCCGCCACTTCCGGGGAGAGGCCCTCAACAGCTTACTTGACATAATGTGCATTATCGAACCACGGCGGGTTCGGCGGGAAGGGGGCGCTCCGAGTGTGGACGCCCTACCGGAACTCCATGCCACGGGCTACGGGTGTCGTCACGTCAGTGACCTGCCGCCCGGCGGTCCATGCGACCCCGGGCCCACGGTCCGAGCGCCGCTGGCAGCCCCGCGCTCTTCACGGCGTCGCGTCGACGGACCCCCCGGTGCGCGGCACAACGGCATCCGAGCACCCTCACCCGCCCCGGATGCCGTTCCGAAACTTCCGGACTCCGCAGAACCTGGCGACCGCCGCCCAGGTGGGGTGCTGATCAGTGGCACCCAGGAACTTCCGGAAATCTTTGTGGTTGACCGGCCGGGATCTCCGCTCCTAACGTTTCGGTCAAGTTACGGAAGTCGATCCGGAACTATCGGCGGCGTTCGCGGCCGCACCCGCCGTGGACGTACGCCTGACATTCCCCGCGCACGGCACCGCCCGCGGCGTCGTGGAGTCCCCTACCTCTCCCGGACGTCGCGCGGCGGTCCACTCCGGAAGGACACGAGATGAAGCTGAGACGGTGGACAGCCGTCGCCGCGGTCGCCGTCGCGACCGCCGCGATGCTGAACACGTTGCCGGCCACGGCCGGCCGCCCGTACGACCCGACCGCGCAGAGCCTCGGCGCGCTCGGGCAGCGCCACGGCCTGCACATCGGCACCGCGGTCGACATGGACGCCCTCGCCGATACGGCCGACCCGCGCTACCGCGAGCTCGCCGCCTCAGAGTTCTCGTCGGTGACCGCCGAGAACGTGATGAAGTGGGAGAGCCTGGAGCCCACCCGGGGCAGCTACGACTGGGGTCCGGCCGACGCGTTCGTCGACTTCGCCCGGCGCAACGACCAGCGGGTCCGTGGGCACGTCCTGGTCTGGCACAACCAGTTGCCCGGCTGGTTGACCAGTGGCGTGGCCGACGGCTCGATCAGCCGTGAGCAGTTGCGCGAGCTGCTGCGCAACCACATCACCGCCGTGGTGAGCCGGTACCGGGGCAGGATCTGGCAGTGGGACGTGGTCAACGAGGCTGTGAGTGACCCCTGGGACACTCCGTCCACGTTGCACTACAAGGGTTTCTGGGCCCAGCACCTCGGGCCCGGGTACATCGCCGACGCGTTCCGCTGGGCCCGCGCCGCCGACCCGAAGGCCCTGCTGTTCTACAACGACTACAACATCGAGGCGTTCGGCTCGGGCGATCCGGCCAACGACAAGACGCAGTTCGTGTACGACATGGCCAAGCGGCTGCTGGCCGAGGGCGTGCCGATCGACGGCGTCGGCAGTCAGGGGCATCTCGGCACCCAGTACGGCAACTTCGACACCTTCCAGGTCGCCGCCGCGTTGAAGCGGTTCTCGGCGCTCGGCCTGGCCACGGCCTTCACGGAGGTCGACGTGCGCAGCCGGCTCACCGAGGGCGTGCAGGCCGGTGACTCCGAGGAGATCAACCCGCGGTTGCAGGCGTCCGCGTCGAACTTCAGTGTGCTGCTCAAGGCGTGTCTGGCCGATCGGCACTGCCTGTCGTACACGGTGTGGGGTTTCAGCGACCGGCATTCCTGGGTGCCGGGCTGGTTCGACGACCCGCCGGAGGGTCTGGCCACCCTCTACGACGAGCAGTACCAGCCGAAGCGGGCGTACCAGGAGGTGAAGGCGGATCTGATCTTCGCCGGTCCGCCGTACGTCCTCCCCCGCGCCACGCACCGTCCGCGCCGCTAGGTGATCGCCCCGGGCCGGGTGGCAGCCCGGCCCGGGGGTGCCACCCGGTCGTGCGGCCGGTGTCCTGTCATCCCGGGGCGGGATCGGGCCCGTCCCCCGTTCGGAAGGTCCGCCGATGTCCTCCACCGCTCCACCGCGTGGTCCGCGTCGCCGTGCCGGCACGGCGACGGCGAAGGTCCGGGTCGTCGACACGGTGCCCGGGCGGGGCAAGCGGGTCAGTCTGACCTTCGACGACGGTCCGGACCCGGTGCACACGCCCCGGCTGCTCGACGTGCTGGGCGCCCACGCGGTGCCGGCGGTGTTCTTCGTCAACGGTGAGCAGGTCGATCGGCATCCCGAGGTGGTGCGGCGCATCGTCGGGGCCGGGCACGTGCTGGGCAACCACTCGACGCGTCACGACGACATGGCGCGGTGGCCGCCCGAGCGGGTCGAGGCGGATCTGCGCGAGACGCACGCGGCGATCGTGCGGGCCGTGCCGGATGCCGCGGTCCCCTGGTTCCGTGCCCCCTACGGCGCGTGGGGTGGTACGCCGGTGGTGGCGGCGGGGCTGGGCATGACGTCGGTGGGTTGGCGTCTGGCGGTGACCGACTGGGAGCCGCCCGGGGTGGACGAGCTGGTGCGGCGGTTGTGCGACGGGGTGAGGCCGGGTGCGGTGGTGCTGCTGCACGACGGGGGTGGTGATCGGGGTCAGACGGTCGAGGCGGTGGCGCGGGTGGTGCCGCTGTTGCGGGCCCGGCGCTGGCGGTTCGTGTTGCCGGACGGTGGCGCGGGTCGGGTGGGTCGGGGGTCGGTGTTGACGGGGTGAGGGTGGTGGGTCAGAGGCCGCCGGCGACGCGCAGGACCGCGCCGGTGGTGTAGGAGGCGTCGGGGCTGAGCAGCCAGGCGACGGCTGCGGCGACCTCGTCGGGTTCGCCGGCGCGGCCGAGGGGGACGCGGCCGGCGGCGGATTCGGCGCGGTCCGGCACGCCGGAGAGGGTGTGGATGTCGGTGCGGATGATGCCGGGGGCGACGGCGTTGACGCGGATGCCGTGTGGGGCGAGTTCCTTGGCCAGGCCGACGGTGAGGGTGTCGGTGGCGGCTTTGACGGCGGCGTAGTGGATGTACTCGCCCGGGCTGCCGAGGGTGGCGGCGGCGGAGGAGATGTTGACGATGGCGCTGCCGCGGGTGAGGCGGCGGGCGGCCTGTTGGGCGCAGAGGACGTAGCCGATGAGGTTGACGTCGACGACGTGGCGCAGGTCGTCGGCGCGCAGGTCGGTGAAGGGGCCGATGGGGCTGGTGACGCCGGCGTTGTTGACCAGCGCGGTGACGGGGCCGAGGTCGGCGGCGGCGTCGAAGAGGTTGGTGATCTGGTCGGGGTCGGTGGTGTCGGCGGGTACGGCGAGGGCGTGTCGGCCGTGGGCGCGGATGTCGGCCACGACCTGTGCGGCGGCGTGGTGGTCACGGCGGTAGCCGATGGCGACGTGGTGGCCTTCGGTGGCGAGGCGGCGGGCGGTGGCGGCGCCGATGCCGCGGCTGCCGCCGGTGATGACGGTGACCGGATTCAATGGACCTCTCCCCTGCCCCGGTGGACGCGGGTGACCTTACCGTGGCGGGCCGGCGCAGGATCGTGGTTGGTTTCCGGTGGGCTCGGGCCTATGGTGTCCGGCATGGGTCCGGTCGGCCAGGCGGTGGTGTGCGCCGTCGTCACCTCGGTGGCGGCGGGCTCTGCCGTGCGTGGCCGGGTGGCCGGGCGGTCGGGTGCGCGGGTGGCCGGTGGCCGGGGCGCGGTGCGGGTGTGGGGTGGGCAGCCCCGTCCGGTGCCGGCGGGTCGGGGCCCGCCGGTGGCGTTCGTCTTCCACGATCAGCCACCCAGGGCGGAGCTTACGAGCTTCGGCCCTTTTTCTTTTTCAGGAGACGATGATGGGCACTGATGTCGATGTCGCCGACGACCGTTGGTTGCGTGGTGTGCGGGCGGCGCTGACGGCGCAGTTCGAGGAGCAGACGGCGCGGTTGACGCAGTTGACCGCGGACACCGGGGACCCGGGTGAGGTGGACACGCACGCGGCGCTGGTGGCGGCGACCCGGCGTGGTCTGGAGCAGGTCACCGGGGCGTTGACGCGGCTGGCCGAGGGGCGGTACGGGGTGTGTGAGGGGTGTGCCGCGCCGATGCCGCGGGAGCGGTTGGAGGTCCTGCCGCACGCGCGGTTCTGCGTACCGTGTCAGAGCCGGCGGGGTCGTTGAGGTGAGGCGGGGGCGTCGGTGTCGGCGTCCCCGCCGTCGTCGTGGTGGAGGTGGCGGGTGGAGCGGGCTCTGGTGCTCGGTGGTGGCGGGGTGACCGGGGTGGCCTGGGAGTGGGGGTTGCTGGCGGGGTTGGCGCGCCGCGGTGTGGAGTTGGCCGGGGCGGATGTGGTGGTGGGGACCTCGGCGGGGTCGGTGGTGGGGGCGCAGTGGTGTGCGGGGCGGCCGGTGGCGCAGGCGTACGAGGCGCAGTTGGCGCCGCCGGACGGTGAGGTGCCGGCGCGGTTTTCGGTGGCGGCGGTGGCGCGTCTGGTGTGGGCGGGTGGGCGTACCCGGGACGCGGTGCGGGCGCGGGCGCGGATCGGGGCGATGGCGTTGGCGGCGCGTACCGGGTCGGAGGCGGCGCGGCGGGCGGTGATCGAGGCGCGGTTGCCGGTGCGGCAGTGGCCGCGGCGGCGGTTGCTGGTGACGGCGGTGGACGCGGTGTCGGGTGAGTTCGTGGTGTTCGACGCGGCCAGTGGGGTGTCGTTGGTGGATGCGGTGGGGGCGAGTTGCGCGGTGCCGGGGGTGTGGCCGCCGGTGACGATCGGGGGTCGCCGGTTCGTCGACGGTGGGGTGCGTTCGGTGGTGAACGCGGACCTGGCGGTGGGGGCGCGGCGGGTGGTGGTGTTGGCGCCGACGAGGGCGGGGTTCGGGCCGATGCCGCGGTTGTCGGCGCAGGTGGCGGCGTTGCGGGCGGCGGGGGCGCGGGTGGTGGTGGTGTCGCCGGACCGGGCGGCGCGGGCGGCGATCGGGCGTGATGTGCTGGATCCGGCGCGGCGGGCGGCGGCGGCGCGGGCGGGGTTGGCGCAGGCGGCGGTGGTGGCCGATGAGGTGGCGGCGGTGTGGGGGTGACCTAGGCTCTCGGCGTCGGTGGGTGGCGAGGTGGAGGTGTGTGGTGGGTGGTGTCGGCGTCGGTGACGTGGTCGATGATTTCGAGTTGCCGGACGAGACGGGTACGCCGCGACGGTTGTCGGAGTTCCTGGCGGCCGGTCCGGTGGTGTTGTTCTTCTATCCGGCGGCGATGACGCGTGGATGCACGGCGGAGAGCTGTCATTTTCGGGATCTGGCGGCGGAGTTCGCGGCGGTGGGTGCGCAGCGGGTGGGGATCAGCCGGGATGCGGTGCAGCGGCAGGCGGAGTTCTCGCGGCGGCACGGGTTCGACTATCCGCTGTTGTCGGATGTCGACGGGCGGGTGGCGGGGGCGTTCGGGGTGCGGCGGCGGTTGCCGTTGGGGCCGTTGAGCACGCGGCGGATGACGTTCGTGATCGGTCGGGATCGGCGGGTGCTCGCGGTGATCCACAGTGAGCTGGACATGAACGGTCACGCGGATCAGGCGTTGCGGGCGCTCGGGGGTTGATCTTTTCTCTGTCGGTGCCGGCTGGTATCAAGGTCGGAATCAAACACGTGTACGGAAGAGGGCTGTGATGGCGGGCCAGGGTTTGTCCGATGACGAGGTGCGAGGCATCCGGGAGGCGTTGGCGGCGGGTCGCAGGCCCAAGGTGGTGTTCACGGCGGCGGCGGGGCAGGTCGCCGGGCAGGTGGGTCAGGTGGTGGAGCTGACCGATCCGGCGGTGTCCGACGAGTTCGTGGTGGTGCGGTTCGGTCGCGACGAGTTGCCGTTCTCCCCCGGTGACGTGGCGATGGCGCCGAAGGGCGCCGGGCGCCGGGTGGCGGAGCCGAAGCCGGAGCCGCCGGTCGAGCAGCCGGTGGCGGAGCCGGAGTTCGTGTTGGACACGCCGCGGGTGCCGGCGCCGAGGCGGGAGGAGCCGAGGGTGGAGCAGCAGGTGGAGGCGAAGCCGGCGGCCCGGCGGGCGGTGAAGGCGGCCCGGCCGAAGAGCCCGGCGGGTCTGACGGTGACGCTGGCCTACGCCGAGGGTGAGTGGACGGTGGCGGCGCAGCAGGGCGCGAAGGCGCTGGCGAAGCCGTACGTGGTGAAGCCGGCGGAGGCGTTGCGGATGGTGGCGCTGGTGGACGTGCCGGGGGTGCAGGAGGCGGTGGAGCAGATCCTGGCCGCGGAGCGGGCGGAGGCGGAGCAGCAGGCGGAGAAGCTGCGCGCGGAGCTGGCCGAGATCGAGGCGCGGCTGGCGGAGTTGCGCGACGCCCGCTGATCGTCGGCGCGTGCCGTGGCGTGGGGCCGCCACGGCACGCGGGCCGGTCAGAAGTAGTCGTGCAGGTGGGCCGGTCCCCCGGCGGTGAGCAGGTCCAGGGCGTGTGGTGCGACGCCGGCGCGGTGGTGCAGCAGGCCGGCCTGGGCGGCAGCGGACGCGGTGGTGGCGCCGGTGTAGAGCAGGGCGAAGCCGCGCACGCTCAGGTGCAGGTCGGCGTCGGTGTCGGTGCGGCGCAGGTCGGCGGCGCCGTCGGCGATGTCGAGTCGCCAGGTGCCGGTGTTCCAGTCGGCGAGCGGGTCGTCGAGGGTGAAGGTGACGGTGCCGCGTACGTGTGGTGGCCAGCCGCGGTCGCGGATGGCGCGGGTGACGTCGACGGGGCGGTGCATCCAGGTGTCCTGGTCGTGTTCGCGGGTGCTCTCCAGGGGCAGCGCGGCGGCGAGTGCGTCGCCGGGCAGCAGGGTCAGGCGCAGGGTGGGGGCGACGCTGTGCCAGCTGGCGAGGACTGCGACGAGTTCCCGGGCGGCGTCGGCGGTGGTGGCCATGATGTCGTCGACGGTGAGGACGCTGTCGTGGCCGTAGCCGCGGCCGCGGTTCCAGCCGGCGTAGCCGACGAGGCGTCCGTTGTCCTCGACGAGGGTGAGCCCGTCGTAGGGCAGTTGGTCGGTGTCGTGGAGGGGGCCGCGTCGGGTGAGCATGCCGCAGCGGTGCCGGGCGGCCTGTTCGTAGAGGTCGGCGACGGCGGTGAGGTCGGCGGGGCCGCCGGCGCGGACGCTCAGGTGGGCGGCGGGCCGGTGTCGGGGCAGCGTGGAGGTGGGTAGGGCGACGGTGCGCAGGGTACCGGCGATCTCCCAGCCGCAGGCGCGGTAGGGGGCGCTGACGGTGGGGAACAGCGCGCTGACGGCGGCGCCGCGGTCGTGGGCTTCGCGCAGCAGGGTGTGCAGCAGGGCGCGGGCGACGCCCCGGCCGCGGGCCTCGGGGGCGACGGCGACCCCGGCGACGTCGGCGGCGGCGACCGGGCGGCCGTTCCACCACTGGTCGTGGTGCAGGTCGACGGCTTTGCCGAGCAGCCGTCCGGTGTCGTCGAAGGCGCCGTAGCGGGTCAGGCCGGCTCGGGTGGCGGTGGCGGCCGGTGGGGGTTGCGGGTCGGAGCCGAAGGCGAGCCGGCCGAGTTGCCAGGCGTCGGTGAGTTCGGCGTCGGTGAGTTCGCGGACGGTGACGGGCATCGGGCCACGATAGTGCGCCGGCCGGGGCGGGCGCGGCGGGTTTTGTTCCGGGTGGGGACGTGCCGCGGGGCCGGTGCGACCCCCCCGCCCCCGCCCCCCGCCCCCCACCCCCACCAGTCTTCAATGTTTTGGGATGTTTCCTACCCCGATCCGCTTGCGGAACACCCAGTAGGTCCAGCCCTGGTAGGCCAGCACGATCGGGGTGAACACCACCGCCACCCAGGTCATGATCTTCAGGGTGTAGGGGGTGGAGGCGGCGTTGGTGGCGGTCAGTGTGCCGGCCGGGTCGAGGGTCGAGGGCAGCACGTTGGGGAACAGCGCCGCGAACAGGGTCGCCACGGCCAGGGCGATGGCCACGGCGGTGCCGGTGAACGCCCAGCCCTCGCGGCGGGCCCGGGCGGCGGCGAGGCCGCCGAGCAGGGCCAGCGCCGCGCCGACGGCGAGGACCACGGCGGCGGCGCTGGAGCGGATGTTCAGCGTCCAGGTCAGGAACGCCACCGCGGCGACCGCGGTGCCCAGGCCGAGTTTGACGGCGAGGGCGCCGGCGCGGTCGCGGACCTCGCCGGTGGTCTTCAGGGCGATGAACACCGCGCCGTGGGTGAGGAACAGCGCCGCGGTGGTCACGCCGCCGAGCAGGGCGTACGGGTGCAGCAGGTCGAGCAGGCCGCCGACGTACTCGTGGTCGGCGTCCAGGGGTACACCGCGCAGGATGTTGGCGAAGGCGACGCCCCACAGGATCGCCGGCAGCAGCGAGCCCCAGAAGATGGCCGCGTCCCAGCGGCGTTTCCAGGACGCCTCGGGGCGCTTGTGCCGGTATTCGAAGGCGACGCCGCGGGCGATCAGGGCGAGCAGGATCAGCAGCAGCGGCAGGTAGAAGCCGGAGAAGAGGGTGGCGTACCACTCGGGGAAGGCGGCGAACATGGCGCCGCCGGCGGTGATGAGCCAGACCTCGTTGCCGTCCCAGACCGGTCCGATGGTGTTGATCAGGACGCGGCGTTCCCGGTCGTCGCGGCCGAGGACGGGCAGCAGCATGCCGACGCCGAAGTCGAAGCCTTCGAGGATGAAGTAGCCGGTGAAGAGCACGGCGACGAGGAGAAACCAGATGGTGGTCAGTTCCACGATGGGCTCCGGGATCAGTAGGCGAAGGCGAGCGGGCGCTCGGCGTCGTCGTCGGTGTCGTCGGGTTCGGGGGCGGGGGTGAGGTCGGGTACGCCGGCCTTGGCGTAGCGGACCAGCAGTTTGAACTCGATGACGGCGAGGGCGGCGTAGATGAGGGTGAAGGCGGTGAAGGAGGTGAGGACCTCGGCCAGGGAGACGCTGCGGGACACGCCGTCGCGGGTGAGCATCTCGCCGAAGACGATCCAGGGCTGGCGGCCCATCTCGGTGAAGATCCAGCCGAAGGAGTTGGCCAGCAGTGGCAGTACGGGCAGGATCAGGCCGGCGCGCAGCAGCCAGCGGCTGGTGGGGGTGCGGCCCTTGCGCTGGGCCCAGAGGACGAGCAGGGCGATCGCGGCGGCGGCGAGCCCGAAGCCGATCATGAAGCGGAAGCTCCAGTAGGTGACCGGGATGATCGGGGTGTAGCTGCCGGCGCCGTACTGGCTGGCGTACTGGGCCTGCAGGTCGTTGATGCCCTGGACGGTGCCGTCGGGGTCGCCGGTGCCCAGGTACGACAGCAGGTACGGGATCTTGAGGGCGAAGATCTCGCGGCTGCCGTCGAGGCTGCCGATGGTGAGCACGGAGAACGAGGCGGGGCTCTCGGTGGTGTAGAGGCCTTCGGCGGCGGCCATCTTCATCGGCTGCACCTGGGTCATGATCTTGCCTTGGATGTCGCCGGTGATGAGCACCAGCGCGGTGGAGACCATGACCACCCAGGCGCCGAACGTGGTGGCGAAGCGGTAGGCGCTCGTGTCGGCGCTGTCGCGGTTGCGCATGACGTGCCAGAGGCCGACGGTGACGACCAGTGAGCCGGCGACCAGGAACGAGCCGGCCAGGGTGTGCGGGAAGGTGATCAGCGCGACCTTGTTGGTGAGCACGGCGACGAAGTCGGTCAGTTCGGCCCGCCCGGTCTCCGGGTTGATGGTGTAGCCGACGGGGTTCTGCATGAAGGAGTTCGCGGCGAGGATGAAGTAGGCGCTGAGGTTGGTGCCGATCGCGGCGGCCCAGATGCTGGCCAGGTGCAGCCGTTTGGGCAGCCGGTCCCAGCCGAAGATCCACAGGCCGATGAAGGTCGACTCCAGGAAGAACGCGACCAGGGCCTCGATGGCCAGGGGGGCGCCGAAGATGTCGCCGACGAAGCGGGAGTAGTCGCTCCAGTTCATGCCGAACTGGAACTCCTGCACGATGCCGGTGACCACGCCCATCGCGAAGTTGATCAGGAAGAGTTTGCCGTAGAACTTGGTGAGTTTGAGGTACCGCTCGTTGCCGGTGCGGTGCCACAGGGTCTGCAGGATCGCCACCAGGACCGACAGGCCGATGGTCAGTGGCACGAAAAGGAAGTGGTAGACGGTGGTGACACCGAACTGCCAGCGGGCGACGTCCAACGCGTCCACCGGTAACCCCCCAGATGTTCATACTACGAGACGTAGTAGATACTACTGCGCGTCGTAGAAAGATGGGCAGGGTCGGGGGGCCCGAGCCGACCCGGGACCAATGACCCTGATCACCTCTGCCGCTGGACCCGGTGTCGGCCCCACCGGCTTGCCCCGGCATGCGACCATCCACCCCTGATGGAGACCCTGACCGCCCCGTGGCGACCGCCGCTGCTCTGGCGGGCCGCCCAGGCCCTCGCCCGCGCCGCCGTCGCCCTGCTCGCCCGGCTGGAGGTCACCGGCGACGTGCCGGCGCACCTGCGTGACGGGCCGCTGATCCTGGCCGCCAACCACATCAGCCCGTTCGACCCGATCGTCCTCGGCGCCGCCTGCCGCGCCCGGGGCGTCGCGCCCCGCTTCATGGCCACCGGCGGACTGTTCCGCGCCCCCGTCCTCGGCGCGCTGATGCGCCACGCCGGGCACCTGCGCGTCGACCGGGGCACCGCCGCCGTGCACCGGGCCCTCGACGACGCCGCCGCGGCCGTCGCCGCCGGCTCGGTCGTGCTCGTCTACCCGGAGGGGCGCATCGGGCTGGACCCGGGCATGTGGCCCGAACGCGGCAAGACCGGCGCCGCCCGACTCGCCCTGGCCTGCGGCGCCCCGATCATCCCGGTCGCCCAGTGGGGCTCGCACGAGGTGCTCCCCTACCGGGCGCCCCAGGGGCTGCTGCGCGGCGTCGCCCGGTCGCTGCTGCGCCGGCCCGTGATCCGGGTGCGCTTCGGCGACCCGATCGACCTGTACGACCTGGCCCACGGCACGCCCGGGGCCGCCCGGCAGGGCACCGACCGGATCATCGACGCGATCACCGACACGCTCGCGCCGCTGCGCCCCGACGAGCCCGAGCGGCCCCGGCACGTCGACCCCGGCCGTCCGGTGGACACCAGCCGCTCGCACCGCCGCCGACCGGGCGGCTGAAGCCGGCCACGTGCGTGGCGAGGTGCCGCGTGCCGCGCCGGCACCGGCTGCTGCTCGTACGCCGCGTGGGGGGCCATGGTAGTGCTGGGCGCCGGCCTTGGTCACCACGGTGGGTGCCCCCGCGCCTGGGCAGGCCGCCCAGCGCTGCTGCTCAACCAGCGCGGCGGCCGGCTCTTCGACACCGACCGTGAAGCCGCTATCAACAGCATCCTCACCGACCGCTGACCAGCGGATCCGCCGCCCTACGGCACGTTTCCGCGTATTCCGGTCGGCCCTGGGTGAGCCTGGCCGCTGCGGTGCGTGATCCCGCGTCACCGCAGTGGTGCAGCACGCCCCCGGGTAGGCGCCCCTTGGCAGGGCCGGGCGCCGCCCATGAGCGAACGGGTGGCGGCGCGACGGCTGGGATCAACCACCCCGGGCGACCGCCACGCCCGATGGGAGCGACCCCTATCCGGTCGGCGCCGCGTTGTCGTCCCGGGGCGCAACGCCGTAAATTGACTTTCATCGTGCTCCGAGTCGAGGTGGTAGTCCTGGACTTCGCGCTGGCCTTCGACGCCACCTACGCCCCCCACGCGGCAGTCGTGATGTCCACCGTGGCCGCGCAGACGCCGGGGCCGCTGCGCTTCTGGCTGGTCGCCGGTGGCGATGTCGCCGAGCGGACCCGCGTCGGCCTGGCCCGGGCGGCCGGACCGGAGGCCACGGTCTGCTTCCTGACGGTGGACCCGCCACGGATCCGCCTGCCCGTCTCCCGCAACCCCAGTCTGAGCTACCTCTCCCCCGCGATGTACCTGCGGCTGCTGATCCCCCCGGCGCTGCCACCCGAGGTGGACCGACTGCTCTACCTCGACTCCGACGTGCTCTGCACCGGCTCGCTGGCGCAACTGCGCGACGTCGACCTGGCCGGCACCCCGGTCGGCGCGGTACGCGACGCGTTCACCCGCCGGCTCATCGACGCCGGCGGCCTACCCGGCATCTACCATTCCCGTGACCTCGACGCCCAGGCCCCGTACTTCAACTCCGGCGTGCTGCTCATCGACGTGCCGCGGTGGAAGGAACTCGACATCACCGGCAAGGCCCTCGACTACGTCGCCCGCCACGCCCACGAGTCGCGCTTCCCGGACCAGGACGCCCTCAACTACGCCGTGTACGGCAACTGGACCCGGCTGTCCAAACGCTGGAACCACATGATGGCGTGGCGGCTCGACCCGGGTATCGGCGGGAACCTCACGGACGCGGCCATCCTCCACTTCGCCGGTCCGGTCAAGCCCTGGCAGCCCAGCTTCCCGATGGGCGCGCACCGGCAGCTGTACTGGAGCCACCGCCGTCGCACCGACCCGGCCGGCATCCGGCGGAGGTGACCCCGCCTCGGTCGGGCAGTCGGCACCGGCCCGGGCCGACACGTCGGCGACCGCCGCGCTCAGCGGGGCACGGCGGCCAGCCGGGCGTCGAGCGCGTCGAGGTCCGCCACGAACCACACGTGGTCGGCCCGGTTCGACTCGTGCACCAGCGCCCGCAGCGCCGCACTGGCCGCGAGGTGGGCGGAGATGTCCCCGACCACGGCCAGACGCAGCCGGTAGTTGACGAACTTCTGCATGACCTCACCGGCGAAGCGGGTGCCGAGGGAGAAGAAGTCGGCGTCCAACCGGCTCGCGGGCAGGGCCACCACCTGCGCGCCGAGGAAGGCCGCGCCGATCAGGTCCAGCGCGTCGGCCGTGGTGGCCACCTTCGGGCCGGCCGGGTCGCACACCAGCACCGCGACCCCGGCCCGCTCCTGCACGACGTCAGCCACCGTGGGTCTCCCCCGCGAGCAGGCCGTTGCCGTCGGTGAGCACGGCGTCGAGCAGGTGCAGCACCTCCGCGGTGGCGTACGCGTCACCGATCAACACGATCTTCATGCGCTGTCGCTCCTCGTCGTAGACGGTCTGGACCCGCAGCGGCCTCGATCCGTCGCGGTGGGTGTTGACGCCGGCCAGCACGAGGGTGGCCAGCCGGTCGGCCGCCGCCCGGTCGACGCCGTCGAGCTGCGCGATGCTGGAGACCTCCAGCGTGGTGCGCGGGCCCGGCGTCGGCTGCTCCCGGCCGAGCAGCGCGTCGAGGTCGGCCGGAGCGATCCGGTACTGCTTGCCGATGCGCACCGCGCGCAGCCGACCCGAGCGGATGTAGCCGCGCACCGTGCGCACGTGCAGGTCGAGCAGGTCGGCCACCTGCTCGACCGAATACATATCATTACCCATAGGGCTTCTATTGAGCCACAACAGGGAGCGATAGGGAAGTTGATTGTAGGGCCGTTCGGTGCGTACCGGCCCGTCACCCGGCGGCCACCCGCGGCAGGCATACTGCCTCGCGTGCCGACCCGCTCCGGTTACCTCGACGCCCCCGGGCCGCTGGCCTTCGCCCACCGCGGCGGCGCCGCCGACGGTGACGAGAACACCGCCGAGGCGTTCGCCCGGGCGGTCGGGCTCGGCTACCGGTACGTCGAGACCGACGTGCACGCCACCGCCGACGGGGTGGCCGTCGTCTTCCACGACGCCACGCTGCACCGGGTCACCGGCACGCCGGGGCGCATCGCCGAGCTGCGCTGGGCCGACCTGGCCTCGGTGCGTGTCGGCGGCGCGGCGGTCGTACCCCGGCTCGACGAGGTCCTGACCGCCTGGCCGCAGGTCCGGTTCAACATCGACGTCAAGGCCGACGACGGCGTCGCGCCCACGGTGGCCACGGTGACCCGGGCCGGCGCGGGCGAACGGGTGCTGCTGGCGTCGTTCAGCGACGCCCGGCTGGTCCGGTTGCGGGCGCTGACCCAGGGCCGGGTGGCGACCAGCCTGGGCATGCGCGGGGTGGCCCGGCTGCGGCTGGCCTCGCTGCACGGATGGCGGCTGCGGCTGCCGGAGTCGGTGGTCGCCGCCCAGGTCCCGCCCCGCTACGGCCGGGTGCCGGTGGTGGACCGCCGGTTCCTCGCCTACTGCCACCGACTCGGGTTGCAGGTGCACGTCTGGACGATCGACGAACCCGCCCAGATGCACGACTTACTTGATCTTGGGGTGGATGGCATCATGACCGATCACGTCGGCGTGCTGCGCGACGTCTACCGCAGCCGCGGCCACTGGGCCGCCTGAACCCCCGGCAAAGGACCACGATGGCCGAGACCGTCACCCCTGCGGTGGACAACCCGCCACCGGCGAGCACCCGCCGCGAACGCACCGGCTGGTACGTCTACGACTGGGCCAACTCGGCCTTCCAGACCACCGTCATCACCGTCTTCCTCGGCCCCTTCCTCACCACCGTCGCCGAACTGGCCGCCGGCTGCGCGATCGACGCCGACAGCTGCGACGGGCACGTGTACCCGCTCGGCATCAAGGTCGCCGCCGGCTCCTACTACCCGTACCTGATCTCCTTGTCGGTGTTCCTCACCGTCTTCGTGCTGCCCGTCGTCGGAGCCGTCGCCGACCGGTCGCTGCACAAGAAGCGGCTGCTGGCCGCCGCCGCGTTCACCGGCGCCGGCGCGACCATCGGCTTCCTCTTCGTCACCGGCGAGCGGTACCTGCTCGGCGGCGCGCTGTTCCTGGTGGCCAACATCGCCTTCGGCGCGGCGGTGGTCGTCTACAACTCGTTCCTGCCGCAGCTCGGCGGCCCCGACGAACGCGACGCGATCTCCAGCCGCGGCTGGGCCATCGGCTACCTCGGCGGCGGCCTGCTGCTGGCGTTGAACCTGGTCGCCGTCACGGTGCTCAGCGAGGACGGCAACCCGCAACGCACCCTGGACCTGGCCCGCTGGTCCATCGTGTCGGCCGGCGTGTGGTGGGCGGCGTTCACCCTGGTGCCGCTGCGCTGGCTGCGCGAGCACCCCACCGCCGAGGCGCTGCGCGGCGGCGGCGGCAACGTGCTCACCGACGGGTTCCGCCAACTCGGCCGCACCCTGCGCGAGATCAAGGCGTACCCGCTGACGCTGTTCTTCCTGCTCGCCTTCCTGGTCTACAACGACGGCATCCAGACCGTCATCACCCTGGCCAGCCAGTACGGCACCGAGGAGCTGCGGCTCGAGCAGGACACCCTGATCGTGACGATCCTGCTGGTGCAGTTCCTCGCCTTCGGCGGCGCGCTCACCCTCGGCGCGCTCGCCCGGCGCATCGGCGCCTGGAAGACGGTGCTGCTGTCCCTGGTGCTGTGGACCGCGGTGATCGTCGGCGCGTTCCGGCTGCCCGCCGAGGCGCCCCTGCCGTTCATGCTGCTCGGCGGCGCGATCGGCCTGGTCCTCGGCGGCAGCCAGGCGCTGAGCCGGTCGCTGTTCAGCCAGCTCATCCCCGCCGGCAAGGAGGGCGAGTACTACGGCTTCTACGAGATCAGCGACAAGGGCACCAGCTGGCTCGGGCCACTCGCCTTCGGTCTGGTGTTCCAGCTCACCTCCTCCTACCGGGTGGGCCTGGTCTCACTGCTGATCTTCTTCGTGGTCGGCTTCGCGTTGCTCGCCGCCGTGCCGATCCGGCGTGCCATCGTCGCTGCCGGCAACACCCCGCCGCGCGTGCTGTAGGGCGGCGGCGTGCGCCGGCCCGATCGGGGCGCCTCGATCGACTAGGCTGCCCCGACGTGACCGACGACGCCGCTGCCACCCCGAACTGCCTGGCCCGCCCGCTCCCGGGCCCGGACGAGAGCTTCACCGGCTGCGCCGCCGCCCGCGGCGTCGACGGACGACCGCTGCACGCCGCCGCGCTGAAGTTCTTCTGGGGGCCGATGGACTGCGGCAAGTCCACGATGGCGCTGCAGATGAACTACAACCACGCCCGGCAGGGCCGGCGCGGCCTGGTCACCACCCGCATCGACCGGTCCCTGGGCCCCCAGGTGACCAGCCGCATCGGCCTGGCCCACTCCGCCGTCGAGGTCACCGACGCCCTGGACCTGCGCACCCTGGTCCGCGACACCTGGGCCGAGGGGGTACGCGTCGACTACCTGATCTGCGACGAGGCGTCCTTCTACAACGTCGAGCACGTCGAGCAGATGGCCGAACTGGTCGACAGCTACGACGTCGACGTGTACGCCTTCGGCCTGGCCACCGACTTCCGCTCCTGCCTCTTCCCCGCCGCCCAGCGGCTGTTCGAGCTGGCCGACGAGGTGGCCCGCATCCAGATCGAGGTGCTCTGCTGGTGCGGCCGGGAAGGGCTGCTCAACGCCCGGGTCGTCGGCGGGCGGGTGGTCCGCGAGGGCGCGCAGGTCGTCATCGGCGACACCGTGCAGACCGCGGAGGTCCGCTACCAGGTGCTGTGCCGGCGGCACTACCGCTCCGGGGACCTCGGCCCGCGCGCCTGAACGGTCATCGGGACGCCCTCGCGCACTTCGGCCGGATCCTCAAGACGCTGCGCGTCCTGTCATGCGTCGATGCCGGGTCCTGCCGGAGGCGTATCACGTGGGTATGCCCACATCGGCGTACCCGGACACCACACCTTCACCGCACCTGATCTCGGCGCGGTCCGACGGCTGCTGCATGATCCGTCGCCGCGACCGAGGAACGGGCCTGTCGGATCAAGGCAGGGGGACGACGTAGGAGTCGACGCGGGCGATGAGCCCGTCGCGGAATGTGAAGAGATCGTTGAAGGCGAAGCGGAAGGGGCCGTGCTCGACGCTGACGCCGCGGCCCTCCCCGGTTGTGACGACGACCGGGCCGTCCTCATGGACCCGATGGACATCGAGGTCGGGGCTGCCGGTGAAGGCCGGATTCTCGATCTCTTCGTTGAACTCCGTCTTGCCGTGGGTGCTCCGGTGGCCGTGGATGACCCATTCCACGTCGTCGGTGAGAGTCGCGAGGATTCGTGGGTGATCACTGGTCCGGAACCCGGCGAAGTACTCCTCGACCAGGGCGCGTTGAGTGGTTGCTGCCATGGTGTTCTCCGTCCTCGTGTGTCAGTGCTGCAGGTGCGCGGCGAGGGCGTCGAGGATCGACGCGAGCCCGTCGGCTGCTTGGATCGTCTGGAGTTCAGGGGGAAGTTTGCGTTGGTGGATCGTCAGGTTCGTGCCCTCGGCGTCGGGATGAATGGTCACGGTCGTACGGAGTCCGGTGCCAGGTTCGTCGAACACGAGCTCGTGCGGAGCGGTGACGCTCACGTACACGAAGCGCAGCCGCCGGGTAGTACCGCTCGACGCACGGGTGTCGAGGGCGAACTCTCCTCCGGGTCTCAAGTCGACGGTCACTGACTCGGGCGGTACCGTGGCGTGGGAGCCGCCCCAGAACGCCGCGATGCTCGCCGGCGTCGTGAAAGCGGTCCAGACCCGTTCGGGGTCGACCGAAAGGCGGCGTCGGGCGATCAGTTCGTCGCCGTCGAGTTCGGCCTGGCTCATCGTGCCCTCCCGTCAGTCAGGTGCTGTTCGAGGGCGTTGAGCCGGTCATCCCACGCCCGGCGCTGGTCTTCGATCCACGTGCTCAACACCGAGAGCTGGTCGATCTTCAGCCGGCAGGGCCGTCTGGTGCCCTCACGCCGCTGCTCGACCAGGCCACAGCGTCGCAAGACACCGATGTGGTGAGAGATCGCCTGTTGGGTCAGGTCGAACGGTTCGGCGAGTTCTCCGACCGTCGCATCGCTACGGGCGAGGCGATTCACCAAGGCGCGGCGGACCGGATCGCCGAGAGCGGCGAAGGCGGCGTCGAGGTCTGTGCCTGGAGCTGCGAGTGAGGCAGACATGACCTCCACCCTAATCCAAACGCGCGTTTTTACAAGTAGCTGTTTGTAGAGGAGTGTCCTGGGTGCCAGCTACCTGCTGGTGCGCCGACTCACCACCGGCCGTCCGACGCAGGGCGCGGCCCTGCGACAGGTGCGAGCTCAGTACGGGTCCCCGCACACCCGCCAGCCGCCGTCCTCCTTCACCACCGGCACCGTCCGCTGCTCGGCGGCCCCGCCGTCCCGGGTCAGCCGCACGGTCACCTCCCCCACCGGACGGCCGCCCTTGGTGCGCACCGACACGTCGAGGATCTCGTGTCCGCCGACCATCGGCGGGGTCCGCACCCAGCCGGTGAAACCGACCTCGCTCCACTTGCCCCGCGCCGGCGCGCAGAGCCGGTCGTAGGCCCGCTCCACCTCACCGGCGGAGACCTCCTGGAAGAACCCGTCGACGGTCTCCCGGACCGGGCCGCTGGCCCCGGTGACCACCTGTACGTTCCACAGGCCCAACCCGGCCACGCCGGCCACGCACAGCAGCATCGCCGAGGCGCCCAGCACCAGACCGGTGCGCACCGGCCGGCGGGGCCGCGCCGGCCGGGTCCACCCCTGCTCACCGCCCATCACCATCGACCGTATGCGCCCCGGCGGGGCCCGCGCAGGAACATCGCCCCCTGTCGCGCCGGCGCGCCGATCGTCTACCGTCGGCGCACACCTGGATGAGGAGCGACGGATGAGCCGCTACGTGCAGCCGGTACCGACCCCCGACGACCCGTACACCGGCGACGCGCTGCTGCGGTCCTGGCTGGAGCGGCACCTCGGCCCGGCCGGGCACGCCGCCGCCAAGGGCCGCCTGGCCGACCTGGCCGCCGACGTGACCGGCCCGCTGCGCGCCGCGCACGCCGACGCCGAGGCACACCCACCCACCCTGGTCCGCTACGACGGGTGGGGCGCCCGGGTCGACCGGATCGACACCTCCGCCGGCTGGCAGACGCAGCGGGCCGCCGCCGCCCGGCACGCCGTGGTCGCGCTGCCGTACCTGGAGTCCGCGCGCGGCACGTTCGGCGCCGCCGCCCGGATCGTCCAGCACGCCCTGCTGCACCTGTACGCCCCGGAGTCGGCGACCTTCTCCTGCCCGGTGGCCATGGCCGACGGCGCGGCGGCGCTGCTGAGCCTGCCCGGGGTCGATCCGGGGGTACGCGGGGACTGGCTGCCCCGGCTGCTCTCCACCGACCCGGACACCGCCGTGGTCAGCGGGCAGTGGATGACCGAGTCGCAGGGCGGCTCGGACCTGTCCCGCTCCACCACCACCGGCCGGCCCGCCGCCGACGGGTCGTGGCGGTTGACCGGCGAGAAGTGGTTCTGCTCGGCAGCCGACGCGCCGATCGCCGTGGCGCTGGCACGACCCGAGGGCGCCGGCCGGGGCAGCCGGGTGCTCGCGCCGTACCTGGTGCCCCGCTACGCCGCCGACTCACCCCTGGCCGGCGCCAGTACCCCGCCGGACGCGCCCGCGCCGGGCGTCACCGTGCACCGTCTCAAGGACAAGCTCGGCACCCGGGCCCTGCCCACCGCCGAGATCGGGTTGCGCGACGCGTACGCGCTGCCGCTGGGCGACCCGGCGGTGCCCGGCCTGGCCCGGGCGATGACCCTGGTCGTGGTGACCCGGGTGCACAACGCCTCGGCCGCCGCCAGCGGCATGCGGCGTGGTCTGGCCTACGCCCGGGCGTACGCGCAGGCCCGGCACGTCGCCGGTGGGCCGCTGGTGGACAACCCGCTGCACCGGGCCACCCTGGGCACGCTCGCCGTCGACGCGGCCGGCGCGTTCGCCCTGGCCGGACACGCGTTCGCGCTGCTCGGACGGGTGGAGGTCGGCGCCGACCCGGACGCCGCGGCCGAACTGCGGGTGGTCGCGCCGCTGGCCAAGCTCGCCACCGGCCGGCTCGCCGTCTCCTCCGCCGCCGAGTACGTGGAGGCCTTCGGCGGCGCCGGCTACGTGGAGGACACCGGGGTGCCCCGGCTGCTGCGCGACGCGCAGGTGCTGCCGATCTGGGAGGGCACCACCAACGTGCTGGCCGTGGACGTGCTGCGCGCGGTGGCCCGCGAGGACGCCGGCGACCCGCTGCTGCGCCGCCTCGACGCCGCCACCGACCTGGCCCGCCCGCTGTCACCGGCGCTGGCCGACACCCTCGCCACGGTCACCGCCGGGCTGCGCGACGCCCTCGCCGGGGTCGTCGCCGACCCGCGGGCCGTCGCCGTGGTGGCCGGCGCCCGGGGCCTGGCGCTGCGGATGGCGTACGCGCTGGCCACGGCGCTGCTGGTGGAGCACGCCGCCTGGGGTGACGAGCAGGCCGAGTTGGCCGCCCGGCTGTGGGCGCGGCGGTGGCTGCGCCACGAGGACGTCAGCGCCGACGCCCACCAGCACCTGGACCTGCTCTGCTGACGTCCGGCCCGTACCTGCCAGGAGATGTCAGGTACGTCCGGCAGGCTGCCGGTCATGACAGTCACCGCCGACCTCGCCATGGTCAACCTGGACAGCTCCGACCCGGCCGCGCACGCCGCGTTCTACCACCGGGTGCTCGGCTGGGAGATCACCCACAGCGAATCCCAGTACGCCATGATCACCAGCCCGGCCGGGATGTCGGTCGGGTTCGGTCTCATCGACGGGTACGCGCCGCCGACCTGGCCCGACGACGCCAAGCGCTACCACCTCGACCTGTACGTCGACGACCTCGACGCGGCCGAGAAGGAGTTCGTGGCCGCCGGCGCGACCCGGCCGGACTTCCAACCCGGCGACGGGCGCTGGGTGGTGCTGCGCGACCCGATCGGGCAGCCGTTCTGCATCTGCCCCCGCCCTCGCGGCTGACCGGGGCCCGCCCGGGCGGTCGACATCCGGTGGATGACCGCCCGGGCGGGGCTGCCGCACATCGACGCGACGACCTCGGTCCCTGCGTGCCGTCGCGGCCGGTCAGCGCCCGAGGCCCGGGCGGGTGACCGGCGAACGCCCAGCGGCCCGTGGGGCGAGGGCGGGGACGATGGTGTCCACGCTCATCGGGTGGCCTGCGGGGCGAGGACGCCGTGCAGGAACACCTGGACCAGTTCGGCCGGCGAGGGTGGCTCGGCGCCGAGCGGTCCGCGTGGCGGCAGCAGGGCCAGGAACAGCTCCGCGACCCGCTCGACGGGCAGGCGGAACCGGTCGGCGTCGGGGGCCAGCAGCGCCACGACGGCCGACCGTACGGCCTGCGCCGGCTCGGCGTGACCCCTGTCGCGGCCCTGCTGCGCCGGCATGGCCGGGGCGGTGTCCCTGGGGCGGTCGTCGGTGGACGGTGTGCCCGGGCGGCCGGGCGTGTACAGGGCGCCCAGCACCGTGCCGACCCGGTCCAGGTGCGCCCGCACCGCGGTGGCGGCGTCGGTGAGCCGGTCGGCGAGGCGCTGCTGCGGGCAGATGGCCGCCAACTGCTCCAGCAACGGCCCGGGGTGCAGCACCTCGCTCGCGCAGGCGTCCAGCAGGGCCTGCTTGTCGGCGAAGGCGCGAAAGACCGTCGCCTCGCCGATGCCGGCGGCCCGGGCGACCTGGGCGGTGGTCAGCCTCGGGCCGTGCGCGGCCAGCAGCGGCAGTGCGGTGTGGACGATCATGGCGCGGCGCCGGTCGGCGCTCATGCCCGGCGCGCGCCGGCGTGGTTCCCCGTGTGTGGTCATGCCCGCAAGAATCGAAGTGAGTGCTTACTCCGTCAACGGCTTTTCAGCCGCGCCGCCGCGCCCGGGCCGCCCAGATGACGTACGCCGGGTCACGGTCGAGGTTGTGCCGGTCCCGGTCGTAGCGGCGGGTGGTACGCGGGTCGGCGTGCCCCATCGCGTCCTGCACGTCCTCCAACGGCACCCCCTCCGCGCGGGCGGTGGTGGCGAAGGCGTGCCGCAGCGAGTGCGGCGACAGCTTCGCCGCCGCCGGGATGCCGGCCGTGCGGGCCAGGCGGCGGACCAGCCGGAACACCGAGTGCCGGTCCAGGCGCGCCCCGGTCGTCGTGACCAGCAGCGGACCGCTGAGCTGCGCGACGGGCACGCCCTGCGCGGCGGCCCGCGCCGACAGGTACGCGTCCAGCGCGTGCGCGGTGCCGGGGGTGAGCGCCCGGCGGCGCGGCTTGCCGCCCTTGCCGACGAACCGCACGCTGCGGTGCCCCCGTTCCGCGCCCAGGTCGGCGAGGTCCAGCGAGACCAGTTCCCCGACGCGCAGGCCGAGGTCGGCCAGCAGGGCGATCGCGGCGCGGTTGCGCGCGGCGGTCGGGCCGGTGTCCGCCTCGGCGGCGGCCAGCAGGGCGTCCACCTCCTCCGGCGTGAGCCCGACGGTGGCCGAGTGGTCCCGGTCGACGCGCGGCCGGTCCGCCCCGGCGACCGGATTGGCCTCGACCGCCCGCAGCTTGACGAGGAACTCGTACCAGCTGGACAGGGCGGAGAGCTTGCGGGCGACGGTGGCCGGGGTCAACGGGCGCCCCGACCGTGCGCCCAGCGTGGCTTCCAACTGCCGGGCGTAGGCGTTGACGTCGAGGAAGTTGGCCCGCAACGGGTCCAGCTCCCGGCCGGCGCACCAGGCCAGCCAGCCGGCGATGTCGCGCCGGTAGGCGTCGCGGGTGTGCTCCGACAGCCGCCGGTTGCGCAGCCACGCCTCGGTGAAGTCGGCCGGCGCTGTCCGCAGGGCGGGCCGGGCCGAGGTGCGGGGCAGGACCGGGACGTCGGGACGCAGCATGTGAAAAAGGCTCTCAGCCCTGGCGGGGAATCACCACGAGGCGCGCGGGACAGGATTCGGCACCCCGGGTTACCGTCGTGCGGTGCGCGCCGGCCGGCTGGTATCCCTGCTGCTGCTCCTGCAGGCCAGGGGGCGGATGACCGCCCAGGAACTCGCCGACGAACTGGAGGTCTCGGTCCGTACCGTCTACCGGGACGTCGAGTCGCTCGGCGCCGCCGGCGTCCCGGTGTACGCCGACCGGGGTCCGGCCGGCGGCTACCGGCTGCTCGGCGGGTACCGGACCCGGCTGACCGGGATGACCTCCGGGGAGGCTGCCGCGCTGTTCCTGGCCGGGATGCCCGGCCCCGCGGCCGAGCTGGGACTCGGCGCGGTGCTCACCGCGGCCGAGCTGAAGCTGCGCGCCGCGCTGCCGGCGGACCTCGCCGCAGAGGGCGACCGGATCCGGCAGCGGTTCCACCTCGACGCGCCGGGCTGGTTCCGCGACCCGGAGCCGACCCCGCATCTGAGCGCGCTGGCCGACGCGGTCTGGTCCGAACGCCTGGTCGAGGTGCGCTACCAGCGGTGGAAGCGGCCCCGGGAGGTGACCCGGGTGCTGGCCCCGCTGGGCGTGGTGCTCAAGGCCGGACGGTGGTACCTGGTGGCGCGGGCCGACGGCGGGATCCGCACCTACCGGGTGGCGGCGGTGCTGGCGCTGACCGTTCTCGACGAGAGCTTCACCCGCCCCGCCGACTTCGACCTGGCCGCCTTCTGGCAGGACTGGGCCGACCGGTACGAGCGCGGCGTCTACCGCGACGAGGCGCGCATCCGGGTCACCGTGGCCGCGTTGGAGTTCATGGCGTACGTCTTCCCGCCCGCGATGAGCCGGGCGGCGCGGGCGGCGGCCGGCGAGCCGGACGCCGACGGCTGGGTACGCACCACGGTGCCGATCGAGTCGGTGCGGCACGGGCACACCGAGCTGCTCAAGCTCGGCGCGCAGGTGGAGGTGCTCGCCCCGACAGAGCTGCGGGAGATGGTGGCGGCCACCGCCCACGCGATGGCCGTCCTGTATCCGCCGGCGGCGGGAGCGCCGTGGGCTCCCGCCGCCGGTCCGCACGTCACGCGGTGAGCTGCCGGTGCCCGTTGCCGTTGGCGGTGACGGTGACCCGGCGCGGCTTGGCGCGCTCGGCGATCGGGATGCGCAGCGTCAGCACCCCGTTGTCGTACCCGGCCTCGAGGCGGTCGGTGTCGAGGGTGTCGCCGAGGAAGAGCTGCCGGCTGAAGGTGCCCATCGGGCGCTCGGCGGCGACCAGTTCGACCTTGTCGCCGGTGGGCCGGCGCCGCTCGGCACGGACGGTCAGCACGTTGCGCTCCACCGTGCAGTCGATGCTGTCCGGGTCCACGCCGGGCAGGTCGAACGCGGCGTAGAAGTGCTCGCCGTCGCGGTAGGCGTCCATGTGCATGAGCGCCGGTCGGGCGGTGGTGCCGAAGAACTGCTCGGCGAGCCGGTCGATCTCACGGAAGGGGTCGGTACGCATCAACATCGTCGTGCCTCCTCGGTTCCCTGGGCCGAAGGTCCATTCGGGTTGAGTCCGGGTGACTCAACTTCCTATTCGATATTTAGCGTGCGCCGGGCCGGACGTCAACTCGACGGCAGGAGCTTTTCGAACCAGGCTCACGGTCCTCCGGTGCCGTTCCGCATGCTCACCCCGTTGATCGTCACCGCCCGGTCAACGGGATTCCCGGGCACCGCGACGGACGTGGCCGACGGCGCCCGGGGCGGCGGTGGGCTCAGCGGGCACGCGTCGGCAGGAGCGCGATCAGCGGGGCCGCCACGGCCAGGTGGATGACGCTCAGGGCGACCTTCGCGCCCGTGCTCGCCTCGGTGGCGAGGACCGGGACGAACGAGAGCAGGGTCAGCGCCACGGCCAGGGTGGTCCAGATGACGGCGGCCCGGCGGCGGGTCAGGCGCTCGAGGACGACCAGCCCGAGCCAGCCGACCAGCGCCGACCCCAACGCGAAGATCAGCACGGGGACGAGGCCGACCACGAAGGCCGGTTGTCCGGGGTTCTCGACGGTGTAGTCGACCCCGGCCATGGCGCCGATCGCCCAGATCACGGCGGGGGCAAGGACGGCGGCGGCGACACCGAGGGCGCGGCGGCGCAGGGACGGGGTCGCGGTGGCGGGATGTGCGGTCACGGTCATGCCGGCTCCTCGGTCGGGCGGACGAACGTATACGACCGTACCAGATAGTCTTGACCCGAACTATCTCGACTTGAACTAGCAGCCCGGGCGACTGCCCGGGCCACACCCACCACCGGCCAGCCGGCCGGCCACCAGGCTGTTGATCGAGCGCAGGAACACCGCACGGTCCGCCTCGGGCAGTGTCGACAGCACGTCCTGCTGGAGCGCGGCGGCGATCTCCTGCGCCCGGTCGAGCACCTTCTCCCCCTCGACGGTCACCTCCACCAGGCGGGCCCGACGGTCGGTCGGCGACGGCCGACGGCGGACCAGGCCGGCGGCTTCGAGATGGTCGAGGGTGACCACCATGGTGGTCTTGTCGATGCCGCACAGCTCACCGATCTGGCGCTGGGTCAGACCGCCGGGGCGCGCCTTGAGCAACACGCAGTGCCCCCGCGGCGAGATGCCCAGCTCGGCCACACCCGCGCCGTGCTCCATCAGGAGTGCGTTGCTGGCCCACGCGAGCAGGAACATCAGGTCGGGGGTGCCACCGGGCGAGCTCGAGGTCATGCCCCGAGGCTAACAAGACCGTCCGGATCCGGATCGTCTCGCCGACGGACGATCAGGGGCCGATCCGCCAGTAGACGCCCTGCTCCCGGGCTAGCAGGCACTCGTCGACGAGGTGACGGCGCAGCGTGACATGGTCCGTGCCGCCCCCGTCGCACCAGCGCCGCAGCATCTCGTCGACCCGCCGCTCCGGGTAACGGACGCCCGGCTCGAACGACCCGGCCACGTGCGCGAGCAGCACCCGCCGCCGGCCCCGCTGCGCCGGCAGGCCGACCAGCACCCCGTCGCGCAGGAAGATGCGCAGCACCCGCTGCGCGGGATCCTCGCTCCGGCCCGGCGGCCCGGCGGTGCGTGCCGCCTCGCGCAGCAGGTCGACGTCGACCCGCAGCTCACCGCCGGTGTCGATGACCACGCCGGCGTCGGCGAGACGCCGTACCGCCGTCGCCACCTGCCGCGCGGGCAGCCCGGTGCGCGCGGCCACCGCCGCCATGTCGCCGCCGTCGAGCACGATCGCCGCGAAGACCCGCCGGCGTCCGTCGTCGGCGAGCGCACCCGCCAGAGCCTGCGCCGTCATGCCCGCCACCCTGCCAGCGGGGTACGGGCACCGCCACGTGTTTTCCGTCGGCCCCGCGCTCGGCGTGCAGCGAGGCCGGCCCGGGGACCTGCCGCGCCGCTGGTCGTGGCGGCGGTGCTCGTCGCGGCGGCACCGCCGCCGTGCCGGCGTACGCCGGCTCACCTGGCCGGGCGCCGAGGCGGCGGGCACGGCTTCGCAGGCCGTGCCCGCGTGGTGAGGCTCAGAGGGTGTGCCCGGTCGTGGCGTCCACGTGGTCGGGGACATCCTCGTGCCGGTCCCCCACGCTGGAGGTGCCCGCCGGCTCGAACATCAGGATCGACGCGCCCCGCGCCGACGACGGGCGGTGCTGCACGCCACGCGGCACCACGAACACCGCGCCCCGGGGCAGTACCACCGTCCGCTCCCCGGCCGGCTCGCGCAGCGCGATGCGCAACTCACCATCGAGGACCAGGAAGAACTCGTCGGTGTGGTCGTGGGCGTGCCAGACGTGCTCGCCGGCCACCTTGGCGACGCGGACGTCGTAGTCGTTGACCCGGGTGACGATCCGCGGGCTCCACAGCTGGTCGAACGCGGCCAGCGCGCTCGCCAGGTCGATCGGCTCCTCGCTCATCGGCCCATCCTGGCACCGGCCGCGCCCGCGCGGTGACCCCGCCGGTCTAGAGGAAGCGGTGCATGACGTGCAGGCCGACCCGGCCCCGCTGCGGATGCGTGAAGGACTCCGGCACGGTGCCGATCACGGCGAACCCGAGCCGCCGGTAGAGCTGCACCGCGACCTCGTTGGACTCCACCACGGCGTTGAACTGCATCGCCGCGTACCCCTCGGCGCGGGCCCAGGCCAGGGCGTGCTCGGCCAACGCGCGCCCGACCCCACGGCCGCGCGCGTCGGCGGCGACCATGAAACTGGCCGTGCTCACGTGCCGACCCGGACCGGGCCGGTTGGGGCCCATCTTCGCCGTGCCCAGCACCTGATCGCCGTCCACCGCGACCACGGTCCGCCCCGGCGGGGCCTCCACCCACACCTCGCGCAGCACCTCGGCCGGCCAGGCCGGGTCGTACGGGAACGTGTCGCCGGCGGCGACGACCTGCGCGACGATCGCCTCGACGGCCGGCCAGTCGGTCTCCACGAAGTCCCTGACGATCATTCCGGGCAGGCTAGTGGCCGGCACCCCACGACCCCACCGAATTACCCGGCGGTGGCGACCACCACCAACTCGCCGTCCCCGCCCGTGCCGACCGCCTCGCCGTGCCAGCCGCCGTGGACGCGGTCCACCCGGAACCCGGCGGCGACCAGGTCCGTACGCAGCCGCGTCTCGTCCCGGAAGCGCAGCACCGACCGGCTGCGCAGCCGCTCGCCGCCGGGGAACCGGTAGTGCCGGCAGAACTCGACCAGGCCGCCGTCGCGTACGGCGGTCACCTCCGTCCAGACCCGCACCGTGCGGCCGTCCGACAGGGGTACGTGGCGACGCGAGTCGACCGGGTTCCACCGCTGCCAGCGTCGGTCGGCCGGATCACGGGAGTCGAACAGCAGCCGCCCACCGTCGACCAGCGCGGCCCGCAGCGCCGCCAGGGTCGCCCGCCACTGCCCGTCGTCGGTCAGGAACTGCGCCACGTGGCTGGTCATGAGCGCCACGTCGTACGCCCCGACCGGCAGCACCTCCCGGCTGCCCTCGACCCAGTCGACCCGCTCCGCGCCCGGCTTGGCCCGCGCTGCGGTCAACGACCCGCTCGCCGGATCCACGCCGGTGACGGTGTGCCCGGCCGCGGCCAGGGCCAGGGCCAGCCGACCGGTGCCGCAGCCGAAGTCCAGCACCCGCAGCGGCACGGCGCCGACCTCGGCGAGGAAGAAGTCGTCGTCGGCGGACCAGCCGCACTCGGCGTCGTAGACGGCGACGAGGCGGGGGTCGGTGAACTCCGCGTCATGCACCACCGCACCGTAACGGGCCGCGTCGGAGCCGGCGAGGCGATTCACGCCGGCCGGGCGGCTACCGACGGGACCGGTGGACGCTGGGGCTCACGCCCTCCGCCACCGGGTGAGGTACGCCAGCGGCGGCTGCCCCACGACCGTGGTGAACCGGCGGGCGAAGGCGGCCCGCGAGACGCCGACCCGGGACGCCAGTTGCGCCACCGTCCACGGGCGGGCCGGCTCGTCGTGCATCAGGCGCAGCGCTCGTGGCGCAGGGCTTCCCGGTCGAGGACGCCGAATACCTGCGGGAGATGTTCGACCTGATGCGCGCCGGCGCGACCGCCGAGGTCACCGACGCGGTGCACCGGGTGCTGGGCCGCCCGCCGCGCGACTTCGAGTCCTACGTCACCCGGGCGGCGGCAGCCGGGGCGTGGCGGTGAGGCGAGGCCACGACGGCGCCGGGTCGTCGCTGTCCGTCGCCGTGGCGCCCGGCACGGACAGCGACGACCGGCCGCCCTACGCCGCGACGGCCTCGGCGACGACGCAGGCGATGTTGTCCGGCGCCCCCTGCTCGTACGCGGCCTCGACCAGGCGTCGCACGAGGCGCTCCGGGTCGACCTCGGCGGCGAGGACGGCCCGGAGCGTGGCATGGTCGACGACGGCGGACAGCCCGTCCGAGCAGAGCAGGTAACGGTCGCCGGCCATGACGGTACGCAGCGCGAGATCCACCTCGACCTGGTGTCCGCCCGCGCCCAGGGCCCGTACCAGCAGGGCGCGCTGCGGATGCGTCGCGGCCTGGGCACGGTCGAGTCGGCCCTGGTCGACCAGCGACTGGACGTAGGTGTGGTCCCGGGTGAGCAGGGACAGTTCGCCGGCGCGCAGCAGGTAGGCCCTGGTGTCACCGATGTGCGCCAGGGCCAGCTGGGACCCGGAGCGCAGCATCGCCGTCAGGGTGGTGACGGGCTGGTGGTCGTCGACCGCCGCCTCGCGCACGGTGCGGTCGGCGTCGGCGAGCGCGCCGGCCATCGACGCGAGCAGGTCCCCCACCGGCGCCTCGGTCGGTTCCAGTGCCCGCAGCGCGTCGATCGCGGCGGCGCTGGCCGCCGCGCCACCCGGGCCGCGCAGCCCGTCGGCGACCGCCAGCAGTCGCTCACCGGCGTATGCGGCGTCCTCGTTGCTGTCCCGGACGGCTCCGGCCACACAGTGGACCGCGTGACGGAAGGTCAGCGTCTGGTTCGGGTCGGACATCGTGGTGCCCCTTCCTGAGAGGTGATCGACGAGGAAGGTGGCGATGCGTCGGCGGGCAGCCGTGTCGGCGGCGACCCGCACCCAGTACGCCTCGATCGCCGCGGCGGCCGCCGGCGGATCGAGACGGCAGACCGCCCCGATCTCGGCCAGCGGCATGCCGATGCGGCGCAGCTGGGCGATCAGCCGGGCCTTCGGCAGCTGCTCCGGGTCGTAGAACCGGTACCCGGACTCGGGATCGACCGCAGCCGGCGCCAGCAGGCCCGACTCGTCGTAGAGCCGCAACGCCTTCGGCGTCAGCCGCGCCGCCCTGGCGAACGCCCCGATGGTCAACAACCCCACGTCGACATCCTCCTCGTGCCGGCCACCTCGACCGGCACGACCCAGGCTGGGGTCTGCCCGAGGGTCAAGGTCAAGCGCCACGGCGTACCGGCAGGGCAGCGGTCCGCTCCTCGGAACCGCGTCGACTCAGGGGAACAACAGAACAGACATTATGGTGCGCTCTCGATTCGCCCGTTATGTCCGCAGGAATTACCGGAATATCATTACCGGCAATCTGATAATCGGCTCGGTTGGTCGGACTGGGAGATCGCCCCACGCCTCGGCGCAAGGTTGCGTGGCCGCAATAGGGTGAGCGCGTGGAACAGACCGAGCGGCTCCGCCACGCCTCGTCGTTCGGTGCGGCGGCGACCGCGTACGCCGAGCACCGCCCGGACTACGCGCCCGCCGCGGTGCGCTGGGCGCTCGAACCCGCACCCGGCCTGCGGGTGCTCGATCTCGGCGCCGGAACCGGCAAGCTCACCGCCACGCTGGTCGCGGTGGGCGCCGAGGTCACCGCGGTCGAGCCTGACCCGGCGATGCTGACCGAGCTGCGCCGGGCACTGCCCGAGGTCCGTGCACTGCCGGGTAGCGCCGAGGCCATGCCGCTGCCGGACGCGTCCGTCGATGCCGTGCTGGCGGGCAACGCCATGCACTGGTTCGACATGGCCGTCGCGGGACCCGAGATCGCCAGGGTCCTGGCACCCGGCGGCGTCCTGGCCGGCCTGTGGAACGTCATGGACGACCGGGTCGACTGGGTCGCCGGACTGGTGCGGGTCAGCGGGAGCGCGGTCATCGGTCCTCGTGACACGCCCGCCAGCTGGCGCGTCGAGACGGCACGGCTGCACCTACCGGAGGCCGGCGGGGCGGCCCGGTTCGGCTCACCGGAGCAGACCGAATTCCCGCACGGGCAGCGCCGCACCGCCGATTCGCTGGTGGCGACCCTCGCCACCAGGGCGGGAACGCTGGTCATGCCCGAGCAGGAACGGCAGGTCACGCTCGGGCGCATCCGCGCCTTCCTCGCCGACCGGCCGGAGACGGCGGCCGGCGACTTCACCCTCCCGATGCTGACCTGCGTGCTGCGGACGCGTCGGCGATAGCAGGCACCCGCAAGGAACTGGGGGTTGAGGAAGGGCGGTACAGCGGTTAGCGCTGACAGGTGGAGGCGGACTCGCTGAAATACCGCTACGAGTGACGGGCCGCGGACCCGCCGCCGTGCGCTGAGGCCGAGGCCGGCGCAGGGCGGTGGGTCCGTCGTCGCGTCCTAGTCCTCCGGCTCCCAGGCGATCAGATGGTCGAAGACGCGCCGGTCGCCGTCGAGCCGCAGCGAGTCCATCGGAATGCGGCCGTAGCAGAACATGACCAGCTCATTGGCCGTGCCCCGGGCGCAGACATCGGCCACCTCCGGGCCCTCGCCGGCGGCGGGCGTGGGGAGGCGGGCGGTCCGGGCGCCGTCGGCGGAGAGCCAGAGCCGCCAGGAACGGCCCTCGGTGGCGTGGTAGTCGATGACCGCGGGCTTGTGCGGCCACGCGGCCGTCGTCGCGACGCAGGTGGTCAGGAACTCGTCGACACCGTCGAGGGCCACCTCGTCCGGCAGCGGCTGCGGGGCGCCCACGGCGACCTGGGCGTCGTAGGTGTGCACGGCGACCTGCTGGAGCTGGTGCCGGGCGACGGCTCCAGTGGTCTGCGGCGACTGCGACGGACCCCACCACGTCCAGCAACCACGATCCGGGCCGGCCTCCCGCAACGCGTCCAGCAGCTCCCCCGTCGACGCGGCGAACCAGGCCAGCAGGGCCTCGCGCTCCCGGGGCGCCACCGGGGCGGACATCGCCGGAGGAACGTCGGCGGGCCCTGCGGCCACGATGGCGGCCCACTTGCGGCGCCCCTCGCCCAGGTGCTGCACCAGGTCGAACAACGTCCACTCTGGGCAGGTCGGCACCCGCACGTCGAGGCTGGGTGCCGCGGCGACCGCCGCCCGGAAAGCGGCCGATCGTTCGTCCATCAGCCGCAACAGGTCGGCGAACTCCAGAGTCTCTTCCACCGCGGCTTTGTACCACCCGGTTCCACAACCGACAGCGGGTTTTCCCGCCCCCCGGCGGCGGGGCCACGCGGAAATCCGTTGCCCGGCGGCCCGCGGGTTGACCATGCTGACGCGCATGGATCAGTGACCAGTGGCGCACGTGCGCGATCGAGGCGGGTTCGAGTCACCTCCCCGTCTCGTTCCGCCGTGCCGCTCGAAGCCCGCACCGGGTGACCGGTGCGGGCTTCCTTCACGCGACGTGATCTGCGACGTCGCGCCAGCCGGCGTGCTCCGCGCCGAGACACCGGCTGCCCGCCACTGGATCCGGGAGGCACCCCGGCGCGCCATCGCGCTGCCGGGCGCCTCCTGCCTAGACCCTGGAATCGCCGAAGCCATGAATAGTTCCCGCCATGTCCGCGTGCCGGCCGACGGTCGCGGACCCGGCATCGACCGCAAAGCGCTGTGGGTGGTCAGCGAGGTCGGACTGCCGACCATCGTCAAAGCCTGCGTGTCGTGCAGGTCCACTCGTCACCGTCCCACCGGGAAGATCCGGGTCAACGCGAACCACAAGCTGCTCGACGTGTGGCTGCTGATCTGCTGCGACCTGTGCGGCCGCACGTCGAAGATCCCCGTCCACGAGCGCGTCAACGTGCGGGCGCTGGACAACGAGCGGCTACTGAGGTTCGAGAACAACGATCCGGCCATGGTGCGACAGCTGACCATGGACGCGTCGCTCGCCCACAAGGCCGCCTACCAGCTCGACTGGACCGGCACCTGGCAGTTGGACACCGACGTACCGTTCTACGACCTCCAGCGCGAGGATGCCGCGCCGCTCGAGGTCATCATCAGGTTCGAGCTTCCGGCACCCGTCCGGGTCGAGAAGCTGCTCACCGCCGGGTTCGGCCTGAGCCGTCCCGCCGTGCGAGGCATGGTCGACTCCGGGCGCATCCGCCTGCCCCTGCCCATCGACGCCAAGGCCCGCGAGGACTTCACCTTCCTTGTCGTCACCGCCGCACCGCTGTCACCCGAGCGGGCATAAGGTGCCACCCCACGGCGCGATGACCTGCGCCGTGGGGCGGCCCGTACCATCCGGCCCGCCGGCTGTCGCGGTCGGCGGGCCGGCCCAGCGTGCGGCGGCTCACGTGAATGTGCCGGCCTTCGCCCTCTGAACGGCTCAGCTCACCGACGAACCGCTCGTACGCGGCCACCTGACCATCAGACAGGAGCTCAACGGGAACAGCGCAACGACGTACGTCGATTCACTCCGCTGCGGCAGGCCTCCCACCAAGATTGTTTCTACCGCTAACCGCTGTCCCGATCTTCCTCGACCCCGGAACTGCCCCGGCCGGCGGAGGCGATCAGGTTCGCCACGACCGCGCACCCGAGGCGGTCCGCGGCGACGGGCCGATCGAGGCCGGCGTCAGCTCAACGCCGGCGCCAGGGCAGCCACCGTCGGCGGCGGACCTGCACGCTGGGCGCCACGTCCTCACGACTCGCCGAGGCGGCCCGCTCCTGCGCCACGCGCTGCCGGTCCTCCCGCCACCGCCATACCACGGTGTCGGCGTCGACCGGGCGGACGACCACCCGGGGCCCGGACGGATTACGCAGCCAGGCGATGATCTCCGCGTTGAGCACGGCGACGAAGGCCCGCACCGCCTGTTCGGTGGGCAGGTCGCGGACCTCGTCGGGCACCTGTTCGACCTTGCGGCGCAGTTGCAGGGGCGTGGGCAGGAGCAGGTCGGTGGGGAGCGCCTCGCGCTCCAGGAAGCTCTTGATCCACCACGACTCGTCGTACGGCAGGCCCCGGCCGGGGATCGGCCTGCCCGCCCCGGGCAGGTTGTCGAACTCGCCGCGCTGCTGCGCGGAGCGGATCTGCGCCTCGACCGCCGCTTCCCAACCGTCGACCATCACCCACACCTCCGCCCCCACGGTAGCCACCACGTCGGCATGGTTCAGCGCCGCCGAGCAGGCGGACATTCCCCGGCCCGCCGCGACGGCGTACATTCCGGGCAGGCGGTGGAGGAGGCAGCGGTGCGGGACTGGCTGGTGGGGCTCGGCGTGGCGGTCGCCTGTCTGGTCGCCAGTTGGGGGCTGCTGGTGCTGCTCGCCCGCCGGCTGCCCCCGGGCGTCCTGCGGGATCTGGCGGCGTTCATCCCCGACTGCCTCACCACGGTGCGCCGGCTGCGCGCCGACGACCGGGTGCCCCGCCGGGCGAAGGTGGCCGTCGTCCTGGCCGGGCTCTGGGTGGCCAGCCCGATCGACCTCATCCCGGAGTTCCTGCCGGTCATCGGCCCCCTCGACGACATCGTGGTGGTGGCCCTGGCCCTGCGCTACGCCGGCCGGCAGGTGCCCCGCGAGGTGCTGCTCGCCGCGTGGCCCGGCGAGCCCCGGCTGCTGCAGCGCCTGCTCGGCCCGGCGGGCGGGCGGGCCGACGCGCCGCCACGGTGAGGTCGAGGGCGGTCAGTGGGCGTGCCGGCGTACGTGCCGGTGCCCGTCGAGTGGGAACGGCGGCCGGGCCGGCAGCACCTCGACGAAGTCGTACCCGGTCTTCTCCGCCACCCGGCAGGAGGCCGGGTTGTCGACCTGGTGCAGCAGTTCCAGGCAGGTCAGCCCGGCCGCGGCGAAGCGGTGGAAGGCCCACCCGGTGACCGCCTCCAACGCGCGGGGGGCCACGCCGCGCCCGCGGGCTTCGGCAACCGTCCAGTAGCCCACCTCCGCCGTCGACCGGCCGGGCACGACCTCCTTGAGCAGAATGGTGCCGACCAGCCGCTCGGCGTCGCCGGCGACCTCGCACACCGCGAAGCAGAACCGTCGATCGGCGGCCCAGCCCTGCCGGCTGCGGGCCACCCACCGGCGGGCCTGCGCCGGCGTGGTCAGCGGCTCGCGCACCCGTGCCCGCAGGGTCGGATCCCGGTGCGCCCGCAGTAGCGCGTCGACGTCGTCGTCGCGCCACGGGCGCAGGACGAGCGCGGGGGCGTCCGCGGTGGCCGGGGCGCGCAGCGTCATGGACATGTGTGCAGTGTGGCCGGTCACCGTCGATGCCGGCAGCCCCGAATTGGCCGCTGCGGCGGCGGCGGCCACGGCCGTAGGGTCGGGCCGGGAACGACGGATGCGGGGGCGCCGATGGTCACGGTGGGTGCGGTGGTGGGGATCGGGCTGGTGGCGTTGGGTCTGGTGCTCACGCCCGGGCCGAACATGGTCTACCTGGTGTCGCGGTCGGTGACCCAGGGGCGGCGCGCCGGGCTGGTGTCGCTGCTCGGGGTCGCCGCCGGATTCCTGGTCTACCTGGCCGCCGCCGTGGCCGGCATCGCCACCGTGTTCGTGCTGGTGCCGCCGCTGTACACGGCGGTGAAGCTGGCCGGTGCGGCGTACCTGGGATGGCTGGCCTGGCGGACGCTGCGCCCCGGTGGGCGCTCGGCGTTCACCCCCGCGCCGCTGCCGCCGGACCGGCCCCGGCGGCTGTTCACCATGGGCCTGGTCACCAACCTGCTCAACCCGAAGATCGCCATCCTGTACGTGTCGCTGCTGCCGCAGTTCGTCGATCCGGCGCGCGGGCAGGTGGCCGTGCAGAGCCTGCTGCTCGGCCTCACCCAGATCGTGATCGCCCTGACGGTCAACGCGCTGATCGTGCTCACCGCCGGGTCGGTGTCGACGTTCCTCGTCCGCCGGCCGGGCTGGGCGCGGGCGCAGCGCTACGTCATGGGCACCGTGCTGGCCGCCCTGGCGGTACGGATCGCCGCCGACCGCTCCCGCGCCGCCGTCGCGACGCCCTGACCGCCCCCGGGTGGTGTCCCGCCGGGCCGATCGTGGAGCACGGCGCGCGCGGGCAGTCCCGCAGCCGTGGGCGGTGCGGGCAGCGGCGGTCAGTCGGGTGCCTCGCGGACCACGGCGGCGCCACCGGCCGGCACCACCACCTCGCCGTCGACCGGCGTGTCGGTGAGCAGGTCCACCCCGTCGGCCGGGATCCGCTGCGGCCGGTCGGTGTGGTTGACCAGGAACAGCCAGCTCGCCTCGCCGGCGCGGCGGCGTACCGCCTCCACGCCGGGCGGCGCGGCCGGGCAGACCGGGCCGACGCCGGCCGCGCGGGCCGCCTCGACCATCAACCGACGGTACGTCTCGTCGTCCGGGCGGGTGGAGACGTACCAGGCGGTGCCGGCGCCGTAGCGGTGCCGGGTCACCGCCGGCAGCCCGTCCAGCACCCCACCGACGTACGCGGTGACCGTCTCCGCGCCGGCGGGGCGCACCGTCTCGGACCACACCCGCCCGGTCCCGCCCCGCGACAGCAGCACCTGCTCCCCCTCGGCCAGCGGGTGGAACTCCTCCACCCGCAGGCCGAGCAGGTCGCGCAGGGCGCCGGGGTAGCCGCCGAGGCGTACCCGGGCGTGTTCGTCGGCGACGCCGCTGAGCCAGGTGACCAGCACGTGTCCGCCGTGGCGCACGTGCCGGCGTACCCAGTCGGCGGTGGCGTCGCAGGTGAGGTAGAGCGCCGGGAGCACCAGCAGCCGGTACGCCTCGACCGCATCGCCGGGGACGACGACGTCGCAGGCGTACCCGGCCCGCCAGAGCGCCCGGTGCGCGGCGGACACCTCGGCGTGGTGGTCGAGCGACGCCGAGGGCAGGCCGGGATGCTGCAACGCCCAGCCGCTGGCGGCGTCCCAGACGATCGCGACGGACGCCTCGACCACACCGGGGTCGACCTCGGCGATCCGGTCGAGGATCCCGCCGAGCCGCACCGCCTCGCGGAACACCCGGCTGTCCGGGCCGGCGTGCGGGACCAGGGCGGAGTGGAAGCGTTCGGCTCCGCCGGCCGGGGCGCGCCACTGGAAGAACATCGCCCCGCGGGAGCCGCGGGCGATGTGCGACAGGCTGTGCCGGGCCATCCGCCCGGGCTCCTTGGTGTGCATCCGCCCCGGGGTGTAGATGTGGTTCGGGGCGCTCTCCATCAGCAGCCAGGCCGGCGCCGTGCCGTCGCCGGCGCCGTGCCGGGCCCAGCCCCGGGCGAGGTCGGCGGCGAGCGCGGTCTGTTCCTCCGCGCCGCCGTCGACGGCCGACGGGTAGTGGTCGATGGCGACGAGGTCCACCTCCCGCGCCCAGCGGGCGTGGTCGACCGGCACCCAGCCGCCCAGGACGTAGTTGGTGGTGACCGGCACCCGGGGGTTGGCCGCGCGCAGCAGGTCGCGCTGTTCGACGTACGCGGCGAGCAGGGTGTCCGACCAGAAGCGGCGGAAGTCGAGCAGTTGGCCGGGGTTGGCCAGGTACTGGGTGGCGCGCGGGGTGCTGATCTGCGCCCAGTCGGAGTAGTGCTGGCTCCAGAAGCTGGTCACCCAGGCGGCGTTGAGCGCGTCGAGGTCACCGTGGCGCTGCGCCAGCCAGCTGCGGAAGGCCGTCGCGGCGTGCTCGCAGTGGCAGGTGGTGCCGTACTCGTTGTGCACGTGCCACATGGCCAGCGCGGGGTGCGTGGCGTACCGGTCGGCCAGCACCTCGGTGATGCGGCGGGCGGCGGTGCGGTACGCGGGCGCGGCGGCGCAGTAGGTGTCCCGGCTGCCGTGGTGCAGCCGTACCCCGTCGGCGGTGACCGGCAGCGCGCCGGGGTGGGCCAGGGAGAACCAGGGCGGGGGCGACGCGGTGGGGGTGGCCAGCGCGACCCGGATGCCACCGTCGTGCAGCAGGTCGAGGACCTCGTCGAGCCAGTCGAAGGTGTACCGGCCGGGGGCCGGTTCCAGCCGGGACCAGGCGAACACGCCGACGCTGACCAGGTTGACCCGGGCCTGGCGCATCAGCGCGACGTCCTCGCGCCACACCTGCGGCGACCACTGCTCCGGGTTCCAGTCGCCGCCGTAGCAGAGCCGGCCGTCGCCCCACATGCACCCACGCCCCGTCCACTTTGTTGAGTAGGCGTCCAAATTATGAACAACGTTTGCGCATGTCAATGGCGAGCGTGCGGACAACCCAGATCAGAGGTCGTTGACAGTTTGTTGGGAAGCCAAAGAAACTGGCGGGACCGCCGGACGCACCACCCGCAGAGGAGACCCCATGCCCTACCGCCCGCCACTGGTCCCGTACGAGACCTTCGTGGCCGACCCGCCCGACCTGCCCGTGCGGGCCCCCGGCGAGCACGGGGCAGCCGTCGTCACCCGGGCCGAGGTCGGCGGGACCGACCCGCACGGCGTCACCTTCACCGCCACCACCTCCGACGGGGACACGCTGGTGGCGCGGGTGGAGGCCGCCGGCGACGGCGTGATCCGGGTACGCCTCGCCGACGACCTCGCCGCCCGCAGCCGCTCCGCCCGGGCCCTGCCGCTGGTCCACCCGAGCGCCCATCCGGCCGAGGTCACCGTCACATCGACCCTGGTCACCGTCGATGCCGGCGCGGTGGTCGCCGAGATCCGCCTCGACCCGTGGCGGCTGCGCTTCCGCAGCGCCGACGGCCGGCTCCTCGTCGAACAGGATGCGGGCACCCGGGACATCAGCGGCCGGCGGCGGACCCTGCCGTTCGGCCGCTCCCACGCCGACGGCGTTCCCGTCGCCTGGCACGAGAGCTTCGTCGCTCCCGGCGACGAACGTTTCGTCGGCTTCGGCGAGAAGTTCACCCCGCTGGACAAGCGCGGCCAGCGGGCCCTGATGTGGAACTTCGACGCCTTCGGCGGCGAGTCCGACCGCTCGCACAAGAACGTGCCGCTCTACCTCTCCGACCGTGGCTACGGCGTGCTCGTCGACAGCGGCCTGCCGGTGCAGTTCGACGTCTGCCAGTCCACCCACAGCAGTGTGCAGATCCTCGTCCCCGACGACCTGCTCGACTACTACGTGCTCGCCGGCCCCACCCCGGCCGAGGTGCTGGACCGCTTCGACGCCCTGACCAGCCGGCCGTACCTGCCGCCGAAGTGGGCGTTCGGCGCCTGGATCTCCTCGGGCTTCTTCCCCGACAGCCAGCAGCGGGTGCTGGAGCGGGCCCGGCTGATCCGCGAGCGCGGCATCCCCTGCGACGTGCTGCACCTGGACTGCTACTGGCAGGTCGCCGGCCGCTGGTCGGAGCTGCGCTGGGACGACGAGGCGTTCCCCGACCCGACCGGGATGCTCAAGACCCTCGCCGACCAGGGCTTCCGGGTGTGCCTGTGGATGAACCCGTACCTGATGACCGGCAGCCCGCTGTACGCCGAGGCGGCCGAGGCCGGCTACTTCCTGCGCCGCGCCGACGGCTCCACCTACGTCGCCGACGTCTGGCACGGCAGCTATCCGGCCTGCGCCATCGTGGACCTGACCAACCCGGCGGCGGTGCGCTGGTTCAGCGGGCTGCTGCGGCCGCTGCTGGAACAGGGCGCGGCGGTGTTCAAGACCGACTTCGCCGAGGGGGTGCCCGCCGACGCCGTCGCCCACAACGGGATGACCGGGGTCGAGCTGCACAACGTGTACGCGCTGATGTTCAACGACGTGGTCGCCGACGTCACCGAGGAGATCACCGGCCACCGTACGGTCTGGGCCCGCTCGTCGTACCTGGGTGGGCAGCGGCACAGCGCCCAGTGGAGCGGGGACGTCAACGCCACCTGGCCCGCGCTGGCCAGCACCCTGCGCGGCGGGCTGTCGCACGGGCTGTCCGGGGTGCCGTTCTGGAGCCACGACACCGGCGGCTTCCACGGCACCCCCGAGCCGGAGCTCTACGTCCGCTGGACCCAGTTCGGGGCGCTCTCGCCGCTGGTGCGGCTGCACGGCACCACCAGCCGACTGCCCTGGGACTTCCCCGCCGAGACCGAGCGGGACGCGGTGGCCGCACTGCGGCTGCGCTACCGGCTGCTGCCGTACCTGTACTCGGCGGCGGTGGAGGCGGCCCGTACCGGCGCGCCGATGATGCGCGCGCTGCTGGTCGACACCCCGGACGACCCGACCGCGTGGACCAGCGACCTGCAGTACCGCCTCGGCACCGACCTGCTCGTCGCCCCGGTCACCGACCCGTCCGGGCAGCGCCGGCTCTACCTGCCGGCCGGTGACGAGTGGGTGGACGCGGTCACCGGCGAGCGGCACCCCGGCGGACGGCACCTGCGGGTCACCGTGCCGCTGCACCGGCTGCCGCTGTACGTCCGCCACGGCGCGCTGATCCCCGTGGTCGCGCCGGCCGACCGGATCTGGGACGGGCCGTTCCACGACGTGACCCTGCTCAGCTGGGGCGGGGTGGACGCGCGGACGGTGATCCACGACGTCGACGGCGACACCGTCATCGAGGCGACGCGCGACGGCGACACCCTGCGGGTACGCACCGACGGCCCGCTGCGGGTCGGGCGGGTGAGCGTGGTCGGTGACGACAGCGTGCGCCGGGTGCTGCTCGACGGCGAGGCGGTGACCCCGGCGCCGTTCGAGGCGTGGTTCGCGGCGTGAGCGACGACGGCGCCCGACCCGGGCACCGGGTCGGGCGCCGTCGCTCAGCCCTTCACCGCTCCGGTGATCACACCCTTGGTGAAGTGCCGCTGCACGAACGGGTACACGATCACCGCCGGAACGACGGTCACCACCACCACGGCCATCTTCACGGCCAGCGTCGGCGGGTACGCGGTGACCCCGGGCAGGCTGACCGAGGCCCCCGAGACGTTCGGCGACTGCCCGGCCAGGATGTAGCTCTGCAACACCCGCTGGATCGGGAACTTGTCGTTGTCGTCGATGTAGAGCACCGAGTTGAAGTAGGCGTTCCAGTAGCCGACGGCGTAGAACAGGCCGACCACCGCGATCACCGCCTTCGACAGCGGCAGCATGATCCGGGTCAGGATGCGGAACTCGCCGGCGCCGTCGATGCGGGCGCTGTCGAGCAGCTCACCGGGGACGCCCATGAAGAACGCCCGGATGACCACGAGGTTGAACACGCTGATCGCGCTGGGCAGGATCAGCGACCAGATGCTGTCCTTGAGTCCCAGGCCGGTCACCACCAGGTAGCTGGGCACCAGGCCGGGGAAGATCAGGAAGGTCAGCAGGAAGAAGAAGAGCAGGCCGCGGTGGGCCACCGACCCCGGCCGGGTCAGCCCGTACGCGGCCAGCACCGTGAGCGTCAGGCTGAGCGTGGTGCCGAGCACCGTGACCAGGGTGCTGATCCCGACCGCCCGGGTGATCTGCCCGCCGTTGAAGATGGTGACGTACGCCGACGGGTCGACCTCGCGGGGCACCATCACCATCCCGCCGGCCGCGTCGATGGTCTCCCGCGAGGCGAGACTGGTCACCAGCACCGCCCACAGGGGTACGAGCACCGCTGCCACCAGCAGGACGAGCACGACGCCCTTGCCGAACAGCCCGAGCGGCGTGGGCGGTTCCTCCCACGGTGGCCGCCGGCTGCGCCGCCCTCGCGGCTGCGGGCCGCCCGTCGCCGACGCCACGGCGGCGTCCTTGAGGTTCACGGTCATGACCGGGAGTACACCCCCTGCTCGCCGAGTCGGTGTGCCACCCTGTTGGCGACGACGATGAGGATCAGGCCCACCACGGCCTTGAACAGGCCGGCCGCCGCGCCCAGGCCCCACTGCTGGGTGGCGATGGCCTGGTAGTAGACGAAGGTGTCGAGCACCTCGGCCGCGTCCCGGCCGACCGCCTCCCGCTGGAGGATGAACTGCTCGAAGCCGACCGACAGCGCGTCGCCCAGCCGCATGATCAACAGCAGGACGATCACCGGCCGCAGCCCGGGCAGCGTGATGTGCCACAGTCGCCGCCACCGCCCGGCGCCGTCGGCAGCCGCCGCCTCGTACAGGTTCTGATCGATGGCTGCCAGCGCGGCGAGGAAGACGATCGCGCCCCAGCCGAGGTCCTTCCACACCGCCTCGGCCGTGACCAGCACGATGAAGGTGTCCGGGTTGGTCATCACGTTCCACGGTTGCAGGCCGGCCTCGCGCATCTCCTGGGCCAGCAGGCCCGCGCCGCCGAGCATCTGCACGAAGAAGGTGACCACCAGCACCCAGCTGAAGAAGTGCGGCAGGTAGACGACGCTCTGCACGAAGCCGCGCACCCGCCCGGAGACCAGGCTGTTGAGCAGGATCGCCAGCATGATCGGTAGCGGGAAGAAGAACACCAGCTGGAACGCGGTGATGGTGAGGGTGTTGCGGACCGCGTCCCAGAACAGCGGGTCGGAGAAGAGTGCCTCGAAGTTGCCGAAGCCGATCCACTCGCTGTAGAGGAACGCCTCGAGCGGATCGTCGCCGACGAACGGGTTGTAGTCCTGGAAGGCGATGACGTTGCCGAGGGTCGGCAGGTAGTGGAAGACCAGCAGCAGCGCGGCGGCCGGCGCGGTCATCACCAGCAGCGGCCAGTCCCGGCGCAGCCGCGAGCGCAGGCTCTGCCTCCTGGGCCGGCGGCGCCCGGCCGGGCGGGGGTCCCGCCCGGCCGGGGACGCCTGGCCGGCCGCCTCCGGCGCGTCGAGCGCGCCGGGGGCGCCCGGGGCGCTCATCGGCCGTTGTCGGCGAGCGCCTTCGCGAAGAACGCGCGCCCTTCCTCGCCGCCGGTGGCGAGGAACTCCTTCGTCACCTGGTCGAGGTCGCTGATCGGGCGGCGGCCCCGCAGGATGTCGCGGATCTTGTCGTCGGTCGGCTGCAGCACCTTCGACCAGTTGGCCGGCAGCTCCAGCTTGATCCCGGCGAAGAGGTCCTTCTCCATCAGGGCGATGTTCTTCTGGTAGTAGCCCAGGTAGTCCTGGACGTAGTTCGGGGTGTCGGCGCTGGCGACCTTCACCGCGGGGCGGCAGAAGTTGTACTGCCCGCCCAGCTCCTTGCGGCCCAGGTCGCTGGGGACCGGACTGCCGTCGCCGCCGCGGGTGAAGTGCCTGCCCTCCGCGCCGTACTCGCGCAGCTCGAACTCGCGGCTGCCGAACGGGGCGGCGCACCAGTTGAGCACCCGCAGCAGCTCGTCGACCCGGTTCGCGTCGGCTCCCTTCTTGAGGAAGGTGAAGAAGACCGGCTTCTCGCTGCCCCAGATGACCGGCTGGCCGCCGTTCACCCCGAACACCGGCAGCGGCTGCATGTCGAAGCTGGGCAGCACCTTGGACTGCTCGCCCTGCAGGCCCTGCCAGGCGCCGAGCCCGTCCTGGAACATCAGGATCTTGCCGGCCTTGAACAGCTGCTTCTCGTCGGCGCCCTTGCTGGCCACCGTGTCGGGGTGGACCAGCCCGTCGGCGAACAGCTTCGCGGTGAACTCCAGGGCGGCCTTGAAGGCCGGGTTCTCGAACTTGTGCTCCAGGCCGCCGTCGGGCTTCTTGCGCCAGGTCTGCTGGCAACCGTAGAACTGCTGGACCATGTCGAAGATGCTGCCGAAGGCCCAGACCCCCTTGGCCGGGTCGGTGACCTTCTTGCCCAGCTCGTAGAGCTGCTCGGGCGAGGTCGGGGCGGCCAGGCCGGCCTTGTCGAGCAGGTCCTTGCGGTGGAACAGGGCCCAGGCGAACGGCCCGTCGGTCGGATACGGCACCGCGTAGAGCCGGCCGCCCCAGACCGAGTACTCCCAGGCGCCGGTGGGCAGCGCGGCGAGGTAGGGGTACTTCGCGGCGGCGTCGCCCTTGAGGTGCTCGGTGAGGTCGGCGAAGAGCGCCTTGACCGCGTCGGAGAACCGGGCGACCTTGTCGATCTCCCAGTTCGGCACCATGAGCAGATCGGGCACGTCGCGGGCGCCGAGCATCGCGTTGAGCTTGTCGGCGTACGTGTTGCCGTCCTGCAGGCTCGGGTTGATCTCCACGCCGAGCTTGGTGTTGACCGCCGCGAGGTAGGAGTTGCTGCCCAGCGTCGGCGGGGTGGGGCCCCACCAGGGGCTCATGGTGCGGATCGGCCCGCCGCCCTTGCCGGGCTGCTCGGTGACCGCGTCGATGAGTTGCCGCGGGTAGCTCAGGTAGCCCTCGGGGATGGGCCCTTCGCCGGGGATGTCGGCCTTGAGCAGCTCGGCGGGCTTGTGCGTCGGCAGGACCTCACGGATCGCGTCGCCCTTGGTGGCGGTGCCCTTGCTGCCCGCCTCCTTGCTGCAACCGGCGAGGGTGGAACCGCCCACGGTGACGGCGGCGCCGAGTCCGATCATCCGCAGCAGGGTCCGGCGGTCAGTGGATGCGCCCGGCAGGGACGGCTTCACGGCGCACTCCCTTCATCGTGTGTGTCGGGTTTCCGAGCGTCGGAGGCTCGGCTAGAGTTAGTTGGGGTTCTAGCCGAACAAACTAATCGACGGTGATCCGTCCCACAAGACAGCGGTGACCATGCCGCGACCGGGTGGACAGGCCCGGACGCGGCGATGCGCGATGATGGACGCGCGGCACCTCGGGGACCGCGCACCGGCGGCGCAGGAAGCGGGCAGATCGTGATCAGCATCCACACCGAACCGCAGCCGAGCGACCTCGGCGACGTGCGGGTCACCAACCGGGCGGTGGTCCTGCGGCACGTCCGCCGGCACGCGCCCTGCTCGCGCGCCGACATCGCCGCGCACACCGGCCTCAACAAGGCCACCGTCTCCAGCCTGGTGACCGAGCTGATCGACCGCCGGCTGCTGCGCGAGACCGGGCTGACCGAGAACCGGGTGGGCCGGCCGGCGACCATGCTCGTCCTCGACGGCGAGCCGTACGCCGCGCTGGGCATGGAGATCGGCGCCGACGAGCTGGTGGTGGTCGCCGTCGACCTCGGCGGCAACCGCCTGCTGACCTGGCGGCGCGCCTTCGCCGCACCGTCGGCCTCCCCCACCGAGACGATCCGCGCGCTGGCCGGGCTGGCCCGCCGGGCGGTCGGTCGGATCACCGGCCAGGGACGCACCGTGCTCGGCCTCACCGTCGGCGTGCCCGGCCTGGTCGACACCGCCGGAGCGGTGCCGCTGGCGGCCGCGCTGGGCTGGCACGACGTCGCGATCACCAGCGAGCTGCGCACCGCGCTGCGCGACCCCGACTTCACCGTGTCCGTCGACACCGACGCCAACCTCGCCGTCCTCGCCGAACAGCGCCACGGCGCGTACGCCGGCACGGCCGACCTGATCCACCTCACCGGCGGCGTCGCGGTCGGCGCCGGGGTGCTCGCCGGTGGTCGGCTGCTGCGCGGCAGCCGGGGCTTCGCCGGCGAGATCGGGCACGTGCCGCTGGATCCCGCCGGCCCGGAGTGCAGCTGCGGGCGACGCGGCTGCCTGGCGGCGCTGACCAGCCTGCCCGCGGTGATCCGCCGCCTGCTGCCCGACGCCGAGGACGACGGCCCGGTGCTCGACTGGCTGCCGGAGATGGAGCGCGTGCTGACCCTGGCCCGGCAGTCCGATCCCGCCGTCCTCGGCGGACTCGCCGAGATCGGCCGACACCTCGGGCACGGGGTGTCCGTGCTGGCCAACCTGCTCAACCCCGAGGCGGTGGTGGTGGGCGGGCACTTCGCGACCCTGGGGCCATGGCTGCTGCCGGCAGCCCGGGCCGAACTGGCCGCCCGCACGCTCGCCCCCGAGGCCGGTGGCTGCCACCTCGACGCCAGCACGCTCGGGCCGACGGCCACCGCGCTCGGCGGGGCCACGGCCGCGCTCGCCTCCGTCGAGGCGGGACGCCTGCCCGTGCCCTGAGCCCGCGCCGGGTGTCCCTTCGGAACGGCCGTCGCGCCCCGGATCGCCCGGGCGGAGGCGCGACGGCCTCTTGACCGGACCGGTCCCGTGGTGCCAACCTCGAACGGCCGCCTCGTCGTTCGGGCACCCCGGGGCGGCATGTCTCCCGCAGTCGTCGAAGCGCTTCGCCGCTTCCGGGCCGGCGACCGCCACCACCCTCCACCGCGATGCGGCACGCTGCCACGACGTTCGTCGAAGCGCTTCGACCGATGACCGTCGCGCCGTACGCGGGGCCAGCCCACGGAAGGTACGACCACCATGACCGACAGCCCCGCCCCGTCCCCCCGAATCGACGACCTGCTGGCCCGGCTGACCCTGCCGGAGAAGATCGGCCTGCTGCACCAGTGGCAGGCCCCGGTCCCCCGCCTCGGCCTGCCCGGGTTCCGCACCGGCACCGAGGCGCTGCACGGGGTGGCCTGGCTCGGCGAGGCCACCGTCTTCCCCCAGGCGGTGGGGCTGGCCAGCAGCTGGAACCCGGACCTGGTCCGGGCGGTCGGCGCGGCCGTCGGCGACGAGGTGCGCGTCAAGCACCAGGCCGACCCGCAGCGGGTCGGCCTGAACGTGTGGGCGCCGGTGGTGAACCCGCTGCGCGACCCCCGGTGGGGACGCAACGAGGAGGGCTGGTCGGAGGACCCGTGGCTGACCGGCCGGCTCGCCACCGCGTACGCCCGGGGGCTGCGCGGCGAGCACCCCGAGCGGCTGCGTACCGCGCCCACCGTCAAGCACTTCCTCGGCTACAACAACGAGACCGACCGGGCCACCACCTCCAGCGACCTGCCGCCGCGGGTGCTGCGCGAGTACGAACTGCCGGCGTACCGGGCCCCGCTGGAGGCCGGCGCGGCGGTGGCCGTGATGGCGTCGTACAACCTGGTCGACGGGGTGCCGGCGCACCTGAGCCCACTGATCTGCGGGGAACTGCGCGGATGGGCCGACGACGAGGTGATGGTGGTCGGCGACGCCGGGGCGGTCGGCAACATCGCCGGCGTGCAGGCGTACCTGCCCGACCACGTCGAGGGCTTCGCCGCCGCCCTGCGCGCCGGCGTCGACAACTTCACCGAGGACGACGCCGACCCGGCGCCCACCGTCGACCGGCTCACCGAGGCGCTGCGCCGCGGCCTGCTCACCGAGTCCGACGTGGACCGCGCGGTACGACGGATCCTCAGCGTCCGGATCCGCCTGGGCGACCTCGACCCGCCGCACGAGGACCCGTTCGCCGGCGTCTCCCCCGACGTGCTCGACTGCCCGGCGCACCGGGAACTTGCCCGGGAGGCCGCCCGTCAGTCGATCGTGCTGCTGCGCAACGACGGACTGTTGCCCCTGACCCCCACCCCGCAGCTGCGCGTCGCGGTGCTCGGGCCGCTGGCCGACGTCGTGTACGAGGACTGGTACAGCGGCACCCTGCCGTACGCGGTCAGCGCGTACCAGGGGCTGGCCGGGCGGCTGCCGACGGTCACCACCCACGACGGGGCCGACCGGATCGCGCTGCGGGTCGGGGACCGCTACGTGCGCTGCCCGGACACGCCCGAGGGCGGCCCGCTCACCCTCGACGCCGAGGCCACCGGTTTCGACGTGTTCGACTGGGGCCGCGACATCCTGGCCCTGCGGGCGGCCGGCAACGGCCGGCACGTCGGCGCCGACGACGACGGCGCGCTCGCCAACGACCGTCCCGGCCCGGGCGGATGGGTGGTCCGGGAGACCTTCCGTTTCCGGCCCGGACCCGACGGCACGACCCTGCTGCACCACCTCGCCACCGACCGGTACGTCACCGTCGACGCCGACGGCCGGCTGCGCGCCGACGCGCCCGGCCCGCAGGCCGCCACCGGCTTCACCGTCGAACTGCTCGCCGACGGTGCCGCCGAGGCCGCCACGCTGGCCGCCGCGGCGGACGTGGCGGTGGTGACGCTGGGCAACCACCCGATGGTCAACGGACGCGAGACCGAGGACCGCCTCGACCTGGCCCTGCCGGCCGCCCAGGAGACGCTGCTGCGCGCCGTGCACGCCGCGAACCCCCGCACCGTGCTGGTGGTGACCAGCAGCTACCCGTACGCGATCGGCGCGGCGCAGGAGGGCTTGGCGGCGGTGCTGTGGTCGGCGCACGGCGGACAGGAGCACGGCGCGGCGCTCGGCGCGGTCCTGCTCGGCGAGGCCGAGCCGGGCGGCCGGCTCACCCAGACCTGGTACGCCGACGCGGCCGAACTGCCCGACCTGCTCGACTACGACATCATCGGCGCCGACGCCACCTACCTGTACCACCGGGGCGACCCGCTGTACCCGTTCGGGCACGGGCTCGGCTACACCCGTTTCGACTACGCTGGGCTCCGGTTGAGCGCGACGGCGGTGACCGCCGGCGAGGAGGTCGAGGTGCGCTGCGAGGTCACCAACGCCGGCGAGCGCGCCGGCGAGGAGGTCGTGCAGCTCTACACCCGGCAACGCCGCTCCCGGGTCAAGCAGCCCCTGCGGCAGTTACGCGACTTCGCCCGGATCAGCCTCGCCCCCGGCGAGCGGCGTACGGTCACCCTGCGGCTGCGCACCGACGAGCTGCGCTGGTGGGACGAGACCCGCGGCGGGTACGTGGTGGAGGACGCCACGCACACCCTGATGGTCGGCCGCTCCGCCCGCGACGTGCGGCTGCTCGGCACGCTGACCGTGCGCGGCGGGGAACCCGCCGACGGCCACCGGGCCCCGGCGGTCGCGGGACGGCGGCCGTGACCGGGTCACCGGGGCGTCCGTCGCCCGGCCAGGTCACCATCGCCGACGTCGCCAGGCACGCCGGGGTGGCGGCGAGCACCGTGTCGTACGTGCTCAGCGGCAAACGGGCCATCAGCGAGGTGACCCGGGCCCGGGTGCTGGCCAGCATCCGGCTGCTCGGCTACCACCCGAACGCCGGGGCGCGTGCCCTGGCCAGCCGCCGGGCCAACGTGATCGCGCTGGTGCTGCCGCTGCGCTCGGGCATGCAGGTGCCGGTGGTGATGCAGTTCGCCACGGCGGTGGTCACCACCGCCCGCCGCTACGACCACGACGTCCTGCTGGTCACCTCCGACGAGGGCCCGGCCGGGCTGCGCCGCATCGCCGCCAGCGCCCTGGTCGACGGGGTGCTGCTGATGGACGTGGAACTCGACGACGCGCGGGTGCCGCTGCTGCGGGACCTGGCCCTGCCCAGCGTGCTGATCGGTTTCCCCGCCGAGGCCACCGGGCTGACCTGTGTGGACCTGGACTTCCACCGCGCCGGGGCGGCGTGCGTGGCGCACCTGGCCGGGTTGGGCCACCGCCGCGTCGCCCTGCTGGGCGCGCCCGCGGCGGTGTACGAGCGCGGCACCGGCTTCGCCCACCGCACCCGCTCCGGGGTGGTGGAGGCCGCCGAGCGGCACGGCGTGCGGGTGGTGACCCTGCCCTGCGAGGAGGGCGCCGCCGACGTGCGGCGGACCCTGACCGCGTTGCTGGCCGAGCACCCGGACGTCTCCGCGCTGGTGGTGCAGAACGAGGCCGCGGTCGGGCCGGTGCTGGCCACCCTGCCCACGCTGGGCCGGCAGGTGCCGCGCGACGTGTCGGTGGTGGCCATCTGCCCGGACCAGTTCGCCGAGCAGAGCGGCCCGATGCTCACCAGCGTGCCGGTGCCCGCCGAGGAGGTCGGCCGGCAGGCGGTGACGCTGCTGATGAGCAAGCTGCGCGACGAGCAGGTGCCGGAGGCGACGCTGCTGCAACCGCGGCTGACCGTGCGCGACAGCACCGCCGCCGCCCCGGCGGCGCACGCCGTCGACGGCCACTGATCCTCGGGGAGGACCGTCGATGACGGACAGCCTGCCCGCGTCGGCCCACCGCATCTGGGATCCCGTGCCCGCCGCGAGCTGGCAGGACGCGTTCCTCGCCGGCAACGGCGAGTACGGGATCATGGTGTGCGGTGACCCGCACGCGGAACGCATCATCGTCAACCACCACCGCTTCGTGCTGCCCAACGGCACCCACGACGCCCGCCCACCGGAGCTGGCCGGGCAGCTGCCCCGCATCCGGGAGCTGGTGCTCGCCGGCCGGCGTACGGAGGCGGCCCGCCTGCTCACCGGCGGCCGGGACCTGCAGTGGACGCAGTCGTACCACCCCGGCTTCGCGTTGACGGTCGACGCGGCGCGTCCGGCCCCGGTGGCCGACTACCGGCGCTGGACCGAGTTCGACACCGGGCAGGTCGTGGTCGAGTGGGCGGGCGGGCGACGCCGCTCGTTCGTCTCCCGAGCCGACGCGATGATCGTCACCGAGCTGGACATGGGCGACTGCACCGTCGGGGTCACCGGTGAGCTGCCCGGCCGCCCCGCCGACGTGCGCTACACGTACGCCGCGTACCGCCGGGGGGATCTGGTCCTGCTGCGGGTGCGGGGGCACTACCCGCCCGTCGGCGGCGCGTACGGCTTCGAGGGGGTGACCCTGCTGCGCGGCGACGTGACCCTCGACGGCGACCGGGTGGCGGTACGCGGACCGGCGCTGCTGACCACGGTGCTCGACCGCGTGGGCGACCCGCGCTGGCGCACCGGGGAGCTGGCGGACCGGCTGGCCGCCGCCGACGGCGACTACGACACCCTGCTGGCCCGTCACCTGCCGCGGCACGCGGCGCCGTACCGGCGGGTGAGCCTGGACCTGGGGGTGCCGGCGGCGCAGCGGGAGCTGCCGGTCGGTGAGCTGCTGGCCCGGCAGCGGGCCACCCCGCACACGCCGCTGCCGGCGCTGGTGGAGCGGCTCTTCCACGCCGGGCGGTACCTGCTGCTCAGCGCCAGCGGGGAGCTGCCGCCCCGGCTGACCGGGCTGTGGCTCGGCTCGTGGGACGCCGCGTGGGCGGGTGACTTCACCACCGACGCCAACGTCAACCTGCAACTGGCCGGCGCGAACGTCGGCGCGCTGCCGGAGGTCACCGCCGCGCACGCCCGGTTGGTGGCGGGTCAGGTCGACGACTGGCGGCGCAACGCCCGCGCCGTGTACGGGGCGCGGGGGCTGCTCGCGCCCAGTCGCACCGACGGTGAGCACGGGCACCTGTTCCACGTGCACCCCGACTGGCCGTTCACGGCGTGGCTGGCCGGCGCGGACTGGCTGCTGTTCCCGCTCTACGAGCACCACCTGGTGACCGGGGAACCGCTCGGCGAGGTGGCCGGCTGGCTGGCCGAGGCGGCCGACTTCTTCACCGACGTCCTCACCGTCACCGACGACACCGACACGGTCGTCGTCGTGCCGTCGTACTCGCCGGAGACGGGGCCGCCGGACGCCGACGGGCGGCCCGCCCCGGTGTCCGTCAACGCCACCATGGACGTCGCCGCCGCCCGGCACGCGCTGCGGGTCGCCGCCGAGGTGACCGGTGCGCACCGGTGGGACGAGCTGCGCGCCCGGCTGCCGGCGTACCGCATCGACGAGCGGGGGGCCCTCGCGGAGTGGGCCTGGCCGGGCCCGCCCGCCGACGAGGAGCACCGCCACGTCAGCCACCTCTACCCGGTGTGGCCGCTGGGCGAGATCGACCCCGACGACACCCCGGACCTGGCCGTCGCCGCGCACCGGGCGCTCACCCTGCGCGGCGACGAGAACCTGTCCGCGCACGGCAGCCTGCACCGGGCCCTGGCCGCTGCCCGGCTGCGCGACGGCGCCCTGGTCGGCGCGAACCTGTGCAAGATCCTCGGCAACGACATGTTCTTCCGGTCGTTGATGAGCTCCCACAACCCGCGGCTGGTCACCTACAACGCCGACGCCGCGCACACCCTGCCGGCGGTGCTGATCGAGTCGCTGGCGCACGCCCGGCCGGGTGTGGTGCGGCTGCTGCCGGCGGTGCCGCCGGGGCTGGAACGCGGGACGCTGCGCGGGGTGACGCTGCCCGGGCGGATCACCGTGCGGGAGCTGTCCTGGCAGCCGGGCCGCCTCACCGCGCACCTGGTGTCGGCGCTCACCCGGAGTGTCGTGGTGCACACGCCGTACGGCGCGGCGGCGGTGCGGATGACCGCCGGTGTGCCGGTACGGGTCGACCAGGACGGCACGTGAGCCGCCGGCTACCGGTCCGGGTCGCGGTGCCGCCGCACCATGCCGGCCGCCAGCGACGCGTCGTCCAGGTCACCGGCGGCGATCCGGGCAGCGACGGTACGCCGCACGAGCCGGTCGGCCAGCGCCGGGGCGTGCCGGGCCAGGGCCATCTCCAGGCGTCCCCGCCGGGTGGTGGCGACGTCGCGGGGCGCCCGCCGGGCGGTGGCCGCCCGCAGGATCGCCGCGACGACCCCCTGCACCGGTTCCAGCCGGGACACCCCGCTCAGGGACAGTCCGGCCCGGGCGGTGCTGTCGTGGATCGGCGAGGCGACCATGCTGGGGTAGACCACGCTGACGCCGACGTGGGTGCCGACCTCCAGACGCAGCGCGTCGGCGTACGCGACGAGGGCCCGCTTGCTCACCCCGTACGCCGCGGCCAGCGGCAGCGGCAGCACGGCCATCCGGCTGGCCACGAAGATCACCCGCCCTCGGCCGGCGACGAGGTCGGGCAGGGCGGCGGCGGTGGTCCGCCAGGCGGCGAGCAGGTTCACCTCCAGTTGCGTCCGCACCGCCTCGTCGGGAGGCAGCTCCGCCGGGGCGGGCCCGCCGACCCCGGCGTTGTTGACCAGCAGGTCCAGTCCGCCGAGGCGCTCGACGGCGGCGCGTACCGCCGGCGGCACGGCGGCCGGGTCGGTCAGGTCGCAGCCGAGTACCGGCGTCCGGGCGGTGGGGTCCGGGTGCTTGTCCAGGCCGACGACCTCGGCCCCGGCGGTGTGCAGCGCGGCGCACAGGTGCCGGCCGAAGGTCCCCTGGGCGCCGGTGACGAGCACCCGGCGGCCCCGCAGGCCGGTCACGGGCGCACCTGCGCACCGGTGAAGCGCACGCCCTCGCCCCGGGTGGCGCGGCGGACGCCTTCGGTGAGTTCCCGGCCCAGCAGCGCCAGGTACGCGTCGAAGTCGACCCGCATGGCGGGCCGGCGCTCGCCCCAACGGTCGACGGCGGCGCGCAGTTCGGCGCGGATGTCGGCGTGCTGGCGAGCCGGGTCGGGCAGCGCGTACGTGCCGGCCAGGTGCGCGGCGACCAGCCGGGCCTGCGCCTCGAGCAGCGGGAATGCGGCGCCGGTGGACTGCATCAGCCCGACGAACGCCAGGCCGGGCACGTCGGGGTGGAAGACGTGCCGGTACAGCGGCAGGGTGTCCGCGCCGTCGCCGAGCAGCGCCGGGTCGAGGAACGGCACCTCCACCCGGTAGCCGGTGCACCAGATCACCAGGTCGATCTCGTCGCTGCGTCCGTCGGTGAAGGTGACGGTGTCGCCGTCGAAGCCGGTGACGCCGGGGCGGACCTCGATCTCGCCGTGGGTGAGCCGGGACAGCAGAGCGTCGGAGAGGGTGGGATGGTCCTGCAGGAACCCGTGGGTGGGGGCGGGCAGGCCGTAGCGCTGCGGTGGGCCGACGGTGGCGGCGAGCATCCGCTGGCTGATCCGCTGGCGCAGCCGCCACGGCAGCCGGCGGGCCAGGGCCCCGTTGAGGGTGTCCGACGGGCGTCCGAGCAGGTACTTCGGCACCACCCAGACGCCCCGGCGCAGCGACAGCAGGGTGCGGGCGGCGGCGTACGAGGCGTCCACGGCGATGTCCATGGCGGAGTTGCCGCCGCCGACGACGAGCACGCGCCGGCCGGCGAGCTGCTCCGGGCCCCGGTAGGCGTGGCTGTGCATCTGCCGCACCGTGCCGGTGGGCACCCCGGGTGTCTTCGGGACCCGGTTGTGCCCGTTGGCGACGACGACGGCGTCGACGGTGACGCGTACCGGGCCGTCGGGGGTGTCGGCGTGCACGTGCCAGCGGCCGCCGGCCTCGGGGACCACCCGGTCGACGACGTGACGCAGCCGGATCGCCTCGCGCAGCCCGAAGCGGTCGGCGTAGTCGCCGAGCCAGCCGGCGACGCGGGTGTGGTCGGGGTAGTCGGGCCAGTGCGCCGGCATCGGGTGGTCGGCGAACTGGGTGCGGGTCTTGCTGGTGTTCAGGTGCAGCGTGCGGTAGGCCGGCGAGCCGGCCGCCCCGAAGACCCACAGCCCTCCGACGGAGTCGCCGGCCTCGAAGCAGACCGCCGGCACGCGTGCGTCGGCGAGCGCCTTGAGGGTGGCCAGCCCGGCGGCGCCCGCCCCGATGACCGCCACGACCGGCTGTGCGTTCATCGCCACTCCCCTCCCCCGTAATCCAACGACTGTCGGATAATGGCCGGGGTGCGGCGGCGCGTCAAGAGCCCGCCGGTGCGTACAGCCCGTCGAGGAAGCGGTGCACGAAGGCGCGGAACTCCCGCCGCTCCCGCGCCGGCGAACCGTCCGAGGCGGCCAGGGCCACCACATGCCCGTGCACCGCCCACACCAGGCTGCGTACCGTCACGTGCGGGGTCGGCTCGACCAGCGCGCCGCCGGCCGCCGCCGCGGTGAGCAGCTCGGTGACCAGACGGTACAGCGGCGCGGCGTAGCGCTGGTCCAGCTCGGCGTGCCGGTGCGGCTCCAACCAGCGCCGCAGCCACAACGCGGTGGTCTCCGGCCGGTCCTCCAGGAAGTCCACGAACACGTCCACCAGATCGTGCAGGGCCCGCAGCGCCTCGGCCGGCCCGGCGTCCAGTGCCGCCCGGGCGTTGCCGGCCGCCGCCTCCAGGGCCTGCCGCTCGGCGGCGAAGACCCGGGCGAAGCAGGCGTCGTAGAGCTGCGCCTTCGTACCGGTGTGGTGCGAGACGGTGGCCACGTCGACGCCGGCGGCGGCGGCGACCTCCCGCAGCCCGACCGCGTCGAAGCCCCGCTGCGCGAACAGAGAGGTCGCGGCGGCGAGCACCGCCTCGCGGGTGTCGCGGCTCTGGTCGCGGCGGGGCCGGCCCGGTCGGCGGCGGGGCATGGTCATGGCGACCATTCTGCCCCTACAATCCAGCATCCGTTGGATTGGCGGGCGACGCGCCCGGGACAGGAGGCGGCGATGAGCGGGCCCGACCAGCAGGCGGCCGCCCTGCCCCGTGGACCGTTGCTCGGGTTCGCCACCGGCTCGCTCGGCATGGGCGTCTGGGTCACCGTGCCCGGCCTGCTGCTGCTGTACTTCCTCACCGACGTGCTGGCCGTCACCCCGTGGCTGGCCGGCCTGGCGCTGCTGCTGCCCAAGGTCGCCGACGTGCTGCTGCACCCGTGGATCGGGCACCGCTGCGACGTCGAGCAGGCCCGCCGGGGCGACCGGCGGCGGCTGCTGCTGCTCGGCTGCGTGCTGCCGGTCGCCTTCGCCGCGCTGTTCGCCGTACCCGGCGGGCTGACCGGCGCCCCGGCGGCGGCCTGGGTGGCGGTGGCCTTCGTCGCCGGCAACCTGCTCTTCGCCGCCTACCAGGTCCCCTACCTCGCCACCCCCGCCGACCTGCGGATCGGTTACGACGAGCGGACCCGGCTGATGGCCTTCCGGATGGTGGTGCTGACCCTCGGCATCCTCGTCTCCGGGCTGCTGGCGCCGCTGCTGACCGGCGGTGACACCGCCACCCGCGCCGGCTACCAGCGGATGGGGATGCTGCTGGCCGTCGGCATGCTCGCCGCCATGCTGGTCGGCGTCGCCGGCATCGCCCGGCTGCGGCGCAGCGCCGCCGCGCCGGCCGCCGGGCACACCGGTGGCTGGCGGGCGCTGGCGGCGACCCTGCGCGACCGGCAGTTCCGCTGGCTGGTCGCCGCCTACCTGGCGATGTCGACCACCACCCACCTGGTGCTGGCCGGAGTGCCCTACTACGCCGAGTACGAGCTGGGCCGCCCCGGGCTGACCACCGTGCTGGTGGCCGCGTTCGTCGCCCCCGCCCTGCTGGTCACCCCCGGCTGGCTGGCCGTGGCCCGCCGGGTCGGCAAGCAGCGGGCCCTGCTCACCGCGCAGGGCGCGTTCGCCGTCGGTTCGCTGGTCCTCGCGGTGGGGCGTCCGGCCGGGCTGGCGGTGCTCATCGCCGCGGTGGCGGTGCTCGGCGTCGCGTTCGCCGGCATGCAACTGCTGCCGTTCGCGATGGTCCCGGACGTGATCCGCGCCGGCACCGGCGCCGCCGGCACCTACACCGGGGTGTGGACGGCCACCGAGGCCACCGGCGCGGCGCTGGGCCCGTGGGCGTACGCGCTGTGCCTGGCCGCCGGCGGGTTCGTCGCGTCCGCCGCCGGTGAGAGCGTCGTCCAGCCCGACTCGGCGCTGGCCGCGATCCGCTGGGGCTTCGGGTTGCTGCCCGCCGCCGCGATGCTGGTCGCGGTGCTGCTGCAACGCCGCTACACCCTCGACGGCGTGGCCCGCGCCGCGGACCGGCCGGTCGGGGCCGCGCACTAGACTTCCGCCTCGATGGACGCCCAGCCCGCTCCCGCCGAGACCCGCCCTTGCGCACACTGTGGACGCGACGTGCCGCAGCGTGCCGGCGCGGGCCGGCCGTTCCGGTACTGCCGGGACAACGACGGCGCCTGCCAGCGGGCGTCGCGCAACTCCCGGATGCGCCACCGCAACGCCCCCGGCCTGCCCGGGCAGGTCGCGCGCACCTGGGAGGCGGTGGACCGGCTCGACCAGATCGTGGAGACGCTGACCGAGGCGCTGCACGCCGAGCTGTCCCCGGTCGGGGTCGAACGGCAGCTCGCCCAGCTACGCGCCGAGACCGCCGCGCAGGTCGCCCAGGCGCACACCGAACGCGACGAGGCCCGCGCCGAGGCCGAGGCCGCGAGCGTCGACGCGGCCCGCGCCCGGCAGGAGGCCCGCCTCGCCGTCGCCGACCGTGACGCCGCCGAGGCGCGGGCGCGGCAGGCCGACGGCCGGGCCGCCGCCGCCGCCGAGCATGCGCTGCGAGCCGAGACCGCCGCCGAGGCCGCCCGCCGCGACGCCGGGGCCGCCGAGGCGTTGCGGGTGCAGGCCGAGCGGGACCGCGACGCCGCCCGCCACGAACTGCGGGGCCTGCGGGCGGAGCGGGACAGCGAGCGGCAGCGCGCCGCCGACCTGTCCGTCGCCCGCGACGCCGCCCACGCCGACGCGCAGCGGGCCACCGCCGCGGCTGCCGAGGCCCTCGCCCGCGCACAGCAGGCGGGCGCCGACGCGGCGGCGGCGCGGGCCGACGCCGACCGGCACGCCGGGCAGGCCCGGCAGGCCCGCGCGGACGCCGAGGCGGCGACCCGCGACCGCGACGCCGCGCGGGCGGCCGCCGAACGCATCCGGGAGGAGGCCGCCGCGACGTCGGCGCGTGCACGGGAGGAGGTGGCCGCCGCGCTCGGGCAGCGCGACACGGCCACCGCGGAGCTGGCCGCGTCGCGGCAGACCGTAGCCGCCGCGCAGGCCCGCCTGACCGAACTGGAGGTACGCCTGCGCGCGGCCGAGGCCGACGCCGACGCCGCCCAGCGCCGCGCCGGGCAGCTCGCCGACCAGGTCAGCGACCTCGCGGCGGCGCTGGCCCGGCTCGGGACCCCGGCTCAGGCCGGCTGAGCCGGGACGGCCTGCACCTCGACACGGGTGTCGTGGAAGGTCGGTCCGCCACCGAGGTCGGTGTCGCGCACGGCGGTGACCGCGTTGACGGTGCTGCCGCCGGGGCTCAACCGTGCCCAGTACGCCTTGTAGGTGAACGCCAGCCCCGCCCGGGTGGCGTCGTCGACGGCGACGGTGGCGAGGAACTCACCCCGGTCGTTGTGCACCCGCGCGGTGTCGCCGTCGGCGAGACCCCGGGCGGCGGCGTCGTCGGGGTGCAGGTGGATGCGGGGCGGGCCGGTGCGCTTGAGGTGCCAGGGCAGCGACGCGAAGGTCGAGTTCATCAGGTACCGGCCGGCCGGGGAGATCAGCGCCAGCGGGAATCGGCGGGCCAGGTCGGCGTCGCCGGTCTCGGCGGGCGGGGTGTAGCCGACGAGCGGGTCGACGCCCTGCGCGGTGAGCTGCGGGTCGTACAGCCGGGCCCGTCCGTCGCGGGTGGGGAAGCCGCCCTTGGCGTACGGGGCGGTGCCGACCTCGACGCCGGTGGCGCGGGCGTAGGTGGCCTCCTCGAGTTCCTCGTAGCTGACGCCGCTGCCGTCGAGCAGTTGCCGGGCCAGGTCGGTGTCGCTGTCGCGCAGCCGGGGATGCTGCAGGCCGAGGGCGGCGGCGATGCGCCGGAAGATCTCGGTGTTGGGCAACGCCTCGCCGGGCGCGACGGTCGCCGGCAGGTTGAGGGTGGCGTAGTGGTGGCCGTAGGAGGTGTGCAGGTCGAGGTGTTCGGGCTGCATGGTGGCCGGCAGCACCACGTCGGCGAAGTCGCAGGTGTCGGTCCAGCGTTGTTCCAGCACCACGGTGAACAGGTCCGCGCGGCCCAGCCCCTGCCGCAGCCGGTTCTGGTCGGGGACGGTGGCGGCGGGGTTGGCGTCGAAGACGACCAGGGCGCTGACCGGCGGGTCGGCCTCGTCGGTCAGCGCGGCGGCGAGCCGGCTCATGTTGATCGACCGGGCCGGCGGGGTGGGCAGGTCCGCCGGGCGGGCCACCCGGTCGGGGTCGATGCGGTGGTGTCCGCTGGTGGTGACCAGGGCGCCGCCGCCGGGGTGGCGGAAGTCTCCGGTGAGCAGCGGGATGGCCGCGATGGCCCGGACGGCCTGCCCGGCGCCGGCGTGCCGTTGCAGGCCGAGCCCGACGCGGATGGCGGTGGGGCGGGTGGTGGCGATCCGGTCGCCGAGGCGGCGCAGCACGTCGACGTCGAGGCCGCACACGGCGGCGGCCCGTTCGACCGGCCACTCGTCGAGTCGGTCCCGCAGCCGGTCCCAGCCGGTGGTGTGCGCGGCGAGCCATTCGGTGTCGGCGGCGCCGAGGTCGCGGATGTGGCGCATCAGCCCCAGGGCGAGCGCGGCGTCGGTGCCGGGCAGCGGGGCGACGTGCTCGTCGCTGCGGGCGGCGGTGTCGGTGCGCAGCGGATCGACGGTCACCACGTACGCGCCGCGCCGGCGGGCCTCCTGCACGAACGGCCAGTGGTGCAGGTTGGTCGAGAGCAGGTTCGCCCCCCACAGCACGATCAGCTTCGCCTCGACGATCGACTCCGGTTCGAAGCCGACGGACCCGCCGTAGATCGAGGCGAGGGCGGCCCGGGCGGCAGCGGTGCAGATGGTGGTGCGCAGCCGGGACGCCCCGAGGTGGGCGAAGAGCCGCGGTCCCATCGTCCAGCCCTGCACCAGCCCCATGGTGCCGGCGAAGTAGTACGGCAGGATCGACTGCGGGCCGTGCCGCTCGATGCCGGCGCGCAGCCCGTCGGCGACCCGCGCCACGGCCTCGTCCCAGCTCGCCGGCCGGTACGACACCGGGCCGACCCCCTTCGGACCGACCCGCACCAGCGGGGTGGTGAGCCGGTCGGGGCCGTTGACCGCGTCGAGGTAGCGATTGACCTTGCCGCACAGCGCGCCCCGGGTGAACGGGTGCCCGGGGTCGCCGCGCAGCGCCACGGCCCGGCCGTCGGTGACGGTGAGCTGCCAGGCGCAGGTGTCCGGGCAGTCCAGGGGGCAGGCGCCGGGGTGCACGCTCGTGGTGGGGGCCATGCCGCGGATGCTATCGCCGCCGGGTGCCCGCGCACCTCCCCCACAGGTGGCAGCTCAGTGGATGCCGGCCATCAGCCGGGAGACGTGCCGCCCGGCCATCATCGCGCCCAGGCCCAGCGCCACCGAGGCCAGCCCGAAGGTCAGGAAGTACGTCGGTTCGGGCCAGGTCTCGGCCAGCCGGGCCACCTGCCCGCCGATCGCGTCGCCGACGGCGGTGGCGAGGAACCACAGGCCCATCATCTGGCTGGCGTACTTGACCGGGGCGAGCTTGGTGGTGGCGGACAGGCCGACGGGGCTCAGGGACAGCTCACCGGCGACCTGGATGGCGTACACGGCGATCAGCCACCACGGGGAGACCAGGTCCCCGCCGACGGCGGCCTGCGCGGCGGCGGCCATCAGCACGAACGACAGGCCGTTGAGGACCAGGCCGACGGCGAACTTCACCGGGGTGGAGACCCGGTGGCCCAGGCGTAGCCACAGCCAGGCGGCCAGCGGCGCCCCGATGATGATCAGGATCGGGTTGACCGACTGCAGCCACGAGGCGGGGAAGGTGAAGCCGAGCACGTCGCGGTCGGTGTTGTCGGCGGCGAAGATGTTCAGCACCGACCCGGCCTGGTCGTAGATCAGCCAGAACGAGGCGGCGAAGACGAACAGCCACAGGTACGCCTTCATCCGCAGGCGTTCGGTGCCGCTGATCTCCTGGTCGGTGAGGATCCGGGCGAAGTAGCCGATGGTGATCACGACGGTGGCGACGGTGAGCAGGTTGACCACGCTGTTGACGGTGAACAGCCCGGCGACGGCGAGCGCGGCGAGCACCAGCGCCAGCACCAGCACGCCGATGCCGATGCGCCGCAGCGCGCGGCGGCGGTCGGCGCCGAGCAGCGGGTCGGCGGGGCGGGCGCCGGCGTCGCCGAGGTGGCGCCGGCCGAGGACGTACTGCAGCACGCCGAAGGTCATGCCGATCGCGGCGGCCCCGAACCCCAGGTGCCAGTTGATCTTCTCGCCGAGGAAGCCGCAGACCAGCGGGGCGATGAACGCGCCGAGGTTGATGCCCATGTAGAAGAGGGAGAACCCGGCGTCGCGGCGTGGGGAGTCCCGGTCGTACAGGTCGCCGACCATGGTCGAGATGTTCGGTTTGAGCAGGCCGGTGCCGAGCACGATCAGGGTCATGCCGGCGAAGACGCTCCACCGGGTGGGGATCGCCATCACGTAGTGCCCGGCGGCGATGACCACCCCGCCGGCCAGCACGCTGCGCCGCGCGCCGATCAGCCGGTCGGCGATCCACCCGCCGGGCAGCGCCATCAGGTAGACCATGGCGTTGTAGGTGCCGTAGACGGCGCTGGCGGTGGACTCGCGCAGGCCCAGGCCGTCCTCGGCGACCGCCGCGGTCAGGTACAGCACCAGGATGGCCCGCATGCCGTAGAAGCTGAAGCGTTCCCACATCTCGGTGAGGAACAGGGTCGACAGCGCCCGCGGGTGACCGAAGAAGGTCTTCCCGCCGGGGCGTCGGGCGTCGACCGGCGCGTCACCGCTCATCGTCACCTCCGGCACACCTGGGGGCGGCTAACATCCCCGGTGAACGCCGAAACACGCATACGATTCGACCCGGCCGGGGACGACCCCGCCGGGTACCGGTCATGGGCGGCTACCCTTGCAGGGGCCACCGGGCCGGTCACCCACCTGGGCGGGAATGCCCCGGCGGCGACGGGCCGTTACACCGAGAAGACCAGCACCACGAACGAGGGGAAGTCGATCATGGGCGAGCGTATGCTGCGCGGAAGCCGTCTGGGCGCGGTCAGCTACGAATCCGACCGCAACACGGAGCTCGCGCCGCGTCAGACCCGCGAGTACCTGTGCGCCAAGGGCCACCAGTTCGAGGTGCCGTTCGCCGTCGACGCCGAGGTCCCCACGACCTGGGAGTGCAAGTTCGACGGCAGTGTCGCCCGGCTGGTCGACGGCACCGAGCCGGAGCAGAAGAAGGCCAAGCCGCCGCGTACCCACTGGGACATGCTGCTGGAGCGCCGCTCCATCGCCGAGCTGGAGGACATCCTCGCCGAGCGGCTGCAGGAGGTCCGCACCCGCCGCGGCCGCGCCTGAGCGAGCACGACGAAGCCCCCGCAGAGCCCGTCTCCTGCGGGGGCTTCGTCGTGCTCAGCGCCGCACGACGGTCACGCAGCCCCGGCGGTGCGCGCCCGTGTCGACCAGGTCGAGCAGCGTCCGCGCCAGCGCGGCGCGCGTCAGCTGCGAGCGCAGCCCGGTCGGCAGGTCGACGCCGACGGCGACCGGCGTGTCGGGGCCGTCGACCAGCCGGGGTGGGCGCACGATCGTCCAGTCCAGGTCACTGCCGCGCACCGCCGCCTCGGCGCGCTCGGCCTCGGCCAGCCGCTCGGCGCCGACGAGGCGGGGCCACAGCAGCCAGGCGGTGCGGCTCTGCGCCGCGACGCTCTCCCCGACGCCGACGGTGGACACGCTGACCAGCCGGCGCACCCCGCTCGCGGCCATCGCCGCGACCAGGGTGGCGGTGCCCGTCGATCGCACGGTGCCCGGTTGCTGCCCGATTCGTACGCCGAGGCAGCTGACGACCGCGTCGATTCCGGCCAGCGCACGGGTGAGCGCCTCGGGGTCGCGCACGTCGCCGTGTGCCACGCTCGCGCCGGGCAGCCGGGGCACCGCAGGGTGGCGTACCAGCGCCACCACGTCGTGCCCGGCCGCCGGGGCCAGTTCCCGCACGGCCTGACCGGTTCCGCCGGTCGCTCCCACCAGGAGGATCTTCACCATGAAATGGAGAGTAGCGCTCCCCACTATCCGGTGTCGAGTAGGCTCCCACCATGCGCCTGTCCGATCTGAGCCGCGCCGTCGGCGTACCGACGGCGACCGTGAAGTGGTACCTGCGCGTCGGCCTGCTGCCCAAGGGCACCCCCACCGCCGCCAACCAGGCCCGCTACGACGCGCGCCACGTGCGCCGGCTGCGGCTGGTCCGCGCGCTGATCGAGATCGGCCGGCTCAGCGTCGACGCCAGCCGCCGCGTCTGCGACGCCATCGACGATGCCGACCTGCCGCTGCACGAGGTCCTCGGCGTGGTCCACCGGGCCCTCGCCGATGCCGGCGCGCACGCCGGCGCCTCACCCGAGGCGGGCGCCGCCGTCGACGCGTTCCTCGACCGGCGCGGCTGGCAGGTACGCCCCGACGCCCCCGCCCGCGCCGAACTGGCCGCCGTCCTGACCGCGCTGGCCGGCTTGCGTGACTCGGGCGCACCGCCCGTCGACACCGCCGACGCCGTGACCCGCCTGCTGACCCCGTACGTCGAGGCGGTGGAACCCCTCGCCGCCGCGGAGGTCGCCGGTGTCCCCACCGACCTGGCCCGCGACGAGGTCGTCGAACGGGTCGTGGCGGGCACCGTGCTGATGGAACGGGTCCTGGGCGCGCTGCGCCGCCTCGCCCAGGAACACCACTGGGCCGGCCGGGAACCCGGCTGAGCGGGGCTCAGCCCTGCCGCGGCTCCACGATCTCGCCCTCGATCGCCTGAGCGCCGTCGAGGACCACCGGCTCGTCCGCCGCGGCCGACGGCTGCGCGTCCCCCCGGCGCACCCGCACCGTACGCGGCCCGAACAGGTCACCGGCGACCATCGACGACACCCGCCGCTCGGTGGCCCGCTGCACCCCGGCGCGGGCCAGCCGGCGCACCGGCGGCACCAGCAACAACAGCCCCACCGCCGCGCTGAGCAGACCCGGAACGGCCAGCAGCAGCGCACCCAGCAACCCCACCAGCCCGTCGGTCACCTGCCGCCCCGGCGGCTGCCGCGACTGCACGGACGCCCGGAACCCCCGCCACGCCCGCATCCCCTCGCGGCGCAGCAGCACCAGCCCCAGCAGCGACGCCGCGAACCCCAGCAGCACCGCCGAGCCGTACCCGATCGCCCGGCCCACCCCGACGAACACCGCCAACTCCAGCACCACCGCCAGCAGCAGCGCCAGCGGCACGAACCTCAGGTATCGGCGCATCTCACCTCATCCGCGTCGTACGGCACCCGCTCACCGGCCGGCACACCGGACCCGGGGCGGGAATCCGCCCCTCCAGCATGACACGTCCGGCGCTCACGGCCACCGGTCGTGACCCGCCCGGCCCCGACGCACCCCACGGTCACGCAACCCCCACGTGGTGATCCGCCACAGCGCCTCCGCCACGATCAGCGGGCTCATCTTGCTCGCGCCCCGTTCCCGCTCGGCGAACGTGATCGGCACCTCCACGATCCGCACCCCCGCCCGGTGCGCCAGCCGCGACAGCTCCACCTGGAACGCGTACCCCTGCGAGCAGACCGACTCCAGCGCCATCGCCCGCAACGCCGCCGTGCGGTACACCCGGTACCCGCCGGTGGCGTCGCTGACCGGCATGCCCAGCGCCAGCCGCGCGTACAGGTTGCCGCACCGCGACAACAACAGCCGCCGCACCGGCCAGTTCACCACCTTCGCCCCACCGGTCCACCGCGACCCGATGACCACGTCGGCGTCGCGGGCGGCGGCCAGCAGCGCGGGCAGGTCCTCCGGGGCGTGCGAGCCGTCGGCGTCCATCTCCACCACCGCGTCGTAGCCCCGTTGCCGCGCCCACGCGAACCCGGCCAGGTACGCCGCGCCGAGCCCCGCCTTGCCGGGACGGTGCAGCACGTGCACGTGCCCGTCGGTGGCGGCCATCGCGTCGGCGAGCGCGCCGGTGCCGTCGGGGCTGTTGTCGTCGGCGACGAGGACGTCCACCGCCGGGGCGGCGGCGCGGACCCGGCGCACGACGTCGGTGACGTTGTCGGCCTCGTTGTAGGTGGGGATGACCACCAGCACCCGCCCCACGCCGTCGATCGGCACGCTCACCGCACCCCTTTCGCGTCGACGCCGGCGGCTACCCTCCGGCGCGTGCGCGGCGACGTGTCCCGGCCGCGGCCAGCAGCAGCGCCACCGCCAGCCCGGTCAGGGCCACCTCCGGCCACACCCCGGCCCGGGTGGCCGGCGTCCGGCCGTCGGCGAGGGCCACCTGCCGCAGCACCACCGCGCGGGTGTTGAACCCGGTGGCGCCGCTTACCCGCCCGTCGGGGGTCACGAACCCGGACACCCCCACCGTGGAGGCCATCAACGCCCCACGGCCGTGCTCGACGGCCCGCAGCCGCACCATGGCCAGCTGCTGGCGGGCCTCGGCGACGTCGAAGGTGGCGTTGTTGGTCTGCACCACCAGCATCTGCGCCCCGCCGTCGACGGTGTCGCGGACCAGCCCGTCGTAGGCGACCTCGAAGCAGATCACGTCGCCGAGCACCGCCGGACCGGAGCGCACCACACCGGGGGTGTCCCCGGCGACGAAGTCGTTGCGGACCAGGTCGACCTGCTCACTGACCATCCGGGCGATGCGGCGCAGCGGCACGTACTCGGCGAACGGCACCGGGTGGCGTTTGGTGTACAGCTGCGACTCATCCGCCCCGCTGCCCGGGCGCCACAGGATTCCCGCGTTGCGCACCTGTTTGGGCCCGGGGCCGCGCAGCACCGCCCCGACCAGGATCGGCGCGTCGATCGCCTCGGCGGCGCGGGAGATCCGCTCCCCGGCGGAGGCGTTGCGCAGCGGGTCGATGTCGGAGGAGTTCTCCGGCCACACCACCAGGTCCGGGCGGGGCTGTTCGCCGGCGTCGACCCGGGCGGCCAGCTCCAGGGTGGCGTCGACGTGGTTGTTCAGCACCGCCTGCCGCTGGGCGTTGAAGTCCAGACCCAGCCGGGGCACGTTGCCCTGCACGACCGCCACGTTCACCGTCCGGCCGGTGCCGGTGGCGCCGGTGGGCAGCAGCAGCGCCCCGCCGGTGACGGCGAGCGCGACGGCGGTCGACGCCGCCACCGGCGCCCACGCCCCCGGCGTACGGCCCGGCCAGCGCCGCCACAGCGCGGCGGCCAGCAGCCCACCGACCAGCGCCACGGCGAAGGTCACCAGCGGCGCGCCACCGAGCCAGGCCAGCCGCAGCAGCGGGGAGGTGTCCTGGCTGAACGCCAACCGGCCCCACGGGAACCCGCCGAACGGGGTACGCGAGCGCAGCGCCTCCTGCGCCACCCACAGCAGCGCGGTCAGCAGCGGCCACGCCCACCGCCGCCGGTCGGCCAGCGGCGACACCCACGCCGTCGCCGCGCCGAGCAGCGCCAGGTAGCCGGCCTGCAACAACGACAGCAGCACCCACGGCAGGTAACCGGTGTGCAGGTTGGTCCACTCCAGCATCGGCGCGAACAGCGCCACCCCGGTGAGGAAGCCCAGGCCGGCGCCGGCGCGCATCCGCCGCCGGTGCGCCGCGACGGCCAGCAGCGCCACCCCGAGCGGCGCCAGCGGCCACAGCCCGTACGGGGGGAACGCCAGCAGCATCGTCAACCCGGCCACCACCGCCGCCGGCACGGCCCACCGCAGCGGCATCGCGCGCGGGACATCGTCGCGGCGTACCACCTCGGTGGCACGCGTCTCATCCCGGTCGAGCGTCGTCACCGGCACCTCACCACGATCACGGGCCGAAGGCTACCCGGCCGCCGCGCCCGTCGGTGCGGTGCCGGCAGGCTCGGGCCTGCGGAAGCTTCCCAGCAGGCGCGCGGCGGTGTCCCGGTCGCCGGTGACGCCGATCGCCCCGGCCGCGACGGCGTCGGTGAGGGTCCGCGCCCCGAACACCACGTCGCGCAGCGTCGTCGGGTCGGTGTCGACGGTGGCGTCGGGTCGCCCGGCATCGCCGCGCGTGACGCGCAGCTCCTCCCCGGTGGCCTCGACGGTGAACGAGTCCACCCCCAGCCGCAGCCGCACGACGCCGCGCGGCCCGGCGGCAAGGCCCGGCACGTACGTGGTGCGCAGGGCGAGCATCAGCGCGTCGACGCCGAGCCCGGCGGCGCTGCTCAGCGGCGCCCGGGCCCCCCACCGGCCCAGCGCGAGCAGCACCGCGTCGAGTTCGCGGCCCCACTCGGTCAGCTCGTAGACACCGGCGCTGACCGGCGGGCCGAGGGTGCGGCGGGTCAGCACGCCGGCGGCCTGCAGGTCGCGCAGCCGCTGGGAGAGCACGTTGGGACTCATGCCGGGCAGGCCACGGTTGAGCTCGGCGAAGCGTTTCGGCCCGAGCAGCAGCTCCCGGACCACCAGCAGCGACCACCGTTCCCCCACGGCGGCCAACGCGCGGGCGACCCCGCACGGGTCGTCGTAGGAGCGCATGGGCGACAGCGTAGCCGAAAGCAGTTGTGCACCCGTAGTTGTCACTCCTAGGTTAGGAGTGACCGAGGAGAGGGTGCATGACGACCGAGACCGACCTGCCGCAGGGCGACCCGCGCCTGCTCGACACCGACCTGGCCCGCGAGCTGCTCACCTCCACCGAGCTGGCCCGCCTCGCCTACGTCGCCCCGGACGGCACCCCACGGGTGATGCCGATGATGTTCCACTTCACCGGCGAGGAGGTGGTGTTCAGCACCTTCGGCGGCGCCCGCAAGATCGCCCACCTGCGTGCCCGCCCGCACGTCGCCGTCACCATCGACACCGCCGGCGACCCTCCCCGAGTGCTGCTGCTACGCGGCCCGGTCACCGTCACCGACGTACGCGGGGTCGTCGCCGAGTACATCGCGGCCCACGAGCGCTACCGCGGCGCCGAACAGGCCGCCGCGACACTCGCCGAGATCGACCACCCCGACCTGGTCATGGCGCGCATCGCGCTGCGCCCCACCTGGGTCGGGGTGCTCGACTTCGTCACCCGCTTCCCCGGCGGCGGCACCGCCGAGGACATCGTCGGGCAGGCCCGACAGTGATCCACGTGCTGATCCCCGGCGCCGGTGGCGATCCCCGCTACTGGGACCTGCTCGTCGACGAACTGCACACCCGGGGCCACCGCGCCGTGGCGGTGCCGCTGCCGGCCGCCGACCCCGACGCCGCCCTGCCCGAGTACGCCGCCGCCGTCCGCGCCGTCGTCGACACCCACCCCGAGGTGGTGCTGGTGGCCCAGTCGATGGGCGCGTTCACCGCCGCGCTCGTCGCCGACCACCCGGCGGTGCGGCTGCTGGTGCTGGTCAACCCGATGATCCCCGCGCCGGGTGAGACACCCGGCGACTGGTGGGCGGCCACCGGCCACGCCCAGGCCCGCGCCGCGTACGCCGCCGCGCAGGGCCGCGACCCGCACGCCGACATCGACCTCGCGGTCGACTTCCTGCACGACGTGCCCGCCGACGTGTTCGCCCGGATGAGCGACGGGCCGCAGGAGTCCGACGCGGCATTCGTCCGGCCCAACCCGCTGCGCGCATGGCCCGACGTGCCGACCCGGGTGATCAGCGGCCGCGACGACCGGCTCTTCCCGGCCGACTTCCAACGCCGCCTGGCCGTCGACCGCCTCGGCGTGCACCCGGACGAACTGCCCGGCGGGCACCTGCTGGCGTTGAGCCAACCCCGCCTGCTGGCCGAGAAGCTGCTCAGCCTCACCGGCTAGAGACGGAAATCGGGGCGCGGCATACGCCGCGCCCCGATGCTCCCAGGCCCTTCCCGGCCGGTGGGGCGAGAACGAGCGACGCCGACCTTCGGACCGACCCGACGGTGGACTGGCTGCCCCCGCCTGGCCGTTGTCTACTGGCCGTGCCCCTCACCCTGCCCGTACACCGGTAACCGCGGCCGGTTCGCGCCGCCCCGCCGACCCCCGCCCGCTGGACCTGGCCGCCGCGACTCGCAAGGTCGCTCGGCCAGCGGACGAAGGGACGAAGCGAACAACAGCCGCTTCCCGTAGTAGGACTCAAAGACGGTACGGCGTGGACCCCCGCCGCTGTCAACCCACCCCGGCCTGTCGTGTGTTGCGCCACGGCGTGTCGCGTCGGCGCGTCTCGATACGTGACCCACCGGCACGGCCGGTCACGCCACCAGATGCCGACACAGCAACGCCCGCGCCGCACCCGGATGCTCGGCGGCCAGCAGCCCCCCGGCGGCCAACACGTAGTCCACATCCACCACCGCCCGCGCGGCACGCGGCACCGGCCACCCACCGGCATGGTCGGCGAGCACCGCCGCCACGACCCCGGCCGCGTCGACCGACGGCGCATGCCGCAGCACCCCACCGGAGCCGACCACCAGCCGCACGTCCCGCAGATCCCGGCCCGCGCGTTCCCCCGTCGCCGCGCCCCGCGCATGCCGACGCAACGCCACCGTCGCGGCCAGCGCGGCGATCCGCGCGTCGACCGCCCGGCCCGCGTCGTCACCCGGCAGGAACCCCGGATCCGCCGCCCGCACCGCCGCCTGCCCCGCCAACACGTCCTGCTCCCCCACCGCCAGCAGACGCTCCTCCGCCGCGGCACGCACCACCCCGGGGGCGCTCCACCGCATCCCCAGGTCCCCCTCCACGGTGCGCGCCCGCCACAACGTCCCGGCCACCTCCCGACCCGGACCGCTGTCCCGCTCGTCCGGAGTGAGCACCGAGTACACGTCGGTCGTGGCGCCCCCTACGTCCAGCACCACCAGGTCCCCACCGACGGCGTCGGCGAGCACCTCCACCCCGGTCAGCACCGCGTCCGGCGTCGCCGCCCGCACCAGCCGGGCGAACCGGCCACCCCGCGACAGCTTCTTGCCGCCGATGACGTGACGCAGGAACACCTCCCGGATCGCCGCCCGCGCCGACACCGGCGCCAACACCCCGATACGGGGCAGCACATTGTCCGCCACCGTCACCGGCACCCCCGCCGACACCAGCAGCGCCCGCAACTCGTCGCGCACCTGCACGTTGCCGGCCAGCACCGTCGGCACCCGCCACCGGGCCCGCGCCAGCCGCGTCGCGTTGTGTGTCAACGTCTCGGCGTCCCCACCGTCGGTGCCACCCACCAGCAGCACCACGTCCGGCCGGGCCGCCCGCAACGCCGCCAGGTCGGCTCCGCCCAACCGGCCGGCGGCCACGTGCACCACGTTCGCCCCCGCCGACAACCCGACCCGCCGGCCCGCCTGCGCGGTGACCAGCGGCTCGTAGCCGACCACCGCCAACCGCAGGCCCCCACCGGCCGACGAGCACACGTACCACGGCACGTCGGACACCCCGAGCCCGTCGGTGGCCGCCGCCACCGCCGCGTCCAAACCACGCAGCACGTCCGTGCCCACCGTCGTCGGCGCCGACGCCCCCGCCACCAGGACCCCGCCGTCGAGGTCCACCACCGCCACCTTCGTGTACGTCGACCCGACGTCGGCGCAGACCGCCAGGCTCACGCCGACTCAGGAACGACCACGGTGCCGGTCGCGGTGACCGCCACGACCGCCTCGTCGAGCACCTCCGCCGCCGACTCACCCTTGTCCGGGCGGCCCCGGCACACCACCCGCGCCACGAAGTCGATGGTGCGGCTACGCGTACCCACCCGCGTCACCGTCGCCGTCACCTCCAACACGTCACCGGCCTTCATCGGCGCCCGGAACTGCACATCCGCGTACGACGCGAACAACCCCTCGTCACCGTCGGTGCGGATACACACCTCCGTGGCCACATCACCGAACAACCCCAACGCGTACGCCCCGTCGACCAGATTCCCCGCGTAATGGGCGTGCGAATACGGCACGTACCGCCGGTGCGTCACCGTCAAGCCCAGCCGTGCGTCAGTCATGCTCTCGCCTTCTTGTCCGTGATCAACGCGTGCACCAGGTACGACGCCACCTCACCCGGAGTCGTACCCCGCCCGAAGATGCGATCCACGCCCAGCTCACCGGTCATCGTCTCGTCGAACCGCGGCCCACCCACGATCAGCAACGGCCGCTTCCCCGCCGGCATCGCCTCCCGGAACGCCGCCGACATCTCCCGCGTGTTGTGCAAATGCGCGTCACGCTGCGTCACCACCTGCGACACCAGCACCGCATCGGCCTTCTCCTGCCGGGCCGCCTCCACCAACTCCGGCACGCTCACCTGCGCACCCAGGTTGGTCACCTTCAACTCCCGGTAGTACTCCAGGCCCTTCTCCCCCGCGATGCCCTTGACGTTGAGGATCGCGTCGATGCCCACCGTGTGCGCGTCCGTGCCGATACACGCCCCCACCACCGACAACTTGCGCCGCAGCCGCTGCTTCACCACCGTGTTCACCTCCTTGGCGCTCAGCAGCGGGAAGTCACGCTCCACCACCTGCACCGCCGACAGGTCCACCAGATGGTTCACCCGCCCGTACACCACGAAGAAGGTGAACCCGTCACCCATCTGCTTGGCGTGCACCAACATCGCCGGATCGATGCCCATCTTGTTCGCCAACTGCACCGCCGCGCCCTCGGCCCGCTTGTCGTGCGGCACCGGCAACGTGAACGACACCTGCACCATGCCGTCACCGGTGGTGTCCCCGTACGGCCGGACGATCTTCTTCTCCGCCGCGGCCGTCACGCGCGGTCCCCTTCCAGGATCTCAGTGGCCGGGTTGTAGTAGTCGACGTCGTGGGCAGCCACCCCCGCCAGGCCCTTGCCCCGGTCCGCCGGCCGCTTCATGATCCCGAACGTGCCCTCGGCGATCGCCGTCAACAACGACTGGTCCCCGATACGCTCCAACAGATCCAGCGCCTCACCGAGCACCCGGTTGGCGCGCTGCTGGATGAACCCACCCGGCGCCGGCACGAAGTCCTCGTGCAACCCACCCGCCGCACCCAACACGTACCGCACGTTCTGCAGGGCGATGTCCCGGTCCGACAGCCACGGCGTCACCACCGCCTCCGTCATCATCCCCACCAACAGGATCCCCTGCCCGGTCATCGTCCCCACCAGGTTGAAGAACCCGTCGAGCAGATTGCCCCGGAACACGTCACCGGTCATGTGCTTCGTCGGCGGCATCCACTTCAACGGCGCGTCCGGGAACAACTCCCGCGCCAGCAGCGCATGCGCCAACTCCAACCGGAACGACTCCGGCACATCCGGGTTGATCTCGAACGCGTGCCCCAACCCCAGCTGCCAGTCCGCCAACCCCGCCTCGTGCGCGAAGTACTCGTTGAGCAGCTGCGACACCGTCACCGTATGCGCCTCGTCCACCGCGTCCGCAGTGGTCAGGTAGTTGTCCTCACCGGTGTTGATGATGATCCCCGCCCGCGCGTGCACCTGCCGCGAGAACCGCTGGTCCACGAACGTGCGGATCGGGTTGATGTCGCGGAACAGGATCCCGTACATCGAGTCGTTGAGCATCATGTCCAGACGCTCCAACCCCGCCAGGGTCGCCATCTCCGGCATGCACAGACCCGACGCGTAGTTCGTCAACCGCACGTACCGGCCCAACTCCCGCGACGACTCGTCCAGAGCCGCCCGCATCAGCCGGAAGTTCTCCTGCGTCGCGTACGTCCCGGCGAACCCCTCCCGGGTCGCCCCCTCCGGCACGTAGTCCAGCAGTGACTGACCGGTGGAGCGGATCACCGCGATCACATCCGCCCCCGCCCGCGCCGCCGCCTGCGCCTGCGGAATGTCCTCGTAGATGTCACCAGTGGCCACGATCAGGTAGATCCAGGGCCGCTGCTTCGGATCCCCGTACCGCTTGACCAGCCGGTCCCGCTCGGCCCGCCGCCGGTCGATCTGCCGGATGCCCGCGGTGACCGCCTTGCGAGCAGCCTTCCGCGCCGAGGTGGCCCCCTTGCCGACCGGCAACTGGAACCGCACCGACCCGGCGGCCGCCTTCTGCGCCAGCAACGTCACGTCACCGATCTGCTCCCGCACCAGGGCGTCGAACACCGGCACCGCCACCCCGTGCCCCAACCCGACATCGGCCACCACCGCATCCACCAGCCGGTTCACCCACGGAATGCCGTCCGGATCCGCACCCGTCACCCCGGCCAACCGCAACACCGCCCGCTCCACCGACACCGTCGTGTGGCTACGCGCCAGATCCACCACCGGCTGCCCGGCCCGACGCGCCAACTCCCGCGCCCGCGCCACCAGCACCGGATCCAGATCGAGCTTGCCCGCCACCCCGACCCCGCTCGCCGCCGGCGCCACCCGCGCCCGTGCCGCCTCGATGCCTCGCTCGCTCACGCAGACCCTTCCTCATAGATGACCTCACCGCGCAGCACCGTGCGCCGGCACACCGGCAACGGCGTCGGATCCTGCGGACCCCGCACCTCCGGATCCTCGGCCTGCAACACCGGCAGACCCCGCTCCACCCCCGCCGGCGTCGACCACACCGCGAACGTCGCCGGCGCCCCCAACGCCAACACACCCTCGTTGTCCAGGTGCACCGCCCGCCAACCACCACGGCTGTGCGCGGCGAACGCCGCCCGCACACTCATCCGCTGCACCGGATTGTGATGCGCCGCCGCCGCCCGCACCGAACCCCACGGATCCAACGGCGTCACCGGCGAATCCGACCCGAACGCCAACGCCACCCCGACCGCGTGCATCGCCCCCATCGGGTTCGACTCCAACGACCGGTCCAACCCCAACCGCGACTCGTACATCCGACCCGCGCCACCCCACAACCGGTCGAACGCCGGCTGCATCGACGCCACGACCCCGAACTCCACGAACCCGGCGATCAACCGCTTGCTCATGATCTCCGCATGCTCCACCCGGTGCCGCGCCGCCCGCACCCGATCCGTGCCCAACTCCGCCGCCGCCGCCGCGAAACCCTCCAGCACCGTCGCGATCGCCGCATCACCGATCGCGTGGAACCCGCCCTGCATCCCGTGCGCCGCGCAGTCCACCAGATGAGCACGCACCTGCTCCGCGCTCACATAACCGTGCCCACACGACCCCGACTCCGAATCCAGGTACGCCGACGACACGTGCGCCGTCCGCGACCCCAACGCCCCGTCGGCGAACAGGTCACCCCCGGCCCCCACCGCACCCAACTCCCGGGCCCTCGCCGCCCCCGACAGCTCACCCCAGTACCCGTACACCTCCGGCAGACCCGCCCCGGAAATCCCCAACAGACCCGTGAAGTCCTCCTCGTCGGAGATCTCCGGCCCACCACACTCGTGCACCGCCGCGATCCCCAACGACGCCGCATGCGCCAACGCCACCCGCTGCGCCGCCACCCGCTGCGCCCGCGTCACCGACCCCTGCGCCGCCGCCCGCACCACATGGTGCGCGTCCCGCCGCAACCACCCCGACGCGTCGAACCCCGCCACGCCAGCCGCCTCCGGACACGCCGCCAGCAACGCCCGCGACACCAACGCCGAATGGATCGACGCCTGCGACAGGTACACCCGACGCCCACCGGCCGCCCGACCCACCTCGTCGGCGTCCGGCAGCCGCCCGTCCACCCAGCCCGACTCGTCCCAGCCGTGCCCCAGCACCACCGCGTCCGACGGCAGGCCCGCCGCGAACACCGACACCGCGTCCAACAACTCACCCGCCGACCGCACCGACGACAGATCCAGCCCCGACAGGGCCAGACCGGTATCGGTGGCGTGCACGTGCGCGTCCACGAACGCCGGCGTCACCAGCGCCCCGTCCAACTCCACCACCCGGTCCGCCGCCGGCGCGTCCGCGTCGGCACCCAACCAGGCGATCCGGCCGTCCCGCACCAGCAGCGCCGTCGCGCTCGGCTCCGCGGGACAGTGCAGCACTGCGCCGCGATACAACGTCGAGGGGTTCGTCATGGCACTCAGTCTGCCGCCAACCGGGCCTCGAAGAGCGCACGGACCCCCGGCTCCGACCGCAGCAGACCCAACGCCACCTCGGCGTGCCCCGGCACGTACCCGTTGCCCACCAGCATCGTCACGTCCGCCGCCAGGCCCTCCGCCCCCAAGGCCGCCGCCGCGAAACTCGTCGCCATCGAGAAGAAGATCACCGTGCCGCCGTCCGCCGTGGCCAGCACCGCCCCGTGCTCACAACCCGGCACGTCCACGCAGACCACCGTCACGTCCGCCGGCACCCCCAACGCCGACGTCACCGCCGTCGACAACGCCACCGGATCCCGCGCGTCCGCCAACGCCACCACGTCCGCCAGCCCGGCCGCGCGCAGCGCGTCCCGCTCCGCCTCCACCGGCACCACCCCGACGCTACGACCCGCGCCCGCCCGCCGCGCCGCCGCCAACGACAGCGACCCGCTCTTGCCGGCCCCGCCGATCACGGCCACCGTCACCGGCGTCGCGTCCCCCGCCCGCTGCCGCCGCGCCACGTGCTCGGCGACCACCCGCGCGGTCAACGCCGGCGCCCCGCACACGTCCAGCACCGCCAGCGACAACTCCGGGTGCAGGTCCGCCGGCAGCACCGCGGCGATGGACCGGGCGAACAGGATCGCGTACCCGTCGCACGGCACCTGCTCGCTGCGCCCGTCCCAGCGGGCCAGCCCGTCGAGGATCCGCAGCGGGGTCAGCGTCAGCGACACCAGCGTCGCCACCCGGTCGCCGGCCTTGAGCTGCAGCGGCGAGCGGCGGCCGACCTCCTCCACGGTGCCGATCAGCATGCCGCCCGAACCGGTCACCGGGTTCTGCATCTTGCCCCGGGTGGAGACGATGTCGAGGACCTCGGCGCGCACCTTCTCCCCGTCGCCGCCGTGCTTCTCCGACAACTGCCGGAAGCTCGCCGCGTCCAGATTCAACCGCTCCACCCGGATCCGCACCTCGTTCGGCGCGATCCGCGGGTCGGCGTCCAACCGCCACGCCGCCTGCGGCAGCACCCCCGCCGGTTCCACAACGCGGTGCAGACCCACCGGTGACGTCACGCCGACCTCCCCCTGTCCAGCCGCTCGAAGCCCTGGCCAGGACTCGCGTCGCGGGAAAACTTCCGGCAGACTAATTTCTTCACCGGATATTTTCCAGTAGCCTACGGGCCGCTGATCATCTGCACCACGCACCGAGGAGGGGCCGTGACCCAGACCCAACCGGTTGAGACCATCCCTCAACCCCGTCACGCCCCGGTCGCGGCGCCGACCGCCGGGCAGCCGTACGAATACCGCCGCAGCCCCCTGGTCGAACCCGACTGGACCCGCTTCCCCGGCTGGCGCCACGTCACCCGCGAGCAGTGGGAGAACGCCCAGTGGCAACGCGTCAACTGCGTCAAGAACCTCAAGCAGCTGCGCACCGTGCTCGGTGACCTCGTCGACGAGACCTTCTACGCCGACCTCGAGGCCGACCAGAAGGCCCTGGCCACCATGTCCATGCTGGTGCCGCCGCAGATGCTCAACACCATGGTCCCGTTCGCCCCGATGAGCACCGAGGCGTTCCTCGCCGACCCGGTACGGCGCTACATGATCCCCGTCGCCTCCGACCGGCGCACCGACTGGCCGTCACACCCGTACGCCAGCCGCGACAGCCTGCACGAGCACGACATGTGGGTCGCCGAAGGCCTCACCCACCGCTACCCCACCAAGGTCCTCGCCGAACTGCTCTCCACCTGCCCCCAGTACTGCGGGCACTGCACCCGCATGGACCTGGTCGGCAACTCCACCCCCGCCGTCGACAAGCTCAAGCTCACCCTCAAGCCCGTCGACCGCTACGACGCCCACATCGCCTACCTCAAGGCCCACCCCGGCGTTCGCGACGTCGTGGTCTCCGGCGGCGATGTGGCCAACGTGCCCTGGAAGAACCTCGAGTCGTACCTGATGCGGCTGCTGGAACTGGAGACGGTCCGCGACATCCGGCTCGCCACCAAGGCCCTGATGGGCCTGCCGCAGCACTGGCTCCAGCCCGACGTCGTCGAGGGACTGGAGCGAGTCGCCCGCACCGCCGCCCGCCGCGGCGTCAACCTCGCCATCCACACCCACGTCAACCACGCCCAGTCGATCACCCCACTGGTCGCCCGGGCCGCCCAGACCGCCCTCGACGTCGGCGTACGCGACGTGCGCAACCAGGGCGTGCTCATGCGCGGCGTCAACGCCACCGCCCCCGACCTGCTCGACCTCTGCTTCGCGCTGCAGGGCGAGGCGGGCATCCTGCCGTACTACTTCTACATGTGCGACATGATCCCCAACGCCGAGCACTGGCGGGTCCCGGTCGGGCACGCCCAGCAGCTCCAGCACGACATCATGGGCTACCTGCCCGGCTACGCCACCCCGCGGATCGTCTGCGACGTCCCGTTCGTCGGCAAGCGCTGGGTGCACATGCTCACCGAGTACGACCGCGAGCGCGGCATCTCGTACTGGACCAAGAACTACCGCACCTCGATCGAGTCGGCCGACCTGGAGGCGCTGAACAAGCGCTACGCCTACTACGACCCGATCGACACCCTGCCCGAGTCCGGGCAGGCCTGGTGGGAGGCCCACCGCAACGACTGACCGGCTCGGAGGCCCGCCACCGTCTCCCGGCGGGCCTCCGAGGTACGACGAGCGGCCTCCGGGGCATCCCCGGAGGCCGCTCGGCACGTTCGACGGTCAGCGCATCGCGTCCCGTACGTCCTTGCCGGCCTCCTTGACGTGCTCGCCGGCCTGCCGGGCACGCGCGCCGCTGCGCTCCTGGGCGCCCTCGGCCCGCAACCGCTCGTTGTCGGTCGCGTTGCCGATCCGCTCCTTCGCCACGCCGGTCAGCTCCTGGGCCTTGCTCTTCGCCTTGTCGGTGAAGCTCATGTCGCCTCCTGCCGTTGCTCCGGCGGTCCACGGGGCCGTCCGCCCCGCTGCTGTTGCGTCCCCGACCCGACGGCGCCGAAACCGACGTCTCCCGGTGATGCGTGGCTCTGATGTGCGGCCTCGCACATCGGATAGGGCATCCTAGGATACTAGGGGGAGAATGACCGACCGGCCGGTGCGTCTGCAACAGCTCTGGAGCGGCTCGGGCGGTACGACGAGCGGCGGGTGCGGCAGCGGGACGGGTTCGCCCCGGCGCGCGACCTGGGTGGTCGTGGTGGGTGGCTGCGTGTCGCGGGGCCAAGGGCACCAGGAGACGTCCGGCCCTGGTAGCGGGCGATGCAGGCCCCTGCCGTCGACCGTCGACAGGGCGCGGCCCACTCCCCTGTCCCGCATGCGGCCCTGGACCTCGTGCTTCGACCTCGCTGGGACCGTCACCCCGGACTGACTGCCCGCCAGCGTCACACCCTCTAATGCATCCTAGGACAATAGGTGGCTGGCATCCCGCCGGAGTCCGCGCGGAGGCATCGTGGCGAGGCCCGGCCGGCGGCCGTCGCCGGTGAAGGGTCGGCGAGGCTCCGCGTCAGCCGGGGCTGAGCACGCAGAACTCGTTGCCCTCCGGGTCGGCGAGGCACCTCCACGACACATCGCCCTGGCCGACGTCGATGCCGGTGGCACCGAGAGCCTCCAGCCGGGCCACCTCCGCCGCCTGGTCGTCACCGGGATACGGCTTCAGGTCGAGATGCACGCGGGTCCACACGGTCTTCGCGGGCGTACGACGGAACTCCAGATACGGCCCGACCCCCTTGGCCGAACGCAGCACCGCGTGATCATCGGTCACCTCGTGCAGGGTCCAGTCCGTCGCCTCGCCCCAGAACCGGGCCATCGCCCGGGGATCGGCGCAGTCGACCACCACCGCGGCGATCGGCCCGGTGTCCCGGTAGATCTCCCGAGGCTCCAACACGCAGAACACGTTGCCCTCCGGGTCGGCCAGAACCGTCCACGGGACATCGCCCTGGCCCACCTCCGCAGGCGTCGCACCGAGTTCCTGCAGGCGCGCGACCAACTCCGCCTGATGGGCCGCCGAGGTGGTGGCGAGATCGAGGTGCGCACGGTACCTCACCGTTTCCGGGTCCGGGACGATGACGACATCGACGCAGACGGCGACGGGGTCCGGCCAGGTAAAGCCCACGGGTTCGACGTTGGTCACACCGGGTTCCTCGCTGGAGACACCCCAGCCGAGCGCCTCCGCCCAGAACCGTCCGAGGGCCGAGTCGTCCCGAGCCTTGAAGTTCGCCTGAGCCAGACGCAGCGCCATGCCGCGCACCCTATATCCAATGGATCAAGTGTGCTGTGCCCTCCAGTGAGCCATGCGCCGCTCCCGGCCAGAGGACGGCGACCGTGACCGGCTCCGCTCCGGCGCTCCACGTTGGCCAACCATCGACCGACCGAGCAACGGCTGAGGCTCACGGCCGGTTTCCGTTCCGCAATGTTCCTCGACCCTCGAGTCGCCCGGGACTGGTTGACTGGGGGCATGAGCGAGATCCTTCTGGTCCGGCACGGTGAGACCACCTGGAGCGCCAGCCACCGGCACACCTCGTACACCGACCTGGAGCTGACCCCCGACGGCGAGCGGCAGGCCCGCGCGCTCGGCGCGGTGCTCGTCGGCCGACGCTTCGCCCGGGTGCTGGCCAGCCCTCGCAAGCGGGCGCTGCGCACCGCGCAACTCGCCGGCCTCACTGTGGACCGGACCGACGACGACCTGGTCGAGTGGAACTACGGCCAGTACGAGGGCCGCACCACCGCCGACATCCACGACGACCACCCGCACTGGAACATCTGGACCGACGGCTGCCCCGGTGGAGAGTCCCCCGAGCAGGTCGGCGAGCGGGTCGACCGGCTGCTCACCCGGATCACGCCCCTGCTGGAGCGGGGCAGCGTCGCGCTGGTCGGGCACGCGCACTGCCTGCGGGTCGTCGGGGCCCGCTGGATCGGCCTGCCGGCGTCGGCCGGCGGGAAGCTTCGCCTCGACACCGCCACCGTGAGCGTGCTCGGCCACGAGCACGGGCGGCGGGTGATCCTGCGCTGGAACGGGCGCTGAGCGGCCTCAGCCGCCGTCGCGGGGACGCCGGGCCGACTCCCCCAGCGTGATCTTCGGCGGGCGCGCCTCGTACGGGGTGGATAGCACCACCGTGGTGCGGGTGGTGACGTTCGCCGCCGTACGGATCTCCTGCAGCACCCGCTCCAGGTCCACCGGGCCGGCCACCCGCACCAGCAGCAGGTAGAAGTCCTCCCCCGCCACCGAGTAGCAGGAGTCGATCTCCGGCAGGTGGGCCAGCCGCTCGGGGGCGTCGTCCGGCTGGGAGGGGTCGAACGGGCGGATCGCCACGAACGCGGTCAGCGGCAGGTCCAGCGCCTCGAAGGAGACCTTCGCGGCGTACCCGTGGATCACCCCGCGCTGCTCCAGCCGGCGGACCCGCTGGTGCACCGCGGACACCGACAGCCCCACCTTCTCGGCCAGATCGGTGTACGACAGCCGGCCGTCAGCGGTCAGCGCGGCGACGATGGCCCGGTCGATCTCCTCCACGGCGTGCAACCTACCCGGTGCCACGCTCCCATGGTGGACTCCCCCGCCGTCGGTCACGCTCCGCGTGCCGTCCGGTCGCGCACCGCGTCCGCCGCGAAGTGCAGCACCTCCGTCATGTCCTCCTCGTCGAGGAAGGGCAGATCGGTGAGGATGTCGGTGACGGACATGCCGTCGGCCATCATCGCCAGGATGGTGGCGACCGGGACCCGGGACTGCCGCACGCAGGGCGCGCCGCCCATCACCTCGGGGTCGACGGTGATCCGTGGGAAGGCCATCGGGCCAGGTTAGCCCTTGGCCAGCGCGCGGGAGATGACCAGCCGCTGGATCTGGTTGGTGCCCTCGACGATCTGGAGCACCTTCGCCTCCCGCATGTACCGCTCGACCGGGTGGTCGGCGACGTATCCGGCGCCGCCGAGCACCTGCACCGCGTCGGTGGTCACCCGCATCGCCATGTCGGTGGCGAAGAGCTTCGCCTTCGCCGCCTCGATCGAGTACGGCCGGCCGGCGTCGCGCAACCGGGCCGCGGAGAGCATCAACGCCCGGGCCGCGGAGATCGCGGTGGCGTGGTCGGCGAGGTTGAAGCCGAGGCCCTGGAAGTCGATGATCGGGCGGCCGAACTGCTGCCGCTCCTTGGCGTAGCCGACGGCGTAGTCCAGCGCCGCCTGGGCCAGCCCGACCGCGCAGGCGGCGATGCCGAGGCGGCCGGAGTCCAGCGCCGACATGGCGATGGTGAAGCCCACCCCCTCGCCGCCGATCAGCCGGTCGGCCGGCACCCGGGCACCGTCGAAGGCGATCTGCGCCACCGGGGAGGCGTGCAGGCCCATGGTGCGCTCCGCGGCCTGTGGCAGGATGCCGGGGGTGGCGCGGTCGGCGAGCAGGCAGGAGATGCCCTTCGGGCCGGGCCCGCCGGTGCGGCAGAAGATGTTGTAGAAGTCGGCGACCCGGGCGTGGGTGATCCACGCCTTGGTGCCGGTGACCACGTAGGCGTCGCCGTCGCGGACGGCCTTCGTGGTCAGCGACGCGGCGTCCGAGCCGCCCTGGGGCTCGGAGAGGCAGTACGCGCCGAGCAGCTCGCCGCCGATCATGTCGGGCAGCAGCTTGCGCTGGGCGTCGGTGCCGAACTGCGCCACCGGGTAGCAGGAGAGGGTGTGCACGCTGACCGCCTCGGCCACCGCGAGCCAGCGGCTGGCCAGGATCTCCAGCACCTGGAGGTAGACCTCGTACGGCTGGGCCGCGCCGCCGTGCTCCTCGGCGTACGGCAGGCCGAGCAGGCCGGCCCGACCGAGGGTGCGCAGCACCTCGCGGGGGAACTCGGCGCGCTCCTCGAAGCCGGCCGCCTTTGGGGCCAGCTCACGGTCGGCGAGTTCGGTGGCGAGGTCGAGCAGGTCGTGGGCCTCGTCGGTGGGGAGGATCCGGTCGACAGTCATGGCGCGATGAGCTCCGTCGGGGTGGTGGTGAGCCGCTGCCCGCGAGCCGTGGTGCGGCCGGCGGGGTCCTCGGTGCGGGTGCCGTGCCGGGCCGTCAGGTCGATGACGGTCGGCGCGTCGGTTCCCACCCCGCCAGCTTAACGGTCGTTCGGGAGCGGACCCACCCCGGATCGCCCCGCCGGAGGCGGACCCGGGCGGGTCAGGCGCGGGCGCCGCCGAGGCCCAGCAGCACCGCCAGGCCCAGGGCGCTGCGCGGGGCGTACGGCACCCGCCACAGGCCGCCGTGCGCGGCGGCGTACGCCTCGTCCTGCCACGGGTGCGCCAGCGCCGGCCCCCCGCCGGTACGCAGGTCGTGCACCAGCACCGCGGCCATCAGGGTGTTGCTGGTCGCCGGCTCGAAGATCTCGATGCCGAACCGGTGGGCGCCGGCGTACGCGGCGGCGAGGGCCCGGTTGCGCACCACCGACCGGGTCCGGGTCGGCGGGGCCACCGTGAACGACACGGTCGACCCGCCGTCGCGGGCCACCGTGGCCCGCCAGCGCTGCAACCGCTTGGCGAGGGCGTAGTTCGGGCCCTGCTGCGGCACCAGGCTGTCGTTGATCCCCGGGTCGGCGTCCGGCGGGTAGTTGCGGTGCAGCAGCCGGCCGCCGGAGAGCACCCGCAACGCCCGCCGCGCGGGCCCGCGCGCCGCGTACGCCCGGTCGGCGTGCCGCACCGCGTCGGCGGGCACGGCGAAGACGTCGGTGGGGGTGGCGAGGAACGCCAGGGCCACGTCCTCGCGGTGCCGTTGCAGGTGACCGGTGAGCGCGTCGACGGCCGTGGCGACCCGCACGTTGGTCGCCCCGTCGGCGTACACGTAGTTGCCGAGCACCAGCCGGCCCTCGGTCCCGCGCAGCCAGTCGGCGACCTGCGGGAGGCGGTGCAGCAGGTCCGCGCCCGCGGCGGCGGCCAGGGCGGCGTCGCCGTCGTTGGCGGCGCCGGGCCGCACCGGCAGCAGGAGCCGGCCGCCGTGCCGGCGGGTGGTCTGCAGCACCCGCCGCCAGATCTCCGGCCGGGGCAGGTCGACCGCGACCACGTCGGCGCCCCAGCGCAGCAGGGACGGCAGCGGGCCCATCTCCGCGCCCGCGCCGAGCACCACGACCCGCTGGTCGCTCAGGTCGAGCCAGTCCGGGTGGGTGTGCACGGCGCGGACCGCCTCGGCGCAGGTCGGCTCCACCACCCCGGCGTCGACCCAGGCGTCGAGTTGACGGAGCAGCTCGTCGCCGCGCAGCCGCCGGCCCCGGTACGGCAGCGACAGCTCCCGCTCGACCGGGCCCTCGCCGGTGACGGCCACGGTCTCCAACTGCTCGTGCCCCTCGGTGTGGAACACCTCGTCCAGGCCGGTCTCCCGGCCGTCGTCGCCGAGGACCCTCATCCGGGCGTGCAGTGCGGCGAGGCCGTCGCGGGCGATGGTGAGCGCGGCCTCGCGGGAGGGCAGCCCCGCCTCGACGAGCCGGCGGAAGTGGCCGAGGTAGCCGTGCCGCCAGTTCGTCTCGTGCTCGGCCGAGCGCGCGCCGACCGGGTCCACGGCGCGCAGCGCGTCGGCGACGACCGCCCGGCCGAGCGCGCTCGTGCTGCGTCCCTCCCCGGTACGGGGGAAGACCACCCCGCGCGGACCCTCCACGGCCACCGCCTTTCACCGTGCGGTCGCAGGAGTGCGACCGCGGGTGCCACTCTGCCGCATGCCGCGACGACCCGCATCGCGGACCGGCGCCTCCCCCGCGACGGTCGCGGCCGGATACCGTCTGCGGCAGCCCGGGTGAGGCCGGGCGCGGGCGAGCGGTGGGAGGCCGGACTCATGCGTCTGCACGTGGGATGCGCGATGTGGACCCACAAGGCCTGGCAGGGCCGGCTGCTGGCCCACCCGCTGCCGGCGCACGAGCGGCTGCGCCACTACGCCGCCTGGTGCACCGCCGTCGAGGGGAACACGACGTTCTACGCCACCCCGGCGCGGCAGACCGTGGCGTCGTGGGCGGAGCAGACCGGTCCCGGCTTCCGGTTCGTGCTCAAGCTGCCCAGGGTCGTCACGCACGAGCGCCGGCTCACCGACGTCGACGAGGCGCTGGGCGTCTTCCTCGACGCGATCGAGCCACTCGGCCCCCGCGCCGACGCCCTCTGGATCCAGCTGCCGGGATCGTTCGCCCCCGCCGACGTCCCCGTCCTCGCCCGGTTCCTGCGCCGGCTGCCCACCACCCACCGGTACGCCGTCGAGGTCCGCCACCCCGCGTTCTTCGACGACCCCCGCGCGACGCGGCTGCTCGAAGGGGTGCTCGTCGACGCGGACGCGGAGTGGATCCCGTTCGACACCACGGCGTTCTTCGGCAACCGGCCGACCAGCGACGCCGAGCGCGACGCCTGGATGAAGAAGCCGCGGCTGCCACGGCGGTCGGTCGCGCTGACCGACCGCCCGGTCGTGCGCTACCTCGGTCGGGACGACGCCGCGCGGACGGTCGAGGGCTGGCAGCACTGGGTCGACGTCGTCGCCGGGTGGCTGCGCGAGGGCCGCTCGCCGACCATGTTCGTGCACACCCCCGACAACGCCGACGCGCCGGTGCTGGCCCGCCGGTTCCACGACGAGGTGCGGGCCCGGCTACCGGAGCTGGCGGCGCTGCCGGAGCCGCTGCCGGTCGAGCCGGCGACCCTGTTCTGACCGTCGACCCCCTGCCGTCGCGGCCAGCGGCTCATCGCGCCCGCCACTTCCCGGGTCGGCGGCGATCCCGTCACGTCCGTCACGACCCCGGTCAGGCTTGCCAGGTGGGCGTGAGCAGGCCGCGCAGCAGGCTGCGCTGGGCGCGCTCGAAGAGGTCGATCGCCGGGGGCGCGGCCGGCGCCTGGGCGAGCGCCGCCGCCAGGTGCGGGTACCGGGTGACGTCGAGGCCGGCGAAGGTGAACGCCTCTCCGCCCGTCCGCTGACGGGCGAACAGGATGGAGATGCCGTTCATCGTCGCCACCGCCTCGAACTTCGCCATCACCGACGCCGGGACCGGCTCCATGACGCGCAGGCAGGCGTCGAAGAACGCCAGCGCCTCCGGGCCGATGGCCGACGGGCGTCGGCTCAGCTCGGCCAGCCAGGGGTGGCGCTCGTGCACCGCCCGCTGGGCATGGGCCATCCGCACCATGCCGTCCAGCCAGTCGCCGTCCGGCTCCGGATAGGGGCGCAGTTCGGTCGCCACCCGGTCGGCCATCAGATCGAGCAGGTCGTCGCGGGAGGACAGGTACCGGTAGAGGGAGGCCGCGCCGGTGTCGAGTCGTTTGGCGACCGCCCGCATCGACACCGCGGCCAGCCCGTCGGAGTCGGCGATGGCGATCGCCGCCGCCACGATGTCGTCCCGGCTGTGCGCCGGCGCCGGCCCCCGGGCTCCCCGTACCGGCCGCCGGAAGACCGACTCCCGCTGGGTGTGGCCGGGTCGGGGGGCTGCGTCGCTCACCGGATCAATGTAATCTGCAAACGTCGTTCGCAGTTTTCTGGACACGGGAGGGCGGACCAGCCGTGGAACGAGTGACGGCGCCGGACGGCGCGACGATCGTGCTGCACTCCAGCGGCACCGGCCCGGGCGTCGTCCTGGTGCACGGTGGCGGTGTCACGATCGAGGTCTACCGGAGGCTGGCCGCCGCGCTGGCGGAGCGGCACACGGTGCACCTGTACAACCGGCGGGGTAGGGCCGACGCGCCGGCACGCCGCGAGCCGTACACCGTGGAGCAGGAGATCGAGGATCTCGGCGCCGTGCTCGCACACACCGGGGCCTGTGCCGTCGTGGGCCACAGCTCCGGCGGATTCATCGCCCTGCGGGCCGCGCTGCGCCTGCCGATCGACCGGCTCGCGCTCTACGACCCGGCCGTCTCCGTCGACGGCGGCATGACCGGCGCCTTCATCCCGGCGGCCCGGGCCGCGCTGCGGGCCGGCGACACCGCCCGCGCCCTGGCGATCGTGGGCGCCGCCGGCAATCCCCAGTCACCGGCGGCACGACTGCCACTCGGCGCGCAGACCGCGATCACCCGGCTGTTCCTGCGCAGCCGCGTCGGGCGGGAGATGGGCGCGCTGCTCGACATGACTCTCGACGAGACCGCCCAGGTCGCGGCCCACGACGGGCCGCCCGAGCAGTACGCCGGCGTCACCGCCGAGGTGCTGTTCGCGTACGGGCAGGCCGGGCCGCCGCACTACCCGCGGCTCGCGGCGGCCCTGGCACCCGTCCTGCCCCGGATGCAGGTGCTTGCGGTGCCCCGCTGCGGCCACGACGGCATCAACCGGGCACCGGCCCGACTGGTCGAGCCCCTGGTCGCCTTCCTGAGCCGCTGACCACCCGGTCGACCCGACACCGCCTCGCTGACCCGGTTCAGGTGACCCGGGACCGGACGAGGTCGAGCATCTCGTCGACCGCGCCGGCCGGATCGGTGACCGGGAACTGCACCGCGCGGACCACCGCGTCCGGGTCGACGAGCAGGGTGAGCCGCTTGAGGCGTTCCACGCCGCCGGCCCGGAAGGTGGGCAGCAGCAGCCCGGCGGCGAGCCGCCCGTCCTGGTCGGACAGCAGCGGGTACGGCAGCCGGGCGTGGGCGGCGAACGCGGCGAGCTGGTCCGGGCGCTGGGTGCTGACGCCGCGTACCTCCGCGCCGGCGGCCCGGAACCGGTCGTGGCGCTCGGTGTACGTACGTGCTTCGAGGGTGCAGCCGACGGCGCCGGGGATCTCCCCCCAGCCGGGCGGCAGCGCCTGAGCGTCGGGGGCGAACGCGCCGGGGAAGAGGTAGAGCACGGTCCACCGGCCGGGCACGGCCGGCGCCTGCTCGCCGCCGTCGTGCCGGGTGAGGGTGACCGCCGGCAGCCGATGGCCGACGAGCTGGTGCACGCGGCGGGCCTCGGGCGAGTCGGCGGCAGCGGTCGCGGTGAGCGCGCCGTCGCCCATCACGTGCCGGGTGCCCCAGTCCTGCAGGGCGACCAGCACGGGCAGCAGCGCCTCGCCCTTGCCGGTGAGCAGGTAGTCGTAGCGCGGCGGGTGCCGGGAGTACGCCTCACGGCGCAGCACCCCGTGCGCGACGAGGGCGCCGAGCCGCTCGGTCAGGGCCCGGCGACTCACCCCGAGCGCGCGCTGGAGTGCGTCGAAGCGGGTGGTGCCGCCGGCGACGTCGCGGACGATCAGGAACGTCCACCAGTCCTCGAGCACGCCGAGGGCCTGGGCGATGCCGCAGTCGGCGTCGGACAGGTCGGCGCGCTTCACCTCATGGACTATAGTCCGTTCCAGAATGGAACTCACCGGTTCGGGGACGGGGGTCGACGGCATGACCGTCAGGCAGGGGGCCGGGGTGTTCTGGCGCTGGTGGGCCGCCGGCACGACCAGCCAGGTCGGGTCGGCGGTCGGCGCGGTGGCGCTGCCGCTGACGGCGCTGACCGTGCTGGACGCGACGGCCTTCGAGATGGGGCTCGTCGCCGCCGCGAGTTACGTGGCATGGCTGGTGATCGGGCTGCCCGCCGGGGTGATCGTGCAACGGCTGCCGCTGCGCGGGGCCCAGGTCGGCGCCGACCTGGCCCGGGCGGCGGCGGTCGCCTCCATCCCGCTGGCCTGGTGGGCGGGCCGGCTGACCGTGGCGCAGCTCGTCGTGGTGGCCCTGGTGGTCAGCTTCGCCAACGTGCTGTTCGACGTCGCGAACTCCACCTTCCTGCCGGCCATCGTGGGCCGCGACCAACTGCACTCGCGCAACAGCCTCACCTCCGCCACGCACGCCGTCACCCAACTGAGCGGCCCGTCGCTGGGCGGCCTCGCCGTGCAGGTGCTCGGCGCGGTGCCCACGATGCTGGTCGACGCGGCCGGCTACCTCGTCTCCGCGGCGCTGCTGCGCTCGCTGCCCGCCCGCCGCTCCGACGCCCCCGACCGGTGGCCCCCGGTACGGCAGATGATCGTCGAGGGCTGGCGGTACGTCACCCGACACCGGATCATGGGCCCCACCATGTGGGCCGCCACCGCGGTGAACTTCGTCTGCGGCGCGCAGTTGGCGGTCTACCCGCTCTACCTGGTGCGCGAGCTGCACGCCCCGGCGGCCCTGGTCGGCGTCCTGCTCGCCGTCGAGGGCGTCGGATCGCTGGTCGGCGCCGCGCTGACCCCGTGGATCACCGGCCGGTGGGGCAGCGCCCGGTCGGTCCTGGTCGGCTGCGGCGTCGCGGTGCTCGGCGCCGCAGCCGTCCCGCTCGGCGTGGGCTGGCCGGCGTACCTGGCGTTCGCCGCCGGGAACGTGGTCTTCGCCGGTGGCGTGGTGGTGCTCAGTGTCACCACCCGGACGTACCGGCAGACCGCGAGCCCGCCGGAACTGCTCTCCCGGGTCATGGCCACGGTCCGCTTCGTCTCCTGGGGCGCCATCCCGGTCGGCGGGCTGGTCGCCGGCACGCTGGCCGGGCTGGTCGGCGCGCGGACCACCCTCGCGTTGTTCGCCGGGGCCACGGTGCTCGCGCCACTGGTCCTGGTCCGCTCCCCCGTCCGGCGGCTGCGTGACCTCACCGACCGGGACGCGGACGAGTCGGTCCGGCGGGCGACGCCGGTGGGCTGAGCGCCGTCGTGGGCAGCACGGCCACCGCCACCCGGCGGGCCCGGTCCGGGTGGGTGAGCACGTCCACGCTGTGGACGTACTGGTCGACCGCGCCCACCGGTGGGCGCGCCCGCAACACCGGGTCGGTGATCCCGGCGCGCAGCGCGGCGGCGAACCGGCCGGCGTCGAGCACCAGGAACGGCCGGTCGTGGAAGGGCCGCACCCGGGGGTCGACCGGCGCGGCCAGCCCGGTGTCGTTGGTCCAGCCCGCGACGGTCTCCAGGGCCCGGGCCAGTCCCGCCTGCCGGTCGGGCCAGCCGCCGGGGCCGAGGGCGGCCGACAGCGCCGCGACCAGCGGCGCCGCGCCGGGCAGCCGGGCGAACAGGGTGCCCAGCCACTTGTCGTACGGGGGCCAGCGGCGGTGCAGCAGCAGCCCGAGGCGCATCAGGTCGTGGGCGACGCCGGCGACCACCACCCGGCTGCCCAGCTCGTCGCCGACCTCGGCGCACCGCCCGGGCAGGTGCTCGGCCTGACCGACCCGGGTCCAGGCGGCGGCCAGCACGTGCCGCCAGACGTCGTCCGGGTACCAGGCGAGCCGGGCCCGGGTGAGGGTGAGCGCCCCGGCCAGTCCGTCGTGGAAGACCGCGCCGCCGGTCAGCTCGGCCAGCCGCTGGGTCGGCACCGACAGCCAGTCGTCGACGTCGAGCCCGACGGCCGGGTCGACGCCGAGCCGGGCACGCAGCCAACCCGACAGCTCGTGCACGCTCACCCCGTGCCGGTCGCCGTCCGGGTCCACGACGCCGAGGCGGACGTCGGGGCCGCCGGCGAACCGGGTGGGCCAGCCGAGGAACCCGTCCGGAAGCTCGTGCAGCACGGCGCGCACCGGCCCGACCTCGTCCGGGTCGGCGACGAAGAGCTGCACGCGCGGCCCCCAGTCGTGGTCGGTGGAGCGCGGGGTGTCCAGGCCGAGCAGCTCCGACCCGCCGTCGAGCAGCCCCGCGGCGTACCGCAGACGCGGCAGGCGGCGGGCCAACAGCGGGGCGACGACCTCGTCGTGGAAGCGGCGGCTCAGGGTCAGTCCGGGCAGGAACGCCATGCCGGTCAGTCTTCCCGGGCGACCGGACCGGCGACACCCCGTTCCACGGGTCCGCGGTGCCGGGTACGCGGGCCGGATCGCTCGCGGCAGGTCCGGCTCCACCAGCTCACCGCCGACCGGCTCGGCGAATTCCCCGCCACCCTGCCGCTGCGCTGGTGACCCGGTTGTCGGCCCACCGACCGGCGGGCGCGGATAGCCTGGTCGCAGAGGGCGACGAGAGGCGGACGCGGTGGCACAGGACCGGGCGGCGGCACGCCGGCGACGGCTGCTCTGGGCGGGCATCCTCGCCGTGGCGGGGCTGGCGCTGCTCCTGCTCGGACTGACCGTCGCCGACGGCGCGCTGGCCTGGCTGGAGGTGGTGCTGGCGATCGCGCTGCTGGTGACCAGCTACGCGGTGCAGCGCGTCGCCCGCCGCGAGGCGCTCTACACCGACCACGAGCGCCGCTGACCGCGGCACCGGGTCCCCCACGTCGTCACCGGGCTGTGCCAGGCTGTCCGGCGTGGCACACCGACCTCCGATCCTGCTGATCGACGCTCCGAGTCTGTACTTCCGGGCCTACTTCGGCATTCCCGAGTCGGCGGCGCGGGCCGAGGACGGGCAGCCGGTCAACGCCGTACGCGGCTTCCTCGACATGCTCGCCCAACTGGTCCGCACCCGCCGGCCCGACCGGATGGTCTGCGCGCTGGACCACGACTGGCGGCCGGCGTGGCGGGTGGAACTGCTGCCGTCGTACAAGGCGCACCGGGTCGCGCCGGAGGGCGGCGAGGAGGTGCCGGACACCCTGTCGCCCCAGGTGCCGGTCATCCTGGAGGTGCTCGACGCGATCGGCATCCGCGCGATCGGCGCCACCGGCTACGAGGCAGACGACGTGCTCGGCACCCTCTCGGTGACCCAGCCCGCCCCGGTCGAGGTGGTCTCCGGCGACCGGGACCTGTTCCAACTCGTCGACGACGCCCGCCCGGTGCGGCTGCTCTACATCGGCCGGGGGGTGGCGAAGCTGGAGGACTGCGACGACGCGGCGGTGCGTGCCCGCTACGGCGTCCCCGCCGACCGGTACGCCGACTTCGCCGCCCTGCGCGGCGACCCGAGCGACGGGCTGCCCGGCGTGCCCGGGGTGGGCGAGAAGACGGCCGCCCGGCTCATCGAGCGCTACGGCGGCCTCGACGGCATCCTCGCCGCGCTCGACGAGCCGGGCTCCGGCTTCGCCCCGGGGCTGCGCACCCGGCTCGACGCCGCCCGGGACTACCTGGCCGTCGCGCCGAAGGTGGTGCGGGTCGCCACCGACGTGCCCCTGCCGGAGCTGGCCACCGCGCTACCGACGGCCCCGGTGGACCCGGACCGGCTGCTCGCGCTGGCGCAGCGGTGGAACCTGGCCGGCTCCTGCCGGCGGCTGGTCGACGCCCTCGCCGACCGTGGCTGAGCCCGGCGGGCCGCGCCGTGGTGCGGGGTCGAACGAACAGGATGGCGCGGCCTCGCGGGCGGCGATCCGCGCGAGCGGGTCAGGCCCGGCGCGATGACGACCGACTGGCAGGCGTGGCACCGCGACTACACCGACGAGGAATCGGCACTCTCCCGCCGGCTGCGGCTGGTCCGCCAGGAGATCGGGCGGTGGCTCGACGAGCGTCCGGGCGAGGCCCTGACGGTGGTGAGCGCCTGCGCCGGGCAGGGCCACGACCTGATCGGGGTGCTGGCCGGACGGGACGACGCGGTCCGCGTGCGGGCCACCCTGCTGGAGTACGACCCCGGCAACGTCGCCGCCGCCCGCGCGGCCGCCGCCGGCCTGCCCGACGTGACGGTGCTGCGGGCGGACGCCGGCAGGCTCGCCTCCTACGTCGGCGCCGTCCCCGCCGACCTGGTGCTCATGGTCGGGGTCTTCGGCAACATCTCCGACTCCGACGTACGTCGAACCGTGCACGCCCTTCCCCAGCTCTGCGCGCCCGACGCCACCGTGGTCTGGACGCGCAGCCGCAGCGCGCCCGACCGCACCCCGGCGCTCCGGCGGTGGTTGCGGGAGGCCGGCTTCCAGGAGCAGGCCTTCCACGCCCCGCACGACGTGCTCTTCTCCGTCGGGGTCCACCGGCTGACCGGGTCACCGCGCGAACTGGACCCGACCGGCGAGCTGTTCCGCTTCCTGCGTCAGCCCCCACCACTGAAGGCCGATCATGAAGTTGGCGGCGGTCAGCCTGTGGTCCACCGCCGCCAACTTCATGATCGACCGTTGGTTGTCCGGGCGAGGGGTCAGCGCGGCGGCTGACGGCGGGACGGGAACGGGGTGCCGGGCTGGCCCAGGGTCGACCGGGCGCGCAGCCCGACCGGGTCCGCGGCCGGCTGCGGCGCGGCGGCCGGCGCCGGCGGCTCCGCGCTCTGCCGCGCGGCCAGGTACGCCACCGCGGCGCGGTCGTCCTCGGTGGGCGCGGCGAGCAGCGCGTAGACGAGCCCGACGATCACCAGGAGGACCGCCAGGACGATCGGGACCAGCAGAGTGCTGACACCCGCGCCCGCGACGTCGCCGCGCCGGTCGTGCAGGTGCACCGACAGAGCGCTCATGCCGGTGAAGTGCATGCCGTTGACGGCGACGCCCATCAGCAGCGCGGAGGCGGCGATGGCGAACCCCCGGCGGACGGTCATGGCCAGCCAGAGCGCCACGGTGGCGGCGACGACGGCGACGAGCACGGAGAGCGCGACCCGGGTGGAGTCGTAGCTGAGATCTCCGTTGAGCCGCATCGCGGCCATGCCGGTGTAGTGCATCGCGGCGACACCCGACCCGGTGAAGACACCACCGATGACCAGCCGGACGGCGTTGAGCCGGCCGGTGCCGACGATGAACAGGCCGATCCCGACCGCGGCCACCGCGATGACGGTGCTGGCCGCGGTGAGCGGCACGTCGTACCGGATGCGGGTGCCCTCCACGGCGAAGCCGAGCATCGCCATGAAGTGCATCGCCCAGATGGCGGTGCCGCCGATCGCCCAGGCGGCGAGCAATCCCCACCAGGCTCGCTGCCCCCCGGTGGACGCGGTGCGGATCCGGCCGGCGCAGACCAGCCCGAGGGCCGAGCCCAGCACGGACAGCGCGTAGCTCAACGCGGGTGTGATCCACCCGTACTCAAAGTGATTGATCTCCGCCACGGCGGCCTGTCCCCCCAGTCATTACCGGCGCGTAACAACTAGCGCCGGAGCAATGATCACGGGTGCCTCCAACAGCCGCAACAGCACCCCCCGGGCACTTCGGGGGGTGCTGTTGCAGTGACAGCGCGATGCGTCGATTCGGCGGGCGACGGTGACGGACAGTGACGGATCAGGCCGACGCGTGGTACGCCAGCACACCGCGGTTGACGGCCGCGATGGCCTGCCGGGCGGTGGCGCGCAACTCTGTCGACGCGCCACCGGAGTCGGCGAGCTGGCCGAGCAGGTCGACGACCTGCCGCGCCCAGCGGACGAAGTCCCCGGCGGGCATCTCGCCGTCGATCTGGTGGCCGCTGGCGAGCACCTTGGCCAGGGCCTCGCCCCGCGCCCACCGGTAGATCGGCCAGGCGAAGCCGAAATCCGGCTCCCGGGTCACGGTCAGCCCACGGTTCGCCTCGTCGGACTCGATCTCGCTCCAGAGCTTGAGCGTCTCCTCGACCGCGTCGGCGACCGAACCACGCGGCAACGACGCGCGCTCGTCGAGATCCCGCCGGGCCTCGAAGACCACCACGGAGACCGCGGCGGCCAGCTCGGCCGGGGAGAGACCGTCCCAGACACCCCGCCGCAGGCACTCGGCGACCAGCAGGTCCGCCTCCGTCCAGATCCGGCCGAGCATCCGGCCGGCGTCGGTCACCCCGCCGTCGGCGGAGAGGTAGCCGCGCGCGGTGAGCAGCGCCACGATCCGGTCGAACGTGCGGGCGAGGGAACCGGTGCGCCCGGCGACGCGCTGGCGCAACTCCTCGGTGTCCTTCTCCAGCCGGCGGCGCCGCTCGGCCCAGCGGGCGTGCTCCTCCCGGTCGGCGCAGGCGTGGCAGGGGTGCCGGCGCAGCTCGGTGCGGAGCTGGCTGATCCGGTCGTCCTCACCGGCGGCCTGCCGGGACCGGCCACCGCGGCGGCCGCCGTGCCGGTCCAGGCCGGTGCCGCTGACCTCGGCCGCCAGGTCCCGCCGGGCCGCCGGTGAGCGGTGGTTGAAGTGCTTCGGCACCCGGATGCGGGCCAGCACCTCGGCGGGGCTGGTGAAGTCGCCGGGGCTGACCCGCCCGGCCCAGCGGTCCTGGGTGAGCACCAGCGGGCGGGGCTCGCCGAAGCCGCCGGTGGCCGGGTCGAGCACGACCGCGAGCCCGGCCCGGCGGCCTGACGGCACCCGGATCACGTCGCCGACGCGCAGCCGCTCCAGCGAGGCCACCGCCGCCGCCTTGCGCTGCGACTGGCCCTGCCGGGCCAGGGCGCGCTCCCGGTCGGCGATGGCCACCCGCAGCGCGAAGTACTCGTCGAAGTCGCCGTGGTGGCAGGCCGCCTCCGCGCCGTACGCCTCGATGGTCTCGGTGTTGCGCTGCACCTGCCGGGCCAGGCCGACCACCGACCGGTCCGCCTGGAACTGGGCGAACGACGACTCCAGCAGTGCCCGGGCGGGCTCCACGCCGACCGTGCCGACCAGGTTGACCGCCATGTTGTACGACGGCCGGAAGCTGGAGCGCAGCGGGTAGGTGCGGGTGGACGCGAGGCCGGCGACGTGCCGGGGGTCGGTCTCCGGCGACCAGACCACGACCGCGTGCCCCTCGACGTCGATGCCACGCCGCCCGGCCCGACCGGTGAGCTGGGTGTACTCGCCCGGGGTGAGGTCGACGTGCGCCTCGCCGTTGAACTTCACGAGGCGTTCCAGCACCACGCAGCGGGCCGGCATGTTGATGCCCAGCGCCAGGGTCTCGGTGGCGAAGACCGCCTTGACCAGGCCGCGGACGAAGAGCTCCTCGACGACCTCCTTGAACACCGGGAGCATGCCGGCGTGGTGGGCGGCCAGGCCGCGCTCCAGCCCGTCGAGCCACTCCCAGTAGCCGAGCACGGTCAGGTCCTCGCCGGGGATGGCGGTGACCCGGGACTCGACGACCCGGCGGATCTCGGCGCGTTCCTCCGGGGAGGTGAGCCGCAGCCCGGCGGCGAGGCACTGCTGCACGGCGGCGGCGCAGCCGGCCCGGCTGAAGATGAACAGGATCGCCGGGAGCAGCCCCTCCCGGTCGAGCCGGTCGACGATGTCCGGGCGCATCGGGCCACGCCAGCGGGGACCGCGCCGCCCGGCGCCGGGGCCGGCGCTGCGCCCCTCGCCCAACTCCAGCCGGCGCATCGTGTCGCGGGTGTAGCGCAGCAGCTCGGGGTGCACGTCGTGCTTGCGGGCGGCGTCGGCGTCGTGGAACAGGTCGAACATCCGCTTGCCGACCAGCATGTGCTGCCACAGCGGCACGGGCCGGTGCTCGCTGACCACCACCGCGGTCTCGCCCCGGACGGTGACCAGCCAGTCGGCGAACTCCTCGGCGTTGGAGACGGTGGCCGACAGGGAGACCAGCGTGACCGAGGCGGGCAGGTGGATGATCACCTCTTCCCAGACCCCGCCGCGGAACCGGTCGGCGAGGTAGTGCACCTCGTCCATCACCACGTAGGCCAGGCCCTCCAGGGTGCTGGAGCCGGCGTAGAGCATGTTGCGCAGCACCTCGGTGGTCATCACCACCACGGGCGCGTCGCCGTTGATCGCGTTGTCGCCGGTGAGCAGGCCGACCTGTTCGGCGCCGTACCGGTCGACCAGGTCGTGGTACTTCTGGTTGGACAGCGCCTTGATCGGCGTGGTGTAGAAGCACTTGCGCCGGGCGCCGGCGCCCGGGGACGGCGCGACCTCCCCGCCGGCCGCCGGGACCACCTCGTCACCCGCGCCCGGCGCGACCTGGCGCGCCGGTGACCGGCCGGCCGGCGGCGCGGCGCGCAGGGCCAGGTGCACCGCGAACTCGCCGACCACGGTCTTGCCCGCGCCGGTGGGGGCGCAGACCAGCACGCCGCTGCCGCGCTCCAGGGACTGGCACGCCTCGCGCTGGAAGTCGTCGAGGTCGAACCCCAGGTCGCGGGCGAACTCGTCCAGGGCCGGGAACTGGGAGGCCTGCGCGGCCCGGCGGCGCGCCGCGGCGTACCGCTCGGCGGGGCTCGACATGTCTCCAAGATTAGTGCGTACCACCGACGGTCACCCGCCAAGGCCAACCGGCAGGGCGGTCGGAGGCGGTCGGTAGGGTGCACGACGTGCCGGATCATGCCGAACCGCCCCGAACCCCGAGCGGCGCCGACGACGCCGTCCGCCCGGGCCCGCCCCGCCGCCCCGTCGAGGCGGTGCTGTTCGACTTCCACGGGACCCTCGCCCAGGTCGAGGAGCCGCACGAGTGGGTGCGGCACGCCGCTGCGGCCTGCGGGGTGAGCCTGGAGCGGATGCGGGCCACCGCGCTCGCCGACCGGCTGGTCACCGCCGGCCGGGCCGGCGGGCCGCTGCCGGCGCGGGTGCCGCCCCGACTGGCCGAGCTCTGGGCCGACCGGGACCTGTACGAGCACGCCCACCGCGGGGCGTACACGGGGCTGGCCGAGACGGTGGACGCCGGGATCGAGGGCCTCGCCGACGCGCTCTACGACCGGCTGCTCGTCCCGGACGGCTGGGTGGTGTACCCGGGAGTGGCGGCGACGCTGCGGGCGCTGCGCACGGGCGGGGTGAAGGTGGCGGTGGTCAGCAACATCGGCTTCGACATCCGGCCGCTGCTGGCCGCCTGGGGCCTCGACGACCTGGTCGACGCGTACGCGCTGTCGTACGAGGTGGGGCGCTGCAAGCCGGATCCGGGGATCTTCCTGCGCGCGTGCGGGATGCTCGGCGTCGACCCGGAGCGGGCGTTGATGGTGGGCGACACGCCGGCCGACGCGGGCGCGGTCAACGCCGGCTGCGCCGTGCTCGTGCTGCCCTGCGCCGAGCCGGGGCGCGACAACGGCCTCGGCGCGGTGCTCGACCTGGCACTGCCCCGCTGACCAGCGGGTAGCACCGATAACACGATCTTGATACTCACGTTTGCTCCCGCCGCTAACACCGGAAGGTTATCGTCGCTGTCGTGACCGAGACGTCCGCCCGGGACCGGATCGTGCGGGCCGCCGCCGCGCTGCTCGCCGAGGGCGGCCGGGAGGCCGTCTCCACCCGCGCGGTGAGCCGGGCCGCCGGGGTGCAGGCCCCCACCATCTACCGTCAGTTCGGCGACATGCGCGGGCTGCTCGACGCGGCGGCCAGCTACGGCTTCGCGGCGCACCTGCACGCCGAGGCGGCCCGGGAACCCGCCGACGACCCGGTGGACGACCTGCGCCGCGGCTGGGACATGCACGTCGGTTTCGGCGTCGCCAACCCCGCCTTCCACACCCTCATGTACGGCGACCCCCGCCCCGGCGTCCGCCCCACCGCCGCCCGGGTGGCCGCCGACATCTTCCGCCAGCTCGTCGTCCGGATCGCCGAGGCCGGCCGGCTGCGCGTCGACGTCGACCGGGCGGCGGAGATGGCGCACGCCGCGAGCTGCGGGGTGACCCTGACCCTGATCCAGGGCGGCGACCCGGCGCTGTCCGACGCCACCCGGGAGGCGGTCGTCGCGGCCGTCTGTGCCGACAGCCCGGCCGCCCGCGCCGTGCGCCCACCCGACCGGCCGGTCCGGCACGCGGTCGCGCTGCGGGCCGCGCTGGCGCAGGTGGCGGGCGACCTCACCGACGCGGAGCGGGCCCTGCTCGGCGAGTGGCTGGACCGGATCGCCGGTGCGCGCCGGCACCCGACGTCCCCCTGAGCGGCCCGGCCGTCCGGACCGGACCCGCCGTCCGATCCGCTCCCCCGCGCCGGCCCGAGGGTCCCGAGCGCGCGAGCAGCGCCACCGGTGGACCTGGGTGTCCGCGCCGCAGGCGCAGGTCATAGCGTCACCGTCATGACCGAGACCCTGTCGTCCGCCGCCGCGAGCACCGCCGGCCCGCCCACGCGCCCCGGCTCCGGGCGGACCGCCGCGGTGGGGCTGGTGCTCGGCGGGGCGCTGTCGGTGCAGTTCGGCTCGGCCGTCGCCGCGCTGCTCTTCCCGCGCGCCGGAGTGGCCGGCACGGTGACGCTGCGGCTGGCCATCGGCGCGCTGCTGATGCTGCTGGCGTGCCGGCCGCGGCTGCGCGGCCACGACCGGGCCGCCTGGGCCTCGGTGCTGGCGTTCGGGCTGGCCCTGGCCGGGATGAACTCGATCTTCTACCAGGCCATCGAGCGGATCCCGCTCGGCCCGGCGGTCACCCTGGAGGTGCTCGGCCCACTGACGCTGTCCGTGCTCACCGCGCGCCGGCTGGCCGCCTGGTGCTGGGCCGGCCTCGCCCTGGCCGGGGTGGCCCTGCTCGGCCAGGGCGGCTTCGACCGGCTCGACCCGCTCGGCGCCGGGCTCGCCCTGGTGGCCGGGGCGATGTGGGCCGCGTACATCGTCTGCTCGGCCCGGGTCGGCGGCCGGTTCCCGAACGCGGACGGGCTGGCCCTCGCCCTCACCGTGGCCGCGCTGGTCACCCTGCCGATCGGGCTGGCCGACGCCGGCGGCCGGCTGTGGCATCCCGCCGTGCTCGGCCTCGGCACGGGGCTGGCCCTGCTCGCCTCGGTGCTGCCGTACACCCTGGAGCTGCTGGCGCTGCGCCGGCTGCCCACCGCCACCTTCGCCGTGCTGATGAGCCTGGGCCCGGCGATCGCCGCCCTCGCCGGCTGGCTCGTGCTCGACCAGGCGCTGCACGCGGTGGAGGTGCTCGCCATCGGCCTCGTCGTCGCCGCCAGCATCGGCGCGGTCCGGGCCGCCGCGCCACGGCACGCCGACCGGGTGGCCGACCCCGACGGGCCGGTGGCGGCCGGGCCCGACGGGCAGCTCAGCGCAGCAGCCGCACCGCCCGCGGCACGGCGCTGATCCGCACCGGCAGGTCCAGCGCCCGCTCGCCGTCGGCGTAGGTGGTGATGCCGTCGGCGGCCACTTCCACCGTCCGGGCCCGGAAGCTGCGCACCAGCGGATGCCGTACGTGGGTGCCCTGGTAGATGCGGGGCTTGACGCGCATCAGGGTGCGCCGGTCGAACCGGCCGCCGACCACCACGTCCAGCAGCCCGTCGTGCGGGTCCGCGTCGGGGCAGATCCGCATCCCGCCGCCGTAGCTGGCGCAGTTGCCCACCGCCACCAGCACCGCGTCGAGGCTCTGCTCCTGCCCGTCGAGGCGCAGCGTGTACCGGCGCGGACGCAGCCGGGCCAGCTCGACCAGGATCGCCAGGTCGTAGCGGCGGGGGCCACGCGGCCAGCGCATCCGGTTGGCCCGCTCGTTGACGATCGCGTCGAAGCCGGCCGCGAGCACCGCCCCGTACCAGCGGTCGGCGCCGTCCGGGCCGGTCATCCGGGCCAGGTCGACCGGGCGGCTGCGCCCGTCACGCAACGCCGCGGCGATCACCCCGGCGGCGGCGAGCGGATCGGCCGGGAAGCCGGTGTCGACGGCGAAGTCGTTGCCGGTGCCCGCCGGCACCGGACCGAACGGCACGGTCGTACCGGCGACCGCCTGCAACGCCCGGTGCACCGTGCCGTCGCCGCCGACGGCGACCAGCGCGGTGGCCCCGGCGGCGACCGCGGCGTGGCACGCCGCCTCCGCCTCGTCCGGGGTGTCCGCCGACAGCAGCCGCACCGGGCGGCCACCCTCGCCGAGGCGCTCCAGCAGCCGGGGCAGCAGGCCACGGTGCCGGCCCCGGCCGGCGGTGGGGTTGGCGAGCACGGCGACAGGGCCGGTCCGACGGTGATCGTCTGCGGTCACGGCGAGCACCGTACGGTACGGCCGGCACCGCCGACCACCGCCGGCGACGGTCGGCGGCCGACGAAGTTCGCTCGTCGGGTCTCCGCGGCGAGAGGTGCGCACGTACGAAGAGGCGTCCGCCCCGGCGGGCCGGCATCATCAGCACAACCCCTCGCCCGGTCACGGCCCGACACCCGGGGCCGGGCGGGGTCACCACGACGGCGGGCCCGACGACGGCGCGGGACGGGTGGGCGGTCGCGCCCGCCGCCGGCCAGGCGACCGGCGCCGTCCGCCACAGGAAGAGGCGATGATGGCACTCCACCAGGCCCCCCGACCGCTGGTCGACCCGGCGGCACCCCCCACCCCGGCACGCCGGGCCCGGATCATCCTGCTCAGCGCCGCGGCCGGCGTCCTGTTGGCCGTGCTCTGGTCGTTCGAACTGGTCGACAAGGTCATCGGGGACAACGTCGCCAACACCGTGCTGGGACACGACGCCAAGGCCACCGCGATCAGCGGGACCGCCGCCGGGCTGCTGTTCGCCTTCGTCTCCGGCTTCGCCGGCACCTTCACCGCCTGCAACATCGCGATGGCGGCGTCGTTCGGCCCGATGAGCCAGGTCGGCGCCGCCGAGAGCCGGCGCGGCCTGCTGCGCGCCCTGCTGCGCCCGGTCGGCTGGCTGACCCTGGGCATGGTGGCGGTCGCGGCCACGTACGGCTTCGTCGGCGTCCTGCTCGGCGACCGCCTGCCCCAGCTCTCCACCGAGACGGTGGACGGGGTGCCGGTGCGTCTGATCCAGTCGTCGGTCGTGTTCGGCGTGATCGGCCTCGCCCTGATCTACCTCGGCCTGGCCTCGATCGGCACGCTGCCCGACGTCTTCGCCGGACGACCCACGCTGCGGGTGGTCACCCTCGGCGCCCTCGTCGGCGGCTTCCTCATCGGCCGGCCGTACCCGATGTTCAACAAGCTGTTCCACTGGGCGGTCGACAGCGGCAACCCGCTGTACGGGGCGGCGGCCTTCACGCTCCAGTCGGTGGGCAACGTCCTGCTCGTGACGCTCATCTTCGCGGTGGTGGTGCTCGCCACCCGGGGCGGGTTCCTGCGCTGGATGGCGCACCCCCGCCGCGCCGCGGTGGTGACCGGCGCGCTGCTCATCGCCCTGGGCGTGTTCACCGTCGTCTACTGGGACCTGCGGGTGCCGGCCATCTTCGGCTTCGGCTGGTTCCCGCGCATGCCGTACAACTGACCCGGCCCGGCCGGGACCGCCGCCGCGCCGCCTACCCTGGGACGGGCCCGTCCCCGCCCCGGGGCCGGCGGCGACGGTCTGGCGGAGGAGTGGCGCGTGCGGGACGAGATCCCCCGGTACCTGTGCAAGGAATGGGACGCCGCGGACCCCCTGGCCGACCTGCGCGACCGGTTCGTGATCGCCGACGAGGACCTGATCTACCTGGACGGCAACTCGCTCGGGCGGCTGCCGGCCGCCACGGCCGGGCACCTGACCCGGCTGGTCCGCGACGGCTGGGGCGAACAGCTGGTACGCGGCTGGCCGACCTGGATCGAGTGGGCCCGGCGCATCGGCGACCGGCTCGCCGCGCACGCCCTCGGCGCGCGTCCCGGCGAGGTCGCCGTCTCCGACTCGACCTCGGTGAACCTGTACAAGCTCGCCGCCGCCGCGCTGGACGCCGCCGGGGACCGGCGCACGATCCTCGTCGACGCCGAGGACTTCCCCACCGACCGGTACGTCCTGCAGGGGCTCGCCGAGGCGCGTGGGCTGACCCTGCGGATGCTCCCGTCGGACCTCGACCAGGGGCTCGACCTTCGCACCCTGCGGGCGGCGCTGGACGACGACGTCGCCCTGGTGGTGCTCTCCGCCGTGTCCTACCGGTGTGGCGCGCTGCTGGACATGGCCGAGGTCAACGCCGCCGCCCGGCAGGTCGGGGCGACGGTGCTGTGGGACCTGTCGCACGCGGTCGGGGCGGTCCCGGTCGAACTGGCCGCCAGCGGGGCGGACCTCGCGGTCGGCTGCACGTACAAGTACCTCAACGGCGGCCCCGGCGCGCCCGCCTTCCTCTACGTGCGGCAGGAGTTGCAGTCGCGGCTGCGCCAGCCGATCCAGGGCTGGTTCGGCCAGCGCGACCAGTTCCTCATGGGTCCCGCCTACGACCCGGTGCCGGACCTGGACCGGTTCCAGGTGGGCACCCCGCCGATCCTGGCCATGGCGACCCTGGACCCGGCGTTGGACGTGCTCGCCGAGGCCGGCATCGACCGGGTACGCGAGAAGGGCCGACGCCTCGGGGAGCTGATCGTCGCGCTGGCCGACACCTGGCTGACCCCGTACGGCTTCACCGTGGCCTCCCCGCGCGACCCGGCGCGGCGGGGCAGCCACGTCTCGCTGCACCACCCCGAGGCGCTGCGAATCTGTCGGGCGCTGGCCGAGCAGGGCAGGGTCGTCGCCGATTACCGTGCCCCGGACCGGCTGCGGCTCGGGCCGGCGCCGCTCTACACCCGCTACGTCGACGTGTGGGACGCGATGGACCGACTGCGGGACATCGCCGAGCGGGGGTCGTGGCAGCGGATGCCGGGCGAGGCGTCCCGGATCACCTGAGCCGGACGCCCGCACCCCACCGTCACCCGCACCGCCCCCGCACGACTGTCGCGTGCGGGGGCGGTGTCCGTTCGCCCGTCCCGCGCCGGCCGGGACGGACGGGCCCGTCCGATCGGTGCCGATGTCCCTGGTTCCCGGGACGACGGGCCGCCGACGCTGATCCCAGCACCACGACGGTGCCGGCGGGACAGCGTCGCGGCCCTCCACCGAGGACCGGTGGCGCACCCCGCAGCGAGCAGGCGGAGGGAGGTGCACCCATGAAGATCACCGTGACCAAGGTCGAGCGGATCGAGGCGACCCGGATCCACCCGGACCCGGACCTGGACGCCGGCGGCGCCTGAGGCGGCAGCGGGGGGGGGGGGGGGGGGGGGGGGGGGGGGGGGGGGGGGGAGGAGGGGGGGGGGGGGGGGGGGA
>NZ_JBNADX010000015.1:0-152500 GCF_049629545.1 Micromonospora citrea
GCCAGCACCAGCATCGGGTTCAACGGCGCGTGGAGCGGCAGCAACCCGAAGCCGACCTCGTTCACCCTGAACGGCGTGGTCTGCAACGGCGGCACTCCGACCACCCCGCCGACGACCACCCCGCCGACGACGCCGCCTCCGACGACGCCGCCGCCCACCACCCCGCCGCCGACGACGCCGCCGGGGGAGCGGGCGGACAACCCGTACCTGAACGCCAAGGGGTACGTGAACCCGGAGTGGAAGGCCAAGGCCGAGTCCGTCGCGGGCGGCAAACCGGGTGTCGAACAACCCGACCGCCGTGTGGATCGACCGGATCGCCGCCATCAACGGCACCCCGGACAGCAGCTCCAACGGCGCCATGGGCGTACGGGACCACCTCGATGAGGCGCTCGCGCAGGGCGCGAAGTACATCCAGTTCGTCATCTACAACCTGCCCGGCCGTGACTGCGCGGCGCTGGCCTCCAACGGCGAGCTGGGCCCGGACGAACTGCCCCGCTACAAGGCCGAGTACATCGACCCGATCGCCGCGATCCAGGGCGACGCGAAGTACAAGGACCTGCGCATCATCAACATCATCGAGATCGACTCGCTGCCGAACCTGGTGACCAACACCTCCGGCAAGCCGGGTGGCACGGCCATGTGCGACACGGTCAAGGCCAACGGCGCGTACGTCAACGGTGTCGGCTACGCCCTGAACAAGCTGGGCGCGATCGGCAACGTCTACAACTACATCGACGCCGCGCACCACGGCTGGATCGGCTGGGACAGCAACTTCAGCCCGACCGCCCAGATCCTGAAGGACGCCGCGGTGGCCTCCGGCAGCACCGTCAACAAGGTGCACGGCTTCATCGTCAACACCGCGAACTACTCGGCGCTCAAGGAGCCGAACTTCAAGGTGACCGACTCGGTGAACGGCACCACGGTGCGGCAGTCCAAGTGGGTCGACTGGAACTTCTACGTGGACGAGCTGTCGTTCGCTCAGGCGTTCCGCAACGAGCTGGTCTCCAAGGGCTTCGACTCGAAGATCGGCATGCTGATCGACACCTCCCGCAACGGTTGGGGCGGCACCGCCCGGCCCACCGGCCCCGGCCCGATGACCAGTGTCGACGCCTATGTCGACGGTGGCCGTGTCGACCGGCGGATCCACGCCGGCAACTGGTGCAACCAGGCCGGTGCGGGTCTGGGCGAGCGGCCGAAGGCCGCGCCGGAGCCCGGCATCGACGCGTACGTCTGGGTCAAGCCCCCGGGTGAGTCGGACGGCTCCAGCAAGGAGATCCCGAACAACGAGGGCAAGGGCTTCGACCGGATGTGCGACCCGACCTACACCGGTAACGCCCGCAACGGCAACAGCCTGAGCGGCGCCCTGCCGGACGCCCCGATCTCGGGCGCCTGGTTCCCGGCGCAGTTCGCCCAGCTGATGCAGAACGCCTACCCGCCGCTCTCCTGACCAGGCGGACGGCCAACCCGCCGCGGCAGGAGTGAGGCACTGTCGCGGCAGGTTCCCCAGGGCCCCTGGTCCGACCGGTCACCGGTCGGGCCAGGGGCCCCCGCCGTGCCGGGCGGGTGGACGGCGACCCGTCAGGGCACGGTCTTCTCGATCGCCGCCCGCCCCAGCTCGGCCAGGTCGCGGCGGGCCCGCTCGAGGTTCTCCGGGGTGACGTCCTGACCCCGGGCCATCACCAGGTCCTCCGGCTCCCAGGGCTGCTCCGCCCCGGTACGGATGTTGTCCCCGGCCGCGCCGGTGCCGGTGCCGGTCGCGCCGGTGCCCGCGGCGTACGGGTCGCCGAGCAGTTCCTCGGTCTCCTCCGAGGTTCCGCCGCGTGGTTCGGCGAAGAACGGGTTGTCCCGGTCGTCGCCGCCGGTGGCGAGCTGCGGCACGGTGGTCTCGTCGTCCACCGCGGCGGCCACCTCGGGGCTCTCCTCCAGCGGTCGCCCGCGGTTGGGGTCACGATCCGTCATGGTGCCCTCCTGTCCCAGACGCTCCGATCTCGCGTACCCCGCTGGGCCGGGCCCATGCCGGTCCCGGTCGGACCTGCCAGGTCCTGCTCGGTGGCGGGCCGTCTGGCCGGGCGAGGCCACTTCGAGCCGGTATGACCAGGCCGAAGAGTGGCATCACCGGGCCGGCCCGGTGGATCCCGAGCCTGTCGTGCCCCGGGAAGCGGGCCTCCATGCCGGTTCGTCGGGCGTGTACGCGTACGCCCCGGTCGGCTCGCGACCGGGGCGTACGTGGTGGATCGTCAGCGGCCGAGGACCCGGTCCAGGAAGTCCCGGTACTGCCGGACCGCCACCCGGAGTTGCTCGGTGTCGGCCGAACCGGCGTCCTGCCAGCCCCCGAGCTGCCGCTTCTGCGCCGAGAGCGCGGCCGAGAGCGCCTGGATGGCCTCCTCGACCAGCGACTGGGCTTCGCCGGCGGCCGCGCGGGGGTCGTCGACGAAGCGGAGCTGGACGTCGCGCCAGCGGTCCCGGAAGCTCTGCGCCGCCTCCGCCTCGAACAGCGTCGCCGCGTGGGTGGGGACGTTGGCCCCGGCCGGGCTCGTCGCGCCGGCCGTCCCGACACCGGCCACGGCGGCCGACGTCGGCCCGCCCTCCGGCGTCTCGGTGTCCGGGTCGACCATGGCCGGCGCGGCGCTGCCGTATCCGGCGGCGTCGGCGGCCGTCGCGTCGCCGTCGCGTCGACCCGGCTCCGGCGTGCCCTGGTGCGCCGCGTCCCACCGGTGCGGGTCGTGGATCCGGTCGGCCGCGGTCGGGTCGGCCCGCTCGTCGTCGAACGGCTCGGTGCGCCCCGGCGCGCCGTCTCCGGGCATCGCGGTGTCCTCGCGCCGGGCGTCCCGCTCGTCCTCGGGTCGCCCGCTCGCCATCGCGGACGCGGCGACCGCGTCGCCCACGGTGGCCGCACCGAACGCGGTCGGCAGCGGTGCCGGATCGTGGAATTCGGGCCCGCCGCCGCTGTCCGCGTCGTCGCGGTCGACGGCGCGCACGTCGTACGGGCGGGTGTCGTCGAGGTCGTCGGCCGGCCGCTCGCCGGCCACCGTCGGGTCGTCGAAGGTGCCCCGGTCATCGAGGACGTCCTCGGGAACGTCGGCCCGGCCGTCCCGGTCGTGCCCGGGCGTCCCGTTCGTGGGCGTGGCGCCCGGCGGGGGCACGGGCACCGGCGCGGAGCGCACCGCCTCCGGATGGTCCTGGTTGACCTGCTGCTCTTCCCTGCGCATGGTGGCTCTCCTCAGCGGGTGGTGACGTCGTGCGGGCTGTCCGGGTGGCGCTGCTCCGGGGGCCGGTGACCGACCGGCTCCTCGCCGAGCAGGTCGGCGAAGAGGGCGCGGTAGTGCACGACGGCCTGGCGGAGCTCCTCGGTGCTGGCCTCGCCCCGCTCGTTGCGCAGCCGGATCTCGTGCGCGTCCCGGTAGTGGGTGAGGGTGCGGGCGTGCTCGACGGAGAGGTGGGAGATCTGGTCCGAGAAGTCCCCGGTGGGGTAACCCCGCTCGGCGATGAGCCGACTGACCAGTTCGTCGGCGTCACCGACCGTCTCGGCGGGGGAGTCGACGAAGCGGACCTGGAGTTCCTCCCACGCGGCGGCGTACCGGGCGCGGGCCTCCGGGGCCAGCGGGGTGAGTTCGAGCTCCGCGTGCCGGCGTTCCCGGTCGCGCAGCTCCCGTTCGGCGGCGGTGCGGTTGTCCTGTTCCGCGACGGCCCGGTCGTACTCGGGGCCGAAGCGGCGCTTGAGCGCGCGGCGGCGGCCGGCCACGACGGCCACGGCGACCAGCGCCGCGACCACCAGCACGACGAGAACCACAACGATTACCTGCGTGGGCGACATGGCTCCTCCTTCGCCACCCGGTATTCCCTCCGTCCGGTGATCGCCAATCCCGATCCCGCGGACTTTCCTGGCGGATCCGTGCGGCGAACCGGGTGCCGGCATGGTGAGGCCCACACGACGAGCTACCCGCCGAAACTTGATTGATCCCAGAAAACGAGCTTGGGCGGGGTGGCGCCGGCGGAATCCGGTCGACGCGCCGCGCGCGGACGTGGTGGTCAGCACCGACCAGACCGGCGGCGTCATGTCGTACGGACTGGACAACCGGGGGGCGAGCCCGCACATCGACGTCGAGCCGTCCTCGCCGGACTGCGGGAGGCCGACGATGCCTACCGGGAGTACCGCCCGTTCGTCTCGGGGCAGGCCATGAAGGCCCGACCGAGCGGCAGAAAGACTGCTCCCGGTCCGGTCGTCGTAGCCCGCAGAGTCCACAACGGAGTCGGGTGGGGGACGCACGGTAGTGCTCGGGGCCGCCATTACGTATCCTGCCCAAGGCGCCCGTGCCGGTGCCCGGCACCGTGGCCGGGCGCTGCCCGGCCGGTGCCGGCGCCACCGCTGCCACCCCTTCGGGCGAGGACTCATGGACACCCGCGACTGGTCGATCCGCGCCAAGCTGACCGCCCTGGTCGTGACCCCGGTCGCTGCCCTGATGGCGCTCTGGATCTTCACCACCACACTCACCCTCGGCCCTGCGCTGGACCTGCTCGTCGCGCGCACCTACATCGACGAGCTCGGCCGCCCCGGCGGCGTGGTCGTCGCCGAGCTGCAACGCGAGCGCCGGCTGTCGGTGGTGGCGCTGGCCGGCGGGGACGTGCGGCCGGCCCTCGCCGCGCAGCGGCAACGCACCGACTCCGCGGCGGCCGAGCTGCGCCGGCGGATCGGCGGCGAGCGGCTGCGTGACGCCGCCGGCGACCTGCTCGACGACCGCCTGGACAAGCTGGCCGCCGCCCTCGACACCCTCTCGGCCGGGCGGTCGCTCATCGACCGCGGGCTGGTCGACCGGGCCGCCGCGAGCAGCCTCTACACGAGCCTCGTCGGTTCCGTCTTCCAGTCGTTCTCCGCGATGGCCGCCGCCGGACCCGATGCGGAGCTCAACCGGCACGCGCTGGCGCTCACCGCGCTCGGCCGCTCCCGCGAGCTGCTCGGCCAGACCGACGCGCTGCTGGCCGGCGCGCTCGCCGGTGGGCGGTTCGTGGAGGGGGAGCACCTGCGGCTGGTGCAGACCATCGGCAACGAGCGCCTGCTCGTCGAGGCCGCCGCCGCGGACCTGCCGCCCGAGGATCGGGTCGCATACCAGCGACTGGTGGCCGGGGACGACGTCGTGCGCCTGCGCGTCATGCAGGAGGCGCTGCTGCGCGCCGACCCGTCCGGTCGCCCGCCGGTGGACGCCCGCACCTGGGAGACCAGTCACGAGACCGTCCAACGGCAGCTGCTCGACTTCGAGCTGGCCCAGGCCGAGGTGCTGGCCGAACGCTCCATGCCGGCGGCGGTCGGCATCCTGGTCCGGCTCGGCGTCGCCGCGCTGCTCGGCCTGGCGGCGGTCGTCGTGTCGGTCCTGGTCGCCGTCCGGGTCGGGCGGACCCTGGTCCGCCGGCTGACCGGCGTGCGCACCGCCGCCCTCGAGATGGCCGAGCAGCGGCTACCCGACGTGGTGGCCCGGCTGCGCCGGGGCGAACAGGTCGACGTGGCCCGGGAGGCGCCGCCGCTGGAGTACGGCGCCGACGAGATCGGCGAGGTCGGGCGCGCCTTCAACGAGGTCCGGCGGACCGCCGTCCGCGCCGCCGTCGACGAGGTCACCCTGCGCCGCGGCCTCAACGAGGTCTTCCTCAACCTCGCTCGCCGAAGCCAGGGCCTGGTGCACCGACAGCTCGCCCTGCTGGACCGGATGGAGCGGCGCGCCGAGGACCCGGACGAGCTGGCCGACCTGTTCCGGGTCGACCACCTGGCCACCCGGCTCCGCCGGCACGCCGAGGACCTGGTCATCCTCGCCGGGGCAGCCCCCGGGCGGGGCTGGCGGCAGCCGGTCGCCGTGCTGGACGTGGTCCGCGGCGCGGTCTCCGAGGTCGAGGCGTACGACCGGGTGGACATCGGGGACGTGCAGCCCGCCGGGGTGGTGGGCCGGGCCGTCGCCGACGTCATCCACCTGCTCGCCGAGCTGATCGAGAACGCCACCGTCTTCTCCCCGCCCGAGACCCGGGTCGAGGTCTGCGGCCAGCAGGTCCCCAAGGGGTACGTCGTCGAGATCACCGACCACGGCCTGGGGATGTCCCCGCGCGCCGTGGAGGAGGCCAACCGCCGTCTCGCCGACCCGCCGGAGTTCGACCCGGCCGACAGCGCCCGGCTCGGCCTCTTCGTGGTGGCCCGCCTCGCCGCCCGGCACGGCGTCATGGTCACCCTGCGCTCCCAGGTGCCGGGTGGGATGACCGCCGTGGTGCTCGTACCGGTGGATCTGGTCACCGACGAACCGCCGGCCCCGCCGGTCCCGGCGCGGCACCCGGCCGCCTCGGTCACCCGGCTCGACGCCCTGCCCCGGGGCCGGTCCGGCCGGATCACCCGGGAACGCCCCGAGCAGACCGTGCTGCCGTTCGCGCCGGCGCGCACCTCGTCGGTGGAGGCTGCCCCCGACGGCGACGGCCTGCCCCGCCGGGTCCGCCGCCGGGGGCCGGGCACCCGGTCCCGGCCGCAGGTCGCGGATGCGCCCGCCCCGCGCTCCCCGGAGGAGGTACGCCGGCAGATGTCCGCGCTCCAGGCGGGCACCGCCCGGGGCCGGCGCGAAGGCGCCACCCTCCACCCACTGTCCCCGGCCCGGCCCGACGTGCCGACTGGTGGCCGCGCCGTACCGCGGGTCGACCGCCCCGAGTCGTCCCTGTCGCCAGGCGAGCCGGCGACGACCCCCGAATCCCCCACCGCGACTGAGAGGGACGCCTAGTGGTGCACACGACGAGGCAGAGCGCCGATCTCGGCTGGTTGCTCGACGAACTGGTGGAGCGGGTGCCGGCCGCCCGGGAGGCGGTCGTGCTCTCCGCCGACGGGCTGCTGCTGGGCGCCTCCGCCGCACTGGACCAGGCCGCCGCCGAGCACCTCTCCGCCCTGGCCTCCGGCTTCTCCAGCCTGGCCAAGGGCGCCAGCCGGCATCTCGCCGGCGGCGGGGTCCGGCAGACCGTGGTGGAGATGGAGTCCGCGTACCTCTTCGTCACCGCCGCCGGGCAGGGTGCCTGCCTGGCCGTGGTCTGCGAGGCCGACGCGGACATCGGCTTCGTGGCGTACGAGATGGCGATGCTGGTCATCCGGGTCGGTGAGAACCTGACCGCTCCCGCCCGCGTGACGGTCGGAGCCGCCGATGCGGGCTGAGCCGCCGGGCCCCCAGCACGAGTGGCTGGACGGCGCGGCCGGCCCGGTGGTCCGCCCGTACACCCTCACCGGCGGCCGGGTGCGCCCGGCCGTCGACGATTTCGACCTGGTCGCGTTCGTGCTGGCGGGCCCGGGCGTGGACCCGGCCGGCCGGCCCGGGCTCCAGCCGGAGCACCGACGCCTGGTCGAGTTGGCCCGCCGCCCGGTCGCGGTGGCCGACCTCGCCGCCGATCTGGACCTCGCCGTGGGCGTGGTCCGGGTCCTCCTCGGCGACCTGCTCGCCCGGGGGTTGGTCTCGGTGCACGAGCCGCCGACCGCCGGACTTCCCGACAACGACATCCTCAAGGCGGTGGTCAGTGGACTACGTGCGCTCTGACCGGGGCTCCTCCGGACCCCGGTTGCCGCTGGCTCTCAAGATCCTCGTCGCCGGTGGCTTCGGTGCGGGCAAGACGACGCTGGTCAGCGCGCTGAGCGAGGTCCGCCCGCTGCAGACCGAGGAGGTGTTGACCAGCGTCGGCATCGGCACCGACGACATCTCCGGGGTGGAGACGAAGACGACCACCACGGTGGCGATGGACTTCGGCCGGATCACCATCAACGAGGATCTCCAGGTCTACCTGTTCGGCACGCCGGGCCAGGACCGGTTCTGGTTCCTCTGGGACGAACTGGCCTTCGGCGCGCTCGGCGCGGTGGTGCTCGCCGACACCCGCCGGCTCGCCGACTGCTTTCCGTCGATCGACTACTTCGAGCAGCGGGGCATCCCGTTCGTGGTCGGGGTGAACTGCTTCGACGGGTCCCGCCGGTTCGGCATCGAGGCGGTGCGCCAGGCGCTGGACCTCGACCCGGAGGTCCCGATGGTGCTCTGCGACGCCCGGGACCGCCAGTCCGCCAAGCTGGTGCTGATCTCGCTGGTCGAGCACGTCGCCCGGCAGCGGGGCGAGCCGGTCCCGGTGGCCTGACCGGGCCGGTCCCGGCCCGTCGGTGTGGGCGGGTCGGGCCAGAAAACTGGCGGAAACAGGGCTAACGCCCGGGCCCACCGGGAAGCCTCTGGTTGGATCGACCACAGGATCGGCGGAGGGTGGACCGGTGACGAGCGAGATCGTCCACATCGGGGGATACACGGCGGCCAGCGGCGGGCGGGGTGACGGCATCGTGGCCGCCCGCCGGGACCCGGCCTCGGGCGCGCTGACCCCGCTCGGCACGGTCGCGGTCACCGACTCGCCGTCCTTCCTCGTCCGGCACCCCGCCCTGCCGGTGCTCTACGCGGTCAACGAACTCGCCGAGGGGCAGGTCAGCGCCTTCGGGGTGGGGGAGCGGGGCGAACTCACCCCGCTCGCCGTCCGGTCGACCGGCGGCGCCGAGCCCTGCCACCTGGCGGTCGTGCCCGACGGCGGGCACCTCGTCGTGGCCAACTACGGCGGCGGCAGCGTGGCGGTCCTCCCGCTCGACGCGCGCGGCGTGCCGGGCGAGCGCAGCGACCTCGTCGTGCACGAGGGCCACGGCCCGGACCCGGAGCGCCAGGAGAGGGCGCACTGCCACATGGTCTCCCCGGGCCCCGGCGCCGGCCCGCTGCTCGCCGTCGACCTCGGCACCGACTCGATCTACCGGTACGACCTGGACGCCGCCTCGGGCCGGCTGGTGCCCCGGGCGCCACGGGTGCGTACCGCTGCCGGCACCGGTCCGCGTCACCTGGCCCGACACCCGGACGGGCGGCGCTGCTGGGTGGCCGGTGAACTGGACGCCACCGTCACGGCGTACGAGCTGACCGTGGACGGGGCCCTGCACCAGCGGGGCCGGGTCGACGCCAGCGGTCGGGCGGGCCACGTCCAGCCCTCGGAGATCACCGTCGGGCCGGACGGCCGTTTCCTCTACGTGGGTAACCGGGGGGTGGGCACGGTCGCGGTCTTCGCGCTCGACGCCGAACTGCCCCGGCTGGTCGCCGAGGTGGAGACGGGCGGCGAGTGGCCGCGGCACTTCGTGCCGGTGGGGGAGCACCTCTACGTCGCCGACGAACGGGCCGACATGGTCCGGGTGTTCCGGGTCGACCCCGGTTCGGGGGTGCCGGAGCCGGTCGGCGAGCCGGTCGAGGTGCCGAGCCCCACCTGCGTGCTGCCCTGGGGCAAGGGGCGTTCAGGGCCGATCCGCGCAACACGTCGAGACTGACTGATTACTCAGCGTGGTAAAAGAGCGATCAACTGTTTCTCCTGCGTAACTTTCGTCCGAACGGTTGTGGCGGTAACCGAACGAGCTACGCAAGATGGTCAGCGTGTCTGGCCGCCATCGCATGCGTTCAAGTATCCGTGGAGCAGGAGCCGCCGCAGCGGCCACCGCGCTCGTCGTCGTGGTCGCGGGATCCTGGTTCGGTTACCAGCAGCTGGCCGGCCCGTCCTGCTCGGGTGAGATCCAACTCGCCGTCGCCGCGGCGCCCGAGTTGGCCCCCGCGGTGCAGAACGCCGCCGCGCAGTGGGTCACCGACGGCGCGGCCGTCGGCGGCACCTGCATCGCGGTGAACGTGTCCTCGTCCGAGCCGGTCGACGTGGCCGCCGCCGTCGCCAGCAAGCACGGCGCCGTCCTCGCCGGCGTGGGCCAGGCCAGCGGCACCGTGGTCACCCCGGACGTGTGGATCCCGGACTCCTCCACCTGGCTGCTGCGGCTGAAGAACAACGGCGCGACCGCGTTCGCCCCGGGCAACGGCGCGTCGATCGCGCGCAGCCCGGTCGTGGTCGCCATGCCGGAGCCGGTCGCCTCCTCCCGGCTGGGCTGGCCGGACAAGAAGTCCAGCTGGACCGACCTGCTCCGCGCGGTCAGCAGCGACAAGCCCCTGCGCGCCGGGATCGTGGAGCCGACGCAGGACGCGGCCGGCCTCTCCGGGCTGCTCTCCCTCACCGCCGCCGCGAGCGCGTCGGGCGGCGACACGCAGAAGGCCACCACCGGCGCGCTGCGGGCCCTGGCCACCGGCCGGTCCGCGCTGCGGCAGGACCTGCTCGCCCGCTTCCCGCGCTCCAACGACCCGACGTCCATCGCCAGCGCGCTCGGCGCCGCCGCGCTCTCCGAGGAAGACGTCATCGCGTACAACAACACCAAGCCGCCGATCCCGTTGGCCGCGCTCTACCTGGAGCCGTCGCCGATGCCGCTGGACTACCCGTACGCGGTGCTGCCCGGCATCGAGCCGGCCAAGGCGTCCGCGGCGAAGGTGCTCTACGAGCTGCTGACCACGCAGGGCTTCAAGAACCGGCTGGCGGCCCAGTCGCTGCGGGCCCCGGACGGCAACTGGGGTGACGGCTTCAGGGCGCCGCAGGGCGCGCCGAGCCCGGCCGGTGGCCAGGCGGCCGTCCCGCCCGCCGGTGTGGGCGCCGCGGGTGGCCTGGACCCCGTCGCCATAGACCGTGCGGTCTCCGGCTGGTCCATCGCGACCCAGTCCGGCCGGATGCTCTGCGTCATCGACGTCTCCGGCTCCATGAAGACCGAGGTCCCCTCCGCCAACAACGCCAGCCGTGAGCAGGTGACCGTGGCGGCGGCGAGCCGGGGTCTGAACCTCTTCGACGACTCCTGGTCGATCGGCCTCTGGACCTTCTCCACCAAGCTCGAGGGGTCCCGGGACTGGCGGCAACTCGTGCCGATAAACCCCCTCTCCACCAACCGGGGCAGGCTGGAGCAGGGCCTCGCCGGGATCCGCCCGTCCAACGGCAACACCGGCCTGTACGACACCATGCTGGAGGCGTACCGGACGGTGCAGGAGAACTGGGAGCCGGGCCGGGTCAACTCGATCGTGCTCTTCACCGACGGCAAGAACGAGGACGACGACGGCATCTCCCAGGCCAAGCTGCTCGCCGAGCTGAAGAACCTGGCCGACGCGGAGCGGCCGGTGCAGGTCGTCATCATCGGCATCGGCAACGACGTCTCCAAGGCCGAGCTGCAGTCGATCACCGACGTCACCGGGGGCGGCACCTTCGTCACCGAGGACCCGACCAAGATCGGTGACATCTTCCTGAAGGCGATCGCGCTGCGCCCGAACGCGCCGCGCTGAGCCACGGCACAGTGGCGGCGAACCGCCGCACCGGTGAATCCGGTGCGGCGGTTCGTATTCCGGCCCCTGGAAAACTGACGGTAATACGTCCGAAGCAATCGGTGACCATCATTGTCAGGCAGGATGTCGGGTGTGCTCCGGCGTCGCTCCCCCATCCGGGGGCGGTGGCCGGTCGGGGCCGACACGCGCGATGTGGGGAGGCTGGGTGAGCTCGGCGACGCTGTCCACCCCGGTCCGGGTCCCGCCCGCGGCGAGCGGACGCCCGACCGGGCCGGTCGCCCGCGCCGACCAGCGGGCCTACGTGCGGCTCCTGGTGGTGCTCGACACCGCCGTCCTGTCCGTCGCCGTGCTCGCCGGGTACGCCGCCCGGTTCGGTGACCGGGCGCCGATCGGCTCGGAGATCCCGTACGTCCTGGTGGCCCCCGGGCTGGTCCTCACCTGGCTGGTCTCCCTCAAGGCCCTGCGCTGCTACGACGACCGGGTGCTCGGCTACGGCGCCGACGAGTACCGGCGGGTGGGCACCGCGAGCCTGCGCCTGGCCGGTGGCATCGCGATCGCCGGCTACATCGCCGACGTCGGCGTCTCCCGGGGATTCCTCGGCATCTCCTTCGTCTTCGGCACGCTGGCGCTGGTGGTGACCCGGTTCGCCGCCCGCAAGCGGCTGCACCTCGCCCGCTACCGGGGCGACGGCTGGTCACGTCGGGTGCTGGTGGTGGGCGACACCGCGCACGTGCTGGAACTCGTGCACACCCTGCGCCGCGAGCCGTACGCCGGCTACCAGGTGGTCGGCGCCTGCATCCCGGACGCGCTGCTCGCCCCGGTGCCGCAGCGGCTCAGCGACGTGCCGGTGGTCGGCTCGCTGCGGGGCGTGCCGGAGGCGGCGAGCGCCATCGGCGCGGACACCGTGGCGGTCACCGCCTCCGGCGAGCTGACCGCGGCCCGGCTGCGCCGGCTGGGCTGGCAGCTGGAGGGGACCGGGATAGACCTGGTCGTGGCCCCGGCGTTGACCGACGTCGCCGGCCCGCGCATCCACACCCGCCCGGTCGCCGGCCTGCCGCTGATCCACGTCGAGGCGCCCGAGTTCCGGGGCGCGCGCAAGCTGGTCAAGGAACTGGTCGACCGGACGGCCGCCGCGCTGGCGCTGCTGCTGGCCCTGCCGGTGCTGGCGGTGCTCGCGCTGGCCATCCGGCTGGACAGCCGGGGGCCGGTCCTGTTCCGGCAGACCCGGGTCGGGCAGGGCGGCCGCGAGTTCGACGTGTTGAAGTTCCGCACCATGGTGATCAACGCCGATGCGCTCCTGGCCGAGCTGGTCGCCCGCAACGAGACCGACGGGCTGATGTTCAAGATGCGCGACGACCCCCGGGTGACCCGGGTGGGCCGGCTGCTGCGCAAGTACTCGCTGGACGAGCTGCCTCAACTGGTCAACGTGCTGCTCGGCCAGATGAGCCTGGTCGGCCCCCGGCCGCCGCTGCCGTCCGAGGTGGCCCGCTACGACGGCGACGTGGCCCGCCGCCTGCTGGTCAAGCCGGGCATGACCGGGCTCTGGCAGGTCAGCGGCCGCTCCGACCTGAGCTGGGAGGACGGCATCCGGCTCGACCTGTACTACGTCGAGAACTGGTCACTCGCCGCCGACCTGACCATCCTGTGGAAGACCTTCGGCGCGGTGGTCCGGGGGCGCGGGGCGTACTGAGCGCGGCGGGGGTCAGGGCTGCGGCCCGGTCCAGTCCAGGCAGACCACCACCGCGTCGTCGACCAGGTCACCGGCCACGAACGCCCGCAGGTCACCGATCAGCGACCGTACGGCGTCCAACGGCGCCATCGGGCCGGTACGGCGCAGGAAGCGGTCCAGCGCGGTCTCCCCGTACCGGACGTCGCCGCCGGTCGCGTCGATCACCCCGTCGCTGACCACGAAGAGCCGGTCGCCGCGGCACAGCTCGAAGTGCTGCTCCTGGTAGTCCGTCCCCTCGAACATGCCGAGCGGGAACTGCTTCTCCAGCACCTGCTCGGCGACCTCTCCGTCGCGCAGTCGCAGCAGCCGGGGCGAGCCGGCGTCGACCACGGTCAGCCGGCCGGAGGCCAGGTCCAGCTCCATCAGCAGGGCGGAGAGGTGCTGCTCGCCCCCGTGCAGGGCGTAGATCGCCTGGTCGGCGAGGGCGGCCTGGTCGGCCAGGGCCAGCCCGGCCCGCCGGGCGTTGCGCAGCGCGTGGGTGGCCAGCGAGGTGAGCATCGAGGCGGCCACCCCCTCGCCGGTGCCGTTGATGGTGGAGAGCCAGAGTCGGTGGCCGTCGTCGGACCAGTCGAAGCTGTCGCCGCGCACCGCGTACGCCGGCTCCAGCTGCCCGGCCAGACTGAACGAGGGGCGGACCCGGCTGCGTCCGGGCAGCAGCTCCCACTGCATCTCCGCGGCGAGGGTGAGCCGGCGGGCCCGGCGGGCGGCCCGGTACACGTCGGTGCCCGCGGACACGGCGGCCAGCTCGTGCCCGAGCGCGGTGGTGGCGGCGGCGAGCTGGTCGACGGCGTCCCGGTCCGCCGGCGCCGGGGCGAGCCGGAGCACCCCGCGCCGCTCGCCGCGCATCCCCACCGGGAACCAGCCGATGCCGCCGGCGACGATCGGCTCCTGGTGGTCGAAGCAGCGCCACGCCGGATGGCCCGGCCCGGTGAGGGGCTCCCCGTCGCCCAGCGGCAGCAGCACCGAGAGCCGGTAGTCGACCTGGTACAGCTCGATCTCGGTGATGCCGAAGTCACAGGCCAGCTCGTCGCCGAGCCGGTCGAGCAGGAGGTCGGCCGGCGCCTCGATCAACACCCGCCGGGCCCGGTCCGCCGGTCCGCTCATCGTCACTCCTCTTGACAGGGCCGATCACCCGGTCCCCGGGGTAGTCTCGTGCCCACCATGGCCGAAGAAAGCGGTCCTCGCGGACCAGACGTGAGTATGGCCGCCGAGCTGGACGCCGCGGCCGGTGCCCTGCTGTCCGTGTGGGAGGCGGCGCGTGAGCGTACGACGAGCCGTCTCTCCGGTCCCCAGCTTCGCGCCGTCATGGTGGTGGAACGGCACGACGGGATCAACCTCCGCCGTCTCGCCACGCTGCTGGACATGCTGCTCTCGTCGGCCAGCCGGCTCTGTGACCGGCTGGTCGCCGCCGGCATGCTGGAACGTGAGCCGGGCCGTCTCGACCGGCGGGAGATCTCGCTGCACCTGACCCCGGAGGCCCGCCGGCTCCTGGCGGAGCTGCGCCGGGACCGCCGCCGGCGGCTGGCCGACGTGCTCTCCGGGATGAGCGGCGAGGGGCGCGACGCGCTGCTGCGCGGCATCCGGGAGTTCGACCGGGTGGCCCGGGAGCGGGAGGGCGTGGCGGCCGAGCGGCCGGCGCTCGCGCCACCGTCGGCCCGCGGGGCCGTCGACGACCCGGTGGCCCGCTCGGCCTGAGCGCGGGTCACCGGTCACCGGTCGGCGGGGGCCGATCGGGCGGCCCGGGCCAGGCGCAGGTAGTCGCAGGAGTGCGGATGTTCGGCCAGCACCCGGGCGCAGCTGTCCAGCACGACGTCCAGCAGCGGCCGGCGGCCGCCCCGGGCGGCGAGCACCTCGCCCTGCCAGCCGGCGAAGTCCACCAGTAGTTGCGGGTCACCGACCCGGATCGCCGCGGCCAGGGCGTCCACCAGATGCCCGACGGCGGTGGCGAAGTCCTCGGCGCGCTCGTCGGGCAGGTCGACCTCGGTGACGGCGAGCTGCACGATGTCGCGCCGGCGGTGCAGCACCGCCACGTACTCGTCGGCTCCGGCGGGCGGTGGGGGCCCGGTGTGCGCCGCCGCGTGCAGCGGCCCGTCCAACAGCCGGGCCGCGTCCCGGGCGGTGGCGCCCCAGGCCGCCGCGCCGACCGGGGCCGCCCAGCGGCCGTCCGTGCCGAAGCCCGGCCCCCCGGCGACCACCGGCACCCCGGCCGCCCGGCAGGCCTCCACCATCCGCGCGGCCCGGATCAGCCGGCTGGGCTGCACACAGCTCAGCAGCACCGCGTCCGGGCCGGTCTGGTGCAGGTACGAGACCAGGTGCCGGGACGGGACGCTGGCACCGAGGAAGGTGACCCGCCAGCCCGCGTCCCGGACCACCTCGGCGACGATCCGGGCGGCCAGCGCGTGCCACTCGCCCTCGACGCAGGCCATCACCACGTGTCCGCGCTCCGCGCGCCGGCCGGTCCGGGCGGCGACCGCGTCGACCACCCGTTCGCTGACGTGGGTCGCGGCGTGCTCCTGGGCGACGCTCCACCGCCCGGTCAGCCAGCGCAGGCCGACCTCCCGCTGGGCGACGGCGACCAGGTCCACCAGCACGTCGGCGACCGAGGCCCCCGCGTCCAGCAGGCCGGTCGCGACCCGGGCGGCGGCAGCCGGATCGGCGCGGTCCAGGCAGTCGAGGTACGCCGTGACGTCGGCCGGCGTCACCGCCGGGGCGCTCCGGTCGTCCGCGCTCACGCGGGACCCGAGGCGCGGACGGCGAGCATGGCGATGTCGTCGTGGGCCTGCCCGTCCAACCATTCGTCGACCAGTTGCAGCAGCCGCTCGACCATCGCGGCCGGTGGCAGCCCGGCCGCCGAGGCGAGCGCCTGGAGCAGTCGCCGCTCACCGAACATCTCCACGGCCGCCGGGCCCCCGCGCGCCTCGGTCACCCCGTCGGTGTACGCCAGCAGCAGCTCGCCCGGGGCCAGCCTGACCTGCGCCTCGCGGAACGTCGCGCCGGTGAACGCGCCGATCGGCATCCCGCCCACCGGCACCCGGGTGCTGCTGCCGTCGGCGCGTACGACCAGCGGGGACGGGTGTCCGCCGCCGGCGATCCGGACCCTCGCGCCACCGTCGGGCTCGGGGTCGACGGTGCCGAGCAGCAGGGTGGTGAACTGGGCGCGGCGGGTGGCGTCCGGCGTGTCGAACAGGGCCCGGTTGAGCAGCCCCATCAGCTCCAGCGGGCGCTGTTCGACCAGGCGGAGGGTCTGCAACGACTGGCGGACCCGCCCGGTGAGCACGGCCGCGCCGACGCCCTTGCCGCAGACGTCGCCGAGGGCGAACATCCCGCCGGAGGCGGTGGGGAACACCTCGTAGAAGTCGCCGCCGATGCGCAGGCTGTCCCCGGCGGCCCGGTAGCCGCCGGCCAGGGTGAGCCCGGGCAGCGGCGGCAGTTTCGGCGGCAGGAGGCTGTTCTGCAGCACCCGCGCCAGGTGGGTCTGCTCGCCGTAGAGCTCGGCGGTGGCGATCGCGGCGCCGGCCCGGGCGGCGAACTCCCGGGCCAGTTCGATGTCGCGCTGGTCGAATCCGGGGCGCCCGGCCCGGCGGATCAGGATCAGGGCCCCGGCCGGGCCACCGGCGCCGGGCATCGGGCTGATCAGCACGGTGCCGGGGCGGCCGAAGGTGGCCGGCAGCACGTCGGCCAGGTCGGCCAGTTCGGCGTCGAGCCAGGGGCTGGGGTCGGTGGCGTGACCGTGCAGGGCCTCCGCGAGGCCGGGGACCGAGCCGGTGAACGTCCAGGGGGCGGTCCCGGTCACCGGGGCGGGGTCGTCCGCGGCGTACCGGATCCAGTGCGGCAGGTTCTCGGCGGGCGGGGGCGGATGGTGCACGACCAGCGCGGCGTCGGCCAGGTACGGCACCGGCAGGGTGGTGGCGGCCCGCAGCGTCTGGTCGCGGTGCAGGGAGAGGCCCAGGCGGCTGCCGGCCTGGGCGAGGAAGGCGGTGCGGGAACGCTCGGCGAGCAGCGCGTCGGTGCGCGCCTGCTCCTCGGTGACGTCCCGGACGTACCAGGCGCACCGGCCGGCGGCGAGCCGGCGGCAGACACCGCGCAGCCGGCGACCCCGGTGTTCGGTGTCGAAGGTTTCGGTCCCCTGCGCCACGGCGGCGGCCAGCGCCGGCACGGCGCAGTGCCCGAGGTCGATGCCGGGGGTCAGTTCGGGGAGGAGATCGCCGGCCATCGCGTTGACCAGGGTGACCACCCCGGCGTGGTCGGTGGTGACCACGGCCTCGGCGAGGCCGTCCAGCAGCTCACGGGCGAGCCGGGGATCGGCGGGCAGCGGCGCCTGCGGCGACTGCCGGGTACGCGGCCGGGACACCTTTCCGCCGCCGCTGACCGGCCCGGCGTGTCCGCCCCGGCGGGTCGTCGTCACCGCCGGGCGCCGGGCGCTTCGGCCTGTCGACCTCTGCGCATGCTGGTCGTGCACTCCTCGGTTGGGGGATCGTCGCCTGGGGAAAGGGTACCGAGGCGGTGGCGTGATCGCCCATCGAGGAAGCCCCGGTCACTCCCGGCGGCCGAGCCAACCGGACGGTCGGGCGATGATCCGGCGGACCACCGCGCCCGCGCCGCCGACGGCGGCGGACTCCGGCCCGAGGGCTGCCGCGCGGACCGTGACCGGGGACCAGGCGGCGGTGAGCACCCGGTCGGCCAGCTCGGCGGCGACCGGTGGGCGCAGCCAGGGGGCGAGCGTCGCGTATCCACCGCCGAGGACGACGGTGTCCAGGTCGAGCAGGTTGACCACGCCGGAGACGGCCACCCCGAGGGCGGTGCCGGCCGCGCGCAGCGCGTCGAGGGTCGCCCGGTCGCCCGCCCCGGCGAGGTCGGCCAGTCGCCGGGCGGCGGTGTCCGCCGGAAGGTCCGCGCCGGAGAGTCCGGCCGCGGCGAGGATGGCCTCCTGACCGGCGTACGTCTCCAGGCAGCCCCGGGCGCCGCACCGGCAGCGCGGTCCGGCCGGGTCGACCGGCACGTGCCCCAGCTCACCGCTCCAGCCCCGCACGCCCCGGAACAGCGCGCCGTCGAGCACGATCCCCGCGCCGATGCCGATCTCGCCGGAGACGTGCAGGAAGCTCGGCGTGCCGGGGGTGGCGTGCAGTTCGCCGAGGGCCGCCAGGTTGGCCTCGTTGTCGACGGTCAGCGCCGGGCCGTCCGCGACCGGCCCGGTCAGCGGCGGGTGCGCGGCGAGCAGGGCGGGCACGTCCACCTCGCGCCAGCCGAGGTTGGGCGCGAGCCGGACCAGCCCGTGGGCGTCGACCAGGCCGGGCACCGCCAGCGTCGCGCCGGCCAGGGTCAGCCCGTGCCGGTCGGCGGCGGTCCGGCCCCGCGCGGCCAGCTCGACCAGGCGGGCGAGGGCGTCGGCGGGGGAGAGGGGGCGCAGGTCGGCCCGGTGCACCTCGTGGTGGCGGACCTGGCCGGTCAGGTCGACCACGCAGGCGGCGAGGTAGTCGACGTTGACCTCCAGGCCGAGCCCGGCGGGTCCGTCGGCGGCGAGCCGCAGCCCGCGGGCGGGCCGGCCGGCTCCGGCGCGCGGCTCCGGTTCGGCCTCGTCCACCAGCCGGCCGGCGATCAGGTCGTCGACGACCGCGGAGACGGTGGCCCGGGTCAGGCCGGTGTCGGCGGCGATCGCGGCCCGGGAGGGCGGTCGGTCGGCGGCGGCGATCCGGCCGAGCACCACGGCGAGGTTGAGCTCGCGCAGGCTGCCCTGGCGGACCGCGCCGGTGGTACTGGCGCTGGTCACCGCTTGACAGTGCCACACCGGGGTCATTTAATTCAACCACTGAACAAATAGCGGACGACACCACCGGAGGTCTGCCATGGCACCCCGTCCCACCCCCGCCGACAAGTTCTCCTTCGGGCTCTGGACGGTGGGCTGGCCGGCCCGTGACCCGTTCGGCGACGCCACCCGGGGAGAGCTGGACCCGGTCGAGGCCGTGCACCGCCTCGCCGAGCTGGGCGCGTACGGGATCACCTTCCACGACGACGACCTGGTGCCCTTCGGTTCGGACGCCGCCACCCGCGACGCCCACCTGACCCGGTTCCGCAAGGCCCTCGACGAGACCGGCCTGGTCGTCCCCATGGTCACCACCAACCTCTTCAACCACCCGGTCTTCAAGGACGGCGGCTTCACCAGCAACGACCGCGACGTCCGCCGGTACGCGCTGCGCAAGGTGCTGCGCAACGTCGACCTCGCCGCCGAGCTGGGCGCCCGCACCTTCGTGATGTGGGGCGGCCGGGAGGGCGCCGAGTACGACCTGGCCAAGGACGTCCGCGCGGCGCTGGACCGCTACCGCGAGGCCGTCGACCTGCTCTGCCAGTACGTCGTCGACTCCGGCTATGACCTGCGCTTCGCCCTCGAGCCCAAGCCGAACGAGCCGCGCGGCGACATCCTGCTGCCCACCATCGGTCACGCGCTGGGCTTCATCTCCACCCTCGCCCACCCGGAACTGGTCGGCCTCAACCCGGAGGTCGGGCACGAGCAGATGGCCGGGCTGAACTTCGTGCACGGCATCGCTCAGGCGCTCTGGCAGGGCAAGCTGTTCCACATCGACCTCAACGGCCAGCGGGGCATCAAGTACGACCAGGACCTCGTCTTCGGCCACGGCGACCTGCTCAACGCGTTCGCCCTGGTGGACCTGCTGGAGCACGGCGGCCCCGGGGGCGGCCCCGCGTACGACGGGCCCCGGCACTTCGACTACAAGCCCTCGCGCACCGAGGACTTCGCCGGGGTGTGGGCCTCGGCCGAGGCGAACATGCGCACGTACCTGCTGCTCAAGGAGCGGGCCGCGGCGTTCCGGGCCGACCCGGAGGTGGCCGAGGCGCTCGCGGCCAGCCGGGTCGCCGAGCTGTCCACCCCGACGCTGAACCCGGGTGAGGGCTACGCCGACCTGCTCGCCGACTCCTCCGCGTTCGAGGAGTTCGACGTCGACGCGGCCGGGGCGAAGGGCTTCGGCTTCGTCCGGCTCAACCAGCTCGCCGTCGAGCACCTGCTCGGCGCGCGCTGAGGCGGGCCGCCATGCCGCTCGTCGCCGGGGTCGACTCGTCCACCCAGTCCTGCAAGGTCGTCGTCCGGGACGCGGAGACCGGCGCGCTGGTCCGGCAGGGCCGCGCGCCGCACCCGGACGGCACCGAGGTCGACCCCGAGGCCTGGTGGGACGCGCTGCGCACGGCGGTCGACGCCGCCGGTGGACTGGCCGACGTCGCGGCCGTCTCGGTCGCCGGCCAGCAGCACGGCATGGTCTGCCTGGACGAAGCCGGCCGGGTGGTCCGACCCGCCCTGCTCTGGAACGACACCCGCTCCGCCGACGCCGCCGCCGACCTGATCGCCGAGGCCGGTGGCGGCGAGGCGGGCCGCCGGTCCTGGGCGGAGGCGACCGGCAGCGTGCCGGTGGCCAGCTTCACCGCCACCAAGCTGCGCTGGCTGGCCCGGCACGAGCCGGACCGGGCCGCCCGGGTCGCGGCGGTGTGCCTGCCGCACGACTGGCTCACCTGGCGGCTGGCCGGCGCGCCCGGCCTGGACGCGCTGCGCACCGACCGGAGCGACGCCAGCGGCACCGGCTACTGGTCACCGCGCACCGGCGAGTACCGCCACGACCTGCTGGAACAGGCGTTCGGCCGGCGGCTGCGGGTGCCGGCGGTCCTGGGTCCGGCCGAGGTCGCCGGTCACCTGGCCCCGTCCGTCCTGGCCGCTCCGGGCGGCTCGTCGATGGCGTCGACCGGCACGGCGGTCGGCGAGGGAGTGACGCCGGCACCGTCCGGCGCGGCGGTGCTGCTCGGCCCGGGGGCCGGCGACAACGCCGCCGCGGCGCTCGGCGTCGGGGCCGGCCCCGGTGACGTGGTCGTCTCCATCGGCACCTCCGGCACGGTCTTCGCGGTCTCCGACGCCCCGGCCGCCGACCCCGGCGGCGCGGTCGCCGGCTTCGCCGACGCCACCGGCCGGTTCCTGCCGCTGGTCTGCACGCTCAACGCGGCCCGGGTGCTCGACGCCGCGGCGGCGATGCTCGGGGTCGGCCTCGACGAACTGTCCGACCGGGCGTTGGCCGCGCCGCCCGGGGCCGGCGGGCTGGTGCTGGTCCCCTACCTGGAGGGGGAGCGGACCCCGGTCCGGCCGCTGTCCACCGGGGCGCTGCACGGGCTCACCCTGCACACCGCGACCCCGGCGCACCTGGCCCGGGCTGCCGTCGAGGGGATGCTCTGCGCGCTCGCCGACGGCCTGGACGCGCTGATCGCGCAGGGGGCGCGTGCCGACCGGATCGTCCTGGTCGGGGGTGGCGCCCGCTCCGCCGCGGTCCGCCGGATCGCCCCGCAGGTCTTCGGCCGGCCGGTGCTCGTGCCGCCGCCCGGGGAGTACGTCGCCGACGGGGCGGCGCGCCAGGCCGCCTGGGTCGCCCTGGGCGGCGCGACGCCGCCCGCCTGGCCGGTCACCGGCGCCGAGGAGTACGCCGCCGAGCCGGTCCCCGCCGTCCGTGGGCGGTACGCCGCCGCCCGGGGCCGCACCGTGGACCGCGCCGACGCCACGCCCTAATGCGCTGTACGCGGCGGCCCCGGGTCGCGATGATCGGGCGATGCGCAGCACCCCCGAACCGTCCGGCGCTCCGACCGGCGTCGACCTGCCCTCGGCCCTGCAGTACGACGACGCGGACACCCCGTGCGACGTGGTGGACGCCCTGGTGCTGGCGGACTTCGTCACCGGCCGCCACCCGTGGTCGCGGACCGTCCGGCTCTCCCGGGTACGCCCCGAGGCGTCGCTGACGGTTCCCGACGGGCGACTGCTGCGGACCGCCATCGAGAACCGGCAGCGGTCCCGGCTGCTCGCCGGCGACGGCTGGACCGCGCGCGTGGTGACCTGGAAGGGGCGCGGCGCCGAGGTGACCGTGACGGCGGTCGACGACGAGGTCGGCCAGTCCGCGCTGGACCGGATCGTCGACGGGGCCGCCGAGCCGGACGCCCCGGACACCGCCCGGATCGGCTTCTGGCACCAGAACCCGCGCCGGGGCGCGCAGCGTGACCTGCGGTCGATAGTCGCCCCGGAGTGGGACACCATCCGGCCCAACTACAGCGCGTCGGCCGGCGCGGCCCTGGACGCGCTGATGGCGGTCACCCCGGAGAACGTCGCCGGCCGGCTGATCCTGCTGCACGGCGCGCCGGGCACCGGCAAGACCACCGCGCTGCGGGCGCTGACCCGGCACTGGCGCGACTGGTGCCAGGTCGACTGTGTCCTCGACCCCGACGTGCTCTTCGGCGACACCGCCTACCTGTCCGAGGTGGCCGTCGGCGAGGAGGACGACGGGGACGCCGGGACGACCCGCAAGTGGCGGCTGCTGATCCTGGAGGACTGCGACGAACTGATCCGGGGCGAGGCGAAGCAGGCGGCCGGGCAGGCGCTGTCCCGGCTGCTCAACCTCACCGACGGGCTGCTCGGGCAGGGCCGGGACGTGCTGGTCGCGATCACCACCAACGAGGACCTGTCCCGGCTGCACCCGGCGGTGGTCCGTCCCGGCCGGTGCCTGGCCCGGATCGAGGTGGGGCCGCTGTCGTACGCGGAGGCGACCGGGTGGCTGGGCGCCTCGGCCGGGGTGCCGCCGCAGGGCGCGACCCTCGCCGAGCTGTACGCGCTGCGCTCCGGAGCGGTCCCGAACACCGTCGTGCCGGTCGAGATCGGCGGGTACCTCTGAGCGGGCCGGTCGGGGCGGGGCCGGTCACCGGCCCGTGATCCGCACCTGGTTTGCTGCCGGTCATGGGTGGCACCAGGATCTCCCGGCGCGGGAACGCGGCGCACCGCCTCTACAGCGTCGTGGTGTTCGTGGTGCTCGCCTCGCTGGACAACGTGGCGATCGGCCTGGTGCCTCCGCTGTACGGGCCGATCTCCGGGGCGCTGGACGTGCCGCAGCGGCTGCTCGGCCTGGTCACCGCGGTGAGCTTCCTGGTCAGCGCGGTGGCCGCGGTGGCCTGGGCGTACGTGGGCGACCGGACGAACCGCAAACCGCTGCTCATGGTCGGCACGCTGATCTGGGCCGCCGGTACCGGCGGCAGCGCGCTGGCCCAGGACTACCCGACGTTCCTGGCCGCCCAACTCGTCGCCGCGGTCGGGCTGGGCGCGGTCGGTTCCGTCGGCTTCTCCGTGGTCACCGACCTGATCTCGCCCCGCCGCCGGGGCCTGGTGATGAGCTTCTGGGGCCTGTCGCAGGGCGTCGGCACGCTGGCCGGGACGCTCACCGGCGGCCTGCTCGGCAGCACCGACTGGCGGCGTCCGTTCCTGGCGCTGAGCGTGGTCGGCCTGGCGGCCACCGCCGCCTACCTCTTCACGTACGACGTCCGGCGCGGGCAGAGCGAGCCGGAACTGGCCGGCGCGATCGACGCCGGCGCCGAGTACGACTACCGGATCACCCGCGCCGATCTGCCCCGCATCCTGGCCCGCCGGACCAACCGTTGGCTGATCCTGCAGGGGCTGACCGCGCAGGCCGCGTTCGGCTCGCTGGTCTGGCTGCCGGTGCTCTTCGCCGAACGGGCCGAGGACCAGGGCTACTCGCCGGCCACCGCGGTGATGGTCGGCAGTGTCTTCGCCACCCTGTTCCAGCTCGGCGGGGTGCTCTCCATCGTGGGCGGGCTGGCCGGGGACGCGCTGCAACGGCGTACGCCGAGGGGGCGGGCCCTGGTCGCGGCGGTGGGCATCCTCGCGGCCCTGCCGTTCTACCTGGTCCTGTTCCTGGTCCCGGTGCGCATCGTGGTGCCCGACGGCGCGGGCGGCGCGGCGGTGGTCCGGGCGGTGCTGGCCAGCGTGGTGACCGAACCGACGGTCGGGCTGAGCCTGCTCACCGCCGTCGTCGCGCTGGCGCTGACCTCGGCCAACTCGCCGAACTGGTTCGCCCTGATCGCCGACGTCAACCCGCCCGAGCACCGGGGCACCGTCTACAGCCTGGGCAACCTGGTCAACGGGGTGGGCCGGGCGGCCGGCAACGGGCTGGTCGGCGTGGCCTTCCACGGCCTGCGCGCGGCGTTCCCACCGCCGCTGAACTACGCCGTCGGGCTGGCCGTCTTCCAGCTCTTCTTCATCCCCACCGGGTTCATGTACTGGCTCGCCTCGCGCACCTCGCCCGGCGACATCGAGTCCGTGCACGACCTGCTGCACGCCCGCGCCGACCGGCTCTGACCCGCGCCGACCGGAGGTTGATCCATCCACGCGATCAGGTCGGTAGCGTCCGCAACAGGCAGGTGGGACGGACCGGAACGGCCATCGCCGGGGGTGCCGGAGCGCCCGGCGGGCCGGGTGCGGCGCAGGGCGCACCGCCGGTCCGGATGGCGCGGGCCGGATCCACGCCGCCGTGCGCCGCGCCGCGCGGACGAAGCGTTCCGCCGGCTCCCGGACAGGCGCCGGGCGCCGGCGGACCGCTTCGCGTCAGCCGCGGACCCAGACCGTGACGTCGGTCGGGACCCGCCCGTCCTCGTCGAGCGGGGCGCTGCTGCACACCAGCTCACCGGTCGGGGCCGGGACGGCCGCCGCGCCGAAGTTGGTCAGCACGGTCAGCCCGCCGTTGCGGAACGCCAGCACCTCGTCGCCGGTGGAGAGCCACGCCAACGGCCCCCGGGCGAGCCCGTGCTCGCGGCGCAGCCGCAGCCCGGCGCGGTACATCTCGTACGTCGAACCGGGCACGTCGCGCTGCCGGTCCAGGGCGTACTCGGCCCAGGACGGCGGCTGGGGCAGCCAGCTCGCGTCGGTCGGCCCGAAGCCGTACGACGGGGCGTCGGCCTCCCACGGGATCGGCACCCGGCAGCCGTCCCGGCCGCGCTGGGTGTGGCCGCTTCGCGCCCACGTCGGGTCCTGCCGGGCCTCGTCGGGCAGCGTGGTGTGCTCGGGCAGCCCCAGCTCCTCGCCCTGGTAGAGGTAGGCGGAGCCGGGCAGGGCCAGCATCAGCAGGCTGGCCGCCCGGGCCCGGCGCAGCCCCACCCCGGCGTCCGGCTGCGGGTCGCCGATTCCGATGCCGTTGAGCCGGCCGCCACCGGTGGTGAGGCCCAGCCGGGACGCGTGCCGGACCACGTCGTGGTTGGACAGCACCCACGTCGTCGGCGCGTCCACCGCGTCGGTGGCCTCCAGGGACCGGGTGACGACCGCGTACTGGGCGGGCGCGGTCCACGCCGCGAGCAGGTACTCGAAGTTGAACGCCTGGTGCATCTCGTCGGGGCGGACGTAGCGGGCCAGCCGCTCGGCCGGCTCCACCCACGCCTCGGCCACGAGGACCCGCTCCCCGGGGTACGTGTCGAGCAGCCGGCGCCACTCCCGGTAGACCTCGTGCACGCCGTCCTGGTCCCACATCGGGGGCCGGGGCTTGTCCACGTCGTTGCCGGAGAGGATCTCCTGCGGCTCCTGCCAGTTCGCGAGGTCGGCCTGCTTGACGAGGCCGTGCGCGACGTCCACCCGGAAGCCGTCCACGCCCCGGTCCAGCCAGAAGCGCAGCACGTCGAGGAACTCCTCGCGGACCTCCGGGTTGTCCCAGTTGAGGTCGGGCTGCCCGGTGTCGAAGAGGTGCAGGTACCACTGGCCGGGCCGACCGTCCGGCTCGGTCACCCGGGTCCAGGCGGGGCCGCCGAAGACGCTCTGCCAGTCGTTGGGCGGCTGGTCGCCGTCCGGGCCCAGGCCGTCGCGGAAGACGTACCGGGCGCGCTCCGGGCTGCCCGGGCCGGCGACCAGCGCGGCCCGGAACCAGCGGTGCGCGGAGGAGGTGTGGTTCGGCACCAGGTCGACGATGACCCGGAGCCCCTTGGCGTGGGCCTCGGCGATCAGCGCGTCGGCGTCCGAGAGCTTGCCGAAGAGCGGGTCGACGTCCCGGTAGTCGGCCACGTCGTACCCGGCGTCGGCCTGCGGGGACGGGTAGAACGGGGACAGCCAGACCGCGTCGACGCCCAACTCGGCGAGGTGGCCGAGGCGCGCCGTGATGCCTGGCAGGTCGCCCATGCCGTCGCCGTCGGAGTCGGCGAAGGAGCGCGGGTAGATCTGGTAGATGACGGCCTCGGTCCACCACCCGACGGCCGGGCCACCGGGCTGTTCCTGCTGCGTCGCGTCGGTGTTCAGAGCCTTCTCCCTGTGTCGAGCGGTGCGGTGTCGAATCCGTTCAGTGTGCCCGCGGTGGCGCGGTCGATTCACGCACCACCAGCCGAGTGGGCAGGATCACCGGTTCCGGTGGGTCGCCCGGGTCGTCGGTACCGCGCTGCTCCGGCACCCGGCCGGCGTACGGGTCGGCGGTGCGGGTGCGCAGCGGGTCGAGCAGCAGCCGGACGGCGAGCCGCCCCTGCTCGGCGGCGGGTTGGGCGATGGTGCTCAGCCCCAGCACCCCGGCGAGGTCGTGGTCGTCGACGCCGATCACGCTGACGTCCTGCGGCACCCGCAACCCGGCGTCGCGCAGCGCGCTGATCGCCCCCATCGCCATCTCGTCGCAGGCGGCGAAGATCGCCGTCGGCGGCTCGCCCCGGGCGAGCAGTTCGGCGGTGGCCCGGGTGCCCCCGTCGATGGTGAACTGCGACTCCACGTCCAGGCTCGGATCGGGGTCGATGCCGGCGGCGCGCAGCGCCTCCCGGTAGCCGCGCCGGCGGTCCAGGTGGGTGGTGAAGGCCAGCTCGTCGTCCGGGTCGCCGGAGATGTGCGCGATCCGGCGGTGGCCCAGGTCGAGCAGGTGCCGGGTGGCGGTACGGGCGGCGGCCACGTCGTCGATGCGTACGCAGGGCCAGCCCGGCACGTGGCTGCCGGAGCTGATGGTGATCCCGGGCAGCTCCAGCCGGGCCAGCGCGGTCAGGTCGGCCGGGCGCAGCGGGGTGGCGACCAGCATGATCGCGTCCACCCGCTTGTGCAGGTTGGCGGTGCGCAGCACCCGCTGCCGGATCTGCTCGCGCCCGCCGAGGTTGTACAGCAGCAGGTCGTACCCGGCCTGGTGGAGGTGGTCCTCGACCGTCTCGACGACGGTGCCGAAGAACCACCGGGTGATCCGGGGGACCACCACGGCCACCGTCCCGGTCCGGCCACCGGCCAGCCGGGAGGCGCTCGGCGAGACCGCGTACTCCAGTTGCTCGGCGGCGGCGAGCACCCGCCGGCGCGTCGCGGCCGAGACCGTCGGCAGCCCGCGCAGCGCGCGGGAGACGGTGGCGGTCGAGACCCCGGCGAGCCGGGCGACGTCATCAATCCTGGTCACGATGTTCCCCCGCTCCACGACGGCGCCGCCGCCGCCCGGCACGCGGGCGGCGGCGGCCCGGCGTCAGCCCTTGACGCTGCCGGCGAGCAGACCCCGCACGAAGTAGCGCTGCAGGGACAGGAACACGATCAGCGGTACGACGATCGAGACGAACGCGCCGGCCGTGAGGCGCTGCCACTCGTTGCCCCGGGTGCCGGCCATCTCGGCCAGCCGGACGGTCAGCGGGGCGGTCTCGTTGCCGCCCCCGGCGAAGATCAGCGCGACCAGCAGGTCGTTCCAGACCCAGAGGAACTGGAAGATGCCGAAGGCCGCCAGGGCCGGGGTGACCAGTGGCAGGACGATGGTGCGGAAGATCTTGGGGTGGGTGGCCCCGTCGACCCGGGCCGCCTCCATCAGGTCCTTGGGCAGCTGGGAGATGAAGTTGTGCAGCAGGAACACCGCGAAGGGCAGGGCGAAGCAGGTGTGCGCGAACCACACCTGGGCGAACTTCTGCTCGTCCACCAGGTCCCAGGCCGGCATCAGGGTGACGCCGCCGAGCGTGACGCCGGTGGAGAAGAACTTCAGCAGCGGCACCAGGGCCATCTGCAACGGCACGATCTGCATCGCGAAGATCGCGATGTAGAGCCAGTCCCGCCCCCGGAAGTTGATCCAGGCGAGCGCGTACGCGGCCAGGGAGGCGAAGGCGAGCGGGAAGAGCACCGACGGGATGGTGATCGCCAGCGAGTTGATGAAGTAGCTGGCGAGCTGGCCGGACGAGGAGGAACTGCCGAAGAGCACCTCCTGGTAGTTCTCCAGGGTGAACTCGGGGTCGCTGAAGAACGTCCACCAGCCGGTGCTCTTGATCTGGTCCTCCGGCCGGAACGAGGAGACGAGCAGGCCGAAGGTCGGGATCGTCCAGAGCAGCGCGATGACGATCGAGATCAGGGTGGCGGCACGGGTGTTCAGCCGCTTGCGGACCCGGCCGGCGGTCGTGGTCTTACCGACGGCCTGGGTGCCGGCTCCGACAGTGGGCGTGGCGGTGGTCATCTCAGCCCTCCCGCTGCTGACGCAGGTTGCGGATCTGGTAGATCACGATCGGAATGACCAGGATGAACAGGAAGACCGCCAGGGCGGAGCCCTGCCCGTTCTCGCCGTAGCGGAACGCCTGGTTGTACATCTCGTTGGCGATCACGCTGGTGTCGTAGTTGCCGTTGGTCGCCGTGCGGACGATGTCGAAGACCTTGAGGGTGGCGATCGACAGCGTCACCACCACGACGATCAGCGCCGGCCGGATGCTCGGCATGGTGATCTGCCAGAACATCTGCCAGGGGCTGACCCCGTCCAGGCGGGCGGCCTCCACGATGTCGGCGGGAATGGCCTTGATGGCGGCGGAGAGCACCACCATCGCGAAACCGGCCTGGATCCACACCATGATCACGATGAGTAGGAACGTGTTGAGCGGTGACTCCAGCAGCCACTGCTTCGGCTCGCCGCCGAGACTGACCACGAACTGGTTGAGCAGGCCGATCTGCTCCTGCCCGTCACCCCGGAACGCGTAGACGAACTTCCAGATGATGCTGGCGCCGACGAATGAGATCGCCATCGGCAGGAAGATCAGGGACTTGGCGACCGCCTCGAACCGGGCCTTGTCCACCATCACGGCGTAGAGCAGGCCGAACGAGGTGGCCACCAGCGGGACCAGCAGCACCCAGATCAAGGTGTTGATCAGGACCCGGACGATCGAGTCCTCGGAGAACATCCACCCGTAGTTGCGCAGCCCCACCCAGTCGTTGCTGCCGGAATCCATGAAGGAGAGCAGCGTGGTGCGGATCGCCGGCACCACCAGGCCGACGGCGAGCAGCAGCAGCGTCGGCAGCAGGAAGAACAGGGCGAACATGCCCTCGCGCTGCTTCGGCCGCCGGGGCAGCGGAGTGCCGCTCGCCGCGGCGGCGACCAGTTGCGCCTCGCGACGACGGGCGAACCAGGACGGCACCACGTCGAGGAGCAGGAGCAGACCGCCCACCACCACGACGAAGGCGAGCAGCCCGTAGCCGAGCATGAAGAACTTGGGCTGTTCCTCCAGCCAGTCGAACTCCATCGACCCTCCTTCAAGGGTTCGGTAGTGGACCGGTGGCCCGGCCCCCGCGGGGACCGGGCCACCGGCTCAGATCACTTCCAGCTGCCCTCGATGCCGTCGAGCACGGTCTTGGTGTCCTTGCCGTTCACCCAGTCGACCATGCCCTTCCAGAAGGTGCCCGCGCCGACCGCGGCCGGCATCAGGTCCGAGCCGTCGAAGCGGAAGACCGTCTTCGGGTCCTGGAGGATGCCGACGGAGAGCTTGTCCACCGGGTTCGGCACGTTGGCGATGTCGAGCTTCTTGTTCGCCGACACCCAGTCACCGATCTTGGCGCGGGAGTTGGCGTACTCGCCGGAGGCCAGGTAGGTCTGCACCGCCTGGACCTCGGGACGGTCGGCGAAGGCCGCGACGAACTCGCCGCCGCCCAGCACCGGCTTGCCCTTGGCCGGGTCGATGGCCGGGAAGTAGAACGCGAAGACGTCGCCGTCCTCGGCCACCTTGGTGCCCTGCGGCCACTGGTTGGCGTAGAAGGACGCCTGGCGGTGCAGGGCGCACTTGCCGGTGGTGATCGGCACGCCGGCCTCCTGGAAGGAGGTGGTGGCGATGCTCTTCACGCCGCCGAAGCCGCCGTTGACGTACTTCTCGTTCTTGAGGATGGTGCCGGCCCGGTCGAGGGCGTCGGCGACCTTCGGGTCGTTGAACGGGATGCCGTGGGTGGTCCACTGGTCGTAGACCTCGGGACCCCCGGTGCGCAGCAGCACGTCCTCGATCCAGTCGGTGGCCGGCCAGCCGGTGGCGTCACCGGACTCGATGCCGGCGCACCACGGCTTGGTGCCGCTGGCCGCGATGGTGTCGCTGAGCTTGACCAGCTCGTCCCAGGTGGTCGGGACGGTCCAGCCCTTCTCCTTGAAGGTCTTCGGCGAGTACCACACGAAGGACTTGACGTTCGAGCCCAGCGGCGCGCCGTAGAACTGGCCGTTGACGGTGCTGTACTTCAGCCAGTCGGGGGAGTAGTTGGCCTCGGCCTCGGCCTTGGTCTGGGCACCGGCCGGCTTGAGCTTGCCGGAGTCGACGAACCGCTTCAGCAGGCCCGGCTGCGGGATGAAGGCCAGGTCGGGGGCGTTGCCGCCGTCGACGCGGACACCGAGCTGGGCCTCGAACTCGCCGGAGCCCTCGTGGTCGATCTCGATGCCGGTGCAGTCCTCGAACTGCTTCCAGGACTGCTCGAGGCGGTCGGCCTCGATGTCCCGGATGGACGAGTAGATGCTGACCTTCTTGCCGTCGTTGTCGCCGTACTTCTCGTATGCGGCGCACTCCGCGGAGCCCGCGTTGCTGCTCTTCTTGTCGTTGCCGGTGCCGCAGGCGGTGGCGCCGAGCGCCAGCCCCAGTACGCCGGCGATCGCGAGAGCCTGGCGTGATCTGGCAAACGCCATGCCGTTCTCCTTCCTTGCCGGCGCGTGGAGGGATCGAACCCGCGCCGGTCCGATGGTCGTCCACACATGTAAGCGCTTGCATCTCGATTGGTCCACCCCTGTTCGGACACGGCCCGGTAACAATGCCGAAACCTGCTCACCAGCCGTGGGCTCGCTCCCACGAACGGATCGGCGCAGGCTGGGGGTGGTTTCCGGGCAGGCATCTCTTCCCATCGATGGAGGTTTCTGTCACTCTCATCTCAAGCATCGAAGAATCTCTACGCGATGAGGTGGTGTGCGATGCGCAGACGGTGGTGGAGCCTGGCGGCGGCCGTGCTGCTCTCGGTGGGCGCCCTGGTGCTCCCGGCCAGCCCGGCGATGGCGGCCCCGACCTTCAAGGTCCCCTTCCCCTGCAACCAGTCCTGGACCGGGCAGACCCGGACCAATCACAGCCCGGCGTACGCGATCGACTTCAACCGCACCGACGACCTCGGCGACCCGGTGGTGGCCAGCGCCCCCGGCACCGTCGACCGGGTGACCGACCTCGGCGGCACCAGCTACGGCAAGTACGTCCGGATCAACCACGGCGGCGGCTACACCACCTACTACGCCCACCTCAACGGCTTCAACGTCTCGGTCGGCCAGACCGTCGGCTACGGCAAGGTGATCGGCTGGGTGGGCAGCACCGGCGGCTCGTCCGGACCGCACCTGCACTACGAGCAGCGGTACAACGGCAACGACATCCAGATCCGGTTCAACGGCGCGCTCGCGCTCTACTGGGGCTCGAAGACGTACACCAGCGACAACGGCTGCTCCGGCTCGACGACCGGCTCCGGCACCGTCAACACCGCCGGCGCGAACCTCACCGTCCGCTCCGGCCCCGGCACCGGCTACGACGCCGTCGGCTCGGTGGCCGACGGCGCCAAGGTGACCATCTACTGCCAGACCACCGGCACCAGCGTCACCGGCACGTACGGCACCAGCAACATCTGGGACCGGATCGGCAGTGGGAAGTACATCGCCGACGCCTACGTCTACACCGGGTACGACGGCTTCATCCCGAACGTGCCACGCTGCTGACGCCGGTAGGGGGTGTGGACCCGTAGCCGCCCGCACCCCCTACCGGGCCATCGCCTCAGGTGTTGAGCTGCCAGATGGAGAAGTTCAGGGCGGCGGCGAAGGTGACCCAGGCCCAGTAGGGCAGCATCAGCGCCGCGGCCGGTCGGGAGACCCGCAGGAAGAGCGCCACCGTCACCGCGATGGCCAGCCACATCAGTACGATCTCGGCGAACGCCAGGCCGTACTGCCCGGCGCCGAAGAAGAGCGGGGTCCAGATCGCGTTCAGCACGAGCTGCGCGGTCCAGGCCCAGAGTGCCGGGCCGAAGCCGACCTTCCGCCAGACCAGCCAGCCGGCGATCGCGATCAGCGCGTACAGGACGGTCCAGACCGGGCCGAAGAGCCACGAGGGCGGCGCCCAGTCCGGCTGCCGCAGGGCGGCGTACTCGTCGGTGGTGCCCTGCACCCCCAATCCGCCGATCGCGGCGGCGACCGTCACGGCCGCGCCGAAGCCGAGCAGCGCCCACCAGGTGCGCGCGCCGTGAGTGCGCGAGGTGCTCCGGGTTATCTCCATGGTCGAGATGTTTCCGCCAGTGAGGGTCGGCAAACCACCCCGGACAGCACAGCGCCGGGGCCGTCGGTTCCGGATCTCCAGGTCTGGGAGGACGGAGAGGTGGAATCGACGACCCCGGCGGGTCCGGTGGTGTGAACCGGCGTCAACTGAAGATGCTGACGCCACCCGGGCCGACCAACAGGCCGACCACGATGAGGACTACGCCCCACAGGATCTGCCGGCGGAACAGCGCGAGGATGCCGGCGACCACGAGTACCACTGCGAGAATCCAGAGAATCAGCTCCATGGCTGCTGAATACCCGTCGGGTGCAGCCCGGAAACCTGATCAGCCGACCAGATGATCTCCGAGGTGGAAGACGCTGTACGCCTGCTTGATGACCGGGTGGGCGACGTTGCGCACGCGTACCCCGCCCGGGGTGGTGCCCCGCTCCGTGCCGTGGTGGGCGTGCCCGTGCAGGGCCAGCGCGGTCGGCGCCGAGTCGATCGCCTGACCCAGCTGGTACGACCCGAGGAACGGGTAGATCTCCAGCGGCTCGCCGGCGAGCGTGTCGGGTACGGGGGAGTAGTGGGTGAGCGCGACCAGCAGGTCGCAGTCCAGGTCGCGCAGCGCCCGGCCGAGCGCGTCGGCGCTCTCGTTGGTCGTCCGGACGAACGCCTTCATCTCCGGCTCGCCGAAGTCGCTGGCGCACCGCCCGGCGAAACCACCGCCGAAGCCCTTCACCCCGGCCACGCCGAGCCGGCCGCCGGGGGTCTCCAGGACGACGCCGGTCCCCTCCAGCACCGTGATGCCGGCGTCGGAGAGCACCTTCACCACCTGCGGCACCTGGTCGCACTGGTGGTCGTGGTTGCCGAGCACGGTGATCACCGGCACCCCGAGGCCACCGAACTCCTGCGCCACGCAACGCGCCTCGGACTCGGTGCCGTGCCGGGTCAGGTCGCCGGCGAGCAGCAGCACGTCGGCGTTGCCGGGCAGTTCCTCCAGGGCGGGACGGAACCGGCCGACCACGTCCTCGTCCAGGTGAACGTCGCCGACGGCGGCGATCCGGATCATCGTCGGGTCCTCCTCACGGCAGCTCCTCCGCCTGGGTCGGCGCCTGCGTCCGGATCACGCCGATGTCACTGGTGACCGGCACGTCCGGGAAGCGCTCGGAGACCCGGCGCAGGATCTCCTCCCGCCGGTGCGGGCTCTCCACCTCGCCGTAGAGGACCAGTCCGCGCTCGCGGCGCACCACGGTGATCCCCTGCTCGGCGACGTCCGGGTCCTCGGCGAGCATCCGGTGGATCTCCGCCTCGACGTACTCGTCCGGCGGGCCGGCGCCATGCTCGGTCACGATGTCTCCTTCCCTTCGGGCGTACGGGCGTACGGCACCGGGGTGCCGGCGTACGGGACCACGTCCAGCCGGTCCAGCAGCACCAGGAACGCCTCGGCGTACGGCGAGTGCTGCGTGTCCTTCCGTACCCGTTCCCAGTCGATCTGTTCCCGCAGCGACCGGGCCAGCGGCAGGCCGCGGGCGAAGTCGCAGTAGTGCTGGGAGAAGCTGAGCAGCTTGTGCACCATCAGCTGGGTGGCCGACAGGACCGGCATGTGGATGGCGTCGACCGGACGGACCACCGTGTCGGCGAAGGTCTCCCCGGTCACCGGGGTCTCGATCGGCCGGTGGATCAGGTCGACCATCCGTCCCTCGTCGTAGACCTTGACGAGCCAGTCCTCCGGCGGCCGTTCGGCGGTGAAGCCCTCGGCGGTGAGCGCCTCCAGCGACCGCTCGACGTCCTCCTCCCGGATCAGGAAGTCGACGTCGTGCTCGCTGGAGTGCCCGCCGTGCGCGTACACGGCGAAGCTGCCGCCCAGCGCGAAGGGGATCTCGTTCTGCTTGAGCACGGCGGCGACCCGCTTGAGGGTGTACAACAGGCTCTCGTCCCCGCGCTCGGCCATCTGGTGCTCCCGTCGGTCGTGTGAAGGTGGACAGGCGGTCGGAAATGACATCGCGTACCCGGCAGGCCGCCCGCCCACACATCCCGGGAGTCGATGGGCGGGCAGTGGGGGACGAACCTGGACGAAGCGCCGGGAGGTGAGCATGGGTCGGATAGTCTGTGCAGGGTGGCCAGATCACTGCGGACGACCGGCGGCGGGGCCCGACTACGCCGGGTCGCCCTGATCGGCATCGACGGCTCGGGCAAGACCACCCAGGCGCACCGGCTCGCCGACGCCCTCACCGAGGCCGGTCGACCGGCCACCTACCACCGCAACGCCGGCGGCCGGCGCTGGCTGGGCCGGCTCGCCCAGCGGCTGGGCCGCCCCGACGCGCAGCGCCTGGTCGGGCGCAACGGCGTGCTCGCCGTGGAGTCCGTGCTGCGTTGGCTGGCCATCGCCGCCGCGCTGCTGAGCTGCCTGGTGACCGGGCGGGTGGCGGTGATGGACCGCTACGCCGCCTGCCAGTACGCCAGCATCCGGGCGCACGGCGGGCAGCGCTGGGAGCGGCTGGCCCGGTTCGGCTACCGGATCTTCCCCCGCCCGCAGGTCACCTTCCTGCTCACCGTCGACCCGGCGGAGGCGTACCGGCGGATCGAGCGGCGGGGCACCGACCACGAGTCGATGGACTGGCTGGCCGCCGCCGACACGGCGTACCGGACGCTGCCCGAGTACGCCGGCTTCGTGGTGGTGGACGCCTCGGGGCCGCCGGACGAGGTGTCCCGCCGGATCCTGGCCCACCTCTCCGAGTGGCTGCCGTCCGGCGGTGTCGCACCGCCGGCCCCGACACCGCCGCAGCGGGCGGCGCCGGTCGTCGAGCCGCCCCGGGAGCCGGAACGGGCGGTGGCGCCGGTCGTCGAGCCGCCCCGGGAGCCGGTGGTGGCTCAGGCCCGCCCGTAGACCGGGACGGCCGCGCCGCTGGTCGGGGCGGACTCGTCGGAGGCGAGGAAGCGGATCACCGGGGCGATCTCGGCCGGGCCGACCCAGCGGCGGTGGTCGGCTCCCGGCTGGGCGGCCCGGTTGGCGGGAGTGTCGATCACGCTCGGCAGCACCGTGTTGCAGCGCACCCCGGACCCCTTGTACTCGACCGCGACCGCGTTGGCGAAGGCGAGCACCGCCGCCTTGGCGGTCGCGTACCCGGCCGCGCCGGGGAAGGGGGCGAGCGCGGCCCGGGCCGAGACGCAGACGACCGCGCCGCCGCCGGCCGCCATCAGGTGCGGCAGGGCCGCCTGGGTGACCAGGTAGGTGGGGCGCAGGTTGATCGCCAGCATCCGCTCGAACTCCTCGACCGGGGTCTCGTGCACCCGGCCGCCGCTGGCGTACCCGCCGACCAGGTTGACCACCGCGCGCAGCGGCGCGGCCGGGTCACCGGCGGCGACCTCGACCGCCCGGGTCACCGCCACCGGGTCCAGCAGGTCCGCGGTCGGTCGCACCACGCCCTCGCCCGCCGGCCCCGCCGGGGCCCCGCTCTCCCGCTGCGGTACGACCACCCGCCAACCCGCCTGTATGAAGGCGGCGGTCACCGCCCCGCCGAGCCCGCCCGTTCCGCCGGTGACCAGCACACTGCGATCCGCCATGGGGCACACGGTAACCCGGTCGATTCGACCGCCGGGGACGAGGCGCGTCATGCTGCGACGACGGTCGGTGCCGGGTCCCGGCATCCGAGGGGGATACTTCTGTCGGATACGTGCGGTGATGGTTGACGCTCGCGGCTCATGAAAGTAAGTTTCATCCGTGGCGAAGAGTCCGAAGATTTCTGCGAGTCACGAGCCCGGTGGCCTGATCGTCCACATCAGCGGCCTGCTCCCCTCGCTGTCCCCCGCCGAGCAGCGGGTGGCCCGGCTGGTCGTGTCCGATCCGGCCGACGCCGCACGCCGGACGATCACCGATCTCGCCACCGCCGCCGAGACATCCGAGGCCACCGTCATCCGGTTCTGCCGGTCGGTGGGCATGGACGGCTACCCGCAGTTGCGGATCCGACTCGCCGCGGAGGCCGCCCGCCGGGTCGAGCCGCCGGACGCCCGGGTGGTCGGCGGCGACATCCCGCCCGGTGCCGACCTGGCGCAGATCATCGCCACCATCGCGTTCAACGACGCGCGGGCCGTGGAGGAGACCGCTGAGCAGCTCGACCCGGCGGTCTGCGAGCGGGTGGTGGACGCCATCGTCGCCGCCGGCCGCATCGAGGTCTACGGCGCCGGAGCCAGCGGCTTCGTCGCCTCCGACTTCCAGCAGAAGCTGCACCGCATCGGCCGCACCGCCTTCTACTTCCCGGACGTGCACACCGCGCTGACCTCCGCCGCCCTGCTCGGCAAGGGCGACGTCGCGGTCGGCATCTCGCACACCGGCACCACCTCCGACGTCATCGAGGTGCTCGAACAGGCCCGGGCCCGGGGCGCCTCCACGGTGGCGTTGACCAACTTCCCCCGCTCGCCGATCACCGAGGTGGCCGACTTCGTGCTCACCACCGCGGCCCGCGAGACGACCTACCGCTCTGGCGCGATGGCCAGCCGCCTCGCCCAACTGACCGTGGTCGACGTCCTCTTCGTCGGGGTGGCCGCCCGTAACCGGGCGCGGGCCCGCAAGGCCCTGGAGGCGACCGCCGACGCGGTCCAGTCGCATCGGGTCGGCTCCGGGCGGAGGCGGGCATGACGGCCGGTCGGGTGGAGCCCGACGAGGCCGCGGTGGTCCGGCCGGTGGTCCGGGTGGGCGCCCCCACCGAGCGGCGCAACCCGCACAGCGTCGACCTCGACCTGATGTCGACCCGGGACGTGCTGACCGTCATCAACGAGGCCGACCGCCGGGTGCCGGACGCGGTCGCGGCGGTGCTCGACGAGATCGCCGCGACGGTCGATCTCGCGGTGGCCGCGCTGCGTGGCGGGCACCGGGTGCACTACTTCGGCGCCGGCACGTCCGGCCGGCTCGGGGTGCTCGACGCCGCCGAACTGGCCCCGACGTTCAACTCCCCACGGGACTGGTTCTGCGCCCACCTCGCGGGCGGCCCGGACGCCATGTGGCGCGCCGTCGAGGACGCCGAGGACGACGACCGTGGCGGGGCCGCCGACGCGGCCGAGTGCGTCCGCGCCGGTGACCTGGTGGTCGGCCTGGCGGCCAGCGGACGCACCCCGTACGTCCTCGGGGCGCTCGCCGCCGCCCGGGCGCAGGGCGCCTCGACCGTGCTGCTCTGCGCGAACCCGGAGGCGTCGGCAGCCGGCGTGGTCGACGTGTTCATCGGGGTGGACACCGGACCGGAGGTGGTCACCGGCTCGACCCGGATGAAGGCGGGCACCGCGCAGAAGCTGGTGCTGAACACCTTCTCCACGGCCGTGATGGTGCGCCTCGGCCGGGTCTACTCCAACCTCATGATCGACATGGTGGCCACCAACGCCAAGCTCCGGGGCCGGATGATCTCCATCCTTATGGAGGCCACCGGCTGCTCCGAGGAGATCTCCCGTCGGGCCCTGCACGAGGCCGACGGCGACCTGAAGACCGCCCTGGTCTCGCTCGTCTCCGGCGCGGAGGTGCCCGCCGCGCGGGCCGCGCTGGCCCGGTGCGCGCACCAGGTGCGCGGCGCGCTCGCCCTGCTCGCCTCCTGATTCGGCCCGTCACCCGGGGTGAGACGCGGAACACGTCGTGGCCGGGACGTGCGACAGCGGACGGATTGTTGTCCAGGGCGTGGGGTAATCCCAGTTCCGTGGATGAACCGACCGGTCCACCGGCGCGTATCTGGCAGTGACCAGGATCGCAGCCCGGCGGTGACCAGGGTCGCTGCGTCATCAGGCGTCGCAATGGTGCGATGTGTGCTGGCGCAGGGCCATCTTCCCTGATCCGCCGGCCCGTTCGAGATGCGCGGCCAGTGAGCCCGAATGGGTGCTGACAGCAAACGTGGACCGAGCTTTCAGCTGATACTCAGGCATTCGTGACACTTTCGACTCACGACATGGAATCCCCGACACGTCTCATCTGTTGTGTAGGTGTCAGCACCTACGGGCACAGCGGAGGTTACGGGGGAGGGCTGATGGACGTGGGGATGGCAAGGAACCGGGCAACCGGCGCGAGCGAGGGGACCGTGGGTAACGTGGACAAGAACATCGGCATGCGGACCGACGAGGTCGCCGAGGAGCGCGACCTGGTCGGCGTCTACCTGCACGAGATCTCCCGGACGCCGCTGCTGGACGCCGCCAAGGAGGTCGATCTCTCCAAGGCCATCGAGGCCGGCCTCTACGCCGAGCACCTGCTCGGCGAGGACCGCGTCCCCGCCGGCGCCGACCGGGAGGACCTGGAGCGTCTCGTCGTCGAGGGCGAGCGGGCCAAGGACCTCTTCATCCGGGCCAACCTGCGGCTGGTCGTCTCCATCGCCCGCCGCTACGTGCGGTCCGGGATGCCCATGCTGGACCTGATCCAGGAGGGCAACACCGGCCTGGTCCGGGCGGTCGAGAAGTTCGACTACGAGCGCGGCTACAAGTTCTCCACCTACGCGACCTGGTGGATCCGCCAGGCCATCAGCCGGGCAATCGCCCAGCAGGAGCGGACCGTACGGCTGCCCGTGCACCTGGTCGAGGACGTCAACCGGATGCGCAACGTGGCCCGCCAGCTCACCCGTGAGCTGGGCAGCGACCCGGAGCCGGAGCAGATCGCGGCCGCCCTCGGCGTCACCGTCGAGCGGGTCAACGAGCTGCGTCGCTGGTCGCAGGACACCGTCTCGCTGGACACCCCGGTCGGCGACGACGGCGACACCAACCTCGGTGACCTGGTCGCCGACAGCGACGCCCCGTCGCCGGAGGAGATCGTGCTCACCGGCCTGGAGCGGCAGCGCATCGAGGGTCTGCTCAACCACCTCGACGACCGGTCCGCCGGCATCATGCGGGCCCGGTACGGCCTGGAGGACGGGCGGGAGCACTCGCTGACCGAGGTCGCCTCGCGGTTCTCGCTCTCCCGGGAGCGGATCCGCCAGCTGGAGATCCAGGCCCTCGGCCGGCTCCGTGAGCTGGCTCGGGCGGAAGGGCTTCAGGCCGCCTGACCTGGTAACAATTGACGGCGAACGGCCGGCGTCCGATAGGGGGACGCCGGCCGTTCGCCGTCTTCGTCGGTGCTACCGGACGCGGCCGTAGCCCTGGATGGGCATGATGTCCATGTCCCGCTTGAGCACGTTGCGCCCCGCGCTGGGCGCGTCGATGATCTGACCGCCGCCGACGTACATGCCCATGTGCCCGAGGCCGCTGTAGAAGACCAGGTCACCCGGTCGCAATTCGCTGCGGCTGATGTGCGCCACCACACCCCACTGCATCCGGGTGTTGTGCGGCAGCGACTTGCCCGCCGCTCGCCAGGCGGCGGAGGTCAGGCCCGAGCAGTCGTACCCGCCGGGGCCGTCGCCGCCCCAGACGTACGGCTTGCCGACCGCCCCGTACGCGTAGCGCACCGCGATGCCGGCCTTGCCGGAGACGGCGGGCGCGTCGTCCGAGCCCGACGCGGCCGGTCGCGGGGCGGGCGCCTCGGTGGCCCGGCCGTACGCCTGCCGGCGCAGCTCGTAGAGCTTCGCCAGGTCCCGCTCGATCGTGCGCCTGGTGCCCGCCATCGCCTTCGCCTGCGCGGCCTCGCGAGCCAGCGTCGCGTCCAGCCGGGCCTTCTGGTCGAGCAGCCGGCGCTGACTGTCGGTGAAGCCGGCGATCCGCTCCTGGCGCTGCCGGGTGAGGTGGTCGAGCGTGCTCAGCCGGTCCATCAACGAACCGGAGCCGCCCGGCTCGAGCAGCGCCTGGGCGGTCCGCAGACCCCCGGTCTTGTACGCGGTCGCGGCCATCTCGCCGACGTCGGAGCGGCTCTGCGCGGTCTGCGCCTCCAGCGGGCCGATCCGGGCGTGCAGCCGGGCCGCGGCCGCCTTGTTGGCCTTGATCTCCTCGTTGAGCTTGTTGTACGACTCGACGACCCGTTCCAGCTCGGTCGAGGACTTCTCGATCCGTGCGGTCAGCTCGGCGACGGACGGCTCGGCCCGAGCCACCGCCGTCGGGGCGATCAGCGCGGCCGTGAGGCCGGCGACCGTGAGCGTTCGCACCAGCATCCGTAAGGACGACAAGAGCGGAATGCTCCTCTCCACCGGTCGCCGCGGGGTGCCACGCCGGCGGCGACACCGACCCGGGGCCATCCGGGCGGATGGCGGCCGACCGGGTCGACCCGCCCAACCTAACCCGGGACGGATGTCACCCGCAGGTGAAGCAGGGGCGAAAGTTGGCAAAGAGGCAGGAAGAGGCGCTGTGAGAGGTGACGTCCGCTGACACTGCGGTGACCTCCGGGATCGGCGTTTTGCGGCTTACTACGCCTTGTGCGGCTTCTCGGATGATTCGTCCTTCCGGGCGGATGACGTGCCCCGGTACGGCTTCGGCTGCCCGACAAAACCGAAATGGGCGGCAGATCCCGGCGCTACTGCTGCCATGCACCAGGCCAGCGGGGTGGATTTCGCCGCGCGCCACTTGTCGGCCGGCAACAGAATGGAGCCTCGAGGGCCGGGAATCCCGCCGTGCGCATGCGCGTGGCGCGGGCAGCACCGGCGCCGCCGGCCCGTGGGAGGACGCCGTGCAGGCACACCGATCCGCCACCCGCCCGCCCCGATCGTCGCGGCGGACCACACTCCTCTACGCCCGCCCCGGCATCGTGGTGACCACCGAGCGGTTCACCGTCGGCCGGAACACCTTCGCGGTCGCCGACCTCACCCACCTGCGCACCTGCCGGGGCCCGCACGACCGCCTCGCCGTCCGCGCCGTCGCGGTCACCACCGCCCTGATCACCACCGTGGGCGTCCTGCTCGGCTTCACCGGCGGGTTGCAGCGGCTCACCGCCGGGGCGTACCTGACCCTGGGGCTGGTCTGGATGCTGCCGGTGCTGCTGGTGCTCGCCGGGGACCGCTGGCGGCCGCCCGCGTACGAGCTGTGGGGGCACTGCCAGGGCGTCGAGGTGCTGCTGTTCAGCAGCGACGACGCGGGGCAGTTCGACCAGGTCGTCGCGGCGCTGAGGAAGGCCCGCGAGGGACACCGCTACGCCGACGCCGAGCAGGCGCCCGACGCGGGCTACTGGCGGCCGGAACGCTGAGCGGGGCTCAGCCGGCGGCGACCGGCTCCCGGGTCTGCTCGCCGCGCCGGGCCGCGAGCTCCCGGGTGACCTTGCGCTCGGCCACGAACGACACGAACGGGACCGTGCCCGCGAGCATCACCAGCAGCATCCGCTTCAACGGCCAGTTCACCCGGCGGCCCAGGTCGAAGGTGGCGGCCAGGTAGAGCATGTAGAGCCAACCGTGCGCGGTGCCGACGACCTCCACCACGATCGGCTCGTCGGCCGCGTACTTCAACGGCATGCCGATCAGCACCAGCACGACCAGCGCCACGCCCACGATCCAGGCGATCACGCGGTACCGGGTAAGGGCTCCGCCCACCGTCGTCCGTCCTTCCGCACCGGCCTCAGCCGGGATAGTCACCGGGTTTCGCGCCCGGGTTGGCGTTCAACCATGTCAGGTAGCGGTTGTACTCGGCCAGGTCGGCGTCCTCCGGCCCGCCGCTCGTCGCCGGCACCCGGCTCACCCGCACCGGGCGGCGTACCGCCGGGGTGGAACCGGGGGACGCGGCGTCACCAAGCGTGACCGGCTCGCCCGGCGCGGTGGCCGCCTCCGGCGCGGCGGCGCTCCGGCCGCGCAGCGTGTGCCGGACCTCACGCCACCAGACGAAGACCACGAAGCCGGCGAAGATCGGCCACTCGACCGCGTACGCCCAGCTGAGCGTGTTCCCCGAGGCGGCACGGCTGATCTGCCACCAGCCCAGCGCCAGGAACCCGACGACCAGCACGACCATGGCCACGTGGCGGACGATCCACGCCGGTGTCCAGAGCCGTTCCATGGCGTCGAGCGTACCGGGACGGCCCGCCGTCTCCGACACGGTGTCGTAGGTGGGTTTGGTGACACCCGGTGTGGGCATCCGTCTAGTCGCCAGCCCAAACGAGCCCAGGGGGGCGACATGACCGAATCAGTACGCCAGACCGGAGCCAGCCCGGAACAGCGCATGACCGAGTGGGACGGCGACCACGCCGCCTCCGGCGCGTCCGGTGACCTCGACGGCGAGCTGCTCGGGGTGGACCCGGCGGAGCTGGGTGACGAGGACCTGATCCGGGAACTGCAGAGCCTGCACCGCACCCGGCTGGACACCCTGCGGCACGCCTCGGACTCCGCGCTCGCCAACCACCTGCGTCGCACCGCCGAGTTGGAGACCGAGTACCTGGCCCGGAACCCGGGCCGCGAGATCGACCCGAGCCGGTTGCGGGACTCCTGATGGACACGCACGCCGAGCGGGGCATGTCCGCCCCACCCGAGGTGGTCTTCAGCACGGCGACCGACCCCGACCGGGTGTCCGCCTGGTTGCCGGAGCCGCTGCGGGCCGACGGCGGGGAACGCCCGCAGACCAGCGCCGAGCAGCTCCGGGCCCGGTGGAGCAGCGACTCCACCCCCGGCTGGTCGGCCGAGATCCAGGTGGAACCCGCCGACGCCGGCGGTTCCCGGGTCCGGCTCGACCTGTCCGGGGACGGGGCCGACGGCCTGGCCGACGAGACCCTGGCCAACCTCGCCCGCGAGGTGGCCGACAACCTGACCGCCGGTTGAGCGGACCCTGACCAGCACGAGGAGGCCGGCTTGACCGGGACTGGCTTGAAGCAGAGGGTGGCGCGGCTGCGCCGCGCGTACGCGCCGGACGAGTACCGGCCGCTGGACGGCTACCTCAAGGCGATGGGCACCTACGCCACCGTGGCGGCGTCCCTGGCCGGCCTGGTGAAGGCGACCGGCCGGCCGGTGCCGGAGCGGCCCGCCACCGCCGACGTGGTGCTGCTCGGCATCGCCACGCACAAGCTGAGCCGGCTGCTCGCCAAGGACGCGGTGACCAGTCCGTTGCGGGCGCCGTTCACCCGCTACGACCATCCGATCGGCAGCGGCGAGGTGATGGAGCAGGTCCGCGACTCCGGCAGCCCGACCAGGCACGCCATCGGCGAGCTGCTGAGCTGCCCGTTCTGCCTCGCGGTCTGGGTCGCCACCGGCATGACCGCCGGTCTGGTGCTGGCGCCCCGACTCACCCGCCTGGTCGCCACCGCGCTGACCGCGGTGGCCGCGTCGGACTTCCTCCAGATGGGGTACGCGGTTGCCCAGCAGGCCGCCGAGGGCGGACATCACGACGAGGACTGAGCCGTATGCACGAGCGAGGGGGCCGGCAGCGCTGCCGGCCCCCTCCCTGTGCGGTCACTTGTCGTCAGGTCGGCGTGCTGCCGCCGTTCTCACCGGCCCAGCCGCGCGACGTCTCCGGCTCCCGCTCGTCGTCGCCGGTGATGATGTCCCGGTCGACCGCGGTGCGGTCGTGCTCGTTGGCGAAGTCCGGCTCGGGGAGGCTGTCCGTCCCCTCCGGCGGCTGGCCGAGCGCCGGCACCTTGTCGTGCCGCTCCTCGTGGTCGGACATTGCGGTCTCCTCTCGCCGGGGACTGCCGGGGGTCAGATGACCGATCCGCCGAGCAGGTCCGCCACCTCGTCCACCGCGTACTCGCCCTGGGGCAGGGCGGCGATCCGGGTGAGCAGCTGCGCGGGCAGTTCCGCCGCGACGGCCCGGCGGTAGATGTCCGCCTGGCTGATCCGCTCCTGGCCGTGGTAGAGGTCCTCCAGCAGGTCGTCGAGGCGCCGGATGTCCGGCTCGTCGACGGCCGCGTCGGTGGTGGGCGCGTCGGTCACGGGAACGTCGTCGGTCACGCCGGCACACCTACCCGCCCCCAAACCCCCCAAACCCGCCCGGCCCCCGCCCGGCCACCCCGGCACCGGGGTGCGGGTGCGGGGCGGCGGGGTGGGGGAGGGGTCAGGCGGGGGTGGGGAGGGTGGCGCGGCGGGTGCGTACGGCGGAGGCCAGGTGGTCGAGGACCTCGGCGGTGGTGTCCCAGCCGATGCAGGCGTCGGTGACCGAACGGCCGTAGGTCAGTTCGCGGGTCGGGTCCAGGTCCTGGCGGCCGTCGAGCAGGAAGCTCTCCAGCATGATGCCGACGATGCCACGCTGGCCGGCGGCGAGCTGCGCCGCCACGTCGGCGGCCACCTTCGGCTGGTTGCGGTGGTCCTTGCCGCTGTTGGCGTGACTGGCGTCCAGGACCACCCGCTCCGGCAGGCCCGCCTTGCGCAGCAGGTCCAGCGCGCCGGCCACCGACTCGGCGTCGTAGTTGGGTCGGCCACCGCCGCCGCGCAGCACCAGGTGACCGTCGGCGTTGCCGCGGGTGTGCATGATCGCCGGGGTGCCGGAGACGTCGATGCCGGGGAAGACGTGCGGCACGCCGGCCGCCCGGATGGCGTCCACCGCCGTCGAGATGCTCCCGTCCGGGCGGTTCTTCATGCCGATCGGCATCGACAGGCCGGAGGCGAGCTGGCGGTGCACCTGGCTCTCCACCGTCCGGGCGCCGATCGCGCCCCAGGCCACCGTGTCGGCGATGTACTGCGGGGTGATCGGGTCGAGGAACTCGCAGCCGACCGGCAGGCCGAGGCGCAGCACGTCGAGCAGGAGCGCCCGGGCGGTGCGCAGCCCCCGGTTGACGTCGCCGGAGCCGTCCAGCGCCGGGTCGTTGATCAGACCCTTCCAGCCCACCGTCGAACGCGGCTTCTCGAAGTAGACCCGCATCACCACCAGCAGGTCCTCGGCGTGCCGGTCGGCGGCCTCCCGCAGCCGGTGGGCGTAGTCCAGGGCGGCGGCCGGGTCGTGCACCGAGCAGGGGCCGACCACCACCAGCAGGCGGTCGTCGGCATGGTCCAGCACCCGGCCGACCGCGCGTCGGCCGGCCAGCACGGCCGAGGTGAGCGGGGCGTCCAGGGGCAGCTCGTGCAGGAGCAGCGCGGGGGTGGTCAACGGCACGACGCGGTCGATCCGCTGGTCGATGACCGCGCCGGTCTCGGTCTCCGGGGTCGTCACGGTGGGCATCCTTCCGCCGACCGTGCCCCGGGGCCGGTACCCGGGTCGAGCCGGCTGCTCGTACGCAAAAGGGCAGGAACTTCAGCTCCTGCCCGGCCGGCTCGAACTCAGGTGACGTCAGCTCATGGTGAGGTCACCGGCGTCGGAGCCGGCTGCCTAAACCATCGATACGAGCGAGTCACGTCGACCAGCGTACCCGACCGGTCGGGGAAGGCTCACCGGGTCGTCCGACAAGCCTCGCCTGAAGTTTACCTACGTCGATGCCACCAGCGGTAACTTCCTCGACACCTACAGCATTATGGGAGGTCTCGATGGACCGTCGTACCGTCCTGCGCGCCACCGTCGCCGGTGGCGCCGCCGCCTTCGCCGGCAGTCTCTGGTCCGGCGCGGCGTCGGCCGCCCCGGCCCAGCCCGGAGTCGGCCCGTACGGGCCGCTCGGCGTCGCCGACGCCAACGGGATCCAGCTGCCCGCCGGCTTCGCCAGCCGGGTGATCGCCCGCTCCCGGCAGGTCGTGCCCGGCACCTCGTACGCCTGGCACGACGCGCCCGACGGAGGCGCGTGCTTCATTGCCGGCACCGGCTGGATCTACGTCTCCAACTCGGAGATCTCCCGCACCGGCGGGGCCTCGGCGGTGCGCTTCCACGCCGACGGGACGATCGCCTCGGCGTACCGGATCCTGGCGAACACCAACCGCAACTGCGCCGGCGGCGCCACCCCGTGGGGGACCTGGCTCTCCTGCGAGGAGGTCAGCCGGGGCTACGTCTACGAGACGTACCCGCAGGGCGGCACGGCGGCCGTGCGCCGCCCGGCGATGGGCCGCTTCAACCACGAGGCGGCGGCGGCCGACCCGGACCGCAAGGTGATCTACCTGACCGAGGACGAGAGCAGCGGCTGCTTCTACCGGTTCCGGCCGACCGTCTGGGGCGACCTGTCCAGCGGCACCCTGGAGGTGCTGGTCGCCGGCACCGCGACCAGCGGCCCGGTGACCTGGGCGCGGGTCCCCGACCCGGACGGCTACCCGACGTCGACCCGGCAGCAGGTCTCCGGTGCGAAGAAGTTCAACGGCGGCGAGGGCTGCTGGTACGCCGACGGCACCTGCTGGTTCACCACGAAGGGCGACAACCGGGTCTGGGCGTACGACGCGGTCGCCCAGCGCATCGACCTGGCGTACGACGACTCGCTGGTGACCGGCGGCACCGCCCCGCTCACCGGCGTGGACAACATCACCGGCTCGGCCCGGGGCGACCTGTACGTCGCCGAGGACGGCGGCAACATGGAGATCAACATGATCACGCCGGAGGGGGTGGTGACGCCGTTCCTGCGGATCAACGGTCAGGGCGGCTCCGAGATCTGCGGCCCGGCGTTTTCCCCGGACGGCAGCCGGTTCTACTTCTCGTCGCAGCGCGGCACCTCCGGCTCGTCGTCCGGCGGGATCACCTACGAGGTGCGCGGCCCGTTCCGCTGACCCGACACCCGGCCACCGGGACCCCGCGCCGGGCCACCGGGACCCTGCGGAGTGCCGGCGGGGCGAGCGGGGTAACACCACCCGCATGACCCACGAGCAGAGCGACCAGGAGCGGGTCGAGTCCCGTGCCCACCTGCTGCCCGAGGAGGCGGCGGTCGGCAGTGACGACCCGCAGGCCCAGGCCGACGCGATCCTCACCGAGTCGGACATCCGCGAGGAGGACCGCAACACCGCCCCGGACACGGTGCTGGAGCACCGCACCTCCGAGCAGACCGTGACCCCGATCGAGCCCCCCGACTAGCAGCCCGCCGACGCGCCCCGCGCCCGGCGGGAACCGGCGTAGGTCCGCTCGCGCAGCCAGGCGAGCGGACCCGCCGCCGCCAGGCCCGACGGCAGGTTGCCCACCGGGTCGAAGGCCAGCGCCGCGTCCGCCCGGGCGTCGAGCTGGTCGCCGAGAGTCACCTGGCCGAACGGCCGCCACGGACCGACGGCGGACGCGACCGCGAGCACCAGGCGCGGCGCGTCCGCCGCGCGGGTAGCCGCCGCCACGTCGCCCAGGCTGCGGCCCAGATCGACCGAGTCCGGGTCGGCCAGCGCCGCCAACCAGAGCCGTCGCCCGCCGACCCGGTACGACATGATCGTGCTGTACGTCCCGGTGAAGCGCCGCCGGGGCAGCGGCAGGTTGCGCAGCACCGGGGCCGCGCCGGCGGAGCTGACCAGCAGGTCGAACGGGCGCCCCTCGGCCCGGTGCAGCCGCACCGCCAGCCCCAGCACGTCCGGCCAGCTCCCCGGGGTGGGCACCCCCTTGGAGAGCCGCGCCGTGGCCCGGTACCGCCCCGGGGCGTCCAGCAGCGGCACGCCCGTCGGCGGACCCGGCGTACCCCAGATCATCACCTCGGCGGCGAACGAGCGGCCGGCCGGATGCAGCAGGCGGCGGCCCCGGCGCAGCCGGGTGAGCGCGGCGGTCCCGGCGGTGACGGCGGCGGTGAGGCGGGAGGGCATGGCACCTCCGGTACCCCTCGCCGCCCACTCGATGCCCGCCACCGCCGGCTCGTCGAGCGGCCACACGTCACCTTTCCGCCCCGGAGATCGGATAGCGTCGGGTCATGCCCGACAGCGGTTACCCCTGGCCCATCGAGACGACCCGACTGGACAACGGCCTGCGCGTGGTGGTGAGCGAGGACCGCACCGCGCCGGCGGTGGCGGTCAACCTCTGGTACGACGTGGGCTCCCGGCACGAGCCGGACGGGCAGACCGGATTCGCCCACCTCTTCGAGCACCTGATGTTCGAGGGGTCGGTCAACGTCGCCAAGACCGAGCACATGAAGCTGATCCAGGGCTCCGGCGGCTCGCTCAACGCCACCACCAACCCGGACCGGACGAACTACTTCGAGACCGTCCCGGCCGAGCACCTGGAGCTGGCGCTCTGGCTGGAGGCCGACCGGATGGGCGGGCTCGTCCCGGCGCTGACCCAGGAAACCCTGGACAACCAGCGGGACGTGGTCAAGAACGAACGCCGCCAGCGCTACGAGAACGTCCCGTACGGCGACGCGTGGCTGCGACTGCTCCCGCTGCTCTACCCGCCGGGACACCCGTACCACCATGCGACGATCGGCTCGATGGCCGACCTGAACGCCGCCGACCTGGCCACCTTCCAGGCGTTCCACACCACGTACTACGCGCCGAACAACGCGGTGCTCACCGTCGTCGGGGACGCCTCCGCCGCCGAGGTCTTCGCGCTCGCCGACAAGTACTTCGGCGCGATCCCGGCCCGCGCGGACATCCCCGCCGCGCCGGACGGCCGTACCGTCGCGGGCACCGGCCGGACCGCCGTCGAGACCGTCACCGCCGACGTGCCCGCCCCCCGCGTGTACGTCGCGCACCGCACCCACCCCTTCGGCGCCCCCGGCAACGACGTGGCGACCGTGCTCGCCGCCGTGCTCGGCAGCGGCCGGGGCAGCCGCCTCTACCAGCGCCTCGCCGACGGGGAGCGGATCGCCCAGCCGGACAGCGTCGGCGCGTACGGGGTGGACCTGGCGCACGCCCCCGCGCCGCTGATCGTCACCGCCACCGCCCGCCCCGGGGTGAGCGCCGAGCGGCTGGCCGCCGGGGTGGCCGAGGTCGTCGACGAGTTGGCCACCGTGCCGGTCACCCACGCCGAGTTGGACCGGGCCAAGGCGCTGCTCAGCACCGCCTGGTGGCGGCAGATGTCCACCGTGGACGGCCGGGCGGACACCCTCGGCCGGTACGCCACCCAGTTCGGTGACCCGGCGAAGGCGGCCGAACGGCTGCCCGCCTGGCTCGCGGTGACCGCGGAGCAGATCGCCGAGCTGGCCGCCGAGGTGCTCGGCGCCACCGACCGGGTGACCCTGACCTACGTGCCGGAGGAGACCTCATGACGTTGATCGCCGCCCGTCCCGGTACGGGAGCCGCCCGCCCGTACCGGTTCCCGACGGTCGTCCGGCGCGACGTCGCCGGCGGCCGGGTCGTCGCCGCCCACCTGCCCGGGCAGAACCTCGCCGTCGCGGTGCTGCTGCTCGACGCGGGCGCCGGCCGCGAACCGGTCGGCAAGGAAGGGCTCGCCGGGGTGCTCGCCAAGGCACTGGAGGAGGGCACCGCGCAGCGGGACGCCACCGCGTTCGCGCTCGCCGTCGAAGGGCTCGGCACCGAACTGGTCACCGGGCTGGACTGGGACTCGTTCCAGGTCAGCGTCCAGGTGCCGGTCGACCGGCTGAGCGCCGCCGTCGAACTGCTCGCCGAGGCGGTCCGCACACCCCGGCTCGACCCGGACGATGTGCGCCGGGTCCGCGACGACGAGGCCACCGCGCTGCGGATGGACTGGGCCAACCCCGGTCCGCGGGCCGACGCCGTGCTCCGCGCCGACCTGTTCGGCGCCGACAACCGCTGGGGCCGCCCGATGTACGGCGACCCGGAGTCGGTGGCCGCGCTCGACGCCGAGGACGTGACCGTCTTCCACTCGGAGTGGTTCATCCGCCCCGGCACCCTGATCGTCGCCGGTGACCTGGATCGCCTCGACCTGGACGCGCTGGGCGCGGCGGCGTTCGCCGGCACCGGTGGCGGCCCCGTCGACCGGGGCGGCCCGATCGAGGTGCCGGCGCGCGCGGGGCGACGGATCATCCTGGTGGACCGGCCCGGCTCGGTGCAGTCGACACTGCGCCTCGGGCACCCGTCGCCGCACCGCGCCCACCCCGACCACGTGCCGATGACGCTGGCCGGGACGGTGCTCGGCGGGGCGTTCACCTCCCGGCTCAACCACCTGATCCGCGAGGTGCGCGGCTACACGTACGGCATCCGGGGCGACTTCGCCTCGTCCCGCCGGTTCGGCCGGTTCGCGGTCGCCTCCGGCGTACAGACCGCGGTGACCGCGCCGGCCCTGGTCGAGGCGGTCGGGGAGATCACCCGTACCCAGCTGACCGGCGTGACCGAGGACGAGTTGGCGGTGGCCCGCTCCTGGCGGGCCGGCCAGCTCTCGGTCGAGTTGCAGAGCCCCCGGGCGATCGCCTCCGCGCTGACCACCCTGGTGGTGCACGACCTGCCGGACGACTACCACGCCCGGCTGCGCGAGTCGCTGCTCGCCGCCGACGTGCCGCAGGTCTCCGCGGCGGCGGCCACGCACCTGCACCCGGAGGCGCTCACCCTCGTCGTCGAGGGCGACTCGGCGCTGATCCGCGACGAACTGGTGGCCGCCGGCCTCGGCGAGGTCACCGACCACGTCTGAGCTGCGGCCGCTCCACGGCGGTCTCCGAGCCGGTCCGGGCCGGTCTGCTGGCTGCTCCGGGCTGCTCCGGGCCGTTCCGCGCCGGTCCGCGCCGGTCCGCTGGCCGGTCCGCGCCGGTCCCGCCGGGATCTTGGTACGACACAGCCCTTCCAGGGGCCACTTCCTACCAAGATCTCCGCGGGAGCGGGGAGAGGCGGGACAGGCAGGTGGGGTGGGGGTGTGATTCTGGTCGCGTGGGGGTGGGGTCGGGAGTGCGTAGGGCGGTAGCAAAGCTGCGGTCGCGGGTGCCGGCGGAGCCGGATCTTCCGGGATGGTGGGCTGCGGGGCGGAGTCGTTGCAGCTGACGGCCGGCTCCGTGGGATGGCGCGCCCGCCCGGGCGGTGGGAAAGCGTTCCCGTCCGGGCCGGTGGGCCGGATAGCCTCGCGGGCATGAGGATCGGCATTGTGGGGGCCACCGGCCAGGTCGGTGGCGTGATGCGGCAGGTACTGGCGGAGCGGAACTTCCCGGCGGAGCAGGTGCGGTTGTTCGCCTCGGCGCGTTCGGCCGGGCGAACCCTGCCCTGGCGGGACGGCGCGCTGACCGTCGAGGACGCGGCGGCCGCCGACTACGCCGGGCTGGACATCGTGCTCTTCTCGGCGGGCAAGGGCACCTCGAAGGAACTCGCCCCCCGGGTGGCCGCCGCCGGCGCCGTGGTCATCGACAACTCCTCGGCCTACCGGATGGACCCCGAGGTGCCGCTGGTCGTCGCCGAGGTCAATCCGCACGCCATCGCCGACCGCCCCAAGGGCATCATCGCCAACCCGAACTGCACCACCATGGCCGCGATGCCGGTGCTGCGCCCGCTGCACGAGGAGGCGGGCCTGGTCGGCCTGGTCGTCTCCACCTACCAGGCGGTCTCCGGCGCGGGACTGGCCGGCGTCGCCGAGCTGGACGAGCAGGTGCGCAAGGTCGCCGAGAACGCCGCCGGGCTCGCCTTCGACGGCTCCGCCGTCCAGTTCCCCGCGCCGCGCTCCTTCGCCCGGCCGATCGCCTTCAACGTGCTCCCGCTGGCCGGCTCGATCGTCGACGACGGCTCCTTCGAGACCGACGAGGAGCAGAAGCTGCGCAACGAGAGCCGCAAGATCCTGGAGATCCCCGAGCTGAAGGTCTCCGGCACCTGCGTGCGGGTGCCCGTCTTCACCGGTCACTCGCTCCAGATCAACGCCCGCTTCGCCCGGCCGCTCACCCCGCAGCGGGCCCGCGAGCTGCTCGACGGCGCCCCGGGCGTGGCCCTGTCGGACGTGCCCACTCCGCTGGAGGCCGCCGGTGCGGACCCGACCTACGTGGGGCGGATCCGCGCCGACGAGACCGTCGAGCACGGCCTGGCGCTGTTCTGCTCCAACGACAACCTGCGCAAGGGCGCCGCGCTCAACGCGGTGCAGCTCGCCGAGCTGGTCGCCGCCGGACTCCGCTGACCCACGCCGCCCGGTCCGGGCCCGCCTGCGCCACAGGCCGCCCGGGCCGCCGGCCGACCCCGCCTGCGTTGCAGCCCGCCCGGGCCGCCGGCCGACCTCGCTCCGGCTGCGGCGGCCCGGTCCCGGCTCCGGCAACCAGTGCCCGGCTCACCCGGCCGGGCCGGACGGCCCGCGGCGGTGACACCGGTCGCGCGGCGGGCGCCGGTGCGGTGGGATGGAGTCCGCAGCGACGTCGATCCGGGAGGACGCATGGCGGACGAGAAGACCCAGCAGGCCCTGACCGCGCTCATCGCCGGCCGGTGGCTCGGCGTGCTCGCCACCGTCAAGCGCGACGGGCGGCCGCAACTGTCCACCGTGGTCTACTCCTTCGACCCCGACCGTGAGCTGATCCGCGTCTCGGTCACCGACGGCCGGGCCAAGACCGCCAACCTGCGCCGCGACCCCCGCGCCAGCTTCCACGTCGGCAGCGAGGACGGCTGGGCGTACGCGGTGGCGGAGGCGCACGCCGAGCTGACCCCGGTGGCGCAGCGACCCGACGACCCGACCGTCGAGGAACTCGTCGGGCTCTACCGGGCGGTGCAGGGTGAACACCCCGACTGGGACGACTTCCGGGCCGCCATGGTCGCCGAGCGGCGGCTGGTGCTGCGGCTGCACGTCGAGCGCCTCTACGGGATGCCGCCGCGCGGCTGACCGGCGTTACCTGCTCGGGGACGCCGGGTAGACGGGCCGTGCCGACACCGAGAGGGGAGCACCATGACAACGGTCGGAGAGTTCATGACGACCCGGTTGGTGACGATGGACGGCGACGACACGCTCACCGCGGCGGCGCAGGAGATGCGCGACAGGGCCATCGGCGACGTGGTGGTGACGGCAGGTGACGACGTGATCGGCATCGTCACGGACCGGGACATCACGGTCCGTGGGGTGGCCGAGAGCATGAACCCGGACACCACCCGGCTCAAGCAGATCACCAGCCGGGACCTGGTGACCGTCAGCCAGTACGACGACGCGGTCGCCGCCGCCGACCTGATGCGGACGTACGCCGTCCGCCGGCTGCCGGTGATCGACGACGGCAAGCTCGTCGGTCTGGTCTCCATGGGGGACCTGGCGGTCGAGCGGGAGCCGCAGTCGGTGCTGGCGGACATCTCCGCCGACGAGCCGAACAACTGATCGTCCGCCGCGGGCGACCCGACGCCGGTCCTCCTTGCGGGGGCCGGCGTCGTGGCACGGTCAGACCGGTTCGATCCGGACCGCCACCTCGACGGCGCCCCGGGCGGCCCGCACCGTCTCGGCCTCGACCTCGATCGACCGGGCGACCCGCTTCGTCGGGGCGGTGAACGGGCTGACGGTCAGCTCCAGCCGGCCGCCGGACTGCCTGACCCGCCAGGTGCCCGCGACGTCGCCGTCGACCAGCAGCGCGCCCGGGTTGCCGAGCACCCGCCAGAGCTCCCGCTGCCGGGCCCGGTCGGGGACCAGCAGGTCGCGATCCCGGGCCTGGAGGAACGGGTCGCCGGGCGGCAGCAGCCGGACCCCCTCGACCGGCTCCGCGTCACGGAGCGCGTCGAGGTGCTCCGCCGGCAGCCACGCCCTGCGACCGTCCACGCGTACCTCGGTCAGGCCCTCGGGCCACACGGCCCGCAGCTCGGTCGCGGTGGTGCCCAGGAAGCCGGCCACGTCGGCGGGGGCGGCCGGACCGAGCAGCCGCAGGTAGGTCAGGATCAGGGCGGTGGTGCCCGCCGCCTGCTCGGGCGGCGCCGGCCGAACCGCCAGCGGCGCCAGCCGGGCCGCCCGGCCGGACACCACCAGCCGTACGCCACCGGCGAGGCCGGCCTGCTGGAAGAGTGCGCCGGAGACGTGGCGTGCCCCGCACGGGCCGCACTCGTAGCTCAACTCGGGTGCGACGCGCGCGGTCACCGCACGGCTGACCTCGCCCTTCTCCGTCTCGGCGAGGACCACCTCCCGGAACGCCTCGGCGGTGGCCCGGAACGCCGCCCGTCCCAGCTCGGCGCCCGCGCGGATCTGGCCGGCGATCCGCCGGGTCGCGTCGGCGTCGCTCAACGGCCAGAGCGCGGCGGCCAGGGCCGGCAGGTCGGCCCGGCGGTGCAGGTGCGGCGCGCCCCGCACCGACCAGACCAGCTCCAGCCGGTCGTCGTCGAGGCCGTCCGCACCCCGGGCGGCCAGCGCCTGCCGGGCCGAGCCGTACGGCGTGTCCTGCACGCCGAGATCCAGCACGGCCAGGTCGGCCGGGCGCGACCCGGGCCGGTCGAGCTGCTGCCGGACCGCCCGGTGGGCGAGCACCCGCCGCCGGTCCACCTCTGCCGTCGCCATCCGCACCCCTCCCGTCCGGCACCGTACTGCGCCGGTACGACGCGTGCCGCGACGACTCACCCGATCCGGGCGAGGTTGACCGGCCGCCGGACGGGGACCCGGCCGAGGTACAGGGGAGGCGACGACGGGGAGAGGACCTGATGGTGGACGCGACCACGAGGTTCTTCGAGGACCTCGACCGGCGGGGGTACGAGCCCGTGCTGGCCAAGACCTCCGGGACACTCCGGTTCGACCTGCACGAGGGGGCGCACACCACCCACTGGCTGGTCGAGATCGACCGGGGCAGGGTCCGGGTCAGCCAGGAGGACCGCGAGGCGGACACCGTCATCGTGATCAGCCCGGCGCTGTTCGAGGAGATGGCCGCCGGCCGTGAGCACGGGCTCGCGGCGGTGCTGCGGGGCGACATGACCGTGACCGGTGACGCCCGGTTGGTGGTCCAGATCGAACGGATCTTCCCCGGGCCGCCGGACTCCAAGGGACCACGACGGCTCTTCCACGCGGAGGTGCACTGATGGGGCAGAGCAACACGATCCGGATCCTGGACGGCAACACCTTCGTCGTGTCGGAGGACACCGGCGACATCGAGGCCACCCCCAGCGAGCCGACCGGCCTGTTCTCCATCGACACCCGGTTCCTCTCCCGCTGGGTGCTGACCGTCAACGGTGAGCGCCTCAACTCCCTCTCCTACGACGACCTCCAGTACTACGAGGCCAGGTTCTTCCTCGTACCCGGGATGGCCACCCACTACGTCGACGCCAAGTTGTCGATCATCCGGGAGCGGACGGTCGGTGGGAGCTTCCGGGAACAGGTGACCATCCTCAACCACGACGAGCGGCCGGTGGACCTGGAGATCCGGATGGACGCCGGCTCGGACTTCGCCGACCTGTTCCAGGTCAAGGACGAGATCCTGAACAAGAAGGGCGAGATCTACGCCGAGGCGGGGCCGGACCGGCTGCGGCTGGGCTACCGGCGGGGCAGCTTCATCCGGGAGACGGTCATCTCGTCGTCCGAGTCGGCCCGGTACGACCGCAACGGCTTCTCGTACAGCGTGCACCTGGAGCCGAACGAGCAGTGGGAGACCCGCATCGACGTGCAGACCCACGCGATCGGCCCGGGCGGGCGCGACCTGCGGATGGGGCTGCGGGTGCACGGCACCGAACGGCTCGCCCTCCAGCACGACCTGGAGGAGTGGATCGCCAAGGCGCCCAAGGTGAACACCGAGCACGAGGATCTGGCGGCCACCTACCGGCGCAGCCTGGTGGACCTCGCCGCGCTGCGCTTCTCGCCGCTCTCCCTCGGCGGCCAGACGCTGCCCGCGGCCGGCCTGCCCTGGTTCATGACGATGTTCGGCCGGGACAGCATCCTGACCTGCCTCCAGGTGCTGCCCTTCGCGCCCGAGATGTCCAAGACCACGCTGCGGATCCTGGCCTCGCTGCAGGGCACCCGGTTCGACGACTTCCGGGACGAGGACCCGGGCCGGATCCTGCACGAGATGCGTTACGGCGAGACCGCCGCGTTCGAGGAACAGCCGCACTCGCCGTACTACGGTTCCGTCGACGCCACCCCGCTCTTCGTGATCCTGCTCGACGAGTACGAGAAGTGGAGCGGGGACGTCTCCCTGGTCCGGGAGTTGGAGCAGGAGTGCCGGGCCGCGCTGAAGTGGATCGACGACTACGCCGACCTGGTCGGCAACGGTTACATCTGGTACGAGCGGCGCAACACCGACACCGGCCTGGAGAACCAGTGCTGGAAGGACTCCTGGGACTCGATCTCGTACTCCGACGGGACGCTGCCGCCGTTCCCCCGGGCCACCTGCGAGGTGCAGGGGTACGCGTACGACGCGAAGGTGCGCGCCGCCCGGATGGCCCGGGAGTTCTGGGGCGACCCGGCGTACGCCGACCAGTTGGAGCGGGAGGCCGCGCAGCTGAAGGAACGCTTCAACCGGGACTGGTGGGTCGAGGACGGGGAGTACTACGCGCTGGCCCTGGATCCCGACGGCCGGCAGTGCGGCATCCTCAGCTCCAACGTCGGGCACCTGCTGTGGAGCGGCATCGTCGACCACGACCGGGCCGAGAAGATCGCCCATCATCTGGTCGGGCCACGGCTCTTCACCGGTTGGGGGGTGCGCACCCTCGCCGAGGGGGAGATCCGCTACAACCCGATCGGCTACCACAACGGCACGATCTGGCCGTTCGACAATTCCTTCATCGCCTGGGGTCTGCGCCGGTACGGCTTCACCGAGGAGGCCGCCACCATCGCCAACGGCATCCTGGACGCGGCCCGGTACTTCGACGGGCGGCTGCCGGAGGCGTTCGGCGGTTACCCCCGGGAGCAGACCAAGTTCCCGGTGGAGTACCCGACCGCGTGCAGCCCGCAGGCCTGGTCCACCGGCACCCCGCTGCTGCTGCTGCGGACCATGCTGGGGCTGGAGCCGCACGAGGGGCACCTGGCCGTGGAGCCGGTGCTGCCGGTGGGCATGGGACGCATCGAGGTGCTCGACATCCCGGGCCGGTGGGGCCGGGTGGACGCCTTCGCCCGGGGCCGGCTCGACCTGCACAAGCTCGCCGACTGACCGCCGGTCTGCTCCTCTGCTGGCCTCAGGGCTGGTGGGGGAGCAGGCAGAACTCGTTGCCCTCCGGGTCGGCGAAGACGGTCCAGCGCGGCAGTTCACGTACCACGGTGGCACCCGCCTCCAGCACGGCGGCACGCTCCTCGGCGTCGCCGACCAGGTCCAGGTGGATCCGGCCGGGTCGGGGCAGTTCGGTTCCGTCCCGCACCGGTGAGATCCAGACCTGGGGCCGGTGCCGGTGGTGCGGGTCGCGCAGCAGGACCGCCTCGCCCGGGGTGAGCGACCGGTCGGCCAGCCTCGCCTCGTCCTCCGGCGTCACGGGCAGGCCGGTGACCAGGCTCCAGAACGGCGCCAGCAGGTACGGGTCGCGACAGTGGATCACGATGGCGTGCAGCTCCGGCATGCGCCGACGGTATCCGCCGCGCCCCGCCCGGCGCGGGCGTTCGGCCCCTACGGGTGCGTAACCTACGCGGGGTAAAGTTACGGGATGCCGGAACTCGTGTACCCACCCGTGATCACCGCCGCCAAGACCATGTTCCGGGTCCTCGACCTGCGACTGACCGTCGAGGGCAGCCACCACGTCCCCCGTACCGGCGGGGCGGTGCTGGCCAGCAACCACGTCAGCTACCTGGACTTCATCTTCTGCGGTTTCGGGGCGCACGAGTCCCGCCGGCTGGTCCGCTTCATGGCCAAGCACGAGGTGTTCGCGCACAAGATCTCCGGTCCGCTGATGCGCGGCATGAAGCACATTCCGGTGAACCGCGCGGCAGGCGCCGGGTCGTACAACACGGCGGTGGACGCGCTGCGCCGCGGCGAGGTGGTGGGGGTCTTCCCCGAGGCGACGATCAGCCGGTCGTTGACCGTCAAGGAGCTCAAGAGCGGGGCCGCCCGGATGGCGCAGGCGGCGGAGGTGCCGCTGCTGCCGGTGGCGCTCTGGGGCACCCAGCGGATGTGGACCAAGGGCCGCCCGAAGGACCTGACCCGCCGGCACACCCCGATCACCATCCTGGTCGGCGAGCCGATGGACCCGGCCGACTACCCGGACGCCAACGCCATGACGGCCGAGCTGAAGATCCGGCTCTCCGCGCTGGTGGACCGCGCCCAGCAGGAGTACCCGGAGAAGCCCGCCGGCCCGGAGGACGCCTGGTGGCAGCCGGCGCACCTGGGCGGCACCGCCCCGACCCCCGCCGAGGCCATCGAGCTGGACCGGCGCGGACGCCGCACCGCCACCTCCTGACCCGTCCAAGGACGCCGCCCGCCGGCCACTCGTCCGGCGGGCGGCTCACTCGGGACCGCTCACTCGGCCCGGACGCCTCACCCGGGGGTATCGACCCGAGCCGGGGCCGCTCACCCGTCTGCGGCGGCCCCAGCCGTCAAGGATCACGGCCGGAACCGCAGCCGGTACGGTCCCCAGGTGCCCCGGCCGGGTGGTGTACGGACGCTACAGACTTGATCTCACAGATGAATCACCCCCGGCCCCCGCCGGTGCCGGTGCCGGTGCCGGTTGCCGGATGTGGGACACCGGTCTCCGGATGTGGGGGCCAGCCTCCGACGGACGCTGATCCAGATGTGCCATCAGGTCCGTAGCGTCCCGACGTCTCCACCGCTCCTCCGGGCGGTCGCCTCCCCGCCGGGTCCGGAGCGACCCCCGTCGGCAGGGCGAGCGGGTGATCGCCCCCGGCCGGGTCCGGCGTGCTCCGTCGGCGGGCGACCGGGCGGCCGGCCCCGGGCTGCCGGGCCCGGGCTGCCGGGCCCGGGTGCGATGGCCGGATCGTTCCGCATCCGGGCATGATGGTGCCTGCCGCCCCGGCGTCCACCCGGCCAGGATCTCTTCCATGAGCAGAGCAGCACTCGTCGTCATCGACGTCCAGGAGTCCTTCCGTCAGCGCCCGATCTGGGCCCACGGCTCCAACCCCGACATCGTCGGCCAGGTCGGCCGGCTGGTCGACGCCGCCCGCCGGCGCGACGACCTGGTCGTCTGGGTCCTGCACGCCGAGCCCGGCAGCGGGACGGTCTTCGACCCGGCCTCCGGACACGTGCGGCTGATCGACGGGCTGTCCGTCCGGCCCGGCGAGCCGACCCTGGTGAAGACCTCGCACAACGCCTTCACCACCACCAACCTCCAGCAGATCCTCACCGTGGCCGGCATCCGCGACCTGACCGTCTGCGGCATCCGGACCGAGCAGTGCGTCGAGACGACCACCCGGGTCGGCTGCGACCTCGGCTACCGGATGACCTTCGTGACCGACGCGACGGTGACCTTCCCGACCCCGCACCGGGACCTCCCCGCCGACGCGAGCCTGGCGGAGATCCTCGCCGACCCGCGCACCCTGTCGAACGAGCAGATGATCGCCCGCACCGAGTACGCGCTCGCCGGTCGGTTCGCCGTCGTACGTACCGTCGACGAGGTCACCGGCGTGGTGCCGGCCGGCGCGGGAGCCTGACCAGCGTGGCCCGGGTCGTCTTCCTGCTGGTGCCGCAGCTGCACCTGCTGGACCTCGCCGGCCCGGCGCAGGTCTTCTCCGCCGCCGCCGACCTCGGGTACGACTACCGGCTGCACTACGTCGCCGAGCGGGACGCGGTGCCGACCGTGCAGGGCGTACCGCTGGGAGCCGTCACCGAGTGGCCGGAGCTGGCCGTCGACGACCTGGTGGTCGTACCCGGCTGGCGGTACCGCGCGCACGGCCCGGCGGGGCCGGTCGGCCGGGACGACCTACGGCGCCTCGCCGACCACCACGCCCACGGCGGCACCGTGGCCAGCGTCTGTGCCGGCGCGTTCGCGCTCGGCCGGGCCGGCCTGCTCGCCGGCCGGCGCTGCACCACCCACCACGACCTCCAGGACCACCTGGCCCGCGTCTTCCCGACCGCCCGGGTCGTGCGCGACGTGCTCTACGTGGTGGACGACCGGGTGGTCACCTCCGCCGGCATCGCCAGCGGCATCGACGTGGCGCTGCACCTGGTGGCCACCCGGCACGGCCCGGCGGTGGCCGCCCGGATCGCCCGCACCCTCGTCGTCCACACCCGGCGCAACGGCCACGAACAGCAGGCCAGCGCGATGATGCGGTACCGGTCGCACCTGTCCGACGCGGCCCACCGGGTGCAGGACCTGATCGACAGCCGGTTCTCCGAGCCGCTGCCGCTGGCCGACCTGGCCGCCACCTGCGGGGTGGCCGAACGCACCCTCACCCGGCTGTTCCGCCGGGCCACCGGGCTCACCCCGCTCGGCTACCAGCAACTGCTCCGCCTCGAACGGGCCGAGCACCTGATCGGGCACGGCGCCACCGTCGAGTCCGCCGCCCGGGCGGTCGGCTTCACCGACGCGCGGATGCTGCGCCGGCTCCGCGCCCGCGGTCACCCACCGACCGCGTCCCACGCCGACGTGGCCGGCGTCCGGTAGTAGTCGTCGCGGGAGAGGAACTCCACCGGCAGCGAGCCGGGGAGCGCGACCCGGGACTGCCCGGCCAACGGCACCGGCCCGGCCCGGCGGACCAACTCGTCGTGCTCGGGCGGGGAGAGCTCCACCAGTTCCGGGCGGGTGATCCGGAACCGGGCCACCGACCGGCGGACCAGCCGGGCCAGCTCCACCACGGTGGGACCCGGCCCGGCGAGGGCCAGCGCCGGCTGCTGGATGGTGCGCAACGAGTCGCAGACCATCAGCATCTCCGGTTCGGACCCGCCCGGCACCGTGGTCGGCGACGGCAGCTCCAACCGGGACGGCCACTGCCAGCGGATCTGCCCACTGACCAGGCGGGACGGCCAGAGACCGCGCCGGTGCCGGGCGCTGCTCCGGCCGTCCCGCCCGGCGACCACGGACAGCTCCGCGCCGGCACAGACGTACGCCAACCGCCGGTCGGTGACCGTGACGGTGGCCGGCGCGGGCAGCACCCACTGCCGCCGGGTGCCGGTGGGGCTGAGCAGGCAGCCCGCCACCGACGCCCGGACCCGGCGGAGCACCTGCTCACCCGGCTCCGGGACGAGTTCGTCGTCGCGGTTCAGCATCGGCCGGCACTCGTCGTCCGGCGCGTCGAACCGGTGCGGTGCGATGAAGAAAGGGGTCGCGTCCTCGCGCATCGGCATCACCTCCGGGCGGTTGGTCCGTGCCTGATGAGCCTGGTCGAACCGGCCTTGTGCTGTCATGACACCCGTTAGGGGGTCGGCCGGTCGGCCGACGCCTGCGACCGGTAGATACCGATCTCCTCCGGTCGGACGAGTCCGTCCTCGATCGCGCGGGCCAACAGCGCCGCCTTGGTGGCCGCCGGTCGCCCCGCCCGGGTGTACTTGATCCGCGCCCGGTCGACGTACTGCTTGACGGTGTGCTCGCTGATCCGCATCCGGCGGGCCACCGACGCCTTCGACATCGACTGGAACCACAGCAGCAGCGCCTCGCGCTCCTTGTCGGACAGTGCCGGCCGGTCCGGCCGTGGGTCACCGACCATCGCCCCGGCCAGCGTCGGCGGCACGTACGGGCGGTCGCTGGCGGCGGCCAGCACGGTCGCCACACAGTGCTCCCGCCCCTCGTGCTTGGCCAGGAACGCCGCTGCCCCCGCGTCCAGCGCGGCCAGCATCGTCGCCGGATCGGTGTGTTCGGAGTAGACGACCACCCGGTGCCCGCCGGCGCTCAGCTCGGCCAGCTTGTCGATCACCATCCGCCCGTGCAGGCGCAGGTCCAGCAGGACCACGTCGGCCTCCGGGGCGGCCCGCAGCACCTCGTCCGGGTCGTCCCCGGTGGCCAGTACCCGCAGCCTCGGCTCGGTGTCCAGCCAGGCACGTACCCCGTCAATGACCACCGGGTGGTCGTCCACGATGGCCACCCCGACCGGCCGTTGCCCACTCACGTCCTGCGCCACCGGGTCTGCGTCCATCTGATCTCCCCGTCCCGCTCGTCCGTGTGCTCCACCTGGCCGTCGTCGGCCGGCACCCCGGTCGTCCCCGGGCCGGCCACCTCCGGGGTGACCAGGCTGACCGCCACCTCGTCCGGGCCGGCGACCACGGTCAGCCGGGCCCACCCCGACGCCTCCGCCAGCGCCGCGGTGGGCGGATCGACCAGCCGGCGGCGGACCTGAACCGGCAGCGGCGGGGGCGTGCCGACGGTGACCATCTCGATCGGCAGGCCGTTGCGTTCGGCCAGGTCCGCGGCGGCGCGCAGCTCGTGCAGCAGCGGATCCGGCACGTCGTCGGACTCGGCGATCAGCCGCCGCAGCCGGCCCGCCGCCAGCACGCAGCGGCGCTGCACCAGCGGGTCGGCCGGGTCGGCGCGCCCGTCGGCCAGCTCCGCCAGGACCGTTCCGGCGGCGCCGCCGGCCAGTGCGAGCCGCTCCCGCCGCTCCCGCCGGGCCCGCTCGGCCGCCTCCCGCTCGGCGGCCACCGCGAGGCCGGCCGCCGCCGCGTCGGCCCGGCTCCGGGCCAGCGTGGCGATCACCGCCGCGCCGGCGAAGACCGCCACCGGCAGCGACGACGTGCCGTAGACGTACATGGCGTACCGGGTCAGGTCGGCGGGGGCGGTCGCGTCGTGGCCGAGCAGCGCCGCCAGCGCGATCAGCGAGTGGGCGGCGAGCAGGGTGAGCAGCCATCCGATCCGCCGCCCCCAGGCCACCACCACGAAGAACCAGCCGAGGGTGCCCCACACCCAGTTGGCCGCGGTGAAGAGCTGCCCCGGGCCGGCCGCCACGAAGACCGCCGCGTCCACCACCAGCAGCACCACGACCAGGGGCAGCGTTGGCGGGAGGGCCCCGCGCAGCAGGCGGGCCCCGGCGTACCCACCGACCGCCGCGGTCACCAGCCAGCCGCCGGCCACCACCGCGGGCGCGGCCAGTTCGGCGCGGGCGCCGACGAGCGCCGGCAGCCCGATCGCCACGTGCCAGACCCCGGCGATGGCCACCGCCGCGATCCGGGCGCCCCGGTCGGAGGCCCGACCGACGTCCACCACCGGACCGTCGTCCGGCCGCGCCCGCGCCGGCCCCAGCGGAGGTACGACCACCGCGGCAGCGGTGTCGAGATCAGCGGACATGCGGCCATTCCAACCGGATCCGGGTGCCCCGGCCAGGGGCGGAGGTCACCTCTGCCCGCCCACCGACCTCGGTCACCCGGGCGCGGATCGACTCGCGCAGCCCGTACCGGTGGGCGGGGACGGTGGCCGGGTCGAACCCGGGGCCGTCGTCGACCACCTCGACCACCACGAGGTTCCCGGCCCGGGACAGGCGGAGGGTGACGGCCGCGCCGGGGGCGTGCCGCGCGACGTTCGCCAGCGCGGCGGCGGTGGCGTCGGCCAGCGCCGCCGCCACCTCTGCCGGCACGCCGCACGGGGCCAGCTCGACATGCGGCGACAACTCCGCCCGGGCCTCGACGACCGCCTGCAGCCGCTCGTCGAGCGCGACCGGGCCGGCGGCCGGTGCGCTGCCGTCTCCGACGAGCCCGACGAGGGTACGCAGGTCCGCCGCGGCCCGCCGCCGCAACGCGGGCGAGCCGTCCGGCACCGCGCCCAGCCCCACCATGGTCAGGGTGGCCAGCACCGTGTCGTGCAGGTCCCGGTTCTGCCGCCGCTCCGCCTCCCGGGCGGCGCGGGCGACCAGCGCGTCGCGGCGCAGCCGCTGGTAGTCGGCGAAGGCGCGGTCCGCCCGACCGATCCACCGGCGCATCACCCCGGTCATCAGCGCCGCCAGGCCGGTCTGCCCCAGCAGGGTCGCCGCGTGCGCGCCCGCCTCCGTCGGGTCGCCCGCCGCCCACGCCCCGGTGGCGTACCCCGCGGTGACGAGCAGGCCGGCCGGAACCGACCAGCGCGCCGGTGCGGTGGCCTGCGTGTTGATCACCGTGGTGCTGGCCAGCACCGCGATCCAGCTCCCCTCACCGGGCAGCACCTCCGGCGCGACCAGGGCGGGCATGAGCAGGCAGGCCGCCACGGTGAGCGCGAGATCCCCGGCGACCAGCCCGGTGCCGATCCCGACCCGGAAGGCCCGGACGGCGTAGAACACCGACCAGCCGGTGAGCAGCACGACGACCGTGACCAGCAGCCCGGTCCGTACCGGTGGGGTGCGCACCGCCAGGGCGGCCACCGCGCCGGCCAGTCCGCAGGTGAGCCGCAGCAGCGCCGGCAGAGTGGTGAAGATGAGGTGGAACGCGCCCCCGGCCGGCCGATCCGGCAGCGACGGCGGCGAGGTCGGAGCGGGTACGGCCGACATCGGGGGAGGCGTCCTTCGGGCAGCGGCCAGTCCAGGTCCGCGCGGCAGTGGATCGACGCAGGAGAATACCACGCGGACGGCGGCCATCGTGACCGACAGTGCACGTCACGACACCGGACGGTCGTCCGGCGCCCGACGTCTCCGACCGGTGTGACGCCTGCGCCGCTGCCGGCGCTGAGGGGCACGGAAGGTGTTGATCCGGAAGGCGCCCCGGATCGCACCGCTGCTCCGTCGCCCCCAGAACCGGAGAGGTCCATGCTCGAAACCGCCCTGGCGAAACTGCTCACCCTGAAGGCCGGCGCCACGGTGCTCGCCGTGACCGCCACCGGCGGGGTGGCGGTCGCCGCCGCGAACGGCGCCCTGCCCAACCCGCTGACCGAGGCCGGCGCGAAGCCGTCCGCGCACGCCACCGGCACCCCCGACGACAAGGAGGAGAAGACCGGCGCGACCGGCGCGAAGGGAACCCCGTCGCCGTCGCTGGTCGGTCTCTGCCGGGCGTACGTCGCCAAGGCCGCCGACAACCCCGGCAAGGCGTTGGAGAACCCCGCCTTCACCGTGCTCGTCACCACCGCCGGTGACAAGGAGAAGGTCGCCGCGTACTGCGACACGCTGCTCGCCACCGAGAAGGGCCGGCCCTCCGGCCGCCCCTCGACGCGTCCCTCGGTCACCCCGAGCCGGCCGGCCGGCAAGCCGGACGCCCGACCCGGCGCCCCGGAGACCCCGCGCGCCGAGAACCCGGGCGGCGGCCACCGGCCGAGCACACCACCCACCAACTGAACTCCGACGCCGGGCGGGGCACCTCCCCACACTCCCCCTCGCCCCGCCCCGGCGTCGGCCAGGCCGCGTCGCCTCGGACGGCACCCACCCCCCTCGGGTCGACCGAACGACGCGTGCCGACCCTGTGCCCCTACGGGCACGCCGGGGCGGCGGCCGGTCCCGCGGCCGCCGCCCCGCTGACCTCTCAGCCGGTGCGGTGGCGGAGCCACTCCAGCGCGGCCTCGCTGCCGTTCAGGACCGAGATGTGCCCGTCCTGCGGACCCAACCGCAGCTCCGCCGACGGACAGCGGCGGGCCAGCCAGGCGCTGTGCGCCGCCGGCACCAGCCGGTCCCGCTCCCCGTGCAGCAGCAGCACCGGCACGGTGACCTGGGCCGGGTCGAAGCCCCACGGCGTGACGTAGGCGATGTCGTCGTCGACCAGCCCGCCCGGGCCACCCTGCACGGCCGGACCGACCACACTCTCCAGCCAGGACCACGGCCCCCGCAGCGCGGCCAGGTCGGCGGGGGTGAACTCCGGGTCGTACTCGACGCCGGAGGTCTCGTACCGCTCCTTGGCCTCGCGCCCCTCGACGGCCGCCCGCAGCGACGCCACCCCCGAGGCGGTCATGCCGGCGAACCAGTCCAACCCCTCGGCGTCGTACGGCGCCGGACCCGCCCCGCCCACCACCGCGAGCACCCGGTCCGGCAACAGCGCCGCGCAGGCCAGGGCGTGCGGCGCGCCGCCGGAGTGGCCCATCGTGGCGAACCGTGCGATGCCCAGCGCGTCGGCGACCCGGGCGGTGAACTCCGCCGCCGAGGCCACGTCCCGCCCCGGGCGGCGGGTCGACCCGCCGTAGCCGGGCCGGTCGTACGACACCCAGCGCAGACCCAGCCGGTCGGCGGCGGCGAAGAGCGGCGCCGGTGGGGCGCCGACGTTCGGCGTGCCGTGGTGCCAGAAGACGGCGAGCCGGTCGCCGGCGTCGTCGCCGGAGTCGTAGACGTGCAGGGTGTCCCCGCCCGGCAGCGCGAGCTCGGTCTCCGTCACCATGCGGCCGAGCCTAGGTCGCGGCACCGACAGTCCGGCCGAGCCCGTCACTCCTCCGGCCAGCCCACCGGGTTGCTGACCGACTCCCGGGAGATGCCCGAGCCCGTGTCGGGCCAGTCGCCGAAGCGCTCGGAGTGCAGGTGCGCGAAGAAGTAGCACATCTGCTCGCAGTCGGCGTCCAGCACGGCCATCGCCGGGTCGGCGCGCACCGCCTCGTAGAACTCGCGGCCGAGGGCGACGATCCACCCCCGGCAGTAGAGGAACCCGTCGTCGGAGCCGTCGGTCACGTCGTGGACGTCCTGCCGGTCGATGTCGTACAGCTTCCGCTCCACCACCCGGTCGAGGTCGGTCAGCTCGCGGCTCGACAGGTCGGCACAGAGGGCGCGGAGACGGGCGAGGAACGGGTCCAGCCAGGCGTCCAGGGCGTACGGGTCGACGTCGTCGGCCTCCGGGTCGCGGGTGGCCACGGCCCGGCGCAGCGCCACCGGCTCCGGCCCGAGCGACGCCCAGGCCGCCTCCACCAGGGCCCAGAACCGGGCCTCGTCCTCCACCGTCGGCACCCGCGTCAAGTCAGCAGTCTCGGTCACGCGGCGGAGGGTAGCGAGCCGGACCGACACCGGAGCCGGCCGGGAGTCGGGCCTTCCGCACGTATCTCCCGGCCAGCGATGACGCCGCCCCCGCCACGAGGCGAGACTGAGACGTGCGGCCGTCCTTCATCGACGCCGGGCCCGTCACGCTCGCGGCCTTCCACCCCCAGCGCACCGGCCCCTGTCGGACCTCGTCGGTAGCCTCCCGCGCACTAGTCCATCGGCGTCGGAGCCACCGGATGTGCGGCGTCTCCCGGACGGCTCCGACACAAGCCAGGAGGATCGTGTGATCAAGCCCCCGTCGAACATGGTGACCTGGTTCCAACTTCCAGCGGACGACACGCGCCGCGCTTGGGGCTTCTACGGAAGGGTCTTCGGCTGGAGCCCGGAGAGCGCTTATGCGGGAGCAACTCAGGCGGGCGCCATCAATGGCGAGATCGCAGAGCGTGGCGCAGACCTGCCGCATCCCCGACTTGTGATTCGGGTCGACGACCTGGATGAGAGTCTGCGAAGGATCAAGGAAGCCGGCGGGAGAGTGCTGGTCGACCGTACCGAAATCCCCACCATCGGTATGGTCTACGCCACGTTCATCGATACCGAGGGCAACAGCGTGAATGTCGTCTCCGATCTATGAGGACCGCCTTCTCTCGCCTGAACTGCTGATGCAGGGATCTACAAGCCCTCGCGCGTGAGATGCGCGAGGAGCTCGGTGTTCACATCGTGGCGGAGTCCGCTTCACGGTTGGGCGACTTGCATGCCGGCAGTGGTGAGGACGCCGTTCACGTGGGCGTCTGGCACATCGGAGACTGGGTCGGCTCTCCCACCAACCGTGCACCTGACGAGCATGACGACATCGCATGGGTCGGGATCAGCGAGTTGGGCAGCCTTCCCCTCGTGCATGACGACCTGGCGGCATTGGTTGGTTCTCTGCCCGAGCCTGACCGGCTGCCTCGTCGCGACGAAGCACGGACAGCCGCATCGCCGAGCGGTCCGGAGAGATGCACCCAGACAGATCGCCTCTCGGCAACCGAGGAGTACGCGGCATGAGCGGCAAGCGGCGTCGGTCCCACGGCGAGGGATCGGTCTTCAAGTACCGGGACGGCTTCGCGGCGGTGCTCGAAATCGGCTGGGGTGAGGTCAAGCGGTCGCGGAAGTGGGTCTACGGCAAGACGGAGCGGGAAGTGCTCGACAGGCTGGTCGACCTGTGCACCGTAACGCCGCCAAGTCGGTCCGTCCGCCTGTGATGAGGCAGGTCGAGCGGCGCGCCCTGGGCGTGGGTGAAGCCAAGCGGTTGCTCGATGTGCTGCAAGGTCACCGCCTGGAAGCGCTGTACGTCTGCGGGCCGCCGTGGACGAGGCCGCAAAGCACCAATTCGGCTGACTCGGCTGTACGAGAGCCTGGTGATCGACGGGCCCGGGCGCGTAAAGCCGCTGACCTGTGGTGGGGAGGGTGCGCCCGGCAGGATTCGAACCTGCGGCCTTGGGATTAGAAGTCCCCTGCTCTATCCGCTGAGCTACGGGCGCGCAACATGCAACTCGCGCCAAGAGGGTACCGCCGCACCCCCGCCCGGCGGGGGAACGGGTGGCCGTCCCGGCACGGTGATCAGCGTCGCACGCCTCCGCCGCCGTGGTCACCAGGGTTCCGCGCCGGACCTCACCCGCCCCGTACCCTCGGTGCCGTGCTGCTGGAACCGGATGCCGAGAACGACGTCGCCTACGAGCTGTGCCAGTTGCTCGGGCGGGCGATCCTGCCGATCCGCCCGGCCGGCGACGGCCCGGCCGGCACCGCGTTCCTCTTCCGCCATCCGGCCGGGGAGTACCTGCTCACGGCGGCGGACGTGCTGGCGTACGCCGAGGTCGCGGAGATCGGGTTGCGGCCGAGCGTGACCGAGCCGGCAGGGGTGGCCGCCGACACGCTGGCCCTGCCCGGCCCGTGGTGGGCACACCGGCCGGAAGGCGGGGTGGCGGTCCTGCCCACCGACAGGCTCCACGACCGGGCGGCGCGGGAGGGCTGGCGCTGGCGTACCCAGTCGGTGCCGGACGCGATCGCGGCCGGCGCGGACGACGTGGGCCGGATGGGCGCGGAGCCGGTCTCGGCGATCGTGCTCGCGCTCGGTGTCCGCGACGACGGATCACGGCCGCTGGAGGTGGCGGTCGAGCGGGTGGTCCGCGCGGGTGACGGGCTGCGGCTCACCGGCGAGCTGCCGGCCGGCTACGTCGGCGCGCCGGTCTTCGGCGTCCGGGCCGACGCGGCGGGCGAGGTCGGGCTGCGCTGCTGGGGTGTGGTGCTGCCCGGCGAGGGCGGCCACCCGGTGGCCGCCCTCGACCGGATCGTCACGGGCCTGGGCTGACTCACCCGCCCTGGGCCGCTGTGGCGGGCTCGTCCGCGTCGGCCGGGGAGCGGCTGCCGGGCACCGTCGCGGGCGAGGTCGGGTCGGCCTCTGTCGGGCCCGCGCCGAGGAACGCCTCGGCCCACCGGCCGACCTCGGCGAAGACCTGCTCGCGTACGGCGGGGCCGGAGAGCGTCAGGTCGTGCATGCCGCCGTCGAAGCGGGCCAGGGTGACGTGCCGGCCGAGCCGGGGCGCCCAGCGGACCATGTGCTCGACGTCGAGCACGGCGTCGGCGAGGGCCGCCGAGTCGTGCCACTTCGTGCCCTTGAAGCTCCGGGTCGAGCAGGCCAGCAGCACCGGCACGGGGATGTCCAGCCCGGCGCGCAGCTGCCGCTGGGCGGAGCGGATCGCGCGCAGCCAGCCGGCCCGGACGGGGAACCCGGCCAGCGGCTTCCAGGTCAGGTCGTACGTCCACTCGCCGCGGTGCTCGGCGTGCAGGCTCTCGCCGTACACGGTGCCCAGGCCGAAGGGGAGGACCCGGTGCGGCGCGCGGCGGCCCAGGCGGGAGACGGCGGCCGCGAGGGGGCGACGGACCATCCAGGGGGCGTTGATGTCGAAGAAGGGGCTGTTCAGGAAGAGCCCGTCGACCAGGCCGGCGTCGCGTCGGGCGTGCGCCCAGAGCGAGATGATCAGGCCGCCGGTGGAGTGGCCCATGGCGAGTACGGTGTCGTGGCCGTCGTCCTCGCGGATGATCTTCGCGGCGGCGTCCAGCTCGGTAAAGTAGTCGCTCAGGTCGCGGCAGAAGTTCGGGGTCTGGTGCGCCAGCAGGCTACGGCCGTACTTGCGCAGGTCGAGGGCGTAGAAGTCCCACCCGCGCTCGGCGAAGAAGTCGGCCAGGTGGGTCTGGAAGAAGTAGTCGACGTAGCCGTGCACGTAGAGCACGGCCCGCCGGGTCGGGCGGTCGGCACGCCGCCGCACCAGGGTGGCGACCACCGCACCCTCGTCGTCGGTGCCCAGGTCGATCGTCTGCCGCTCGTACGGCGGCCCCAGCACGTCCGGTTCCACGAGGGCGACGGTACGCCCGGAAGCTACCGGGCGGTAGCCCCCGGTCCGCCCCCGCCCGCCCGAACCGGACGAACGGGGACGAACCGGTGTGCCGCTCAGGCCGTCTCGGCGTCGACCCGGTCGAGGGCGGCGGCGGGGTCGGCCGCCTGCCCGGGACCGGGCTGCCCGATCTCCCGAATGTGCTTGTTGTGCCGGGGCTCCTGCTTCGTCTTCGCGTCGTTGAGCCGTCGGCGCAGGTCGTCACGGGCGTCGTTCAGCGCCGCGCGCAGGTCCTCCTCGCCGGAGGTGGTCACGATCTTCTGTCGGCCGGCGATCCAGCACTCCAGCGTGACCTTCTGCCCCCGCGCCTCCCGGTCCTTGACCGACACCTCCAGCTCGGTGGCGTCGGCGTGGAACGCGGCCAGCCGCGCGTCCAGGGTCGCGAACTGCTCCACGATCCAGTTCCGGTCGCCCTGGGAGAAGCCGGCGCCGACGCGCAGGCACTCGGCGACGGTCGCCGGGTTGGTCACCGCGCTCATCGCCGCACCTCCCGCTCGGTACGGACGGAGCCGGTCGTACGCGGGCTGAGAATCATCTCGCTGACCTTTCTCATCTGACCTCGTGCCGTGCGGCGCTCGGTCGACGTGCCGTGGTGGCCGTGGTGGTGGCCGCCTCTGGTTGATCAACTCCTTACCCAGTCGGGATCCTCCTCACTCCCGGTGATCCCGTACCTCGATCCTGGTCGCCCCCGACGCCACCACCCAGGGCCGGTCGGCCCTAGCAGATCAGGACCTTGATCAGGTTTTTGTCCACAGGCGGATCCGTCGTCCACAGGGCGGCCGTGCGCTGCTGCGCCCGGACCCGCGTACCGGCCAGGCTCGGCGGCGAGTCGACTCACCACGGCAGGCCCTGGACCCCTGGGAGGGGACGATGTTCGATACGTACGTGACGATTGTCGGTAATGTTCTGACAGCTCCGGAGTGGCGGCGTACCACGCAGAGCAACACCCTGGTCGCCAACTTCAAGGTCGCCTCGACCGCCCGCCGTCTCGACCGGGACAGCGGCCGGTGGGTGGACGGCAACAGCCTCCGCGTCCGGGTCAACTGCTGGCGCAAGCTGGCCGAGGGGGTGGCCGCCTCGGTGATGGTCGGCGACCCGGTGGTGGTGGCCGGCCGCCTCTACACCCGCGACTGGACCGACGACGCGGGCAACCACCGCACCCTCTACGAACTGGAGGCGATCGCGGTCGGGCACGACCTGTCCCGAGGCCGGGCCCGCTTCCTGCGCAACCGCCCCACCATGACGACCAGCGCCGTGGAGGACGCCGAGGCGGCCGTCCGGGTGCACGGCGAGCCGACGGAGCCGGTGCCGCACGGACAGGCCCCCACCTCACCGGAGGACCGGCCGTTCGACGAGGACTTCGAGTTCGCCGGGTTCGCCGTGCCGCACGCCGGCCACGGGCTGCCCGACGGTCCCGGCTCGCCCGGCGACGACCTGCCCGGCGGCGTCGGCGTCCCGGCCGGCGACGAGCTGACGGGCTCCGGCTTCGACGGCACGGTCGACCCGTTCGACGACGAGGACGACCGGGCCCTCGACGACGACCTCGCCCCGGAGCCGGGCGACCGGTCAGCCGACGGCGCCGACGTGCAGCAGCCGGGCGAGCTCGACCCGGCGTCGACGGATGCCGCCATCGGCCGGTCCGGCCGAGGGCGACGCACCCGGGGTCGGGCGCCGGTGCCGGCCTGAGCCGGTGACCGGAGCCCGGTGACGTGCGCGGTCGTGGCACCGGCGATCCGGGGCGGGCGACGCGGGACGGGGGGCGGGGTGGCGACGGCGACGTGGCCACCCCGCGTACGGCTAGGCTGGCCGGCCGGAGGTGGTGACAGGTGCGTCAGGCGACCGCCGCGGCGAACGCGACCGGACTGCTGGTGGGGTACGCCCTGGACAGCCTGCTCGGTGACCCCGCCCGATGGCACCCGGTGGCCGGGTTCGGTCGCGCCGCCGGTGCCCTGGAGCGGCGGATCCATCGCCCCGACCACGCCGCCGGTGCGGCCTTCACCGCGCTCGCGGTGGGTGCCCCGGTGCTGCTCGGCGCAGCCGCCGCCGTGGCCACCCGACGTCGCCCGCTGGCCCGCGCCCTGCTGATGGCGGCCGGCACCTGGACAGTGCTCGGCGGACGTACGCTGCGCCGCGAGGCCGGGCTGATGGGGGCGGCCCTGCGGGGCGGCGACCTGCCCGCGGCACGCGGCCGGCTGGGCAACCTCTGCGGCCGGGACCCGTCCGCCCTCGACGAGCCCGAGCTGGCCCGGGCCACCGTCGAGTCGGTCGCCGAGAACACCTCCGACGCCGTCGTGGCGCCCCTGCTCTGGGGAGCGGTCGCCGGCCTGCCCGGCCTGCTCGGCTACCGGGCGGCCAACACCCTCGACGCCATGGTCGGCCACCGTTCCCCCCGGTACGCCCGCTTCGGCACCCCCTCGGCCCGCCTCGACGACCTGCTCAACCTGGCGCCCGCTCGGCTGACCGGCCTGCTCACCATCGCCGTGGCCCCGGTCGCCCACGGCGACCGGAGTCGGGCCTGGCGCGTCTGGCGACGGGACCGCAACGACCACCCCAGCCCGAACGCCGGTCAGTGCGAGGCGGCCATGGCCGGCGCCCTCGGCGTCCGGCTCGGCGGGCGCAACGTCTACTTCGGCCGTTCTGAGGTGCGCCCGTTCCTCGGTGACGGGCCCCGGCCCGAAGCGCGGCACCTGAAGCGGGCCGCCCGGATCTCCGGCGCGGTCGGCCTCGCCGCACTCGGCATCGCGGCGGCCTGGCCGCTCACCGGGGGCAGGCTGGTGGGCGTCGTGGGCCGACGCGGAGCGGCCGTCCTCGCCGCCACCGTCGCCTCCGCCCTCGGCGGCCCGGGAGCCGCAGTGACCCGTGCCGGCGGTCCGGGTGTCGTCGGCACCGGCCGCACCGCCGGTGCCGGCCTGCCCGGGGCGGTCGGGCCGGCGAAGCCCGATGCCGCCGGCCCGCGGCGGGGGAGGGGCCGGTGAGCGGCGGTCTGCTGGTCGCGGGCACCACCTCCGACGCCGGCAAGAGCGTGCTCACCGCCGGCATCTGTCGCTGGCTGCACCGGCGCGGGGTCAAGGTCGCGCCGTTCAAGGCGCAGAACATGTCCAACAACTCCGCCGTGGTGGTCGGGCCGGACGGCCGGGGCGGCGAGATCGGCCGGGCCCAGGCGATGCAGGCGGCCGCCTGCGGCCTCGCCCCGGACCTGCGGTTCAACCCGGTGCTGCTCAAGCCGGGCAGCGACCTGGCCAGTCAGGTGGTGCTCCTCGGCGAGGCCGTCGACACCGTCACCGCCGGCAACTTCCGGCAGCTGCGCCCCCGGCTCGCCGAGACCGCGTACGCGGCACTGAACGAGCTGCGCGCAACGTACGACGTGGTGATCTGCGAGGGCGCGGGCAGCCCGGCCGAGATCAACCTGCGCGCCGGCGACTACGTCAACATGGGGCTGGCCCGGCACGCCGGCCTGCCCACGATCGTGGTCGGGGACATCGACCGTGGCGGCGTGTTCGCCGCCATGTTCGGCACGGTGGCCCTGCTCGACCCGGCCGACCAGGCACTGATCGCCGGCTTCGTGATCAACAAGTTCCGGGGCGACCTCGGTCTGCTCCAGCCGGGGCTGGACATGCTGCACCGGGTGACCGGCCGGCCCGCGTACGGGGTGCTGCCCTGGCACCTCGACCTCTGGCTCGACGCCGAGGACTCGCTGGCCTACGGGCGGGTGCTCGGCCGGCCCGCCGCCCCGCACGGCACCGACTGGCTGGACGTCGCCGTCGTCCGGCTGCCCCGGATCAGCAACGCCACCGACGTCGAGGCGCTCGCCACCGAGCCCGGCGTCCGGGTCCGGCTGACCGTCGAGCCCGCCGAACTGGCCGCCGCCGACCTGGTCGTCCTGCCCGGGTCCAAGTCCACCGTCGCCGACCTGGCCTGGCTGCGGGAGACCGGCCTGGCCGACGCCGTCACCGCGTACGCGACGGCCGGCAGGCCGCTGCTCGGCATCTGCGGCGGCTTCCAGATGCTCGCCCGGGCCATCCACGACCCGGTGGAGAGCCGCCGGGGCAGCGTCCCCGGCCTCGGCCTGCTCCCCGTCGAGATCACCTTCGACCCGCGCAAGACCGTCCGGCAGTCCGTCGGCACCGCCTCGGACGCCGTCCCGGTCCGCGGCTACGAGATCCACCACGGGTACGTCTCGACCGCCGACCCGGCCCTGACCCCGCTGCTCACGTACGCCGACGGCGGCGGCGAGGGAGCCCGGCTCGACGCCGTGTACGGCACCCACTGGCACGGGGCGTTCGAATCCGACGAGTTCCGCCGGCGCTTCCTCACCGAGGTGGCCCGCACGGCGGGGCGGCACGGGTTCCGGGTCGCCCCGGACACCGCCTTCGCCGCCGCCCGGGAACGCTCCCTGGACCTGCTCGGCGACCTGGTCGAGGAGCACCTGGACACCGACGCCCTGTGGCGGCTGATCGAGTCGGGGCCGCCGGCCGACCTGCCGTTCATCCCACCCGGCGCCCCACCGGCCGCCTGACCGGGCGCCCCACGGGGGGCAGCGGGTCGCTGACGTCAGGGGCGGACGTCGGCGGGGCCGTCGTTGAGCGGCAGGCCCGCCTCCCGCCACCCCTGCACCCCGCCGATCATGTCCGTCGCGTTGCGCAGCCCCAGCGCCTGCAGGCTCGCGGCGGCCAGGCTGGAGCTGTACCCCTGCCGGCACACCACGACGATCTCCCGGTCGTAGCCGGTCGCCTCGGGAATGCGCCACTCACTGGCCGGGTCGAGCCGCCACTCCAGCACGGACCGCTCGATGACGATCGCGCCGGGCAGTTCGCCCTGCTCGCGGCGCTGTGCCTCGGCGCGGGTGTCGACCAGCAGCGCGCCCGCGCGTACCGCCTCGACGGTCTCCAGCGGGCTCAGCCGGCGCAGCCCGGCACGAGCCTGTTCCAGCAGGGCGTCCACGCCCGGACTCATCACGTCATTGAGCACGTCCAGATCATGCCGGTCACCGGCGTCGGCCCACCGGCGAACGCCGCCACCGGCGGTGGAACCCAACTCACGGGGGACACCCACTAGCGTCACGTCCGTGACGGTGGCGGTGGCGGTGGTCGAGGCGTACGCGACGCTGGCCCGGCGGGTGCTGGCCCGGCCGGCGCGGCTCGGGCGTACCCGACTGGTGGCCGTCGACGGGCCGAGCGGTGCGGGTAAGAGCGTCTTCGCCGCGCGGCTCGCGGACGCCCTTGCCGAACTCCCGGACGGCGCGCGTCCACCGGTGGTGCACACCGACGACCTGCTCGACGGCTGGGACGACCAGCTCACCTTCTGGCCCCGGCTGGAGGAGTGCGTGCTGGCGCCGCTGCGGGCCGGCCGGCCGGGCGCGTACCACCGGTACAGCTGGGTGCGGCGGGCCTTCCTGCGCCGGGCGGTGCCGGTGCCGGTAGCCCCGGTGCTGCTGGTGGAGGGGGTGAGCGCGGCGCGCGCGGCGATCCGGCCGGAGCTGAGCCTCGCCGTCTTCGTCACCGCGCCCACCGGCCTGCGGCTGAGCCGCGCGGTGACCCGGGACGGGGCCGCGATCCTGCCCGAGCTGCGCCGCTGGCACGCGGGCGAGCGCACCCACTTCGCCGCCGACGCCACCGCCGCGCACGCCGACCTGGTGGTCGACGGCGCCCCGTCGCTGCCGCACGCCGACCGCCGCTACTACGTGCGGCTGACCGGCCCGGACGCGGGCTCGGACGGTACGAGGCGGTAAGGCCGGCATACGATGCCGGTCATGACCACTCCGATCATGTCCGAGTCCGAGATCCGGGCCGCCGTCGAGCGGGAGCTGCCCGGACTCCGCGCCGACCTGGAACGCCTCGTCCGCATCCCCGGCATCGCCTTCGAGGGCTTCGACCACTCGCACGTGGAGCGGTCCGCGGAGGCGGTCGCCGAGCTGCTGCGCGGGTGCGGCCTGGACACGAGGATCGTGCGCTCCGGTGGCCAGCCCGCGGTGATCGGGAAGAAGCCGGCCCCGGCCGGCGCGCCCACCGTGCTGATGTACGCCCACCACGACGTGCAGCCGGTCGGGGACCCGGCGCTGTGGGAGTCCGACCCGTTCGAGCCGGTGGAGCGCGACGGCCGGCTCTACGGCCGGGGCGCCGCCGACGACAAGGCCGGCATCATGGCGCACGTGGCCGCGCTGCGCGCCTTCGGCGACCAGCTCCCGGTCGGCGTGGTCCTGTTCATCGAGGGCGAGGAGGAGTACGGCTCCGACTCCCTGGAGCGGCTGCTCGCCGAGCACCGCGAGGAGATCGCCTCCGACGTCATCGTGATCGCCGACTCCACCAACTGGGACGTCGGCGTGCCCGCCCTGACCACCTCGCTGCGCGGCATCGTCAACTGTTTCGTCGAGGTCCGCACCCTGGACCACGCCGTGCACAGCGGAATGTTCGGCGGCGCGGTGCCGGACGCGCTGACCGCCCTGGTCCGGCTGCTGTCGACGCTGCACGACGACGCCGGCGACGTCGCCGTGGAAGGGCTGGTCGGCCGGGAGGGCGCCGCCGTCGACTACCCGGAGGACCGGTTCCGCGCCGAGGCCGGTCTGGTCGAGGGGGCGTCGCTCTTCGGCACCGGACGGATCACCGACCGGCTCTGGACCAAGCCGGCCCTGGCGGTGCTCGGCGTCGACGCCCCGGCCACCGGCGAGGCGCCCAACGCGCTGGTCCCGTCGGCAAAGGCCAAGCTGAGCGTACGGCTGGCGCCGGGTGACGACCCGAAGCGGGCGTACGACGCGCTCCGCGCGCACCTGGAGAAGCACGCCCCGTGGGGCGCCCGGGTCACGGTGAGCTTCGAGCACGACGGCGACCCGTGCGTCATCGACGCGACCGGGCCGATGTTCGACGCCGCCCGCTCGGCCTTCCGTACCGCCTGGGACGGCACCGATCCGGTCGACATCGGCGTCGGCGGCTCGATCCCGTTCATCGCCACCTTCCAGGAGATGTTCCCGCAGGCGGCGATCCTGGTCACCGGCGTGGAGGACCCGCACGCCCGGGCGCACGGCCCGAACGAGAGCCTGCACCTCGGCGAGTTCGCCCGGGTCTGCCTGGCCGAGGCGTTGCTGCTGGCGGGGGTCGCCGAGGCGGGACGCCGGGCCGGTTAGGCCCGCACCGCCCGCGCGGGTCCGGCCGTCCCGACCGGGCGGCCGGACCGGCGCGCGGGGAGGAAAGGTCGCGGAACCGTAACTTCGGGGTCGATGTCGGAGTTTGCGGTGTGTCGGGCGCGCGGCTGTTATAGCCTCTCGAACATGCGTACGAACGACGTGATGGCGCGGCTCGAAGCCGCCGTGAGTGCTCTGGGGGACGTCGACGTCTCCGCGTGGCCCGAGGACACGCTCAAGGAACAGCTCGGCGAGCTCTCCGCGGCGCTGGTCGCCCTCGACGGCGTGCTCTCCCGGGTCGCCGACGAGGTCCGCGCCCGGGGCCTGCGCATCGAGGAACCCGTCTCCGCCTGACCCGCCCTGACCGTCCGCCCGGTCAGGTCGTCACGCGTCGCCACCCTCCGGGTGGACCGAACTGCCGCAAGACGGCCCGGGTACGGCAATGCCCGGGTGGTGTCGGGGGTGGCTGGCAGGATGAGGTCCGTGCGGTTCCTCGACCTGGCAGCCACCTCCGCAGCCGTCGGCGCCACCAGCGGCCGGCGGGCCAAGGTGGAGCTGCTCGCCGCCGCCCTGCGGTCGCTCGATCCGGCCGAGGTGCCGGCCGGCTCCGGCTACCTCGCCGGTGAGCTGCGCCAACGACAGACCGGCGTCGGCTGGGCCAGCCTGCGCGACCTGCCGCCCCCGGCCGCCGAGCCGACCCTGACCGTCGGCGAGGTCGACGCGGCGATCGACCGGATCGCGGCGGTGCGCGGGCCGGGTTCCCAGGCCCACCGCCGGGAGCTGCTGGGCGCGCTCCTCGCCGCCGCCACCGCCGACGAGCAGCGGCTGCTGGTCGGGCTGTTCAGCGGCGAGCTGCGCCAGGGGGCGCAGGCCGGGCTGCTCGCCGAGGCGATCGCCCGGGCCGCGGAGGTGCCGGTCGCCGCCGTACGCCGTGCCCTGCTGCTCGCCGGTGACCTGCGCGCCGTCGCGACGGCCGCGCTCGGCGGGGGCGCCGCCGCGCTGGCCGCGTTCGGGCTGCGGGTGGGCCGTCCGCTCGCCCCGATGCTGGCGCAGAGCGCCCCCACGGTCGACGCGGCACTCGACGCCACCGGCGCCCCGGCGGTGGTCGACGTCAAGCTGGACGGCATCCGCATCCAGGTGCACCGCTCGGGCAGCGACATCGCCGTGTTCACCCGCAGCCTGGACGAGATCACCGCCCGGGTGCCGGAGGTGGTCGCCGCCGTCCGCGCGTTGCCGGCCCGCGAGCTGGTGCTCGACGGTGAGGCGATCGGGCTGGACGCGACCGGCCGTCCGCTGCCGTTCCAGCAGACCTCCAGCCGGGCCGCCCGCCGTGCCACGCCCAGCACCACCGGCGCCGCCCCGGTGGCCCCGGCGGTGCTCGCCGCCGCCGAGACCACCGGCGAGACGGTGCTGACGCCGTACTTCTTCGACCTGCTGCACCTCGACGGCGTGGATCTGATCGACCGGCCCGGCCGGGAGCGGTGGGCCGCCCTGGCCGGCGCGGTCGACGAGTCCCTGCTGGTCGGCCGGGTGGAGGTCGACGACGCCGAGCAGGCGGGCGCGGCCTTCGCCGCGGCGCTCGACGCCGGTCAGGAGGGGGTGGTGGTGAAGGCGCCGGAGGCGCCCTACGACGCCGGCCGGCGTGGCGCGGCCTGGGTGAAGGTCAAGCCCCGGCACACCCTCGACCTGGTGGTGCTGGCGGTCGAGTGGGGCAGCGGCCGCCGGCAGGGCTGGCTGTCCAACCTCCACCTCGGCGCGCGTGATCCGGGTACGGGGGATTTCGTCATGCTCGGCAAGACGTTCAAGGGGCTCACCGACGAGCTGCTGCGGTGGCAGACCGAGCGTTTCCTCGGCCTCGCCGTCGAGCGCGGCGACTGGGTGGTGCGGGTCCGTCCCGAGCAGGTGGTCGAGATCGCCTTCGACGGGGTGCAGACCAGTACGCGGTACCCGGGCGGGATGGCGCTGCGCTTCGCCCGGGTGGTGCGCTACCGGGAGGACAAGACCGCCGCCGAGGCGGACACCATCGACATGGTCCGGGCGATCCACGCCGGGCGGGCCGGCGGCTGAGGGCCCCCGCGCCCGGCGGCCCGCGACCGGGCCGGCGCGGCACCGCTCACCCGCGACCCCGGCGGGCTGTGAGGTCAGGCGGGCGTGGCCGGTTCGGCGGCCCGGTCGACCGGCGGCCTGGGCTTGTCCAGCCCGGCCGCCCGGCGGGCCTCCCGCCGCGCCACCCAGCCGTAGCCGACCAACGTCATCGCCGCGAAGATCCACCACTGGACGACGTAGCCGAGGTTCTGCCAGTTGTTGGCGTGCCCGATCGGCACCGCCTTGAAGGCCGGGTCGTTCGCCGGCGTCTGCTCGTCGAGCAGCAGGTACGCCCCGTGCACCGGGTAGGGCAGCTCGCGGGCCAGCTTGTCGACGGTGACCCGGCGGGTTTCCAGCCGGCCGTCGCGCCGGCCCACCCCGCTGCCGCCGGTCTCCGTGGGGTGCACCCGGCCGATCACCGTCACCTCGCCGGTGGGCAGGGCGGGCACCTCCGGCGCGGTCAGCGCGCCGGCACCCGGGGCGGGCGGGATCCAACCCCGGTCCACCAGCAGGGCGCTGCCGTCGGCGAGCACCAGCGGGACGAGCACCTCGAAGCCGACCGTGCTGTCCACCGTCCGGCCCCGGACCAGGATCACGTTCGACGGGTCGTACCGGCCGGTGGCGGTGACCCGGCTCCACTCGGCCTCCTCGGCCGGGGCGGGCCCGGTCGTGCCCGCGCCGTCGGTGGGCGCCGGCACCCGGTCACGCAGCGGCGCCGGGGTCCCCCGGCTGCCCGCGTCGATGCGCTCGTTGACCGCGGTGCGCTCCTCGTAGCGGGCCAGCTGCCAGTTGCCGAGCAGGACCATCACCGCGGCGGCGACCAGGGTCAGCGCGAGGATGCCCAGCCAGCGTGGGGTCAGCAGGAACCGGTACACAGCACGAGGCTACCCGTATGACCGCGGCCACTGACCGCGACGGCCCCGGACCAGGGCCGCCCGGAGGCCGCCACGCGTCGGTCCGGGCGGGTATGGTCACGCGAGCGGATCACCGTCCGAGTTCCTCCCGGTCGTCCGTGCGCCACCCCCTGTCTCCTGCGAGGAGTCGATGATGACCGCGGTGCCGCGCCTCGTGCTCAGCGCGCCGTCCTCCGGACACGGCACGAACGCCCTCTCCATCGGCCTGCTCGCCGCCCTCGCCGACCGCGGCGTGGACGTCGCCGGCTTCAAGGTCGGGCCGGACCACGTGGACGCCGCGTACCTCGGGTTGGCGGCCGGGCGGCCGGGGCGGAACCTGGATCCCCGGCTGGTCGGGGCCGACCGGCTCGGGCCGCTCTTCGCGCACGGCGCCGCGGGCGCCGGCCTGGCGGTGGTCCAGGGCACCATGGGCCTCTACGACTCGGTCTCCGGCCGCCCCGAGGCGGAGTCGACGGCCGCCGTCGCCACCGCGCTGCGCAGCCCGGTGGTGCTGGTGGTGGACGTGGCCGCGATGGGGCAGTCGGTGGCCGCCCTGGTGCACGGCTTCCGGTCGTACGACGAGCAGCTCTGGCTGGGCGGCGTGATCCTCACCCAGGTCGCCTCGCCGCGGCACGAGACGATGCTGCGCGAGGCGCTCGACGACATCGACGTCCCCGTCTACGGGGTCCTGCGCCGCCACGAGCTGCCCCCGGTGCTGCCCGCCCGGCGGCACGGGGTGCTGCCGGTCCTCCGGGGCGACGCGGAGGCTACGCGGGCGGTGCGCCGGCTCGGCGAGGCGGTGGCCGGCACCGTCGAGCTGGACCGGCTGCTCGCGCTGGCCCGGTCCGCCCCGGCCCTGGCGGTGGAGCCATGGTCACCGGTGGTCGCGCCGGTCGAGCCGGGCGGTGGTCGGCCACCGCTGGTGGCGCTGGCCGGCGGATCGGGCGGCAGCTACAGCTACGCCGAGACGGCCGAGCTGCTGCGCGCCGCCGGGGCCGAGGTGGTCGCCGTCGACCCGCTGCGCGACGAGGCCCTGCCCGCCGGCACCCGCGCGCTGGTCGTCGGCGCCGGCCTGCCCGAGTCGTACGCCCGGGAGCTCTCCGCCAACCGCCGGCTCTGCATCGCGGTGGCCGAGCTGGCCCGCACCGGCCGTCCGCTGCTCGCCGAGGGCGCCGGCCTGCTCTGGCTGGCCCGCGAACTGGACGGCGCACCGATGTGCGGGGTGCTGGAGGCGGTCGGGACGAGCCGGGACGGCATGGTCGTCGGCTACCGGGAGGCGACGGCCCGTACGGCCAGTGTGGTCGCCGACGCGGGGGCGGCGATGGTCGGCTACAAGCAGCACGCGGCGGTGCTCAGTCCGCGTGCCGGCGAGCACCCGGCGTGGAGCTGGGAGGGCGGCACCCCCGAGGGGTTCGTCTGGCGGGGCGTGCACGCGTCGCAGCTCGGCCTGCACTGGGCGGCTGATCCGGCGATCGCGAGCCGGCTGGTGACGGCGGCCGGGGTGGCCGAGGGCGTCGGGGCGCCGGCGTGATCGGGCAGGTGGCGGTCCGCCGCTTCCCGGAGCTGACGGTCTCCACCCCACGTACCGAGGTGCGTCAGCTGCGGGCCGCGGACGCGAAGGCGGTGGACGAGGTCTTCGCCGACCGGCAGACCCAGCGCTGGCTGCCGCTGGCCGACCCGGCCGGGCAGATCGAGGGGCTGGCCTGGTGCACCGACCTGGCCCGGCAGCGCCGGGACAGCGGCGACGGGGACCACTACGCGGTGCTGCGCCGGGAGGACGACCGGGTGGTCGGCTGCCTCTGGACCCGGCGTACCGACTGGGGTGCCCGGCTCACCGAGGTGTCGTACGCGATCGCCCCGCACGCGCGCGGGTACGGCCTGGCCGCCGAGGCGGTGGACGCGCTGGCCATCGCGCTGATCCTGGAGCACGGCCTGCAGCGGGTGGAGCTGCGGGTGGCGCCGGGGAACACGGCGTCGCGCCGGGTGGCCGAGAAGGCCGGCTTCAGCTACGAGGGCCTGCTGCGCAACGCCGGCTTCGTCCGGGGCGCCCGGGTCGACCTGGAGTTGTGGTCCCTGGTCACCGCCGACCTGCACTGAACCGCCGAGCTGCGCCGGACCGCCACCGAGCTGCGCCGGGCCCGGACAGGGTTCTGCGTCAGGAACCGCACCGTTCCTGACGCAGAGCGCGTGGCCACCCTCGAGGGCCGGCGGTCAGCCGACGATCGCGTCCGACGGCGGGGTGAACTGGCGGACGGGTTTGCCCTTCAGCGCCTCCTTGAGCGTGTTGGCGACCGCCTGGATGGGGATCTGGGACTGCCCGTCGCCGACGGCGTTGAACGGGTTGTCCGGGTCGGAGATGAAGCTGGCCGCCGCGAGTTCCGGGGTGTAGCCGACGAACCAGGCCGACCGGGTGCTGTCCGTGGTGCCGGTCTTGCCGGCCACCGGACGGCCCACCGTGCCCCGGACGCTGTCCGCCGTCGACCAGCCGCCGCAGCTGCCCTTGGCCGGGGTGTCGCCGGTGGGGCAGCGGGCGGCGTCGGTGGCGGCACGGGCCGCGTCGGCGCTGACCACCTGCCGGCAGCGGGGCTTGGCGATCTCCCGCTCGATGCCGCTCGCGGTCCGGTACGTGGCCGGCGTGCCGTCACGGTTGGTGATCGAGTTGACCGGGATCGCCTCGCAGTACCGCCCGTCGGCGGCGACCGTGGCGTAGGCGTTGGCCATCTCCAGCGGGGTGGCGTCGGAGACGCCCAGGGTGAACGCGCCCCACTTCTTGGCCTTGGCCGGGGAGGCGTGCTCCCGGTCCACGTCGGTACGCCAGCGCAGCCCGAGCTGTTCGGCCATGCGCACCGCCCGGTCCGCGCCGACCTGCTCCTCCAGCCAGACGAAGTAGGTGTTCACCGACTTGCCGAAGCCGGACCACATGGTCTGCCGTCCGGTCATCGCCCCGCTGGCGTTGGAGGGCGACCAGCCGTCGTACACCTGCGAGTGGTACCGGTGGGGCGAGTCGAACGCGGTGGACAGGGTCATCCCGGCGTCGAGCGCGGCCAGCATCGGGAACATCTTGAACGTGGATCCGGCCTGGTATCCGGGGAGGCTGCCGCCGCCGAGCAGGGGCGCCACCGTGTTCGGGTAGTTGGCCTTGATGTTGGGGCTGGCCTCCGGGTTGGAGCTGGGCCCGTTCTCGCTGAGGTCCAGCGAGTAGTTGCGGTTGACGGCCATCGCCTTGACCCGGCCGGTGCCCGGTTCGGCGACCACGATGCCGTTGGCGAAGGGGCTGCCCACGTTCTCCTTGGCGCCGACGTTCTTCTCGGCCGCCGCCTGGACCTTGGGGTCGAGGCTGAGCACGATGCGGTAGCCGCCCCGGCGCAGCTTGTCCATCCGCTCCAGCCGGTTCTCGCCGAAGGCGGGTTGCGCGCTCCACCAGTTCTTCACGTAGTCGCAGGCGAAGCCCCAGCTCTGGTACCGCTTGTCGATCGAGGCGCAGTCGTTGGCCGGGTCGGTCACCCGGGTGCGGATCGGTTCGGCCCTGGCTGCCGCGACGGCGTCCGGGGACAGGTAGCCGAGCTGGGCCATCCGGTCGAGCACGTAGTTGCGTCGTCCGGTGGCCTCCTTCTGGTCGGAGCTGATCGGGTCGTACGCCGACGGGGACTTGACCAGCCCGGCGAGGGTGGCCGCCTCGACCGGGGTGAGGGTGGCCGGGGTCTTGGAGAAGAAGATCTGCGCGGCGGCGTAGATGCCGTACGCCCGGTGCCCGAAGTACGCCGAGTTGAGGTAGCGCTCCATGATCTGTTCCTTGGTGAGCTCCTTCTCGATGTCCAGCGCCATCCGCATCTCCTTGACCTTGCGCAGGCTGGTCTGCTGGGTGGCTTCCTGGACCTCCTTCGGGGTCTTGGCGCTGTCCCGCAGCGCCATCCGGACGTACTGCATGGTCAGCGTGGAGGCGCCCTGGGAGACGCCGCTGGAGCGGGCGTTGGCCACGAAGGCGCGGGCGACGCCCTTCGGGTCGACGCCGTGGTGCTGGTAGAAGCGGTTGTCCTCGGCGGCGACGATCGCCTGCTGGATGTGCGGCGACATGTCCGACAGCTTCGTGTACTGCCGGTACTCCTCGTAGAACATGGTCAGGATCGTCTTGCCGTCGGGGGCGTAGAGGTACGACGTCTCGGCCGGCATGGCGGTGCGCAGGATGTCCGTCTTCTGTTCCATGGCGTGCGCGGTGGCCTTCGCGCCGATGCCGGTGACGGCGGCCAGCGGGTAGGCCAGGGCGGCCACGACGAGGCCGGCGATCAGGCCGGCGCGCAGGAGTGGAACGGAACGACCAGCGGCAGCAAGGGGTCGGTTGCTCACGGCCCCAAGTTATGACATTTCCGATTCGGAAATGAGAAGAATTCATAAACGGGCCGGAGGGTCCGGCGGTGGTGACGCGGCCCACGCCGGGATCCGCTGTCCCGTACGGCGGCTTCCCGGCAGGATCGCGGACATGCGTGGGCAACTGATCGGGGCGGAGCCGACCGCCGGAGGGGAGCCGACCCCCGGGCCGGCCGCCACCGAGCCGGACCGGACGCCCGGGGACGAGCCGGATCTCGGCCACCACGGGGACGCCGAGGCGACCCCCGGCCTGGTCGACCTGGCGGTCAACGTCCGGCGCGACGAGATGCCGGACTGGCTGGCCGACCCGCTCACCGCCTCGCTGGCCGACCTGACCGCGTACCCGGACCCGCGGCCCGCCCGCGCGGCCGTCGCGGCCCGGCACGGCCGTCCCCCGGAGGAGGTGCTGCTCACCGCCGGCGCCGCGGAGGGCTTCGTGCTGATCGCCCGCGGCCTGGCCGGAGTACGCCGGCCGGTGGTGGTGCACCCGCAGTTCACCGAGCCGGAGGCCGCGCTGCGGGCCGCCGGGCACGCCGTCGAGCGGGTGCTGCTCGACCCGGCCGACGGCTTCCGCCTCGACCCCGCGCGGGTGCCCGCCGACGCCGACCTGGTCATGATCGGCAATCCGACCAACCCCACCTCGGTGCTGCACCCCGCCGCCGACCTGGCCGCGCTGGCCCGACCCGGCCGGGTGCTGGTGGTGGACGAGGCGTTCGCCGACACCACCCTCGCGCCGGGCGTCGACGGCGAGCCGGAGTCCCTCGCCGGCCGGCGTGACCTGCCCGGCCTGCTCGTGGTCCGCAGCCTCACCAAGACCTGGGGCCTCGCCGGCCTGCGGATCGGCTACCTGCTCGGCGAGGCCGCGCTGCTGGCGCGGCTCGCGGCCGGACAGCCGCTCTGGGCGGTCTCCACCCCGGCGCTAGCCGCCGCCACCGCCATCGCCGCGCCGGCCGCCGTCGCGGCCGAGCGCGCGATCGCCGCCCGGCTCGCCGCCGACCGCGACCACCTGGTCACCCGCCTGTCGGCCCTGCCCGGGGTACGCGTCGCGGGCCGTCCGGCCAGCGCCTTCGTCCTGATCCACCTGCCCGGCGCCGACCGGGTGCGCGAGACGCTGCGCGAGCGCGGCTGGGCGGTGCGGCGCGGGGACACCTTCCCCGGCCTGGGACCCGACTGGCTGCGGGTGGCCGTGCGCGACCCGGCGACCTCCGACGCGTTCACCGAGGTACTGGCCGAGATCCTGGAGGCATGATGCTGGAGACCACCATCGCGGCGATCCGGCCGCCCGACGAGCCGGCGATGGCCGCCGCCCGGGACCTCCAGGCGCGGCTGACCAAACCCGCCGGGTCGCTCGGCGCCCTGGAGGAACTCTCCGTACGCCTGGCCGGGCTGGCCGGGACCTGTCCGCCGCCGCTGCCCGAGCCGGCCGCGGTGGCGATCTTCGCCGGGGACCACGGCGTGCACGCCCAGGGAGTGACCCCCTGGCCGCAGGAGGTCACCGCCCAGATGATCGGCAACTTCCTGGCCGGTGGCGCGGTGGTCAACGCGTTCGCCCGGCAGGCCGGCGCGTCGGTCACCGTGGTCGACGTCGGCGTCGCCACCGCACTCCCGGTAGACCCCGACGCCGACGCCGACGGCCCCCGGCTGGTCGAGGCCAACGTCCGTCGCGGCACCCGGGACATGACCGTCACCGCCGCCCTCACCCGCGACGAGGCCCGCACCGCGGTCGAGACCGGCATCCGCATCGCCGGCGAGTTGGTCGACGCCGGGGCGGGGATCCTGCTCACCGGCGACATGGGCATCGCCAACACCACCCCGTCGGCCGCGCTGATCGCCGCCCTCACCGGGGTTGACCCGGACGCGGCGACCGGACGCGGCACCGGGGTGGACGACGAGACGTACCGGCGCAAGGTCGGCGTGGTGCGGGCCGCGCTGCGCCGCCACGAGCCCGACCCGGCCGATCCGCTGGGCGTGCTGGCCGCCGTCGGCGGCCTGGAGCACGCGGCGCTGGCCGGCCTGATCCTCGGCGCCGCCGCGCGCCGCGTGCCGGTGCTGTTGGACGGGGTGATCGCGGCGAGCGCCGCGCTCGTCGCGGCGGCCCTGGCCCCGGACGCGGTCGGCGCGATGGTCGCCGGGCACCGCTCGGCCGAACCGGGCGCCACCGTCGCGCTGCGGCACCTCGGGCTGGATCCGCTGATCGACCTCGGGCTGCGCCTCGGCGAGGGGACCGGGGCGCTGCTGGCGCTGCCGGTGGTCACCGGCGCGGTGCGGGTGCTGCACGAGGTCGCCACCTTCGACTCGGCGGGGGTCTCGGAGAAGTGACGGTCAATCCCTACCCTCTCGGCCTGCGGCTGGCGGGCCGGCGGGTGGTCGTGGTGGGCGGGGGAGCGGTCGCCACCCGCCGGGTGCCGGCGCTGCTCGACGGGGGCGCGGACGTCTTCCTCGTCGCCCCGGAGCTGACCCCCGCCCTGCACGCGCACGTCGACGCCGGGCGGGTGCACTGGGCGCCGCGCCGGTTCGTCCCGGACGACCTCGACGGGGCCTGGCTGGTGCAGGTCGCCGTGGACGACCCGCTCGCCGCCGCGTCGGTCAGCGCGGCCGCCGCCGAGCGGAAGATCTTCTGCGTACGCGCCGACGACCGCGCCGCCGCCACCGCCTGGACCCCGGCGGTCACCCGGCACGGACCGGTCACCGTCGCGGTGCTCGGCGGTGGGGACCCGCGCCGGGCGATGAGCGTCCGCGACGCGGTACGCGACCTGCTGAACGTCCGCACCGGTCTCGCCGAGGTGGCCCCGCAGACGCCCACCGGGGCCGCTCCCGGTCGGGTGGCGCTGGTCGGGGCGGGCCCGGGCGACCCGGAGCTGATCACCGTCAAGGGCTGGCGGCTGCTCACCGAGGCGGACGTGGTGGTCGCCGACCGCCTCGTCCCCGGGCTGCTCCTGGACGAGCTGCGACCCGACGTGGAGCTGGTCGACGCCTCCAAGATCCCGTACGGGCCGTCGCGTGCCCAGGAGGAGATCAACCGGATCCTGGTCGACCGGGCCCTCGCGGGGAACTTCGTGGTGCGGCTCAAGGGCGGCGACCCGTACGTCTTCGGCCGGGGCGGCGAGGAACTGCTGGCCTGCGCCGAGGCGGGTGTGCCGGTGACCGTCGTACCGGGGGTGACCAGCGCGATCGCCGTGCCGGCGGTGGCCGGCGTCCCGGTCACCCACCGGGCGGTGGCGCACGAGTTCACCGTCGTCTCCGGGCACGTCGCGCCGGACTCGCCGGCCTCGCTGGTGCAGTGGCCGGCCCTCGCGGGCCTGCGCGGCACCCTGGTGGTGCTGATGGGGTTGAAGAACCTCGCCGCGATCGCCGACACCCTCACCGGGCACGGCAAGGACCCGGCCACCCCGGTCGCGGTGATCCAGGAGGGCACCACGGGCGCCCAGCGCAGCCTGCGCTCGACGCTCGGCGCGGTGGCGGCGGACGTGGTCGCGGCGGGCCTGCGCCCGCCCGCGATCGTGGTGATCGGCTCCGTCGTCGGGGCTCTGGACACCTGAGGTTTTCCTCGGTCGCGGTGGGGGTTCCGCCGGAGCCCGCTCGCTCCGGGCGGTCAGGCTTGATCCCTGCGCGAGCGGGCTCCGGCGGAACCCCGTCGGTGGTCCGGGTCCGACCGTGCGTGTCGGTCCGCCCGTCTCGGGCCTGGTGATCTGCGTCCCGGCGTCCGTCGGCTGCGGGGTCCGCACGTGCGACGGCGGCCCCGGACCGGGAGGTCCGGGGCCGCCGTCGTCGGTCAGGTCACTGCTTGAGCATGTTGTCCAGGAGCAGGGCGCAGCGGATCAGGCCCAGGTGGCTGTACGCCTGCGGGTGGTTGCCCAGGCCGCGCTCGGCGAGCGGGTCGTACTGCTCGGGGAGCAGGCCGGTCGGACCGGCCGTGTCGACCATCTGGGCGAACAGCTCCTCGGCGTCGGTGCGGCGGCCGGTGCGCAGGTACGCCTCGATCAGCCACGCCGTGCAGATGTGGAAGCCGCCTTCGCGGCCGGGCAGGCCGTCGTCCCAGTGGTACCGGTAGACGACCGGGCCGCTGCGCAGGTCCGCCTCGATCCGCAGCACGGTGGAGAGGAAGCGCGGGTCGTCGCCCGGGAGCAGCCCCGACAGGCCGATCCAGAGCGAGGAGGCGTCCATGTCCTCGTCGCCGTACGCGACGCTGTACGCCTCGACCTCCTCGTGCCAGCCGTTCTCCAGCACGTTCGCGCCGATCCGGTCGCGCAGCTCGACCCACTCGGGTCGGTCCTCGCCGCCGTGCTGACGCATCACGTGCAACGCCCGGTCCACGGTCATCCAGCACATCACCTTGGAGAAGATGTGGTGCCGGGGCGGCAGGCGGGCCTCCCAGATGCCGTGGTCGGGCTCGTGCCAGCGGCGGCGCACCGCCTCGACCATGTTCTCCAGCACCCGCCACTCGTCCTCGCGCACGCTGCCGCGCGCGTCGGCCACCGCGGCGATCAGGTCGGCGATCGGGCCGAAGACGTCGAGCTGGAGCTGGTGGTTGGCGAGGTTGCCGACCCGGACCGGCCGGGAGCCGGCGTACCCGGGCAGGGTGTCGATGACCGCCTCGGCACCCAGCTCGTAGCCGTCCACCGTGTAGAGCGGGTGCAGCCGCTCCGGGTGCCCGCCGGTGCGCTCGATGCAGCCGTCCACCCAGCGCAGCAGCGCCTCGGCCTCCTCGATCGAGCCGAGGTCGACCAGCGCCCGCGCGGTCATCGCCGCGTCGCGCAGCCAGCAGTACCGGTAGTCCCAGTTCCGTACGCCGCCCAGTTCCTCGGGCAGCGAGGTGGTCGCCGCCGCCAGGATCGAGCCGGTCGCCTCGTGGCAGAGCCCGCGCAGCGTGAGCGCGCTGCGGGCGACCAGGTCCCGGGCGGTGCTGGGCAGCCGCAGCGAGGCCACCCAGTCCTTCCAGGGCTGCTCGGCGGCGGCCTGCCGGTCGTGGATCGAGTCGGTGTGGTGCTCCAGGCTGTGCGTGCCGAAGCGCAGCTCCAGCACGACCTGACCGCCGGCCGCGCGCAGGTCGACCACGGCGCGGGCGGTCTCGTAGCCGCCGTCGTTGCTGATCTCCCACTCCACGCCGGGGGCGTAGAGCGCGGCCGGCTCGTTGGAGCCGAGCACCAGCAGGCCGTCGTCCATCGGCTGCAGCTGCGTGGCGACCTGGCCGAACTCGGGCCGCGGGGCGAACTCGACGCGGGCCTTGCCGGAGCCGGTGAGCACCCGTACCAGGGTCGAGTCGCCGGTGACGACCGCCGGGCCGTCCGGGGTGGTCTCCCGGGCGGGCAGGTCGAGCCAGTCGGTGACGGTGAGGCCGGACCAGCGGGTCTCCACGGTCATCGTGCCGCTGCGGTAGCGCTGCCCCAGCGGGATGCCGCCGCGCTCCGGGCCGATGGTGAAGTGCCCGGCGGGGCTGCCGCCGACCAGGTCGGCGAAGATCGCCGCCGAGTCGGGCTTGGGGTGGCAGAGCCAGCTGACCTTGGCCTCGGGGGTGAGCAGGGCGACGGTCCGGCCGTTGGCGAGCATCGAGTGCCGCTCGATCGGGACGGCCCGCTCGCCGAAGAGCCAGTGCCGGCGGGTCTCCAGCAGCAGCCCGAGTGCCCGGGCGGCGTCGATCGGCTCGGGGACCCGGTAGTGGGCCTGGGTGTCCCCGGGGCCGATCTTGATGCCGACGTCCGGGCCGTGCAGGTTGCCGAAGGCGTTCTCGTCGGTGACGTCGTCGCCGATGAACAGCACCGCGCTGGCCGAGAGCTGGGTCCGCAGCTGGTCGACCGCGGTGCCCTTGTGGGTCGCGACCACCGACAGCTCGATGACCTCCTTGCCCTGGGTGACCGTGACGTCCTCCCAGGTGGCGGGGCCGCTGCGGACCGCCTCTATGGCGGCGGCGGCGACCTGCGGGTCGACCCCGCGGGTGTGCATCGCGACGCTGGCCGGCTTGCGCTCCAGCCGTATGCCCGGGTGGGCGGCGGCGATCTCCCGCAACGCGTCGCGCAGCCGGGTCCGGACGGCGACCAGCTCGGGGGAGAGCCGCTCGACGAAACCGATGTCGAACTCGGAGCCGTGGCTGCCGACCAGGTGGACCTCGCTGGGCAGCCGGGACAGCGCCGCCAGGTCGCGCAGCGCGCGACCGGAGACCACCGCGACGGTGGTCTGCGGCAGCGCGGCGAGCGCGCGGACCGCGGCGACCGCCTCCGGCAGCGGTACGGCCTTGCTCGGGTCCTCGACGATCGGCGCGAGCGTGCCGTCGTAGTCGCAGGCGACCAGGAGCTGCGGCACCCGGGCGATCCGCCCGATGGCCGCGCGCAGCTCGGGGTCCATCGTCCCCGCGGGCGGGGTCACGATGTCGGTGGCGGGGGCGTTCACAGAGTCACCTCGGTTCGCGACTGCGGGGCTCGCAGGATCGGCTCACTCCTCAGGGTCACGGGGCCTCCACCCCGTGCGTGCCGAGCTCGGTGAGGAACGATTTCGCCCAGTGCCCCACGTCGTGGGTGCGCAGATGACGTTGCATGATCCGCATGCGTCGACGGGCCTCCGGCTTCTCCACGTGTACCGCGCGCAGGAGAGCGTCCTTGACGGCGTCGGGGTCGTGCGGGTTGCACAGGAACGCCTGACGCAGCTCGGTGGCGGCGCCGGCGAACTCACTGAGCACGAGCGCGCCGCCCTGGTCGGCGCGCGATGCCACGTACTCCTTGGCCACCAGATTCATTCCGTCTCGCAGCGGGGTCACCATCATCACGTCGGCCGCGACGTACATCGCGGCCAGTTCGGAGCGACTGTACGACTGATGCAGATAATGCACCGCCGGCACGCCGACCCGTCCGAATTCGCCGTTAATCCGACCAACCTCGCGTTCCACCTTGACGCGAAGTGCCTGGTAGTGCTCCACGCGCTCGCGGCTGGGTGTGGCGACCTGCACCATAACCGCATCCGGAACTGTCAACTTTCCGTCAGCGAGAAGTTCGCGGAAGGCCTTGAGCCGTAGCTCGATGCCCTTGGTGTAGTCCAGCCGGTCGACGCCCAGGATGATCGTCTTCGGGTTGCCGAGCTCCTCGCGGATCTGCTTCGCCCGGGCCTGGATCGCCGCGTCCTCGGCCAGCCGCTCCATCTCCCGGGTGTCGATGGAGATCGGGAACGCCCCGGCCTTCACCTGCCGGCCGTCCACCTGGATCATCTGCCCCTCGTAGCGCAGGCCGAGCAGGTGCCGGGCCAGCCGGACGAAGTTCTGCGCGGCCAGCCGCTGCTGGAACCCGACCAGGTCGGCCCCGAGCAGGCCGCGCAGGATCTCGGTGCGGAACGGCATCTGCATGAACAGCTCGATCGGCGGGAACGGGATGTGCAGGAAGAAGCCGATCTTCAGGTCGGGGCGCAGCTCGCGGAGCATCGCCGGGACCAGCTGGAGCTGGTAGTCCTGCACCCAGACCGTCGCGCCCTCGGCCGCGACCTCCGCCGCGGCCTCCGCGAACCGGGCGTTGACCAGCCGGTACGCCTCGCGCCAGCGGCGCTTGTAGGCGGGCGTCTCCACCGCGTCGTGGTAGAGCGGCCAGATGGTGGCGTTCGACTGACCCTCGTAGTAGCGCTCCAGCTCCTCGGCGCTCAACGGCACCGGGTGCAGGCGGATGCCCTCCAGGTCGAACGGCTCCGGGGCGGCGCCCGTGCCGCCGGCCCAGCCCACCCAGGTGCCCCGGTGCTCGGCGAGAACAGGATGCAGCGCGGTGACCAGCCCGCCCGGGCTGCGTCGCCACTGCCGTCCTTCGGGTGTGCTCACCTCGTCGACCGGCAGTCGGTTCGCCACTACGACAAAGGAGCTACGGACGGTCACGATCGGCCACCTCCGGGTGCTGACGGGTCCACCGCGATGAGCGTACTGAGCGTAGCTGCGGCGTCTGGTGCCCCGTGCCGGAGTCACCTACCCGTCCCACGACCGCTCAACCCGAAGCGTGATCTTGACGACAGCCGCTGCCTGCGGCGGCACGCGGCGCAGCGCCGGGCGGGGTGATGTGGGCGCAGCGGGGCGTACCTGTCAGGATTGACGACGGCGTGCGCGCGGCCGGCCCCGGGCCGGCGGCGGCGGGCGGAAGAAGTCGCCGTCCGCGTCCGCGCCCGCAAGCTCGCGATCGCAACCGACGGAGGTAGCCCGCACCGTGGCCCAGTTCATCTACGTCCTGGAAAAGGCGCGCAAGGCGCACGGCGACAAGGTCGTGCTCGACAACGTGACGCTGAACTTCCTGCCGGGGGCCAAGATCGGTGTGGTCGGTCCGAACGGCGCCGGTAAGTCCAGCCTCCTCAAGATCATGGCAGGGTGGGACCGGCCGAGCAACGGCGAGGCCCGGCTCATGCCCGGCTTCACCGTCGGCATGCTCGCCCAGGAGCCCCCGCTCAACGACGCCAAGACCGTCCTCGGCAACGTCGAGGAGGCGGTCGCCGAGACCAAGGCCAAGCTGGAGCGGTTCAACTCCATCGCCGAGCAGATGGCGACCGACTACTCCGACGAGCTGATGGAGGAGATGGGCAAGCTCCAGGAGGAACTGGACCACGCCGACGCCTGGGACATCGACTCCAAGCTCGAACTGGCCATGGACGCGCTGCGCTGCCCGCCGCCGGACGCCGACGTGACCCAGCTCTCCGGTGGTGAGCGTCGCCGGGTGGCGTTGTGCAAGCTGCTGCTGGAGGCCCCCGACCTGCTGCTGCTCGACGAGCCCACCAACCACCTGGACGCGGAGAGCGTGCAGTGGCTGGAGCAGCACCTGGCCAAGTACGCCGGCACCGTCGTCGCCATCACCCACGACCGGTACTTCCTCGACAACGTGGCCAACTGGATCCTGGAGCTGGACCGGGGCCGCGCCTACCCGTACGAGGGCAACTACTCCACCTACCTGGAGAAGAAGGCCGCCCGGCTGGCCGTCGAGGGTCGCCGCGACGCCAAGATGAAGAAGCGCCTCTCCGAGGAACTGGAGTGGGTCCGCTCCAACGCCAAGGCGCGGCAGACCAAGTCCAAGGCCCGCCTCGACCGGTACGACGAGATGGCCGCCGAGGCGGAGAAGACCCGCAAGCTGGACTTCGAGGAGATCCAGATCCCGCCGGGCCCGCGCCTGGGCAGCACGGTCATCGAGGCGCACCACCTCAGCAAGGGCTTCGGCGACCGTCTGCTGATCGACGACCTGTCCTTCTCGCTGCCGCGCAACGGCATCGTCGGCATCATCGGCCCGAACGGCGTCGGCAAGACCACCCTGTTCAAGACCATCGTCGGGCTGGAGCAGCCGACCGGTGGCGAGGTCAAGGTCGGTCCCACCGTCTCGCTGTCGTACGTCGACCAGAACCGGCAGGGCCTCGACGGGGACAAGACCGTCTGGGAGGTCGTCTCCGACGGGCTGGACCACCTCATGGTCGGCAAGGTCGAGATGCCGTCCCGGGCGTACATCGCCGCCTTCGGCTTCAAGGGGCCGGACCAGCAGAAGCCGACCAAGGTGCTCTCCGGCGGCGAGCGCAACCGGCTCAACCTGGCGCTGACCCTGAAGATCGGCGGCAACGTGATCCTGCTCGACGAGCCGACCAACGACCTGGACGTGGAGACGCTCTCCAGCCTGGAGAACGCGCTGCTGGAGTTCCCCGGCTGCGCCGTGGTCATCTCCCACGACCGGATGTTCCTGGACCGGGTCGCCACGCACATCCTGGCCTGGGAGGGCGACGACGAGAACCCCTCCAAGTGGTTCTGGTTCGAGGGCAACTTCGAGGCGTACGAGAAGAACAAGGTCGACCGGCTCGGCGCCGAGGCCGCCCGGCCGCACCGGGTGACCTACCGCAAGCTCACCCGTGACTGAACGGTGCTGACCCTTGGCTGACCGGTTCATCTACCACTGCACGCTGCGCTGGTCCGACCTGGACGCGTACGGCCACGTCAACAACGCCCGCTTCCTCACCCTCTACGAGGAGGCCCGGGTCGCGATGATGTTCGCCGGTGGCCGGGCGTGGGGCGTCGACTCGTTCTCCGACGGAGTGGTCATCCGCCGGCACGAGGTCGACTACCTGCGCCCGGTGGACTACGCGCTGGGCCGGGCCACCGCGGAGGCGGCCCCGAGCGTCCGCATCGAACTGTGGGTGGAGGAGATCCGGGCCTCCCGGTTCACCGTGGCCTACGAGCTGTACGACGGCGACGTGCTCGCCAGCACCGCCCGGTCGGTGCTGGTGCCGTTCGACCTGGCGGCCAAGCGGCCCCGGCGGATCACCGACGACGAGCGGACCTTCCTGCTGTCGTACGCCCCGTCCGGCGGTGCGGCGTGAGCGGGGCGCCGGCCGTGACGCCGGGGCACGGGCTGGACGGCGTCGCCGACGCGGGGGCCTTCCTGTCCCGGCTGGTCCGGTTCGACCCGGCCGTCGTGGTCCGGCTCCGGCCGGTCGACGGGGCCGGGCGTACCGCCCTCTGGGCCCGGCTGCCCTGGGACGTGCTGGTGGCCCGTACGGTGGCCGGCCGGGCGCCGGGTGACGTGACGGTCGCCGCAGCGGACCTGCTGGCCCGGTTGGAGTCCGCCGACGGCGCGCTGCCGACCCGCCGGGACGAGCGGTGGCGCTGGCCCCTGCCGCCGGCGGCGAGTCGCCGGGTGGAGGCGCTGCCCGCCGGTGAGCTGCGCCGGATCGCCGAGGCGGCGGCGGGCACCCTGCGCAGCGCCACCACCCACGGGGTCGGCGGGCGTGCGGTGGGGCAGCGGATGCTGCGCGACGCGCTGCTCGACCACGTCGCGGTGACGGTGACCCCGGACGACGCGCCGGGGGAGCCGGTCGAGGTGAGCCAGCGGCTGGTGCAGGCTCTGGTCCGGATGGGGTTCCTCGGGCCGGCGGACGCGCCCGGCGAGGTCCAGGTCCGGGTGGCCGGTCGATGGGTCGGGCTGGTCGGACCGTACGGAGCGGCGTGGTTGCGGAAGGTTTCCGATCTTGCCGTTCGGCCCGTCGGAGATCATCCGAAAGTATGACCCGTGCTCATTCTTCTGGGCTGGGGCTGGCGTTGGGGGGGTGCTTCCGCCCGGCTGTCCGGGTACCGTCCATCCTCGGATCCAACGCACCGTAGGCGTCCGGATCCGCTGGGGAGTGAGGTGCGCGAGCGATGCCGTGGTGGTCATGGCGCCCTGGTCCCGCCAGTGGCGGCGACCCGGAAACTCGAAGCGGGACCACAGTGGACAGCACCGTCCGGGTCGGACCACCGTCCCCCCGGCAGCCGGGAGACGACTGCAAGTCCACCGACCGGTCGGTGACCGTCGACATGCCGGTCACCGTGGCCCCGGTCACCCTGCGCCGGGTCTGTGACGCCCTCGACCTGCTCGACGTGCGCTACCTGGCCGACGGTGACGGGAACCTGTTGGCCATGTGGGAGCGGCACGCGGTGCTGGTCACTCTGGAGGGTCCGGAGGACGAGATCCTGGTGATGCGGGCACGTCCACACGCGACCGTCCCGCCGGACTGGGCGGACCGGGCGTACCGGGTGGTCAACGAGTGGAACCACACCCGCCGGTTCTGCAAGGCCTACATCGGCGACCCGACCGAGCGAGGTCAACTGCCCATCTACGCCGAACTCCAGGTGCCGCTCGGCGCCGGCACCCACGACGCGCTCCTGGTCGAGATGCTCGACTGCGGCGCGGCCGTGGCGACCACCTTCGTCGACTGGCTGCACGACGAGGGCGCGCTGCTCTGAGCCGTCCCCGGGGGCCGGTGCGGGCCGCCCGCCGACGATCCGCCGGGGCGACGCCTACCCGGCCGGATCCTCCATGACGTTCACCAGGAAGTAGGCCGCGCGCTCCAGGTAGTCCCAGAGCGCCCCGGCGATCTCGGGCGGCAGGTCCAGCCGGTCGACGGCCCGCCGCATGTGGTGCAGCCAGGCGTCCCGCTCGGCGGCGCCGATCCGGAACGACGCGTGCCGCATCCGCAGCCGCGGGTGCCCGCGCTGGGCGGAGTAGGTGTGCGGGCCGCCCCAGTACTGCATCAGGAAGAGCGTCAGGCGGTCGGCGGCCGGCCCGAGGTCCTCCTCCGGGTACATCGGCCGCAGCAGCGGGTCGGTGGCGACGCCGGCGTAGAACTCGTCGACCAGCTTGCGGAAGGTGGGCTCGCCGCCGACCGCTTCGAAGAGGGTCATCGACGGCTCGGTACGGTCGGATTCACCTGCGGGATTCACCGTTCCATCCTGCCAGGTGCCCCGGGCCGCCGGTCGCCGCGTACCGGCCGGGGCGGCTGCCGATCACGTCACAGCGTGGCTGCGGCGGCCCCGTTCGCCGGTGCGGCCCTCCACGGCCGGCTGCCCGTCGCGGCACCGGGGGCTGGCGGGGGAGTGGGGCCGGTCACCGGCCGGCTCCTCGGAGTTGGCCCGGTCGGCCGCCTCGACGGCCGCCTCGACGGTCTGCCGGTCCGGCCAGCGCAGCGCGGTGAACAGCATCAGCAGGACGCCGCCGGCGCTCCACAGGCCGACCACCGTCGGGATGGGGAAGTGATCGGCGACGAGCCCGGTGATCAGCACCGCGCCGCCCTGGATGACCTGCATGCCGGTGGCCATCACGCCGAAGGCGCGGGCCCGGAAGCCGTTCGGCAGGGCACGGACGAAGAGGCCGTTGGCGGTCGGCAGCAGGCCGGCGACGGCGAAGCCGCAGGTCGCCGCGAGCAGGGCCACCACCAGCGGCGGCGGGTCGAACAGCGCCGGCACCAGCGCCAGCGGCGCGGCCACCGCCAGCGGGCGCATCAGGGTGAGCCGGCGGGCCGGCGCGACCGCCCGGCCTACCAGCAGTCCACCGAGGATGAAGCCGACCGGGTTGGCCGCCATGATCACGGCCTGTGCCATGCCGGTGTCCATGCCGGCGTCGGTGCGCTCGCCGGCCCACGCCGCCGCCAGCCCTTCGGGGACGATGGAGAAGAGCATGGCGCTGAAGACCAGCACGGCGATGGCCCGCAGGACGGGGTTGCCGAAGACGATCCGGAACCCCTCGCCGGTCTCCCGGAGCAGGTGGGTACGGTGCGCGGCGGTCATCGCCGACGCCCGCTCGCGTACGCCCCAGCGCACCAGCACGGCCGACACGGCGAACGTCGCCGCGTTGATCAGCAGCGCGGCGGTGGTGTTCCAGGCGGCCACGGCCGCGCCGAGCAGGTAGCCGACCACCTGGGCGGCCTGGCCGAAGCTGGCGTTCAGCGACAGCCCGACGACCAGTCGGTCGCCGCTGAGGATGGTCGGCATGAGCGCCGACCGGGCGGCCTGGCTCGGCGGGTTGGCGAGCGTGGTGGCGAAGAGCAGGGCCAGGATCGCCCAGACCGGCATGCCCGGCACGGCGATCAGTGTCATCAGCGCCATTCGGACCAGGTCGCAGACCACCATCACCCGCCGGTACGGGTACCGCTCCGCGAGGGCGGCCAGCAGTGGCCCGCCGACCAGCCAGGGCAGGTAGCTGACCGCGAACGCGGCGGCGGAGAGCGCGATCGACTCGCTCTCCCGGTAGACGAGGACGGTGACCGCGGCCTTCGCCACGTAGTCGCCGATCCAGGAGAGGAGGCTCGCGGTGAGGACCGCCCGGTACTCGGGCTGGCCGAACACGTCACGGAAGGTTGCCGGCCCGTCCGGAGAGGGTCGCTCGTCGGACACCGTCGCCTCCATCGAGCCCGCCGACGGCCACTCGTGACGGCCTTGCCGGGGCCCTGTCGTCAGATCTACGGATCAGCGAGGACATGATCACGCTCCGCGGAGCGCGTGCACCGGATTCTGCCCGATCGTCTGAGAACTGGCTAGGGTGAACGGATGGATCGTCGCATCTCCGACTGAACGAACGGACGATACCCGAGGGGTCACGCGGTCGGGAAGCCCCGGATTTCGGGTCATCGCCGCCGGACGGGCCATCGCGAGGTCAGGTCGCTCCGCCCTGGCCCGTGGGCGGAGGGCCGCCGGTGCCGGGGGCGCCGGTGACGCCGCTTGGGGCGGCGGTCGAGGGGACCTGCGGCAGACCCGGATAGAGCCGGGCGGCGGCGATCTTCGCGGTGATGCCCGAGTTCTCCAGCGCCTCGGCCAGCCGGCGGCGCAGCTCCCGTCCGACGGCGAACTGGCCGTCCGCCGTCGTCTTGACCACCGTCCGGATCACCGCCCCGTCCACCGTCATCTGCTCGACGCCCAGCACCTCCGGCTCCTCGACGATCTCCGGGGCCAGTTCCGGGTCCATCGTCATCGAGGCCGCGGCGGTACGCAGCACGGCGGTGGCCTCCTCGGTGCTGGCGAACCCGATCGGCAGGTCCACCACCACGAGGGCCCAGCCCTGGCTCTTGTTGCCGACCCGGACGATCTCGCCGTTGCGGATGTACCAGAGCACCCCGCGTCCGTCCCGGACCGTGGTGACCCGCAGCCCCACCGACTCGACCACGCCGGTCGCCTCGCCCAGGTCCACCGTGTCGCCCACGCCGTACTGGTCCTCGATGAGCATGAAAAGGCCGGCGATCAGGTCCTTCACCAGGCTCTGCGCGCCGAAACCGAGCGCGACGCCGGCGATGCCGGCGCTGGCCAGCAGCGGTGCCAGGTCGAAGCTGAACTCCTTGAGGACCATCAGCAGCGCTATGCCGAAGACGAAGGCGGTGACCATGCTGCGCAGCACCGAGCCGATCGCCTCGGCCCGCTGCCGGCGGCGCTCCGGGACGAACTCCTGCGGGTCGAGCGACGCGGACGGGATCCGCTCGCGCAGCGGCCGCAGCATCGTCGGCACCGCGCCCTCGCTGGTGGTACGGACCAGCCGGTTGATCGTCCGGTGCAGCGCCCAGCGGGCGGCGAACGCCAGCAGCAGGATCAGGACCACCCGCAGCGGCTTGAGCAGGATCCAGTAGCTGCCCTCGGCGAACCAGGTGGAGCCGGTCACCTCCAGCACGCCCTTGCACAGGGTGTCGTTGAGGCAGTCCTGCGACGGCGACGGGTCGATGATCGGCTCGGCGAGGATCGTCAGATCGGTGGGGCTCACCCTGTCTTCGTACCGCAACCGACCCGGCGGTCGGCCGCCGACCCACCGGCTGCCCGGCGGCCGTGACCATCATGATCACCCGTCGCCGAACCGGTCATCTTCACACGACCGGAAGAAGCTTCACCGGGGACCCCGGATTAGTACGTGCAATCCGGGTTCTTATCAGGGACTATTGGCGCAACGGACGTCGGTGATCCCGCCGGCGTCGGTCGTGGTCACCCCCTTGCCCGGGGCACGGCCGGCGTGGCCAGCGGTGGGAGCGGCTGGACCGGGAGGGTGAGCACGATGCCTGACATACGACCCACGGTGGGCTCCGGCGCGCTGGTTCTCAACGCCACCTACGAGCCGCTGTGTGTCGTGTCGGTGCGTCGCGCCGCCATCCTCGTGCTCTCCGCCAAGGCGGTCTGTGTCGCCGACGGCGACGGCGTGCTGCACAGCGCCCGCAACGCCCTCCCCGTCCCGTCCGTGGTCCGGCTGACCCGCTTCGTCCGGGTGCCGTACCGGACCCACGTCGGGCTCTCCCGGCGGGCCATCTTCGCCCGCGACGGCTGGCGGTGCGCCTACTGCCGGGGGCCGGCGGAGACCATCGACCACGTCTTCCCGCGCAGCCGGGGCGGCCGGCACGCCTGGGAGAACGTGGTCGCCGCCTGCGCCCGGTGCAACCACACCAAGGGCGACAAGACCCCGGCCGAGCTGGGCTGGCGGCTGCACAACCACCCCGCCGCCCCGAAAGGGACGGCCTGGCGGGTCCTCGGGCACCGGGCACCCGACCCGCGCTGGGCCGACTGGCTCGACCTGCGCGAGCCGCTGCGGGAGGCCGAGGCGGCCTGAGTCGCTGCGCGGCGCAGCGGGTGGGCGGGTCGGTGCGCTCAGCCCCCGCGCGCCCGGACCAGTGAGGCGTACACCACCACGTTGTCGGCGTAGCCGGTGTCGCCACCGACCCAGCGGCCACCGCAGGTGATCAGGCGCAGGTTGGGACGGCTGAAGTCGCCGTAGATCTCGTCCACCGGCAGCTTCTCCTTGCCGTGTCGCTCCACCTGGTCGACCTCGAAGACGGCCACCTTCCCGTCCTGGCGGGTCACCTCCACCTCGTCGCCGTCGCGCAGCTCCTTGAGTCCGTGGAAGACGGCCGGTCCGGTGGTGGTGTCGACGTGCCCGACGATCACGGCCGGGCCGTACTGGCCGGGGGTCGGGCCCTGGTCGTACCAGCCCGCCTCGTGGGCGCGGGCGGCGTCCGGCACCCCGATGCTGCCGTCCGGGGCGATGCCGACGTGGTGCACCGCCGCCCGCAGGTCGAGCCGGTCGATCGCGATCCCGGTCGGCGGGCTGCCCGGCAGCACCGGGAACTTCCTCGGCGGCGGCCGCAGGCCGGCGATGAACCGGTCCGGCAGCACGCTGAGGCCGGTGACCTGTTCCACGCCGAGCAGGGCGACGATCAGCGCCATCAGGCCGGCGACCACCATGACCGGCAGGCCCGGACTCCGGCCCCGGTGGCGGCCCGGCCGGGACGGGCGTCGGGTAGCCGGTCGTACCGGAGCGGCGTGGGTGACCGGGTCGGCGGTGGTCACACTGGCGGAGACGGCCTGGCCGGCCACCCGGCGGAAGCGGCCGGCCGCGCGGGCGGCGAGCCGGGCGGCGGCCCGGACCCGGCCCGACCGTGGCGTACGCGAGCGTGCGCGAGCCATGGCGGCGTGGGGTCAGGACCCGGTCCCGGCCCGACGGCGGCCCCCGCCGAATACTCCGAGGCCCGCCACCACGGCGACCACGGCCAGGCCGCCGACGAGCAGCAGCGAACCGACTCCCCGGTCACCGGCGGTGCCGCCACCCCCGGTCGCCGGACCCTTGCTCGGCTGGGCCATGTTCAGCACGGTCAGCGTGGTCTGGGCGGTGTTGCCGTCGGGACAGCGCAGGTTGACCGGATAGTCGCCCGGCTCCTTGCCGCCGGGGATGGTGACCGCCCCGGTCAGGAAGCCGTTGTCCGGCCGGACCACGACCCGTCCGAAGGCGTCGGACTGCACGCTGGCCTGCTGGTTGTTGGCGGTGTCGCAACTGGCCCGGATGTTCACCCGGGTCCCGGCCTGCGCGGTGTTCGGGGTGACCTCGACGAAGGTGTTCTCCCCCGCCCGGGCCGGTGTGGCCGTCCCCAGCACGAAGGCCGCGACCAGTGTGAACATCGCCAGTACGGCGGTAAAGGCACGACGGTGCCCGATGAGCCCCCGCATGATTCTCCCCTCCCGGCACGATCGCCGGAATCCTGCGACGGGTGTTCGGGCCTGCATTCCCGCTGGCCCGGTGCCAAACCAACGGACGGTGTCACTGACAGTGGCTTGGGGTGGTGTCCGAGGTACTGCTGCCGCCACCGGAGCGGGGGTGACATCCAGTCACGATCGGTCGGCGCCGGACTCAGCGCCGTCGGGCGGGCGGGGGCGGCGAGTCCGCGCGCGGCGGCAGCGGGCCGACCGGGTGCCATTCCAGCGGGGTGGAGAGCACCATGGTGCTGGACGGCTGGCCGTACGGGGCGAGCCGGTCGATGACCGCCTCGAACCCCTCCATCGACCCGGCGGCCACCTTGAGCATGCTGCACGCGTCCCCGGTGATGCGGTGGATCTCCCGGATCTCCGGCCAGCCGGCCACCTCCGGGTCGTGCAGGATGCAGCGCGGTCCGTAGCAGGACATCCGGATCAGCGCGAGCACGCTGCGGCCGGCCCGGGTCAGGTCGACGTGGGCGTGGTAGCCGGTGATCACCCCGGCCTCCTCCAGCCGACGGACCCGCTCGGCCACCGCCGGCGGGGACAGGTGCACCCGTCGGGACAGTTCGCTGTACGACAGGCGCGCGTCGGCCTGGAGTTCCCGCAGCAGCGCCCAGTCCATGTCGTCCACGCCCGAACTTTACCTCCCTGAAGTCAGATGCCCCGGACGGCTTCCGACTCGAAGGTGATCACCGGTGATGACCGTGGAATCGGCATTCCATCCGCTGATCCGACCGCGGGATCATGTCGTATCCGGCTCAGGGAGGAGACGACAAGGTGGAGCAGACGGACCTGCGGGCGCCCACCCTGACCGCGGCGGTGCGCCCGGCCACCCCCCAGCAACGGGCCGCCAGGGCGGCCCGCAACGGCGGCGAGCCCACGCTCGAGTTCGCCGACCGGGTGCCGTACGACGCGTACGTGCACGCCAGCACCCTGCACCGGTTGCAGCAGCCGCTCAGCGACGACCCGGGCGAGATGTCCTTCCTCATGGTCAGTCAGATCATGGAGCTCTACTTCGGACTGACCTGCCACGAGCTGCGTCAGGCCCAGCAGGACCTGCGCGCCGACCGGGTCTGGGACGCGCTGGCCCCGCTGCGCCGGGCCGCGCTGCACCTCGAAGGGCTCAACGCCGCCTGGCGCGGGCTGCGCTGGATGACCCCGGCCGACTTCAACCGGTTCCGCAACCTGCTCGGCGAGGGCTCCGGCTTCCAGTCCGCGATGTACCGGCACCTGGAGTTCCTGCTCGGCCTGCGCGACCCGGCCCTGATCCGCCCGTTCCGCCGGCAGCCGCAGGTGCACGACGAGCTGCGCGCCACCCTCGCCGCCCCGAGCCTCTGGGACGACGTGCTCGCCCTGCTCGCCCGGCACGGCCACGACCTCCCCGCCGACCTGCTCGACCGGGACGTCGCCGTCGAGCACCAGCCGCACCCGGCGGTCGAGGCGGCCTGGGTGGCGATCTACGACGACGGCGGCCCGGAGAACCAGCTGCGCCTGCTCGGCGAGGCGCTCGTCGAGGTGGCCGAGCAGTTCGGCGACTGGCGGTGGAACCACGTCAAGGCCGTCCAGCGCACGATGGGCGCCAAGGTCGGCAGCGGCGGCTCCGCCGGCCTGGCCTGGCTGCAACGGAGCATGGCCCGGGTGGTCTTCCCGGAGCTGTGGTCGGCCCGGACCGCGATGTGACCCGGAGGACGGACATGCGCATCCCGGAGCAGGAGGCCCACCGGCTCGACAAGGCCGACCCCGGCCACCGCCACCTCTTCCACGTGCCGCCCGCCGACGGCGGCCGCTATCCGGAGGCCGCCTACCTGGCCGGCAACTCGCTCGGCCTCCAGCCCCGGGCCACCCGCGCGGAACTCCTCGCCGACCTGGACGCGTGGAGCCGGCTCGGCGTCGAGGGGCACCTGGAGGCCGAGCGGCCGTGGCTGCCGTACCACGAGCTGTTGACCGGCCCCGCCGCGCGACTGGTCGGCGCGTTGCCGGTGGAGACCGTGGTGATGAACTCCCTCACGGTCAACCTGCACCTGCTGATGGTGAGCTTCTACCGGCCGGTGGGACGGCGGAGCAGGATCGTCGTCGAGGACGCCGCCTTCCCCTCGGACTCCTACGCCGTGCGCAGCCAGGCCCGCTTTCACGGCCTCGACCCGGACACCGCCGTGGTCCGGCTGAAGCCCCGCCCCGGCGAGGAGACCCTGCGGACCGAGGACGTCACCGACTTCCTCGCCGCCGAGGGCGACACGGTCGCGCTGGTGCTGCTCGGCGGGGTCAGCTACCTCACCGGCGAGTTGATGGACATCGCGGCGATCACGGCCGCCGGTCGGGCGGCCGGCGCGGTCGTCGGCTGGGACCTGGCGCACGCCGTCGGCAACGTCCCGCTGGCGCTGCACGACTGGGACGTGGACTTCGCCGCCTGGTGCTCGTACAAGTACCTCAACTCGGGCCCGGGCGCGCTGGCCGGCGTCTTCGTCCACCAGCGGCACCTCGGCGACGCGGACCTGCCCCGTTTCGAGGGCTGGTGGAGCACCGAGGCGGCCACCCGCTTCGAGATGACCCCGGTCTCCCGCCCACCGGCGACCGTGGAGGCGTGGCAGATCTCCAACCCGCCGATCTTCGCGATGGGGCCGGTGCGCACCTCGCTGGAGCTGTTCGACTCCGTCGGCATGCCGGCGCTGCGGGAGCGCAGCGTCCGGCTCACCGGCTTCCTGGAGCGGCTGCTCGACGAGGTCACCGCCGACCGGCCGCTGACCGTGGTCACCCCGCGCGACCCGGCCCGGCGCGGCTGTCAACTCTCGGTGCGGATCGGCGCGGGCAGCGCCGCCGAGCTGACCAAGCGGCTGCGCCACGAGCACGGGGTGGTCGCCGACGCCCGGGAGCCGGACGTCGTCCGGTTCGCCCCGGTGCCGCTGTACTCGACGTACCACGACTGCTGGCGGGTCGCCGACGCGCTGGCCGCGACGGTGGAGCAGAGCCGATGAGCGAACGGGACGAGATCGCGGTGGTCGGGGCCGGGCTGGCCGGCTGCCTGCTGGCCTGCTTCCTGGCCCGGCGCGGCTATCCGGTCGCGCTCTACGAGCGGCGGCCGGACCCGCGTACCGGGCAGGTCGAGCGGGGTCGCTCGATCAACCTGGCGCTCTCCGAGCGGGGGCTCGACGCGCTGCGCCGCATCGGGCTGGCCGATCAGGTGATGGCGGACGCGTTGCCGATGCGCGGCCGGATGATCCACCCGGTCGCCGGGGAGCCGCAGTTCCAGCCGTACAGCGTCGCCGGGGACCGGGCGATCAACTCGATCAGCCGGGGCGCGCTGAACAACGCCCTGCTCACCGCCGCCGACGCGCTGCCGGGGGTGCGGATCGCCTTCGACCACCGGCTGGTCGGTCTCGACCCGGCCGACAGCGAGATGACCTTCGAGACCCCGCAGGGCAAGGTCACCGCCACCGCGTCGGTCGTCCTCGGCGCCGACGGCGCCGGCTCCGCGGTGCGCGGGCAACTCCTCGGGTACGGCGTGCTCGACGAGAGCCTCGACTTCCTCGACTACGGCTACAAGGAGCTGACCATCCCACCGGTCGGCGGCGAGTTCGCCCTCGACCCGGCGGCGCTGCACATCTGGCCCCGCGGCACCTCGATGATGATCGCGCTGCCGAACCCCGACCGCTCCTTCACCTGCACGCTGTTCTGGCCCACCCACGGCACCGCGAGCTTCGCCTCGCTGGGCAGCCCGGCCGCGATCGAACGGCACTTCGCCACCCACTACCCGGACCTGCTCCCGCTCGCGCCCAACCTGGTCGACGACTACCGGCACAACCCGATCGGGGTGCTCGGCACGGTCCGGTGCGCGCCGTGGCAGGTCGACGGGCGGGTGGGCCTGATCGGCGACGCCGCGCACGCCATCGTCCCCTTCTACGGCCAGGGCGCGAACTGCGCCTTCGAGGACGTGGTGGAACTGGACCGCTGCCTGGACGACACCGGTGACGACTGGTCCGCCGCGCTCCCGCTCTACCAGCGGCGGCGGCAGGAGAACGCCGAGGCGATCGCCCGGATGGCGCTGGCCAACTTCGTCGAGATGCGGGACAAGGTCGCCTCCCCCGTGTTCCAGGCCCGCAAGCGCATCGAGCACGCCCTGGAACGGGCCCTGCCCGGCCGGTACGTCTCCCAGTACGAGCTGGTCTCCTTCTCCACCACCCCGTACGCCGAGGTGCGGCGGCGGGTGCGCCGGCAGTACGCGACATTGGCGGCGGTGGCCGTCGGGGCGGCGGCGGTGCTGGCCGGCGTGGTCGGCGCGGCGATCGGACGGGGCAGGCGCGGATGAGCCGCTGGGATCCCCGGCTGATGGCCGGGCACGCGCCGGACGGGCCGGGCCTGCTGCGCCACTTCGTCGGCGGCGAGTTCGTCGACGCCGGGGCGCGGTTCACCAAGCGCAGCCCGGTCACCGGTGAGCCGGTCTTCGAGGTGGTCGAGGCGTCGGAGTCCACGGTGGACGACGCGGTGGCCGCCGCCCGGGCGGCGCTGCGCGGGCCGTGGGGCCGGACGGGGGAGCGGGAGCGCGCCGAGGTGCTGCGCCGGATCGCCGACGAACTGGAGCGCCGCTTCGACGACCTGGTCGCCGCCGAGGTCGCCGACACCGGCAAGGCCATCTCGCAGGCCCGCACCCTGGACGTCCCGCGCGGCGCGGCCAACTTCCGGGCCTTCGCCGAGATCGTGGCGACCGCGCCGACCGAGTCGTTCACCACGGTCACCCCGACCGGCGGTCGGGCGCTCAACTACGCCGTCCGCAAGCCGGTCGGCGTGGTCGCGGTGGTGGTGCCGTGGAACCTGCCGCTGCTGCTGCTCACCTGGAAGGTGGCTCCCGCGCTGGCGTGCGGCAACGCGGTGGTGGTCAAGCCCAGTGAGGAGACCCCGGCCTCGGCGACCCTGCTCGCCGAGGTGATGGCGGCCGCCGGCGTGCCCGACGGGGTGTTCAACCTGGTGCACGGCTTCGGCCCCGGCTCGGCGGGGGAGTTCCTCACCCGGCACCCCGGCGTCGACGCGATCACCTTCACCGGCGAGTCGGCCACCGGCGGCGCGATCATGCGGGCCGCGGCGGACGGGGTGAAGGCGGTCAGCTTCGAGTTGGGCGGCAAGAACGCCGGGTTGGTGTTCGCCGACGCCGACCTGGACGCGGCGGTCGCCGGCTCGGTGCGCTCCAGCTTCACCAACGGTGGCCAGGTCTGCCTCTGCACCGAACGCATCTACGTGCAGCGTCCGGTCTTCGAGGAGTTCACCGCCCGGCTGGCGAAGCGGGCCGGCGAGCTGGCGTACGGCTGGCCGGCCGACGAGGCCACGGTGAACATGCCGCTGATCTCGCACGGGCACCGGGACAAGGTGCTCGGTCACTACGGGCTGGCCCGCGCCGAGGGCGCCGAGGTGCTGACCGGGGGCGGGGTGCCCCGCTTCGGCGACGCCCGCGACGGCGGCGCGTACGTGCAGCCGACCGTGCTGACCGGGCTCGGCCCGCAGACCCGGACCAACACCGAGGAGATCTTCGGCCCGGTGGTGCACGTGGCGCCCTTCGACGACGAGGACGAGGCGTACGCGCTGGCCAACGGCACCGAGTACGGCCTGGCGGCGACGGTCTGGACCCGCGACGTCGGCCGGGCGCACCGGGCCGGGGCGCGGCTGGACGCCGGCATCGTCTGGGTGAACACCTGGTTCCTGCGTGACCTGCGCACCCCGTTCGGCGGGGTGAAGGCCTCCGGCATCGGCCGGGAGGGCGGCGTGCACTCCCTCGACTTCTACTCCGAACTCACCAACGTCTGCGTGGACCTGTCGTGACCGCGCGCAGCGGGCAGAATGCACGACGTCGTGAGCGAGCGCAGCGAGGAGCGGGGATGACAGTCGACATCGAAGCGGCCAACCGGGAGCTGGCCGAGGCCCGGACCAGCGGCAAGCCCTGCGCGCCGCTGCGGGGGCGGCTGCTGCCGGAGGGGGACGTCGAGTCGGCGTACCGGGTGCAGCAGCTCCAGGCGCGGGCCTGGCAGGGCCGGGGCGAGCGCCGGGTGGGCGCGAAGATCGGGCTGACCTCCCGGGCGACGCAGGACAGCTTCGGCGTCCACCAGCCGGACTTCGGGCTGCTGACCCACGTGATGGCGGTTCCCGACGGCGTCGAGGTGCCGATCGACCGGCTGATCCAGCCCAGGGTGGAGGCGGAGGTCGCCTTCGTGCTCGGCCGGGACCTGACCGAGGAGCGGGTCACCACCGTCGACCTGATCGGCGCGGTCGACCACGTGCTGCCGGCGATCGAGATCGTCGACTCGCGGATCGCCGGCTGGGACATCTCCATCGTGGACACCGTCGCCGACAACGCCTCCAGCGGCATGTACGTGCTCGGCACCACGCCGCGCCGGCTGGCCGACGTCGACCTGCGGCTGGCCGGCATGGTCCTGGAGCACGCCGGGGAGCCGGTCTCGGTCGGCGCCGGGGCGGCCTGCATGGGCAGCCCGCTCAACGCCCTGCAGTGGCTCGCCGGCACGCTCGCCCGCGCCGGGGACCCGCTGCGCGCCGGGGACGTGGTCCTCTCCGGGTCGCTGGGCCCGGTGGTGCCGGTCGTCCCGGGCGGGGCGTACGAGGCGCGGATCTCCGGGCTCGGCTCGGTGCGGACCTGCTTCTCCCAGGGGCTGTCGTGAACGCGGGCCCCGCGGTCGCGTACGAGGAAGGTGCGGCATGAGTGTCGGGGTGGCGGTGATCGGGTCGGGCAACATCGGCACCGATCTGATGATCAAGGTGTTGCGACTGGGTGGAAGCCTGCGGATGGTCGCCATGGCCGGCATCGACCCGGCCTCGGACGGCCTGGCCCGGGCCCGCAGGCTGGGCGTCGCCACCACCGCCGACGGGGTGGACGGACTGGTCGCGCTGCCCGAGTTCGCCGACGTCGAGCTGGTCTTCGACGCCACCTCGGCCGGGGCGCACCGGCACAACGACGCGGTGCTGCGCGCGCACGGCCGGACCGTGGTCGACCTGACCCCGGCCGCCGTCGGCCCGTACGTGGTGCCCCCGGTCAACCTGGACGAGCACCTGCACGAGCGCAACGTCAACATGGTGACCTGCGGTGGGCAGGCGACCGTGCCGATCGTCGCCGCCGTCGGCCGGGTCACCCCGGTGGCGTACGGCGAGATCGTCGCCTCGATCGCCTCGAAGTCGGCGGGGCCGGGCACCCGGGCCAACATCGACGAGTTCACCGAGACCACCGCCCGGGCGATCGAGGTGGTCGGCGGCGCGGAGCGCGGGAAGGCGATCATCGTGCTGAACCCGGCCGACCCGCCGCTGCTGATGCGCGACACCGTCTACTGCCTCTGCCCGGACGCCGACGCCGACCGGGCCGCCGTCGCCGCCTCGGTGGCGGACATGGTGGCGACCGTGCAGGAGTACGTGCCCGGATACCGGCTCAAGCAGGACGTGCAGTTCGACCGGGTCGACACGTACGTGCCGTCGCTGGGGCGCCACCTCACCGGGCTCCAGGTCTCGGTGTTCCTGGAGGTCTCCGGGGCCGGGCACTACCTGCCCGCGTACGCCGGGAACCTGGACATTATGACGTCGGCCGCGCTGCGTACCGCGCAGCGGCTGGTGGCCCTGCGCGCCGAGGTGACGACCCGATGACCGACCTCTACATCCAGGACGTGACGCTGCGCGACGGCATGCACGCCATCGCCCACCGGTACACCGTCGACCAGGTCCGGACCATCGCCGCCGCGCTGGACGCGGCCGGGGTGGCGGCGATCGAGGTGGCGCACGGCGACGGTCTCGCCGGCTCCAGCGTCAACTACGGCCACGGCGCGGCGAGCGACGCGGACTGGATCGCCGCCGCCGCCGAGGTGATGACGAACGCGAAGCTGACCACCCTGCTGCTGCCCGGCATCGGCACCATCGCCGACCTGAAGGCGGCGAAGGCGCTCGGGGTGACCAGCGTCCGGATCGCCACGCACTGCACCGAGGCCGACATCTCCGCCCAGCACATCTCCTGGGCCCGGGAGAACGGCATGGACGTCTCCGGGTTCCTGATGATGTCGCACATGAACGACGCGGCGGGGCTGGCCGCGCAGGCCAGGCTGATGGAGTCGTACGGCGCGCACTGCGTCTACGTCACCGATTCCGGTGGCCGGCTGCTGATGTCGGACGTGGCGCAGCGGGTGGACGCGTACCGGCAGGTGCTCCGGCCGGACACGCAGATCGGCATCCACGCCCACCACAACCTGTCGCTCGGGGTGGCCAACAGCGTCGTCGCCGTCGAGCACGGCCGGATCGCCGGCGACGGGCCGGCCGGCCCGGACGCGCCGCACGGCCGTACCGTCCGGGTGGACGCGTCGCTGGCCGGGATGGGCGCCGGGGCCGGCAACGCGCCGCTGGAGGTCTTCGTCGCGGTCGCCGAGCTGCACGGCTGGAAGCACGGCTGCGACGTCTTCGCGCTGATGGACGCCGCCGACGACGTGGTCCGCCCGTTGCAGGACCGGCCGGTCCAGGTGGACCGGGAGACCCTCTCCCTCGGGTACGCCGGCGTCTACTCCAGCTTCCTGCGCCACGCCGAGCGGGCGTCGGCGAAGTACGGGGTGGACGTCCGCTCGATCCTGGTCGAGCTGGGCCGCCGGCGGATGGTCGGCGGCCAGGAGGACATGATCGTGGACGTGGCGCTCGACCTCGCCGGTCGGCGCGAGGAGGAGGCTGGCGTGAGCGGGAAGAGCGAGCCGGGCGCGGTGCCGCGATCGCGGACGGAGGTGGCACGGTGATCGGGCCGGACGTCGCGGGCATCGCCGAGAAGCTGGGCGCGGCCGCCGACACCGCCACCGCGGTGCCGCAGCTCGCCGCCGAGACGGGCCTCGACGTCGACGCCGCGTACGCGGTGCAGACGGCGCTGATCCAGCGTCGCGTCGACCGGGGCGAGCGGGTGGTCGGGCTGAAGATGGGGCTGACCAGCCGGGCGAAGATGGCGCAGATGGGCGTGGACGAGGTGATCTGGGGCCGGCTCACCGACGTGATGCGGGTGCCCGACGGCGGCACGGTCGACGTCGCCGACTTCATCCACCCCCGGGTCGAGCCGGAGGTGGCGTTCCTGCTGGACCGCCTCCCCGACCCGGGTGAGCCGGTCGGCGCGTTCACCGACGCGGTCCGCGCGGTGGCCCCGGCGATCGAACTGATCGACTCCCGGTTCGCCGACTTCTCCTTCTCGCTGCCGGACGTCGTGGCCGACAACACCTCGGCCGCCGCCTTCGTGGTGGGGCCGTGGTCGCCGGTGCCGGACGGGCTGGACAACCTCGGGGTGCTGCTGGAGATCGACGGGCGGGTCGCGCAGACCGGGTCCACCGCGGCGATCCTCGGCGATCCGCGCCGGGCCCTCGACGAGGGCATCCGGCTCGCCGGGCGGCACGGGGTGCGGCTGCGGCAGGGCTGGGTCTTCCTGGCCGGCGCCGCCACCGCGGCCGTGCCGCTGCGTCCGGGCGCCCACGTCCGTGCCGTGGTGGAGAAGCTCGGCACCGCGTCGCTGCGGGCCTCGTCGTGATCGGGAGCGAGGCCCGGGTGGTGGCCGGCAAGGCCGTGCCGCGCGGGGCGTTCCCGCACGTCAAGGTCGCGGGCGGGTTCGTCTTCGTCTCGGGTACGTCGTCCCGGCGGCCGGACAACACCTTCGCCGGGGTGCGGGTGGACGAGTTCGGCACCACGGACCTCGACATCCGCGAGCAGACCCGGGCCGTCATCGGCAACGTCCGGGACCTGCTCCGGTCGGTGGGCGCGGACCTCACCGACCTCGTCCAGGTGACCTCGTACCTGGTCAACATGAACGACTTCGGTGGGTACAACGAGGTGTGGGCGGAGTTCTTCGACGCCACCGGGCCGACCCGGACGACCGTGGCGGTGCACCAGCTTCCGCACCCGCACCTGCTGATCGAGATCCAGGCCGTGGCCCTTCTTCCGTCAGGAGGTCAGTCGTGAGTGAGATCGCGGAGCCGTTCAGCTTTCCCGGGTGGATCGCGGAGAACCAGCACCTGCTCAAGCCGCCGGTGGGCAACCGGGAGATGTTCCCGGGCTCGGACGACTTCATCGTGATGGTGGTCGGCGGGCCCAACCAGCGCACCGACTTCCACGTCGACCCGTACGAGGAGTTCTTCTACCAGGTCAAGGGCAACATGCACATCAACCTGATGACCCCGGAGGGGCCGCGTACGGTGCATGTGCGCGAGGGCCAGATGTGGATGCTGCCGCGCGACACGCCGCACTCGCCGCAGCGGCCGGAGGCCGGCTCGATCGGCGTGGTGGTCGAGCGGGTCCGCGAGGAGGGCACGCTGGAGAAGTTCCAGTGGTACTGCCCGGAGTGCGGGCACAAGGTGCACGAGGTGGAGCTCCAGGTCCGCGACATCGCCGCCGACCTGCCGCCGGTGTTCCAGGCGTTCTACGCCGACGAGTCCGCCCGCACCTGCGACGACTGTGGCGCGCTGCATCCGGGCAAGGGCTGATGGGCGGACCGGTGGTGGACGTGCACACGCACGTCGTACCGAAGGGGTGGCCGGATCTCGCCGCGGCGTGCGGCGGGTCCGGCTGGCCCTGGTTGCGGGTGGACTCGGAGCGCGCCGCCATGATCATGGTGGGGGAGTCGGAGTTCCGGCCGGTCGGCGCGCAGTGCTGGGACGCCGACACCCGGCTGGCCGACATGGCCGCCGACGGCGTCGACGTGCAGGTGGTCTCGCCCACCCCGGTCTTCTTCGGCTACGACCGTCCCGCCGACCAGGCGGTCAAGGTGGCCCGGATCTTCAACGACCTCACGCTGGAGGTCACCGCGGCGGGCGGCGGGCGGCTGGTGCCGTTCTGCCAGGTGCCGTTGCAGGACCCGGACGCGGCTTGCGCCGAGTTGGACCGCTGCCTGGCGGCGGGGCACGCGGGCGTGGAGATCGGCAACCACGTCGGCGACCGCGACCTGGACGACGCGGGGATCGTGCAGTTCCTGACCCACTGCGCCCAGGTGGGCGCGCCGGTCTTCGTGCACCCGTGGGACATGCCCGGTGGGCCCCGGCTGGACCGGTGGATGGCCCGCTGGTTGACCGGCATGCCCGCCGAGACCCACCTGTCGGTGCTGGCGATGATCCTCGGCGGCGTCTTCGACCGGGTGCCGGAGACGCTGCGGATCTGCTTCGCGCACGGCGGGGGCAGCTTCCCGTTCTGGGTGGGGCGGGCCGACAACGCCTGGCACCGCCGCGGTGACCTGGTACGCGGTGTCTCCGCCGCGCCGCCCAGCTCCTATCTGGACCGGTTCTGCGTGGACTCGGTGGTCTTCGAGCCGGCCGCGCTGCGGCTGCTGGTCGACACGATGGGCGTCGACCGGGTGCTGCTCGGCAGCGACTATCCGTACCCGCTGGGGGAGCGGCCGGTGGGCCGGGTGGTGCATCGGGCGGACTTCCTCACCGACGCGCAGCGCGGCATGCTGCTCGGCGGCAACGCGCTGCGCTTCCTCGACACGAGCGGTATATAACCAGCAGGCGGAGATATATACTGCTTCGGTGAAGACTGTCATTGATCTCGACGACGAACTGCTCGAACGGGCCAGGCGTGAACTCGGCACCAAGAGCAAGAAGGACACCATCCATGCCGCCCTGCGGCTGGTGGCGGAGCGGAGCAGGCGAGTCGAGGCGATCCGTGAACTGCTCTCGATCGACCGTGACTGGACCGGCCTGCTGGAGGATGACAAGACTCCCCGGGGTGAGCAGGACGCGGCGTGAACCCACCTGCTGGGCTGTACCTGATAGACACGTCGGCGTGGGGCCGACTCCGGCAACCCGTCGTGTGGAAGCGCATCGCGACCATCCTCGAGGAGGGGCTTGCGGCGACCTGCGTACCGCTCGATCTGGAGGACGGGCGGAGTGTCCGCGACTTCCGTGACGCGATGGCGGTGCGGGCGCGTCGGGCGGAACTGATGGTCGACCTTCCGATCACGTCGGCGGTGGCCACCAGGGCGCGGGACCTGCAACTGGCGCTCACGTCCCGAGGACACCATCGCGCCGCCAGCCCGGTGGACGTGTTGGTCGCCGCCGCTGCCGCCGAGTACTCGGCCACCGTCCTGCACTACGACCGTGACTTCGACCTGTTGGCCGAGGTGGGCGGGCCCCGGTCGGAGTGGGTCGCCCCACCCGGCACCCTCGCCTGACCGCACCCTGGCTCGCCCGTGCGTGCGCCGCCCGGGTGCCGGACCCGTCACCCGGCTGACGGGTCCGGCTCGGGTGCTCAGGAGTGCGGGCAGGTGTCCCGGTACTCCTGGATCGCCGTGCCCCGGGGCGCGGGGCAGAGGAACTGCTCGTAGCGGGTGTCGTCGTCGACGAACCGCTTGAGCCAGGAGATGCTGTACTTCGCCACCGTCACGTTCGCCGACGTGGGCGCGGAGTGGCTGGCCGCGTTCAACTCCAGGTACGCCTTGTCGAGGGTGGCGGGCAGGCTGGTGTAGAAGGGCTCCGAGTGCGAGGAGACCGGGGCCACCGAGTCGTTCTCGGCTCCGACGACCAGCGTCGGGACCCGTACCGACGACCAGTTCTTCACGGTGTGCCAGCCGGTCAGCGGGATCGCCGCCTGCAGGGTCGGCCGGGTGTTCGCCGCGGACAGGCTGCCCCCGCCGCCCATCGAGTGACCCATCACGGCGAGCCGGTTGCGGTCGATGCGGGTGCGGACGGAGCTGGCGGTGGTGAGGTGGTCCAGGGCGGCCAGCAGTTGGGTGCCCCGGCTGGCCGGCTGGTCGTAGCGGGACAGGGTGTCGATGGTGATGACGACGAAGCCCTGCGAGGCCAGCCGGGGGCCGAGCCAGGCGACGCTCGACTGCGTCGCGGTGAAGCCGGGTGAGATCGCCACCGCGCCGAAGGTCCCCTCGGCGGTGCTGGTGGGGTAGTAGACGGTGCCGCCGCGGAAGCCGCTGACGCTGGAGGCGGCGATCGTGGTCTGGGCGGTGGCGAACGGGCCACGGGTCGCCTCGATGCTGGCCACGGTGGGGTTCGGGCCGCGCTGGTACGGGTTGAGCGCGGCCGGGGTGACGTCGGGTGCGGCGGTGCCGGCGGCCGGTGCGGCGGTGAGCCCGACGCCGACCAGGGCGAGGGCCAGCAGCGGCCGGAGGGCGTGGCGGATCCGTCGGCGTTCCGGCCGGGGCCGGACCTCGGGGGTGTGGAAGGCGGGGACGGGTTGCACGTCGGTTGCTCCCTGCGGCAGTGGGTGGCGGGTGGTCCGCCGTGGGGACCACCGGATCGATATCGATCGACGTTGATCGGTCTGGTCATCGTCCGCGCCCGCGCCCGGCGACCGGCAATCCCGGCCGGGTCATGTCAGGGAGATATGGGGTGAGCCGCCGGCGCGACGTGCCGCCGCCGGTCGTGTCGTACGGCCAACCGCACGTCGAGACGGCAGGATGACGGGATGGCCGAGCCGCACGACCTGACCGCGCTGGAGCAGGCGGCCGCCGTGGCGCGGGGCGAGCTCTCCAGCGTGGAACTGGTCACGCACCACCTGGCCAGGGTGGCCGCGCTCGGCGACACCGTCGGCGCGTTCGTCACCGTCACGTCCGAGCGGGCGCTCGCCGACGCCCGTGCCGCCGACGCGGCGCCGCCCGCGCGGCGCGGGCCGCTGCACGGCGTACCGACCGCGGTCAAGGACCTGACCCTCACCGCCGGGGTGCGCACCACGTTCGGCTCGGCCGCCTTCACCGACTTCGTCCCGCCGCTGGACGCCGACGTGGTCCGGCTGATGGCCGCCGCCGGGCTGGTCAGCCTCGGCAAGACCACCACCTCCGAGCTGGGCTGCTCGCTCTACTCCGAGGGGCTGGTCGCGCCGCCCGCCCGTAACCCGTGGGACCTGGCCTGCACCGCCGGTGGGTCCAGCGGCGGCGCGGCCGCCGCGGTGGCCAGCGGGCTGGTCCCGGTCGCCCAGGGCTCCGACGGCGGCGGATCGCTGCGCATCCCCGCCTCCCTCTGCGGCCTGGTCGGCTACAAGCCCAGCCGCGGCCTGGTCTCCGGCGGGCCGGTCGGCTTCGGCGCGTTCGGCCTGCCCACCAACGGCCCGATCGGGCGTACGGTCGCCGACGTCGCCGCGCTGCTGGACGTCATGGCGGAGCCGGTGCCCGGCGAGCCGTACCTGCCGCCGCCCCGGCCGCCGGGCGGCTACCTCGCCGCCGCCCGCCGGGCCACGCCCGGGCGGCTGCGGATCGGACGGTTCACCGCGCCGATGCTCGCCGACGAGCCGGTCCACCCCGACTGCCGGGCCGCCGTCGACCGGGCCGCCGACCTGCTCACCGCCGCCGGCCACGAGGTGGTCGAGGTGCCCCCGCCGCTCGGCCCGGCGGTCTGGCCGCTCTTCGAGACCCTCTGGTACGTGCTGGCGCTCGCCCCGGTGCCGCCCGAGCGGGAGGCCCTGCTGCTGCCGTTGACCCGCCACCTGCGCTCCCGGGGCGCGGCGGTCGGCGCCGGCGCGCTGATGGCCACCCTCGGTGAGATCCAGGCCCAGGTACGCCTCGGCGCCCGCCGCGGGACCGGCTGCGACCTGCTGCTCTGCCCCACCCTGGCCGCGCCGCAGGCCCCGCTCGGCTGGTTCACCGCCGACGGCGACCCGGCCGCCGATTTCGACCGGCAGCGGCGGTTCTCGCCGTTCTGCGCCGTCTTCAACGTCACGGGCGAGCCGTCCGTCTCGCTGCCGATCGGGCGGACCGCGACGGATCTGCCGGTCGGGGTGCTGTTGACCGGTCGCTACGGCGACGACGCCCGGCTGATCGCCACCGCCGCGCAACTGGAACACTGCAGTGACGGATGGGATCGGCACCCCGCAATCTGGCGGGGCGTCGACTCCGCTAACGTGAATGGCAGCGGAGTCGGGGGGTCGACACCATGATCGTCCTTCCGAACCGGATGCTCTGGTTTCTCTTTCCGCCTGGGGGCGTTGGGATTGTCTGTCACTGAGACTGCGCTGATCTTCGCCGGCATCCCCGCAGCGGTGGTGCTGGTGATCGCCGGGCTGGTCTTCGCCGGCAACCGCGGCGGCGGCGGTGGCGCCAAGCGCTACCGGCCGGGCCGCCGCTTCGACTTCACGCCGGTCTGGTTCCTCGGCCGTCCGGAGCAGTTGGCCGACTCGGCCGGCACCGCGCTGGCCGCGGGCGCGCAGGCGCCGGCGCTGACCAGCCACAAGCTCGAGAAGGCCGGCGTCGAGGCGCCGGCCGGTGGAACCGGAGGCGCAAGTGACCGTTGGTGAGAAGCGGGCCGAGGCCGGGACGGGTACCCCGCCCGAGGTGCTGGACGGGCCGTTCTCGACCCGTCAGCTGCTCCGCATCGACGAGGCGCTGCGTCTGGCCGACCACGGTACCGGCCTGGTCTTCTCGGTCTACGTGGGCGGCCTCGACGAGCCGATCCGCGAGCACGCCGAGCGGCTGCACCGCCAGCTCGCCGAGCCGGACAAGTCCGTGCTGGTGGCCGTGTCGCCCAACCAGCGTCAGCTGGAGATCGTCACCGGCCGGCACGCCCGCAAGCGCATCCCCGACACGTACGCCAAGCTCGCCGCGCTGTCCATGGTGGCGGCGTTCGGCGGCGGCGACCTGGCCGGCGGCATCATCCAGGGCCTCGACCAGCTCGCCAGCCACGCCGGCAAGGGCTGAGCCCGCACACCTCGTACGACGAAGCCCGGCCCGCGGAACTCGCGGGCCGGGCTTCCTCGTGTCCCGGTCAGCGGGGCCAGGCGCTCGGATCGAGCCGCATCGGCCACGGCTCGTCGATCTGCACCGGATCGTCCGGCCCGATCGTGCCGACGAGGTTGTAGTGGACGTCCTTGACCAACTCGTAGCGGTAGACCACGGGGCCGAAGTCGCCGCGCTCGACTCGCCAGTAGTGCGGGATGCCGGCCTCGGCGCAGAGCGGGGGCTTGGTCAACCGGTCGTGCCGCCGGCTGTTCGGCGACTCCACTTCGACGACCAAGGACACGTTCGTCGACTCCGCCCACATCTGGTTCCGAGGGGCGCCGGGCTTGAGTACGGTGACGTCCGGGATCAGGTTGCCCCCGGCACCCGTACCCCGATTTCACGGATCACCCGCCGGCCGTCCGGGACAGCCTGTCGCAACGTCATCCGGATGTCGTCCGCGAGTTCGTGGTGTTCCGGCCCGGCGGGTGGGGTCACGTGCAGGCTCCCGTCGATGATCTCGTAGCGGTTACCGTCCTCCGGAAGACCGGACAGGTCCTGCTCCTGCCACGGTCGCTCGGGTGGGCGCCACTCGTAGGTCGGTTGTGCCATCACGTCCACCTCCTCAGCCCACGATAACGGCCGGGGCCGGCCTGGGCTCCCGCCCACGCCGGCCCCGGCCGGGTACTGCCGTCAGGCGCTCTGCGCGTCGCGGGCGCGGGCCCGCAGCGCGCGGACCACGCCGTCGCGGCCCTCGGCGACCAGCCGGCGCAGCGACGCCGGGTGCCCCTCCTGCGCCAGCCAGGCGTCGGTGGCCGCCACCGTCTCCTCCTCGACCAGGTAGGCGGGGTAGGCGAGCTGCACGAACTCCTGCGCCGGCTCGCTGTCGCGCTGCGCCCAGACCTGCGCCACCGTGGCGAAGTACCGCTCCCGGTACGGCGCGGTCAGCTCCACCTGCGCCGCGTGGGTGAAGCCCTGCAACAGCGCCCGGTTACGCCAGTTCGGCAGCGCCTCCGGCCCGGTCAGCTGCGCCCACACCGTCGCCTTGTTCTCCGGGGTCGGCACCAGCGCGTGCGCGTACGCGGCCTCCCGCTCGCCGCTGGCCGTCCGGTCGCCGGCCAGTTCGGCCTCGATCTCGGACGCGCCGGCCGCCCCGTTGGCCACCAGCGCCTCGAGGACCGTCCAGCGCAGCTCGGTGTCGATGGTCAGCCCGGCCGGCACGTCGTTGCCGTTCAGCCAGCCGCGCAGCGTCGCCAGGTCCTCCGCCGAGCGGGCCGCCGAGGCGTACGCGCGCGCCCAGGCGAGCTGGAAGCCGCTGCCCGGCTCGGCGGCCGCCAGCGTCGCCCGCGCGGTGCGGGAGAGCTGCGCCCAGCCGGTGGGCGCCCACGCCGGGTCGGCGTAGTAGGTGAGGGTGGTGCTCGCCTGCCGCAGGGTGGCGGTGACCAGGTTGATGTCGGTCTCGGCGGGCAGACCGGCCAGCACCAGCGCGACGTAGTCGCGGGCGGAGAGTTCCGCGTCCCGGACCATGTCCCAGGCGGCCGTCCAGCACAGCGCCCGGGCCAGCGACGACTCGAAGCCGCCGATGTGCTGCACCACCGTCGACATCGACCGCTCGTCGAGCCGCAGCTTCGTGTACGTCAGGTCGTCGTCGTTGAGCAGCAACACGTCCGCGGCCGGCTTGCCGTGCAGGACGGAGAGTTCGGTCCGGTCGCCGGTCACGTCCACCTCGACCCGCTCCCGGCGGACCAGCCGCCCGTCGGTCAGGTCGTAGAGGCCCACCCCGATCCGGTGGGTACGCAGCGTCGGGTGCCCGGCCGGCGCCTCCTGGCGCACCAGCACCCGCTCGTACGCGCCGTCCGCACCGATCGTCACCTCGGGGCGCAGCGTGTTGACCTGCGCGGTCTCCAGCCACTGCGCGGCGAACTTGCGCAGCTCGCGGCCGGAGGCGGTCTCCAGCTCGGTGAGCAGGTCGTCGAAGGTGGCGTTGCCCCAGGCGTGCTTGCCGAAGTACGCGCGCAGGCCGGCCAGGAACGGCTCCTCGCCCACGTACGCCACGAGCTGCTTGAGCACGCTGGCGCCCTTGGCGTACGTGATGCCGTCGAAGTTGACCTCGACCGCCTCCAGGTCCGGCATCTCGCAGTAGACCGGGTGGGTGGAGGAGAGCTGGTCCTGCCGGTAGCCCCAGTTCTTGCGGATGGACAGGAACGTCGTCCACGCCTCGGAGAAGCGGGTGGCGTGGGTGTTGCACCAGTGGCTGGCCCACTCGGCGAACGACTCGTTGAGCCACAGGTCGTTCCACCAGCGCATGGTGACCAGGTCACCGAACCACATGTGCGCCAGCTCGTGCAGGATCGTGTTGGCCCGCTGCTCGTACTCGAAGTCGGTGACCTGCGAGCGGAACAGGTAGTGCGACTCGGCATGGGTGACGCAGCCGAAGTTCTCCATCGCGCCGGCGTTGAAGTCCGGCACCCAGAGCTGGTCGTACTTGGGCAGCGGGTAGCGCACCCCGAACTGCTCGTGGAAGAAGTCGAAGCCCTGCTTGGTGATGAGGAACAGGTCGTCGGCGTCCAGGTGCGGCGCCATCGAGGCCCGGCAGAAGACACCCAGGTCGATGCCGTCGTGACTGTCGCGCACCTCGTGGTACGGCCCGGCGCAGAGCGCGGTGATGTAGGTGCTCATCCGCGCGGAGGAGGTGAAGTGCACCGTCTTGAGCGCCTCGCCGGCCGGCTCCTCGCGCTGCACCGGCATGTTGGACACCACCCGCCAGTGCTCCGGGACGGTGGCGTGCCAGGTGTAGACGCTCTTCAGGTCGGGCTGGTCGAAGCAGGCGAAGACCTTCTGCGCGTCGGCCGTCTCGAACTGGCTGTAGAGGTACGTCTCCCCGTCGACCGGGTCCACCGTGCGGTGCAGGCCCTGCCCACTGTTGGAGTACGCGAAGTCCGCGTCCACGACGAGGGTGTTCTCGGCGGCCAGCCCGGTCAGGGTCAGCCCCTTCTCGGCCGACCAGCCGGAGAGGTCGACGGGCGCGCCGTTCAACGTCGCCGACCGCACCGACTCGGCGGCGGCCTCGATGAACGTGCCGGCGCCCGGCTCGGTGCAACGGAACCGGACCTCGGTCACCGACCGGAAGGTGCGGCCCTCGGCCTGCACCGCGGTCGACAGGTCCAGGCTGATGTCGTACCCGGTCACGTCGAGCAGGCGGGCCCGCTCGGTGGCCTCGACCTGGGTCAGGTTTCGCACTCCCGGCACTGTTCGTCTCCATCCCACTCTCGCCGCCTCGCGGCTGCGCCAGCCCGCCGGCCGCTCGTGGTGGCCGGCCCGAGCCGAGTCTTCCATGCACCGACGCCCCTCGGTGGTCGAGGTCACGCTCTCATTCGTTGAACGGTCGATGGTTGTCGGGGTGAGGATCGGGAACTACGGGCGCCGGTGCCGTCGGCGCTCCCGTCGTGAAGGGACCTCACTGTGACCGAGCGTGCCACTGTCGACATGTGGTTCGACCCGCTGTGCCCGTGGGCCTGGATCACCTCCCGTTGGCTGCTGGAGGTGGAGCAGGTCCGGGACGTGGAGATCCGCTTCCACGTGATGAGCCTGTCGGTGCTCAACGAGGGCCGGGACCTGCCCGAGGAGTACGTCGACCTGATGCGCCAGGGCTGGGGGCCGGTGCGGGTCTGCATCGCCGTGGAGCAGGCGCACGGCGGTGCGCCGCTGGCGAAGCTCTACACCGCCATGGGCACCCGGATCCACCTCGGCAAGGAGCCGCTCGGCCGGGAGATGATCGTCGGGGCGCTCACCGACGTCGGGCTGGACGCCTCGTTCGCCGACGCCGCCGAGTCGGGCGAGTACGACGAGGCGCTGCGGGCCAGCCACGAGGCGGGCATGCGGCCGGTCGGCACCGACGTCGGCACCCCGGTCGTGCACGCCCCCGGTCCGGACGGCGGCACGGTGGCCTTCTTCGGCCCGGTGGTCACCCCGGCACCGAAGGGGGAGGCCGCCGGCCGGCTCTGGGACGGGGTGCTGCTGGTCGCCGGCACCCCCGGCTTCTACGAGCTGAAGCGCTCCCGCGAACTCGGCCCGATCTTCGACTGACCGTGGCGAGGGAATGGGGTCGCCCGGTCGGGCGTGACTCTCCGGCCGGGCGAGGTCGCCGTCCTGCCGCCGATCCGGCCGGGTGACCCCGTTCCCGACCCGGCCGGGCGTCGGCACGCCGCCGTCCGGCTTCCGCCCCGGCTGTGCTGACCGGGGCACGGCACGCACGTCACCCGACCGGTGGCGGGGTCGTTTGACCCGGTGTCCCCCGCAGCGGCCCGCCGCGGCCGCACCCGGCCGACCCGGAGGCGCACACCCGATGGCCAAGCACCGCCGCCCGCCCACCGACGACCTGCCGACCGGGGAGGAGGTGGTCGGCGACGCCGCGTACTGGTCGGTCGACGACTGCCGCTGGCCCACGGTCCGGCCGCACCTGCCCGACGACATGGTCGACCTGCTCGCTCCGCCGATCGTGGTCGGCGTCGCCCGGGTCCCGATCACCTCCCGCGCCACCCCGCCCGCCACCGGCCCGGCCCGGCCGGGGCACCCCGTCGGCCCGGCCCGTCGGCCGGCGTCCGGCCTCGCCGGGCGGCACCGGCGGGCCAGGGAACAGGCCGAGCACGGGTGACCGGTTCATCTGGTGGACCGGGCGTGGGGTCCGCGTCGCACCAGCGGCCGACGCCGGTAGCGTCATCTCCCATGACGGTCGTGCATCCGATCGCCCGGGCCTGGATCACCACTGGCGGCACCGGCGCGCAGAACTACGACGAGTTCGCCGACGACGCGGAGATCACCGCGATCATCGAGGCGAACCCGCACAGTGCCCTCGGCATCGAGATGCCCCACCGGGCGCCGGAGAGCCTCGGGAAGTCCTTCCTCGACGCGCTTCCCGACGCGGTGGCCCGGCTCGCCGAGGCGAAGGCCGACGGCAGCTACACCCCGGCCGAGCAGGCCGTGGTCCTCTACCGGATCAGCGCGCCGGGGGAGGAGCCGGCGTACGGCCTCTTCGCGATGGTCGACACCGACCAGATCTCCACCAGCGCCGACGAGCCGGGCCTGGTCATCCGCAACGAGGACGTCTTCATCGCGAAGGTCCGGGAGCGGGTGGCGCTCGCCGAGGCGCTCGGGCACCTGCTCTCGCCCGTACTGCTGCTCCAGACCGGGCGGGGCGACGAGCTGCACGCCGCCCTCGCGGCGGCGACCGAGTCGGCCGGCGCGCCGGCCGCGACCGACACCGACCAGGCCGGGCGCACGCACGCCATCTGGCTGCTCGGCCCCGGCCCGGAGCAGGACGCGCTGACCGCGCTGGCCGGCGGTGGCGAGCTGGTGGTCGCGGACGGCAACCACCGCAGCCTGGCCGCGCAGACCGGTGGCCTGCCGCGCTTCCTCGCCGTGGTCACCACCCCGGCGTCGGTCGCCATCCAGCCCTACAACCGGCTGGTCAGCGAGCTGACCACCACCCCGGACGAGCTGCTCGACCGGCTCCGCGCCGCCGGCGCGGAGATCACCGCGATCGACGACCCGGTCGAGGTCCCGGCCGCCGGTGGCACCGTCCACCTCCGCCTCGCCGGCCAGGGGTACGCGGTCCGGCTGCCGCACGACGGCGGCGCCGGCCGGCTGGAGAACCTCGACCACGCGCTGGTCGAGCGGCTGCTGCTGCGCGAGGCGCTCGGCCTCGACCCCGGCGACAAGCGGATCACCTACGTCGGCGGCGACTACCCGGCGGGCTGGCTCACCGGTGAGGTCGACGCCGGCCGGGCCGAGTTGGCGATCCTCATCGCCCCGGTGACCGTGGACGACTTCGTCGCGGTGAACCTGGCCCGGGAGAAGATGCCGCGCAAGAGCACCTGGTTCACCCCGAAGGCGCGCGGCGGCCTGGTCGTCGCCGAGCTGCCCCGCTGAGCGTGTGACGAATCCGCCCCGGCACGCCGCCCGCTCGGCGTGCCGGGAAGCGGCCTGACAGACTGCGCGGTATGCGCGTCTACCTGGGATCCGACCACGCCGGTTTCGAGTTGAAGGTGCACCTGGCCAACCATCTGGCCAAGCAGGGGTACGAGGTGGTCGACGTCGGCCCGCACGCCTTCGACCCGGACGACGACTACCCGGCGTTCTGCCTGCACACCGGCCGACGGGTGGTCGACGACCCGGGCAGTCTCGGGGTGGTCATCGGCGGCTCCGGCAACGGCGAGCAGATCGCCGCCAACAAGGTCGCCGGCGTCCGCGCCGCGCTGGCCTGGAACATCGACACCGCCCAGCTCGGCCGGGAGCACAACGACGCCAACGTGGTGGCCGTCGGCGCCCGTCAGCACACCCTGGACGAGGCGACCGCCATCGTCGAGGCGTTCCTCACCACGCCGTTCTCCGGCAACGAGCGGCATTCCCGCCGGATCGAGCAGGTCGCCGCGTACGAGCGCACCCGCGAGCTTCCCGAACTGCCGTGAGCCCGCCGACCCGGCCGGTCCCGCCCAGGGCCGGTCGGGTCACCGACCCGAGCGGGGCAGATCCTCCCGGGGCACCCAGTTCCGCCGGATGATCACCAGTCGGGCCTCGGCCTCGGCCAGGTCCCCCTCGCCCGGCCGGGCGGCGTCCCGGGCCCGCATCGCCGCGCGGACGCCCACCTGCGACGCCCCGGAGCCGACCAGGCCCCGCAGCCCCCGCTCACCCTCGTCGCCGCCCGTCGGGCCCCGGCGGGCCCGAGGGGCGGGCGTCTGGTCGTGCACCTCGGCCGTGGTCGCGGTCGGGCCGTCGCTCTCCCCGGTCACGCCCTCGGGCTGGTGCCGCAGCCGGCGTCGCCGGCGCTCCACATCCGCCATCAGCCGACCGTACCGCCCCGGAGGCCGGCGGGCACCGGGGTCGGGCCCGGCTCAGAAGATGTCCATCGGCGCGGGGGCGCGGTGCCAGCCGAAGGCCGGACCGGCGGCGGCGAGCGTGCCGGGGCGCAGCTCCCGCACCCGGCCCGCGGCGGCCAGCGCGGTCAGCCCGGCCCCGCCGAGGTAGAGCTCGCCGAGGCAGCGCACGTCGCAGGCCAGCTCCGCCGGGTCGTCGGTACGGGCACAGGTCGCCCCCTGCGGGCCGCCGGTGAGCCGCCAGCGGCCGGTGTTCTCCGGCAGCAGGGTGTCGGTCACCTCGACCACCAGGTCCACCGCGGTGGCGTACCGGCGGGCGGCCAGCGCGGCGGGGACGTCGACCACCCGTACCCAGAGCGCGTCCAGCAGCTGTGGCCCGAGCTGGCGCGGCTCGTCGACCAGGCGCAGCAGCGGATCGTCCACGGCGGCGCGGAAGTAGGTGAGCCGCCGAGTCAGGTCGACCGAGAGCAGCGTCCGCCAGAGCGCCAGGTACGCGTCCGGGCCGGCGGCCACCACCTCGTCGACCTGGACCAGCCCGGTCGGTCCGGTCCGCTGCCACTCCTGCCTGCTGCGCCACAGCGCGTACCCGTCCAGCCCGTCCGGCCCGTCGTGCAGCAGCGCCCGGCGTGCCGTCGCGCCGCCCCGCTCGCCGGGCGGGTCGTTGAGCACGTACCGCCACCAGCGTTCGTCCCGGTCCGACCAGCCGGGGCGGTCGACGCGCAGCCGGTCGTACAGCCGGGCCAGCTCGGGCTGCACGGCCGCCGGCGCGGCCAGGCGCAGCGTGCCCGGGGCGGACGTCGGCTCCGGCAGCCGCAGCTCGGTGGTGGCCGGGCAGTCCAGGCTGAGGCGTTGCGCGGCCAGGCCGTAGCCGAACCGGGGATAGATGCGCCCCTCGCTGGCCCAGAGCACGGCGACCGGCTCCCGGCCGGCGTCGTGGATCTCCCGCAGCTGCCGGTGCATCAGCGTGCGGAGCAGGCCCCGGCGGCGGTGCGTGGTCGCCACCGCCACCATCGTCACGTGCGCGGCCGGCACGGTCGCGCCGGGCACGGTCAGCGCCCGGGTGAAGGCGGCGGCGTGGGCCATCAGGTTCCCGCCGTCCCGGGCCAGCAGCGACCGGTCCGGCTCGAAGACGCCCCGTGCCACCTCGCGGGACTCGGCGTTGTAGGGATCGTGGAAAGCGTCGCCGAGCAGTTCGGCGACGTCGTCGAAGTCCGCCGCCGTCGCGACGCGGACCTCCGGTGTCGGCTGGGTCACTACATGTGTCTATCCGATCATCGTGGGGGCGGCGACCCCTTTGCCGGCTGGCTACCCTCGTAGGCGGAGGCCGGTAACCCGGTCAGGGGGAGGACGACGAGATGGCAGACCAGACACAGCCGTGGGCCGAGCGGACCGTCGAGGTGCCGCCGCAGCCCGGTGTCGGGGTGCCGCCGCAGCGGGACGCGTTCCGCCGGGGCGTCGCCTCGGTCGGGCAGCGCCGCACGCCCCGCACCGAGCCGTTCCCGGTGGTGGGTCACGACGAGCACGCCTGGTCCGGGTCCGAGACGCACCGCCGGCCGATGAGCTGGTACGTCGCCCAGTGGCGTCGGGGCCGGGAGTGGAGCGTCGCCGGGGCGCTCTTCGCGTTCGTGTGCTGGGGGATCTGGGCCATCTCCGGCCGGGGCAACCTGGGCGCGCCCCTGCTGACCTTCGTGTTGAGCCTGCTCGTCGCGGTCGGTCTGTTCTTCCTCGCCCGGCTGCTCGGCCAGGTGATCTGGGAGCGGCAGCTCGGGCGGATCCGGCGCAGCGCACGCGGCGCGCACCTGGTGACGGCGGTCTTCCTGGTCGGTGTCGGGGTCGCCTACCTCCAGCAGACCGCGTGGGTCGTCCGCTTCTGGAACTTCATCACCGGCGGCTGACCGCTCCGGCCGGTGCACTTTCTCACCGGCCGCGGCGCTCTCGACGGCGGTACGGGCGGGCGGGTCGGCTTGCGCCGGGCCCGCCCGCGCGTCCGGTCGCGGGTCTGCCGCGACGCCGGTCGTTCTCCTCCAGGGCGGCGGCTGTCTTACCCCGCCGGAGCAGGTTCATCCGTGCCCGGGCCGGTCGACCCGCCGTCCCGGGCGACAGTCGTATGATCACAACAGTATGTTGAAGTTCATCTATGTCTGGTTCTAGGCTCCCGCCAACGAACCGGTGCTCCCACGGGGTGCGCCGCCGAAGGTTGGAGGCCCAGTGAACCGTTGGCGCAGACTCATCGGCCGGATGGCCGCCGCGATGGTGGCGGTGACCGCCGGATCCCTGGTGCTGGCCGCCCCGGCCACCGCCGCGCCCACCAGCGACGTCACCCCGTACGTCGTCGGCGGCACCCGGGCCGCGCAGGGCGAGTTCCCGTTCATGGTCCGGCTCTCGATGGGGTGCGGCGGGGCCCTCTACAGCCCCCGCCTGGTGCTCACCGCCGCCCACTGCGTGGGCCGTACCGGGACGAACACCAGCATCACCGCGACCCTCGGCGTGGTCGACCTGCAGTCGAGCAGCCGGATCCAGGTCCGGTCCAACTACGTCTACCGGGCCCCCGGCTACAACGGCAGCGGCAAGGACTGGGCGCTCATCCGGCTCGCCACCCCGGTCACCAGCCTGCCCACCCTGCGCATCGCCACCACCACCGCGTACGACAGCGGCACCTTCACCGTCGCCGGCTGGGGTGCGGCCCGCGAGGGCGGCCCGCAGCAGCGGTACCTGCTCAAGGCCAACGTGCCCTTCGTCAGCGACGCGAGCTGCGCCGCCTCCTACGGCGGCGACCTCATCCCGGCCGAGGAGATCTGCGCCGGCTACGCCGGCGGCGGGGTCGACACCTGCCAGGGTGACTCCGGTGGCCCGATGTTCCGCCGGGACGCCAACAACGCGTGGATCCAGGTCGGCATCGTCAGCTGGGGCAACGGCTGCGCCCGCCCCAACTACCCGGGCGTCTACACCCAGGTGAGCACCTTCGCCCCGCAGATCGCCTCGGCCGCCGCCAGCCTCGGCGGCTGAGCCGCCCGCCCCGGCCGGTCGAGCCCGTCCCGCCGGGCCGCCCGCCGGCCGGGGCGCGGCGAACACGGACCGGTGCGCCACCGACGGTCACTCCCGTCACCGGCGCACCGGTCCGCTGCGCGTGTGTCGGCCGAGCCGGTCAGGACCGGGCGTCGTGCCCCTCCGCGTCCGCCTTCGGGGAGGCCACCCGGGCCGCCGCCGGCGGTCTTCCGCGACCTCGGCGCGCGGGATGACGTGCCGCCGGCCGCCCCGCACAACCTGGCTCAGTCCACGAACCGGTACAGCACGAAGTCCTTCCCCGCGCCGCAGGCGATCACCTCGGCGTTCCACGAGCAGGACTCGCTGCGGACGTCCTTGAGCTCTCCCAGTTCGGTCAGCGCGCCGGCGGCCGACACCCCGGCGAGGCTGCGGTCGTCCTCGGCGCTGCTCGGCGGGTCGGCGAAGACCAGCAGATTCCCGGCGTCCACCCGGCCCGCCACGCCGTCCCGGTCCCGCAGCACCGCCTTCCCGTCGGCGTCGAACAGGGTGAAGCTGCTCGGGTAGTCCCGCTCGGCCAGCAGGTGCTCGCCGAGCGGGACGAGCGCCGTGGCCTTCGGGGCGGCCCAGCGCCGGCTGCCCTCGCCCTCGGTGGCCACCACCACCTCGGTCCGCTCCGCCTCGCCGGCCGGCGACTCCAGCAGGCAGGCCCGGTGCTCGCCGCAGACGACCAGCGTCTTCACCCGGCGCCGGTCGTCCGGCGCGGTGTAGAGCACCGACGGCTCGCCGAGGCTGCCGAGGTCGTACGAGAGCAGCCGGGTGTCCTCGGTGACGTACAGCCGGTCGTCGCGGGCCGCCACCGGGTCGTCGACGTCGGCGACGTTCGGCCGGCGGCGCAGCACCTTCCCGCTGTCCATGTCGATCACCCGGACCGAGCGGTCCGCGCCCACCTGCACGAGCCGGTCGGCGTCACCGAGCCAGGGCGCCCGGGGCGAGCCGCCGAAATGGGCGGGACCACCCAGCGCCTCCTCGGTGCCGACCGGCACGACCCGGGTACGGGCGCCGTAGTCGGTACGCGGGTTGTCCTGGTGCCACCGCTGCGTGCCGTCGCTCAGCCGCAGCCCGACCAGCCGGTCGCCGGTCCGGTCCAGCCACACCACCGTGTCCCGGCCGAGGAACAGTTCGTCGTCGCCCCGGACGCTGTGCCGCCAGCGCTCCTCGCCGGAGCCGGCGTCGAGCACCACCAGGTCGCGCGGGGTGCTGTCGCCGCTGGCTTCGGCGAGCAGCGCGACCGCACCCGGCAGGGCCCGGATGCCGTCCCACCGGTCCGCGCCGGTGCGGGTGGGCACGCGCCAGCGCTCCCGGCCGGTGCCGGCGTCGACCGACACCACCTCCAGCCGGTCGTCGTCGCGCTGGTGGGCGAGGTAGGCGCGGTCGTCCAGGACGGCGGTGAACATCGCCGTCGGCCGCTCCGCCCCCGCCGTCGGCCGGGCCACCTCGCTCAGGGTGCGGAACTCCAGCGCCGGGTAGCGGTCCCGGATCACCCAGAGCACCGTCGCGGCCACCACGCCGGCCAGCGCGAGACCCGCGCCGGCCGCGATCCACAGACGTCGCCGGCCGCGCCCGGCCGGGCCGGACGCGGGGGAGACCGGCGACCCCGACCCGGGTACGCCCGGCCGCCCGGGGCCACCCTGACCGAGTACGCCCGGCGCGCCGTGCCCGGGTGAGGCAGGCGGTGCCGGGGCGGGGGCGGGCGGGTGCCAGCCGGGCACGTCGCCGGCGGGCGGTGCGGCGTACCCCGGTGCGGCCCCGGCGGGCGTCACCGGCGGGGTGTGCCCAGCGGGCGCGGCGGCGAGGATGTCGCCGGGTACGGCGGCCAGGGTGCCGTACGGTCCGGCGGCGGGAGCCGGTTCGGGCCGGGTGCCGTGCGGGCCGGCGGCGGGTTCGGGTCGGGTGCCGTGCGGGCCCGCTGGCGGCGGCACCACGGGCGGCGGCGGGATCGCGCCGGCCGGGCGGGTGGCCTGCCGGGGCAGCGGCAGGTCGGTCAGCGCCCCTTCGGCGACCGGCAGTTCGGGCTGTTCCAGCACGGTCGGCGCGACGCCCAGCTCGGCGTGCAGCATCCGGGCCACCAGCGGCACCCGGGACGATCCGCCGACCAGGAAGAGCCCGGCGAGTTGCCCGGGAGTCAGCCCCGCCGAGGCGACCACGTCCCGGGTCGCGGCGACGGCCCGGGCCAGCAGGGGAGTGGCGAGGCGTTCCAGGTCGTCCCGGGTCAGCCGGACCGCCGCCTCCACCCCCGGTACGGCCACCGGCGCGACCTCGGCCCGGGAGAGCATCTCCTTCGCCCCGCGGACGTTGTCCCAGAGCTGCTGCCGGTCCCGCCGGTCGGTGGTGGTTGCCGGGTCGGTCAGCCGTGCCCACCGCTCGGGATGCGCGGGGGCGACCAACTCGCCGAGCCGCTGCACCAGGGCGGCGTCCAGGTCCAGCCCACCGAGGTCGGGCACCCCGCCGTCGGCGATCACGGTGAAGCCGGAGTCGCCCCACGGGTCGGCGCCCTCGTTGCGCACCACCGCGACGTCGAGGGTCCCGCCGCCGAAGTCGAACACCGCGACCGCCCCGCCGACCGGCACCGGCCGGCGCAGCACCTGGGTGTAGTAGCGGGCGGCGGCCACCGGCTCGCGCAGCAGACGGGTGCCGGGCGCGATCGGCCCGGACAGGGTGTGCTCGGCTGCCGTGGGCCAGCCGGCCAGCGCCAGCGCCTCGTGCAGCACCTGCCGGCGCGGCGCCGACCAGGCCGCCGGGTAGGTGACCACCGCCGGGGGCAGGAAACCGGTCGCCGCCACCGCCGACTCGGCCACCACGTGCAGCGTCGCGGCCAGCAGCTCCGCCGGGGGGTACGCCCGGCCGCCCAACTCGACGGTCTCGTCGTCCACCCGGCGCTTCGGGTTCGGCTCGTAGCCGGCCGGGTCGGCCTGCGCCAGCCGCTGCGCGTCCCGGCCGACGTGCAGCCGGCCGTCGACGTCGGCGTACACCCCGGAGGGGAGGATCGGGTGCCCGTCCACCAGCAGCGGCCGGGTCCGGCCGTCCGGCCGGCGCAGCACCGCCACCGTGTTGGACGTGCCGAGGTCGACGCCGAGGGCGAACCCGTCCTGCTGGCCTGCCACCGGTCGATACCTCCACGCCGACGAGGGATGCCGCAGCGCATCGTACGCAGCCCGCGCCCGCCGTCCGGGCCCGCCGGGTTCACCGACGCCGGACGGTGATCGCACCGGTACGGATGGCGGCGGGCCGCACCCGCGGCTCGCGCTGCCGGCGCAGCGTCGGGGGCTGCGCGGGCATCGACCAGGGCGTCACCGTCGATGCGTCCCGGCGTCCGGTCAGTGGTTCGGGCCGCGCGAGGCGCCCTGCCGGATCGCCACGCCGATCATCAGGCCACCGACCACGATCAGCGGGGGCCCGACGAAGTACGCGAACGGTGCGCCGAAGACGCCGACAACGGTCGTCGCCGCTCCGACGGCGACAAGTCCGCCGCCGACGGCGAGGCGCACGGCACGATGCGTCATGCCGTGATTCAAGCAGCCCACCGCCACCCGGCAGTCGAACGTCGGCGAGGTGCTTCCCTCCGCAGCCGATTCGGGCACGTCTTGACTTGAACTCCGACAATCGGATCAACTGTCCGTAACGGAGGATTCAGTGGAAGTTGCTGCCCTGGTCTTTTCGGTCCTGGCGCTTGCTGTGTCAGTTCTGATGACGCGACGCCAACTGACACTTGCCCGGCACAACAACTCTTTACCTGTCTTGATCGACCTGTTTCGGGAGCATCGCAGCGACCGGCTGGCCGACGCTCGGCGCTTCGTGCATTCGGGCTTGGACAAGTGCGACCTGAGCCAGGGATTCGCCGGGTTGCCCGAAGAAGAGCGCGAGATGGTTCGTGACCTGGCGTGGTACTACGACAATCTCGGGGCCCTGGTCTTGCATGAAGTCGTCGATGTAGAGATTGTGGCGGGATATCTCGGCGGCTCTGTTGTGGCGGTCTGGGAGAAGATCAGCCCACTCATTGAGGCGGAGAGGTTGAAGCGGGCAGACGATCCGGACCCTCGACGATGGCAGGAATACTTCGAGAACCTGAGGTTCTTGGTGCAGGAGGTTCCGCCGAGCAAGGCACGAGGATCTCGTGCGCTATGGAGACTGGGCTAGCTACCCGGTTGCCCGGTCACGCACGTCCCGGTAGAACTCCAGCTGTCCTACCAGAAGTGAGCCCAGGTCGACTGCCATCTGCACCTCCGGTGGTCGAAATCTCCCGCACAGTACCGACACGATTCGATCGGCGAGCGGCGGCGCTACCGGCACGCCATTGGCACGCAAGGTCGAATAACGCGGGAACGACTACGGCCCAGGCTCGGCTGGAGCGCCGTTGGCCTGGGCCGTAGTTGGTGGAGCGGGCGACGGGAATCGAACCCGCACCGTCAGTTTGGAAGATCGTTCTCGGCTGTTGTGATCTGTCCGGGCTGCCTGTTCAACGGGGCTTCCGTCGTGCCCGATCATGACCGCTGAGGACCCCTTGGGACACGGCTTACTGGCACGTGGTTGGCACGGCCGCGCGGTATGCGCCGCTGTCCGGCGGTGTGCGGCTTAACGCTTCGGGCCTCTTGGGCCGGGGGCGGCCTGCCGTGCCGCCGGCTTTTCGCCCGCCTAGACCCAGACACACGGTGGCAAGCCGCGAAGCGGCGCGGCAGCGATCGCCCCGCCCCTCGGCGCGGCCGACCACCCGGCGATCGTCACGGCCTGCCTGTCACCGTCTGCCCGGATGCCCGTGGACTAGCGATCCCCGGTGGCCCACGTCGTCCGAGTCGCGGCTCTGCACGACGGCATCGACCACCTATGGTGGTCCTGTGACGCGCATCCCACCGTGAGGAGACATCGCCGATGGCCCGCCGTGAACGCGCCGAAACCCTGTCGGCCGGTCTCGGCTGGCTGCCCGCCACCGTGTGTGACCCTTGCCGTCTTGTGGCCGGCGTTCAACGACGCCCTGTAGGCGGCGCCCTTGTCGGGCTTGGTGGCGTGGGCGGCGATCGGGGTGTAGTGGCTCGTCCAGAAGCAGGGCATGGTCGTCAACCACCTGCACTGGCGTGGCATTGAAGTGCCAGCGGGTGACAGCGAGCACGAGAGGCCGTGACGGGATGGAGAAGCTGTCTTCGGGCGGATGGGCGCCGGTTCGCAAGACTGGCCGTGAGAGCGAAAACGACTGGGTGAACCTACGGCAGGCGTACGGACTTCGGGTGGTGAACGAGGGCGGGCGTTATCTGATCGCCGCCGACTATCCGAACGGGTTGGTACTGACGGATCTGGTGGAGCCGACGGCCGAGTGGAAGGCGGTGGAGGCGCTGCGCCGCCTTGTGGAGGAACTTCGCTGAACGCGCGGGCCATGGCAGAACGCGTAGCTTCTGGTCCGTCCGCGCCGGCCGATGCCGGCCGAAGGCCGCCAGCAGGCCGAGGGCGGATGGACCGGCGCCGCGCTCACGCGGCGCCTTGATCCTAAAGAGAAGAAATCGGCAGTAGGAAAGAGTGGGGAGCAATGACCTCCAAACGTATTAACCCTGCCGTTTTTCCTCCGCTCAAGGAGGCGCTTACCCTGGCCTTCTGGTTCAAGCCCGACCTGCGAGCGTTTCTGACCTCGTGCCTCGGGCGGCGCGAACTAGTTGCTCATCTTGATTGGACTGACTACAAGCGCGTCGTGGTCAGCCAACTGGTCGACAGCCTTGCGGCCGACCAGCACCGTCACTTCGACGACTTGCTTAATCTGATTCTTGCGACTGCCGACCTCACCGACCCCGGGCACCTCAAGCGCGTCGAAGACGGTGAGCGAAAGTATGCTGAGGCAGTTGCAGCCGTCAAGACACTTAGAGGGGTGGTCGAGCCATACCGGCGCCTCAGGACGGAAGAGGAAGAGGCGAGCCGGCGCCGTGAGGCCGAACGAGCGCGGGCTGACATGCAACGAGCGATTACTGACAAGTTAGGCGAACTTAAAGCGGACTTCCAAACGATTGTTAGGATGCCGTTGCAAGCGCGGGGCTACGCCCTTGAAAAATTCCTCAATGGCTTATTCGCCGTCTTTGACATTGACGCGAAAGCTCCGTTCCGAATAGCCGGTGAGCAGATAGACGGGGCGTTCACCTTCGAAGGTGAGTTTCTCCTTGAAGCGAAGTGGAAGAACGAGCGCACCCCGCCAGCTGATGTTGATTCATTTTCAATGAAGGTGAGCAGGAAGCTCGACAATACTCTTGGTCTGTTCTTGTCCATGAATGGATTCCAGAGTAGCACCATTGAAATCCATTCGCGCAACCGCGCGGTGGTTATTCTTATGGATGGCGGTGACTTAAGTGCTGTTGTTGACAACCGGATAACCTTGCCTGAATTGCTACGGCGGAAGCGTCAGCACGCAGCCCGCACCGGCGATGTGTATGTGAGCGCTTACACGTTGCTTGGTTGAAGGGTGGGCATTCCGTCTGCTGGATAAACGGTTGGCCCGGGACGAGGGGACGCGAGTCTTGTTAAGCGCATGCCGCTCACGATCCCCTCTGCTGAGGTATCAGGCTCGACCGATAGGACTGGTCTCGCGAGGCGTCAAGAATCAATGCGCGAAGATGATCCATCATCTCGACAACTTCGGAATGCAAGGAGACGATCTCGTCGGCAGTAGGGAACATTTCGCGCCCATGGGCGATGGAGTTGCGCGAGTCGCACAATGACCTGTCTATTAGCTTAGATTTAGTTTCAAAATAAGCTAGGGGGAGTCCTGCTGAACCGAGGATTTCGCAAAGAGTGACGTAACGAAGGTTCGACTTGGTGTCGACCATAGAGTTCTTGGGGAGGTGAGCTCTTGCCTCCTGCGGGCGACGGACGACATCAAGCAGCGCTTCTGCTCCTGCATCATCGCCAGTGTTGGAACGCCTCATCAAGGCCATCAAGGCGGTCTTCAATAGCCCATCGTTCAAGTCTTGAAATCTGAGCCGTCTCTTGGCGACGTAATCGACGTAACACTGGCAGGACTCCTTGACGAAGCCTTCCCAATGGGCATAGATGATTGCGACGCAACTCCTTGCAAGTGCGCGGGCAAGGGGGGACTCGCGAGATTTCTTGCTGGCCGACTCCATGGCGTCTACAAGAGTCTTCATCTCTATTCGACGCCAACCAAACGACGCGTCCAGCGTGTCTTGCACGTCGTCCACAGTCCGGGGTGCCATAGAATAGTGCCCTAACTAGCGGCCAAAGAATTCGCGTGAGCGATTCACAAGGCGTGGCACTCGACGGCGCGGACTTACTCCCGTTCCGGAGTTATCTCGGAACTCTCGCGCCGTCCATACCTGTTCCACCCGAGCCCTAAGTTCAGCGGGCGGTGACTGCTCCCATTTGTCTATGTGTGCAGCGACTCCAGACGTCACGAATTCAAAGGAGGCGATCGAAAACGGCCCGAGGTGCCGATCTCCGTCGAATCTACGGAAAGCGTCCTCTCCTAGTGCAAGGTTCAGCACGCGGAAGGTGCGCCGGAACAACTCGGGGGCGATCTTCGATTCCCTTGTTCCGTAGTCCTTTGCAGCGCTTCTCATCCAGCGGGTCAGGTAGTCGCCATATTCTTCGCGCATCTCCGTGTCGCCGCTGCCAAAATCCGCTTGGCAGAAGAATCGAAGAACTAGCTCTTGGCGGTAGGCTTCAACTTTCTTCTGATCGGAGAGTGGGACTGCGTTTTGGAAGTCGGAGGATTCCGCCAGGCTTGCGAGCTCGTCGAACATCCGGGGGTTCAACATAACCAAGAGGCAGTTTCGTGCCTCCTGAGGTGATAGTTCCGTGCCTGAGTTGAGTCGCTGGAACATGTCGTACTTGGCGTTCTCGTCTGACTCTTTTCGGATGATGCGGAAGTCTAGCTTCGCCCGTTTGAAGTCCCGACGCATTGCGTCTGTGAATACTCTCCCGGCTGGCCCCGAAACCTCCCACCTGTAACCAGCGAGGTCGGGCAGGTATTCCGTCTCGCGGAGAGTGGTGGGCGGCAATAACTGGTTGTTGTGATCACGGTAGACGCCTACAAACTCAAAGATGGTAGAGAGTCTCTGGACGCCGTCGATCACATCCCAGATTCCATCGTCGCGCTGTGAAACGAAGATGGCAGGAATTGGAATGCCTAGCAAAATTGACTCGACGAGGCGAGATTTTTGGTTGTCATCCCACCGGAAGATCCGTTGGAACTCGGGATGGATGTCGATATCGCCATCGCGGTACAGGGATAACACCTCACCGATTGACATGGGGTATCCATCGGTGTGGATTTCTTTTGCTCTGGCAGCTATCTGTTGCTCTAGGGTCACCTTGGAACACGCTCCTCGAAGGCCGTCCTGCCGGGCCTTGCAGCTTACTACTTCCTGAGTCGATCTAGCGAGCGTCAGGTGCCGTTCCGGAGGAACTAGGTGGACGAAAGGGCCGAATCTGGTTGGATCATCGATGATTTGGTATAGTCCGCCTGGATTCCCTGCGGACCTTGTTTCCTAACTGCTTCAGATGCTTAGCTCTCCGAGCCATGTTCTGCGTAGGCGGTACGTCCGCACTGTCGTGCTGCGATGGCCACCCGGATCCGGCGGGCAAGTCGGTTGGGTAAGAATCCGTGAATTTCATCGCTGGCGGCGAAGCGCCATTCTTCGATTTCACCGTCGACAAAGGCGATTAGGTGTTGATCTTCGTCGCTCAGGACCCCAGCGTCGAAAATAAAGAGGATCTTGTCACCCTCGCCTACAACGGGTGCCCAGTCGACAACCAATAGTGAACCGATGTCGACGTTAAGATTAAGTTCCTCGCGGATCTCGCGAATGCATGCTGAACGGGGCGACTCGCCCGGTTCAACGTACCCGCCCGGTATATCCCAGTGCTCTTTGTAGTTGGGGCGTACGAGGAGCACTCGGCCTTCGTCGTCGAAGAAGAGGGCGCCTGCGGCGACGCGTGGGGTTGCCATCGGTGGCATCTCATTGGCCGTCACCATGGCAGCCTAGATGGGCTCGGTTCAGTCGAGCACCTTGAGCCGACGAGCCAGGTCGACCAGCTCGGCCGGCGGCTTGCCGCGCTGCCGGCGTACCCAGGTCAGGGCGAGTTGTCGGCTGAGGAAGTGGTGTCGGACCTGCTCGGGTGCCATCTTCTCCGCGTCGAGCAGTACGGCCTGGGCGTCGTCGATGCGGTTCCAGGAGCTGTAGGCGCGGGCGACTTCGAGGGCGTGCCGTACCCGGCGTTCCATCGGTAGGCCGGTGGTGTCGACGCGCGGGCCGAGGTCGACGGCGACCTGGAGGTCACCCAGCTCGGCGGCGGTCGCGACACGGTGGATGGCGACGTTGGTGGGGCCGAACGCGGTCCAGAGGTGGTTGGCATCCGCTCCGAGCTGGCCTGCGGCGTGGTCGGCGGCGTCGAGGAAGGTGCGGGTGGTGGCGGCGTCGTTGGACCGGGCGGCGGCCATCGAGCCGGACAGGAAGAGGGTTCCGTAGACGGAGAGCAGCGCTGGTGTGGCGTGCTTGAGGTGGGGATCGAGGTAGCCGGCGGCGTCCTCGGTGAGGCGTACGGCCTCGGCGTAGCGGCCGGTGGCATGCAGGGCGTGACCGACGGAGCGGAATAGGGAGCCGGTGACGAGAGGGTCGCCGGTGGGTCGGACGGCGGCCAAGCCGCGGTCGGCGGCGATCCAGGCGAGGTCGCTCTCCCCGAGCTTGGTGAGCTGGGTCGCGGCCAACTGGTAGGCCAGTCCGAGTAGCCGGCGGGCCTCGTCCTGGTCGTCGCCGTCGTGGTATCGGCGGCGGCCTGGGCGCGGTGCAGCAGGTCGGGCAGGCGGCCGGTGACGTACCCGAACCGGGAGTCCTGGTACGCGTCCCAGAGGGCGCCGACTTGCTTCCTGAGCATCGCCACGCTCGGCGGCTCAGCGTCCGTGCCGCCGCCGATCGGGGCAATGGCACGGTAGTTCATCAGCGCGGCCCGTAAGGCGGGCACAGTTTCGGTGCCGCTGTCGCCGGTCCAGTCGAGCAGTGAAGGTTCGCCGAGCAGGTCCCCAAGGGATACGTCCAGGACTTCGGCGAGGGCCTTGATGACGGAGAGTCGGTCCAACTCGATGCGGTTGTTCTCGATCTTTCCGAGCCAGTCGGCGGTACGGCCGATGAGCCCGGCCAGGACCTCTTGGGACAGACCGCGCCGCCGGCGGTACCAGCCGACGCGTTCGCCGATGGTCAGGGTGTTCGTCATCCCGCGCATCGGTTCACTGTCTCCCCTCGGGCGGCTGCGACCCCGGAAGGATTTTCCGGGCTGCTGGGCGCTTTGTGCCACAACCTGTCTGCATGACGGGGCTGAACGTATCGAGCAACTGCCAATCCTGCTCGGGCGCGGGCTGGAAGTACACCGTTGCCCGTGCCGCCATCCGAGGGATGGGGCGGGGGTCGGAGCGGACTCGTTCCCTGGCCCGGCGGTCCTGCCTGGACTGCGCGGGTTCCGGTCGCTCGGCGACCTGCTGAGGCTGGCCCGGGGTGGGTGCTGGCGTGGGACCGCGAACCGAACGACGACCCGTGAATGGCCCGCCCGCCTCGGCGCTTCGCACACCGGCGCCACGTCGGCCGGGTGTCCCGGCCGTGGGTGATCTGGTGCTGATCGACGGCCGGGCGTCGGTGCAGTTCGGCGGCGACCGAGCGTTGTGGCTGCGGGTCACCTCAATCTGCGACAAGCCGACGTACCACGGCTGGGTGTGGCTCACCGGCTACTCCATCGACCCGGCCACCGGTAAGGCGTTGGCGCGGCGAGAGGTCTTCGTACAGATCGCCGGCCTTCAGATCCAGCGACGCACGACCGAGAGCGCGCCGCCTCGCAACGTGGCGCCGGTGATGAGGAGACGCGGTGTTTGACGTTCGGATACGACTCGGTGCGGTGCTGAAGATCGACGCAGCCGACCGTCTCCTGCCGTCGGACGGACCGGTGACGTTGTGGGTGACCGGGGTTCGGCTGGTGGCCCACCAACCTGCGGACGAATGGATCTGGGTCGAGGGGATCAGGCTCGGTCCGTCCGGCCGCCGGGGTCCGCAGACGCGGATCCTGGTGCGCGCAAGCAAGCTCCCGGCCGATGAGGCGACTCGGTGAGCACTTACCTGTCCAGTGCCGTGCGCGACCAGCTCCGCGCGGCACAGGCGCACCTCGACCAGCACACACCGTCGAGCGCGGACGGGCGTTGCGCCGCCTGCGGTGGGGAGGGCCAGTGTGCCGAGCGTCAGGCAGCGTTGCGGGTGTTCGGCCGGTACGGCTGCCTGCCGCGTCGATGGCCGGGCGCGTCCCGGCCGGAGTCGGTGGGAGCGCCGTCGTCCTGGTCAGGGTGGTTGGCCGCAGCGGTGGAGCATCCGACGCCGAACGGCTGAGCTGACTTGTTCTGTCATGCAAACAACTCATAAGCTGCTGAGATTCATGCAGCGTTTCATAGGTGGGGTGGCCCGCGATGGCGTACGAGATTCCGACGCCGAAATACCTGCGCGTGTTGAACACGCTGCGGAAGCGCATCGAGGACGGCGACTACGCACCCGGTGCGGCACTGCCCTCGGAGAACCAACTCTGCACGGAGTTCGGGGTCTCCCGCCCGACGGTGCTCAAGGCGCTCGGCATCCTCAAGCAGGACGGCTGGATCGAGTCGCAACAGGGCAAGGGCAGCTTCGTACGCGGCCGACCCGCCTCCGGCCGCACCTCACCCGAGTACGCCCGGGACGCGGTGGAGCTGGACGAGACCGGCGAGACGGAGATCCTGCACGTCGGCCCGGTGCTCGCCTCACCGCGTATCGCAGCGGAGTTGCAGATCCCGGAGGGCACACCGGTCTACGAGCGGCGCCGCCGGACCATCTCCGAGACGGGGCCGGTGGACCTGGTGGCCACGTTCGTACCGGTGGACATCGCAGCCGGTACCGACATCACGAAGCCGGACCCGATCCCGGGCGGCCTGCTCGACCTCATCGCCCGCCACAAGGGCCTACGGGCCGACTACGCCACCGAGCGAATGACCGCCCGCCGGGTCAGCGAGGTCGAGGCAGAGGCGTTGGACGTACCGGCCGACGAGTCGGTGATGAGCGTCGTCATCACCGTGCACCAGGCGTCCGGCGACCCCATCATGACCTCGGTCCTGGTCATGCCCGGCAGCCGCCACGAGATCGAGGACACCTACGCGCTGTCGTGAGTGGCAGCACCCACGGGCCGGCCTCGATTCGCGATGGCCTGTTCCACTCCTCGACGCAAGCGCCTCGACGCGCCGGGGAGACGGCGTAGCCGGCGAACCTCGTCCGGCGTCAACTCGGGGCGCCCGGCCAGGGTGATCGCAGCGGCGTAGGGCCGGGCGTCGCGCTGGGCAAGGAGGGATGCGACCTCGTTCAGGACGTCGAGCAGGACGGCACGGTCTGCCTGCGGATGTCCAGCGACAACCCGGAGCAGGTGATTCCGCTCCCACCGGGAGAACTCGCCCGCCAGCAGCCCCGTCAGGGTGGCTGCGTCGGTACGGACGTTCGATGCGACTGCCAGTCGCACGAAGGAGTACGGGTTGCCGGCGAGGGCCTGTAAGCCGTCGACGTCGACCCGTGGGTCGGTTGCGAGAGCCAAGTAGTCGCGTGGGCTGCGGGGGCGGGGTAGCAGCGCCTCGATGTCCACCCTCCACCTCCTTTGCCGCTCAACTCTCCACATTGTGCAGCGGGCTCGCATTCAGCCTTGCTTGTGTTTACAAGCTGACGTAGCTTGTTAGCTCAACCGGTTGTCAGGAAGACGGCTGGTAAGGCTAGGAGGCTGCGTAAGTGGTTCCGATGACGTTGAAGGTGCCGGTCCCGTCCGAGTACGTCTTTCCCGCCGGGGCTTTGTGCCTCGGGGTGTCGCCGCAGATCGACTTTGAGCGGCGTGGTGAGGCGGACAACCAGGCGCGGGACAAGGAGTCCGGGGAGCGGGTCTGGGTGGTGCGGGTGATGGACCTGGACCCGGAGGCGGGGAAGTTCGGCCGGTCGACCGAGGTGAAGGTCAAGGTGGTCGCGGCGCAGCAGCCGGTGCCGCCGCCGTCGACGGTGCCGGGTTACCCGCCGGCGGTGGAGTTCGAGGGCCTGACCTTGGCGCCGTATGTGGATTCGCAGCGGTGCAAGCCGGGTCGCTCGTCGGGTGACTGCCGCTCGCGGATGGCGTACTCGCTGCGGGCTACGGCGATCCGGCCGGCGTCGGCCATGCCGGGTTCGGTGGCGGCCTGACCGGTTGTCGTTTGGCGCGCGGGGCGGGTCGTTTCCCCGCCAAGAGTCCCGGCCCGTCCCGCGCTCTCCCATCCCTCATGTGTGAAGGAGGGCGTGATGCCCACCGTAGTTCCCCCTGCTCTGATCCCCTTGCAGGGCCGCTGCTTGTCGGGGCGGTGGTCCTGATGTCCCGTACTCGCTTGGTCGGCCTACGGCACGCCTACCGGGAGGTGGAGGCCGCGCTCCGGTCGGCGCTGCGGCTGTCGCCGGCTTCGGCCCGGGTGTGTGCGATCCGCTGTCCGCACTGCTGCCGGTGGGTGAAGCCGCGCCGGTTCGATCTGCGGCGGATGTCCTGCCGCTCGTGCATCTCGACCCTGGCCCGTCCGGATCGGGGCGGTGACCTGTGCCTCTGATCAACATCGTCCCTGGGGAGAAGATCCCCGTAGCGCCGATGAACGTGCGTCTTCCCGCGTGGCGGGTCCCGGGCTGGCTGCTGGTGTTCTGGTGGCTGGCCCGGGGCCTGTTCCGGCTGACCGTCCTGGCGGTGCGGTACTGGTGGCTCACCGCCCCGGCCGTCCTCGCCCTGTGGGTGCACGCCGAGTTCGGCGGCCTGGTCCTGGCCGGCGTCGTCCTCACCCTCGTCACCGGCTGTGCCGCCTGGTGGCGGTGGCATCCGGGGTCGTGGTTGCGGTTCGGCTGGTACCCGCTCGTCAGCCGGGTCCGTGCCCTGGTGGTGTATCGGCGGCGGTGGGCGTCGGTCATGGCGACGTGTGGCCTGGCGACGGCATTCGCCGGTGACCGGTACGTGCCGCAGCTGCTGCGGGTGCGCTGCGACCGTTACGGCGATGAGGTGACGGTGCGGATGTTGCCGGGGCAGATCCCCGACGACTGGGGGCAGGCCGCGGAACGCCTCGCCTACGCCTTCCGTCTCCGTACCGGGCAGGCCCGCTCGGCGGCCCGACCGGATCGGGTGGTGCTGCGGTTCGTCCGCCGTGACCCCCTCGCCGGTGTCGTGGCGCCGCTGCCGGTGCCCGAGGCGCCGGACCTGGACGGGCTCGCCCTCGGCGTCGGTGAGGACGGGCAGCCCTACCGGCTGCGGCTTGCCGGCTCGCACGTGCTGATCGCGGGGGCGACGGGGTCGGGCAAGGGCTCGGTGCTGTGGTCGCTGATCCGGTCCCTGGCCGGCGGTATCCGGTCGGGGCTGGTGGAGCTGTGGGCGTTCGACCCGAAGGGCGGGATGGAGTTGGCGGCCGGGGTGCCGCTGTTCGCCCGGTTCGCCTACGACGACCCCGACGGCATGGCCGGCGTGCTGGAAGAGGCCGTGAAGCGCATGCGACTGCGGGCAGCGCGGCTGCGTGGGGTGACCCGTCAGCATGTGCCGACGCCGGAGGAGCCGCTGATCGTCCTGGTGGTCGACGAGTTGGCCGCGCTGACCGCGTACATCACCGATCGGAAGGTCCGCGACCGGATCAAGGAATCCCTCGGGCTGCTGCTGTCGCAGGGCCGCGCGGTCGGCGTGCACGTGGTCGCCGCACTCCAGGATCCGCGTAAGGACGTGCTGCCGTTTAGGGACCTGTTCCCGACCCGCATCGGGCTGCGGCTGACCGAGCCGGAGCAGGTGGACATGGTCCTCGGCGACGCCGCCCGCGACCGGGGCGCCTTCTGCGACCGCATCCCCGAATCGGCGCCCGGCGTCGGGTTCGTCGTGCTCGACGGCGTACGCGAACCGGTCCGGGTCCGCTTCGCCTACCTCACCGACGACGACATCCGCCAGCTCGGCCGCGAGTACCGCCGGCTCTGCGACGACACCGACAACGAGGGCCAGGAGGTGACCCAGTGAAGGCTGACACCGAACGTCTGGAGGGCGTGGTCCTGGTGCTCATCGTCCTGACGGTGGGCGGGCTGGCCGGGGCGGCGTCGTTCACCCACGTGCACGACTGGACCATGGCCAACTCCCCCACCGGTACGGGCGACTGGTTCGGCTGGGCCAATGCCGCCATCTCCGAACTGCTGCCCCTCGCGGCGCTGCTGACCATCCGCCGACGCCGCCGCACCGGCGGCCCGGTCGGCTACCCGCTGTTCCTACTCGTCTGCGCCGTCGCCCTGTCCCTGGCGGCCCAGATCGCGGTGGCGAAGCCGAGCCTGTCCGGCTGGCTGCTGTCCGCCGTCCCCGCCCTGGCATTCCTCGGCCTGTCCAAGCTCGTCTTCTCCGCCACCCCCGCCGCTGCGGTGCCCGTCGACAAGTCGGCCGACGCCAGCGGCTGGGGTGAGGTGCCGCCCGGCTACGACCCGGTGGAGGATCACGCGCCCGCCGCTGTCCAAGGCGTCGACGAGCGCCCGGTGGTGATCGCCGAACAGGTCCCGCAGACGGTGCCGCCGGCGGTGCCGGTCTAGCGGCCGGGGCTGGTGCCCGTGCCGGCGGCGGCGTTCCCGGCACGCAACGGCACGCCGCAGCCCTTGGCGGGTGACCGGTGAGCCAACTGCCACTCATCCCCGCGACCCCGGCCGGTGACGGTGTCGAGCGGCCTCGGCCGGGGTCGCGGGCGGACCGGATGCGCAAGCCTCTGGCCAAGGACGCGCTGAAGCAGCTCGCCGAGCAGCACGGCGTCTGCGTCCGCCCCCTCGCCCTGCGCCGCACCGACACCGCCACCGGCCTCACCGAGGTCGTCGAGGTCCCCTGCGGGGCGACCCTCGCCGTCAAGTGCAAGCCATGCGCCGAGCGGGGCCGCCGGCTGCGTATCCAGCAGATCCGCGAAGGCTGGCACCTGGCCGACGAACCCGCCGTCCGCCCCGACAAGCCCGGTGAAGACGTGCTCGCACTCGTGCGGGTGCGGGCGCACCTGGAGTTCGAACGCGAAGCCGTGCAGTACCAGCCGATGACCCCGGACGAGCGGGCCGCCCACCTGACCGAGATCGACGCCGCGATAGTCGAGCTGGACGAAGCACTCGCCGAAACCAGCCTGCGCGGCCACCTCACCCCCAAAGAGCGCGACGAGCGGCCCCGGCGCAAGCGGTCCACCCGGCGGCGGCAGGACTCACCGGACCTGCCCCGGCTGCCCGTCGACCCACGCACCGTCGGCCGCGCCTACTCCGGCAAGACGGGCAAGACCCACCGGCCGTCGATGCTCATCACCCTCACCCTCGGCTCGCACGGGCCGGTGCACTCCCACCTCCGGCGTGGCGCCTACATCGCCCCGTGCGAGTGCGGCCAGCGGCACGGCCCCCACGATGACGTGCTCGGCACCCCGGTCGACCCTGCCAGCTACAACTACCGGCGCGCGGCCCTGGATGCGATCCACTTCGCACGGGTCCTCGACCGGTGGTGGCAGAACGTCCGCCGGGCCGCCGGCTGGAACGTTTAGTACGCGGGTGCCGTCGAGCTGCAACGGCGGCTCACTCCGCACGCGCACTTCGCCATCCGGGGCACGCTTCCGCGTCGGCTGCTCAAGCAGGTCGCGGCGGCCACGTATCACCAGGTGTGGTGGCCGTCCTTCGATGAGCTGGTTTACACGGTCGACAAGCCGCCGGTCTGGGACCTCGACCAGCAGGCTTACGTCGACCCGAAGACGCGCGAGCCGCTGCCCACCTGGGGTGAAGCCCTCGACGTTCTGGAGGAACCCGACAGCCGCCCCGCCTACGTGGCCCGGCTCGGGCGGATCGACGCCCGGGGCATCGAGCAGGGCACGAAGGACGCGGAGCGGTCGATCCGCTACGTGACGAAGTACGTCACCAAGGATCTGACCGACCAGGCCAAGCCGCGCTCGGACGCCCAGAAGGCGCACTTCGACCGGCTGCACGCGGAGCTGTCGGTGCTGCCGTGCTCGCCGACGTGCGCCAACTGGCTGCTCTACGGCGTCCAGCCCGATGGGGTCAAGGCTGGCTTGACCCCCGGCCGGTGCACCGGGAAGGTCCACCAGCGCTCCACCCTCGGCTTCACCGGCCGCCGCGTGCTCGTCTCCCGGCAGTGGTCCGGCAAGACCCTCGCCGACCACCGGGCGGACAACCGGGCCCGGGTGCGGGCCATCCTCGCCGGGGGCATGGCCGACACCGAGGAGCACGACCAGGCGGCCGACGAGGCAGATGGGGCGAAGCGGTACCGGTTCGAACTTGCCCGACCCGAAGACCCCGACGTGCCACCGCTGGAACACCGACTCCTGCGCGCGATATCCGCCCGCATCCGCTGGCGCTCTGACCTCGACACCGCACGGCTACGAACAGCCGCCGCCGTTTCAGCAACCGATCAACCCGCCGCGCTCGCGGCCTGAACCCCGGGAGGAGCAACCGCATGCATGACGAGCTGTTGACCGCTGACGAGGTCGCCGCTCGCCTCAAGGCAACCCCGCGATTCGTCCGCCGGCTGGTCGCCGAACGACGGATCGCATTCGTCAAGGTCGGCCGCCTGGTGCGCTTCGAGGCGTCGGCCGTGGCCGCCTACATCGACAGCAACCGGGTCGTGCCGATGACTCGGGCGCACTTGCGCGACTACCTGGGGGAGGTGGCCTGATGGCGGCCAGCAAGGGCCGGCGGCGTTTCGGCAACATCCGGCGGCTCCCCTCCGGGCGGTTCCAGGCGCGGTACGTCGGCCCTGACGGGTTGGAGCGAAAGGCGCCGCACACCTTCGAAACCGAGCGCCAGGCGGCCAAGTGGCTGACCGTGGTGGAGTCCGAGATCATCAAGGGGGAGTGGACGGCCCCGGAGGCGGGAGAGATCAAGCTCGACGCGTACGGCCGGAAGTGGATCGCCGAACGGAAGCTCCAGCCGCGCACCCGGGAGAACTACGAGGACCTGTTCCGGCTGCACATCCGTCCGCACCTCGGCGCGCTCGCCTTGGGCGCGATCAAGCCGCAAACCATCCGCACCTGGCGCAGGAACCTGCTCGACGGTGGCACGACGGAGCCGCAGGCGGTCAAGGCGTACTCACTCCTTCGGGCGATCCTCAACACCGCCGTCAAGGAGGACGAGCTGATCCGGCAGAACCCGTGCCGCATCCCGGGCTATGACCGCTATCACACGCCGGAGCGGCCGGTGGCGACCGTCGCCCAAGTGCTCGCGCTCGCCGAGCGGATGCCGCCCCGGTTCGGCGCGCTGGTGATCGTCGCCGCCTTCTCCGGGCTCCGCTGGGGCGAGCTGGCCGCGCTGCGGCGCTCGGACGTTGACCTTGCGGCCGGTACGGTCCGCGTCCCGCGCAAGCTGGCGGCGCTACGCAGCCGGATGGAGTTCGGCCCGCCCAAGTCGGTGGCGAGCAACCGCACCGTGACCCTGCCGTCGGCGGCCCGGACGGCGCTCGCCGAGCACCTGGCCGAGTACGTGGGGGAGGAGTCGGAGGCGCTGGTCTTCACGGGGGACAAGGGGGCGGTGCTGCGTTCCGGCAACTTCCGTCGCGCGGTCGGCTGGGCGGCGGCACTGCGGGCGGCTGGCATGCCGGAGGGGTTCCACTTCCACGACCTGCGACACACCGGCAACAACCTGGCGGCGGCGACTGGGGCCAGCACCCGGGACCTGATGCACCGAATGGGTCACGCCAGCATGCGGGCGGCCCTGATCTACCAGCACGCCAACAGCGAGCGGGACCGGGAAATAGCCGACGCCATGGACCGCCGGATCGTCAAGCAGGCGAAGCGCGCGGCGGCGCCGGCCAAGGCGAGCAAGACCAAGGGCAAGGCGACCAAGGAGCAGCCGGCGGCGCGCAGGGCGACCAACGGCACGAAGCTGAAGCGACCGGCACGCGAACCCGCCTCGGACGGCACGGGCGGCGCTACTGGCACGCCAATGGCACGCAAGATCAAGAAGAGCTGAAACGAGAACGGCCCAGGGCTCGGCGGGAGCGCCGCTGGCCTGGGCCGGAGTTCGTGGAGCGGGCGACGGGAATCGAACCCGCACCGTCAGTTTGGAAGACTGAAGCTCTGCCATTGAGCTACGCCCGCATACGCCCCGACACCGCCGGGACGCGCCGACAGCCTACCCGGTCCGCCCACCCGGTGCGCAAAAGGCATGTCCCACGCGCCGGCCATGCCCGCACGACCCGCGCCGGCCCGGCCGCAAGACACCAGGACCCTGCCGGCCCCCGACGCGACAGGCGCCCGGTTGCTGCCGGTTCGGCGCGTTGGGGCCCGCCCCGGCACCTCGCACCGGTCCCCAAGGCATACACTTCTGGTCGCCACGGGGTGTGGCGCAGCTTGGTAGCGCACTCGCTTTGGGAGCGAGGGGCCGTGGGTTCAAATCCCGCCACCCCGACTGTCGTCCGCGGCCGGGCGCCGGGGCATCGCTGTTTGCGCGGTTGCCCCGGGCGCTGCCGGAGCGGCCGGCCGGCTCGCCTACACTCGATGGGCTGAATCACGCCCAGACTCAACTGAGATCCGTCAAGGAGTACGCCTGTGAAGAGCACCGTCGAGACTCTGAGCCCGACGCGCGTGCGGCTCGCCATCGAGGTGCCGTTCGTCGAGCTCGAGCCGAGCCTCAAGAAGGCGTACCGGGAGATCGGCCAGCAGGTCCAGGTTCCCGGCTTCCGCCGGGGCAAGGTGCCGGCCGCCGTCATCGACCAGCGGGTGGGCCGGGGCACCGTCCTCAACGAGGCGGTGCAGGAGGCCATCCCGCAGACCATCCTCGCCGCGGTCCGGGAGCACGACCTGAAGACCCTCGGTCGCCCGGAGGTCGAGATCACCGAGTTCAACGACGGTGACTCGCTCAACTTCACCGCCGAGGTCGACGTGCGTCCGGAGATCACCCTGCCGGACCCGGCCACCGTCGAGGTGACCGTCGACGAGCTGCAGATCGACGACAGCGAGATCGACGAGCAGGTCAAGGGCCTGCGCGAGCGGTTCGCCACGCTCAAGACCGTCGAGCGGGCCGCCCAGGAGGGCGACTACGTCCAGATCGACCTGAACGCCACCGTCGACGGCGAGGACGTGCCGGGCGGCCAGGCGAGCAACATCTCGCACGAGGTCGGCAGCAAGCAGCTCCTGCCGGGGCTGGACGAGGCGCTGGTCGGTCTCGCCGCCGGGGAGAGCACCACCTTCACCACCCAGCTCGTGGGCGGCGACTTCGCCGGCCGTGACGCCGAGGTGGCGGTGACCGTCCGCACGGTCAAGGAGAAGGAGCTGCCGGAGCTGAACGACGACTTCGCCCAGATGGCGAGTGAGTTCGACACCATCGAGGAGCTCCGCGCCGACGTGCGCGAGCGGGTCAGCCGGGGCAAGCGGGTCGAGCAGATCTACGCCGCCCGGGACAAGGCCCTCGAGCAGTTGGTCGCCGCGGCCGAGGTGCCGGCGCCGGAGGGTGTCGTCCGCGAGGAGGTCGAGAGCCGCAAGGCCGCCATGATCGACCAGCTCGAGCGGATCGGCGCCTCCCTGGAGGAGTACCTCGCCGCCGAGGAGAAGACCGAGGAGCAGATCGACGCCGAGCTGAACGAGGCGGCGACCGAGGGCGTCAAGATCCAGCTCCTGCTGGACACGCTGGCCGACGCCGAGGACATCCAGGTCTCCGACGACGAGTTCGGCCACGAGATCGTCCACCGGGCGCAGCGCGCCGGCATGGCCCCGCAGCAGTACTACGACCAGCTGGTGCGCTCCGGCGCCGCCGGCGCCGTCTTCGGTGACGTCCGCCGCGGCAAGGCCCTCGCCGCCGTGATGGAGAAGATCAAGATCAAGGACAGTGCCGGCAACGAGGTCACCCTCGACGCGCTGCGCGCCGAGAGCGAGCAGGCGCACGACCACGAGCACTGACCCGTCCCTGGTCGGCCGCCGTCCGCCCGTTGCGGTGGACGGCGGCCGAAACCCTTTTCCGGGTACGTCGGAGGGGACAGCTGCGCTGATAGCGAACACTGTCCCGACCGGGAGTCGATCACCCGGCTGAGCGGTTAGTGTCGGGTACGACGGTACGGAGAGCGAAGGGCTGCCATGACCGACATGCACATCCCAGCGAAGCCGCTCCGGGCGATCGAAGCCCGCGGTGGCGACTCAATTGGCAACCTCGACGACTCGGTCTACAACCGGTTGCTCAAGGAGCGCATCATCTTCCTGGGCAGCGAGGTGAACGACCAGGTGGCCAACCGCATCTGCGCGCAGCTGCTGCTGCTCGCGGCGGAGGACCCGGACCGGGACATCTTCCTCTGGATCAACTCGCCGGGTGGCTCGGTCTACTCCGGCATGGCGATCTACGACACCATGCAGTACATCGACAACGACGTGTCGACCGTGGCGATGGGCATGGCGGCCTCGATGGGCCAGCTGCTGCTCTGCGCGGGCACCAAGGGCAAGCGGTACGCCCTGCCGCACGCGCGGATCATGATGCACCAGCCGTCCGGCGGCATGGGCGGCACCGCCTCGGACATCGCGATCCAGGCCGAGCAGATGCTCTACACGAAGCGGATGTTCCAGGAGCGGGTCGCGTTCCACACCGGCCAGGCCCAGGCCCAGATCGAGGCGGACTCGGACCGTGACCGTTGGTTCACCGCCAAGGAGGCCATGGACTACGGCTTCATCGACAAGGTGATCACCGGAGCCGCGCAGGTTCCGGAAGGCGCCGGGACCCTGAGCTGACCGAGGAGCTGACGATGACCGACCTGAGCCTGCCGCCCCAGTTCGCGGCCGTGCACAACCGCTACGTCCTCCCGTCGTTCGTGGAGCGCACGTCGTACGGGGTCAAGGAGTCCAACCCGTACAACAAGCTCTTCGAGGACCGGATCATCTTCCTCGGCGTCCAGGTGGACGACGCGTCCGCCAACGACGTGATGGCGCAGCTGCTGACGCTCGAGGGCACCGACCCGGACCGCGACATCATCATGTACATCAACTCGCCGGGTGGTTCGTTCACCGCCATGACGGCGATCTACGACACCATGCAGTACGTCCGGCCGGACATCTCCACCGTCTGCCTGGGCCAGGCGGCGAGCGCGGCGGCCGTGCTGCTCGCGGCCGGCACCCCGGGCAAGCGGATGGCGCTGCCGAACTCGCGGATCATCATCCACCAGCCGGCCACCGAGGGCGGTTACGGCCAGGGCTCGGACATCGAGATCCAGGCCCGGGAGATCCTGCGGATGCGGACCCAGCTGGAGGACATGCTCTCCCGGCACTGCAACCGTCCGATCGAGAAGGTCCGCAAGGACATCGACCGGGACAAGATCATGACGGCCGAGGAGGCCAAGGAGTACGGGCTGGTCGACACGATCCTGACCAGCCGCAAGAAGGGCCTGCTCGCGGCCAACGCCGCGAGCTGAGCCAGACCGGGTCGGAGGTCGGTCGGCGCGTCGTTCCCGGCCGACCTCTGACACACCCGTTTTGGGGGTCGGAGAAACCTCCGCCAGCGGGTAACGTCGGGTCCGTACCGCTGTGCCGGTCGGACCGGCGGCAGGGATTCAGACGGACGGGCGCCCGGCGCCCGCAGGTCAGGGCCGGGTTCCGGCCGACGAGTGCAGGGAGAACGTAGGTGGCACGGATCGGTGACGGCGGCGACCTACTGAAGTGCTCCTTCTGTGGCAAGTCCCAGAAGCAGGTCAAGAAGCTCATCGCGGGCCCAGGGGTCTACATCTGCGACGAGTGCATCGATCTCTGCAACGAGATCATCGAGGAGGAGCTGGCCGAGTCCGGCGAGGTGAAGTGGGAAGAGCTTCCCAAGCCGATGGAGATCTGCCAGTTCCTCGACAACTACGTCGTCGGGCAGGAGCAGGCCAAGAAGGCGCTCGCCGTCGCGGTCTACAACCACTACAAGCGGATCCAGGCCGAGGCGGCCGGCGCCCCGGGCGCCGGCAACGACGGCGTCGAGCTGGCCAAGTCCAACATCCTGCTGCTCGGCCCGACCGGGTGCGGCAAGACCCACCTGGCGCAGACCCTGGCCCGGATGCTGAACGTCCCGTTCGCGATCGCCGACGCCACCGCCCTGACCGAGGCCGGGTACGTCGGCGAGGACGTGGAGAACATCCTCCTCAAGCTGATCCAGGCTGCGGACTACGACATCAAGCGCGCCGAGACCGGCATCATCTACATCGACGAGGTCGACAAGATCGCCCGTAAGTCGGAGAACCCGTCGATCACCCGGGACGTCTCCGGCGAGGGCGTGCAGCAGGCGCTGCTGAAGATGCTCGAGGGCACGGTGGCCAACGTGCCGCCGCAGGGCGGGCGCAAGCACCCGCACCAGGAGTTCATCCAGATCGACACCACCAACGTGCTGTTCATCTGCGGTGGCGCCTTCGCCGGCCTCGACCAGATCATCGAAGCCCGCACCGGTCACGGCGGCACCGGTTTCGGCGCCCGGCTGCGGTCGGTCTCCGAACGGTCGACCGACGACATCTTCAGCCAGGTCATGCCGGAGGACATGCTCAAGTTCGGGCTGATCCCCGAGTTCATCGGCCGGCTGCCCGTGATCACCAACGTGCGCAGCCTGGACCGCAGCGCCCTGGTGCGCATCCTCACCGAGCCCCGCAACGCGCTGGTCCGGCAGTACCAGCGCCTCTTCGAGCTCGACGGGGTGGAGCTGGAGTTCGAGCCGCCGGCGCTGGAGGCGATCGCCGACCAGGCGATGCTGCGCGGCACCGGTGCCCGTGGCCTGCGCGCCATCATGGAGGAGGTCCTCCTCTCCGTGATGTACGAGGTGCCCAGCAACCCGGACGCCGCCCGCGTGCTGATCACCCGCGAGGTGGTCCTGGAGAACGTCAACCCGACGATCGTCCCGCGCGAGTTCACCGGTCGCCGGGCCCGCCGGGACCGCGAGGAGAAGTCGGCCTGACCGGCCACCGCCGCACGCACTGACGACGGGAGCACGGCCACCACATGGGGCCGTGCTCCCGTCCGTCCGGGAGCACGGTGGTCGGCCTCCGGCACGACCCGTGCGGTGCCCCCATCGTGCTGCCGCCGGTCTCCACCGGCGGTGTTTCTGTCTGACGCTGTCGCCGGCCCGGCTCCGGTCGTACGCTGATCTCCATGCGCGTCGCCGTCTGCCAGCTCAACGCCCGCGACGACCGCGCGGCCAACCTGGCCGCTGCGGAGGCCCTGCTGGTCAGGGCTGCGGCGGCCGGCGCCGATCTCGCGGTCCTTCCCGAGTACGTCGACTACCTCGGCCACGCCGCGGGCATGCCGGCGCCGGAGCCGGTGGACGGCACGGTGGGGACGTTCTTCGGGGCCGTCGCGGCTCGGCTCGGCATCTGGGTCGTCGCCGGCTCCTTCCACGAGGCCGGCCCGGATCCCGAGCACACCTGGAACACGTCGCTGGTCTTCGACCGCTCCGGCGCCCTCGCCGCCAGCTACCGAAAGATCCATCTGTACGACGTGGAGATCCCCGGCCGGGTGTCCTACCTGGAGTCGGCGACCGTCGCGCCGGGCGACCAGCCGGTGGTCGTCGACGTCGAAGGGCTGCGGGTCGGCCTGTCGATCTGCTACGACCTGCGCTTTCCCGAGCTCTACCGGCAACTCGCCGGTGACGGGGGAGCCCACCTGCTCGTCGTGCCGGCGGCGTTCATGATGCACACCGGTCGGGACCACTGGGAGGTGCTGCTGCGGGCCCGGGCGATCGAGAACCAGTGCTTCGTGGCCGCCGCCGGACAGACCGGCGACCACGACCCGGGCCGGACCTGCTTCGGGCGCAGCATGGTGGTCGACCCCTGGGGGACGGTGCTCGGCCAGGTGCCGGACGGCCTCGGGCTGACCGTCGTCGACCTGGACCTCGATCGGCTGCGCGCCATCCGTGCGGAGCTGCCCAGCCTCGCCAACCGCCAGCTGTAGCTGCCAGGGTCTTCGACGTACGCCCTAGTCCTGGAAGAGCACGCCGAGCACGGTGAGTCCGACGATTGCGGCGGCGGTCACCAGCAGGGCGGTGCCCATCCGCGACCGCCCGCGCCGCGCCAGCCGCGCCAGCGACAACAGGACGACGACGAGCACGACGGCGCCGATCACCAGCTGCCAGAAGGGCAGCAGCAGTCCGAGCAGCGCCTCTTCGGCGAGGGGGACCGCAGGGGACCGCGACACGTCATCCATGGCAGCCACTCTGGCACGCCGCCGGCTCCGCCGGCCCGCCCATCGCGGTGGGACACGCGGTCCGGGTGGAGGAGCCCGACGACATCGCAATGACGATCATTGATTTGCCTTCTGAGGGCGGTCCGCGTAACTTTCTCTCTGCACGCGGGAGGCCGGACAAACCGGCGGAGAGCGGGCACCAGGCTCGTGGCGGAGACGCCGAGCGGGGCTGAGGATCGGGCGGTGCGAGACACTCCGGAAGACGGGGTTGCGATCGCGAAACCGACCGGGTAGAGTGCGAAAGCCGGCAGGGAGCCGGGCGGGTGGCCGCGAAGCGGCGATCGGCCGGTCTGCCGCTTCCCACGACAGAAACGACCGCCGGATACGGCGTGCGTCAGCGTGGAACGGACCGAACCAAGCTGGTCTCCTCGGATACGAGGTTGACAGCGAAAG
>NZ_JBNADX010000016.1:0-153899 GCF_049629545.1 Micromonospora citrea
TGGGGTGGGGGTCAGTGGGGGCGGACGGGGACGACGAGGGGGCCGTGGTCGCCGGGGATGACCCGGACCCGGGCGCGGTAGTGGGTGGCGAGCAGGTCCTCGGTGAGCACCTCGGTCGGCGGGCCGTCGGCGACGACCCGGCCGTCGGCGAGCAGCACCAGCACCAGGCGGTCGGCGTACTCGCCGGCGATGGAGAGGTCGTGCATGGTGGCGAGCACGGTCAGGCCGTGCTCGCGGCGGAGCTGGTCGACCAGCTCCAGCACCTCCTGCTGGTGGCCGATGTCCAGGGCGCTGGTCGGCTCGTCCAGCAGCAGCAGGGTGGCGCCCTGGGCGAGCGCCCGGGCCAGGAAGACGCGCTGCCGCTCCCCGCCGGAGAGGGTGGCCAGCTCCCGGCCGTGGAAGGCGGCCAGGTCCAGCCGGTCCAGCACCTCGTGCACGACGGCCAGGTCGGCGGCCGACTCCCGGCCCAGCGGCGGGATGTACGGGGTACGGCCGAGCAGCACGTAGTCGAGGACAGACATGCCGGCCGGCACCGCCGGGGACTGCGCCACGGTGGCCACCACCCGGGCGCGCTCGCGGGGGCGCATCGACCGCAGGGGCGTACCGGAGAGGGAGACGGCGGGCCCGGTGGCCAGCAGGCCGCCGACGGCGCGCAGCAGGGTCGACTTGCCGGCGCCGTTCGGGCCGATCACGGTGACCCACTCGCCGGTCGCCACGGTCAGGTCGACGCCGGCCAGGATAGCCGCCCCGCCCAGCGTGACGTGCAGGTCGCGGACCTCGATCGCGGCCGCGTCCACGCGGCTCTCCCCGGTCGCGACCGTCGGACGCACGGGTGTGGGCCCACTGCGCGCGCTCACGACAGCACCCGACGGGCCGTACGCAGCACCAGGACGAAGAACGGACCGCCGAGCAGCGCGGTGACCACGCCGATCGGGATCTCGGCCGGGGCGGCGGCGGTCCGGGCGACCACGTCGGTCAGCGCCAGGAACGCGCCGCCGAAGAGCATCGACAGCGGCAGGATGACCCGGTAGCTCGACCCGGCGAGCAGCCGTACGGTGTGCGGCACGATGATCCCGACGAAGCCGATCAGCCCGGAGGCGGAGACCGCCGCGGCGGTGCCGAGCGAGGCGGCGGCGATCAGCAGGTAGCGGGAGCGCTGCGGGTGCAGACCGAGGCTGGCAGCCTCGTCGTCGCCGAGGGAGAGCACGTCCAGTTCCCGACGGTGCAGCAGCACCACGACCGCGGTGAGCACGAAGTACGGCAGCACCAGCAGCACGTCGTGCCAGCCGGCCGTGGCGAGCCGGCCGAGCAGCCAGGCGTACACCTGCTGGATGCTGTCGGAGTGCCGTTGCAGCAGGTAGGTCTGCCCGGCGGAGAGGAACGCCGAGACGGCCACCCCGGCCAGGATCAGCGTCGCCGGGGACCGGCTGCGCCCACCGGCCGCCCCGAGCAGGTACGTCATGGCGACCGCGCCGAGCGAGCCGACGAAGGCGGCCAGCGGCACGGTCAGCGGCAGCCCGACCAGCGGGTCCATCGCCCCACCGAGCGCGATCACCGCGGTGACCGCCAGCCCCGCCCCGGCCGCCACACCCAGCAGGTACGGGTCGGCCAGCGGGTTGCGGAACACCCCCTGGTACGCCCCGCCGGCCAGGGCGAGCAGCCCGCCGACCAGCAGGCCGAGCACGACCCGGGGCAACCGGAGCTGGGTGACGATGGCGGTCTCGCCGGCGGTCAGCCCACTGTCGAGGTGCACGCCGGGCAGCAGGTTCAGCAGTTCGACGGCGACGCTGCCGGGCGGCAGGCTTACCGGGCCGAGGGACACCCCGGCGAGCAGGGCGACCAGCACCGCCAGCACGCCGGCGGCGAGCCACCGCTTGCGCAGCCCGGCCGGTCGGCCCGTACCACCGGCGACCGGTCGGAATCCGGAGCGGGCCGGCGACCGGCGGCCCGCCGTGGCGGCGGACCCGGCGTCGACCTTCGCGCCCTCGGACCGCTCGGACCGCTCGGACCGCTCGGACCGCTCGGACCGCTCGGACCGGTCGGACCGGTCGGACCGGTCGGACCGGTCGGGCGCGACGGGCGCGACGGGCGCGACGGGTGCCTCGGGCACGGCGGGCACCGCGGAAGCCGGGCCGGGCGCGTCAGGCGTGTCGGCAGCCGGGCCGGGTCCGGGCACACCGGCAGGCCGGGACGCGTCGGGCGTCCCGGCCGGCCGGGGTTCCGTGGGTCGCACCCTCACGGACGGCGGAGGGTCACGCGGGCACCTTGGCGACCGCGTCGACGATGGTGCGGAGCTGGTCGACCACGCGCGGGCCCCAGCGGGACGCGATGTCGTCGTCGAGGGTCACCACCTGGTTGTTCTTCACCGCGGTGACGTCGGCCCAGCCGGCGCGTGCCTTGACCGTCTCCGGGCTCTGCTGGCAGCACTTGGTGTCGGCGAGGAAGACGAAGTCGGGGTTCGCCTTGACGATGACCTCCTGGCTGAGCTGCGGGTAGCCGCCCGCCTTGCCGTCGGTGTCGGAGGCGTCGGCGATGTTCTCCAGGCCCGCGAGGGCGTAGATCGAGCCGATGAAGGTCTTGCTGGTGGCGGTGTACAGCTCCGGGCCCAGCTCGTGGTAGTAGGTCAGCTTCTTCGACCGCTGCGGCAGGTCCTTGACCAGCTTGGCGATGTCGTCCTTCATCCGCCGGTTGACGTCGGCCGCCTCGGCCGGGTGGCCGGTCAGCGCGCCCAGGTCGGTGATCTGCCGGTAGGAGTCCTCCAGCGTGGCCGCAGCCGGGGTGAGCAGCACCGGGATCTTCAGCGTGGTGAGCTGGTCGACGATCTTGTTGGTGTCGTTGGAGAGCACCACCAGGTCGGGCGTCTTCGCGGCGATCGCCTCGGCGTTCGGCTGGAAGCCGGAGAGGTCGCTCTTCGGCGCCTCGGGCGGGTGGTTGGAGTTGTCGTCGACGGCGGTGACCTGCTTACCGGCACCGATGGCGAAGAGCATCTCGGTCGCGGTCGGCGAGAGCGAGACGATCTTCTCCGGTCGCTTCTCCAACGTCAGCTTGCCGACGGTGACCGGGAAGGTGGCGGCCGCCGAGCTGCTGCCGGCGGCGGGGGTGTCGTTCGAGGTCTTCTCGGCGCAGGCGCCGAGGGTCAGCGCGGCCACCGCGAGGGTGGCGGCGAGCAGCCGGGGGGTACGGCGGGTCATGGTCCTCCTGTCGGTCGAGGAGTGTGGTGCTTCGCCGACAGGGACCGCGTGCAGGCCCGTCCGCGAGGCGCCCTTCCTCGAGAGCGCGTGTCGCGACCGGTCCGCAGGCGACCTGGCTCGTCCCCGCCGGGGCGGGGCATCACAGTTGCGGGACAGCGCCGGTTTCGCACCGGCTTCGCTGCGGGCTGATCGGTGTCACGGTAGCGCACGACCAGCGGAGATCGTCCGGACGGGAGGGTGGTGGGGCCCCGTCGGGGGCTCGGTACGGGGCCCCACCTCGGTTCACGAACTGGTGATGGTGACGTTGTCCACAGCCGCCTCGACCAGGCTGGCCCCGGAGGCGTCCGCCGCCTCGATGAGGATCCGCACCGACTGCCCGGCGTACGGGCTCAGGTCGAGGTTCGACACCGCCCAGGCGGCGTCCCGGTCGGTGGCGGCCCCGGCCTGGTTGAGCAGTGTGGTGGTGCCGCCGTTGTGGACCACGCTGACCCGCAGGTAGTCGGCCGACGACGCGTTGGACCCGTGCGCCAGGTACCAGGCCAGGGAGAGGGTGAGCGTCCCGGTCGAGGGCAGGGTCACTGCCGGGGACCGGGCACTGGTCGCCCCGCCGTCGATGTCGTGGTCGCCCGCCCCGGTGCCGGCGAGCCGACCGGTGACCAGGTCGTTGCTGCCCGCGTACGGGGTGAGCTGCTTGGCGCCGGAGGAGTTGGTCGCCTGGGCGGCGCCCCGCTCCCACGCCCCGGTGGTGGCGGTGTCCGTCCCGGCCGGGTTGGTGGTCCAGCCGGTGGCCGTCTCGAAGGTGTCCGACCAGACCGTGGTGCCGCCGCCACCGCCGCCGCAGTACTGGGACTGCTTGCCGATCACCCGGTACGGGCAGTCGGCGTACTCGGACAGCAGCAGGACCGCGTCCTTGTTGCGGGAGGTCTCCCGGGAGATGACCTCGTCGGGCGGGTAGAAGCCGCCGCCGGAGGCCGAGCCGGGGTACATCTCGAAGGTGTACGCCCAGATGCCGTGCGCTCCCCACATCCAGTCGATGCTGTCACCGTCGGTGATGTAGAGGTCGCTGGACTGCTGCGGGGTGTAGCCGTTGGTGTTCGCCATCTGCTGGCCCAGCGTGGCGAAGGTGTTGTACTGGTCGGCGCTCATCCCGGTGGTGGTGTTGCTGTAGGTGTAGCCGAACGGCCAGAGCACCAGCTGCGAGTAGGTGTGGAAGTCGATGTTGGCCTTGATCTGCTGCGTCCCGCCGACGACCCGGCTGTTGACGAAGTTGCGCAGCGCCTGGGTCTCCGGTGCGGAGAACGCGGACGGGCCGCGGTAGGTGTCCGACGAGGTGGAGCCGGACGAGCCGCCGCAGCAGCCCCACTGGTACGACCAGTTCCGGTTCAGGTCGGTGCCGACGTACGACGAGCCGCTGTTGGGCTGCCGGTTCTTCCGCCAGGAGCGGTACGAGCCGGTGGCGATGTCGTACTCGCTGCCGTCCGGGTTGACCGTCGGCACGATCCAGATCTCCCGGGAGTTGACGGCGTTGGTGACCCGGGAGTCGGTGCCGTAGCCGTCGGTGAAGAGGTTGAGCAGGTAGACCGCCATCTCGACGGTCAGGTGCTCGCGGGCGTGCTGCTGGGAGTTGAAGAGGATCTCCGGTTCGTTCTCGTCGGTGCCGACGTTGTCGGAGATCTTCACCGCCATCAGGTCGCGGCCCTCGTACGAGCTGCCGATGCTGATCTTCCGGGCGATCGACGGGTGGTCGGCGACCACCTTGTTCACCGCCGCGGTCAACTCGGCGTAGTTGTGGTAGTTGGAGTCGGCGGACGGGAAGTCGAGCGTGCCGACGTCGCCGTGGTCGTGCGGATCCGCGGTCGGCGTCGCCTCCTTCTCGAGCCGGAAGCCGAGCCGGGTGATCGCCGCCGCCTCGGCCCGGGTGGCCGAGATGTACAGCTTGCCGTGCTCGATGTAGTCGATGGCCGCGCCGGTGCGGGCGACGGCGTCGCGATCGGCGAGGGTACGCGGCCCGATCACCCGGTAGCCGACGGCGGCGGGTTCCGGGTCGGCGGCCGGTCGCGCGGCGACCGGTCCGGTGGTGACGGTGACGAGGCCGAGCCCGACGGCGACGGCCAGCGCCAGCCGGCGGCGGAGTGGGGACGTGCGGAGGGCCATGGACAACCTCCTCGGGGTACGGGGAGATCCCGTTGTCCGCACACTTCACCAGGACTCACATGGTCATATCAACATCCATCATTGCGTTGATCCATCTCAGCCTGATCCTCCTTTCGGCAATTATTTTCCATCGCTCGACATCTGGCGGAACTTCCCTCCAAGCGGGACAGTGAACGGCAACGATTCCTCACCTCGCGGAGTTGCCATGGCCAGCACGTCCCTGCGTACCGTCGCCCTGCTGGGCGTCGCCGCGCTCACCCTGCTCGGCACCGCCGTACCCGCCCAGGCCGACAACGGCCTGCCGGTGGTGGCGCACGACGAGCAGATCACCTTCCAGGAGTGGTCCCGCCACCCCGAGTGGCGTGGCGGCAGCCACCAGGGCACCCACGCCGTCCCCGGCCACCGCGCCGGCATCACCATCGGCCGTCCCGCCGGGACCACCGAGTTCACCGACGAGCACACCGGCGTCACCCGGACCTGGGAGTACGCCACCTGGACCTCCCCGGTCACCCGGATCGGCTTCGACGCCACCGAACTGGTCGCCTCCTGGAACGCCGACACCCCGGCCGGCACCTGGCTCCAGGTCGAACTCCAGGGCGCCTACAACACGGGCGCACACACCCCCTGGTACGTGCTGGGCCGCTGGGCCTCCGGCGACCAGGACGTCAAGCGGGCCACCCTCGACGGCCAGGGCGACCCCTGGTCCAGCGTCTGGACCGACACCTTCGCCATCGACGACGCGGCCGCCGGGGTGCTGCTGCGGTCGTACCAGCTCCGGCTGACCCTCTACCGCGCGCCCGGGCAGACGGCCTCGCCCCGGGTCCGGATGCTCGGCGCGATGAGTTCGAACGTGCCCGACCGGTTCACCGTCACCCCCAGCCGGGGCGGGATCGCCTGGGGCACCGAGCTGGCCGTGCCGGCCCGCTCCCAGATGATCCACCGGGGCAACTACCCCGAGTGGGGCGGCGGCGGCCAGGTCTGGTGCAGCCCGACCTCCACGACGATGGTGCTGGAGTACCACGGCCGGGGCCCGTCGGCCGAGGACCTGTCCTGGGTCACCCCCGGCTACACCGACCCGCAGGTCGCCCACGCCGCCCGGATGACCTGGGACCACGAGTACGAAGGCGCCGGCAACTGGCCGTTCAACACCGCGTACGCCGCCAGCTTCCCCGGCATCGACGCGCGGGTCACCCGGCTGCACTCCCTCGACGAGGTGGAACGCTTCATCAAGGCCGGGATCCCGGTCGTCACCTCGCAGTCCTTCCTCGCCGACGAACTGGACGGCTCGAACTACGGCACCGCCGGGCACCTGTTCGTGGTGGTCGGCTTCACCGCCGACGGGGACGTGATCGTCAACGACCCGGCGTCGTCGTCGAACGCCGAGGTGCGCAACGTCTACCAGCGCGAGCAGTTCGAGCAGGTCTGGCTGCGCACCAAGCGGTACCGGGCCAACGGCACGGTGGCCGGCGGCTCCGGCGGCATCGCGTACCTGATCAAGCCGGCCGACCGGCCGTGGCCGGTGGTCCCGGGCTCCACCAACTGGTAGCCGGCTCTCCGGCAACGGTCACGCCGGTCGTCGCGCGGCGACGACCGGCGTGGTCACGGCCGGTCGGTCGGATCGGTCGAGGGCCGGTCCGTCGACGGCTGGTCGGTCGAGGGCTGGTCGTCGCCGGCCAGGGCGGAGCGGAGCCGCTCCTTCTCCGCCCGGCGGCGCTCCGCCGCCGCGGCCATCTCCTCGGCCATCGCGTCCCGCCAGCCGCGCAGCAGGAAGAACGACGCCGCCGCGGAGAACGCCAGCGCCACCATCAGCTTCAGGAAGATGTTCATCTCGACCGGCAGGAGAGCCAGCAGGACGACGACGAACAGCCCGATCCGGCCCAGCGTGTACTTTGCCGCCGCGCTCACGTTCCCACTCCGATCTCCACGCCCCGAGGTGCCCCGGGCGGTTGGTTCAGCCCGTCCGCCGGGCCAGCCAGTGCACGCCCTGGAACCAGAGCAGCGCGTACAGCAGGGTGAAGGCGACCGCCGCCAGGCCGCCGGTGGCCAGCGGCGGCAGGCCGCCGACCAGGCCGGCCACCAGCAGGCCACCGACCACCGCGACCACACCGGCGACCAGCGCCGCCACCACCCGGGCCGCACCGAACTCCCAGGCGCGGAAGTCGTCCCAGAACAGCCAGGCGGGCAGGATGACCGCGAGCCAGCCGTTGGTACGACCGAACTCGCCGGCGCCGACCGTGGCGAAGCCCCAGTCGAAGAGCACCAGCGCCAGCATCCCGATCACCCAGCCGGCGAGGCTCACCCCGAGCAGGTCACCCAGGGTGAGGATGCGGCCATCGGCGTCCCGCCGGGGGAACCCGGCCCGCTGCTCGGTCATCGCGCCCGTCCGGTCATGGTCCTGTGAGGATACGGCCGGGCTCAGGCCCAGACCTGCTGCGGCTCGGCGCGGCGCTCCGCCAGCGACGGAGCCGCGTCGTACTCCTTGACGACCTCGTAGCGGGTGTTGCGCTCGACCGGACGGAAACCGGCGTCCCAGATCAGGTGCAGCAGGTCGTCCCGGTGCATCGTGTTCGGGGTGCCGTACGAGTCGGCGTCGTGGGTGATCTTGTATTCCACGACCGAGCCGTCCAGGTCGTCCACGCCGAAGTTCAGCGAGAGCTGGGCCACCGAGAGCCCGTGCATCACCCAGAAGCACTTCACGTGCGGCACGTTGTCGAAGAGCAGCCGGGAGACCGCGAAGGTCTTCAGCGACTCCGCCGGCGAGGCCATCGTCGTCCGCGCCTGGATCCGGTTACGGATCTTGCCGTCCGCCGAGTCGACGAAGTCGTGCTGGTAGCGCAGCGGGATGAAGACCGCGAAACCGCCGGTCTCGTCCTGGAGTTCACGCAGCCGCAGCACGTGGTCGACCCGGTGCCGGGGCTCCTCGATGTGGCCGTACAGCATGGTCGACGGCGTCTTCATGCCCTTGGCGTGGGCCAGCCGGTGGATCCGCGACCAGTCCTCCCAGTGGCAGGCGTGGTCGACGATGTGCTGCCGGACCTCCCAGTCGAAGATCTCCGCGCCACCGCCGGTCAGCGACTCCAGGCCGGCGTCCATCAGCTCGTCGAGGATCTCGTCCGCGCTCAGCCCGCTGATCTTCTCGAACCACTGCACCTCGGTCGCGGTGAACGCCTTGAGCTTGACCTTCGGCAGCGCCGCCTTCAGCTCGCTGAGCACCTTGGGGTAGTAGCGCCAGGGCAGCGTCGGGTGCAGGCCGTTGACGATGTGCAGCTCGGTGAGCTGCTCGTCCTCCATCTCCTTGGCCTTGCGGACCGCCTCGTCGATGCGCATCGTGTACGCGTCCTTCTCGCCCGGCTTGCGCTGGAACGAGCAGTACGCGCACGAGGCGGAACAGACGTTGGTCAGGTTCAGGTGCCGGTTGACGTTGAACATCACCCGGTCGCCGTTCAGCTCGGTACGGCGGTGGTGCGCCAGCCGCCCCAGCCAGGCCAGGTCGTCGCTGTCGTAGAGGGCGATCCCGTCGGAACGGGTCAGCCGCTCCCCGGCGTACACCTTCGCTTCGAGCTCACGCTTGAGTCCGGCGTCCATCGAAAGCCACGTCCCTTCCACCTGCGGTCCCGGTCGAGCCTACGTCGGCCCGGCGACGACCCGGCAGGACGGGCACCGGCAGCGACGTAGTTCACCGGACTCCCAGCCTTCCGTGACCCGCCTACACATCGACATCGTTGCCGGCGTGCGGTAAGACAGGGTGGGGCGGAACACACACTGGTACCGTCCCGTTCCGCCGCGCCCACCGTGCGCGGCACGGCAGGCCGGACGGGGAGCGGAATGGTCGACAGCGGGTACGGGCGACAGCAGCGACGACGCAGGAGCCCGGTGATCTCGCCGGTGCTGCGTCCCCGGCTCTGGTCCGCCCTGCTCGGCGCCGTCGCCGCGATGGCTCTCGCCACCCCCGTGTACGCCGAACCGCCGCTGCCGAACACCGTGCCGGACACCGGCTCGCGCCCGGTCGTCTCCGGCGGCCTCCAGCTGCCCGGCGGGATGCCCGGCCAACCCGCCGCCGGCCTGCCCGGCGGCACGCCCACCACGCTGCCGGTCGGCGGCGTCGCGGCGAGCCCGCTGCTGGCCCAGATCAGCGCCCTGGAGGTGCAGCTCGGCCAGCTCGGCGACCAGCTGCTCGGGCTCCGGCAGCAGCGCACCGACGCGCAGACGCAGCTCACCGCCGCCGAGCGGGAGCTGAGCCTGACCCGGGAGGCCCTGACCCGGGCCCAGCAGCGCGCCGACGCCGTGGCGGCGGACGCCGTCAAGGCCGCCGCCGCGCTGCCCCCCGGCGAGTTCGCCGAGGACCTGCACGGGCTCAGCGTGCTCCAGCGACTCTCGCGGGGCGAGCAGGCCGACGGGGCGACCACCGCCGCCGCCGGCGAGCTGACCCGCGCCCGGACGGCGGAGCAGGTCGCCACCCAGGCCGTCACCGCCGCCCAGGACCGGGTCCGCCGGGCCGGCGAGCAGTACACCGCGGTGGAGAAGGCTCGGCGGGACAACGAGCGCAAGCTGGTCAAGCTCCGGGCGGACAACCAGGCCCAGGTCATCGAGCTGGAGCGGCAGCAGGAGGCCGCCGAGCAGAAGCTGGGCGCCGCGTACGTCGAGGGGCAGAGCGCCACCGGCCTGATCGCCAGCCCGCAGGCCCTGGCCGCCGTCCGGTACGCGCTGGCGCAGCTCGGCGACCCGTACCTCTGGGCCGCCGAGGGGCCGAACCGGTTCGACTGCTCCGGCCTGATCTGGGCCGCGTACCGGTCGGCCGGCTACTACGACCTGCCCCGGGTCTCCCGCGACCAGTACTACGCCACCCGCTCCCGGACGGTGGACCGCAGCGCACTCCTCCCCGGCGACCTGCTCTTCTTCGCCTCCGGCAGCAGCTGGACGACGATCCACCACATGGGGATGTACATCGGCGGCGGCAAGATGGTGCAGGCCCCGCGTACCGGCGACGTCGTCAAGATCTCCACGGTGCGCTGGTCCGGCCTCTACGCGGCCACCCGGGTCGTCGGTGCGGTGCCCGCGCCGGCCACCCCGGCACCGAAGCCGACCACGCCGGCCCCGAAGCCGACCGGCTCGGCGTCGCCCAAGCCGACCACCCCGGCGCCGAAGCCCTCGCCGACCTCGACCAAGGCGCCGTCGCCGCAGCCGACCCGGCCGACCACGCCGCCGTCGGAGAGCCCGTCGCCGGAGCCGACCCCGTCGGAGTCGACGGCCCCGACCCCGTCCGAATCCGTCTCCGCGAGCCCGACGAGTTCCGTCTCGCCGAGCACCGCCGCCAGCAGCGCGCAGCCGAGCACCGCGCCGAGCAGCCTGGCCCCGGAGACCAGCACCTCGGCGTCGGCCTCCGCGAGCACCGGCTCCTGACCTGCGGCGGCCACGCCGACTCCCGCCCGGTACGCACTCCGGCTGTGCCGGCGGGGTGGAATGTGGCACCGTGACATCCAGGCACATCCGGTCCGAGCCACGGATCCGGGTGCGAGCGCGGCGCGGAGGGCGAGCATGGGCGAGCAAGAGGTTCCGGCGGAGACGGTCGACCGCGGATCCGTGCCCGAATCCGCCGCCGGCCGGGCCACCCTGCCGGCACCGTCCGCTGTCGACGCACCGGTACGCGACGACGCGGCCTCGGCGGCCCTGACCGGCCCGACCGGGGCCACCCCGGGGCTTCCCGCCGGCGCGCCGGCCCGCGCCCGGGCCAGCGTCGCCACCGCCACCGCCCCGCCGGAGGGAGCACTGCCGACGGCCACCGCCTCCGGCACCACCTACCGGGCCGGCTCGCCCGGCACCGCCGACGGCCACTCCCCGGCACGTCCCGCCCCGGCCGACGCCGGTCCGGGCGCGGCGTCCGGCAGCGCCCCGGCTGCCACGGGCGACGCGGTGGTGCCCGGGCAGCGCACCGCGACCGCGCGGGCCAGCGCCAGCGTGCCGGGGCCGAGCCGGATCTCGGCCGGGGACGCGGGGGCCGACGCGATCGCCCGGGCCGGGGGCGCGGCCACGGTCTACCGCTCCGCGCCGGTGAACCCGGAGCCGCCCGAGCCCGCCCAGCCCCCGGAGCCGGCCCAGCCGCCCACCCCGCCGACGCCCGAGCCGGAACCGGCCCCGGCACCGGAGCCGGTCCCCACGCCCGAGCCGGCTCCCACGCCCGTGCCGAGCCCACCGCCGACGCCCGGGCCCTTCCCCTCGCCGGTGCCACCGCTGCCCGGCCCGCCGCCGGGACCGCGCCCGTCGCCCCCGCCGGGGCCGGTGCCCCCCGTCCCCGGGCCGCCGGTGCCCCCGCCCGGGCCTGCGGTGCCGCCGCCTCCGCCGCCGCCGGGGCCGATGCCGGCGCCACCGTTCCCGCCGCCACCGGCAATGCCCGGCGCCACCGGCCCGGACCGGCCGTTCGGATCCGCCGGCGCGGTCGGGGTCGCCGGCACGGGTGGGCTCGCCGGCACGGCGCCGGCGGGTGGCCCGCTGGCCCGGGCCACCGCCCCGGTCTCCGCGCCACCCGGCAGCGCCGCGCCCATCTCCGCGCCACCCGGCAGCGCCACGCCCATCTCCTCGCCGCCGGGGATCGCCGCGCCGGTTTCCTCCCCGCCCATCTCGTCCGCGCCCGGGAGCGCCGCGCCGATCTCCTCTCCGCCAGCCGGTCTTCCGCCGCTCCCGAACCAGCCGGTCCGGGCAGCCGCGTCCGTCCCGGCTCCACCGGTCACCCCGCCGGTGTCGGCCCCGCCGGTCACCCCGCCCGTGTCGGCCCCGCCGACCACGGCCTTCCCGGTCGCCCGGCCCGTCTCCGCCCCGCCGGTCACGCCGCCGACCACGGCCTTCCCCCCGTCCGTGTCGGCACCGCCCGTCACGCCGCCGACCACGGCCTTCCCGGTCGCCCCGCCCGGCTCGGCCCGCGCCGCCGCGCCGGCCCCGCAGTGGGCAACGGGAGTGGGCAGCCCGTCCCCGGCCGCGCCGCCGGCCGGCGTCCCCGGCCGCCCCGGCACGCCGTACCGGGGCGGACCGGACCTGGCCAGCACCGCCTACGGCGGCACCGACGGGCCGGGCTTCGCCACCGTCTCCTTCCCGGCCAACAACCCGCTGGAGAACTCCGGGTCGCTGACCGGGCACATCCTGGCCCAGGGCTGGTCGGAGACGCCGGCGACGGAGAAGTCCCGCACCGCCCGGGTGGTGGTCGTCCTCGCCGCGTCCCTCGGTCTGCTGGTGGCGATCAGCGTGCTGGTCGTCCTGCTGGCCGGTGACGCCATGGACGGGCTGGTCGGCAACGTGCTCACGAAGTGAGCGGAGGCGGGACGTCCCGCCGGGCGGGGTGAGCCCGCCCACTACCCGATCGTGGCCGACTGGCGGTCTCCCCCGGTCGCCGTACACTGGTGAGGATCACTGACCTGGCGCGCGTGGTGCGCGCCCATGGGCGATCTTGCGGGCGATTCGGCGGCGTTGAGCCGCAGCGGGCCATCGCGAAGATGCGCCCCGCTCGAAGGGTATTTCTTGACCACCTCCGCTGACCCCGGCACCATTCCGTCCGTCCTCGACCTCCCGCTCGAGCACGCCGTGGACACCCCGGCCGCTCCGGCCGACGAGGCCGCCACGGCCGTCGAGACCACCCCTGCCGACGAGGCCGCTCCGGCCGTCGACGTCGACTTCGCCGACCTGGGGCTGCCCCGTCCGCTGGTCGACGCGCTCGCCCGGCAGGGCATCACCACCCCGTTCGAGATCCAGCGGGCCACGCTGCCCGACGCCCTGGCCGGCCGGGACGTGCTCGGCCGGGGCCAGACCGGCTCCGGCAAGACCCTCGCCTTCGGCCTGCCGATCATCGCCCGGCTCGCCGAGCGCAACCGGGCCCGGCCGCTGCACCCGCGAGCCCTGGTGCTGGTTCCCACCCGGGAACTCGCCATGCAGGTCAACGACGCCCTCATGCCGCTCGGCAAGGCCGTCGGGATCTTCCTCAAGACCGCCGTCGGCGGAGTGCCGTACGACCGGCAGATCGACGCGCTGCGGCGCGGCGTGGAGATCGTCGTGGCCACCCCGGGCCGGCTCGGCGACCTGATCGACCGGGGCGTCTGCGTCCTGGACGACGTCGAGGTCACCGTGCTCGACGAGGCCGACCAGATGGCCGACATGGGCTTCCTGCCCGAGGTGACCGAGCTGCTGGCGAAGACGCCGGCGGACGCCCAGCGGCTGCTCTTCTCGGCCACCCTGGACGGCGACGTGGACTCGCTTGTCAAGCGGTTCATGACCGACCCGGTGACCCATTCCACCGCGCCGTCGACCGCCTCGGTGTCCACCATGGACCACCACCTGCTGCTGATCCCGCCGCACGACAAGTTCGCGGTGGCGGCCTCGATCGCGGCCCGCTCCGGCCGGACGATGCTCTTCGCGCGTACCCAGCTCGGCGTCGACCGGTTGGTGGAGCAACTCGCCGCGGTGGGCGTCCGGGCCGGTGGGCTGCACGGCGGCAAGACCCAGCGGATGCGTACCAAGACCCTCGCCGAGTTCCGCGAGGGCCGGATGAACGTGCTGGTCGCCACCGACGTGGCGGCCCGCGGCATCCACGTCGACGGGGTCTCCCTGGTGCTGCACGTCGACCCGCCGAAGGACCCGAAGGACTACCTGCACCGCGCGGGTCGTACCGCCCGGGCCGGCGAGTCGGGCGCGGTGGCGACCCTGGTGCTGCCGAAGCAGCGCCGGACCACGCTGGCGATGATGGAGAAGGCCGGCGTCGAGCCGGAGCAGACCCGGGTCCGGGTCGGTGACCCGGCGCTGGCCGAGCTGACCGGCGCCCGCGAGCCGAGCGGCGTGCCGGTCCGCGACGAGCCGGAGCCGCGCCGCTCCGGTGGCCGCCGCTTCGGTGACCGGCCGACCGGCGAGCGCCGCTACGGCGACCGCGACGGCCGGGCCGGCTACGGCGAGCGGCGCTACGCCGACCGCCCGACCGGCGACCGGTCGTACGGTGACCGGTCCGAGCGCCGCTACGGCGATCGGCCGACCGGCGAGCGGACCTTCGCCGAGCGCGGCGACCGCGAGCGCGGCTACGGCGGCGAGCGGCGCTTCGGTGACCGCCCGACCGGCGACCGGGGCGAGCGCTTCGGTGACCGGGGCGACCGGCCGTCGGGCGGGCGCTCCTACGGCGACCGGCCGACCGGCGGGCGTTCCTACGCCGAGCGGGGCGACGCGCCGCAGGGCGAGCGCCGCTACGGCGACCGGCCGACCGGCGAGCGGAGCTTCGGCGACCGTCCGACCGGCGAGCGCCGCTACGGCGACCGGCCGGCCGGGGAGCGGAGCTTCGGCGAGCGTGGCTACGGCGACCGGCGTCACGACAGCCGGGGCGACCGGCCGGCCGGTGACCGTTCCTTCGGTGACCGGGGCCAGCGCGGCTTCGGTGACCGTCCGGCCGGGGAGCGGCGCTACGGCGATCACGCCCGGGGCGAGCAGCGTTTCGGCGAGCGGCCCCAGGGTGAGCGTCGCTTCGGCGGCGAGCAGCGCGGCGCCGACCGCCGGGGCGGGTTCCGCCCGGAGGGGCGGGGCCGCGACGACCGCCCGCGTGACGACCGGCGTGGCTTCGGCGGCCGGCCGGCGGCGCGTACCCACTGATCCATCCGACCACCCGGAACGCCGTCGCGGAGCCCACGCTCCCCGGCGGCGTTTCCGCATGCGCTGCCGGCGCGGGCGGGGTGGCGTAACGTCCGGACCATGCCGAGATCACTCTTCTGGAGCCGGACGGACGGCGCGGGCGCGGAGCACGTCGTGCTCGCCGACGGTCCGGGGCTCACCGCGCACGGCACGCTGCTCGCCGTAGACCCCGTCGCCTGCACCTGCCGCTATCGGCTGGCCGTCGACGCGGACGGGTCCACCTCCACCCTGGAGGTGGAGGCCGAGGGCGCCGGCTGGTCGCGGCGGGTCCGGCTGGAGCGGAGCGCGGACGGGTGGCGGGTGACCACCGGCGAGCAGGGTGACCTGGACGCGGTGCTGCGGGCCGCCGGGCACCCGCCGGCCGGCCTTGCCGGCACGGACGACCCGGACCGGCTGTACGACGCGGTCGACGTCGACCTGAGTGGTTCACCGCTGTTCAACGCGCTGCCGGTGCGCCGGCTGGGGCTGGCGGGCGCGGCGGCCAGCACCGAGCACCGGATCACCGTGGCCTGGGTGTTGGTGCCGAGCCTGGAGGTGATCGCCGCCGAGCAGGTCTACACCGCGCTCGGGCCGGGCCGGGTGGGCTTCGCCAGCGACACCTTCCGGGCGGAGCTGACGGTGGACGGCGACGGCTTCGTGACGCGGTATCCGGGCCTGGCCGAGCGAATCGACGCCGGCTGAGTCGCTCGACGCCCGTCCGTTCGGCGGAGGGCGGCGATGCGGGCCTGCCCCGGAACAGACGGCCCGCCGGTCGGTGACCGCCACCGGTCGGCCGAGCGCCCGCCCCGTCCGTCCCCGCCCGCCCTCGGCCGGACGACGCCCGCATGCACGGATGATCCGCCAATTGTCGCCGATCGTTTCATTGACCGGTGGAATGCGCGTGGAAGTTCCATCCACCAACGATTCCTGTCGCAATACCGACAGGTCCCGCCCGTGGGACTCGGATCCGATTCCGGAGTATGGTTCGCGTCAACAATTTCCGTGCCGCTCATTCACGTGAGCGTCGTGGACCCGCCGAAAGACGCCCGGCCGAAAACTCCGACCGGGCCGCGTAGAGGAGGGTACCGACTTGGCAGACCATTCCGGTGTGACCCAGATCCGGGTCAACCGCGCGACCCTGTGGATCGGGAGCGACGTCTACCAGCTCCGCACCATCGCTCGTGTGCGGTCCCTGGTCTCCGAGCCCGACCGGGCCGGGGTCACCCGTGCCATCGGCCGGACCGTCGCCTGGCTCGTCGGCTGGCTGGTGCTGCTCTGCTGCGCCGGGCAGGCCGACGCGCCGACGGGAGTCATCGTGTTCGCCTCGCTGATTCCGTTGGGGCTGGCGGTCCACAGTGGCTGGACGGCGTTCCGCATCGCCACCCGGGCAACCCAGTACGCCCTCGTGCTGGAGACCACCGGGGCGCCCAGCGCCGCGCTGGTGAGCACCGACGGCGCGATGATCGACCACCTGGTGGGCCTCATCGCCAACGCCATCGAGAATCCGCCGGCCCGGGAGATCGTGCAGAACATCGACAACCGCAAACTGGTCTTCGGCGACGAGATCAACATGAAGGGCGACGGTATTCAGATAGGAAAGGTGGTGCGCGGTGGGTGACCACTTCGACGGCGACCAGATAAACATGTACGGCGGGCAGGTGCAGATCGCGAAGATAGTCGGTCGGGACGCCGCCGAGGAACTGACCCGGCTGATTTCCGCACTTCAGGCGAACGGTTTCGTCGACGCCCGGGGAAACGTCGTCGACCCCGATGCCGCCGCCGCCCAGGTGAACCGGGAGAAAGGCCGGCTCACCAACCTGAGGCAGGCGGTGCGCAGGGGCCTCGGCCCGGTCGTGCGGGCGACGGCCGCCGGCACGGCCGCGCAGCTGATCGTGCGTTCGCTGGAGTGACGGCGCCGCTCAGGCCGGCCAGGCCCCGGTGCTGAGGAAACGCTCGACGGTGGCCAGGTGCGGGGCGAGGTCGAGCCCCTGCCCGGTCACCCACCCGTCGTCGTAGTACGTGGGGACGTAGCGGTCACCGGCGTCGCAGATCAGGGTGACCACCGAGCCGGTCCGCCCGGCGGCCAGCATCTCGGCGATCAGGCCGAACGCGCCCCACAGGTTCGTTCCGGTGGAGCCGCCGACGCGCCGGCCGAGGACGGCCGAGCCGGCGCGCATGGCGGCCAGCGAGGCGGCGTCGGGCACGGCGGTCATCCGGTCCACCACGGAGGGCAGGAAGGACGGCTCGACGCTGGGCCGGCCGATCCCCTCGATCCGGGAACCGCGACCGGTGCGCACGGACCAGTCGGCGGCCTGCCAGGCGGGGTAGAACGCCGAGTTCTCCGGGTCGACCACGCAGAGCTTGGTGGGCAGCCGGCGGTAGCGGGCGTACCGGCCGATGGTGGCGCTGGTGCCGCCGGTGCCGGCGCCCACCACGATCCAGGCCGGGATCGGATGCCGTTCGAGGGAGAGCTGCGCGTAGATCGACTCGGCGATGTTGTTGTTGCCCCGCCAGTCGGTGGCCCGCTCGGCGTAGGTGAACTGGTCCATGAAGTGCCCGCCGCTGTCCTCGGCGAGCCAGCGCGCCTCGACGACCACCTTGGCCGGGTCCTGGACGAGGTGGCAGCGCCCGCCCTGGAACTCGATCTGGGCGATCTTCTCCGGTGAGGTCGTCGCGGGCATCACGGCGACGAACGGCAGCCCGAGCATCCGGGCGAAGTACGCCTCGGATACGGCCGTCGAGCCCGAGGACGCCTCGATGATCGTGGTCTCCGGGCCGATCCAACCGTTGCAGAGCCCGTAGAGAAAGAGCGAGCGGGCCAGCCGGTGCTTCAGCGAGCCGGTGGGGTGCACCGACTCGTCCTTGAGGTACAGGTCGATCCCCCACTCCCGGGGCAGCGGGAACGGCAGCAGGTGGGTGTCGGCGGAGCGGTTCGCGTCCGCCTCGACCGTGGCGATCGCCTCGGTCACCCACGTCCGGCTGGCCTCGTCACACCGGTCGAGATGAGTCACGCCGGCAACGTTACAAGTGACGTCCGCTCGGGTCCGGCCCGACCCGGCGCCGCTGCCGGCGCTGCCCGGCCCGACCGGCGGCCCGGACCACCGGGGTCAGCGCGAGCGCCAGCCGGGGGAAGGTGTCCAGCAGCCGTACCTGGGCGCCGCGCCAGCGCGGCACGCTGACCACAGGGCGGGGGCGGCGGGCCAGCCGGACGGCCCGCGCGGCCACCCGCTCCGGCGTGAGCAGCGTCCCGGTGAAGGAGGCCAGGGCTCCGGGGTCGTCCAGCCGGTCGTGCAGCATCGGCGTCCAGATCCCGTCCGGGCACAGGCACGACACGTGTACGCCCCGGAGCCCGGCCATCCGCAGGTCGGCGAGGGTGCCGAGGCTGAACGCCAGCAGCGCGTGCTTGCTGGCCGCGTAGACGGTCTCGCCGGGCGCGGCGATCAGTCCGGCGAGCGAGACGACGTTGAGCACGTGCCCGCGCCCCTGGGCCCGCATCACGTCGAGGGCGGCGAGGGTGCCGTTCATCGCCCCGAGGGCGTTGACCTCGACCAGCCGGTGTCGGGTGGCCGCGTCGTGCGTCCAGGACGCGCCGGTCTCCAGGACGCCGGCGTTGTTGACCCAGAGGTCGAGCCCGCCCCGGCCGGCCGCCTCGGCGGCGACCTCGGCACAGGCCGCCTCGTCGCGTACGTCGAGGGCGCGGGACCAGCCGCCGAGCGGCCCGGCGGCGGTGGCGACCGCGTCGGCGTCCAGGTCGTTGAGGAGGACCGTCCACCCGTCGGCGTGCAGGGCGGCGGCGACGGCCCGGCCGAGCCCGCCCGCCGCCCCGGTCACCACGGCGGTACCGGCCGCCGGCGTCCTCATCGGCGCACCGTACCGCCCGCCGCGCTCGGGGCACCAGCCCCTCCGCCGGCGCTGCTCCGTTTGCGGCGTGTTGCGGTGTCAGCGGTCGCGGATGCCGCGACACGCCGCAAACGGAGCGATGGACCTGGTCAGGAGGCGGCGGGCTCGATCGGCTGGGGGCGGTTCTCCCACTTGGTCGACAGCGCGATGCCGGTGCGGGTGGAGGCCACGCCCGGGGTGCGGTTGAGCCGCACGATCAGCTGCTCCAGCTCGGCGATGGTGCCGACCCGCGCCTTGAGCAGGAACGACTCGACACCGGCCATGAAGTAGCAGGACTCGATCTCCGGCATCTGCCGGAACGCCTCCAGCACGTCGTCGGTGTCGGCGTTGGAGTCCTCGACGATGCCGATCAGCGCGGTCACCCCGAGCCCGATGGCCTCCGGCTCGACCTCCGCCCGGTACGCGCGGATGACCCCGCCGGATTCCAGCTTGCCGACCCGTTCGTGCACGGCCGGGGCGGAGAGTCCGACCTGTCGTGCCAGTTCGGCGTACGACAGGCGGGCGTTGCCGCGCAGCAGTTCGACGAGGCTCCGGTCGATGGCGTCCACGGAGTGTGACCCTAGCTGGCCGGGCGTAACGCCCGGCGCCCGGACTCCGTTGGACATGACAGCCCGTCACAGTTCGCAGACCATCGGTCAAGGGAGTCCAGCGCCGGTACCATTTACTAACTTCCCACTCAGTGCGTTTTTCGCGTTTGGCGGACACGCCAGGTCGCTGGTGCTGTAATTGCCATACGTCCCTCATGACGGCTCTGGGCTCGCACCGGCCGGGGGCAGTGTGTTCAGCCGGGGGCTTCGTCGACGCGAGGAGGGGGCTGTGGACACTGGAGATCGCCTGCTGACACCGGGTGAGGTCGCCGCGCTGTTTCGGGTGGACCCGAAGACTGTGACGCGTTGGGCGGCGGCCGGCCGGATAGGCAGCATCCGGACTCCAGGCGGGCATCGCCGGTTTCGGGAATCCGAGGTGCGGGCCCTGCTGGAAGGGGAGGGCATGTTGGACGAGGCGGAGGAGATGGGCAAGCCGCGCAACGTCGGCCCCGCCGCCTCGACCGGGCCGGGCCCGGCCAACGCCGGGATGTACTGAAGGGGTGCGATACGGGTACGCGGGCCGGCCGGGGAGGTCCGGTCCGCGTCCGTGGGGGCCCGCCGGCCCTCGTCGCGGGGACGCGCGACGGGTGAGGCTCAGGAGCGGTCCGCGTTGAGCTGCCCCGCCCAGCGCCGGAAGAGCGTGTGGGGCACCCCGAGGGCGTCGAGCACCTTGCCGGCCACGAAGTCGACCAACTGTTGCGCGGTGGCGGAGGCCCCGGCGCCGTAGAAGCCGGGACTGGCCGGGAGGACCACCGCACCGGCGTCGTGCAGGGCGATCAGGTGCTCCAGGTGGCTGCGGGTGACCGGGGTCTCCCGGGGCACCAGCACCACCGGCCGGCGCTCCTTCAGGTTGACCTCGGCGGCGCGCTGCAACAGGTCCTTGGAGAGCCCGATCGCGATGCCGGCGCAGGCCGCCGTGCTCGCCGGGACGACCGCCATTCCGCGTACCCGGTACGAGCCGCTGCTCGGCCCGGCCGCGATGTCACCGGCCGGCCAGTGCCGCACGTCGGCGCCGGTCAGGTCCCGGCCCAGCCAGGCGGCCAGGTCCTCGGCCCAGTGCCCGTCCCGGAACGGGCGGCCGGTCTCGTCGAGCACGGTCAGCCGGGCGGCCCGGGAGACGATCAGGTCCACCGGCTCACCGGCGTCGAGCAGCCCGTTGACGACGGCCGCGGCGTACGGGGTGCCGGACGCGCCGGAGACCCCGACCACCCATGGTTCACGCATACCGTCCAGCCTGCCTGGTCACCGTGGTGGGCCGACGGGCACCCCCCGTGTCGCCGAGCGCACCCCCGGTCGGCGTGGGCGGCGGGATTCTCGCCGAACTGGCATGCTGCCGTCGGCGATCCGCGCCGTACGGGAGGGATCGGGGCATGGTCGAAGAGGTCCTCTGGTCGCTCCGATCGGCCTGCCCGATTCCGCCCCGGCTCTCCCCGTACGCGGATCCGGTGCAGCAGTGGGTGCTGGACCGGCTGCCCCGGCTGGGACTGCCGCTGGACTCCGCCACCCGCCGCCGGTTGGAGCGGGCCGGCTTCGCCCGTTACGCGGGCCGGCTCTACCCGGACGCCGACGAGGCGGACCTGCGTACCCTGGCGACCCTCTTCACCTGGTTCTTCCTGGTCGACGACGCCTGCGACGGGCCGGGCCGGCTCGCCCCGGAGCAGATCCGGGCGCTGCGGGCCGGGGCGCTGACCCTGCTGCGGGAGGGGCCGCGGTGGCGGCACCCCGGGTTCGGCGGGCCGCTGCGCCGGCTGCTTGTCGAGGCGTGGCGGGAGCCGCGCCGCCGGATGACGGCCCGCTGGCGGTCGCGCTTCGCCGACGCGGTCGCCCACCACCTGGACGGGACGTGGCGGGAGGCGGTCGCCAAGGAGGCGGGACGGCCGCCGTCGGTGACCGAGTACGTGGAGCTGCGCCGGGCGACCTCGGCGGCGTACGTCTCGTACCCGCTGGTGGAGTTCGCGACCGGCCGGCCGCTGCCGGACGCGGTCTACCACCACCCGCTGCTGCGCCGGATCGGTGAGCTCGGCAACGACCTGCTCTCCTGGTACAACGACATCGCCTCGCTGGACCGGGACCTCGCCACCTCCGGCGGGCACAACCTGGTGCTGGCGGAGGCCGCCGAGCGGGGTGTGCCGCTGGAGACCGCCGTGGGCCTGGTGGCCGACCGGTGGCGGGAGACGATGGGGCGGTTCGTGGCGCTGCGCGCCGCGGTCCCGTCGTTCGGGCCGACCTGGGACGTGGCGGTCACCGCCCACCTCGACGGGGTCGCCAACGCGGTGCGCGGCACCGTCGACTGGACCCTGGAGAGCGCCCGCTACCCCGTCCCCGACACCACCTGACCCCCAGACCCGGCCGGCGGCCGTGCGGTTCCCGGCCGCACCACCGCCGACCTGGCTTGATCAACTCCGTTGCGCCGATGTTGCGGCATCCGACTTTCCGGAAACCGCCACATCGGCGACATGGAGTCGATCAAGCCAGCCCGCCGGCTGGCCCGGGGCCGGGACCGACGGCAGAGCTCAGGGGCGGAGCCCCAGGCGGACGATCAGGTCGAGCAGGGCGAACACGAACAGGGCGATGCCGACGAAGCCGTTGGCGGTGAAGAACGCCCGGTTGACCTTGCTCAGGTCGGTGGGGCTGACCACCACGTGCTGGTAGCCGAAGGCGACGGCGGTCAGCGCCAGGCCGATCCACCAGAGCCAACCGAAGCCGATCAGCGCGCCGAACCAGATGAAGAGCGCGAAGGTCACCACGTGCGCGACGGTCGAGGCGTGCAGCGCGAAACGCTTGCCGTACCGGGCCGGGACGCTGTGCACGCCGATCTCCCGGTCGACCTCGGCGTCCTGACAGGCGTAGATCAGGTCGAAGCCGCCGATCCAGAGGCCGACGGCCGCGCCGAGCAGCCAGGCCGGCCAGGAGCCGTCGAGGGTGCCGGTGACCGCGAGCCAGGCGCCGACCGGCCCGACCGCCTGGGCGACGGCGAGGATGGCGTGCGGCCAGTTGGTGAACCGCTTGCCGTACGGGTAGACGACCAGCGGCACCACGGCGAGCGGCGCCAGCGCCAGGCAGAGCGGGTTGAGCAGGGCGGCGGCGGCCAGGAAGACCACCAGGGCGACGGCCGCGCCGGTCCAGGCCGTCCGCACGCTCACCGCCCCGGTGACCAGTTCCCGGTTGGCGGTACGCGGGTTCCGCGCGTCGATCCGCCGGTCGAGGATCCGGTTGGCGGCCATCGCGAACGTCCGCGCCCCCACCATCGCCACGGTGATCAGCAGCAGGTCCCCCCACCGCACCCGCCCCCCGTCCACCCGCATCGCGACCAACGCCGACAGGTACGCGAACGGCAACGCGAACACGGAGTGCTCGATCGCCACCAACCTGAGGAACGCCTTGACCCTCTTGACCTTCCCCGGCGATCTTGCACTTTCGGTGCCGACATAAGTGGAGGAAGCAGGCAGGTCGGTGGCCGAAACTGCAAGATCGCGAGGATCCCGGGGGGTAGGCATCAGATGCCGTACTCCTTCCAGCGCTTGTCGACCAGGGAGACGACCTCGGGGGACATGTGCATCTCCTCGGGCCAGCCTCGGGTGTAGCCCTCGGTGGGGAGCTTGCGGGTGGCGTCGACGCCCGCCTTGCCACCCCAGAACTGCTGGTACGACGAGTGGTCGAGGTGGTCCACCGGCCCCTCGGTGAGCAGCAGGTCGCGGGCGTAGTCGACGTTTCCGAAGGCGCGGAAGGCGACCTCGTTGTAGTCGTGCACGTCGCAGTCGGAGTCGACGATCACGATCAGCTTGGTCAGCGACATCAGGTGCGCGCCCCAGATCGCGTTCATGACCTTCTGGGCGTGCTTCGGGTAGCGCTTGCGGATCGACACGATCGCGCAGTTGTGGAAGACGCCGGCGGCCGGCAGGTCGTAGTCGACGATGTCCGGGATCATCAGCTTGAGCAGCGGCTGGAAGATCCGCTCGGTGGCCTTGCCCAGGCCGTGGTCCTCCTGCGGCGGCTTGGAGGTGACGATCGAGTGGTAGACCGGGTTGCGCTGCGTGGTCATGGTCTCGACGTGCAGCACGGGGAACGGCTCGACCGGGGTGTAGAAGCCGGTGTGGTCGCCGAACGGCCCCTCGGGCAGCCGCTCGCTGGGCTCGAGGTACCCCTCCAGGACGATCTGCGCGTGCGCGGGGACCTGCAACGGCACGGTGAGGCAGTCGACCATCTCGACCCGCTCGCCACGCAGGAAGCCGGCGAACAGGTACTCGTCGATGTCGCCGGGCAGTGGCGCGGAGGCGGCGTAGCTGACGACCGGGTCGCAGCCGATCGCGATGGCGACCGGGAGCCGCTGGCCGAGCCGCTCGGCGACCGCGTGGTGGGCGGTCGAGTCCTTGTGGATCTGCCAGTGCATGCCGAGGGTGTTGCGGCTGTGCTGCTGGAGGCGGTACAGCCCGAGGTTGCGCTTGCCGGTCTCGGGGTGCTTGGTGTGGGTCAGCCCGTAGTTGTGGAAGACGCCGCCGTCGCCGGGCCAGACCTGGAGGCCGGGGAGCTTGTTGAGGTCGACGTCGTCGCCGGAGTAGACCACCTCCTGGCAGGGGGCGGTCTTGACCTTGCGCGGCGGCACGGACTTGAGCTGCATGACCTTGCCCAGGCCCTCGCGGATGCCGGACCATCCGACGGGCAGCTCGGGCTTGATCAGCGCGCCGATCCGGGCGCCGATCTCGTCCAGCGACTCGACGCCGAGCGCCATCGCCATCCGCTTCTCGGTGCCGAACAGGTTGATCGCGACCGGCATCTCGCCGCGGGTCGGGCGTTCGAAGAGCAGCGCCGGGCCGCCCGCGCGGACCGTCCGGGTGACCACCTCGCTGATCTCCAGCGTGGGGTCGACCGGGACGTTCACCCGCCGCAGCTCGCCCGCGCGCTCCAGCGCCGCGAGGAAGTCCTTGAGATCGGTGTACGGGAAGCCACGAGCCGCCATGCGGCCAGTCTCCCGCACCTCCCACCGCCGTGCCCACGCCGGGTCGCCGCGCCCGCTGTGGCCCTCCCCACGCATCCGTCCGACCGGCGTCGTGGTTAGGCGGTGGCCGGCACGGTTTGCGGCGTGTCGGCGGGTTCGGGCGCCGCGACACCCCGACACGCCGCAAACCGTCACGCCGCTGCCGGTTCCCAGGCGTACGGGGCCAGGTGCGGGTCGACGGGGGCCCCGGTGAGCCGGTTGGCGAAGGTGGAGATGGTGTACGTCCCGACGCCGAGCACCACGTCGAGGGCGTGTCGCGGGCGGTAGCCGGCGTCGAGGAACGCGCGCAGTTCGTCCTCGGGTACGGCGCCGGCGTGGTCGAGGACGGCGAGGGTGAACCGGCGCAGCGCCGCCGGCCGGGGGTCGGTCGGCGTGGTGCCGTCGCGCAGGGCGGTGACCAGCTCCGGGTCGGCGCCGAGCCGGGTGAGCGTGGCGGTGTGCATGGCCACGCAGAGGTGGCAGGCGTGGCGGGTGGCGACGGTCAGCACGACCACCTCCCGTTCGACCGGGTCGAGGTCGGTCGCCTCGAAGGTGGCGTTGGCGGTGAGGAAACCCTTGAGCAGTTCGGGCGACTCGGCCATCAGGGCGACCGCACCCGGGAGGTGGCCGAGCTTGCGGCGTACCCCTTCCATGGTCGGGCGGGCGGCGGCGGGTGCGGTGTCGAGGGTGTGCACGGTGAACACGGCGGAGCCTCTCGGGTAGGATCGTCAACGTGGTTGTCGAAACAGTAAACCCGGTTGTCGAACATGGCAACACCTGACCCCGGGCGCCCCGGCTTCCTGCTGCCCCTGCTGCTGCTGGCCGGCTTCCGCACCCTCATCGACGACCTGCACGCCGAACTGGCCGGGCAGGGGCACCCCGACCTGCGGCCGGTGCACGGCTTCGTGCTCCAGGCCGTCGGCGCCCACGGCACGACCGCGTCCGAACTGGGTCAGCGACTCGGCGTTTCCAAGCAGGCCGCCGGCAAGACCGTCGACCGGCTGGTCGCCCTCGGCTACCTGGAACGCGCCGACGACCCGGCCGACGCCCGCCGCAAGCTGGTCCGGATGACGGCGAAGGGCGTCGACGGGCTGCGCCGCTCGGCGGTGCTCTTCGACGCGCTGCGGCAGCGCTGGGCGGCGACCCTCGGCGAGGAACGGGTCGCGGCGATGGAGGACGACCTACGCACGGTCACCCCGCCGAACTTCTTCCGGCTGGACGTGCCGGGCTGGTTCGGCGGCTGACGCGGTGACCCGGGGCGTCGACCGGGTGCTCACCGGTCGGTTCACTCCACCCCGGCGTACGAGTGCAGGCCGGTGAAGAAGAAGTTGACCCCGAAGAGGTTCATCAGGACGGTCAGGAAGCCGAGCACCGCGATCCAGGTCGCCACGTTGCGCTTCACGCTCGGCGTGGCCCGGGCGTGCAGGTAGCCGGCGTAGACCACCCAGGAGATGAACGCCCAGGTCTCCTTCGGGTCCCAGCCCCAGGCCCGACCCCATGCCGCCTCGGCCCAGATCGCGCCGGCGATCACCGCGAAGGTGAAGATCGGGAACGAGAAGGCGTGCAGCGTGAAGGTCAGCCGCTCCAGGCCGGCCGCCGCCGGCAGCCGACGGGCCAGGGTGTACGGGAAGCTGCGCTTGCCCTGCTCGTACCCGTTGCGCATGAGGAAGGTGACCGCCGGGACGATGCCGAGCAGGAAGATGCCGGAGGCGAAGATGATCGTCGAGACGTGGATGATGAACCAGTACGACTGGAGTGCCGGCATCAGCGGCACCACCTCGACGTAGAGCTTCAGCTCGGCGAAGGCCAGCAGCAGCACCATGACCAGGGTCAGGAAGAGCCCGAGCCGACGCAGCGAGGGGCGCTTGGCGAGCACCGCCAACCAGGCCGCCGTCCCGATCCAGGTGACCGTCAGCACGAACTCGTACATGTTGCCCCAGGGCATCCGGTCGGCGGCGATGCCCCGGGTGACCACGGCGCCCAGGTGGATCGCGGCGGCCACGACGGTGACCCAGGCGGCGATCCGGCCGGCCAGCTCGGCCCGCCGGGCCGTCCGCGCCGTGCGCACCTCGTCGTCGGTGGGAGCCGCGGGAGCCGTCACGGTGCCGCCCGGGGCACCCACCCCGGCGCCGACCAGTTCCCGGGCGGGAGCCTTGGCGGACACGGCGCGGGCGTTGCCGAGCGCGTACTCGACGGCGTGGCTGATCATGGCGACCAGGTACGCCAGGATCGCGAACGTCACCAGTTGGTCGGACAGCTCCGCCATCACTCGACTCCCTCTCGCGTCCGCCCGTCGGCCCGCCCGTCGTCGCGTACGGCGGCGACGAGCTGCGCGAACTCGTCGGCGAACCCCGGATGCTCGGTGCGCGGCAGCCCACCGGCCTCGACCAAACTACTACCGCTTGTCGGAGATCCACTCGTCGGGTCGGCGGAGAACACCCGGAACCAGACCCGTCGGCGGCGGGCGAACAGCGAGCCCATCAGCCCGCCGAGCAGCACCACGCAGGCCACCAGCATCAGCGTCTGGCCCGGGGCGTGCCGGACCGAGAGCGTGACGTACGGCTTCGTGCCGAGGAACTCCAGCGTGCTGCCGTCGTCCAGGGTCCACTTCTCGCCGACGCCCAGCTTGTCCTCGCCGACCTGCTTGAGCTTGCCGTTGGCCACCTGACGCTGGTCGAGCTGGTAGACCGAGCCGGGGATGCCGGCGTCCAACCCCAGGTTCCCCCGGAACGCCCTCAGCACCACCGCCGGGTTCTGCTCGGTCGGGAACTGCGACGACACGAAGGGCCCGGTCTCCGGTGCGGTCGGCAGGTAGAGCCCCTCGAAGGCGACCTGCTGGGCGGGGTCCCGCTCGCCGGTCCGAGGGTCGAGGTTGGCGTCCGGGAAGGCGGCCACGCCCTCGCTGGTGAGGTTGGCGTCGCCGGTGGTCAGGAACGGCACCGTGCTGGTCTGGCTGCGGCCGTACCGGTCGGTGTACTTCAGGATCGGGGCGTAGCCGTGGCCGAGCAGGTAGACGTTGGCGGAGCCGAGGCGCAGCGGCGAGTTGACCGAGAAGGCGGCCTGGCGCGGGGTGCCGTCCAGCTCGTCCACGGTCACCGAGGCCCGGTAGAACTCCGGCTGGCCGGAGGGGAGGAAGCGAGCCTCGAAGTCGTCCAGGGTGAGGCAGAAGCGGGGCAGGTCGGTGCTGTCCACGCGCGGGCCGAGCGACGCCTCGCTGTACTGCTGCCGGGTGTTGCAGAAGGCGTTCTCCTCGCCCGCCACGAGCAGCCGGTTGCCGTGCCAGCCGAACCACGAGCCGAGCGCCACGCCGAGCAGGACGGCGACCAGTGAGGTGTGGAAGAGCAGGTTGCCGGTCTCCTTGAGGTACCCCTTCTCGGCGGAGACCTCGTTGCCGCGTACCACCACCCGCCAGCGTCGGCGGCGCAGCACCGCGGCGATCGCCTCCGGGTCGGCGGCGGCCGGGGCCTCCAGCACGGTGTGCTGGGGCAGCCGCTCCAGCCGCTTCGGGGCCGCCGGGGGGCGCGAGCGCAGGGCGCGCAGGTGGTCGCGCATCCGGGGCAGGATGCAGCCGACCAGCGAGGTGAAGAGCAGCAGGTAGATCGCGGAGAACCAGACCGAGGCGAAGACCTCGAAGGCGCCGATCCGGTCGAGCTGCGGGGCCAGTTCCGGGTGGTCGCGGAAGTACTGGTCGACCTGCTCCGGGTTCACCCCCCGCTGCGGCAGCACCGAGCCGGGGATCGCGGCGACGGCGAGCAGGAACAGCAGCACCAACGCCGTACGCATGCTGGTGAGCTGCCGCCAGGAGTTGCGCAGCAGGGCCAGCACGGGGTTCGGCCGCCGGGGCGCTCCGGCCGGCGCGGCCGGCCGCTCGTCCACGGTCGTCATCAGATGCTCACCTCGCCCACACCCACGGTCGTCTGCAGCCAGATCACGAAGTTCTGCCACCCGCCGGTGATCAGGGCCAGGCCGATCAGGATCAGCAGCGCGCCGCCGATCCGGGTGACCCAGCGGCTGTTGCGCCGGACGGCGCGGAACACCCCGAGCAGGCGGTGGAAGCCCAGCCCGAAGAGGATGAACGGCACCCCCAGCCCGAGGCAGTACGCCACCGCCAGCACCACCGCCCGGTCGGTCTTGCCGGCCGCCGTGGCCATGCCGAGCACCGCGCCGAGGGTCGGGCCGGTGCAGGGCAGCCAGCTCAGCGCGAAGACCGCGCCGAGCACCGGCGCCCCGAGCAGCCCGGCGGCGGGCAGCCGCTGGATGCGGAACTCGCGCTGCATGCCCGGCACCACACCCAGGTAGCTGAGCCCCAACAGCACGACCAGCGCACCGATGACGATCTCCAGCGTCCGCTCGTGGTCGAAGAAGACCCGCCCGAAGCTGGCGAAGAGGATCGCGGTGGCGGTGAAGACCACGGTGAAGCCGGCGATGAAGAGCAGCGTCCCGGCGAGCACCCGCCCCTTGACCGCCGCCACCGGCCGGGCCGCCGTACGGGTCGCCACGGCCACCCCACCGGCGCCCGGCTCTGCCTGCGGCCCGTCGACGGTGCGGGCCCGGCCCTCCAGGTCCGCGCCGGCCAGCCCGGTCACGTACGACAGGTAGCCCGGCATCAGCGGCAGCACGCACGGGGAGAGGAAGCTGACCAGGCCGGCGAGCGCGGCCGCGCCGATGGCCAGCAGCAGCGGGCCGGACTCGGCGAGTTGGCGGAACGTCTCGCCCATCAGCGGGAACCGGACGCGGGCTGCTCCGCCGCGATCCGCTCGACGATGGGCTGGAGGCCGTCCTGCTTGACGGCGGCGCGGATCACGGTGGCGATCCGGCCCTCCCGGTCGAGCACGACCGTGGCGGGGATGGTGTTCGGGGGGATGTCCAGGGCCAGCGCCAGCCGGCTCGACGGGTCGAAGAGGCTCGGGTACGTGACCCGCCCCTCCTCGAAGGCGACGGCCTTGTCCTTGCTGTCCTGGACGTTGATGCCGAGGAAGGTCACCCCGGACGCCCTGGTGGCCTGGTAGGTGGCCTCCAGGTCGTCGGCCTCGGCCCGGCAGGGCGCGCACCAGGAGCCCCAGAAGTTGAGCACGACCACCTGGCCGCGGGCCTGGGAGACGTCGTACCGGCCGCCGGTGAGCAGGTCACCGGCGATCTTCGGGGCGGCGGAGCGCTGGTCCGGGGCGCACTCGATGATGCCGCCGTCGTTGGCGCAGCGGCTCTCCCCGGTCTCGGAGGAGCAGCCGACCAGCGCCGCCGTGGCGGTGACGGCGGCGAGCGAGGCGGCGAGCGTCCTCCGGATCGACATCAGGCCCCCTTGGCCGTCCTGGCTGTCGGTGAGATGGCGATCAGGTGGGCGGCGGGCTCGGTGTAGCCGATCCCGGCGACCTTCGCGCCGTCGAAGTGGAACGAGGTGAGGCTGGCCAGCCCGCACTGACGTCGGCGCGGGTCGTGCCAGAGCCGCTTGCGCTCGACGTACCGGCGCAGGGTCCAGATGGGCAGCTGGTGCGAGACGAGGACCGCCTCGCGCCCCTCGGCGGCGATCCGGGCGGCGTGCACGGCGGCGAACATCCGCTCCGCGATGGCCCGGTACGCCTCACCCCAGCTCGGGGTCACCGGGTCGCGCAGCACCCACCAGTTGCGCGGGTCGCGGAACGAGCCGTCGCCCGGCGAGACCTTCTTGCCCTCGAACCAGTTGGCGCTCTCGATCAGCCGCTCGTCCATCCCGACCGGGAGCCCGAACTGGGCGGCGATCGGCTCGGCGGTCTGCTGGGCGCGCTCCAGCGGGCTCGCCACCACGTGCACGACCTCCCGCTCGGCGAGCGCCTGCGCGGCTGCCTTGGCCATCTGGACGCCCAGCTCGGAGAGGCGGAAGCCGGGCAGGCGACCGTAGAGGATGCCCTCCGGGTTGTACACCTCGCCGTGCCGGAGCACGTGCACCACCGTCCTGCTCACCGCTTACCCCCCGTGACCCGCCGCGGCCGCCGCGTTCGCCGCCGCCGGCAGCGCGGCGGCGATCTGCTCCAGAGCGGCGTCGTCGATCGCCGCCGAGACGAACCAGGACTCGAACGCGCTCGGCGGCAGGTAGACGCCGGCGGCGAGCATCCCGTGGAAGAACGCCTTGAACGCGGGCACCTGCTGGGTGCGGGCGGTGTCGTAGTCGACCACGTCGGCGTCGGTGAAGAAGATCGAGAACATGTTGCCCGCGTACGACAGCCGGTGCGGGACCCCGGCGGCGGCCAGCGCGTCGGCGGCGAGCTTGCCCACGACGGCGGCCGTGTCGTCGAGCCTGCGGTAGAGCGCGTCGTCGGCGAGGCGCAGGGTGGCCAGGCCGGCGGCGCAGGCGAGCGGGTTACCGGAGAGGGTGCCGGCCTGGTAGACGGGGCCGGCCGGGGCCAGCCGCGACATGACCTCCGCGCGTCCGCCGAACGCCGCGGCGGGCAGCCCACCGCCCATGACCTTCCCGTACGTCCACAGGTCGGCCTCCGACGGGTCGAGGCCGTGCCAGCCGGCGCGGGTGACCCGGAACCCGGTCATCACCTCGTCGACGATGAGCAGCGCGCCGTGCGCGTGCGCGATGCCGGCGAGCCGCTGGTTGAAGCCGTCGCGCGGGGCGACCACGCCCATGTTGCCGGCGGCGGCCTCGGTGATGATCGCCGCGATGTGCGGCCCCTCGGCGGCGAAGACCTGCTCGACCGCGTCGATGTCGTTGTACGGCAGCACGATGGTGTCGCCGGCCGCCGCGCCGGTGACGCCGGGCGAGTCGGGCAGGCCGAAGGTGGCCACGCCCGAGCCGGCGGCGGCGAGCAGCGCGTCGGAGTGCCCGTGGTAGCAGCCGGAGAACTTGACGATCTTGGATCGGCCGGTGAAGCCGCGGGCCAGCCGGATCGCCGACATGGTGGCCTCGGTGCCGGAGTTGACCAGGCGGACCTGCTCGACCGGGGTCCGCGCGACGATCTCGGCGGCCAGCTCGACCTCGCCCGGCGTCGGGGTGCCGAAGCTGGTGCCCTTCGCGGCGGCGGCCTGCACGGCCTCGACCACCTCGGGGTGGGCGTGGCCGAGGATCAGCGGGCCCCAGGAGCAGACCAGGTCGACGTAGCGCCGGTCGTCGGCGTCGTAGAGCCAGGGACCCTCCCCCCGGACCATGAAGCGCGGGGTGCCGCCGACGGCACGGAAGGCGCGCACGGGAGAGTTGACCCCGCCGGGCACGATGGCCGTGGCGCGGTCGAACAGGGCCTCGGAGGCCGGTGCGTCGGCCGGGTAGCGGCCGGATCCGGCGGAAAAGGTATCGGTCACGATGCGGCCATTGTTACAGCGCCGGGCCGGCAATCGGCAGCCACCCCTGGGACGGGGTTACCAGACTCACCCCGTACGCGCGACGGGTCAGCGGGCCGACTCTCACCGGGCCGGGGCGTCGAGATCGCGATAGGCTGACCCGGTGGATCGTGCCGAACTGTCCATCACGGTACACCGGACGGGCGATGAAGCCGTGCTTCGCCTCGCCGGTGAGATCGACATGCTCACCGCCGGTCAGCTGGCGACCGTCGTGAACGAGGTGCTCGCCGATCCTCCGCCGCGCATCGTGCTCGACCTGGCCGGGGTGACCTTCTGCGACTCGCAGGGCCTGGGCACCCTCGTCGTGCTCAGCCGCAAGGCCAGCCATGCGCAGAGCCTGCTGGTGCTCAGCAACGTCGGGGACTTCCTGCTCCGCGTCCTCGACATCACCGGCCTCCGCTCCGCCCTGATGATCCGCAACGAAACCGCCCCCTGACCCCTCCCCCGAGCACGAAGGCCCCCCGGGAGGGGGGCCTTTCGCCGTTCCCCCGCAGGACGGACCACCGCTACTGAGAATGCCTGAAATGAGGGCAAGAGTCAGTATTGCGGCAATTGTGGTTCTGTTCGCGGCGGCCTGCACCGAGCAGGGCGGGGGCGTCGTCCTGCCCACCGCCACCCCCCGTGCCGGGGCCAGCGCCCCGGCGCCGACGACGAACCAGCTCACCGTGGTGGCCGCCGGCGACCTGCTGGTACACCCCGCACTCACCGATCAGGCCGCCGCCGACGCCCGGCAGGCGGGGCGCAGCGGCCACGACTTCACCCGGGTGCTCGCCGCCGTCCGTCCGCGAGTCAGCGCCGCCGACCTCGCCATCTGTCACCTGGAGACGCCACTGGCTCCCCCGGCCGGCCCGTTCACCGGATGGCCCGCCTTCAGCGTGCCTCCGGAACTGGCCGACGCGGCGGCCTGGGCCGGCTTCGACACCTGCTCCACGGCCTCCAACCACTCGCTGGACACCGGCATGGACGGCATCACCCGTACGCTGGACAACCTGGACCGGGTCGGGCTGCGCCACACCGGCACGGCCCGCAGCGCGGCGGAGGCCGCCCGGCCGAACATCATCGACGTGGCCGGCGTCAAGGTCGCACAGCTGTCGTACACCCTGAGCTTCAACGACATCCCGCTGCCGGCCGGCCGACCGTGGGCGGCGAACCTGATCGACCGGGACGCGATCCTCGCGGCGGCCCACCGGGCCCGCACGGCGGGCGCCGAGATCGTCATCCTCTCCATGCACTGGGGGACGGAGTACCAGCACGCCCCGAACGACGACCAGCAGGACCTGGCCCGCCAGCTGCTCGCCTCGCCGGACATCGACCTGATCGTCGGCCACCACGTGCACGTGGTGCAGCCGTTCGAGAAGGTCGGCAGGAAGTGGGTCGCCTACGGGATGGGCAACCTCACCACCCGGTTCGCCGACGGTTCACCCGAGAACACGCAGGACGCGGTGGTGCCCGAGTTCACCTTCACCCGTTCCGCATCCGGAGCGTGGGAGGTGACCGGCGTGACGGTGCTGCCGACCTGGATGGAGTACCGGCCGGCCGCCCGGGTGGTCGACCTCGTCAGCGCCGCCAGGGACACCGGGCTGCCCGCCGCCAGGCGGGCCCACTACGCGGAGATCGAAGAGCGGATCAACGGGTACCTCGGCATGCGCGGCGCGTTCGAGGCCGGCCTGCGCCCGCTCTCCTGATCCCGTGCCGGCCCTCCCCGTGCGCTTCCCTCGGCCCGAGGGCCTGCGGACCCTCGGGCCGAGGTGGAAGCGGGTGGGTCAGGCGGTGGGGACGTCGCGGCGGCGGAAGGCGGCCGTGCCGGCTGCCGCCAGGGCCAGGGCGATCGCGGTGAGGATGACCAGCGGGGTGGCGGTCCAGTCGCCACCCAGGACCTGGGGGGTGTGGGTGAACGGGGAGAGATCCAGCAGCCACTGGCTCAGCTCCAGCACCGCGCCGAGCTGGCCGAGCAGCACACAGGCCGCAAGCGCTCCCCAGGCCACCGGGGCGAACCTGGGCAGCAGGCCGTACAGCAGCACCGCCAGGCCGGCCAGCACCCAGGCCGCCGGGACCTGCGCCAGGCCGACGCCGACCATCCGGGGCAGTTGGCCGGGCACGTCGCCCACGCTGAGCCCGTAGGTCACCCCGACCGCGAACCCGGCCACGGCCAGCACGATCACCGGCCCGGCCAGGGCGAAGAGCAGGTGCGAGGCGAGCCAGCGGAACCGGTGCACCGCCGTGGCGAGCAGCGGCTCGGCCCGACCGGCGACCTCCTCCGCCCGCATCCGCAGCGCCGCCTGGATGCCGTACCCGGCGGCGGCCAGGCCGACGAAGCCCAGGGTGCCACCGAGGTACGCCTCGGCCAGCGCGGACGTGCCGCCGAGCCGGGCCAGGATCTCCTCCACCGCCGCGTTGCCCTCCACCGCCTTGCCGGCCGCCTCCGCCGCGCCGCCGAGCACCAGCCCGAGCAGGCCGAAGCCGACCGACCAGCCGAGGAGCTGCCCCCGGTGCAGCCGCCAGGCCAGCCCGAACGGCCCGGCGAGGCCGCCGTCGGCCGGCCCGAGCCGGGGCGGCAGCAGGCCGGCGCCGAGGTCCCGGCGCACCGACAGCGGGTACGCCAGGGCGGCGAGCAGCACGCTCAGCACCACCGGCAGCACCAGCACCCACCAGCGCTCCCCCTCGTACGCGCGGATCCGCGGGGCCCAGCCCAGCGGGGAGAGCCAGCTCGCCCAGTCCCGCTCGGCGGTGTCCCCGACGAGGCGGAGCGCGAAGGCCACCCCGAGCGCCCCGACCGCGATGCCGCGCGCCCCGCCTGCGGTCTCGGTGAGCTGGGCGGCCAGCCCGCCCACGGTGGCGAAGACCATGCCGGCCAGCGCGGCCGACAGCCCGTACGCCAGCGATCCGGCCGCCGGTAGTCCGGTGGCGACCAGCCCGGCGGCGGTGAGCAGCCCGAGCAGCAGGTTCGCCGCGTACGTCACGAGCAGCGCGGCGGTCAGCCCGGCGTGCCGGCCGAGCACGGTGGCGCCGAGCAGCTCGCGCCGGCCGGCCTCCTCCTCGGTACGGGTGTGCCGGATGACGGTGAGCAGGCTGACCAGCCCGATGACCAGGGTGAGGAAGCCGCCGCGCTGGGCGGTCAGCGCGCCGATGCTGTCGCCGTACACCGGGCCGAGCAGGGCGACGATCGACGGGTTGGTCGCGGTGCCGGTGGCGTACGCGGCCCGCTCCGCCGCGCCGGGGTAGAGCTCGAAGAAGCTCGTCGCGTACGTCATCGGCAGCAGCGCCAGCAGCAGCACCCAGAGCGGCAGCAGGACGCGGTCCCGGCGCAGGATCAGCCGGACCACGTGACGGGTGCCGGTGAGCGTGCTCATCGGGTCACCCCGGCCGGCTCGTCGGCGGTCGTCCCGTAGTGCCGCAGGAACAGCTCCTCCAGCGTCGGCGGCTGGCTGACCAGGCTGCGTACGCCGATCTCGGTGAGCCGGCGCAGCGCGGCGTCCAGCGCCGGGTTGTCCACGTCGAAGCGGACCCGAGCGCCCTCCACCCGCACGTCGTGCACGCCGGGGAGGTCGGCCAGGCCGTCCGGGGAGCCGACGACCTCGGCGTCGACCGAGGTGCGGTGCAGGTGCCGCAGCTCGGCCAGCGTGCCGGTCTCCACGTTTTGCCCGCCGCGGATGATGGTCACCCGGTCGCAGAGCGCCTCGACCTCGGCCAGGATGTGGCTGGAGAGCAGCACCGTGCGGCCGTCCCGCTTGGCCCGGCGCACCCACTGCTGGAAGACCTCCTCCATCAGCGGGTCCAGGCCGGAGGTCGGCTCGTCCAGGATGAGCAGTTCGACGTCGGAGGCGAGGGCGGCGACCAGGCCGACCTTCTGCCGGTTGCCCTTGGAGTAGGCGCGGCCCTTCTTGCGCGGGTCCAGCTCGAACGACTCCAGCAGCTCGGCCCGGCGCTTCGGGTCGAGCCCGCCGCGCAGCCGGCCGAGCAGGTCGATCACCTCGCCGCCGGAGAGGTTGGGCCAGAGGGTGACGTCCCCGGGCACGTACGCCAGCCGGCGGTGCAGCGCGACGGCGTCGCGCCACGGGTCGCCGCCGAGCAGTCGGACGGCCCCCGCGTCCGCCCGCAGCAGCCCGAGCAGCACCCGGATGGTGGTGGATTTCCCGGAGCCGTTCGGGCCGAGGAAGCCGTGGACCTCGCCCGCGCGGACGCTGAGGTCGAGTCCGTCCAGCGCGCGGGTCCGGCCGAAGGTCTTGACCAGGCCGGTCACCTCAATGGGAGTTTCCATGCATCAGAAGCTACACTCGTTTCACAAAGTTGTGAAGACAGTGTCGCCTGAGGCACGATCGCTGTGCCGACCGCAGTTGAGGAGCGCCCACCGATGCCCGACGACCACCGCCCCGGCCGCAACGAGGAAGGGGTCCACCTCTTCGTCGAGCGGATGGCGATGGCCTTCGCGGACTTCGGCTTCCCCCGGATGGCCGCTCGCGTGCTCTTCGCCGTGATGAGCGCCGACGAGCCGCTGACCGCGGCCGAGATCGGCGACAAGCTGGGGGTGAGCGCCGCTGCCGTGTCCGGGGCGGTCCGCTATCTGATCCAGTTCGGCATGCTCGTCCGCGAGCCGGTGAAGGGCTCCCGCCGGGACCGCTACCGGATGCCGGAGAACGCCTGGTACGAGGCGACCATCATCAAGAGCGGCCTCTACAAGAACTTCATCGACATCGCCGACGGCGGGGTGGACGCGCTGAACGGACGGGCCACCCCGGGGGGCGAGCGGGTCACCGAGATGCGCGACTTCTTCGTCTTCGTCCAGGAGGAGATGGACTCGCTCGGCGAACGCTGGCGAGCCCGCCGCGCCGCCACCACCTGATCTCTCCGCGCAGAGAAGGAGTGGCCATCCCCGCGGGAATGGCCACTCCTTCTCCGAAAGTGTGCGGATCCTGAGGGGTGGATCAGGGAGTGTTGCCCCAGCGGGCCTGCTCCAGCAGCTCCACGGCCCGGTCGCGGGCCTCCAGGCTGTCGTCGGCGCGCAGCATCATGGTGGCCTCGTCCACGGCGTCGCTGAGCACCCGCCACTGCGCGTCCCGCTCCCGCACCACGTCGGACTGCGCGGCCAGCTGGCGGGTCTTCACCCACAGCTCCACGAAGACCGACACCTTCGCCCGCAGCACCCACGGGTCGAAGGGCTTGGTGAGGTAGTCGACCGCACCCACCGCGTAGCCGCGCAGCGCGAGCTGGGCGTCCTTGTCGGCGGCGGTGAGGAAGATGATCGGCACGTGCCGGGTCCGCTCCCGCCGCTTGATGTGGCTGGCCGTCTCGAAGCCGTCCATGTCCGGCATCTGGGCGTCCAGCAGGATCACCGCGAAGTCGTCCACCAGCAGCTGCTTCAACGCCGCCTCGCCACTCTCCACGGCGACCGACTGCACCGGGAGCCCCTGGAGGATCGCCTCCAGGGCCATCAGGTTCTCCCGTCGGTCGTCGACCAGCAGCGCCTTGGCCGTCTGCGTCACGAATTCTCCTCGCCTCGGCTGCCGCTGATCCAGGACGCCATCCGCTCGATCAGTTCGTCCAGGTCGACCGGCTTGGTGATGTAGTCACTGCCACCGGCCGCGAGCGCCGACTCGCGGTCGCCCGGCATCGCCTTCGCGGTCAGGAAGACGATCGGCAGGTCCGCGAACCGGTGGTTGCGGCGGATCTGCCGGGTGGTCTCGTACCCGTCCTGGTCCGGCATCATCGCGTCCATCAACACGATGTCCACCTCCGGATGCTCGGCCAGCAGGCGAACACCGTCCGCCCCGTTGTCCGAGTACAGCACGGTCATGCCGTGCAGTTCCAATGCGGAGGTCAGCGCGAAGACGTTCCGGACGTCGTCGTCGACGATCAGCACGGTGGCGCCGTCGAGCTGCCGGGTCGCCGGGGCCTCCGGCCGGGGCAGCAGCTCCATCGGCGGCATCAGCAGCGACGACGGCAGGCCCGCGCGCTGCGGCGACGGGCCCTGCGGCGCCACCACCGCGTCCGGTGCCAGCACATCCGGTACGAAGAGACTGAACGTCGAGCCCTGCCCCGGCGCGGACGTCACGGTGATCGCGCCGCCCAGCAGCCGGGCCAGGTCACGGCTGATCGACAGGCCCAGCCCCGTCCCGCCGTACCGGCGGCTGGTGGTGCCGTCGGCCTGCTGGAACGCCTCGAAGATCAGCGACAGCTTGTCGTCGGAGATCCCGATGCCGGTGTCGATCACGGTGAACGCGATCACCTGCCGGGCGTTGGTCAGCGCCGGCACGTCGAACACCGCGTTCTCCGGCGCCAGGCCGATCCGCAGCGTCACCGCGCCGTTGTCGGTGAACTTGATCGCGTTGGAGAGCAGGTTACGCAGGACCTGCTGCAACCGCTGGGCGTCGGTGACCAGCGCCGGGGGCAGGTCCTTCGCGACCCGTACCTGGAAGTCCAGGCCCTTCTCCTCGGCCTGCGGGGCGAACGCCTGCTCGACGTAGCCACGGATCTCGTCGAAGCGGACCTCGGTCGGCTCGACGTCCATCCGACCCGCCTCGATCTTCGACAGGTCCAGGATGTCGTCGATCAGCGAGAGCAGGTCCGAACCGGCGCTGTGGATCGTGCGGGCGAACTCGATCTGCTTACGGCTCAGGTTCTGCTCCGAGTTCTCGGCGAGCAGGCGGGCCAGCAGCAGCAGCGAGTTCAGCGGCGTACGCAGCTCGTGGCTCATGTTCGCCAGGAACTCCGACTTGTACGCCGAGGCCCGGGTGAGCTGCTGCGCCTTCTCCTCCAGGCCCAGCCGGGCCAGCTCGATCTCCCGGTTCTTGGTCTCGATGTTGCCCTTCTGCTCCGACAGCAGCTTCGCCTTGTCCTCCAGCTCGGCGTTGGTGCGCTGCAACTCCGCCGACTGGTCCTGCAACTCCAGCGCCAGCCGCTGCGACTGGGCCAGCAGTTCCTCCGTACGCCGGTTGGCCTGGATGGTGTTGACCGCGACGCCGATGGTGAGCACCAGCCGCTCCAGGAAGGCCAGGTGCAGATCGGAGAAGCGGGCCACGCCGGCGAACTCGATCACGCCGAGCAGCTCGCCCTCGAAGAGGACCGGGAGCACCACGAGGTCGGCCGGGGGCGTATCGGCCAGCCCGGAGCGCAGCGTGAGCCGACCGTCGGGCATCGCGTTGACCCGGATCGTCCGGCGGGAGAGCGCGGCCTGACCGACCAGCCCCTCCCCGGGGCCGAAGGTGACGTTGTGCCCCCGGGCCACGTACCCGTAGGAGGCGGTGAGCCGCAGCCGCATCACGCCCTCGGAGGTGTCCGCCAGGAAGAACGCGCCGAGCTGCGCGTCGACCAGCGGGGTCACCTCCATCATGATCATGCGGCAGACCTCGCCGAGGTCCCGCTGGCCCTGGAGCAGGCCGCCGATGCGGGCCAGGTTGGAGTCGAGCCAGCCCTGCTCGGCGTTCTTCTTCGTCGTCTCCCGGAGGGTGACGATCATCTGGTTGATGTTGTCCTTCAGCTCGGCGACCTCGCCCTGCGCCTTGACCGCGATCCGCTGGGTCAGGTCGCCACGGGTCACCGCGGTGGACACCTGGGCGATCGCCCGGAGCTGGGTGGTGAGCGTCGAGGCGAGCTGGTTGACGTTCTCGGTGAGGTCGCGCCAGGTGCCGGAGACGCCCTTCACCTGGGCCTGACCGCCCAGCTTGCCCTCGATGCCGACCTCACGGGCCACCCGGGTCACCTCGTCGGCGAACGACGACAACTGGTCCACCATCGTGTTGACGGTGTTCTTCAACTCCAGGATCTCGCCCTGCGCGTCGACGGTGATCTTCTGGCCCAGGTCGCCCTTCGCCACCGCCGTGGTCACCGAGGCGATGTTGCGCACCTGCGACGTCAGGTTCGACGCCATCGAGTTCACGTTGTCGGTCAGGTCCCGCCACGTACCCGAGACGCCCTTCACCTGGGCCTGACCACCCAGCTTGCCCTCGGTACCCACCTCACGGGCCACCCGGGTCACCTCGTCGGCGAACGACGACAACTGGTCCACCATCGTGTTCACCGTCGACTTCAGCTCCAGGATCTCGCCCCGGGCATCCACCGTGATCTTCTGCGACAGGTCACCCTTCGCCACCGCCGTGGAGACCTGGGCGATGTTGCGCACCTGGGCGGTCAGGTTCGACGCCATCGAGTTCACGTTGTCGGTCAGGTCCCGCCAGGTGCCGGCGACCCCGCGCACCTGGGCCTGGCCGCCGAGCTTGCCCTCCGTGCCCACCTCGCGGGCCACCCGGGTCACCTCGTCGGCGAACGACGACAACTGGTCCACCATCGTGTTCACCGTCGACTTCAGCTCCAGGATCTCGCCCCGGGCATCCACCGTGATCTTCTGCGACAGGTCACCCTTCGCCACCGCCGTGGTCACCGAGGCGATGTTGCGCACCTGCGACGTCAGGTTCGACGCCATCGAGTTCACGTTGTCGGTCAGGTCCCGCCACGTACCCGAGACGCCCTTCACCTGGGCCTGACCACCCAGCTTGCCCTCCGTGCCCACCTCACGGGCCACCCGGGTCACCTCGTCGGCGAACGACGACAACTGGTCCACCATCGTGTTGACGGTGTTCTTCAGCTCCAGGATCTCGCCCTGCGCGTCGACGGTGATCTTCTGCGACAGGTCGCCCTTGGCGACCGCCGTCGACACCTGGGAGATGTTTCGGACCTGGCTGGTCAGGTTGCCGGCGAGCTGGTTGACGTTCTCCGTCAGGTCCCGCCAGGTGCCGGAGACCCCGCGCACCTGGGCCTGGCCGCCCAGCTTGCCCTCGATGCCCACCTCACGGGCCACCCGGGTCACCTCGTCGGCGAACGACGAGAGCTGGTCCACCATCGTGTTGACGGTGTCCTTCAACTCCAGGATCTCGCCCTGCGCCGCCACGGTGATCTTCTGGCTCAGGTCGCCCCGGGCGACCGCCGTGGAGACCTGGGCGATGTTGCGCACCTGGGCGGTCAGGTTCGACGCCATCGAGTTGACGCTGTCGGTCAGGTCCTTCCAGGTGCCGGCGACGTTCGGCACCTCCGCCTGACCACCGAGCTTGCCCTCGGTGCCCACCTCGCGGGCCACCCGGGTCACCTGCTCGGCGAAGAGCCGCAGCGTGTCGGTGAGCGAGTTCATCGTGTCGGCCAACTCGGCGACCTCGCCCCGGGCGCCCACCGTGATCTTCTGCGACAGGTCGCCCTTAGCCACCGCCGTGGCCACCTGGGAGATCGACCGCACCTGGCCGGTCAGGTTCGACGCCATGGTGTTGACCGAGTCGGTGAGGTCCTTCCAGGTGCCGGCGACGCCACGGACGTCGGCCTGACCGCCGAGCTTGCCCTCCGTGCCCACCTCGCGGGCCACCCGGGTCACCTCGTTGGAGAAGGACGAGAGCTGGTCGACCATCGTGTTGACCGTGCGGCCGATGCGCAGGTACTCACCGCGCAGCGGGCGACCGTCGATCTCCAGCGCCATGTGCTGGGAGAGGTCGCCGTCGGCCACCGCCACGATGACCCGGGCGATCTCCGTGGTGGGGCGGCCCAGGTCGTCGACGAGGGAGTTGATGGCCCGCTGGCCCTCCGCCCACGAGCCGTCGAAGCCCTCCTCGTCGAGCCGCTCGGTGAGCCGGCCGTCCCGACCCACGACCCGGCTGATCCGGCGCAGGTCGAGGTGCTGCCGCTCCTGCAACGCCACCACGTCGTTGAAGGCGTCGGCGACCTCACCGACCGCGCCCGCCCGGCGGGGCAGCCGCACCTTGAAGTCACCGCCGCGTACCCGGCGCAACGCCTCCGCCAACTCGACGAACAGCGCATCGTGCTCGGTCGCGGACGCGTCCGCCGTCACCGACTGTTTCGCGCTCATCATTCCTCGCTCAGCTCGGGGCCTCCCGGCGCGTCGACACGCCACCCATCCCATCATTGTGCCCACCGCCGTGTCGACGCCACGGACGGCGCGTCCGCCGCCCCACCTCGGGCGCGGCGCGCACGATCGGGCGTCGGACCACACGACCGCGAACCGGACGAACGGTAGGTTCGGTGGCGTTCGCGGGACGGAACACCGCCTCTCGGCCGTCCGTACCGACGGAGACCGGTGCCCGGCGTCCGGTCCGCCCGGGTCGCCAGGGGCAGCGACGCGAGGCGGCCGGGCCGGTCACCCACGGTGCCCGACGAGGCGGTCCGGCTTGGCACCCGGCCCGTGGCGGTGGAGGATACGAGGGTGTCAGCGGAGGCGGGGCCCGCGACGGACGGGGGCCGGGACGAGCATGTCCGTCGCATCCGCCTGCCCGCCGACCGGCGTACGCCCGCCGCCGCCCGCGCGCTGGTCCGCTCCGTGCTCACCGAGGCCGACCTCGACGACCTGCTCAACGAGGCGCTGCTGCTGACCACCGAACTCTCCACCAACGCGGTGGAGCACGCCCGCACCGAACTGGACATCGAGGTCGTGGCGGACCCGGTCGGGCTCACCGTCACCGTCACCGACTTCGCCGCCGGGCCGGTGGACGAGCTGGTGGTGGGCGTCCGCAACGACGCCGACGAGATCACCGAGGTCTCCGAGCGGGGCCGGGGCCTGCTGCTGGTCGACCACTTCGCCAGCCGCTGGGGCACCACGTACCTGCCCACCGGCAAGGGCGTCTGGTTCCGGCTGGACCGGCCCGGGGCGGTACCGGAGGCGCCCGCCCCGCTGGACCAGGTGCCGGTCAACGGCGGGGACGGCACCGTCGCGGCGAGTTCCGCGCCGAGCGCCGCCGCGATGAGCGAGCTGACCCAGACCAACCCCGACCCGTACGCCGAGGACCCGCTGCCCGACTTCGCCGCCGACCTGCTGACCCGGGTCGCCGAGATGGTCGGCGCGGCCGGGGGTGTGGTCCGGCTGGACCGGGGCGACGGGCAGGGCGTCCAGGTGTTCGCCCGCTACGGCCGCCAGCCCCGCCCCGGCAACGAACTGCTCCAGGTGCCGCTGGCCGTGCACCGCCCGTACGCCGGGGAGCTGGAGCTGGACGCCGCGCCCTCGGCGTACGCCCGGCCGCTCGCGGTGCTCGCCGCGGAGCGGCTCTCGCTGCACCTGGAGAACGACCGGCTGCGCCGGGCCGACGTGCGTCGCCAGGCCTGGCTGACCTTCCTCGCCGAGGCGAGCGAACTGCTCGCCCAGTCGCTGGACGTCGAGCTGACCATGGCGTTGATCCCGCAGCTGGTGGTGCCCCGGCTGGGCCAGTGGTGCGCGGTGCACACCACCGACGAGTGGGGTCGGCTGCGGTTGGCCGCCTCCAGCCACGCCGACGAGTCGGTCCTGCCCCAGCTGCACAAGGTGCTCGAGGAGACCGGGCCGGAGTCGGTGCAGGCCCGGCTCAGGGAGGCGTCCCGCAGCGCCACGCAGGTCCCGCTGGGCCCGCCGCTGGAGGGTTTCGCCGTCCCGCTGATCGCCCGCGGTCAACGGCTCGGCACCCTGGCGGTCGGCCGGCACCTGCGGCACCGGCACGACCCGGACGAGGTCGCCGTGCTGGAGGACGTGGCCCGCCGGGCCGCCCTCGCCATCGAGAACGCCCGGATCCACGCCGAGCGCCGCCGGGTGGCCCAGACCCTCCAGCAGTCGCTGCTGCCCCCGGTGCTGCCGGTCGTCGAGGGCATCGGCTTCGCCGCCGAGTACGTCCCGACCGGCGACGACGCCGAGGTCGGCGGAGACTTCTACGACGTGGTGCCGCTGCCGGACGGCCGCTGGCTGGTGGTCATCGGCGACGTCTCCGGCAAGGGAGTGCAGGCGGCGGCGGTGACCGGGCTGGTCCGGGACGTGATCCGGGTGCTGGTCGGCGACGGCAAGCCGCTGCCGGAGGCGCTGTCCCGGCTCAACGAGACGCTGGTCGAGCGGGGCGGCGGCCGGTACTGCACGCTCGCGCTCGCCGCCGTCGGGCCGGGCGAGCGCGGGCAGCTCGACGTCTCGCTGCACCTGGCCGGTCACGACCGTCCGGTGCTGCTGCGCGGTGGGGGCGGAGCCTCGTTCGTCGGGCTCGGCGGCACCGCGCTGGGCCTGCTCGACGCGATCACCTCGCCGACGGCGGAGGTGCCGCTCGCCCCCGGTGACTCGCTGGTCTTCTACACCGACGGGGTGACCGAGCGCCGGCGTGGCCGGGAGCTGTTCGGCGTCGACCGGCTGCGGGACGCCGCCGCCCCGCTGGCCGGGTACTCGGCCGACGTGGTCGCCGCCCGGCTGCGCGCCACCGCGATCAACTTCTCGGTGGAGACCCCGCGCGACGACATCGCCATCCTGGTCCTGCGCAACGACGCCCTCTGACACCGGCTCGGCGACGGGACGGCGGGGGACACCACCCGCCGAGCCGGCCCGGTACGGTGACGCCATGTCGAGCGTCGTGGATGTCCGCGAGACACCTCAACCCCGGGTCGGTGTCGTCCTGACCGCGCACCTCGTGCTGGCCGGCGCGTTCGTCGCGCTGGTGGCGGCCTTCCTCGGGCGGATGCTCGCCGCCGGTGTCGGTCCCGCCGAGATGGTCACCGGGCAGTACGACCCGAAGGACATGGTGCCGTTCGGGATGGGCGGCGCGAACCCGTTCGCCTGGCTCTACCTGGCCGTCGGCCTGCTCTACCTCACCGGCTTCGTGCTCGGGCCCGCGCTCGCCCTCTACACCGGCGCGGTGCTGGCCCGCGGGTGGCGTCGGTACCCGCCGCGCGCCCGCCGGCTGCTGCTCACCGCCACGGTCGTCACCGTGGTGCTGACCGTGCTGCGGTTCACCCCGGCGCTGGGCACCGTGCACCGCTGGTGGCTGGACTGAGCACGACCGCGCCCGGCTCCCGCGTCGCCGGCCCGGTGGCTCAGAGGCCGCCGGGCAGCCGCCCCGGCGCCAGCCGGCGGTGCGGGTCGAGGTGGTCCTTCGCCGCCCGGAGCCGGGGGATCACGGCCGCCTCGCCCCACACGTCGATCTGCCGCCGTACGGTCGGGGGTGCGGCGACCACCACGCACCGCCCGCGCCGCGCGAGCAGCACCCCGCGCACGGCGGCGAGGATCGAGGCGACCCGCTCCCCGGGCAGCGTGCCGGGCAGGGCCGCGTGCAGCACGCCGAGGCCGGCGGAGCCGCGTACCGGGACGGGGGCGCCGGCCGCGTCGCGCAGCGCGTAGACGGCGGCGTGCAGGTCGGTCATCGGCACCTCGATGCGCAGCGCGGTGTCCCCCGGCCCGAACGGGTAGCTGCGCCACCAGGGCGGGGCGGCGTTGTCCACGCTCGCCTCGCCGCCGAAGAGCGCCACCAGCCGGTCGACCCGCTCCGCCACGTCGGCCGGGCCACCCTCCAGCAGGACCGCCAGGGTGCCCGACCCGACCCGGGCCGGCACCTCCCGCCGCCCCGCCATCGACGGGTGGGCGGCGCGGGCCGCCGCGCGGGCCGGATCCATCGGCCGGGCCGGCCGGGTGCCGGTCGCCGGCAGGTCCAGCTCGATCGCGGCCGGGTCGAGCCGGGCGGCGAGCACCGCGCGGATCAGGTCGTGCACCTCCAGCGGCGTCCACACCGGACGGATCACCCAGATCCGGCTGGCCGGCACGGCGTGCGCCCGCACCGTGGCCGAGACGAGCACCCCCAGCCCGCCCTGCGAGCCGCAGAGCAGTCGGCCCACGTCCAGCCCGACCGGCGCCGCCCCGGCGGACAGCTCGGCCGGCCCCACCCCGGCGCCGACCAGTTCGCCGTCGGCGTCCAGCCAGCGCAGGCCGACGAGCTGCTCGCACGCGGTGCCGTGGCGGTGGCGCAGCGGGCCGGCCTCGTCGGCGGCGAGCACCCCGCCGAGGGTGGCCCCGGGCGAGGGCGGATCCAGCGGCAGCCGGCGGCCGGTGCGTTCGAGCACGGCCTGGACCGCGCGCAGCGGCGTGCCGGCCCCGATCTCGACGACCGGTGACCCGGCCGGCTGGTGGCCGATCCCGGCGAGCCGGCCGGTGTCCAGCATGATGTCGACCCGCGCGGGGGCGGCCCCCCAGTCGATCTTCGTGCCGGCGCCCCGGGGGACCACGGTCAGGTCGTGCCGGGCCGCCAGCCGCAGCACCTCGGCCGTCGCCTCCGGGCCGCCGGGGACGGCCACCCAGCGGGCCGCCCGCCCGGCCACCTCGTCGGCGGCCCCCGCGAAGCGGGCGAAGGACGGGCCGCAGATCGAGGCCAGCCGTCGGGTGATCTCCGCTGCACCGGTGGAACGCGCTGCTGCCGCCATGGCGGTCATCGTACACATGTTCGAACGATGCGGCGGCAAGTCGGACGACGAGGCCGCGCCGTGGACGGCGGCCGGCCGGTAACGTGACGCCGTGACCACCGAGACTTCCGACAACTCCAGCTCGGCGCGTCTGACGCCGCGCCCCGACCCGGAGCCGTCGCCCGCGCCCGTCGCCAAGCGGGTGCCCGCCGAGCGCACCCACCACGGCGACACCGTCGTCGACGAGTACGCCTGGCTCGCCGCCAAGGACGACCCGGAGACCATCGCCCACCTGACCGCCGAGAACGCGTACACCGAGTCCCGCACGGCGCACCTGGACGGGCTGCGCGCGGAGCTGTTCGAGGAGACCCGCCGGCGCACCCAGGAGACGGACCTGACGGTGCCCACCCGCAAGGGCGGGTACTGGTACTACACCCGCACGGTCGAGGGCCAGCAGTACGGCGTGCACTGCCGCCGGGCGGTCCGCGACGGCGAGACCACCCCACCGGTCAGCGCGGACGGCGCACCGCTGGACGGCGAGGAGGTGCTGCTCGACGGCAACCTGCTCGCCGAGGGGCACGACTTCTTCGCCCTCGGCGCGTTCGACGTCAGCCCGGACGGGCGCCGGCTGGCGTACTCGACGGACTTCAGCGGCGACGAGCGGTTCACCCTGCGGATCAAGGACCTGAGCACCGGCGAGCTGCTCGCCGACGAGGTGCCCGACACCTTCTACGGCACCGCCTGGTCCACCGACGCCTCGGTGCTCTTCTACGTCACCGTGGACGAGGCGTGGCGACCGAACCGGGTGTGGCGGCACGTCGTCGGCACCCCGTCGGGCGAGGACGTGGTGGTCCACTCCGAGGACGACGAGCGGTTCTGGGTCGGCGTCGAGCTGACTCGCTCCGAGCGCTTCGTGGTCGTCGACATCCACAGCAAGGTCACCAGCGAGGTCCGGGTGATCCCGGCCGGCAACCCGACCGGCGAGCCGGCCGTCGTCGCCCCGCGCCGGCAGGGCGTCGAGTACTCGCTCGAGCACCATGGCCACCGCTTCCTGATCCTGCACAACGACGGCGCGGAGGACTTCGCGCTGGCCTGGACCTCGGCGGACGCCCCGGGCGACTGGGTGCCGCTGATCGACCACTCCCCCGGCACCCGGCTGGAGGCGGTCGACGCCTTCGAGAACCACCTCGTCGTCTCGCTGCGCGCCAACGGCCTGACCGGGCTGCGGGTCCTCCCGATCGGTGGCGGCGACGAGTGGGACATCGACTTCCCCGAGCCGATCTACAGCGTCGGGCTGGACGCCAACCCGGAGTACCGCACCCGGGAGATCCGGCTGCGCTACACCTCGCTGGTCACCCCCGACTCGGTGTACGACTACGACCTGGTCACCCGGCAGATGGTGCTGCGCCGGCAGAAGCCGGTCCGCCCCGGGCCGGACGGCCGGGCGTACGACCCCGCCGACTACGAGCAGCACCGCGACTGGGCGCTCGCCGACGACGGCACCCGGGTGCCGATCTCGCTGGTCTGCCGGAAGGACACCCCGCGCGACGGCTCCGCGCCGTGCGTCATCTACGGGTACGGCTCGTACGAGGCGAGCATGGACCCGTGGTTCTCGATCGCCCGGCTCTCCCTGCTCGACCGGGGGGTCATCTTCGCCGTGGCGCACATCCGGGGCGGCGGTGAGCTGGGCCGGCGCTGGTACGACGAGGGCAAGCTGCTGGCCAAGAAGAACACCTTCACCGACTTCGTGGCCTGCGCCCGGCACCTGGTCAAGGCCGGCTGGACGGCGAGCGACCGGCTGGTCGCCCGGGGCGCCTCGGCCGGCGGGCTGCTGATGGGCGCGGTCGCCAACCTCGCCCCGGACGCCTTCCGCGGGATCGTCGCGCAGGTGCCCTTCGTGGACGCGCTCACCTCGATCCTCGACCCGTCGCTGCCGTTGACGGTCACCGAGTGGGAGGAGTGGGGCAACCCGCTCGCGGACCCGGAGGTGTACGCGTACATGAAGTCGTACACCCCGTACGAGAACGTGGCCCCCGTCGACTACCCGGCGATCCTCGCGGTGACCAGCCTCAACGACACCCGGGTGCTCTACCACGAGCCGGCGAAGTGGATCGCCCGGCTGCGTGCGGTGTCCCCGCAGGGCGACTACCTGCTCAAGACCGAGATGGGGGCCGGGCACGGCGGCCCGAGCGGCCGGTACGACGCCTGGCGCGAGGAGGCGTTCATCAACGCCTGGATCCTGGACCGGCTGGGCCGGGCCTGACCGCGAACCGCGCCGCCACCGCACCGTCCGGCGGCGACGGGACGACCGACGCGGACGAGGGCCGGGCGGTCGAGCATCCGCCCGGCCCCGACGTCGATGGTCAGACCGGTTGGCCCGGCGGGCGCGCGTCGACCAGGGCCGCCACCTCACCGGTACGGACCATCCGCTGCCAGCGCAGCCGGTTGCCGATCATGGCGGTGACCGCCGACTGCACCACCACCAGGTACATCACCTGCCGGTAGACCAGCTGCTGCAACGGCAGCGACCAGAGCGGACCGTAACGTTCGCCGTCCAGTCGCAGGGCGTACGCGGCCGTCAACCCCTGGAGCAGGAGCAGCCCCACCCAGGCCAGCACGAGCGTCGACCAGGGCAGGAAGAGCAGCCCGTAGACGGCGTACACGTCGACCGCGGGGGCGGCCAACGGCAGCACGATCTGGAACACGGTCAGGTACGGCAGGCCGCGCCGGCCGAGCTTGCCGCCGGCCCCCGGCTCGCGCAGCGCGTGCCGGTGCTTCCACATCGCCTGCATGGTGCCGTAGCACCAGCGGTACCGCTGCCGCCAGAGCTGCCGCAGCGACGAGGGCGCCTCGGTCCAGGCGATCGCGCCCTCCTCGTACACCACGCGCCAGCCGGCCCGGAGCACCTTCATGGTCAGGTCGGTGTCCTCGGCGAGGGTGTCGGAGGGGACGCCGCCGACGGCGAGCAGCACCTCCCGGCGGAACGCGCCGATCGCTCCGGGGATGGTCGGCATGCACTCCAGCACGTCGTACATCCGGCGGTCGAGGTTGAAGCCGATCACGTACTCCAGGTGCTGCCAGCGGCCGAGCAGCCGGCGCCGGTTGGCGACCTTCGTGTTGCCGGAGATCGCGCCGACCGTCGGGTCGGCGAAGCCCTGCACCAGCCGGTGCACGGTGTCCGGCTGGAAGACGGTGTCCCCGTCGACCAGCACCAGCAGGTTCGCCCGGGCGGCCCGGATGCCGGTGTTGAGCGCGGCTGGCTTGCCGGCGTTGGCCTGGCGGATGACCCGCACCCCGCGCAGCCGCATCCGCTGCACGATGTCGGCGGTGCCGTCGCTGGAGCCGTCGTCCACCACGATCACCTCCAGCGCCGGGTAGGCGCTGGAGACCAGCGACCGGACGGTCGCGGCGATGTTCGCGGCCTCGTTGTACGCGGGCACGATCACCGAGACCGGCGCGTCGACCATCCGGCGCGGCCCGTACGGGCGACGGACCCGGCGCACGTGCAGCTGCGCGCAGGCGACCTGCACGGCCAGCCGGGCGATGCCGAGCAGCAGCGCGACGGCGAGCAGCACGTTCATGCCGGTGGCCGCCCACTCCGCGCCGGTCTGGGTCCAGCGCAGGGCGTACCCGCCGAGCCGGGTGCCGGCCGACGCGGGGACGGTCGACGGCGGGGCGTCGATCCCCTCGGAGATCCCGGTGAACCGGTAGTCCTGCGCCGACAGCCGGGTGAGGAGCTGGTCCAGGGCGGCGACGGTCTGGCTCCGGTCGCCGCCGCCGTCGTGCATGAGCACCACCGCGCCCCGGCCGGGCGGCGGGGTGGCCGCGCGGACGATCGCCGGTACGCCGGGCCGCTTCCAGTCCTTGGCGTCGAGGTCGGCGAGGACGGCCACGTGGCCGGTGCCGGCGGCGCGGCGCAGCGCGTCGTACAGGGCGGTGTCGAGGGTGTCGGTGGTGGACGAGTAGGGGGCCCGCAGCAGGGTCACGTCGCGCCCGGTGGCCGCGGCGACCGCCTTGCGGGTCAGCGACAGCTCCAGCTCGGCCCGCCACACCGGGACCGTGCCGAGGTCGGCGTGGGTGTAGGTGTGCGAGCCCAGCTCGTGTCCCTCGTCGAGGATCCGCCGGACCAGTTCCGGGTGGTCGTTGACCCGGGAGCCGACCACGAAGAAGGTGGCGTGCGCGCGGTGCCGGCGCAGCACGTCGAGCACCTGCGGCGTCCACTGCGGATCCGGGCCGTCGTCGAAGGTGAGCGCGACGGTCCGGTCCGGCATCCGCCGGCTGACCGGCCGGGCCTGGTCCAGCCGCAGCACCGGGCCGGCGCCGGTGGCCTCCTCGGGCGCCGGCCCGGCCTGGGCGGCGGACGGGCCGCTGCCGCCGTCGATCCCGGTGACCATGCCGTTGACGGTCAGCGCGGCGAGCAGCAGGAGCAGGCCGAGCAGCAGGAGCACCCAGTGGGCCCGCGGGTCGCGGCGGGCGACGTGTCGCGCCATGGTCAGTGGGGCTTGCCCGGGGTGCGGCTGGGCTTGACCGTCCGGCGTTCGTCACCCTGGCCGGGGACGGTGTCGGTGACCGACGGCGCGGCGGCGGTCGGCGCGGCGGGGGCCGGCGCCGTCGTCCGGGTGGCCGTGGGCGACGGCACGGCGGTGTCGGTCACCGGCCGGGGTCGCGCTGTCGGGCGGGCGGGCTGACCGAACTCGTCGAGGCCGTCGATGCCCGCCTCGACCGGCGGCCGCGCCTTGGGGTCGGTCCAGCCGGGCAGCGGGACGCTGGTGTCCCCGAACAGCCCGGCCAGGATCAGGCCGAGGCTGGTGAGCAGCCCGAGGCCCATTGCGGTGCCGGCGACGACGGTGATCCGGCGCCGCCGGCCGGTCCGGTCGACGAACACCGGCGGGGCACCGCCCGGCTGGTTGTGCATCTGGTGATCTCCCGATCGCCGTGCTGCCGCCGCCCGGGAACGTCCACGCCGGGGGCGGGGCCCCTCGGGCCTCCGCAGTCATCAGCGACGGCCCACCACGGACCGTTACGTCTCAGCCGGCCCGCAGTTCCTCCACCGCCGTGCTGGCGCGCAGGAAGAGCAGGCCGACACCGACCGTGATCAGCACCGCGACCAGGGCGCCGGCACCGACCCCGGCCAACTGCGCCAGCGGTACGTCGGGCGCGACGCTCACCTCGGGCACCCACTCGGTGCGGGTGTACGCCGCCCGGGTGGCCGGGTCGTCGCAGAGCGTGCCGGCGTCGCAGATCTCCTGGGCGTACCCGCCCTGCCTGCTGCCGCCCCCGGTGACCGCCCGGCCGAGCAGCAGACCGACGGTGAGCGCGACGGCCACGGCCGGCACCGCCGGGGCGAACGCCTGCCAGGCGATGGACCGGCCGATGGTGGCCCGGGGCACCCCGGTGGCGACCAGGGCCGCGTTCGCGCGCCGCCGGGCGGCGATCTGCTCGACCAGCGCGACGACCAGGCCCCCGCCGGCGATCAGCAGGGCGACTCCGACGGCCAGGTCGACCAGGTCGAGGGTGCCGAGGTAGAAGTCGTCGTCGCCGGCGATGCCCGCCCCGGTGCGCCGGCCCACCTCCAGGTCGGCACTGATGCCGGCCCGCACCCCGGCCGCGCCACCGCCGACGATCACGGCGGCCAGCAGGGCGGCGAAGGTGCGGCTGCCGGCCCACGGGTCGGCGGTCAGCCGACCGGCCGCCAGCAGCGTGTCGGGCCGCCGGGCGGACCGGTGCAGCAGCCGCCCGGCCGTGTACGACAGCCACCCGGTCCCGACGACCACCCCGAGCGTGGCGGCCAGCCCGCCGAGGAGCAGCAGCGACGGGAGCAGCAGCACGGGCTGCTCCCGGTGGTGGTCCCGGTACCAGTCCTGCACCGGGCCGATGGCGGCGATCGCGGCCAGCCCGCCCAGGATGAGCACGCCGGCCCAGGGGCCGGGCGGGCGTTCCCGGGCCGCGCGGCGCACCACGCCGAACGGGGTGGCGCTCACCCGGCGCAGCAGCAGTGCGCCGGCCAGCGCGGCGAGCAGCGGCAGCCCGAGCACCACCGCCAGGATCGCCCCGGTCGACGGCAGCACGTCGGTGGGCAGCGGCAACTGCCCCCGCGCGTCCGGCCGGTGGAGCAGCGCCCGCCCGCCCAGGTACGCCGCCAGCCCGAGCAGCGTGCCGAGCAGGCCGGCCAGCCCGGTCTCGGCGATCGCGATCCGGGTCACCTGCCCGGGGGTCGCCCCGGCCAGCCGGAGCGCGGCGAGCCGCCGGTCCCGCGCCGGGGCGCCGAGCCGGGCGCACTGCCCGGCCAGCGCCAGTACCGGGATGGTGAGCAGCAGCAGCGCGAACGCGGTGCCGCCGCGCAGCCCCGGCTCGCGGAGCAGGGCGCTGGCGTACTGCTCCGACTGGGCGTACGGGTCGCCCCCGGGCGGGGTGGGGATGGCCAGCACGGTGAGCGCGGCCAGCCCGGCGAGGGTGGCCAGGACGGCGCTGAGCGTGGTCAGCACCACCCGTACGACGTCGGTCCGGCTGCCGGCCAGGGCGAGCCGGAGCAGGGTGCCCGGTCTCACCGGCGCTCTCCGGCGAACGGCCGGTCCAGCCCCAGCCCGGTGGTGTCCACGACGCCGTCGCGGAGCATCACCTCCCGGTCGGCGTACGCGGCGATCCGGGGTTCGTGGGTGACCAGCACGACGCTGGTGCGCTGCTGCCGGGCGAGGCGGACCAACTGGGTGAGGACCTGTTCGCCGGTGAGCGTGTCCAGCGCGCCGGTCGGCTCGTCGGCGAAGAGCACCCGGGGCTCGGCGACCAGGGCCCGGGCCAGCGCGCACCGCTGCTGCTGCCCGCCGGACATCGCACCGGGCCGGGCGTCGGCGACGTCGGCCACGTCGAGCCGTTCCAGCCAGGCGAGCGCCGCCGCCCGCGCCTCCCGCCGCCCCGTGCCGGCGAGAAGCAGCGGGAGGGCGACGTTCTCCGCCGCGGTCAGCTCGGCGACGAGCTGACCGAACTGGAACAGCACCCCGAACTCGGTGCGCCGCAGCTTCGAGCGGGCCGCCTCGGACCAGGTGTCGATCCGTTCGCCCCGCCAGGTGACCTGCCCGGCGTCGGGACGCAGGATCCCGGCGAGGCAGTGCAGCAGGGTGGACTTGCCGCAGCCGCTGGGGCCGGTGACGGCGACGATCTCGCCCTCGGCGACGTCGAGGGTGACGCCGCGCAGGGCGGGTGTCGGGCCGTACGCCTTCACCACGCCGCGGGCCGCGAGTTGCGTCACGGGTGCACCTCCCGGTGCCAGTCGGCGACGCGGTCCAGGGTGGTCCGCAGCCACCTCAGGTCGGCGTCGAGGTGGACGATGGCGTAGTCGGCCGCGACGACGTCGTCGAGGGTGGCCGTCGGCGCCGTCTTGGTGGCGGTCAGCTCGCGCAGCCGGTCGGTGTGGGCCCGTGCCTGGGCGACCAGGTACGCCCGGGCGGTGTCCACGTCGGCGACCAGCAGCGCCACCACGACCTTGGTGAAGAGCGTGCTGGTGACGTACGGCGCGGGCGGCTCGACGGCGGCGAGCCAGGCGTCGAGTTCCTCCCGGCCCCGGCCGGTGAGCGCGTAGGCGGTCCGGTCGGGGCCGGCCTCGCGCTCCAGGCCGGTGGCCACCACGAGCCCGTCCCGGGCGAGCCGGCCGAGGGTCGCGTAGACCTGCCCGAAGGCCAGTGGCCGGGCCCGGGGCAGCCGGGTGTCGTGGGCACGCTTCAGGTCGTACCCGTGCCGGTTGCCGGCGGCGAGCAGCCCGAGCAGGACGTGCGTCGTGGACACCCGCTCACTATTCATTCAGTGAATAGCTGCCGTCAAGCGCTCCAGCCCGGGTCCCGCCCGGCCCGGCCGAGCAGCCGGTCCAGTTCGGTGCAGCCGGCCCCGGTGGCCACCTCCGGGCCGAACGCGCCCATCTGCCGGCCCATCGGTCCCGTCTCGTCCATGAACCGGTGCCCCGCCGCCACGGCCTCGGCCGCCGGCTCGTACGGCAGGCCGGTGGCCCGGGCCAGGTCCCAGCCGTGCACGGTCAGGTCGATCACCCCCATCAGGCCGACGGTCGACTGCGGCAGCCCCATGCCGGGCGAGACCCGCCGCGTACGCCCGCTCGCTGCGCTGACCACGGCGTCTCCCACTGCTCTGCTGCCACCGACGCGCCGGTGACCAGGAGTGACGCGACCATTGCTGCGCCGAATTCTGCCGCCGCGAGTACGGGCAGCTCATCGAGGTGGCGCGTCCGTGGGTGCAGAGCAAAGGAGACGACCGACCCCACCGCAGCAACGCGCCAACCTCACGCTGTGTAAGCTGGCCAGACGTCCGTCCGGTGACCGGCGACAGGCAGCCCGGCGTCAGCGGCGGCGGACGGCGACCACGGCGACGTCGTCGTGGATCTCCGGCGGGGCCAGCTCGAGCAGCAGCCGCTGGCAGAACCGGTCCAGGTCGTCGTCCACCCGGGCGGCACAGACGGCGAGCGCGGCCAGCCCCTCGTCGATGGTGGCGTCGCGCCGCTCGATCAGCCCGTCCGTGTAGAGCACCAGGGTCGACCCGGCCGGCAGGGTGAACTCCAGGTCCTCGGGGCGTTCGGCGCGGACCCCGAGCAGCGGCGCGGAGTGCTGGACGAACTCCACCCGGCCGTCGCCGCTGACCAGTGCCGGCAGGTGCCCCGCGCTGGCCAGCCGGATCCGGCCGGTGGGCGGGTGCAGCAGCAGCAGGCAGAGGGTGGCCAGCTCGTTGCGCAGCAGCGTGCGCATCAGCTCGTTGAGCCGGTGCAGGATCACCCCGGGCTGGTGGCCCTCCACCGCGTACGCCCGCACCGCGTGCCGCAGCTCGGCCATCACGGTCGCCGCGTGCAGCGAGTGGCCGGCCACGTCCCCGATCGCCACCAACAGGTGCCCGTCGAGCATCACCAGCTCGTAGAAGTCCCCGCCCACCTCGGTCTGGGCGCTGGCCGGCTCGTACCGGACGGCAAGGTCGAGGCCGGCGACCTCGGGCAGCCGCCGGGGCAGCAGGCTGCGCTGGAGGGTGACCGCGATCCGGTGCTCCTCGTCGAAGGAGCGCTGCGCCTCCACCGCCGACGCCACCGCCTGGGCGAGCTGCACCAGCACCGGCGTCCGCTTGGTCTGGGTCGCCGTCGGCACCACCACGTAGAGCGGGGCCCGGTCGTCGCGCAGCCTGGCCGCCGCCACGGTCACCGTGTCCCGAGCCGGCCACGACACCAACGCCCACTGCGCCGGATCGTCCACCCGTACCGTGGCGCCCTTCGGCACGCCCGTGTCGTCGACCACCCACGGCACGATCGCCGGCACGGCGCCCGGCGCGGTGACCACACCGGCCAGACACTCGCCGTCGAAGGTCTCGGCGACGACCGCCGCCGGGCTCTTGAAGATCTGCGCCGCGCCGGCCGCCGCCGCCTCCAGCAGGCGGGCGAAGTTCGGGGCGGCGTGCACCGCGACGGTGGTGTCGGCCAGCCCGGTCAACCGCTCGGCGAGCAGCTCGGCCCGCTGCCGCGCCTGGTAGTAGCGGAGCACCGCGTGCGTGGTGGCGACCAGCTCCTCCGGCTCGATCGGCTCCGCCAGGTACGCGTCCGCGCCCCGGGTCAGACCCTGGGTACGGTCCACCGTGTCGACGGCGTGCGCGGACACGTGGATCACCGGCAACGCCGGATGGTCCGCCTTGATCCGCTCGCAGACCTCGAAGCCGCTCAGGTCGGGCAGCCGGACGTCGAGCACCACCAGGTCGATCGCCGGGTCCGCCCCGACCCGCTCCAGCGCCTCCGTGCCGGTCTCCGCCTCGCGGACGTCGAAGCCGGCCCGGGTCAACCAGCTGACCAGCAGGTAGCGCTTGGTGCGACTGTCGTCGACCACCAGCACGGTCGCCTGGTCGCCGACCACCGTCACTCCCCGTCCGCCGGCAGGACGACCGTGAAGGTGCTGCCCCGGCCGGGCTCGCTGGTCAGCTCCAGGGCGCCGCCGAGCAGCGTCACCAACCGCCGGGCGTACGGCAGGCCGAGGCCGGTGCCGCCGATCCGGGTGGTCCCCGGCGCCTGGTAGAACTCCTCGAAGATCCGATCGTGCAGCTCGGCGGGGATGCCCACACCGGTGTCGGAGACCGAGAGCCGCCACCGGTCCCCGTCCCGCTCCGCGCGCATCCGCACCTCGCCCCGCTCGGTGAACTTGAGCGCATTGTGCAGCAGGTTGCGCAGCACCTGCGACAACAGCACCTCGTCGGAGCGGAGCACGGCCGGCGCGGGCGGGTCCTCCACCACCAGCTCCACGGTCGACCGGGCGGTCAGCGCCCGCAGCGTGCCGCGCAACTGCCCGAAGACCGCCCGCAGGTCGACGTCCGCCCACTCCGGCTCGATCCGCCCGGACTCCGCCTTGGCGAGGTCGAGCAGGTCGTTGACCAGCGAGAGCAGGTCCGCGGCGGAGGAGCGGATCAGCTCCACCTGCTCGGACTGCTCGGTGGTGAGCGGGTCGGAGGCGGAGTCGGTGAGCAGCCGGCCCAGCCCGATGATCGCGGTCACCGGGGCGCGCAGCTCGTGGCTGACGTTGGCCAGGAAGCGGCTCTTCGACTCGCTCGCCGCCCGCAGCTGGGCCGACTTCTCCTCCAGCTCGGCGTAGAGCGCCACCACGCCCCGGTTGGTCTCCTCCAGCTCCTCGGAGAGCTGGGTGTAGAGCGCCATCACGCCCCGGTTGGTCTCCTCCAGCTCCGAGTTGAGCACGGCCAGCTCGTCGCGTTGGCTGCGCACCTCGTCCAGCGCGGCGATGAGCTGCTCGTTCTGCGTGGCGAACTCGTCCAGGGCGCTGGCCGGGGCGGTGTGCCCGAGCTCGGCGCGGAGCTCGGCCAGCCGCGCGGCGGTCAGCGCCTGGGCGGTGGCCGGGACACGTCGGGACATCCTCACGACCGTATCGCCCTCCGGGCGGGTCACGCCCAGGGTGTCCACCAGGCGCGCCACCGCGCCGGACTGCGGCTCGTACCGGTCGCCGGGCAGCGGACGCGCGGGGGACAGGTCGATCTGCAGGGCGGTACGACCGTCCGGGCGGTCCACCACGAAGAAGGCGACGTCCGCCCCCTCGGCGGTACGCAACAGGTCGCGGGCGACCTCGCTGAGCGCGGTGGCGACCCGGATCTGGTCCTGGTGCTCCAGCCCGACGGCGTCGGCGACCTCCCGGCCCCGCTGCCGGACGGTGAAGATGTCCTGCTCGACCCGGAGCGCCATCCGCAGGAGCGGCTCGGGCCGGTTCATGCCGGCGTCCTCGCCACCAGCACGCACGCGTCGTCGCGGCGGACACCGGCGTCGCGCAGCAGGGTGGCGGCGACCACGAGCGGCGACCGGCGGGTCAGCCCCGGGTAGTCCTCGATCCGCCAGCGGTCGACCACCCCGTCACTGTGCATGACCAGGGTCGCGCCCGCCGGGAAGGGGTAGTCGTACTCCCGGATCACCGGCCGCTGGTGTCCGGCGATGCCGGGCAGCGAGACCAGTCCCTTCCGGCCGTCGTCCGGGCCGAGGACGACCCCGGCGATGTTGCCGATCCCGGCGTAGCGCAGCAGGCCGGCCGACGGGTCCAGTTCGGCCACGGCCAACGCCGCCCCCCGGGTGTGCGACATCGAGCGGTGCAGGTGCCCGACCACGGCGGCGGGTGGGACGGCCGGCGCGGAGCGGAACGCGGCCAGCGCGGCCTCGGCGGCGGCGCCGGCGAGTGGCCCGTGCCCGAGGCCGTCGCAGGCCAGCGTCTGGTGCCGTCCCTCGGCCACCCGTACCGCGTAGCCGTCGCCACTGACCTGCTCACCGGTGATCGGCCGGGTCAGCCCGGCCGCCCAGACCGGCGGGGCGGGCACCCCCTTCGGCCACACCTGCACCGTCGTGACGGTGCCCTTGCCCACCCGGGACCAGGCGTCGAACCAGGTCGCCTGCCGGGCGATGGCGCCCAGCCCGATGCCGAGGGTGCCGGTGGTGGAGTGGCCGTCGCGGGAGGAGACGGTCAAGTCGGCCATGCCGGGGCCCGCGTCGACGGCGACCAGCTCCACGCCGGCCTCGCCGTCCGCCCGTACCGGGCGCAGCAGCAGGACGCCCTCCTGGGCGTGCTTGACCAGGTTGCTGGTGAGTTCGGCGGTGACGATGGCCAGCTCGGCGACGCGGTTCGCACCGAGACCGAGTTGGGTGCCGAGCCGCTCGGCGGCCCGGCGGACGGCGCTCGCCGCGCTGCCGGACTCGACCCGGAACCAGGTGCCGGCCGCGGGGACGGTCTCGGCGCTCACCGGGACCACTTGGTCACCGTGATCCGGGTGCCCTCTCCCACGGCGGTCCGGATGTCGAACTCGTCGCACAGTCGGCGGGCGCCGCTGAGGCCGAGCCCGAGGCCACCGCCGGTGGTGTAACCGTCGGTGAGCGCGAGGTCGAGGTCGGCGATGCCCGGACCGGAGTCGGCGAAGACGATCCGTACGCCACGGCGACGCCCGTCGTCGACGACGCTGACCTCGGCGTTGCCGCCCCCGCCGTAGATCAGGGTGTTGCGGGCCAGCTCGCTGGCGGCGGTGACCAGCTTGGTCTGGTCCACCAGGGAGAGCTTCACCGCCACGGCCACGGTACGCACCAGCTGTCGGACCCGGACGACGTCCTCGTCGCTGCCGATCGCCTGCGCCTTGGGGCCCAGGTCGAGGCCCGCGGTCATGCGGATGTCGCCGCCGATCCGGACTCCGCGTCCTCGGCCTCGTCGAAGCCGAGGTCGTCCTCGCGGGTCGCCGCGATCAGCTCCATGCCGCGCTCGACGTTCAGCGCGGTCCGGATGCCGTTGAGCGACAGGCCCAGCTCGACCAGGGTGATGGCGACCGCCGGCCGCATCCCGACGACCACCGTCTCGGCGTCGAGCACCTTGGAGATCGAGGCGATGGTGGAGAGCATCCGCCCGACGAAGGAGTCGACGATGTCCAGCGCGGTGATGTCGATGATGACGCCGTGCGCGCCGGTCGCGACGATCCGCTCTGCGAGGTCCTCCTGGAGGGTGACCGCCGTCTGGTCGGACATGTCGATCTGGATGGAGACCAGCAGGATGTCGCCGATCTTGAGGACCGGCACCCGCTCCATCACGCCTCCCGGCGCGCGTGGCGGCGGGCGGTCTCGACCCCGGTGAGGCGCAGCACGTGGCGCAGCGCGTCGGCCAGGCTGGCCTTGGTGGCGATGTCGCCGAACTCGATGCCGAGGGCGACGATGGTCTGCGCGATCTGCGGCCGGATGCCGGAGATGATGCAGTCGGCGCCCATCAGCCGGGCGGCCACCACCGTCTTGAGGATGTGCTGGGCGACCTGGGTGTCCACCGCCGGCACACCGGTGATGTCGATGATCGCGTACGGCGAGCCGGTGTCGACCAGGGTCTGCAGCAGCCGCTCCATCACCACCTGGGCGCGCGCCGAGTCGAGCGTGCCGACCAGCGGCACGGCCACCACGCCGTCCCAGATCTTCACCACCGGGGTGGAGAGTTCGAGCAGCTGCTCGGCCTGGTCGGCGATCAGCCCCTCGCGGGTCTGCACGTAGGTCTCGAAGGTGAACAGGCCCATCTGGTCGATCAGGGCGTTGAAGGCGATGACGTCGCGCAGTTCCACGTCGCCGGACTCGGCGAGTTCGACCAGCACGTCCTTGAGGGCATAGATGCTGATCGCCGTCTCCGTGGCGGAGAAGCCCTGCCGGGCCCGGCCGCGGGAGAGCTCGGCGAGCACCGCCCGCACCTCCGTGGCGCGCTCGGACTGGACGTCGGTCAACCCCTCGGCGCCGACTTCGATCATGCTACGGTGCAGTTCCTGCACCTGGAGGCGCAACTCCGCGTGGCTGAGCCGGCCGCGCAGCGACGCCGCTACGGTCTCCGTCCAGCGCTGGACGACACGCTCGGCGTGCTCGACCAGCAGGCCGACGAGCCGGCCACTTTCCTCGATGGTCAGGGCCATGGTCCCTCCTCTGAGCTGGACGGGCGGACTCTATCACCGGGACCTGCCGACTTACTTGCCGCGAGGCAAAGGAATGATCAGGCCCACCGGAACCGGCTCCCGTTCTGCGTACGACCCCGTTCGTGGGATACCGTTCCACCGATAACAGGAGGTCCGAATGTCCTTGACGGTGAACACGGAACAGCGCGGCGACGTCGTCGTCGTGTCGGTCGCGGGCGAGCTCGACATGGCGACCGCGCCGCAGCTGCAGGACCAGATCACCGACCTGCTCGACAAGGGCCGCAGCCGCCTCGTCTTCGACCTCGCGAACGTGTCGTTCTGCGACTCGACCGGTCTGTCGGTCTTCGTCCGCGCCAAGAACAGCTGCGACGAGGCCGGCGGCGTGGTGCGGCTGGCCGCCCCGCAGCGCGGGGTGCTGCGCATCCTGGAGGTCAGCGGTCTGGTCGAGGTGCTGCACACCTACCCGACGGTCGATCAGGCCGTCGCGGGCGACCCCACGCCGGCCTCCTCCTCCTGACCGGTTCCCTCAGCGCTCGTCCTCGATGAATCGGGGACGGGCGATCACCATGCCCGCGGTCGTCTGCACGGCGAGCGCGCCGAGCAGGAAGCCGATCGGGGCGGTCCACCCTCCGGTGGTCTCGTAGAGGATGCCGACCAGCAGCGGGCCGAGCGCGGCGATCACGTACCCGGTGCTCTGCGCGAACGCCGAGAGCGCGACGGTGCCCTCGGCGGTGCGGGCCCGCAGGCCGATGGTGGTCAGGATCAGCGGGAACGCGCCCTGCCCGAGGGCGAGCAGCAGCACCCACAGCGGCGCCGGCCCGTGCGGCGCCAGGGCCAGGCCCAGGTAGGCGGCCGCGGAGAAGGCGGTCAGCGAGAGCACCAGCGGGCGCAGGGTCCGCAGTCGGCCGGCCAGGGTGGGCATCAGCAGCGCGACCGGCACGCCGAGCGCGGTGACCCCGGCCAGCAGCAGCCCGGCGGCCTCCGCGCGGTAGCCGGCGTCGCGGAAGAGCTGCGCCAGCCAGCCCATGATCGCGTACCCGCTGAGCGACTGCGCCCCGAAGTAGACCGCCATCGCCCAGCCGAGCCGGGTGCGCTCCGGCCGGATCCGCACCCGGGGCGCGGGTGCCGCCGTCGTGGTCGCGGCCCGCCGGGCGGCGCGCGCCCGCAGCGCCAGCGGCACCCACGGGAGTACGGCCACCGCCGCCAGCCCGGCCCAGACGCCCAGCCCGGCCCGCCAGGAGCCGAAGGCGTGGGCGACCGGCACCGCCGAGGCGGCGGCCACCGTCGTGCCGACGGTCAGGGCCATCGTGTACGCCCCGGTGACCAGCCCGGTGCGGTGCGGGAAGTGCTGCTTGACCAGCATCGGCAGCAGGATGTTCGCCACCGCGATGCCGGCCAGGGCGAGCGCGCTGGTGAGCACGAAGACCACCGCCGAGTCGGTGAGCACCCGGAGCACCTGGCCGACGGCGAGGGCGATCATCGCGAGGATCAGCACCCGGGCGGCCGGCCAGCGGCGGACCAGCCAGGGGGTGAGCGCGCCGAGTGCGGCGAAGGCGATGGTCGGCAGCGTGGTGACGAAGCCGGCCATCGTGCCGGAGAGCGCCAGCCCGGTGCGTACCTCGTCGAGGAGGGCGCCGAGGCTGGTGACGGCGGCGCGCAGGTTGAGCGCGACCAGCAGCATCCCGACCAGCACCAACAGCCCACCGGTGGCCGGGCCCGACGCCGCCGTGGGGGCGGCCGCCGGTGCGGGCCCGGGGGTGACGTCGGCGGTCGGCGCGACCGCGACGGCGTCGGTACGGGCGCCGGCGGGAGCCTCGGCGCAGGCGGTGGGTGGCGGGGTCATGACCTCGAACCTACAATCATGGGATGAATTTCGGCAGGAGGTGTAACCGGTGACACCCGCCGTCGATTCCGTCGCCGTGCCCCCGCGCGGGCACCGGGTACGACAGACCATCGCGCAGCTGCGGGCCCGCATCTTCGGCGGCGAGTGGCCGGTCGGCGGGCGGATCCCGACCGAGCCGCAACTGGTGGCCGCGCTCGGGGTCGGACGGAACACGGTCCGCGAGGCGGTCCGGGCGCTGGTGCACGCCGGGGTGCTGGAGTGCCGGCAGGGCTCCGGGACGTACGTGGTGTCGACCGACGAACTGGCCCCGGTGGTGGCCCGCCGGCTCACTGACGACCGGATGGCCGAGGTGGTCGAGGTCCGGCGCGCCTTCGAGGTCGAGGCGGCCCGGTTGGCCGCGCTGCGGCGTACCCCCGAGGACCTGGCGGTGCTCGACGGCGCGCTCGCCGCCCGGGAGGCCGCCTGGCGCTCGGGCCGGGTCACCGACTTCGTGGAGGCGGATGCCGCGCTGCACACGGCGGTGGTCGCCGCCGCCCACAACGGGATGCTCGCCGAGCTCTACGCCTCGGTCGGCGCGGCCCTGCGCAGCACGGTGGCCCAGGCGATGGGCGACACGCTGGCGCCGGAGCGGTACGTCGACCACGGCCGGCTCGTCGAGGCGATCCGGGCCGGCGACCCGGCGCGGGCGGCGATCGAGGCCGGCGCTTTTCTGGAGCCACCCTCCGGGGCATAGGTTGTCCCGGACGCAGAATCGGACAGCACGGGAGTGCGGATGTTCAAGGGCTTCAAAGAGTTCATCATGCGCGGCAACGTCGTCGACCTGGCGGTCGGTGTCGTCATCGGTGCCGCGTTCACCGGCGTGGTCACCCAGTTGACCAAGTCGTTCCTGGAACCGCTGATCCGGGTGTTCGTGCTGCTGATCACCGGCAGCGACAAGGGCCTGGCGGGCACCGCGCCCACGTTCCGGGGCATCGCCTTCGACTGGGTCGCCTTCGTCAACGCCCTGATCACCTTCCTGCTCACCGCGGCGGCGCTCTACTTCCTGGTCGTCTTCCCGATGAACAGGCTCGCCGAGCGCCGCAAGCGCGGCGAGGAGCCGCCGCCGAAGGCCCCCAGCGAGGAGGTCCGGCTGCTCACCGAGATCCGCGACGCACTGGTCGCCGCCGGGCACACCACCCCCGGGCAGCAGCGGGGCGCGCTGGACGACGTGCTGGGCCGGCGTACGGAGCCGCCGGCGCCGCGCTGACGCGACGCATGCACATCGGCCCCTGTGGGAATCCCACAGGGGCCGACCCGTGTCGTACACATGTTCGATAGAGTCCCGCCATGGAACAGCGCAGGCACTGGTGGAACGGTAAATGGGGGCGGCTGGCCCGGCGGGACGTCTTCCTCCGGGTGGACGGCGACCGCTGGCACGTCGAGCAGCGGGCCGGCGGCGCGGAGGGCGTCTCCCAGTTCTACGAGTACGCCAGCGCGGAGGAGGCCGAGGAGACCGTACGCGCGCTGCTGGAGGGCACGGACGCCTGGCGTGAACTGTCCCCCCGCCCGCCCAGCGCCTGGGCCCCGCCGACCGCACCCTGACCGTTCCCCGGGGCGCGCGGCCGGCGCAGCGCGTTTAGCGCGGGGCGGGGCCGGGAACCGCCCGGACATGGAGCAGCAGGGCATCCGAGAGCAGACGGTCATCTCGCGGGTCACCACCGGCATGCGGGTGGTCGACGCCGAGGGCGTCGACGTCGGCACCGTCGACCTGGTGCAGCGCGGCGACCCCAACGCGGTGACGGTGCAGGCGCCCACCGCCGACCCGGGCAGCAGCCTGGACGAGCTGATCGAGGCGGCGGCGGTCGAGGAGCCCGAGGTGCCCGCCGACCTGGCCGCCCGCCTGCTGCGCACCGGCTACCTGAAGGTCTCGACCGAGCTGACCCGCACCGGCGCGGTCTACGTGCTGGCCGACCAGATCGCCACGGTCGCCGACGGCCAGGTACGCCTCGACGTCCCCGTCGGCGACCTGCCCCCGGAGGAGTGACGCGCCTGCCCGCCGGGGTGGCCCTCTGCCAGGTTCGCCGCGTGCGCCTCGCCTGTCTGTCGGACGCTACCGACCTGATGGCACAGATGGATCGGCCCGTGGCCCGCCCTCAGCGCCGCGTGACCTGCGCCGCCTGATTGTCGTCGCGCCCCGGCGCGTCCCCGCCGTCGGCGTCCCCCCGGGGCACGGTCGCGTCGCCACCGTCACCAGCCGAGGGGACCGTCGCGTCCCCGCCGCCCGCGTCCCGCAGCACCCTCGCGTCGCCGCCGCCCGCGCCCGACGGGGGCCTCGTCACGTCGCCGTCGCGCGGCAGCGCGCCGCCGGAGCCGGCCGCCGGCGTCCTGTCGCCGGCCCCACCGGCGGTCCCGGGTTCCCGGGTACGGCGGCGACGGAACAGGAGCAGCATCAGCCAGCCGGCGAGCAGGCCCCAGAACGCGCCGCCCACCCCGAACAGGCTCACCCCGGAGGCGGTGACCACGAACGTCACCACGGCGGCCTCCCGGCTCTCCGGGTCGGCGACCGCCGAGGCGACCGCGGTCGCCAGCGCGCCGAGCAGCGCCAGCCCGGCCACCGCCTCGATCAGCACCGGCGGGGAGAGCAGCACCAGGGCGGTCGCCACCCCCGCGCCGAGGCCGAGCAGCGCCAGGCCCAGCCCGGCGGTGACCGAGGCGATCCAGCGGCGGTCCGGGTCCGGGTGGGCGTCCGGCCCCGCGGCGAGGGCGGCGGTGATCGCGGCCAGGTTGACCGCGTGCCCGCCGACCGGCGCACCCAGCGCGCTGGCCAGCCCGGTGGCCCGCAGCGCCGACCCGAGCGGCGGCCGGTAGCCGTAGCCGCGCAGCACAGCCGTGCCGGGGACGTTCTGGGCGGCCATGGTGACCAGGAAGAGCGGCAGCGCCAGCCCGACCACCGCGGGCACGGTGAAGGCCGGTGGGGTCAGCTCGACCACCGGCCGGAGACTGCCCACACCCCCGCCCGACGTGGTCACCGCGATCGCCGCCACCGCCACGACCAGCGCCGCCGGCACGGCCCACCGCCGGGCGAACCGGTGCAGCACCAGCCAGGTGACGATCACCGGCACGGCCAACCGGGGCACCTCGACCAGCGCCCGCACCGGGGCGGTGCACAGCGGCAGCAGCACCCCGGCCAGCATCGCCGCGGCCACCGGACCGGGGATCGCGGCAACCGCCCGGCCCAGCGCGGGGAAGAGCCCGGCGGCCACGATCAGCACCCCGCATACCAGGAACGCGCCGACCGCGGCGGGCCAGCCACCGGGGACCGGACCGGTCGCCACCAGCAGCGCGGCACCGGGGGTGGACCAGGCGATCGCGATCGGCATCCGGTGCCGCAGCCCCAGCCAGAGGGCGCAGAACCCGGCGGCGACACTCACCGCGAGCAGCCCGGAGGCGGCCTGCGCCTCGCTGGCGCCGACCGCGCGCAGCCCGGCGAGCACCACGGTGAACGAACTGGCGAAGCCGACCAGGGCGGTCACCACGCCGGCCAGCACCGGTTGCAGTCGCTCCGCCACCGTGCACCCCCCGTCGTCGCCGGTCACCCTAACCAGGCCGCCCCGACGGTCGCGTCACGCGTCGATCCGCAGCCCACGGGCCGGGACCGGGCCGCCGAGCGGCCGGCGGACACCTCCGTCCCGACCCACCGGGCACATTTCTCCCACTCCACCCGCCGGGGCGGTAGAGACGCCGGCCGGGTGTTTCCGGCAAGCTTGTCGCATGACGCTGATCCTCCGCTCGGCCATCCTCAACGACGTCGGCCTGGTCCGCACCAACAACGAGGACTCCGCCCTCGCCGGTGAGCGCCTCGTGGCGGTGGCGGACGGCATGGGCGGGCTCCCCGCCGGCGAGGTGGCCAGCGAGATCGTCATCCGGATCCTGGACGAGCTGGTCCCGCCGACCGTCCCCGACGAGGCCGCCGGGGCGCTGCGCGCCGTCGTCGCCACCGCCAACCAGCGCATCCGCGCCGCGATCTCCGCCGATCCCGCCCGCGACGGCATGGGTACGACGCTGACCGCCGGCCTGCTCGCCGGGGACGCCCTGGTCCTCGCCCAGGTCGGCGACTCCCGCTGCTACCTGCTGCGCGACGGTGAGCTGACCCAGCTCACCCGGGACGACACCTTCGTCCAGGCGCTGGTCGACCAGGGGGCGCTCTCCCCCGACCAGGCCCGGCACCACCCGCAGCGGTCGCTGGTGACCCGGGCCGTGCAGGGCGCGGACGCGCCCCCGGCGATCGGGGTGCTGACCGTGTTCGTCGGCGACCGGCTGCTGCTGTGCAGCGACGGGCTCTCCGACTACGTGGAGGACACGGCCATCCAGGCGGCGCTGACCACGTACGGCGACCGGCAGCAGTGCGGCGAGCAGCTGGTGAAGCTGGCCCACCAGGCCGGCGCGCCGGACAACGTCACCGTGGTCGTCTCCGACCTGGTCGAGGTCTGAGCCCGGCCAACCGGGTTGCGGCGTGGAGCCGGCCGGGTTGGGATGGACGGATGCCCATCCGCCGGCTGGCCGCCGAAGAACGCCTGACCACCAGCTTCCCGCTCCAGGCGTACGCCTTCGAGGCGTCCCCGCTGACCGGGGAACGGGTGGAGTCGTTCCACCGCTACCTGCCGTACAACAAGGGCAACCGGACGCTGGTCGTCGAGGAGGGCGGCGAGACCCGCGCGGCGGCCAGCGCGATCCCGATGCGACAGAACCTGCGCGGGCGGGTGCTGCCGATGGCCGGGGTGGCCGGGGTGGCGACCCATCCGCTGGCCCGCCGGCAGGGGCACGTCCGGGCGCTGCTGCACCAGCTCCTCGACGAGATGCGCGACGAGGGGCACCCGCTCAGCGCGCTGTACCCGTTCCGGGCCGGCTTCTACGAGCGGTTCGGCTACGTCGGGCTGCCCCGGGCGCGTACCGTCCGGTTCTCCCCGGCCGACCTGGGCCCGCTGCTGCGCACGGACCTGCCGGGCGAGGTGACCTGGGAGCGGATCGGCGCCGGCTACCCCGGGTACCGGGCGTTCACCGAGCGGTGCCTGCGGGAACGGCACGGCTTCGCGATCTTCCCGGACTTCCGCGCGGTCGGGCTGCGCGACCGGGACGACCGCTGGTTGGTCACCGCCCGGATCGACGGCACGACCCTCGGCGTGCTCACCTACCGGATCGACGACCACGGCGGCGAGCTGCACGGCGACGACCTGCTGGTGGGCGACCCGTACGCGCGGGCGCTGCTGTTGCAGTTCCTCGCCCGGCACGTCGACCAGGTGGAGCGGATCAGCCTCCAGGTGCCCGCCGACGAGTTGCCCGAGCTGTGGCTGACCGACCTGGCCGTGCACGTGGAGGCGCGGGTGTCCCGCCCCGGCTCGCCCGCCCCGATGGCCCGGCTGCTCTCCGTGGACGCGCTCACCGGCCTGCCGGCCGGTCCGGGCCGGGTCCGCGTGGAGCTGGTCGACGACCGGTGGCTGGGCGGCACCCACCTGCTCGACGGCGCCACCGGCCAGCTGGAGCTGACCTCCGGCGGGCCGGCGCCGTCGGCGACGCTCACCGCCGCCGGCCTCTCCGCCCTGGTGTACGGGGTGCTCGACCCGGCCGAGGTGGCCGTACGCGGGCTGGGCTCGGTCGGCCCGGAGGCGGCGGCCGAGCTGCGGCGGCTCTTCCCGCGCGAACTGCCGTACCTCTTCGCCGACTTCTGAGCTGTTCGCCGCACCGGGCGTCCAGTGCCCGGGGCGTTCGGTTTCGGCGGGCACCGGCGGCCGGCTTAGGTCTGGGTTAATCCTCGGCGGCGGATGCGGCGGGACCGGTGGACGGTCCCTAGCATCGTGCGGGTGCGCATGCCGTCCGCTGTGGTCCTGCTCGTCCTCGGTGTCGCCGCCGCCGGCCTCCCGGCCTGCGGCGGGGAGCGCCCCGACGACGCCCGGTGGGCGACCCCCGTCGCCGCGCCGGCGAGCGGGCCGGCCACTTCGGCGGCGTCGACCCCGGCGGACCGGCGCACCCCGGGCGGGAGCCCGTCACCGAGCCCCACCGAGGCGGCACCGGCGTTCACGGCCGGCAACCCGGACGGTGGCGCGGCCGTCCCGGTCGAGGCGGGGGCGGTGGACACCTCCCGTCCGACCAGGACGGTCGGCACGGGCACCCCGGCGAGCTGCACCTCGGCCGCGGTGGTGCAGGCGGTGGCGGCCGGCGGGATCATCACGTTCGACTGCGGCCCCGCGCCGGTGACCATCCGGATGACGGCCACCGCGAAGGTCCGCAACAAGGTCGGCGGGCGGGTCGTGCTCGACGGCGGCGGCAAGGTCACCCTCTCCGGCGGCGGTGAGCGGCGGATCCTCTACATGAACACCTGCGACGGTGCGCAGGGCTGGACCACCTCGCACTGCCAGAACCAGGACCACCCCACGCTGACCGTACAGAACCTGACCTTCGCCGACGGGAACTCCACCGGCGAGAAGGCCGAGGGCGGCGGCGGGGGCGCGATCTTCGTACGCGGCGGCCGGGTGAAGGTGGTCAACTCACGGTTCACCGGCAACCGCTGCGACCGGACCGGGCAGGACCTGGGCGGCGGAGCGCTGCGGGTGCTCAGCCAGCACGACAACCGCCCGGTGTACGTGGTGGGCAGCACGTTCACCGGCGGCACCTGCGCCAACGGGGCGGCACTGAGCAGCATCGGGGTTTCCTGGACGGTGCTGAACAGCGTCTTCACCGGAAACCGGGCGGTCGGCACCGGCGCCAACCCGGCCCGGGCGGGCACCCCCGGCGGCGGCAGCGGCGGCGCGATCTACTGCGACGGCAACGAGTTCACCGTGCGGATCGCCGGCACGGTGATCCGGGACAACCGGGCCAACGAGGGCGGCGGCGCGATCTTCTTCGTCAGCAACAACCGCACCGGCACCCTGCGGATCGAGGACTCGACGCTGCGCCGCAACCCCAGCGCCGGCTTCGAGACCAGGGGCCTGCCCGGCATCTTCTTCCTCGGCGCCTCCGCCAAACTCACCTGACCACCACCCCACCACCCCACCCCGTCCCGTTGATCAAGAAGTCTGCGTCCCGGAATGCGCTTCCGGAGGACGGAAACTCTTGGTCAACTCGGCGGAGAGTGGGGCCAGGGGTGGGCTGTCAGTAGGGGTTGCCGGTGCCGGGGGCGCGGGCCTTGAGCAGGGCGGCGGGGCGGCCGGGGAGGTCGGGGGCGGTGCTCATCGGCGGGGAGTCGGTGCCGGCGTGCTCCGCCATGCCGGCGAAGAGTTCCTTGAGCGCGGTGACGGCGTCGACCCTCGGGTGCCAGCCGAGTTCGGCCTCGGCGCGCTCGCTGGACATCAGCGGGACGTTCAACGCCAGGTCGACCCAGCCGGTGTCGACCGGTTGCAGGCGGGCGCGCCAGGTCAGCGCGGCGGCGGCGCGCAGCACCGGGACGGCCACCGGGACCGTCCAGCCCTTGAAGTGCCGGGCCACCAACTCCGGGGTCAGCACCGGGTCCGCGGCGACGTTGAAGGCGCCGCGCGCGTCACCCAGGACCGCCCGGGCGTACGCGTCGGCGACGTCGTCGGCGTGCACCGCCTGCATCCGCAGCCGCCGGTTGGCGGGTACGACCGGGATACGCCCGAAGCGCAGCAGCCGCACGGGGGCGAGCGGGCCGAGGAAGTACCGGCTGATCTCGGTGCCCGCGTCCCGTTGGAAGATCAGTCCGGGGCGCAGCCGGACCACCCGCAGCTCGGGGTGCTCCGCTTCGAGGGTGTCGAGCATCGCCTCCACCTCGGCCTTGTCCCGGCTGTACGACGACCCGTGCACCCCGGTGGCGGGCCAGCGCTCACTGACCGGGTGGTCCTTCGGGCCGGGCGCGTAGGTGCCGACCGACGAGGCGTACACCAGGGCGGGGACGCCGGCCGCGACGACGGCCGCGGTCACCGCGCGGCTGCCGCCGACGTTGGTCCGGTGCAGGGTGCGCTGGTCGTGGCTGGGCTGGATCTGCCAGGCCAGGTGCACGACAGCGTCGGCCCCGGCGAAGATCGCGGCGAGCTTCCCGGCCGCATCCGGCGCCCCGACGTCGCAGGAGTGCCACCGCACCCCGTCGTACGGCTCACCGGCGTCCGCACCGGGCAGCCGCCGGGCCACGCCGTGCAGTTCCCGCCCCGACTCCTGACGCAGCCGGCGCAGCAGCGCCGTCCCCACGTTGCCGCTGGCGCCCACGATCACGATCCGCATGCCGGCTGCGGTACCCGTTGAAACGGACTCCAACCCCCGGACCGTTCAAGGCCGCGGCGACTGCCGTACCCAGGACTTCTCCTGCCGGCGGCGGCCCTGGGTGGCGGCGAGGCAGCGCGGGCAGACGAACCCGACCGGGTCTGCCCCGGTGAGCACGTCGGTGGAGGTGTAGTCGAACCGCACGTGCGGGAACCGGCGCAGCCGGGTACGGCTGAGCTGGAGGCCGCAGACGGTCGAGTTCTGGCCGGGCTGCCAGGCGTGCACCTCGCCGCCCGGCTCCCGTACGCCGTCCGGCCCGGTCTCCTCGCTCGACGCCGCGACGGCCGGGGTGCTGGTCATCCTCATGCCGTCACGGTTCCCCGCTCCCGCGACCCCATGCGCCCGGTCCGCGCCGTGATCGACTCCGGTTGCGGCGTGTCGCGGTGTCCTCGCGACCCGGACACCCCCGTTCGCCGCAACCGGAGTCGATCATTCCCGGTTCAGGACCGCCCGGTGGCCAGCGCGGCGACCAGACAGGCGAACGCGACGACGGTGGTGACCGTACGGGCCAGGTTCCACCGCGCCCAGGTCACCTCGAAGCCGTCCCGCAGCACCCGCAGGTCGGCGATCCGGTCCACCGGCCCGGCCGCGTCGAGCCGGTCGTTGAGCGGCACGTTGCACCGCATGGTGATCAGCAGCGTGGCGCCGTACGACACCAGGGCCGCGACCGTCCAGGCCAGCACCCGGCCGCCGACCGTGACGTGCAGCGCCACCGCCAGGCCGATCAGCAGCACCGCGCCGAGGAACGCCGCGACGAACCAGCCGTTGAGGATCCGCCGGTTGATCGACTGCATGGTCCCGACGAAGGTTCGGTCGTCCACCGCGGCCAGGCCCGGCACGACCGAGCAGGCGTACGCGAAGAAGAGCCCCGCCATGAGACCGGTGGCGACGGTGGCGGCGGCGAGGGAGAGGGTTCTCATGCCTCCAGCTCACCCGTTCGCGCCGCCGTCGGCCATGGCCGGGAGGCTCGGGTGCATGCGTGGGCGTCCAGGCGGGGCCGGATCGGCCGGAAGCCGGAAGGCCCTGCCGGTCAAGGTCCGGTAACCTGAGGGCCTGCGGGCCGCTAGCTCAATGGCAGAGCTGTGGACTTTTAATCCATAGGTTCAGGGTTCGAGTCCCTGGCGGCCCACTCTTGAAACAGCCGACCGACGGCCTGGTTGAAGATCATCGGGTAGGCCGCTGATCGCAGCCTTCACCCGTCGGCTGCTCGCCTTCCGCAAGGCGCATCCGGCCCTGCGACCGGTGAACTTCCACACCGCCGCCGACACCAACGGTAACGGCCTGGGCCAGCTCGAATGGTTCACGGCCTGGATCGGTGGCGCCTCCACCACGTACTCCCTGGGTGGTCGGGCACTGCTGCTCCTCATCGCCCGATAGCCGGAAGTCGCGGGGGGCGGGACGTCCCGCCCCCCGCGACAGGGTCTCTGCCCTGGGCGACGAAGACCACCACACCGGTGTCCTGCACACCGACGACGGATCGATCGTGAACACCGGCTCGAGGCGTAGCCGACGGTCACGCGGAGAGCCGGAGTCGTAGCGGCCTGGGAGCCGAGTTCGAGAGACAGCTCGTTGCGGCGAGCGTCATGCGCCTGGACCGCCCGCGATCGTTCCGGCACTGATGGTCACCTCGTCCACCCAGCTGTGCAGTGCAAACGGATCAGCGTGATCTGGACTCCGGCGCCGACTGGCCCGTTCGGGAACCTCTCGGTATTCAGCGTTGCTATCTACCGGTACCTAGTGTTACTGTCTACCAGTAGTCAGCGTCGCTTGGTAGCGAGGGGATGATGGCATGGGCAACCAGATGACGGAGATGCTGAAGGGCACTCTCGAAGGCATCGTCCTGGCGATCCTGGCCCGCAGATCCGCATACGGCTACGAGATCACCGCGTGGCTGCGCGACCGCGGATTCTCGGACATCGCGGAAGGCACCATCTACGCGCTGCTCGTCCGCGTCGAGCAGCGCGGGTTCGTGGACGTGGAGAAGGTTCCCTCCGAAAAAGGGCCCCCGCGGAAGGTGTATTCGCTCAACGCGAAGGGGCGAGACCAACTCGCCGAGTTCTGGAGGACGTGGAGCGTCCTCGCGGAACGCATCGAGCAACTCCACCACGACGACAACCAGCACGACGAAGGAGCATGAGCATGGCCGCGAAGTGGATCGAGACGCTCGTCGGGTCGCTCGAGCAGAAGAAGCAGTACAAGCGCCACATGGCCCGGATCGAGGCCCTGCCGGGGCCCTATCGCAGCGCGGCCAAGGCTCTTCAGCGGTACTTCATGTACCACGGAGGGATCCTCGACGGCGACACGCTCATCACGATGCTCGGCGACTTCGTCGACCTCTGGGAGCGCGCGGTCGCCGACGGCACGCCGGTCCGCGCCATCGTCGGCGACGACCCGGTCGAGTTCGCCGAGACGTTCCTGCAGGCGTACTCCGGGAAGCAGTGGATAGACAAGGAACGCGAGCGCCTCCGGACGGCGATCGACGCCGCCGCCGGCGACAACGGCGAGGAAACGAGCGCATGACCACCATGACGCGTGAACCCGCGATCAGGGTGCGGGCCATCACCAAGTCCTACAAGGACCTGCACGTGCTGCGGGGCGTCGACTTCGACGTGGCAGCCGGGAGCATCTTCGCTCTGCTCGGCTCGAACGGCGCCGGGAAGACCACGCTGGTGCGGATCCTGTCGACGTTGTTGAAAGCGAACACCGGCACCGCGACCGTCCACGGCTTCGACGTCTCCTCGGCTCCGGACGACGTACGCAAGTCGATCAGCCTGACCGGCCAGTTCGCCGCAGTCGACGGCGTGCTCACCGGCCGGGAGAATCTGATCCTGATCGCGAAGCTCCGCCACCTGAAGAACCCGGGTGCGATCGCCGACGACATGCTCGCCCGTTTCTCGCTCACTGATGCCGGGAACCGCCGGGCGGCGACGTACTCGGGCGGCATGCGCCGGCGGCTGGACATCGCGATGAGCCTTGTCGGCAACCCGCCGGTCGTATTCCTCGACGAGCCGACCACCGGCCTCGACCCGCAAGCCCGCATCGAGGTCTGGCAGACGGTGAAGCAGCTCGCCAAGGATGGCACGACCATCCTGCTGACCACCCAGTACCTCGACGAGGCCGAGCAACTCGCCGACCGGATCGCGATCCTGCACAGAGGCACGATCATCCAGAACGGGACCCTCGCCGAACTGAAGCAGCTCCTCCCGTCCGCCAAGGTCGAGTACGTCGAGAAGCAGCCGACCCTCGAGGACGTCTTCCTCGCCCTCGTCGGCGACACCAGTGACACCGCCGACGAGGCCGCCATGTCGGCAGGAGAGGAATCCCGATGACCGCCCACGTCCTCAGCGACACCGGAAACCTCACCGGCCGATCCCTGCGTCACATCCTCCGCAGTCCGGACACCATCATCACCACAGCGGTCACCCCGGTCGCGCTGATGCTGCTCTTCGTGTACGTGTTGGGCGGAGCCATCAACACCGGATCCGACGAGTCGTACATCAACTACATGCTCCCGGGCATCCTGCTCATCACGATCGCATCCGGCATCGCCTACACGGCGTACCGCCTGTTCCTCGACATGCAGGGCGGCATCTTCGAGCGCTTCCAGTCGATGCCGATCCCCCGAGTCTCCGTGCTCTGGGCGCATGTCCTGACCTCACTCGTCGCCAACCTGGCCTCGATCGTGATCGTCACAGGCGTCGCGCTGATCATGGGGTTCCGCACCGGCGCATCCGTAGCCGACTGGCTCGCCGTCGCCGGCATCCTGATCCTGTTCACCCTCGCCCTCACCTGGATCGCCGTGATAGCGGGCCTGTCCGCCAAGACCGTCGACGGCGCGAGCGCCTTCAGCTACCCGCTGATCTTTCTGCCCTTCATCAGCTCGGCGTTCGTCCCCACCGACTCGATGCCCGGGCCGGTCGCGTGGTTCGCCGAGAACCAGCCGGTAACGTCCATCGTGAACACCCTCCGCACGTTGTTCGCGCAGCAACCCGTCGGCAACGACATCTGGATCGCCCTCGCTTGGTGCGCCGGCATGCTCGTGGCCGCGTACGCCGCCGCGACAGCGATCTACCACACGAAGACCAGCTAGGTGATGCACGGGGAGAGCGCCGCATCCGCATGGACGCGGCGCTCTCCTCCGAGCAGGTCTGCCACCCTGCGCGTGGCACCAGGCCGAGCGGAATCCTCTCGCGTCGCACCACGAGGCGGATGGCCAGCCCCAGTCACCTGAGAGCTCCAGTTGCCCGGCGAGGGGGCCGAGCGGGACCTGGTCGACCCGGCCACCGTCCGGGACGTCGCGTGAGGCTGGTCTTCACCGCGACGGCCTGGAATCAGTACCTCAGCCACACGGATCGCAAGTTGGTCAAGCGCATCAACGACCTCATCGCGGCCGTGATGCGTGACGGATACGAGGGCATCGGCAGCCGGAACCCCTCCGGGGGGAGCTGTCCGGCTTCTGGTCCCGCCGCATCGATCGCGAACACCGGCTGCTGTATCGGATCACGAAGGACGATGTCGAGATCATCGCCTGCCGGTACCACCATGGCGACAGGTAGCGGATCGGGACGGGGAGGCATCGGTGGTGGCACAGGCAGGAAGGCCGTGCCACTACGGCTCACCCGGGGCTACTGGTTCGTCGTGTGGGCCATGCGCTGCTGGCCGTTCGCAATGACGTCGGGGGCTCTCACGGCGGCGGCGACACGGGTGGGGTATCCGCCGCTGGCGGCGGTGCTGACGGTGTGCCCGGCGTTCGCGCTGATACCCGGCGCGCTCCTCATGATGGCCGGGACGGTGCTGCTGTACGTCAGCGGGTCCATGCCTCGTGACCTGAATCCGCGCCGGCAGATGGTCGGCATGATGTGGCGGGACGCGGTGAGCCCGCTGCGTCGGCCAGGCCGGCGACAGCAGCGCTGACAGCAATCGGCACAGAGGCGCGATCCGCCCCACCGACGCCGACCCGCACGAAAGGGACGTCCCGGCGCGGAGCACGAACGGCTGACGGCGATGTCGCGAGCCATCGGTAGCATTCAGCGGCGATGGTCCACAGCGAGCAGTCGGTCGAACAGAGCCCGCACCCCGTACTCGGGGTGGACGGCTGCACCGACGCCGTCGAGGTCGGGCGGGGCGGCTTCGGCGTCGTCTACCGGGCCTGGCAGCCGGCCTTCTCCCGCTGGGTGGCGGTCAAGGTGCTCGCCGCCGACTGGCACGGCCCGTCCCGCGCCCGCTTCGACCGGGAACTGCGGATGCTGGGTCGGCTCTCCGACCACCCGCACATCGTCACCCTGCACCAGGCGGGCCGTACCGCCGCCGGCAATCCCTACCTGCTCATGGCGTACGAGGAGGGCGGCTCGCTCGGCGACCGGCTGCGCGGCGGGGCGGCGGGCGACTGGCGGGAGGCCGTCGCCGGCGGGATCAGCGTGGCGGGCGCCCTGGAGACCGCGCACCGGGCCGGTGTGCTGCACCGCGACGTGAAACCCGAGAACATCCTGATCTCCGGGTACGGCGAGCCGAAGCTGGCCGACTTCGGGCAGGCGCGTCCCAGTACGGCGGACCGCACCGACCCCCGGGGCAGGGTCACGGCCAGCGTGCTGCACGCCGCACCCGAGGTACTGCGCGGCGCGCCGGCCTCGGTCGCCGCCGACGTCTACGCGCTCGCCTCGACGGTGCTGCACTGGATCAACGGCACGCCCGCCTTCACCCCCGCCGCCGGCGAGTCGCTGGAGTCGCTGCTGCGCCGCGTCACCGTCGACCCGGTGCCGGACCTGCGGACGCAGGGCGTACCCGACGGGGTGTGCGCGGCGCTGGAGCGGGCGATGGCGAAGGACCCCGCGCGGCGGCCCGCGACGGCCGCCGAGTTCGCCGACGAGCTGCGCGCGGCGCAGGCGGCGGCCGGGGTGCCGGTCACCCCGTTCGTCCTCGGCGCGGGCGACGCCGGCGGGCCGGCGGCGGACGAGCCGGACGATGGCGCGGCGTCGCTGTCGCTGACCGATCGCCGCCGTGCCGCCCTGGAGTTGTCCGCCACCGTCGGGCGGCAGCCGTCCCGGGTACGCCCGCGTACGCTGCTGCGCTCGCTCGGGCTGCTCGTCGCGCTGGCGGCGGTGCTCGCCACCGGCTACTCCCAGGCGCTGCCGACGCCCGCCCCGGTGGAGCTGCCGGTCACCCTGGCCCTCGGCGAGCTGGAGCTCTACGCCGAGTCCGACGAGCAGGTGGTGTCGGTGCGCAACCGCGCCGACCGGCCGGTCCGGGTGACCGGGGTGACGCTGACCGGGCCGTCCCGGGCCGACCTGCGGATCGTCGGCGACGGGTGCAGCCCCGGACCGGTGGGGCCGGGCGGCCGCTGCGAGGTGCGGGTGGTCGCCGTCCCGCGGACCACCGGCCCGATCCGGGCGTCGCTGGAGCTGACCGCCGCGGGCCGACCGGTGTCGACCACCCTCACCGGCGCCGCCCAGCCGCGCCGGGCCAGCCGGGACGACGCCCCGCCCGGCCCCTGCTACGCCGACGCCTACCAGGTCGGCGCGTCCGCCTACGGGTACGCGGGCGGCCTGAAGGCGATCTCGGTCAAGCAGTACTGGTCGCCGAGCTGCCGGGCGACCATGGCGTACGTCTGGGTGTGGAAGCAGTACCGCGACAACGTCGCCGTCGACGGCGGCACCTGGACGGTCGGCCTGGCGGTCCGTACCGATCGGCCGGTGACCCGGCAGCGCGCGGTCGGGCAGCCGTACGAGCTGTGGACCGAGCCGCACCGGTCGGCGGGCGGCTGCACCACCGCGTCGGCGACGGTGACCGCCGACCGGACGAAGGCGGCGACGTCGGCCACCACCGAGCCGTACTGCGACCGGTGATGGAGGGCTACTTCGAGGTCCACGGGGTGGGCGGCGTCCGGCTGGTGCCGCTGACCGCCGACGCGCTGACCATCGGGCGGGCCCCGGGCAACGAGGTGACCGTCGACAGCAAGCTGGTCTCCCGGCTGCACGCGCTGGTGGAACGCTTCCCGTCCGGCTGGACGATCCGCGACCTGGGCAGCACCAACGGCACCACGGTCAACGGCCTGCCGGTGCGGGAGGCGCGACTGCTGCGGCACGGCGACCGGGTGGAGATCGGCCCGGCCCGGCTGGTGTTCCACGCGCCCCAGCTCACCGGCACCCGCACGGTCGGGGTGGAGCCACCGCCACCGGCCCCGACGCTGACCCGGCGCGAGCAGGAACTCGTCGAGGTGCTCTGCCGCCCGTACGTCTCCGGTGGCACCGCCTTCCCCGAGCCGCCGACGGTCCGGGCGCTGGCCACCGCGCTCGGGGTCAGCGAGAGCGCGGTGAAGAAGCACCTGGCCAACCTGTACGACAAGTTCGGCCTGGTCAGCAACGACGAGCGGCGGCGGTCCCGGCTGGCCGGCGAGGCGGTCCGTCGGGGCGCGACCGGGGCCTGACGTACGCGTGCCCTCCGGGCCGCGCCCCACGCGACCCGGAGGACACACCCCCCTGTTTCCTCCTGCGCGTCGCGCCCCAGGTCGACCGGAGCCCGACGACGGTGACGGCGCGCACCGTGCGGGCGCGTACCCGGGCGGCCGAGGCCGGAGGACGAGGCCGGCGGCGCCCGCCACGAATCACACCAGCTCGCCGCGCGTCCGGGCAGGTGTCGAAAAGGGGAGGTTTTCCGGCCCCCGGCTCAGCGGCGGATGCCGACCCCGCCGTAGCCGTGCGAGATCCGCTCCTGCGGCTCACCGTCCGGCCGCCACTCCGCCACCGGGACGAGGCCCGGTTCGACCAGGTCGTACCCGTCGAGGAAGCGCAGCACGTCGGCGTGGGTGCGGGGCACCAGCGGGGCGCTGCTGCGCCGGTAGACCGCCTGCCCCTGCTGGGCCGGCAGTGGCGGCGCGCCGTCCATCGTGAGGTGGGAGACCACCAGGTGGCTGCCGGGGACGGTGGCGTCGCGGAGCCGGGCGACCGCGGCGTGCGGGTCCTCGGCGTCGGTGACGAAGTGCAGCACCGCGACCAGCAGCACCGCCACCGGCCGGTCCAGGTCGATGGCAGCCCGTACGTCGGGGTGGGCGAGCAGTTCGTCGGGGCGGCGCAGGTCGGCGTGGACGACGACGGTGCGGTCGTCGGTCGGCAGCAGCCGCCGGGCGTACGCGACGGCGACCGGGTCGTGGTCGACGTAGACCACCCGCGAGTCGGGAGCGACCTGGCGGACGATCTCGTGCACGTTGCCCTGGGTGGGCAGCCCGGCGCCGATGTCGAGGAACTGGCGTATCCCCCGCTCGGCGGCGTGGCGCACGGCCCGGCGCAGGAAGTGGCGGTTGGCCTGGGCGGCGATGCCGGTGTCGGGGAAGATCTCCAGGATCTTCTCGGCGGCGGCCCGGTCGGCCGCGAAGTTGTGGCAGCCGCCCAGGAAGTAGTCGTACATCCGGGCCACGTTGGGCGCGTGCTCCGCATCGGTCGGCGCGGTCACCGGCACTCCCCTCCCTGCGGACGTCGGTCGCGCCTGCATGTCTAGCACCCGCAGCGACGTTACGCTGACCCGTCGTGTCGGTGATCCGGCTGCGCGCCGGGCGCTCCGGCGGTACGACGAGGGCACCGACCGCCGAGGAGGTACGCGATGACCCGTCCACGGGAGACCGTCGAGGTCGACCCGGTGCTGTTCCGCGCCGTGTACGACTCGCCCGCCTCGCTGCCCGGCCGGCACCGCTGGGTCACCCCGGAGCACGACGTACGCCGGATCGAGAAGCTGCTCGGCATGCCGGCGCGCAGCATCGGCGCCCCGCTGTGGGTCAGCGGCGACGAGCCGGACTGCCCGAAGTGCGGCCGGCGGCAGACCTGGTTGGACATCGTCTCCTCGGCGCTGAAGGGCGTGCACGACAGGGCGATGGTCGCCACGGTCATCCTCGGTGAGCGCAAGTACGTCAACACCGAGGTGCCGGACTCCATCGCCGGGGTGCACTGCGTGGACTGCCACACCCCGATCGAGGGTCTGCGCAGCTTCAAGTGCCACAACTGGGCGTACGCCTTCGAGGCGTTGGAGGCCGTGCTGGAGCGGATGGACGGCGGGGTCAGCCGGTCAGCTCCCTGACGTGGCGCAGCCCCGGCCGGCCGTCGAGCAGCACCTCACCGACCGACGTGAAGCCGGTGCGTCGCAGCACGGCCAGTGAGCCGAGGTTGTCCCGCGTGGTGTCGGCGGTGAGCCGGGTCAGGCCGTACTCGTCCCGGGCCAGGTCGCAGACCTGCCGTACGCCGGCGGTGGCGAGGCCGCGCCCGGCGGCCCGCTCGGCGACCCGGTAGCCCAGCTCGGCGCTTCCGTCGGCGACGTCGACCAGGTTGAACCGGCCGAGCACCTCGCCGTCGTCGTCGACCAGGACGTGGAAGTGGCACCGGCCGGTGGCCTGCTCGGCGAGGAGCGCCGCGTGCCGGGCGTCGAAGCCGGTGAAGTAGTCGTCGCCCCGGTCCGGCACGGTCCGCGCGAACCACGCCCGGTTGGCCCGCTCGAACCGCAGCACCGCGCCCGCGTGACGTTCGGCGAGCCGTTGCAGATCGGGCACCGCGCCACCCTACCCGCCCGACCCAGCCCTGCCTCCGTTGCGCCGGAACGGCGGTGTCCCGGGTGCCGCGATGCCGCCGTTCCGGCGTCATGGTGTCGATCATGCAGACGAGCCCGGCACCGAACGGCGCGTCGATCTTGCCCGGGGCAGGCCCGGGCCCGGACACCGGACGGAGGCCGGATCAGGGCGGGGGTGGGATCAGGGGCGGCTGCGGCGCTGCGGGCGGCGCCCGGGCGGAGCGGGCGGCTCGGGGCCGGGGTCGGGCACCGGGGGCATCGGCAGGACGACCGGGGCCGCGCCGGTGACCCGCACCGGCTCGCCGGCATGCCGCAGCTCGACCGCCCCGTCCGGGTCGTCGGGCAGCTCGTAGCGGGCCTCGTCCCGGGTGAGGGTGACCCGCAGCCGCTGCCCCCGCCAGCGCAGGCTGAACCCGAGCCGGCGGATCCGGTCCGGCAGCCGGGGCGCGAACGACAGGTAGCCCCGGTCGTCGCGCAGCCCGCCGAAGCCCTCCACCACCGCCGTCCAGGCGCCGGCGAGGGCGGCCAGGTGCAGTCCGTCGGTGGTCTTGTCGCCAAGGTCGGCCAGATCGTGCAGGGCCGCCTCGGCGAAGAGGTCGTACGCCAGGTCCAGGTGCCCGACCTCGGCGGCGAGCACCGCCTGCGAGCCGGCGGAGAGCGACGAGTCGCGGACGGTGCGGGCCTCGTAGTAGGCGAAGTTGCGGGCCTTCTCCTCGGCGGTGAACTCGCCCGGGCAGCGCTGCATGGCCAGCACCAGGTCGGCCTGCTTGACCACCTGCCTGCGGTACAGCTCCAGGTAGGGAAAGTGCAGCAGCAGCGGGTAGTCGTCGTCGGTCATCGCGGCGAAGTCCCACTCGGGCTGCTCGGTGAAGCCGGCGGCCTGCTGGTGCACACCGCGCTTGCGGTCGTACGGGACGGCGACCGCGTCGGCGGCGGCCCGCCAGCCGGCGACCTCGGCGGCCTCGACACCCAGCTCGGCGGCGCGTCCCGGGTGTCGTTCGGCGGCGTCGGCGGCGCCGCGCAGGTTGCGTCGGACCATCAGGTTGGTGAAGAGGTTGTCGTCGACCAGGGCGGCGTACTCGTCGGGGCCGGTGACGCCGGTGACGTGGAAGGCGCCGTCGTCCGACCAGTGCCCGAAGCCGTGCCAGAGCCGGGCCGTCTCGACCAGCAGATCCAGCCCCGCCCCGGTGAGGAACTCCTCGTCGCCGGTGGCCGCGACGTAGCGCAGCACCGCGTCGGCGACGTCGGCGTTGACGTGCAGGGCGGCCGTGCCGGCGGGCCAGTAGCCGGAGCACTCCCGGCCGCCGATGGTCCGCCACGGGAAGGTGGCCCCGGGCAGCCGCAGCTCGGCGGCGCGTTCCCGGGCCTCCGGCAGGTGGGCGTGCCGCCAGCGCAGCGCCGAGCGGGTGACCTCCGGCGCCAGGTACGTCAGCACCGGCAGCACGTAGCTCTCGGTGTCCCAGAGGACGTGACCGTCGTAGCCGTTGCCGGTGAGTCCCTTCGCCGGGATGGTCCGGTCGCCGTCGGCCCGGCCGGCCTGGAGCAGGTGGAAGACGGCGAACCGGACGGCCTGCTGGAGTTCCGGGTCGCCATCGAGTTCCACGTCGGCGGTCGTCCAGAGCGCGTCGAGGGTGGCCCGCTGGTCGGCGAGGAGGGCGTCGAAGCCGTGCTCCCTCGCGGCGGCGGCCTCGGTGGTGACCAGGTCGGCCAGGTCGTCGGGCGAAGTGCCGTCGACCGGCGCGCACTCGTACGCGGCGAACTTGGTGATCCGCAGCCGCCGGCCGGGGCGCAGCCGGCCATCCACGCTCAGCCGCAGGCGGTCCGGGGTGCAGTCGTCCGAGGTGGTGAAGCCGTCGGGCGTCTCCGTCTCGTGGGTCACCGCGACGGCGACCCGCTGGGCGCTGCGTCCGGTGCGGTGGACCAGCACTCCGGAGCAGCCGTTCCAGCGGCGGGCCTCGGCGGTCAACGGGTCGTGGACGACCGTGGCGGCGCGCGGGTCGTCGCCGCGTTCCGGCACCCGCTCGTTGGCCTGCACGTCGGAGCAGACCCGCAGCTCCACCGGGTCGTCGCCGAGCGGTTCCACCTCGTAGCGGACGGCGGCGACCGCGTGCCGGGGCAGCGAGACCAGCCGGGTGCTGCGGATCCGCACCCCGTGCCCGCCCGGCGAGATCCACTCGGTCCGCCGCTCCACCACGCCGGCCCGCAGGTCGAGCACCTGTTCGTGGGTACGCAGGGTGCCGGTGCGCACGTCCAGCGGCTCGCCGGCCACCCAGAGCTTGACCAGGGCGGCGTTGGGCGCGCTGACCACGGTGTCGCTGAGCTGCGGGAAGGCGTACCCGTCCTCGGGGTAGGTCAGCTCACGTCGCTCGTGGAAGCCGTTGAGGTAGCTGCCGGGCATCTCGACCGGCTCGCCCTCGTCGAGGGTGCCGCGCCAGCCGATCCAGCCGTTGCCCAGCGCGAAGAGCGACTCGGTCTCGCCGAGTCGCTCGAGGTCGGCGTCGGTACGGCGGATCCGCCAGTTCTCGTCGTCGTGCACGGCACTCCCGTTACCCCCTCCGCGCAGGGGCCGAATCAGTCCCGGGCTGTGAGTTGGCTGAGACGAAGGTCAGGGACAAACCCTCATCATCGCACGATGTCGCCTGTATCCGTGATTCGTAGCGTCTGGACCAGGTAAACGGGGTATGAACATTTGGTGAGGTGAGACATGATTCAGACCGGCAGGACGGATGTTCCGGATATCAGCGGGGAGTGGTACCGCGACATCGTCGAGGTCGCGTCCGCCAGCCCGACACCCGTCCAGTGGTTCGCGGGGCACTTCACCGAAGGTGCGATCCTGCTGCTCGGCGCGCTGTTCCTGCTGGCCGCCGCGCCCCGGCTGCTGCGGGGTGGCCACGGGGAACGGGCCGTCGCGCTGGTCGCGCCGGTCGCCGTGGTCCTCGCCTACGGGTGCAGCGAAGGGTTGAAGACGGTCTTCGACCAGGACCGGCCCTGCCGCGACGCGGTCCGGATCGTGGCCGCGCAGTGCCCACCAACGGGCGACTGGTCCTTCCCGAGCAACCACAGCACCATCGCCGGCGCGCTGGTCGTGGCCACGCTGCTCTGCTCCCGTCGGCTCGGGCTGCTCGCCGTACCGCTGGCGTTGCTCGCCGCGCTCTCCCGGGTCTTCGTCGGCGTGCACTACCCGCACGACGTCGCCGCCGGCCTGCTCCTCGGCGCGGCGGTGACGCTCACCGTCACGCTCCTGGCCGCCCGCCCCACCGCCGACCTGCTGACCCGCCGCTCCACCCGTACCACCCGGCTCCCCCTCACCGCCGAGCGCCACTGACCGGCCCACGAACGACCGGGCGCGCCGCGTGGGTGATGGGCGGTCAGGGGGTGAGGAGGAGGGCGGCGCAGGTGCCCAGGACCAGGAACGGGCCGAAGGGCAGGTGGGTCGACCAGGTCACCCTCCTGGCCAGCAGCAGCCCGAGGCTGGTCACCGCCGAGAACGCGAACGTCAGCGCCACACCGGCCAGCAGCACCGGCCAGCCGTACCAGCCGAGCAGCGCACCGACGCCGACTGCCAGCTTGGCGTCGCCGAGGCCGAAGCCGCGCCGGCCGAGCAGCAGCGTGGTGGTGGCGAAGGCGAGCCCGAGCCCGACCCCGGCCGCCACCGCGCGCAGCCACGGACCGACGCCCGGCCCGGTCAGCGCGGCCACCGCGAGCAGCGCGACCACTCCCGCCGCGGCCGGCCCGGTGAACCGGTCGGGCAGCCGGCGGACGGCCAGGTCGATCAGGGCCAGCGGGAGCGCCCAGCCGAGCCACCAGGCGACGGCGGCGCGCTCGACGAACGTCCCGTCGACCAGCGCCAGCACCGCAAGGGCGGCGACCAGGCCGACCTCCACGCTGCCGGGCGGCGCCCCGATCCGCGCCCGGCAGCGCGGGCAGCGGGCCGCCGGGCCGGTCCCCGGCCCACCCGGGCCCAGGGGCGCACCGCAGCCGTCGCACCCGGTCCGGGCCGGCGACCCGGGGGGTACGGCGTACCGGGCGACGGCGAGGCGGAGCGGCGGGGTCAGGGCCAGGGCGGCGAGAGACCGCACGGAGAGTAATTTCGCGAGCGGTGTCGGGTGACGGTCCGGTGTCGACGAGAGGCGCGGCAGGTGACCGGAAACGGACGCGTCGCCCGGTGAGGAATTGTCGGCGGTGGGATCGGCGACCGGGGGACGGATCGGACCATACGCATCGACAGGTGCCATATCCCCGGGCGGTACGACACGATCGACGCCGCCGGCTGCCCGCCCGTCGGTTGCCGACCCCCGATCGGGGAGTGCCAGCCGCCCGGGCGTGCCGTACTTGCCGTCGTCCACCCCCGGCCACCTCCGATCATCACGCACCGTGTTCGATTGAATTGCCTCTGTTGCATCGGCGGACGTCAGCCTATGCTCGCCCCTTGGGTAGGACGCAACCCCCGTCAGCAGGTGCCGGGCAACCGGCCGCACGTCTCACCACAGATCCACACAGGTAAATGCGGCAGCACTGATCCCAGGTCCGGGCGACAACCTCCGGGCGCGCTGCCGCATGCCCGGACGCCGCCGGGATCCGGCCGTCGGGCGGCACCGAGGAGGGCACGGCGATGCGCACACGGCATCCCCGCCGCTGGACAACCTGCCTGGTCATCGCCGCGGTGGCCGGAGCGGCCGCCGGCTGCGGCGACGGGTCGGGAACGGCCGCCGGGCCACCCGCCCGCAAGGCCACCGACCCACGGCAGTCGAGCGCGGACGAACGGGCCGCCGAACAGGCGGCACTGAAGGCGTACGCCGGCTACCTGGACGCCTCCCGGGAGGCGAGCCGGGCCAGCGACCCACGTCATCCCGCGCTCGCCCGGTTCCTGGCCGACCCACTGCTCACCCGGGTCCGGGTGACCCTCGACCAGGCCCGCCGGCACGGCGCGGTACGCACCGGGACGCTCCGCTCGGACCCCACGGTGACCTCGGTCAGCCTGGACACCGCCCCGCCGACCGTGGAGATCCAGGACTGCCTCGACGCCACCGCGTACCGCCTGATCTACGCCAAGGACAAGCGGGTGGTCCCCGGCTCCGGCGGCGGACGACACCTGGCCACCGCGACCGCGACCCGCTACCCGGACGGCCGGTGGCTGATCAGCACCGGCGCAGCGCACGAGGACCAGCCGTGCTGACCTGGGGAGAAGGGCGCGTCCCGGCTCCGGCAACCGGGGCCGGGACGCCCCGCAGGCTGCTCGCCGGCACGCTGCTGGCGCTGCTGGTAGCCGTCCTCGCGCCGCTGCCGGCCGCCGCCGAGGGCCCGGGACCGGAGTGCCCGCCCGGCCAGAACGACTGCACCATCTGGGACGACGACCCGGGCACCCCGGGCGACCCGGGCGGCGGCGGGGACGGCGGCAGCACCGGCGGGGGCGGCACCGCCCCGAAGTGCCAGTGGAACGGCAAGCCGCTGCCCTGCTACAACGAGTTCCTCGGCTGGTTCAACAACGGCGACGGCTGCTACTACAAGCTGGCCGAACCGCAGCCCGAGGCCCCCGAGGGCCAGCAGTGGTACGTGCAGACCTGCAACGGCGGTGACCTGGGCACCCAGACCGTGGTGCTGCGCGACGGCCCGCCGCCCGGCTTCGGCAGCCCGCCCGACCCGGAGGAGCTGGCCCGCCGGGCGCTGGCCCGAATCTCCATGCTGCCGCCCCGGATCGCGATGGCGCCCCGCCGCAGCACCGGCCCCGGCCTGGTCGGCCTGCCGGTCTGGATGTGGGCCAGCGGCGGCCGGAACTACTTCGGACCGACGATCACCGAATCCGAGGAGGACCGGGGCCTGCGGGTGGAGCTCACCGCCCGGTTCGACCGGATCGTCTGGAACATGGGCAACGGCGTCAAGGTCACCTGCTCCGACGAGGGCACCCCGTACGACGCGAAGGGGCCGCGCGCCGGGAAGACCTCGCCCGACTGCGGCTACGACTCCGGCTATCCGAAGGCCGGCACGTACCGGGTCAGCGCCACCACGTACTGGACGGTGACCTGGAGCGGCGGCGGCGAGAGCGGCGTCATCCCGCAGACCCGCACCAGCGGCACGATTCCGATCGAGATCGACGAGCTTCAGGTGGTTACCCGATGAGCCTGGTCACCCGCAACGGCACCCCGGTCGACGCGCCGGTCGCCCCACCCAAGGTGGTCCGGCAGCGCCGGACCCGTCCCGGCCTGCTCGGGCTGGCGGTGCTGCTGATCGCGCTCGGCGGCCTCGGCGCGGCGTTCGCCGTCACCTCGGTCCGCGCCACCGGCAGCTACCTGGCCGTCGCCCGCCCGGTCGAGGTCGGCCGGACGCTCAGCGCCGACGACCTGGTCAGCGTGCAGGTCTCCGGCGGCGCGGGGCTGTCCCCGGTGCCGGCGAAGAAGCTCGACGAGGTGGTCGGCAAGCGGGCCGCGGTGGGGTTGACCCCCGGCACCCTGCTGACCATGGAGCAGCTCACCGACGCCCCGCTGCTCGGCCCGGGGCAGCAGCAGATCGCGCTCGGGCTCGAGCCCAGCCAGGTGCCGGCCCGCAAGCTGCACCCCGGCGACAAGGTGCTGCTGGTCAGCACCCCCGCCGCCGACGACAGCCAGGCGCCGGGCACCCGGTTCACCGGCACGGTGATCGACACGGCCACCCCGGAGAACGAGGACGTGGTGGTCTACGTGGCGCTGCCGACCCGCGACGTGCCGGCGGTGGTGGTGCTGGCCGCGCAGGAGCGGATCGCCCTGGTGCTGGTCGAGGCGGCCTGAGCATGGCGATCATCGCGCTGGTCTCGGCGAAGGGCTCGCCCGGGGTCACCACGTCCGCGCTGGCCTGCACCCTGAGCTGGCACCGGCGGCTGGTGCTCGCCGAGTGCGACCCGGCCGGCGGCACCGTCCTCGCCGGCTACCTCGGCGGCGCGTTGGACGGGCCCCGGGGCATCGGCGAACTGGCCGTCGGCGAACTGCGCGACGGCAACCTGGAGTCGGCGTTCTGGTCCCAACTGGTCGACCTGGACGCCCCGAAGCGGGAACGGCTGCTGCTGCCCGGCGTGGTCGACCCGGCCCAGGCCGGCAGCGTCACCCCGCTCTGGCAGCGCTTCGCGGACTTCTTCGGCGACCTGGAGAAGGGGCAACCCGCGTACGACGTGATCGTCGACTGCGGACGGCTCCAGGTGGCCGGTCCACCGTGGCCGATCCTGCGCGCCGCCGCGGTGGTGCTGCTGGTCACCCGGGCGCAACTGCCGGACCTGTCGGCCACCCGGTCGATGATCCGGGCGATCGAGCGGGACTTCACCGAGCACCGGGTGCCCCCGGGCACGCTGCGGCTGCTGGTGGTCGGCGACGGCCACGGCAAGGGCGAGATCAGCAAGGCGCTGCGGGTGCCGGTGATCGGCCGGATGCCGGAGGACCGGCGTACCGCGCAGGTGCTCAGCCTCGGCGGCACCGTGCGCGCCGGACGGCCGCTGATGCGCGCGGCCGGTGGGCTGGAGATGCCGGTCCGGGCGCTGCTGGACCGCCGCCGGGCCCGGCTGGCCTGGCCGGCGACGCAGGAGGTCCCCGATGCGGTTTGAGCCGGTCCACCACGACCCGCGCCGCCAGCAGCCGGGCGCGACCTCGACGATGCCGCCGCTGCCCCCGGCGAACGGACGTCACCACCACGCGCCGCCGGTCGCCCCGCCCGCCCCGACGCCGCCGCCCCGGCCGAGGGTGGACTTCGCCGTGGTCCGCGAGCTACGGCGGGAACTGAGCGAACGGCTCACCCAGTGGCAGCGCGGCCGGGACTTCGACGCCAACGAGGAGGAGGTCGAACGGGCCCGGCTCGCGGTCGCCGTCGTCTCCGGCTACGCCGACTCGGTACGCCGGGCCGGCACCCCGCTCACCGCCGACGAGGAGCGGATGCTGCTGGACCAGGTGACCGCCGAACTGGTCGGGCTGGGACGGCTCCAGACGCTGCTGGTCGACGACTCCATCGAGGAGGTGCACATCCTCGGCTGCGACCAGGTACGGATCACCCGGCACGGCGGCGGCGTCGACTGGGCCGAGCCGATCGCCGACAGCGACGAGGAGCTGGTGGAGATCCTCCAGGCGGCGGCCCGCCGGGCCGGGGCCACCGAACGCTCGCTGTCCACCTCGAAGCCGACGCTGGACCTGCAACTGCCCGACGGCAGCCGACTCGCGGCGGTCTTCCTGGTCAGCCACCGCCCGTACGCGGTGATCCGCAAGCACAACACGCTGGACGTGAGCCTGGAGGACATCTGCGGCACCCGCCCCGACCTGGACGAGATGATCGACCCGCTGCTGCGCGACTTCCTCCGCGCGTCCATGCGGGCCGGGCTGAACATCATGGTCGCCGGGCTGGCCGGGGCGGGGAAGACCACCGTCATCCGGGCGCTGATGGACGAGATCCCGCCGGACGAGCCGTACGTGCTGCTGGAGGAGAGCCGGGAGCTGCTGCCCGCCCGGCGCGGGCACAAGCACCGCGCGGTGATGAGCTTCGAGTCCCGGGAGGGGCACGGCGAGCGCGGCCTGGACGGGCGGCCCGCCGGCGAGGTGAGCATCGCCGACCTGATCCCGGTGTCGCTGCGGATGGGCGTGCTGCGGATCATCGTCGGCGAGGTGCGGTCCCGGGAGATCGTGCCGATGCTCCAGGCGATGACCACCAGCCGCGGGTCGATGTGCACCATCCACGCCCGTACCCCGGCCGGGGTGAGCGAGCGGATCATCGAGCTGGCGCTGGCCCACGGCCGGGAGATGACGGTCGACCAGGCCCGCCGGATGGCCGGCAACGCCCTCGACCTGATCGTCTACGTGACCGTCGAGGACGAGACCGCGATCGGCGGCCGCAAGCACCGCTTCGTCTCCCACGTGGAGGAGGTGATCGGGGTCGGCGAGGGCAACCGGATCATCACCACGTCCGTCTTCGGCCCTGGCCCGGACGGCCGGGCGGTCCCCCGCCACCTGCCCGAACGCATCCGCGACCACCTGCTGCGGGTCGGCTACGACGCCCGGCTGCTGACCCGGTTCATCGAGGCCGGCGCCGGCGCCTGGCGTCGCCCCCGGCACAGTCGCCTCGGCCCGGCGGTGCGACGGTGACCGACATCGAGCTGATCGCCGTCGTCTCCGGGGCGGCCTGCGTGGCCGGGCTGGTCCTGGCCGTGGTCGCGGTGGCCGGCACCCGCGCGCCCGTCCGGCCCCGGCCGGCCGCCGGGCGGGGCCTGCGCCGGATCTGGGTCGGCTCCGGCGCCGGGCGGCGCGAACGCCGGATCCACCAGGCGCGCCTCGCCGTGGCGGTGGCCGCCGGGGCGGTGACGTTCCTGCTCAGCGGGCTGCCGGTGGTGGGGCTGATCGTGGCGGTGGCGGTGCCCGGTGTGCCGTGGCTCTTCGCCGTCGGCAGGGCCGAGCAGCGGACCATCGCCCGGATCGAGGCGGTCGGTGAGTGGACCCGCCGGCTCAAGGACGTCTCCGCCACCGGGCAGGGCCTCCAGCAGGCCATCATCGGCACCATCGCCACCGTCCCGGAGGAGATCCAGGAGGAGGTACGGCTGCTCGCCGCCCGCCTCCAGGCCGGCTGGACGGCCCGCGCCGCCCTGCTCGCCTTCGCCGACGAGATCGGCGACCCGGTCTGCGACCAGGTGGTGGCTGCGCTGATCCTGCACCTCACCGACCGGGGTGAGCGCCTCGGCGACGTGCTCGGCTCGATCGCCTCGGCCGCCGCCGCCGAGGTGGCCACCCGGCGCGAGGTGGAGGCCAAGCGCACCCAGCCCCGGTTCGCGGTCCGCTTCCTCACCGGGATGACCCTGGTCGTGCTCGCGTACGGGTTGCTGAACACCGACTACGTCCGCCCGTACGGCAGCGTCCTCGGGCAGCTCGTGATGGCGGTGCTCAGCGCGGCCTTCATCGGGCTGCTGGTCTGGGTGCGGTCGATGAGCCAGCCCCCGCCGCCGGCCCGCTTCCTGCCCGCCCCGGACCTTCAGGAGGCGGTCGCATGATGCTCAACTGGCAGCTCGCGGTCGCCGTGCTCGGCGGCGCGGGGGTGGGACTGGGCCTGTTCCTGCTGGTCCGTGAGGCGCTGCCGGCGTCCCCGGCGCTCGGTCCCGCGCTGCGCCGGCTGCACCAGCCGCCCGGCACCGTCGCCCCGGCGCGCGGGCCGGACTGGCTGGGCGGCTTCTCCCGCTGGCTCAGCCCGCCGCATCGGCAACTCGCCCTGATCGACCAGACCCCCGAGCAGTACGCCCTCTCCGTGCTCCTCTCCGGGCTGGTCGGGCTGGCCGCGCCGACCGTGCTCGGCGCGGTGCTCTTCCTCGGCGGGGTCCGGCTGCCGGTGGCCGTACCGGTGCTGGGCAGCATCGGGATGGCGATGGTCTGCGCGCTGCTCGCCCACCGCGCGGTGCTGGCGAAGGCGGACGCCGCCCGCGACGAGTTCCGCCAGGCGGTCTGCACCTACCTGGACCTGGTGGCGTTGCAGCTCTCGGCGGCGCACGGCCCGGTGCAGTCGCTGGAGCGCGCGGCGGCGGTCTGCGACGGCTGGGTCTTCGACCGGATCCAGGAGTCGCTGCGGATCGCGCAGATGCAGATGCACTCCCCGTGGGACGAGCTCCAGGAGCTGGCCGAGCGGATCGGCATCCCGGAACTGGGCGACGTGGGGGCCATCATGCGCAACTCGGGCAGCGAGGGCGCGCAGGTGCACGAGACCCTGCGCAGCCGCGCCGACTCACTGCGCGACCAGATCCGCACCGACAACCTGGCCCGGGCCGAGGGGGTCACCAGCCGCCTCGACATCCCCGGCTCGCTGCTGGTCTTCGTCCTGCTCGGTTTCATCCTCTACCCCTTCGTGGCCCGCCTGTAGTCCCTCCCCCGACAAGGAGCACCCCGATGCAACTGCTCACCTTCCTGTACGTCGCCACGGTGGCCCGCCTGTCCGAGCTGCGCCGCGAGGCCGACCGGGGCGACAGCCCGGTCCCCACCGCGGTGATCATCGCCGGGCTGGTCGCGGCGGGCATCACCGTCACCGCCCTGGTCGCGACCAAGGCCAAGGCGTGGATGGACGGCATCCCGACCAAGTGATCCGCCTCCGTCCCGCCGTCGCGCCCCGGGACCGGACGGCCGCCGCCGTCCGGTCCCGCGGCACGCCCTCCCGCGTCCCCGGCGCCCGCGCCGCCGTGCGGGCCGTCCGGCGACGCCTCACCGCCGGGGGTACGGACCGGGGCGCGAACCCGGTCGAGCTGGCCGTCGTGATGCCCGCGGTGCTGTTGCTGCTCTTCGCCTCCGTCCAGGTGGCGGTCTGGTTCGTGGCCCGCTCCACCGCGCTGCACGCGGCGCAGAGCGGGGTCAACGCCCAGCGGACGCTGCACGCACCGGCGGGCGCGGGTGAGGCCCGCGCCGCCCGGTTCCTCGGCAGCGCCGGCGACTGGCTGATCGGCGCGGAGCCGACCTGCGTCACCGGAACCACCGAGGTCACCTGCACGGTCACCGGCCGGTCCCTGTCGGTCGTCCCGGGCGTCAGCTTCGGCGTACGGCAGACCGCGCACGGCACCGTCGAGCGCTGGACCACCCCGTGAACGCCCCGGTGGACCGTCGCGCCCGGGGCTCGGTCTCGGTGGAGGTGGCCGTGCTGGCCCCGGCGTTCATCGCGCTGATCGTGCTGGCCGGGGTGACCGGGCGGACGGCGGTGGCCGACGAGGCGGTCGAGTCGGCCGCGCACGACGCCGCCCGGGCCGCCTCGATCTCCCGGGACGCCGCCACCGCCCGCGCCGCCGCCCGGGACGCCGCCCGCCGCCAGCTCGACTGGCGACGCCTGAACTGCGAGGGCGCCCCGAAGATCACCTTCAGCGGCTCGGTGCGCGGCCGGCCGGCCGGCTTCGACGCGGCGTACCGCAGCCCGGTCGGGCAGCCGGCGAGCGTCACGGTCGCGATCACCTGCGTGGTCTCCCACGCCGACCTGCAGGCCCCCGGCCTGCCCGGCGTGCCGCTGCGCACCACCGCCTCGGCGACGTTCACCTCGCCGCTGGACCGGTACCGGAGCCGGGGATGAGGGCGCGCGGGCCGCGGCGGGACGAGGGACGGGTCAGCCTGTTCCTGGCCGTCACCATGACCGGCGTGCTGGCGATCATCGGGGTCGCGTACGACGGCGCCGGCCAGCTCCGGTCGTTGCAACGCGCCGACAACCTCGCCGCCGAGGCGGCCCGCAGCGGCGGCCAGGCCGTCGACCGGGCCCGGGCGATCGAGGGCGGCCCGAAGGAGATCGACGAGGCCGACGCCCGGGCCGCCGTCCGCGACTACCTCGCGGCGGCGGGCGTGACCCGGTACCAGGTCACCTTTCCGGTGGTCGGCGGCGAGAAGCAGATCCAGGTCCGGGTCACCGTCACCTACCACCGGCACATGCTCGGCCTGTTCGGCATGGACAGCACCGTCACCGTCTCGGGCGAGGCCACCGCACGCGCCCTCACCGAGGCACCGTAGGAAGGGAAGGCCGCCATGACCGCACCACGTGGGTCCGCCGTCCGGCGGACCGGCCAGCTGCTCACCGGCTTCGGATCGCTGGTCGTGCTGATCGCGCTGCTGGCGGGCGCCCCGGTGGCGCTGCTCGCCTTCGCCGGCAACCCGCTCCCCGACCACCTGCCCAGCCTCGGCGAGGTGGGCACCGCGCTGACCAGCCGCGACGACGGCCGGCTCTTCCTGCGGGCGCTGGCGGTCCTCGGCTGGTTCGGCTGGGCGACGTTCGCCTTCTCCGTCCTGGTGGAGCTGGGGGCGCAGGCGGCGCGGCGACCGGCGCCCCGGCTGCCCGGGATGAGCCGGCAGCAGCGGGCGGCGGCGGCCCTGGTCGGGTCGGTCGCCTTGATCGTCGCGGCGGCCCCGGCGGCCAGCGCGGCGACGACCGTGGCGTACCCGGCGACGAGCACGGCGTACCCGGCGACGGCGACGACCACGGTGGCGTACCCGGCGACGACCGTGGCCCTGCCGGCCACCACGGTGAAAGCGCCGCCGACCACGACGGCGGGCGCGGTGCCGGAGGGCAGCGGGTCCGAGGCGGCCCGTCCGCCGGCGGCCCCGCCCGTCTACAAGGTGGCCAGGGGCGACTACCTGGGTGAGGTGGCCGAGCGATACCTGGACGACTTCGACCGCTACCGGGAGGTGGCCCGGCTCAACCGGCTGCCCGACCCGGACCGGATCCGCCCCGGCCAGTTGATCAAGCTGCCGGCGCAGGCCACTGACGGCGGCACCCGCCAGCACGCGACCGGTCGCCTGGTGGCGACCCCGCCCCGCAAGCCGTCGCCGCGCCCGCCGGCGGCCACCCCGACCACGCCACAGGGGTCACCGGAGACGGCCGCGCCGGGCGCGCCGGGGCCCGACACCCGCGCGACCCCGGACGAGCGGGTCGATCCGCGATCGCCGGAGCAGCCGGTGCCGCAGCAGACGCAGCCGCTGCCGCAGCGGGAGGACCCGGTCGGGGTGCCGCCGGCGCTGGCCGCCGGGGCGTCCCGGGCCACCGGGGACGACGGGATCAACCGGCCGCTGGCCGTCTCGGCGGTGCTCGCCGTGGCGAGCATCGTCGGCGCGCAGATCGGCGCGGTGCTCGGGCTGCGCCGCCGCCCGGCCCGGGCCACCGCCGCCGCTGCCCGCGCGCTGGTCACCGGGCGGCACCGCCGCGACTGACCGGGGCGCGTCGCACACCGAACGGCACCGCCGGGACCGACCCGCAGGGTCAGGGGAGCTTGGTCTGCAGCACGCCGTCGACCACCCGGGTGGGCAGGAGCTGCTGGTCGTTGGGGGACGGCCCGTGCACGACCTCGCCGCCGTTGAGGCGGAACGCAGAGCCGTGCCACGGGCAGACCACGCAGTCGTGCCCGTCGATCTCCTGCACCTCGCCCTCGCCGAGCGGGCCGCTCTGGTGCGGGCAGCGCTCCAGCATCACGGTGACCTCGTCGCCGTGCCGGTAGAGGATCACCGAGACGTCGTCCACCTCGCGGGTGACGAGCTTGCGCTGCGGCAGGGTGGCCAGGTCGGCGACCGCCTTCCACTCGTCGCTCATCCGGTGCAGCTCGGAGATGCTCTGGCTGACCTGCGCGCCCTGCTTGTACGCCAGGTGCCCGCCGAGGTACGCCCCGGCGCTCGCCGCGCTCAACCCGAGGTACGCCAGCGTCCGACCTGTCCCGTGCCGGCCGCTGAGCCGGGCGGCGAGCGAACCGGCGTAGAGCGCCAACCCGACGGAATTGGCGGCGGCGTGCACCAGCCCGACCCGGCGCTGGTCGCGGGCGAGGGCGGCCCAGTCGTTCAGCCCGGCGACGGCGGCGGGCACGGCGCTCACCGTGCCGAGGGCGACCAGGGTGGTCGCCGCCCGGCGCTGCCCGGGCAGCAGGTCCACCACGGCGGCGCTGATCCAGGCGCCCACCGGCACCTGCACCATCGCCGGGTGCAGCGGGTGGCCCAGCCAGACACCGTGCAACAAATCGCGGACCCGCTGCGGGCGCAGGGTCCCCTGCACCGCGCGTTGCAGCCGGTCACCGATCCGGTCCAGCTTCGCGTTCTGCTCGATCTTCGTCATCAGCGCTCGCACCTTCTCCGACTTCCCGGCAGGCGCGGTCGCAAACCGGGCGGGTGGCACGATCCCCCGCACGGGGGACGTCAGCGCCAGTCCTCGACCCTCGGATGGAGGGTGGCGCTGCGGAACAGCCCGTCCAGGTTGCCGCCGAGCGCCCGCAGGGTTGCCTTGTCATGAGCGGCCAGCTCGACGTAGAGGCCCTGGACGCCGTACACCTGGAGGCTCGCCCCGCCGTCGAGGGAGGACCGGCGGCGGGCGGGGTGGCCGTCGATGGTCGAGTCGGGATCGCCGATCACCCCGTTGTCGCCCGAGGTGGACCTGCGCGGCACGACCAGCACGACCAGCGGCCAGTCCCCGTACTTGGTGCGCTTTCCCGCGCCGTACGACAGCTCCACGTTCCAGCTGCCGTCCGCCGACATGCCCACCCGGTGGAGCATCGGCCTCAGCCCGGCGGGGAGCCGCTCGAAGCGCACCGGCAACCGGACCGGACGATCCACGGCGTACCGCACGTCGAGGGCGATCCGGCGGGCCAGCGCGCGGGGGTCGGTGCCCGGCGGTACGGACTGCACCGCCACCTCGGCCCAGGCGCTCGGCGCGTACTCCCAGCGCAGTGCGGCGGCATCGGGAACGGGGGCGACGGCCGTGTTCCAGCGCGCGGTCCGGCCGTTGAGGGGTTCGGCCGGCTCCAGTCCGACCGGGCCCGCCGTGCCGGAGGCGACGGCATAGTCGCGGGCCATGTCGAGGGCGATGTCGTGACCGGCGGTGACGATCCGCAGGTCGGCCACGGTTCCGGCGGCCTTGGCCGTCGGACTCGTCGGCGTGGCCGCCTGCACGGTGAGCCCGTCGACGCCGGCGAGCACGGAACGGTCGGTCAGTCCGTCGGGGAGCCAGCCGAAGTCGGCGTACTGCCGGGCGGGGTCGAAGGCCGCCGGGGCACGGTCCGGCATCGGGGCGACGGAGACCGGGGGCGGGCTCGAGCCGACGGCCGGACCTGCCGGGTCGGCTCGCCCCCGCCCGGCGGCGTGGTCGACGAGCGTGGGAACGGCGGCGAGGACCGTCACCGCCGCGATCCCTGCGGCCACCGTCGCGGCGACGCGCCGCCGCCGCACCGTCCGGCGACCGTCGCGTACGGCCCGGCCGAGGTCCACCCCCGATGCGGGGAGCGACACCTCCCGCAGCGGCGTGAACAGCTTCTCCTCCATCACTTCCCCTCTCCGGTGATCGCGTAGGCGGCGGTGCCGAGCAGGCGGCGCAGGTGGGCGAGGCCCTGGGAGGTCTGGCTCTTGACGGTGCCGGCGGCGCACCCGAGGATCGCGGCAACCTCGTCCACCGGTCGGTCGTCCAGGAAACGCAGCACCAGCACTGCCCGCTGCCGGGGTGGCACCTGGGCCAGGGCGGCGCGCAGCAGCTCCCGGTCCTCGACGGTGTCGCCGGCGGGGACCGGCACGGGCTCCGGCGGCGTGTCGACCAGGCGTACCCGGGACCAGAGCCGGCGTCTCTCGTCGAGGAAGACCCGGACCAGGACCGTGCGGACGTACGCGTCGAGGTTGTCGGCGGCGCGGGCCCGGCGCCAGTTGACGTAGACCCGGGTGACGGCGGTCTGCACGAGGTCGTCGCCACGGTGGGCGTCCCCGGTGAGCTGGCAGGCGATCCGGCGCAGCGCCGGCAGCCGCGCCGTCACGTACTCGACGTACTCACGTTCCAGGTCCGCCCGCATCCACCCACCCCGTCCGTGAACGACTCCACCCCGCTGACGGACCCGGCCGCCGTTCGGGTTGGGTGCGACGCAGGATTTTCCGTCGCGCCGTTCGGGACACGCCGGCTGGCCGGCCCACGACGGTCGCCGTCGAGGTCGGCCCGAGCGACGAGGTGTGGGCTAGCCTCCCGGGATGCGTCCCCACCGGATCTCCCGTGCCGAGGCCCGACGCGTCGCGGTACGCGCGCAACTGCTCGACGCGCGACCACCGTCGGATCTGCTGGCGGCGGTGGAGCAGCTGACCTTCCTCCAACTCGACCCCACGGCCGCCGTGGCGCCCAGCGCCGACCTCGTGGCGTGGTGCCGCCTCGGTGCCGGGTACCGGCCGGCGCACCTGCAGCAGGCGTTGGAGCGGGATCGCACCCTGTACGAGCACAACGCCTACGTCCGGCCGATGGCGGACCTCGGGCTGCACCTGGCCGAGATGGCGGCCTGGCCGGCGGAGGGCAGCCGTGCGCACGCCTGGCTGGCGGCGAACGACTCCTTCCGCCGGTACGTGCTCGACCTGCTGCGCGACTCCGGCCCGCTGCTGTCCCGCGAGGTGCCGGACCGCAGTGTGGTGCCGTGGCCGTCGACGGGCTGGACGAACAACCGCAACGTCACCCGGATGCTGGAGTTCCTCGCCGCCCGGGGCGAGGTCGCCATCGCCGGCCGGGTCGGCCGGCAGCGGCGGTGGGATCTGGCCGAGCGGGTCCACCCGGCGGACACCAGGGTCGTGCCGGCGGACGAGGCCCGGCGTACCCGCGACGAGCGGCGGTTGCGCTCACTGGGCGTCGCCCGGGCGTCGGTCGTCGGGGAGGCCGGTGAGCCGGCGGAGATCGAGGGCACCACGGGCGGGTGGCGGGTCGACCCGGCGGCGCCGGATCGGCCGTTCGCCGGGCGTACCGCGCTGCTGTCGCCCTTCGACCGGCTGGTCCACGACCGCAAACGGCTGCGCGAGCTGTTCGACTTCGAGTACGTCCTGGAGATGTACGTGCCGAGAGCGAAGCGGCGCTGGGGCTACTTCGCGCTGCCCGTGCTGCACCACGACCGACTGGTCGGCAAGGTGGACGCCACGGCCGACCGGAAGGCGGGCGTGCTGCGGGTGCACGCCGTCCACGAGGACGTTCCCTTCGACGGGGAGACGGCAGCCGCGGTCCGGGTCGAGCTGGCCGCGCTGGCCGCGTGGCTCGGGCTGACCGACGTCAGCTTCGCGGAGGGCTGACCCGCTCCGACCGCAGATCGACTCCGTGTCGGCGATACGGCGGTGTCCGTCCAGCCAGATACCGCCGTATCGCCGTCAAGCCGACCGCCGCCGGACCAGCCTCCGGGCGGCGCGGACGTCAGCGGGAGGCGGTCCAGCGGTCGGCGTGCAGCGCCTCGGTCAGCGGGCGCTTCTGCCGCCACCCGTGCCGGGCCAGGTCAGGGACGGACTCCAGGTGGGTCACCGGCCCGACGCAGAGCCAGGCGACCGGACGGATCCCCGCCGGGATGCCCAGCAGGTCGGCCAGGAACGGCTCCCGGTAGAAGGAGACCCAGCCGACGCCGAGCCCTTCGGCGGTGGCCGCGAGCCAGAGGTTCTGGATCGCCAGGCAGACCGAGTAGAGGCCGGCGTCGGCGATGGCGTGCCGGCCGAGCACGGCCGGGCCACCCCGGGACGGGTCGTAGGTGACCACGATCGACAGGGTCGACTCCAACACCCCGTCGATCTTGATCCGGGCGAACCGGGCAGCCGCCTCGCCGTCCAGGGTGGCGGCGAAGGTGTCCCGCTCCACCTGCACGTGCTCGTGGAAACGGCGGCGGATCCCGGCGTCCCGGACCAGGACGAAGTCCCACGGCTGCGAGTAGCCGACGCTGGGCGCGGCGTGCGCCGCGTCGAGGACCCGGTGCAGGGTGTCGTCCGGCACCGGCTCGCCGGTGAACTCGGCGCGGACGTCCCGACGACGGTGGATGGCGGTGTAGAGGTCCATGGCAGGCTCCCGCTGCGCTCGGCCCACCGGCAGGTGGGCGGTCGACGCGAGGCCGGTCTTCGGACTCCCGGATCGACGCCTGACCGTCCGCCTTCCCAGCCGTACGGCCAGTGGCTGCGCTGCGTGCGCGTGGACGGTGGCTCCCCGGTCACCGCGGCGGGCCCGTGCCGGATTCGCACCGGCTTCCCAGATTCTCCCCGCAGCCGCGGGGCACCTCGCATGATCGTGCCGTCGGCGATGCTAGCGGCCCGACGGGTGGAGCCGGCAGGCACGCCGGGGCGGCTGCCGTCTACAGTGTCGGACTCCGGCCCGTGACCCGGTCGAACCGACCGCCGAGGCCGCACATCCACGGGGGAACACCATGACGCGTACGCCTGCCCGAGTCGTCCGTACCGCCCTGACCCTGGCCGTCGCCGCCGGCCTCGCGGCGGGCTGCCAGGGCGAGGAGAAGTCGGCCGCGCCGGCCGCCGCGCCGTCGGCGTCCACCGCGCCCAGCCCGACGGTCGACGTCGCCGCGAACAGCAAGCAGGTCTGCGACGCCAGCCTCGCCCTGGTCAAGAAGCACTTCGTCGCGATGGCGGACGACGCCATCGCGGCCATCGACAAGCCGGTCAGCGCCAAGGAGGCGGGCGAGAAGGTCCGCGCGAACTACACCGCGATCGCCGAGGGGTTGCGCGCCGAGGCGCCCAAGGCGGCCGACCCGCAGGTGCGCACCGCCCTGGAGAACCTGGCCGGCGCGGTCGAGAAGCGGCTCACCGGCCCGGACGCCACCAAGGTGGAGGCCCCGGACCTGGACCCGACCCTGAAGGCGGTCGACGCCGCCTGCGGCAACTGACCCACCGGGCGCCGGCCCCTGGCGGGCCGGCGCCGCCGGAGGGCATGCTGTGCCGATGGCCGTACACGTGGCGCACGACGGACCGGTGACCACGGTGATCCTCGACCGGGCGGCGTCCCGCAACGCCGTCGACGGGCCGACCGCGCGGGCCCTCGCCGACGCGTTCCGCGCCTTCGAGGCCGACCCGGACGCCCGGGTCGCGGTGCTCTGGGGCGCGGGCGGCACGTTCTGCTCGGGAGCCGACCTCAAGGCGATCGGCACGCCGCGCGGCAACCGGGTCGAGTCCGACGGCGACGGTCCGATGGGTCCCACCCGGATGTCGCTGTCCAAGCCGGTCGTCGCCGCGATCTCCGGGTACGCCGTCGCCGGCGGGCTGGAACTGGCGCTCTGGTGCGACCTGCGGGTCGCCGAGTCGGACGCGGTGCTCGGGGTCTTCTGCCGGCGGTGGGGCGTACCGCTGGTCGACGGCGGGACGGTGCGGCTGCCGAGGCTGATCGGCCAGAGCCGGGCGATGGACCTGATCCTCACCGGCCGCCCGGTGAGCGCCGACGAGGCGTACGCGATGGGCCTGGTCAACCGGGTGGTCCCGCCGGGTGGGGCGCGGGCGGAGGCCGAGCGGCTGGCCGCCGACATCGCCCGCCACCCGCAGGCGTGCCTGCGCAACGACCGCGCCTCGGTGCTGGCCGGCGCGGGTCTGCCCGAGCCGGAGGCGATGGCCACCGAACTGGCCTACGGTCTGGACTCCCTCGCCACGGACGCGGTGGCCGGCGCGGCCCGCTTCGCGGCCGGCGCCGGCCGTCACGGCCGGGACGCCGCCGGTTAGCCGCGGTCCGGCACACTCGTGGGCGTTGCCGCCGACGGGGAGGCTCGCATGCGACTCGATCCGACCGACGTCGAGCGACGGGTCCGGGAGGCGTACCTCCGGGGGGCGCCGGTCGACCTGAGCGGCCGGCACGCCGACGACGAGGCCGCCGCCGTACGCGCCGAATTCCTGGTCGCGCTGCTGCTCGACACGGCGGAGAAGGAACCCGGAAGGGTGGCCCGGCTGACCGTCAGCGGTGCCCGCGTCGTCGGGCGCGTCGACCTGCGGGACGCGGAGATCACCGCTGCGGTGGAGCTCGTCGACTGCGAGTTCGACCAGCCACTCGACCTCTCCGGCGCCAGGACGCGGCGGCTGCGCCTCTCCCGGTCGAGGCTGCCGGGAGTCGACCTCGCCGGCTGCTCCGTGGAGGGGGACCTCGTCCTCGACGGCTGTCACGTCGCCGGCCCGGTACGCCTTGTCCGGACGACCGTCTCCGGCCTGCTGGACCTGGCCGGGGCGCGGCTGGCGTACGCCGACGGGCCCGCCCTCCTCGCCGACGAGCTGAAGGTCGGGCACAACATGTTCTGCCGCGAGCTCCGGACCGAGGGCGAGATCCGCCTGCTCGGCGCACACGTCGGCGGCGACCTGGTGCTCTCCGGCGCACGGCCGGCCAGCACCGCGGGCCACGCCCTCGACGCCGGCAGCCTGGTCGTCGGGCGGGGGCTGTTCTGCGACCGGGGCTTCACCGCATCCGGTGACGTCCGGCTGACCGGCGTCCAGGCGGACGTGCTGCACCTCGGGCCGGTGACCGGCACGACCGACCTGCGGCACGCGCGGGTGCGGCTGCTGCGCGACGATCCCGTCGACTCGGCGGGCGTCCTGCACCTGGACGGGCTGGTCTACGAGGCCCTGGACCCGCTGGTGCCGGCGCCGGCCAGGCTGGCGTGGCTCGGCCGCCAGCCGGACGGCTACCGGCCCCGGCCGTACGAGCAGCTCGCCGTCGCGTACCGCCGGCTGGGGCACGACGCCGACGCACGGCGGGTGCTCCTGGCCCGCAACCGGCGACGGCGGGCGACCCTGCCGAGCCTGTCGCGGGTGTGGGGGCTGCTCCAGGACTGGACCGTGGGCTACGGGTACCTGCCCGGCCGGGCCCTGGCCTGGCTGCTGTGCCTGCTCGCGGCGGGCACCGCGCTCTTCGCGAACCACCCGCCGCTGCGCGTCCAGGACCGGATCGCCTTCAATCCGGTGCTCTACACCCTGGACCTGCTGCTGCCCGTGCTGAGCATCGGCCAGGAACGCGCCTTCGCCCCCGGTGATCCGCTCACCCAGTGGTCCGCCTACCTGTTGATCGCGGCGGGCTGGCTGCTCGCGACCACGGTCACCGCCGCCCTGCTGCGCACCCTCGGCCGGAGCTGACCGGGCATCCTCAGCCGAGGTCGCGCAGCGCGTCCTCGATCGCCCGGTGGAACGTCGGGTACGCGTAGATCATGTGGCGGAGCCGGCTGAGCGGCACTGCGGCGTGCACCGCCACGACCAGCCCTGACAGCACCTCACCGCCGGCCGGACCGACCGACGTCGCGCCGATCAGCACGCCCTGGTCGGCGTCGGCGACCAGCTTGACGAGGCCCTCGTTGCCGGCCTTGTGGATCCAGCCCCGGGCTGACGACGGGAGCTGGGCGAGGCCGACCTGCACGTTGATCCCGCGCTCCCGGGCCTGCCGCTCGGTGAGGCCGACCGCGCCGACCTCAGGGTCGGTGAAGGTGACCCGGGGCAGGGCCCGGTAGTCGGCGCGCGGGACGGTGCCGGCCACACCGCTCTGGCCGGACCCGGCCGTCGTACCGCCGACGGCGTCGGTCGTGCCCATCGCGCCGCCGACCACGCTGGCGGTGCCGCTGGCGTCCGGGCCGCCCCGGGCCCGACGGACGTGGTCGAGCAGGTCGGCGACCACGATCGACGCCTGGTACATGGCGACGTGGGTGAACGCCCCCTCGCCGGTGATGTCGCCGACCGCCCACACCCCGTCGGTGGCGTGCATCCGGTCGTCGACCGGCAGGTAGCGCTGCGCGCAGTCGACGCCGACGGAGTCGAGGCCCAACTCCTCCAGGTGGGCCTTGCGGCCGGTGACCACCAGCAGCCGCTCGGCGGTGTACGACTCCTCGCCCGCGTGCACGGTGAACGTCGCACCGTCGTGGCTGACCCGGTCGGCCTTCACCCCGGTGTGGATCCGGACCCCGTCGGCGCGCAACGCGGCCGCCGCGATCTCCGACGCCTCGGGCTCCTCGATGGCGAGCACCCGGTCCGCCGCCTCGATCACGGTCACCCGGACGCCGAACCGGGCGAAGACCTGCGCCAGTTCCAGCCCGATCGCGCCGCCACCGAGCACCAGCAGCGATCCGGGCAGCTGCTCGACCTCGACCGCCTGGTGGTTCGTCCAGTACGGAGTGTCGGCCAGCCCGTCGATCGGCGGGACCGACGGGCTCGTGCCGGTGCCGACGACGATGCCGTACCGGGCCTGGAGGACCCGGTCTCCGACGACCACCCGGCCGGGGCCGTCGAGCCGGGCGTTGCCGCGCAGGAACCTGCCCCCCTTGCCGGTGAACCGGTCCACCGCGACCTGGTCGTCCCAGGTGTCGGTGGCCTCCTCGCGGATCCGTTTCGCGACCGGCGCCCAGTCGGGGCGGACCTGTGCCGTGCCGGCCAACTGGTCGACGCGCCGCGCCTCGGCCAACGCGTTCGCCGCCCGGATCATCATCTTGCTGGGGATGCACCCCCAGTAGGGGCACTCCCCGCCGACCAGGTTCCGTTCGACGCCGACCACGGTGAGGCCGGCCTCGGCGAGCCGCCCGGCCACCTCCTCGCCGCCGACACCGAGCCCGACCACCACCACGTCCACGATCTCCGGCTCCGCCATCTGGCCAGCATCCTCCAACGCCGGGGACGGCGGCCACCGTTCCGCACCGGAATTCCCGCGCCGGTCACCTCTGCGCGGCTTACGGTGGCCGGGTGCACGCACGCTTCGCTCCGGTCCGGGACTGCTTCCACGACCTGCTCTCCGCCGGCCGGGAGACCGGTGCCGGCCTGGCCATCTGGTACGACGGCCGTCCCGTGGTCGACCTGGTCGGCGGCGCCCGCTCGGCCGTCGCACCCGGCGTGGTCGCGCTCTCGCCGGAGGCGGGCGATCCGTGGCGGCCGGACACGCTGGTGAACGTCTACTCCGTCGGCAAGCCGGTGGCGGCGCTCTGCCTGCTCACGCTGGTCGACCGGGGACGGGTGGAGCTGGACGCGCCGGTCGCGGCGTACTGGCCGGAGTTCCGGACGCCGGCCACGGTCCGGCAGCTGCTCAGCCACACCGCCGGGCTGCCGGCCTTCCCGGTGCCCCGGCCGGCGCAGGCGGTCGCCGACTGGGCGCTGCTCTGCGCCGACCTGGCCGCCGCCGACCCGGAGTGGGACCCGGGTTCCGTCGCGGGCGAGCACGCCTGGACGTACGGGCACCTGGTGGGCGAGCTGGTGCGCCGGGTGGACGGGCGGCAGGTGGGGCGGTTCCTGGCCGAGGAGATCGCCGGCCCGTGGCGACTCGACCTGGGCTTCGGACTGGACACGGCCGACCAGCGGCGCTGCGCCGACCTGTCGTACGGCGATCCGCAGTGGCCGGTGCGGATGCTCGGCGAGCCGGGGTCGTTGCGTGCCCGGGCGCTGGGCAACCCCGCCGGCGGCCTGGACGTCGCGGTGGTGAACAGCCCGCTGTGGCGGGGCGCGCAGGTGCCCGCGGTCAACCTGCACGCCACCGCGTCCGGGCTGGCCCGGCTCTACGCGGGCCTGCTCGCCGGCGGCACTCTCGACGGGGTCCGCCTGTTCGGCCCCGACCTGGTCGCCGAGGCGACCCGGACCCAGTACGACGGCCCGGACCTGCTGCTGGACCGCCGGACCTGCTGGACGCTCGGCATGCAGCGGGAGGAGGACGGGAGCTGGGGCATGGGCGGGATCGGCGGCAGCAGCGCCTGGGCCGATCCGGAACGCGGCTACGTCTTCGCGTACGCGACGGCCCGGCTGGCCGACCACGACCGGGTGGAGGAGCTGGTGGAGGCCCTGCACTCCTGCCTGTGACGCCGGGACTCCCCGGTCGGGAGGGGGCCGGGGCCACCCGCCCGGCCGCCATCGCCGTCCGTCCCGCTGGCCGGCCCGCCGACGGCGTCGTACCGCGCGGACCGGCCGGTGTCCATTCCCGGGCGGTGACGGATAGCGGACCGGCCGGTGGGCGCGTCGGCGCTGTCGCGGCGCACTCACCGTCCGTACGCTTCCTGGTTCGTGGAGAACGAAGCGCCCGCCGCCGGCCGGGAAGGCCGGTCGACCCGTCCACCCGCTCCCGCCGCCCCCGCCCTCCTGGGGGACCGGTCCAGCGTGGCCACCAACGTGATCTCGGCCGTGACGGGGCTGATGACCATGGTCCAGCTGCTCCGCACCGATGCGCTGTGGCTGTTCTGGATCGCGCTGGGCGCGCTCGTCCTCGTCGGTCTGATCGCGTACCAGGTGCGGAAGCGGAACTGGCGGGCGGTGGGGGTCAGCCTCGTCGTACTGCTGGTCCTGGGCGCGGTCGGCGGGCTGCTCGCCGTCTCCCGGCAGCCGGGCCGCCAGCCGGCCGGGGTCGCGAAGCCCACCGCCCCGCAGGCCGGCGTCCCCTCGTCCGGCGCTCCGGCATCCGCTCCGGCGTCCGGTGCCCCGCCGGCCGGCGGCCCGACGGCCGGCGGCTCCGAGGCGGCGGGCGCCCCGTCCGCCACCGCCGCCGCGCCGATCGTCTTCAGCGACGTGGTGCAGCTCGACAAGAAGACCGGCGTCGACCTGGACGGCCGGCGGGCCGATCGCAGGTCCACCCAGGACGCCACCGTCGACCTCTACCTGGACTGGGGTTACGTCCTCTACTCCAGCGTCCGGCACAGCGCCCTGTACGACGACAGCAACCAGGGCCCGGAGCAGGGCGCCGACGCCCGCTGCCGGACCTACCGGGAGGACGACCGGCAGAGCTTCGCGCACCACTACGTCGGTGGCGGCAACCAGCAGTACTGCTTCACCACCTCCGAGGGGCGTCCCGGCTGGGTGCAGGCGGTGAACTCGGTCGGCGACGGCGGGCTGATCGTCAAGGTCACCGTCTGGGAGAAGTAGCGCTCAGCGGAGCCACACCGGGTCGGCCCCGGGCACCTCCAGCGGCGGCGGGTAGTCCAGCGTCCGCCGCAGTTCGTCCGGCAGCCGCCACGGCTGGTGCACCGCCTTGCCGGCCACCGACGCCAACTCGGGCACCCACCTGCGTACGTACCGGCCGTCGGGGTCGTACCGCTCGGCCTGCCGGACCGGGTTGAGGCTGCGGTACGGCCGGCTGTCGTTACCGGTGCCGGCCACCCACTGCCAGTTGCCGGAGTTGTTCGCCACGTCGCCGTCGAGCAGCCAGCGGGAGAAGACCTCGACGCCGGGCCGCCAGTCCAGCCCGAGCACCTTGGTCAGGTACCCGGCGGTGATCAGGCGGGCCCGGTTGTGCATCCAGCCCTCCGCCCGGAGCTGCCGCATCCCGGCGTCGACGATCGGCATCCCGGTCCGCCCCTCGGTCCACGCCGCCATGGCCTCGGCGTCGTACCGCCAGTCCTCCGCCGCGCCGCGCCGGTACGCCTTCGTGGAGATCTCCGGGAAGGCGGCGGTGACCTGGTAGTAGAAGTCGCGCCAGCAGAGCTGACGGACGAAGGGTCCGGCCCGGTCACCGGCCCGGTTCGCCACCGCCAGCGGCGACAGGCAGCCGAAGCGTAGGTAGGGGCTGAGCCGGGAGGTCTCGTCGCCCGCCAGGTCGTCGTGGATGTCGTCGTACCGGTCCAGGGTGGTCAGCCACCGGTCGAGCCGGCGCCGGCCCGGGCCCTCGCCGCCCTCCGCCGCCTGCGGCGACCCGCCCGTCGGCAGGGCGGGCAGCCGGCCGACCCGTACGCCGTCGGGCAACTCGACCCGCTCCGGGGCGGCCAGTTCCTCCCGCCACTTCGCGGCCAGCCAGCTGCGGTGGTACGGGCTGAACACCCGGTAGTGGTCGCCACCGGCCGGTCGCAGCGCCCCCGCCTCGACGACGGTGACGCCGGGGAAGAGCCGCAGGAACAGCCGGTGCCCGTCGCACTCCTCGCGCAGCCGGCGCTCGCGGCGGTGGGCGTACCGGCTGACGTCGGCGGAGAGGCCGATGCCCTCGGCGTCCACCTCCCGGGCCAGCCGGATCGTCTCGGTGACCGGGTCGCCCCGGCGGACCACCAGGTCGCCGCCGCGCTGCCGCAACGCCTCGCGCAGCTCGCCGAGGCTCTGGTGCAGGAACCGGGTGCGGTTGGGTGAGCGGTCGGCCAGTGCCGGGTCGAGGACGTACAGCGGGACCACCCGGTCGAACGCGGCGCAGGCCGTCGCCAGCGCCGGGTGGTCGTGCACCCGCAGGTCGCGGGTGAAGAGCACGACAGCCGTACGTCGGCTCATCGGCGTACCGGCGCCGGCCCGGGTAGGGCGACCGGGCTCCCGGTCGGGGTGAGCAGGGCACGGGCGGCCACCGCCATCCGGCGACGCCGGGGCACCAGCGCCCGGCGGACGAAGACGTCGTAGTCCTGCGCGGCGACGGCGTCGAGGATGCCGCCGTAGAGCGCGTACGCGGTGCGCATGCAGGCCTGCGAGGCGGGGCTGAGCAGTCCGATCCCGGGCGCGGCGGCCTCGTAGTGGGCCTGGGCGCGGCTCACCTCGTACTCGATCAGCTCGCGGATCTTGCCGGTGGTGCGGCCCTGCGCCTTCGCCGCGAGCAGGTCCTCGCGGGTCACGTCGAACTTCGCCAGGTCCTCGTCGGGCAGGTAGGTGCGACCCCGGTCGAGGTCCTCGGAGACGTCCCGGATGAAGTTGGTGAGCTGGAAGGCGAAGCCGAGCTGGCGGGCCGGCTCGCGGGCGGCGGCCGGGTCCGAGCTGCCGAGGATCGGGAGCATCATCGTGCCGATGACCGCCGCCGAGCCCTCCATGTAGTCGAGCAGGTCGTCGTAGGTCGGGTACGACATGACGGTCAGGTCCATCGCCATGCTGCGCAGGAACGACGCGAAGTCGTCCCGGTCCAGGTCGAAGACGGCGATGGTGTGCAGCACGGCGGGGAGCAGCGGGTCGTCGACCGGCTCGCCGTGCAGGCCGGCGACGAAGCGGGACGACCACTGTCCGAGTCGGGCCGCGCGCTCGGCCGGCGGGAGGTCCTCGGTGCGGTCGACGATCTCGTCGGCGTAGCGCGTGAATCCATACAAAGCATGCACATGCCGCCGTTTCCAAGCGGGGAGCAGGCGGGTGGCGAGATAGTAGGTGCGCCCGTGTCGCCTGTGCAGCTCCTGGCAGCGGGCGTAGGCCGCGGTGAGATCGGTGTCCACCGGCCCTCCTCGAAATTCGACGCAGCAATCGACGCAACTCGTAACCCTAGGGTACGCTCCCCCACATGGCCAACGACGCAGTTGCGGGTAACGCGCTCCGCGTCGCGCCGGCACAGCCGGGAGCGACGGACGATCCGGTCCGCGGCGTACTGGCCGCGTTCACCAAGGACCTGATCAAGGGGGTCGACGAGACACTGGCGGCGTTCCTCGCCGCCGAGGTCGACTCGCTCACCGAGATCGACGCAGCGATGGGTGGTTTCGCCGCCACGGCACGCGACTGCGTGCTGGCCGGCGGCAAGCGGGTCCGCCCGACCTTCGCGTACTGGGGCTGGCGCGGGGTGGTGGGCGGCGGCGAACCGCTGCCCTCGGTGCTGCCGGCGTTCGCCGCGCTGGAGCTGCTGCACACCTTCGCCCTGGTGCACGACGACGTGATGGACGCCTCCGACACCCGGCGCGGCCTGCCCACCGCGCACCGGGCCGCCGCCGCGCGGCACCGCGCCGCCGGGCACACCGGCGACCCGGACCGGTTCGGCGAGGCGGTGGCCGTGCTCATCGGCGACCTCTGCATGGTCTGGGCGGACCGGCTGCTCAGCCACGCCACCCTGCCGCCGGCCCGGCTGTTCGAGGTGCGCCGCTGCTACGACCGGATGCGGATCGAGACGGTCGCCGGGCAGTACCTCGACGTGCTCGGCGAGCACGACGCGGCGAACTGGTCGGTGGACCGGGCGCTGCGGGTGGCCCGCTACAAGACCGCCAGCTACACCGTCCAGCGACCGCTGCTCTTCGGCGCGTGCCTGGCCGGGGTAGAGGCCGACGCGCCGCTGATCGCCGCCTACACCCGCTACGGCCTGGCCGTGGGCGAGGCGTTCCAGCTCTGCGACGACCTGCTCGGCGTCTACGGCGACCCGGCGACCACCGGCAAGCCGGCCGGCGACGACCTGCGTACCGGCAAGCCGACCGCGCTGCTGATGCTGGCCCGGCAGCTCGCCACCCCGGCCCAGCGACGGGCGCTGGACCGGGCCGGCAAGGTGACCGGGGCCCGTGAGGTGACCCGGCTGGCGGAGGTGGTCGCCGACACCGGGGCGGTCACCCGGGTCGAACGGATGATCTCCGACCGGGTAGCCGAGGCGCTGACCGCGCTCGACACCGCGTCGATCGACGAGACCGCGCGCACCGCGCTGACCGGTCTCGCCACCGCCGCCACCAAGCGGCGGGCATGATGGGCAACTTCGTGAGGGAGGTGGTCACGTGCGGACCGTGAACGGACGTACGGACCGGGTGGTGGTCGTCGGCGCGGGCCTCGGCGGGCTGGCGTGCGCGCTGCACCTGGCCGGCAGCGGCCGGCAGGTGACCGTGGTGGAGCGCGAGCCGGTGCCGGGCGGCCGGGCCGGGCGGCTGAGCGTCGACGGGTACGAGTTCGACACCGGCCCCACCGTGCTCACCATGCCGGACCTGATCGCCGAGGCGCTGGGCGCGGTCGGCGAGGAGTTGGACGACTGGCTCGACCTGACCCCGCTCGATCCGGCGTACCGGGCCTACTACCCGGACGGCTCGACGCTGGACGTCATCACCGACACCACCCGGATGGCCGCCGAGATCGCCAGGGTCTGCGGCCCCCGCGAGGCCGACGGTTACCTGCGCTTCGTCGACTACGCGCGCAACCTCTGGCACTGGGAGCGGGCCGACTTCATCGACCGCAACCTGGACGCGCCGACCGACCTGCTCACCGCCAACCTGGTGAAGCTGCTGACCCACGGCGCGTTCCGGCGGCTCCAGACGAAGATCAACCAGTTCTTCTCCGACCCCCGCACCCAGCGCATCTTCTCCTTCCAGGCGATGTACGCCGGCCTCGCGCCGCACGACGCGCTGGCCATCTACAGCGTCATCGCCTACCTCGACTCGGTGGCCGGGGTGTACTTCCCGCGCGGCGGCATCCACGCGGTCTCCCGGGGGATGGCCGGCGCCGCCGAGAAGCACGGCGTGCAGTTCCGCTACGGCACCACGGTGACCCGGGTGGAGACCGCCCACGGCCGGGCCACCGGCGTGGTGACCGCCGACGGCGAGCTGATCCCGGCCGATGTGGTCGTGCTCAACCCGGACCTGCCCGTCGCCTACCGCGACCTGCTGCCCGAGGGCCGGCGGCGCAAGCTCACCTACTCGCCGTCCTGCGTGGTCCTGCACGTCGGGTCGACGCAGGGGTATGGCAAGATCGCCCACCACAACATCCACTTCGGACGGTCCTGGAAGGGCACCTTCGACGAGGTGATCCGGCGCGGCGAGCTGATGAGCGATCCGTCGCTGCTGGTCACCAACCCGAGCCGGACCGACCCCGCGGTCGCCCCGGCCGGGCGGCACACCTACTACGTGCTCGCCCCGGTGCCCAACCTGGAGCGGGCGCCGTTCGACTGGCGCGGTGACCTCAGCCGCCGCTACGCCGACCAGCTCGTCGGGACGCTGGAGGAGCGCGGGTACGTGGGGTTCGGCGCCGGCATCGAGGTGCTGCGTACGATCACCCCCGCCGAGTGGGAGGAGCAGGGCATGGCCGCCGGTACGCCGTTCGCCGCCGCGCACAGCCTCTTCCAGACCGGCCCGTTCCGCCCGTCGAACCTGCACCGGAGCCTGCCCAACGTGGTCTTCACCGGATCCGGCACCCAGCCCGGAGTGGGCGTGCCGATGGTGCTGATCTCCGGCAAGCTCGCCGCGAACCGGGTCACGGGCGCCGGCCGGTGAACGCGCGGAGTGCGGTGACCACGAGGAGTGGGGGGCCACGGCGGTGAAGTCCCGGGAAGGGCACCTGGTCGAGCTGGTCGACGACACCGGCCACGTGCTCGGCGAGGCCACGGTCGCCGCCGCGCACCAGGCGCCGGGGCGGCTGCACCGCGCCTTCTCGGTGCTGCTGGTCGACCCGCAGGGACGGGTGCTGCTCCAGCGGCGGGCCGCGGTGAAGACCCGGTTCCCGCAACGCTGGGCCAACTCGTGCTGCGGCCACCCCGGCCCGCGCCAGTCGCTCGCCGAGGCCGCCAACCGGCGGCTGCGCGAGGAACTGGGCGCCGAGCCGGTGTCGCTGACCGAGGTGGGGGTCTACCTCTACTACGCCGAGGATCCGGTCACCGGCCGGGTCGAGTTCGAGTACGACCACGTGCTGCGCGCCGACGTGCCGGCCGACGTCACCCTGCTGCCGGACCCGGACGAGGTGTCCGAGCTGCGCTGGGTCGATCCGGTCCGGCTGATGACCGAGATCGAGGCCGACCCCCGTGCGTACGCGCCCTGGCTGGGCGGGGTGGTGAGCCGGCTGCTGCGCTCCGGCGGCCCGGCCGGCACCACGAGTTCCGGCGGCCCGGCCGGCACCACGATCCCGTCCGGCGTACCGGCGGACGATGCTCCGGAGCGGTCGGGTGGCCGATGAGGCGCTGAGCGCGGGGGCCGTCGCACGCCGGTTGGGCGTGGCGGTCACCACGCTGCGTACCTGGCACCAGCGCTACGGCCTCGGTCCCAGTCACCACGTCCCGGGTCACCACCGGCGCTACACGCCGGCCGACCTGGCACGCCTGGAGATCATGCGCAAACTCACCGCCGAGGGGGTGGCCCCGGCCGAGGCGGCCCGCTGGGCGAAGCAGGGCCCGGCCATCGGCCCCGGCGCCGAACTGCGGATGCGGGGCGTCCGGGACGGCGGCGGGCAGACCATCCCGGTCGGCCGGGCCGGGCCGGTCGCCCGGGGCATGGCCCGGGCCGCCATGCGGCTGGACTCGGTGGCGATCAGCGAGACGATCGCGCACTCGCTGGCCCGTGACGGCGTGATCGCCACCTGGGACGGGCTGCTCCGCCCGGTGCTGGTCGGCATCGGCGAACGGCACGCCGCCACCGCCGGCCTGATCGAGGTGGAGCACCTGGTCTCCCGCTGCGTCTCCGAGGCGTTCGCCGCCGCCGCCCGCGCCGGCACGTCCACCGGCCCACCCCGGATCCTGCTCTCCTGCGCGGACGAGGAACAGCACACCCTCCCGCTGGAGGCGCTGGCCGCCGCGCTGGCCGAGGCCGGGGTCGCGTACCGGATGCTCGGGGCGAGGGTGCCGGTGGCGGCGCTGATCGAGGCGGTGAACCGGACCGGACCGGCGGCGGTGGTGATCTGGTCGCACACCCGGGCGACCGCCGACCCGGGGCAGCTCAGCGCCCTGCTCGGGGTGCCCCGCCGGCCGCTGCTGGTGCTGGCCGCCGGGCCGGGCTGGCGGGCCGACACCCTGCCCGCCGGGGTGGTCCGCCCGGTCGACCTGGCCGAGGCGGTCTCGCTGGCGTTGGCCGTCCGGGACTCGCTGGACCAGGCGACGGGGGACTGACCGGCCCTGCCGGATTCACGTTTCGTCCGTTACCGTCGGGGCGGTCCGCGTACCCGATCCCCCTCGGAGTGACGATGCGTCCACGCCCCGTCCTGGCGGTCGCCCTGGCCCTGGTCCTGCTCCTCGTCGGCTGCGGCGAGGAGCAGCGGAACAGCCGGCAGGTCGCGGCGCCCGCCCCGACGGTCTCGACGGACCCGTCCGCCGCCCCCACACCGTCGCCCGCGCCGCGACCCACCACCCGGCCGAAGCCCCGGTTGCGGCCGACGCCGAAGACGCTCCCCGCCGGCCTGCGGCGCGCCACCGGCGTACGCGCGGTGGCGCTGACGTTCGACGACGGCCCCGACCCGACCTGGACGCCGAAGGTCCTCGACCAGCTGAGGTCGGCCAAGGTGAAGGCGACGTTCTGCGTGGTCGGCACCCAGGTCCGCAAGCACCCGGAGCTGGTGGCGCGGATCGTCAGGGAGGGTCACCAGCTCTGCAACCACAGCTGGCGGCACGACTTCGATCTCGGCCGCCGGCCGGTGGCCGAGATCCGGGCCGACCTGACCCGCACGAACCGGGCCGTCCGGGCGGCCGTCCCGGGTGCCAAGGTGCCGTTCTTCCGCCAGCCCGGCGGCCGGTGGACACCGGAGGTGGTGGCGGTGGCCCGGCAGCTCGGCATGCGGTCGCTGCACTGGAGCGTCGACCCGCAGGACTGGGCGAAGCCCACCGCCCCGGTGCTGACGAAGCGGGTCCAGGCCGGCGTACGCCCCGGCGCGATCGTCCTGATGCACGACGGTGGGGGCGACCGGAGCCGCACCCTGGCCGCCTGCGGACACCTGATCGCCGACCTGAAACGGCGCTTCGGCATCGCTCCACCCCGGTGACAACCGTCCTGACCTGCGGTTTCGCGGGGCGCTGTGCCCCTGGCCATACCGGTTTGGCCGTCCGCCCAGGCATGGCATATGCTTCTCATGCCTCCGGCGGGGCCGGATGGGAGCAAGTCCGCTTGAAGTTGCGAGTGTGCAATGATGGCGGGGCCGCCCTCATCGTCTAGCGGCCCAGGACGCCGCCCTTTCAAGGCGGTAGCACGGGTTCGAATCCCGTTGGGGGCACGGTCCGGCTTCGGCCGGATGCAACATCAGCTAGGTCCTGTGGAGCAGTTGGAGTGCTCGCCGCCCTGTCAAGGCGGAGGTCGCGGGTTCAAGTCCCGTCAGGACCGCCAGCGCCGACGCCGCGTGCACCATTGCGCGGCGTTCTGCGTATCGGAGCGTGTGACCTGTGCGGCGGAGACCCCGCCTTCCGGGTAGCATGAGCCGAGCAGCACGGCCAGGTAGCTCAGTTGGTACGAGCGTCCGACTGAAAATCGGAAGGTCGGCGGTTCGACCCCGCCCCTGGCCACATAGCCTTTCGCCGGGCTACTGAAACGCCGACCAGCGGAAACGCAGGTCGGCGTTTCTGCGTCCCCTGGGCCGGTTCCGTTCGGTCGAGCCTGACCTCCGCCTGTTGTCGCGCGCAGACCCGCGAGCAGCACATCCGGCGGGAGCGGCGGATCCGGACAGTCAGTCCCGCCGCAGGGCGAACCACCCCAGCGCAGCCAGCGCGAAGAGCAGCGCCGTCCCGAACAGTGCGACTCCGGCCGGGAAGGACACGGGAACGAGGAACGGCGCTTGCTGGATCAGCAGGCTCGCGCCGACCAGCGCCTGACCGCCGCCCACGCGGACGGGCTGGGATCGCTGGCTCGCCGGCAGGCGTACCGCCCGCACCCACGCCACCGGGAACCGACGCGACATGGCGACGCGGACGCCGAACACGACCATGGCGAAACCGAGGACGACGATCACGAGGCGCACGGCAATCCAGACCGGGTCCGGGTCATTCACGCTCATGCGGCTCATCATCGAGACGAGTGTCAAGGGCACCGGGGCGTCCGCCCCTAGGGGTGCGGGCCGGGAGGCTCCCGATGGTGGGCGGATCCGTCCGGAGCCGAGACTGAGCACATGACAATTGGCGGCAAGTTCCCCGGTCGGCTCGGCGCACCCTGGCGAAGGGCGTACGGCCCGGAATCCCGCCGTGCCTTCCGGTTCTCCCTCCTCGCCGTGCCCCGGGCGCTCGGGGCGGCGGTCCGGGCCGTCCGCGGGGGACGGCCCGGCAATCTGGTCACCGCGCTGGTCGCGCTGCCGGTCGCGCTCGCCTCGTCGGCGTTGACCGCCGTCCTGGCCTTCCTGGTCCTGATCAACGTGTTGGCGTACCCGTGGCGGGAACAGCTCCTGCTCCCCGGCCCGACCGACGGCGGGTACGCCGACTCGTGGGGCGGCCCCACTCTCGCCGGCGCCTGGGCCACCCACGCCGGGCTGATCCTCGCGCTGGTCGTCCCGGTCGTCGCGTGGGCCGTCCAGGGGCTGACCGCCGTGCAGCGGCGGCTCACCGGTACGCGGCACCGATCGGAGGTCGAGGCGGCACCCGCACAGCCGGCAGTGGGTGGGGACCTGACGGCGGTACGGCGCACCCCCGTCACGGCGGTGGGGACGGGGTGGCACCGGCTCGTCACGGTGATCGGGGCGGTCGCGCTCTTCGTCGGCCTGTCCCTCACCGCGCACACGGCCGGGATCGGCGACAACCTGCTCTGGACGCCTCGGGACCTCACCAGCGGAGCGGCCCTGGCGGTCACCCTCACCCCGCTCGCGGCGCTGCCCCTGCTGGCCCGTACGGCCTGGTGGCGTCGACCGCACTGAGCGCTCCCGTACCGCCGGGCGGACTGCGGCCACGCCGGTGGGGCGGGATCCGTCAGCGGTCGCGTCGCTGCTGCCCCTGACGCCGTTGGGCCATGCCGCCCTGGATCGCCTCCCACACGCTGCGGCCGGCCTGGCGCAGCGTCTCGCCGGCCTGCCCGGCGAACTGGGACGCCGGCGAGGCGCCACGACGCTCACGGTCACCGGCGGTCGTACCCCGGTCGGCGGGTCGGGGGCCGGTGGGCGCGGGTGGCGGGCCGCCCGCCGGGACCTCGGCGCCCGGACGGGGCGGGCGGCTGGTCGGCGGCGGCTCCAACGGGGGTTCCGGCGGGGAGCCCGCCGGCGACGGCCCCGCCGGGGACTCCGGGCGTGGACCGGTGGGCCGCTCCGTCTTCCCGGCCTGCTCGGCTGCCTTCCCGGGTTCCCGGGCCGGCCCGGTTTCCCCCGCCGGCCCCGTGCCGGCCGCCGTCGGCCCGGTGGCTTCCCCGGCCGTCCCGGCTGCTTTGGTGGCGCGCTGCGCCGACGTGCCCGTGACGGGTGCGGCAGGTCCGGCGGGGCCGGCGGCGCGGGCTGCCTCGCGCAGGGTCCGGTCGGCCACCGCACCGATCGAGCCGACCTGCTGGCCGGCCTCGTCGACGACGGGTGCGGCAGCGGTCCCCAGCCGGTCGGCCGCCCGGTTGACGTCGTTGAGGGAGACGTTGGCGGTACGGGCCAGCGCCTGGATGATCTCCGGGTTCCGGTCGAGCGTGGTGAGTGCCCGGTCGAGGATCTCCACCAGCTTCTCCAGCCGGACCTTCAGCAGCGCCTCGGCACTGACCCCCTGGAGGTCCAGTTCCACCCCCTCCAGGTGCACCCGGACGCCGGCGTCGATCTGGAGCAGATTGGCCAGCCGGGCGCGCAACGACACGTCCGCGTCGAGCCCGTCGACCGCCAGCCGCAGCGAGTCGACCGACACCTCCGGGATGTCGAGCAGCACGTCCGGCTCGACCTCGCGACCGCCCCCGGTCCGCTCCGGCTCCCGCGCCTCGCTCATCGTCCGCTCCCCACCCGCGGCCCGGCCGTGGACCACGTCAGCCGCGGTTACCCCGATAGCCGACCACCATCCGTGCGACCGCCGGCCGAGCTCGGTGAGGCGCACGCCATGGTGCCGACATGGCGGTGTCCGGCGCTGAGGAGCACCGCCATGTCGGCGCAACGGAGTCGATCGCCCTGAACCGGGCCGGGCAGGGCCGACGAAGGCGCTTGCCGTTCCGTTCCAATGTCCGGAAGCGGGCAGCACGCGAAGCTGCACACCGAGGCATGAGCCGGTATGGTCCGGGCCTATGGGACAGGAGATGGCGGAGGTCCATCAGGACGTCGAGCGGTATGCGCTCCGCAGCACACTCCTCGCCCCAGTCACCGCCGAGCTGGCGTTCGCGGTGTTCACCGGGGCGCTCACCGAGTGGTGGGTACGCGAATACACCTGGTCCGGCCCGGCGGCGCTGGCCGAGCTGGGCATGGAGCCACGGGCGGGCGGGATGCTCTACGAGATCGGCCCGTACGGCTTCCGCAGCGACTGGGGCCGGGTGCTCACCTGGGACCCACCGAAGCGGCTGGTCTTCACCTGGCAGATCGGCCCGGACCGGGTGCCGGTGCCGGACCCGGCGCGGGCCAGCGAGGTCGAGGTGCTCTTCCTGACCGACGACTCCGGCGGCACCCGGGTCGAGGTGGAGCATCGGCACTTCGACCGGCACGGCGAGGCCGCCGAAGGCTACCGGCAGGCGCTCACCGCCGGCTGGCACGAGCTGCTCAGCCGTTTCCTGGCCACGGTCACCCGCCACGCCACCGGCAACTGAGCCGGCTGCCCTTCTGAGCGAGATCCAGTCGCGTTTCTGGACAAGTCTCTCGGCGTATCGTGTCCCTCTACGCGACCCGATCATGGGGACGGGACGGGGAGGCAGCGGGGCGTCAGCGGGTGATGCCGCGGCTCCCCGCCGTGCCGTCGACGACGTCGCGCCCACCGAGATCGGCGCGGCGGCCCGCCTCGGCCCCGGAGCCGAAGCCGCCGCCGACGAGCCGGCGCGGTGCTGCCGTCCTCAGCCTCGGGTAGACCTCGTCGACCCGCCGGGCCACCCGGTCGAAGCGGTCTGCGAGGACCAGCGCGACCGACCGGCCGCCCTGCTCGGCCGCCGCGCCCGCCTCGGCCGAGCGCAGCCGCTCGGAGACCACCCGGGCGAAGCCGGCCAGCCAGGAACGGCGGAAGGCGGCCGGGTGTTCGCCGGCCGGCACGGGGGTGCCGGCCAGCCCGTGCGCGGCCTGCACCAGCAGCGAGGTGAAGAGCAGGTCGACCCGCTCCAGGTCGCTGGCGAAGCCGAACAGGTGCACGGCGAAGCCGTCGCCCTGCCGGCGGCGCACGCAGCGGCAGCGCAACGGGTCGGCCACGGCGGCGAGCAGCCCCGCCTTGTCGCGGGCGTACGGGGCGACGACGTCGACCACCCGGTCGCCGACCGGGTCGGTGGCCGGGTCACGGGCGGCCAGCAGCGCCCGGTCGACGCCGTACCGCGCGATCAGCTCGGTGGCCTTGGCGGTGAAGGCGGCGGACTCGGCGGGCGTGCAGGCCGGGTCCTCGGCCTTCGCCAGCAGCTTGCGCACCTTGCTGAGCATCGCCTCGGACATGCCACCAGAGCTATCACATCGGACCAGACGGTCCACCTCGGACGGATCGCCCGGTACGATCACCACGCTCAGCACCCTGTCCGCAACGCAGGGTCCACCTTCATCCCCCCTGGAGGCATCCGCATGGCATCCCCGGTCGCCCGCCTGACGGCACTCACGGCGGCGCTGTCCCTGCTCGCCCTCGGCTCCCCCGCCCACGCCGCCCCCGAGACGAACCTGTCCGGGTCGTACGCCACCTGCTACGGCGGGGCGGTCCGCTCGTACTTCCAGACCGCCGGTTGGGGCGGTGACGCCGGGCCGTACCGCACCAGCACCCGGTGCCGGGACATCAACGTGCGCAACGCCAGCGAGTTCGGTGTCGAGGCGTGCGTGATCTTCGTGGACAAGACGGACAAGTGCAACTACCGGACGTACCTGCCGTCGAAGTCCGACTTCATCACCGTGGCGACCAACGTCCGCGACGGGGTCCGGTTCCAGGTCCGCTTCGAGACCCTGCGCTACGAGTACGAGCCGCTGGTCGCGTACCACGCGTACTGAGCGGTGACGGGACGCCCGGCTTCGGCCGGGCGTCCCGCCGCCGTCAGCCGGCCCGACTGCGCAGGGTGGCCACGGTCGAGCCGGCGAGCGTGAGCAGGCACTCGGGCAGCAGGCCGTCGGCGGCCGCCGCCCCGAAGAGGGCCTCGCCGGTGTCCGCGTCGTGGTTGGCGTACGCGCTGACGAAGCGGGCCACCCAGCGGGCGTCGTACCGGGCCTCGTCGATGCCGGGAAAGTCCAGCGCGGCGGTGCCGGGCGGCGGCGGGTCGCCGACCATGGTCGCGGCGAGGCACCAGGCCACCCCGTACGCCCCTTCGAGCCCCGACCGGTCGACCACCGCGTCGAAGGTCCCCACCACCGCGTCACCGTCGCCGGCCAGGGCCGAACGGAGCACGGCGGTCGCGTCGTCGAACGTCTGTTCCGGCAGGTCGGTCACCTGGGCAACGGTAGGACCGGGGGTCAAGCGGTGACCCGGCATCTCCATGGCGGTGACGCTGCGTACGGGCGGCTGTCGGGCCACCGACCGGGGCGGACTCCACGCTCCCACCAGCGGCGTCGGCGCGCTATGGTGCGCAGCGGACCTCCCCGGAGGAAGGACGACGATGCTCGCAACACGCGGCCCGCGCGCTGCCATCCTGGCGGCGGGTGCGGCGTTCCTGCTCGCCACCAGCGCATGCGGGACCACCGACAAGCCCGAGGACACGGCAACCCCGCAGGTGCGCCTCTACGGCACCGACGGCAACATGCTGAACTCCTTCCCCGGGGAGTTGAAGGACCGGGGCAACCTGGTCGACGGCATGAAGGGCACCACCCCGCTCACGCCGTTGACCGAGGACTTCAAGGAGCGACTGCGCGCGGTCGATCCCGACCTGAAGGACTTCCTCTACGCGGCCGAGGCGTACGACGCGGTGGTGATCAGCGCGTTGGCGGCGCAGCTCGCCGGCAGCACCGACCCGGCGGACATCGCCCGGCAGATAGTCGGGGTGACCACCAACGGTCAGCGCTGCACCGAGACGAAGGCCTGCCTGGCGCTGGCCCGCGCCGGGCAGGACATCGAGTACCGGGGCCCCTCGCTGTCCCGGGCCGGCTTCACCGACAACGGCGAGCCGGCCACCGCGAGCTACGCGACGATGCACTTCGACGATCAGAAGATCAACGACGCGAAGACCGAGTTCGTCGGCGCCGGTGACGAGTCCGGGGCGAGCACCAAGCTCCCGCCGAAGCCGAAGAAGCAGCAGGGTGGCCGTACCGACCGCAGCGACGGCTCCCCGCTGATCCTCGGCGGGCTGCTGCCGAAGACCGGTGACCTGGCCCTGGCGAACCCGCCGCTGGCGGCCGGAGCCGCGCTGGCGGTCCGGGAGATCAACGCCGCCGGTGGCGTGCTCGGCGAGCCGATGGTCTGGATCGACGGCGACGACGGCACCAGTGTGGCGGTCGCCAAGGCCACCGTGGCGTCGCACATCCGCGACAAGGTGCACGTCATCATCGGCGCCGGCGGTTCCGGCATCTCCGCCGCCGTGCTGCCGGACGTGGTGGCGGCCGGGCGGATCCTCTTCTCGCCCTCGAACACCGACTCCGGGCTGAGCAAGGCCGAGGACAACGGCCTGTACTTCCGTACCGCCCCGCCGGACAGCCTCCAGGGCCGCGCCCTGGCCGACGTCATGCTGCGGGACGGCCCGGACCGGATCGTCGTGGTGGCCCGCAAGGACTCCTACGGCGAGGGCCTCCAGGAGACCGTCCGGGCCGAGCTGGAGCGGGCCGGCATCGGCGCCGACCGGGTGAAGCTGCTGACCTACGAGCCGCCGGAGGACGCCCAGGCCGCCCCGGTGGACTTCACCGGCATGGCCAAGGAGATCAAGACGTACGGACCGGAGGCGGTGCTGGTCATCGGCTTCGCCGAGTCCGCCGGGCTGATCACGGCGCTGGACGAGGCGGGCGTGCCGATCCGTCACTGAGCGCCACCGACGACGACGGCCGCACCGGACATCCGGTGCGGCCGTCGTCTGCGTACGGGGGTCAGCGGGTGCGCCGCCGATCCAGGAACTCGGTCATCCGCCGCCGCTTCTCGTCGTCCTCGAAGAGCACCGCCTGGCTGACCAGATCGAGGTGCGGATGCGCGGCCGGCGGCGCGTCCACGGCCAGCTTGGTCAGCCGCAGCGCCAGCGTGGAGCCCTTCGCCATCTCGTCGATCAGCTCGTGCGCGGCGGGCAGCAGCTCGGCCGGCTCGGCCACCACCCGGTTGACCAGGCCGATCCGCAGCGCCTCCTCGGCGTCCACCCGGCGGCCGGTGAAGAGCAGTTCCTTGGCGCGGGCCTCGCCGATCAGGGCCGGCAGCCGGTGGGTCGCGCCCGCGCCGGCCAGGATGCCCAACCGCACCTCCGGCTGGCCGAAGACCGCCCGCGCCGTGCAGACCCGCAGGTCGCACGCGTACGCCAGCTCGGCGCCGCCGCCCAGCGCCGGCCCGTCCACGGCGGCCACGCTCGGCATGGGCAGGGCCCGGATCCGGGCGAAGGCGGCCTGGTTGATCGCGGCGAGGGCGTCCAGCCGGCCCCGCTCCCGGAGCTGGCCGATGTCCGCGCCACCGGCGAAGATGCCCTCCGCCCCGCCGGTGAGCAGCAGCAGCCGGGGGCGGGCCTCCAGCTCGGCGCAGACGGCGTGCAGCTCGCCGATCAGGTCGGCGTCGATGGCGTTGCGCTTCTCCGGCCGGTCCAGCGTCACCACCAACCGGTCGGGCAGTTCCTCGATCCGCAGCCCGCTCATGCCTTCACCCCGCCTTCCCAGGTGTAGAAGCCCTGGCCGGACTTCTTGCCCAGCTTCCCGGCGGCCACCATCTCGACCAGCAGCGGCGGCGGCGCGAAGCGGTCCCCGTACGCGGCCTGCAGGGTGCGGGCGATGTCGAGCCGGACGTCGAGCCCGACCAGGTCGGTGAGTTCCAGCGGGCCGACCGGGTGCCGGTAGCCGAGCACCATCGCCTTGTCGATGTCGGCGGGGGCGGCCACCCCGTCGGCGACCATCCGGATCGCCTCCAGGCCGAGGGTGACGCCGAGCCGGGAGGTGGCGAAGCCGGGCATGTCGCGTACCACGACGGGGTCCTTGCCCAGCCGGCCGGCGAGCGTGACGGCCGCGTCCGTGGTCGCCGCCGCGGTGGCCGGGCCGACCACGACCTCCAGCAGGGCCATCGCCCAGACCGGGTTGAAGAAGTGCAGCCCGAGGAAGCGCTCCGGCCGGGCCAGCCCTTCGGCCAGTTCGGCGATCGGGATGCTGGAGGTGTTGCTGCCCAGCAGCGCCGGGCGCAGGGCCTCGGCCTCGCCCAGCACGGCCCGCTTGAGGTCCGCCCGCTCCGGCACCGCCTCGACGACCACGTCGGGCTCCGGCGCGACCTGCGCCGGCGCCGCCCGCAGGGTCAGCCGTGCCCGGTTCGCGGCGGCCTGCCCGGCGTCGAGCTTCCCGCGGGCCACGGCCCGGTCCCACAGCTCGCCGAGGCGCGCGGCGGCGGCCTCCGCCCGGCCCCGGTCGACCTCGACGAGTTCGACGGCGTAGCCCGCACCGGCGGCGACGTACGCGATCCCGAGGCCCATCGTGCCGGCCCCGACGACGACAAAACGACCACTCATGACGCTCCCTCGCTGCGCGCGGCGACGCACGGGGTCTCCGTCGCGCCGTGCCGCTCGCTCCTGCGTGCGACCCTATGCAGCACCGGTGCCGGCGGTATGCGTGGGGGATCGCCGGACCGGGTACAGACGGCCGGCAACGTCAAGGGAAGGACGAGTCGACATGAGCCAGACACCCGTGGACGGCACCGAGGGCACGGAGACCGTGGAGACGCGCGGCGACGACCGCGTGGACCTGCTCCGCGCCGACACCAACAACGACGGAAAGACCGACGTGTGGGTGGTCGACACCGACGGCGACGGCAAGGCCGACCTGTTCCAGTTCGACACCGATGGTGACGGCAAGGTGGACATCACCATGGTCGACATCGACGAGGACGGCACCCCGGACGAGGTGGTCGACGGTGACGGCGGGCTGCCGCCCGAGCAGCACACCCCGACCGTCCAGGTGTGATCCCGACCGGGGAGCCCCGGCCGCCCGGTCACCCCGCGAACCGCAGGGTGGCCAGGTAGTACGGGGCGTCCCGGTCGTCCACGTCGACCAGTTCCCACGGCGAGCCGTGGACCAGCTCCGCCAGTTCCGCGGCGGAGCAGACCAGATAGTCGAACCAGCCGGTGCCCAGCTCCCGATAGCGCAGCCGCAGCCGGAGCTGGCCGCCGAGCCGGCCGAGCCGGCGGTTGCGCTCGTGGTAGCCGGTGTGCAGCGGGTCGGTGGTGCCGTACGGGTCGGTGCCGTGCGCGATGACCTGCGCGCCGGGCCGGGCCATGGCGGCCAGCGCGGCGAGGAAGGCGGGGGCTCGCTCGCGCCCCTCGATCAGGCCGAGGTTGTTGCCGAGCAGCAGGAACGTGTCGTACCGGCGGCCGTCGGCGACGTGCGCGTCGACGGTGCCGGGGACGAGGTCGCGGACGCCCCGGTGCCTGCAGACCCGCAGTGCGCCGAGGGAGGTGTCCAGCCCGGTCACCGGCACGCCCCGCTCCTGGAGCGCCAGCGCGATCCGGCCGCCCCCGGTCCCGATGTCCAGCGTCTCGCCCCGGGCCCGGTCGACGGCCCGGTGGTCGTACGGCTGCCAGTGCTCGGGTCCGTCCAGGTAGTGCGCGGCGGGGGCGCCGTTGACCAGTCCGTCGTCCCGCTCGATGATCTCGATGACCGGGCGGGGCAGTCGTCCGCCCGCCAGTGGCCGGGGGCCGATCCCGGTGTGCACCGCGTACGCGTCGCGCAGCATCTCGCCGAACACGTCGCCGATCCTGGGTTCCCCGCTCACGCCGCCCACGCTAACCGTCGGGGGTGCGGGCTGTCGCGGCCGTATCCTGGGCCTCGTGACCGAGTTGGACCGCCTGGCGGCGGAGAAGTACGTCCTGCTGACGACGTTCCGCAAGGACGGCCGGGCCGTGTCGACGCCGGTCTGGGCGGTGCGCGACGGCGACACGCTCGCGGTGTGGACGGCGGCCGACTCCGGCAAGGTGAAGCGGATCCGGCGCGACGGCGCGGTGACGGTCGCCCCGTGCGACGTGCGCGGCCGCCCGCACGGGTCGGCGGTGCCCGGGCACGCCGTGCTCTGCGGCCCGGAGGAGAGCCGCCGGGTGCGTGACCTGATCAAGCGGAAGTACCGGCTCATCGGCCGGCTGAGCCTGCTCGGCAGCAGGCTGCGCCGGGGTGAGGCGGGCACGATCGGGATCCGGGTCACCGTCCAGGAGTGAGGGCGCGGGCCCGGACACGGTTCAGGGGCGGTGGATCGTCGCTGTCGCGACGTCCGCCCGCCCCTGAGATCGGAAAGCTGTCTTGCGATGCCGGCCGGTCAGTCTCCCTGGCGCTGCTGCGGGATCTGCCCCTGAAGCAGGGCCCGAACCTCCGACTCGCGGTACCGACGGTGGCCGCCCAGAGTCCGGATCGCGCTGAGCTTCCCCGCCTTGGCCCACCGGGTCACCGTCTTCGGGTCGACACGGAACATCGACGCCACCTCGGCCGGTGTGAGTAGCGGCTCTGGTTCGTGCGTTCGCGATGCCATCGGTCACTCCTCCACATGTATAGACATCGGCCGGGGTCCCGCCGGCCGACGCGTCTCCCATGGTCCGGCTAGTCCCCGATGTCCGACATGGGCCGAACGGCCGAAGGTCCCTAGACGGACGGATGAACCATGCCCGATTTATCTGACTTTTACACGTCAGAAAGTACCTTATTCGGACTCATGATCACGGTTCGTGATGCGTCAACTACGAGGACGACTCACCTGTGCGGGCGATTCGTGCTCAGTTGCACCGCTCCAGCAGTTGGACGGCACGCCAGCGGGCCACCAGCCGGTCGTACGCCGCCGACGCCTCCTCCGCCTCGCCCCGGGAGAGCCCGGCCAGCCCGGTGGCGACCAGCTCCGTCGAGTCGTCCGCGGTGAGGGTCTCGTCCGACAGGAGCTGCACCAGCCCGCCGTAGTCGAGCTCCACCACCGAACGCGGGTGGAACTCCTCCAGCCAGCGGGCGGCCTCCTCGACCGCCTCGGTGATCGGGGCCTCCCCGACCGACTTGCGCAGCACCGACAGGGCCCGCGACGACCGGCGGCGGGCCTTCGAGATCTCGGTGCGGTAGCGCAGCGCCCGCCGGGCCGGGTGGGTGACCAGATCCCGCTCCGACGCCTCGAAGAGCACGAACCAGCGCAGCGGCACCCCCCAGGTGGCCGTCTGCTCGTGCAGCCGGGGCACACCGTGCTCCAGCACCCGGGCCCCGCTGCGCCAGTCGTCCACCACCGCCTTGGCCTGACCGGCCAGCACCGGCGGCACGAACGCGTCGGCGATCACCGACGGGACGCCGTCCCGGGCGCTCAGCGCCGCCTCGGCCACCCGGATCCGCAGGTTCCACGGGCAGACCAGCAGGGTGTCGTCGGCCTCCAGCACGTACGCCTCGTCCGGCAGGTCGGGCAGCCGGGTCCAGCCCGCGCCCAGCGCCTCGATCACCGAGGTGCGCTGCCGTCCGGGACCCTCCAGTGGCGCCACCGCGCGCCCCTCCCGGACGTAGCGCCGCCAGTACGCCTGGCGATCCCGGTCGAAGGCGGTCAGCGGCTCGTACACGCGCAGGTAAGAAGCGAAGAGCGACGGCACGGCGCGATCCTCCCACGAATCCGGGCCCGACCGCCGTCGGCGCCCGGGCCCGGGCGTGACGTGGACGACAGTCCGGCGACGACCGATATTAGGCTCAGCGGCACCGGCAGCATCCCGCCGGTGCGCCACCAGGTCCGCGTCCCACAAGGACGCACACCGACACAGGAGTCAGCCATGGGCGTATTCGCCAGCACCGACGACCCGGGATCGACCGGACACGAACAGGTCGTCTTCTGCCAGGACAAGCAGTCCGGCCTCAAGGCGATCATCGGCATCTACTCGACCGCGCTGGGCCCCGCGCTCGGCGGCACCCGGTTCTACCCGTACGCCAGCGAGGAGGCCGCGCTGGCCGACGTGCTCGACCTGTCCCGCGGCATGGCGTACAAGAACGCCCTGGCCGGCCTGGACCTGGGCGGCGGCAAGGCGGTCATCTGGGGTGACCCGGAGCAGATCAAGAGCGAGGCGCTGCTGCGCGCGTACGGCCGCTTCGTCGAGTCGCTGGCCGGCCGCTACTACACCGCCTGCGACGTCGGCACCTACGTCGCCGACATGGACGTGATCGCCCGGGAGACGCGCTACGTCACCGGCCGCAGCGTGGAGCACGGCGGCGCCGGCGACTCCTCGATCCTCACCGCCTGGGGCGTGTTCCAGGGCATGCGGGCCGCCGCCGAGCACGTCTGGGGCGCTCCGACGCTCTCCGGCCGGCGGGTCGGCGTGGCCGGGCTGGGCAAGGTCGGCAAGTACCTGGTCGGCCACCTGGTCGACGACGGCGCCGAGGTGCTGGCGACCGACGTCAACCCGAGGGCCCTGGAGTGGGCGCGCGCCACCCACCCGCAGGTCGAGCTGGTCGACGACGCCTCGGCGCTGGTCGCCGCCGACATCGACGTGTACGCCCCGTGCGCGCTGGGCGGTGCCCTGAACGACGACACCGTGCCGGCGCTGCGGGCCAAGGTGGTCGCCGGGGCGGCGAACAATCAGCTCGCCCACTCGGGCATCGAGAAGCTGCTGGCCGACCGGGGCATCCTCTACGCCCCCGACTACGTGGTGAACGCCGGCGGCGTGATCCAGGTGGCGGACGAGATCGAGGGCTTCAACTTCGAGCGGGCCAAGCTGCGCGCCACGAAGATCTACGACACCACCCGGGAGATCCTCCGCCTCGCCGACGACGAGGGTGTGCCGCCGGCGGTGGCGGCCGACCGGCTCGCCGAGCGCCGGATGGCCGATGTGGGCCGTCTGCGCACGATCCACCTGCGTTGAGTACACCGTCCCGGGGTGTGGAGCCGTCCGCATCCCGGGACGCCCGGTGGGTAAGATGAATTCGGCTGATTCGTGGCCTTCTGTCCGGTGTCACGACCGGTTACCGCCATCGCTCCTTACCGGGTACACTCGGTGACGTCCGGATGACTGCGACGCGCAGGGCCGGCAGACGGTAACCCGAGGTGCCGAACGGTGGCATCCCCATGTACCGTAAGAGCCACGAGAGATGCCTGACGTCATCGGGGCCCGCCTTCGGGCTGCCCCGCATTCTGTGCGAGGGGGTCGAGCCATGGGGCGCGGCCGTGCTAAGGCCAAGCAGACGAAGGTGGCCCGGGAGTTGAAGTACCACTCCCCGAACACCGACCTCACCGCCTTGCAGCGCGAACTGGCGGGTGCTGGTAAGTCTGAGCACAACTTCGACGACGACTACAAAGAGTATGTCGACGACGATGATGAGGATCACGCGGACGACGACCCGGACACCTGGGTTCCTCCGACCCGCTGACCTCCGGTCACATCTGAGCACGCGGCGCCTCCCGCGTGCTCACGCATGTGCCATCCCCAGCGGTGACACGACCGACGATCGGGGACCCCGCCGTGCCGGTTCATCCGGCTGACCGGCAGGGTCCCTGATCTCGGCGTGTCCGGCGCTCAGCGCGGCCGGTTGTTCCAGTTGTAGAAGGTCGGGATGTTCTCGAAGTGGTTCCAGGCGCAGACCGCGCCGGCGCCGTCCGGCCCCGACACCTCCGCCCGTGACCGCCGCGCGGCCTCGGCCTCCCGGAGCAGGGCGGTCAACCCGGTGGCAGCCTGACGCACCCGGTCGGCGACCGGATCCGGTACGCCACCCCCGACACGCTCAGGCCGCCGGTGACTCGTGGTCTCGGGCATGCTCCAACACTCCCTCCAGTAGGCGGATCTTGCTGTTGCGGCAGTGCTCGGTCTCCGTACCGTCGAACCGGCCCTGCTCGAAATAGCGGTTGGCCGCGTGGCCGCCGCCGCAGAAGCCGAAGTACGCACACGACGACCGGCACGCCTCGACCCCGGTCAGGAACTCGCCGACCCACGGCGTGCCGGCCGCACCGGCCAGGATCTCGGCCAACGGGGTGACCAGGACGTTGCCGCTGCTGAAGTCGCCGTAGCGGGGATCGGTGAAGCCGGCCAGCTCCGGGGAGAGCACCACCACCGAACCGTCGTGGCCGACCGTCGGGATCGGGTCGAGCTGCCGGGGCAGCAGGTCGTCGGCGCTGCCGTCGAGCACCGCCGCGGCGTACCGCAGCGACCACTCCACCTCGCGCAGGTGGATCCTCGGCGCACGACGCCAGGCCGCCACCAGCTCGGCCCAGAAGGCGGTCACCGCCGCCACGTCGTGCGCGTTGCCCCGGGTGTTGACCCCCTCGGTCTCCTCGATGTTGACGCCGAGCACGTCGCACCCGAGGTCGAGGAAGTAGTCGTACAGCTCGGTGGCCAGCCCCGGACCGGGCCGACCGACCACCGCCAGCGCCGAGAAGGGCAGACCGTGCCGGCGCAGCGCCTCGACGCCGCGCACGATCCGGTCGTACGCCGGCAGCCCGCCCCGGGTCACCCGGTCGCCGTTGCGCTCCCGGGGGCCGTCCACGCTCACGCTGACCCGCACCCCGTGCTCGACGAAGAACGCGCACCAGGCGTCGTCGATCAGCGTGGCGTTGGTCTGGACGTGGTGCTCCACCGCCGGCCCGAACGGGGCCATCAGCGCGGCCAGGTGCTCCCGACCGGCGGCCAGCGGCTCCCCGCCGTGCCACACCACCGAGAACCGCCCCGACGCCGCCCACGGGTCGACCGAGGCGGCGACCGCCTCGGCCACCGCCACCGGCATCCGCCGGTCCGCGGCGCGGAACGGCAGGTAGCAGTAGGCGCAGTCCAGGTTGCAGAGCGTCGTCGGCTGCATCACCACGTACGAGGGGACGACGGCGATGCCGCGCATCCCCGTCACCGGCTGTGCCCGAGCAGCCATCGGCCCTCCTCCCCCGTGCCTGAAGTGCCCTTCAGGCTAGGCGGCGATGGCCACTCGGGTGAAGCCCTGATCAGGTGCTCGGATGATCAGCGGAGCGTGATCATCCCCGGGTGTGCTGACCGATCATCTGCACGTTGCCGGTGCCCTCGATGATCTCGCCGGCCTGCCAGGCGTCCACGCCACGGCCGGCCAGGGTGGCCAGCGCCCGGTCGGCGTCCTCCGCCGAGACGATCGCGAACATGCCGACGCCCATGTTGAAGGTCGCCTCCATCTCCGGGTCCTCGATCCGCCCCTTGGACTGGATCAGGTCGAAGATCGGCTGCGGCTTCCAGGTGGAGCGGTTGACCACCGCGTCGACGTGCTCCGGCAGGATCCGCACCAGGTTGCCCGGGATGCCGCCGCCCGTGACGTGGGCGATGGACCGCACCTCCGCCTCGGCGATCAGCTTGAGGCAGTCCTGCGCGTAGATCTTGGTCGGGGTGAGCAGCTCCTCGCCGAGGGTGCGCTGCCGGCCGAAGTCCTCGATCACCACGTCCAGCCGCATCCGGCCGGCGCCCAGCAGCACGTGCCGGACCAGCGAGTAGCCGTTGGAGTGCAGGCCGGAGGAGCGCATGGCGATCACCACGTCACCGACCTCGACCCGCTCCGGGCTGAGGATCTCGCTCTCCTCCACCACGCCGACACCGGTGGCGGAGATGTCGTACTCGTCGGGGCGCAGCACGCCCGGGTGCTCGGCGGTCTCGCCACCGAGCAGGGCGCAGCCGGCGTACCGGCAGCCGTCGGCGATGCCCGCGCCGATCTCCGCGACCCGGTCCGGAACGACCTCGCCGGTGGCGATGTAGTCCAGCAGGAACAGCGGCTCGGCGCCGCACGCCACCAGGTCGTCGACGACCATGGCGACCAGGTCGATACCGACCGTGTCGTGGATGTCCATCTGCTGCGCGATCACCAGCTTGGTGCCCACGCCGTCGGTGGAGGAGGCCAGGATCGGGTTCTTGTACTTCTTGGTGTCCAGCCGGAACAGGCCGGCGAAGCCGCCCAGGTCGCCCATGACCTCCGGGCGCCGGGTCTGCTTGACCTTGGACTTCAGCAGCTCGACCGCACGGTCGCCCGCCTCGATCGACACCCCGGCGTCCGCGTACGAGACCGAGCGTCTGCGCGTCGTGCGGCCGGTGCCGGCCGTCCAGGGCTGGCGGTCGTCGCCGGCGCCGGTCGGGCTGCTTCCTGCGCCGCTGCGCTCGGACACGTGCGTCACGGTTCTCCCCTTTGTGGTTCTCGGCGTCGTACCGGGGGTGCCCCGAGGACGCCAGGCGGTGCTACGGGCGGTGGACGGTCGCGCCGCCCGGAGTGGCGACGAGCGGTGTGGCGGTGTGCTCCGGGGTGTCCGGCGCCTCCTGGGCGACCCGACGTCCCACTGCTTCGAGCACGTGCTTGCCGATCAGGTTCCCCGCCGGCAGCTCGATCGGATACTCCCCGTCGAAGCAGGCGCGGCAGAGCCGGGTCTTGGGCTGCTCGGTCGCGGCGATGAGACCGGGGAGCGATACGTAGCCGAGGGTGTCCGCGCCGATCGAGCGCCGGATGCCCTCGTTGTCCAACCCGTTGGCCAGCAACTCGGCCCGGGTGGCGAAATCGATGCCGTAGAAGCACGGCCAGGTGACCGGCGGGGAGGAGATCCGCACGTGCACCTCCAGCGCGCCCGCCTCGCGCAGCATCCGCACGATGGCCCGCTGGGTGTTGCCGCGCACGATCGAGTCGTCGACCACGACCAGCCGCTTGCCCCGCACGTTCTGCCGCAGCGGGTTGAGCTTCAGCCGGATGCCGAGCTGGCGCAGCGTCTGCGAGGGCTGGATGAAGGTACGCCCGACGTACGGGTTCTTCATCAGGCCCGCGCCGTACGTGATGCCGGACGCCTCGGCGTAGCCGATCGCGGCCGGGGTGCCCGACTCCGGCACCGGGATCACCAGGTCGGCCTCGACCGGGTGCTCCTTGGCCAGCTGACGGCCGATCTGCACCCGGGCGGCGTGCACGTTGCGCCCGGCGATGGTGGCGTCCGGGCGGGCGATGTACACGTACTCGAAGAGGCAGCCCTTCGGCTCCGGCACGGCGAACCGGGTGGACCGCAGGCCGTCCTCGTCGATCGCGATCAGCTCGCCCGGCTCGACCTCCCGGACCACGCTCGCGCCGACGATGTCCAGCGCGGCGGTCTCGCTGGCGACCACCCAGCCGCGCTCCAGCCGGCCGAGCACCAGCGGCCGCACCCCGTGCGGGTCGCGGGCCGCGTAGAGCGTCGACTCGTCCATGAAGACGAAGCTGAACGCGCCCTTGAGCTGCGGCAGCACCTCCAGCGCGGCACCCTCCACCGACAGGTCGGGGCGGCTGGCCAGCAGCATGGTCACCAGCGAGGTGTCGTTGGTGGCGCCGTCGGCGACCAGCCCCCGCTCGGCGACCTCCTTCTGCAACTCGGCGGTGTTGACCAGGTTGCCGTTGTGGGCCAGGGCGATGGTGGTGCCGGAGCTGGTGGACCGGATGGTCGGCTGGGCGTTCTCCCAGTTCGACGCGCCGGTGGTCGAGTAGCGGGTGTGGCCGATCGCCAGGTGCCCGCGCAGGCTCGCCAGCGTGGGCTCGTCGAACACCTGGGCCACCAGACCCAGGTCCTTGTAGACCACCACCCCGGAGCCGTCACTCACCGCGATGCCGGCGGCCTCCTGGCCCCGGTGCTGGAGCGCGTAGAGACCGAAGTAGGTCAGATTGGCGACCTCTTCGCCGGGGGCCCAGACGCCGAAGACGCCACACGCGTCCTGGGGGCCGGGTCGTTGGGGATCAAGGTCGTGGCTCAGCCGGCCGTCGCCTCGGGGCACCTGCCGCTCCCTCATGCTGGTCTGGACTGGCCTGGGGTGTGTCGACCACGCCACCGGCCGGGACCACTGTCGTCGCCTGACAGTGTACGCGAATCGAAGTCGATACAGATAGTCACGATTTGCCTCCAGTGCGTCACGAGGCGATTCCGGTCGTCGCAGCTAGAGGGGCAGATGGCCGGAGAGATCCGCCCGGTTTCCACTCACCTGTACGCGACCGTCGGTGACCGCCTCGACCCAGGAGAGCCGTCCGGTGGCCAGCGCCAACCAGGTCGGCGGATCCATCTCCACCACGTTCGGCGGGGTGCCACGGGTGTGTCGGGGACCCGGAAGGCACTGAACTGCACCGTAAGGTGGGACACGCACCTCCACCGATCGGCCGGGGGCGCGATCCGCCAGGGCGGCCAACAAGGTACGGACCGCCTCCCGGTACACCGGCCGTTCGGGGGTACGCCCCTCGTCGAGCGCCGACAGCGCCGCCGCGACCGCGGCGGACTTAATGTGCGGAGAGGACACGACGGGACGATACGACTCGATGCCACCGGCGTCGACGCTGGCCCTGGGTCGCGCCGATCCGGTCAGACAAGGCATAGTTGCCGACGGCGTATTCGTACCGTGATGATCCCTGGTTCAAACCCGACCGGGGAAGTCAGACCGGAAGGCGGTGGACGTGTCAACACACCGACGTGCCTGGAAGCAGCGGGCCGGTGTGGTCGTAGCGCTGGTTGCCGGCGCCCTGCTCACCGCCCCCGCCACACCGGCCCTCGCCGCGACCGCCAACGTCTCGCCCGGCTCGGTGAACCTCGACGCCGGTAACGACGCCACCGTCAGCGTGACCGTCGTCCCCAGCATCGACGACAAGAGCGGCCAGATCAGCATCACCGGGCTGCCCTCCGGGGTGAGCTGCGCCAACGGCTGCGGCAGCTTCCAGTTCAACGGCCCGCCCGGCACCCCCAAGACGGTGCTGCTGACCCTCAAGGCCAACGACAACGCGCCGGACGGCAACGGCTCCGCGACGGTCCGGGTGGTGCCCGACCAGTCCGACCCGGCCACCGCGCCACTCTCCGTGACCGTCAAGGCCAAGGCGGCCCCCACCACCAAGCCGCCGGAGACCCAGACCGTCAAGTCGATCTCCGGCAAGGTGGTCGTGGCCGCCAACGGCGACGCCGTCCCCAACGCCGTGGTGATGCTGCGCGACTCCCAGGGTCACCAGTACCAGACCACCAGCGACGGCAGCGGCAACTGGCGGTTCACCGGCTCCTCCTCGCAGCCCATCGCCCCCGGCCGGATCGACCTGGGCGCCAGCAAGGGCACCGACGCGGTCAACACCAAGGTGATCAACGCCAGCGCCGGGCAGAGCCTGACCGGCCAGCGGATCACCCTGCCGATCAAGGTCGAGGTCTCCCCGAGCGCCACCCCGTCGACCTCCGTCGAGGCGGTGCCGACCGAGGAGGTGACCGAGGACGCCACCGACACCAGTGCCGAGGCCACCCAGGGCCAGTCACAGGCCGCCTCGAACGACGAGGGCGGGGGCATGGGCTCGTTCCTGGTCATCCTGCTCGGCGGCCTGCTCGTGGCGGCCGGCGTCGGCACGATCGTGCTGCTCTGGATGCGCCGCAAGAACGCGGACGACGAGGACGGCGACGCTCCCGCCGGGGCCGCGGCGGGCGCCGTTCCGGCTGCCCGGGGCGCGCTGCGCGGCGCCGACGACCAGACCCGCGTGGTCAACCGGGTCGGCGCCGGACCGGACCCGACGATGGTCGGTGGCACCTCGCTGAGCGACGCGCCGACGATGATGCACCGCCCGATCGTCGACGACGTCCCGCCGGACCCGTACGGGGCTCCGCCGCAGCCGTACGGCGCGGGCGCCGCAGCGGGCGGCTGGGCCGGCAGCGGCTACGGTGACGAGCCCGCCCAGGGCGGATACGGCCAGCAGGGCAGCTACGGCAACGCCCCGGCCTCCGGCGCCGGCTACGGCACCGCACCCGCCTCCGGTGCCGGCTACGGCAACGCACCCGCCTCCGGCGCCGGCTACGGCAACGCACCCGCCTCGGGTCCCGGCTACGGCAACGCCCCGGCCTCCGGCGCCGGCTACGGCGGCGAGCCCGGTTACGGCGCCGCCGGCGCCGCGGCCGGCGGCTACGGCAACGCGCCCGCCTCCGGCGGCGGCTACGGCAACGACTACCGCGCCCCGGCCGGCGGTCCCGGCTACGCCGGGCAGGACCAGGGCGGCGGCTACGGCGAGCGGTACGACGAGCCGACCGGCCGCTACACCGGCGAGCCCACCGGCAACTACACCCCGCCGGCCGACCCGTACCCGACCAGCACCTACCAGCCGGAGCAGGGCTACGGCCAGCCCGAGCCGGCCTACGGCCAGGAGCCGGCCGGCGGCTACCGGAGCGGCAACGGGTACGGCCCGCAGCAGGGCTACGACAACGGGTACGACCAGCGCGGCGGCTACGACCAGCAGGGCGGCTACGGCGCGCAGGCCGGGTACGAGCAGCCCGGCGGCGGCTACGCCGGCCACCAGGGCGGGTACGACCAGCAGCAGGGCGGGTACGACCAGCAGCCCCCGCAGCAGCGCGGCGGCGGGTACGACGCTCCCGGCTACGACCAGCAGCAGGGCGGCGGCTACTACGGCGACCAGGCCCCCGCGGGCCGGGCCCGGCCCGACGTGCCCCCGGCACAGGACCGGGGCGGTCGCCGCCTCGACTGGCTGGACGACTGACCCGAGGACACACGTACGAAGGGCCGCCCGGGATCCGGGCGGCCCTTCGTACGTTTCAGCCGCAGCGGGTCAGGCGGCGGAGAAGACGCCCTGGCGGAGCAGCGGGACCACCTCGGAGACGTCCACCCGCACGGCGACCTCCACGTCGGCGGCGAAGCCGCCCTCGATCAGTTCCCGGCCGGAGACGCAGCCACGGACCGCCGCGGGGACGTCCGGGGTGCTGGCCAGCGCGGCGAGCGCCATCGCCGCCTCCACCGAGAGCCCGCCCGGCACCCCGGAAAGGGCGTCGAGCACGCTGGCCGCGCCGAGCTGGTCCTCCACCGACGGGCGGAGCGTGCCGTCGGGCCACCGTTCGCCGGAGGCGACCACCCCCACCGGGGCGTCCTTCGAGCCGTACCCGTGGCGGCGCAGCCATCGCCCGACGGCGCGGGCGTTGCGCAGGCAGGCGGCGACCACCGGTAGGCCGGTGGCGCTCGCGGCGGCGCTGATGGCCGACCCGTTCGGGGACGGCAGCACCAGATCGGCGACGACCGGCGCGGTGGCCAGCGCCGCCGGGGAGAGCGACCACGGGTGTTCCGGGGTCATCTGTCGACGGCCCACCGCGGCGACCGCGCCGACCCGCCGCGCGTAGTCGGCCGCCTGCTCCCCCCAGGGAAACGGGTGCACCCGCATGCCCCGGCCGACCGCGACCTCCACGGCGGTGGTGAACGAGAGCACGTCCACCACCACCAGCGCCGCGCAGACGCGGCCGAGTTCCGCCGCCCCGCTCAGGCCCCAGTCGAACCGGGCGCCCGAGCCGGGTTGGGCGTAGACGGCCGCGGCCAACGCCTCAGCGCTTATCGGGCGCGGAGGGCTGCTCGTCGTCACCGGAGTCGGTCTGCGCCGCCGCAGCGTCGGGAGCCGTGGCATCGGCGCTGGCCTCCGTGGTCGACTCCGGTTCGGCGGCCGGCTCGTCGGCCTCGGTGTCGTCGGCCTCGTCGACCGGCGCGGCCTCCGCCACCGGTACGCCCTCGGCAGCCGGCACCACCGCGACCACCTCGGCCGCCGGAGCGTCGGCAGCCTCGGCCGGCCCGCCGGTCGGCACGTCCACCGGCTGCGCGGCGGTCGCCGGGGCGACGGTGGTGGTGCCGGTACGGGTCGCCTCGACCTCGACCTGCACCGCCTCCGGGCCACCGAAGAGCTTCGGCAGGGTCGCGGTGTGCGCCTCGCGCAGCTCCTCCAGGCCGAGCCGGAACTGGCCGTGCACCTCCAGCGCGCCGCCGGTCGGGTCGGTGACGCCGATCAGTTCCCACGGCACGCCCCGCTCGGAGCAGAGCGCGGTGAACGCCTTCTCGTGCCCGCGCGGCACCGAGACCAGCACCCGGCCGGCGGACTCGCTGAACAGGAAGACGAACGGCAGGGAACCGTCGGCGAACCGCTCGGGCACCGCGATCCGCGCGCCGACCCCGCGCCGCAGGCAGGACTCGACCAGGCTCTGGGCGAGACCACCGTCGGAGAGGTCGTGCGCGGAGCTGAGGTGACCCACCCGGGCCGCCTCCGCCATCAGCTCGGCGAGCTGCCGCTCGCGGGCCAGGTCGACCTGCGGCGGCATGCCACCCAGGTGCTCGTGGGTCACCCAGGCCCACTCCGAGCCGGAGAGCTCCACGTGCGTGTCGCCGAGCAGGAAGAGCTGGTCGTGGTCGCCGCCGGCGCGCGGGACGAAGCCCATCGGCACCCGGTCGGCCACGTCGTCCAGCACGCCCAGCACGCCGACCACCGGGGTCGGGTGGATCGGGGCGGCACCGGTCTGGTTGTAGAAGCTGACGTTGCCGCCCGTCACCGGGATGCCCAGCTCCAGGCAGCCGTCCGCCAGGCCGCGCACGGCCTCGGCGAACTGCCACATCACGCCCGGGTCCTCGGGGGAGCCGAAGTTGAGGCAGTTCGTCACGGCGATCGGCTTCGCGCCGGTCACCGCGACGTTCCGGTACGCCTCGGCCAGCGCCAGCTTCGTCCCGTTGTACGGGTCGAGGCGGGCGTACCGGCCGTTGCCGTCGACGGAGAGGGCGACCCCGAGGCCGGTCCGCTCGTCGATCCGGATCACGCCGGAGTCCTCCGGCTGGGCGAGCACGGTGTTGCCCAGCACGTAGCGGTCGTACTGCTCGGTGACCCAGGTCTTGTCGGCCAGGTTCGGCGACGCGATCATCCGGAGCACGGTCTCCCGCAGCGCCTCCGGGTCGGTCGGCCGGGGCAGCGTCTCGGCCCGGTCGGCCTGGAGCAGGATCAGGTCGGCCGGCTCGCGCATCGGGCGGGCGTAGACCGGACCGTCGTCCACCAGCGAGCCCGGCGGGACGTCGACCACGAGCTGGTCGCGCCAGGTGACCACCAACCGGCCCGGCCGGCCGTCCGGGGAGGGCGCGGTGACCTCGCCGATCGCGGTGGCCCAGACGCCCCACTTCTCGGCGGTCTTGAGCACCGCCTCCAGCTTGTCCGGCGAGACGACCAGCAGCATCCGCTCCTGGGACTCGCTGGCCAGGATCTCGTGCGGCTCCATCGAGGGCTCGCGCAGCGGCACCCGCTCCAGCCACACCCGCATACCGGTGCCGGCCGACGCGGCGGTCTCGGTGAGCGCGCAGGTCAGGCCGGCGCCGCCGAGGTCCTGGATGCCGACGACCAGCTCGGCGTCGTACAGCTCCAGGCAGGCCTCGATCAGCAGCTTCTCCATGAACGGGTCGCCGACCTGCACCGACGGGCGGCGCTGCTCGCTGCCCTCGTCGAAGGTGGCGCTGGCCAGCACCGACACGCCGCCGATGCCGTCCCGGCCGGTCCGGGCGCCCATCAGCACCACGATGTTGCCGGGGCCGGTGGCGTCCTTCTTCTGCAGCCGGTCCACCGGCAGCACGCCGAGGCAGAGCGCGTTGACCAGCGGGTTGCCCTGGTAGCAGGGGTCGAATACGACCTCGCCGCCGATGTTCGGCAGGCCGAGGCAGTTGCCGTACCCGCCGACGCCGGCGACGACGCCGGGCAGCACCCGGGCGGTGTCCGGGTGGTCGGCCGCGCCGAAGCGCAGCGGGTCCATCACGGCGACCGGGCGGGCGCCCATGGCGAGGATGTCCCGGACGATGCCGCCGACGCCGGTCGCCGCGCCCTGGTACGGCTCGACGAAGCTCGGGTGGTTGTGCGACTCGACCTTGAAGGTCACCGCCAGCTCGTCGGAGACCCGGACCACGCCGGCGTTCTCCCCGATGCCGGCGAGCAGCCGGTCGCTCGGCGGGGCCTTCTCGCCGAACTGGCGCAGGTGCACCTTGCTCGACTTGTAGGAGCAGTGCTCACTCCACATGATCGAGTACATGGCCAGCTCGGCCTGGGTGGGACGCCGGCCGAGGATGTGCCGGATCCGGTCGTACTCGTCGTCACGGAGGCCCAGCTCGGCGTACGGCTGGAGCTCCTCCGGGGTGCCGGCGGCGCGCGGCACGGTGTCCACGCCGTCGGCCCACTCGGCGCCCGGCGCCGGGGCGACCGGACGGCCCGCGTCGGCCGGGCCGCCCTGCGGCGCCACGGCCCCGCGCGGCTCCGCCGGGACGGCCGGGTAGGTGCCCGGGGTCTCCCGCACGACCGGGTCCGGATGGGTGGTCATGACCTCTCCTCGCTGCGCTCGTGGCCGCCCGCCGGGCGGTGGAGCCGACCGATGATCCTGCCGCGCACGGTCACGCCGGCGTCCCCACCAGGTGCTTGAGCACCGAGGTGAAGAAGCCGAGGCCGTCCAGGGAGGGGCCGGTGAGTGCTTCCACCGCGTGCTCGGGGTGGGGCATGATGCCGACCACGTTGCCGGCGGGGTTGGTGATCGCGGCGATGTCGCGCTGCGACCCGTTGGGGTTGCCGCCGACGTAGCGGGCGACGACGCGCCCCTCGCCCTCCAGCTCGTCCAGGGTCGCGGTGTCCGCGACGTAGCACCCCTCGCCGTTCTTGACCGGGACGAGGATCTCCTGGCCCGCCTGGAACGCGTTCGTCCAGGCGGTGCCGGCCGACTCCACCCGCAGGACCTGGTCCCGGTTGCGGAAGTGCAGGTGCTGGTTGCGGGTGAGCGCGCCGGGGAGCAGGTGGGCCTCGCAGAGGATCTGGAAGCCGTTGCAGATGCCGAGCACCGGCAGGCCGCCCCGGGCGGCGTCCACGATCTTCTCCATCACCGGGGCGAACCGGGCGATGGCGCCGCAGCGCAGGTAGTCGCCGTAGGAGAAGCCACCCGGGAGGACGACGGCGTCCACCCCGTGCAGCTCCGCGTCACCGTGCCAGAGCCGGACCGGCTCCGCCCCGGCGATCCGTACGGCCCGGGCGGCGTCCCCGTCGTCCAGCGAGCCGGGGAAGGTCACCACACCGACGCGCGCGGTCACGGGTGCGCGTCCACGGTCTCGTCGGCCTCCACCACGCGGACGGTGAAGTCCTCGATGACGGGGTTGGCGAGCAGCTTGTCGGCGATCTCCCGGGCCCGGTCCAGGTCCGGTTCGCCGGTGAACTCGATCTCGATCCGCCTGCCGATCCGGACAGAGGCGACGTCACTGACGCCGAGCCGCGGCAGCGCGTTTGCGACGGCCTGGCCCTGAGGATCGAGGATCTCGGGCTTGAGCATGACGTCGACGACGACGCGAGGCACTGGGCACTCCTGACTGTGTACGCAGTTGGGTGCCGGCCCACTACGGGCGAGCGCAGCCAGCGTACCTGGCAGATTCCGCTCCGGACGCACCGGCCGGGGGCAGTTCAGGCAGTGATCGACATAACCGGACGTCCGAGCGGCCGGCTGATGCGCGTTCGTTGCGCCGCTGATGCGGATTCGTTGCCTGTCACGGCGGCGACACGCTGTCGTCACCGCTCTGACCAGGGAAGTTGCGGTTTCGTCACACCCGGCTGACCAGTTCCCGACAAACAGGGACGAGCATGTCGTCGACCCACTGTGTCACATCGGTTAATCTCGATCGCACTCTTGTGAACGGGACTCGCGAGCCCTAGCGTACATCGACAGACGTCCATGCGTGGCGTCCTCGGCGGACCACCCCTCGCCCGCCGACGCTCCGGCTCTCGCCCGGTGACCCCGGGCCACCCCGACAAGGAGTCCCGACATGCGTCTCCGCCCCCTGCTCGCGGTGCTGACCACCGCCCTCGCCGGCGTCCTCGCCACCGCCTCCGGCGCCACCGCCGCCCCGGCCGGCCCCCAGCCGATCATCGGCGGCAGCACCGTCTCCTCCGCCCCCTGGGCCGCCGCGGTGTTCAGCAACGGCTCGTTCACCTGCTCCGGCAGCGTCATCTCGTCGCAGTGGGTGCTCACCGCCAGGCACTGCATCAACGGCTCGATGTCCGTCCGGATCGGCAGCGTCTACCGCTCGTCGGGCGGCGTGACCCGCACCGTCAGCGCCACCTACAGCCGCTACGACCTGGCCCTGATGCGCCTGTCCAGCCCGGTCAGCACCTCGTACGTGACCCTGGCCAGCGCCAACCCGCCGATCAACTCCACCAACACGATCTACGGCTGGGGCCAGACCTGCTACAGCGGCTGCTCCGCCTCCAGCCAGCTCAAGACCGCCTCGGTCCGGGTGACCAGCACCAACTACACCGACGCGTACGGCGGCCAGGCGATCCGGAGCACCGAGATCAGCGGCAACGCCTGGCGCGGCGACTCGGGCGGCCCGCAGTTCTACAACGGCCGGCAGGTCGGCGTCGCCTCGACCGCCGACGGCTACAGCATCCAGAACTACGGCAGCGTCGCGTACAACCGGGCCTGGATCACCTCGGTGGCCGGTGTCTGACGGTTAGCGCCCCGGCGGCGCGGATGGCCGGCCTGGCGCCGGACGTCCGCGCCGCCTCGTTTTGCAGCATCCGCTCAGGTGAACACGGGTCACGAACGGGTCGGCCCACGACTGACAGCATCGGAACCGTGCTGGTCGTGACGACGGATCAACTGCCCGGCTACGAGATCCGCCAGATCCTCGGCGAAGTGGTGTCCTCGATGGCCAGGACCCGGAACCCCTACCGCGAGGGGGTGAAGAACCTGCGCGGTGGCGCGTACGACCCGATGGCGCCGGACAACCTCACCCGCTGGCGTACCGACTCGGTGGCCCGGCTCGGCGAGGAGGCCCGCCGGCTCGGCGCGAACGCCGTGGTGGGCATGCGCTTCGACAGCCGGGACTGCGGCGAGATGTGGATGGAGATCTGCGCGTACGGTACGGCGGTGATCGTGGCCCCCAAGGTCGCCGACGTCATGCCGCCCGACCAGCCCCTGGTGGCCGCCGAGACCGCCCACGACCCGACGATCACCGAGGCCCCCGGCGGCATCGCAGAACCGGCGAGCGCCCCCAACCTCTCCTCCGCCGCCGAAACCCCCACCGGCCAATGACCCCGCACCTGATCCACTCCGTTTGCGGCGTGTCGCGGTGTCCCCGCCGGACGACAGCGCGACACGCCGCAAACGGCGAGAGACCCCGGGCGTGGCGGGCGGGTCAGAGGATGGGGGGTGGGGTGTAGGTGGCGGCGTGGGGGTGGGTCTTCACGACCGCGCTGATGCGCCGGGTGACCGCGTCGACCTGGGAGCGGGCGGCGCCGGTGAAGGTGGTGGGGTCGGCGACGAGGGTGTCGATCTCGGCCCGGGACAGGCCGAGGCGGGTGTCGGCGGCGAGGCGGTCGAAGAGGTCGTTCTCGGCGGCGCCCTTCTCCCGCATGGCCAGCGCCACGGCCACCGCGTGCTCCTTGATCACCTCGTGCGCGACCTCACGCCCGACGCCCCGGCGCACCGCCGCGACCAGGATCTTGGTGGTGGCCAGGAACGGCAGGAAGCGCTCCAGCTCCCGGCCGATCACCGCCGGGTACGCCCCGAACTCGTCGAGCACGGTGAGGAAGGTCTGGAAGAGCCCGTCGGCGGCGAAGAACGCGTCCGGCAGGGCCACCCGGCGGACCACCGAGCAGGAGACGTCCCCCTCGTTCCACTGGTCGCCGGCCAGCTCGCCGACCATCGACAGGTAACCCCGGATGATCACCGCGAAGCCGTTCACCCGCTCCGACGAGCGGGTGTTCATCTTGTGCGGCATCGCGCTGGAACCGACCTGGCCGGGCTTGAAGCCCTCGGTGGCCAGCTCCTGCCCGACCATCAGCCGGATCGTGGTGGCCAGCGACGACGGCGCGGCGGCCACCTGGGCCAGTGCGGAGAGCACGTCGAAGTCGATCGAGCGCGGGTAGACCTGGCCGACGCTGTCCAGCACCCGGCTGAACCCGAGGTGCGCGGCGACCCGGCGCTCCAGCTCGGCGACCTTGCCGGCGTCACCGTCGAAGAGGTCGAGCTGGTCGGCGGCGGTGCCGACCGGGCCCTTGATGCCCCGCAGCGGGTACCGGTCGATCAGGTCCGTCAGCCGCTCGTACGCGATCAGCAGCTCCTCGGCGGCCGAGGCGAACCGCTTGCCGAGCGTGGTGGCCTGCGCGGCGACGTTGTGCGACCGGCCCGTCATCACCAGGCCGGAGTGCTCGGTCGCGAGCCGGGCCAGCCGGGCCAGCGCGGCGACCACCCGGTCCCGGATCAGCTCCAGCGAGGCGCGGACCTGGAGCTGCTCGACGTTCTCGGTGAGGTCCCGGGAGGTCATCCCCTTGTGCACGTGCTCGTGCCCGGCGAGCGCGCTGAACTCCTCGATCCGGGCCTTCACGTCGTGCCGGGTCACCCGCTCCCGCTCGGCGATCGAGGCCAGGTCGACGTCGTCGAGCACCCGCTCGTACGCCTCGACCACGCCGTCCGGCACGGCCACGCCGAGGTCCCGCTGGGCCTTGAGTACGGCGAGCCAGAGCCGCCGCTCCATCCGTACCTTCTCCTCCGGCGACCAGAGGGCGACCAGTTCGGGCGAGGCGTACCGGTTGGCGAGCACGTTCGGGATCGTCGTCACGTACCTCAGTCTTTCATGGTCCGAATCTCGTCCCGTCGCTGCGGGCGGCAACGTTTACGCCGACGTATACTGGCCGGTGTGACGACGATGATGCGGGTCAGCCCGGAGACCCGGGAGCAGGTGCTCCGGGTCGCCGCCGAGGACTTCGGCGGGGTGAGCGCCGACGAGGCGGTCAAGCGCCTGTTGGAGGAGCACTGGCGGGTCAAGGCGGTCGCCGCGATGGACCACTATCGCGCGACCGACCCCGGGGGCTGGGCCGAATACCTCGTCGAGACCGAGGAATGGCACGGCGCCGACGCCCCCGTCGGCGACCCGTGGGCCGAGGAGGCGTGAGCCGGATCAAGCCATGGGAGATCCGGTGGCTCGACTTCGACCCGACCGAGGGTCGTGAGCAGGCCGGGCAGCGCCCGGCCCTGGTCGTGTCGTCCCGCTTCCACCTCGACCTGACCGGCGGCGCGCTGGTCAGCGTGCTGCCCCTGACGACCCGGGAACGGCCGGGATGGCTGCACCGGGTGCCGATCGAGGTGCCCGACCGGCGGACCGGGTGGGTCATCACCGAGCAGGTGCGGACGGTGTCCGCCAACCGGTTGACCGGTCGCGGGCCGGTGTACCGGCTCCGGCCCGAGCAGATCGCGGAGGTACGCCGGATGCTCCGCCAGATGCTCGACCTGTGAGTGCACCAGCTTGCTACTCGATGGTCAAGTTGCCGCTTCCGGCATCACTCCTGGTGCTGATGTACCAGGCCACCTCGGGCAGCATCTTGGCCGTCGTCGCCTTCAACGCCGCCATGTCCTCACTCCAGACGCGCCGCCAGATCCGTCAGGAGCGCGGTGGTGTTGGCGGTCCGCCGCGGCCGGCGACCTGTACGCCCGCTTCCTCGGCTGGCTTCGGCCGACCTGATGACTCCATGTCGGCGAGATGGCGGGGTCGGAACGGCCCCGACACCGCCATTGCGGCGGAACGGAGTCGATCAACACCGGTCAGGACTGGTCAGGGCGATCGCCGCCGGTCAGGACGGCACGGGCCGCCCGGTCAGCGCGTGCCACAGCCCCCCGCAGGCGTCCTCCTCGGTGTCGAAGGTCTGGCGTACGTCGTACACCCCGCGCTCGTACGCCCCGATCTCCCACCGCCCGTCGCCGGACCGGCGCAGGAACCAGAAGTCGGGCGGTAGGGGGACGTGCTCGTGCACGCCCTCCAAATCGAAGGCGTCCGGTGAGATGCCGGCCTTCATCAGGGCGTTGCGCACCTCGTGCCGGTCCATCCCGTCCTCCTCGGTCTCTCACCTGCGCCCGCGTCGTCCAGGCGGCCGGCGGCCACCCCGTTCCGGTGACCGCCGGCCGACGATTCGCACTCCCAGTGAACCCCGCGATCAGCAGACCTGGACGGTGGGCACGCCGCCGCCCGCCCCACCCTCCAGCGGTACGGGCAGCGGCACGGCGTCGGTCGGGCACGGCGGCGGGACGGGCCCGCCCAGGTGCTCCTCGACGATGAAGTGGTGGTCGAGCAGCCACTGCACGGTCAGGTTGTTGCCGGCCCGCGGCACGTACGCGGGGTTGAGCTGGAACTGGGTGCCCATGCCGGGCTGCGCGAACCACGGCGCGATCGGGCCGGAGTCGACGTCGAACGGCTTGAGCACGCAGTAGGTGTGGTAGTTCGCCAGCGGCGCGGGCGGTGTGGTGGCCGGCGGCGTGGGCGGGGTGTTCAGGCTCTGCGGGGCCAGGGAGCGGGAGCCGAACGGCGTGCCGAGCGGGGCCAGGAAGGCGCCGCCGGGGAAGCCGAAACGGTCGAGGCGGTACCCGGGCAGCAGGGTCTGCCGCTGCTTGACCGGCTCGCCGTCCGGGCCGAGGACGAAGCCGTTCTCGGGCGGGAAGACCAGCTGGGTCCCGGCCCCGTTCACGGTGAAGTTCCGGATCCACTGCGCCTCGCTCTGTGCGCCGAACCGCTGGTAGCCGGCGAGCAGCGGGCCGACCGGTGACTGGAGCGGCAACGCCTCCGGGCCGAGCAGCCGGTTGTCGTCGTAGAACCGGGTGGTCTGCGGCGCGTTCGGCGGCACGCCGGGACGGCAGAGACCCTGGTGCCCCGGCGGCTGTGACCCACCACCGGGCGGCTCCGGCTGACCGGGCCGACCGTCGGGCTGACCGGGCTGACCGGGCCAGCCCGCCCGGCCGTCGCGTTGGTCGCCGTCACCGGGGCGGCTCCCGCCGCCACCGGGACGCGAGCCGTCGTCGGAGAGACCGACGGCCTGCGGCACGGCGGTGGGGGTGGCGGCCTGTTGCGCCCCACCGGGAAAGATGGCCAGGGCCGCGCCGGACACGACGGCGAGCAGCCAACGTCTACGCCTCACCACGAACCTCCCGTTGACAGACGACCAGCGCCCTCATCGTGGAGAGATCAGTGGGTGAATGTGAGCGTTAGTGACATTTTGCCCACTAAAGGTGGACAGCTCCCCGCTCGTCCGGAGACGTGCGGGGAGCCCGGTCTCAGCGCTCCAGGATGGCGGTGACGCCCTGCCCACCGGCCGCGCAGATGGAGATCAACCCACGGCCGCCGCCCTTCTCGGCGAGCAGCTTGGCCAGGGTGGCGACGATCCGTCCGCCGGTGGCGGCGAACGGGTGCCCGGCGGCGAGCGAGGAGCCGTTGACGTTGAGCCTGTCCCGGTCGATCGACCCGAGCGGGGCGTCCAGGCCCAGCCGGTCCTTGCAGAACTCCGGCGACTCCCAGGCCGCCAGGGTGGCCAGCACCTGCGAGGCGAACGCCTCGTGGATCTCGTAGTAGTCGAAGTCCTGCAGGGTCAGCCCGGCCCGGGTCAGCATCCGCGGGACGGCGTACGCCGGGGCCATCAGCAGCCCCTCGTCGCCGTGCACGAAGTCGACGGCGGCCGTCTCCGACCAGGAGAACCAGGCGGCCACCGGCAGGTGGTGCTCGCGCGCCCACTCCTCGCTGGCCAGCAGCACGGTCGACGCTCCGTCGGTGAGCGGGGAGGAGTTGCCGGCGGTCATCGTGGCCTGCTCGGCGTCCGGCCCCTTGGCGCCGAAGACCGGCCTGAGCGAGCCCAACTTCTCCAGGCTGGTCTCCGCGCGCAGGTTCTGGTCCCGGGTCAGCCCCAGGTACGGCGTCAGCAGGTCGTCGAAGAATCCCCGGTCGTACGCGGCGGCGAGCCGCTGGTGCGAGCGCAGCGCCAACTCGTCCTGGGACTGCCGGTCGATCCCCCAGCGCAGCGCCGTCCGGGCGGCGTGCTCACCCATCGACAGCCCGGTACGCGGCTCGGCGTTGCGCGGGATCTCCGGCTTGAACGGCTGGTGCGGGCGGAGCTTCGCGGCGATCTTCAACCGCTCGCCGAGGGTACGGGCGGAGTTGAGCTTGAGCAGGGTGCGGCGCAGGTCCTCGTTGACCGCCAGCGGCGCGTCGGAGGTGGTGTCGACGCCACCGGCGATGCCGACCTCGATCTGCCCGAGGGCGATCTTGTTGGCGACCAGGATGGCCGCCTCCAGGCCGGTGCCGCAGGCCTGCTGGATGTCGTACGCGGGGGTGTGCGGGTCGAGCCGGGAGCCGAGCACCACCTCGCGGGTCAGGTTGAAGTCCTTCGAGTGCTTGAGCACCGCCCCGGCGACCACCTCGCCGACCCGCTGCCCGGCCAGCCCGAACCGGGCCACCAGCCCGTCCAGCGCCGCGCCGAGCATGTCGGCGTTGGACGCGCTCGCGTACCGCGAGTTGGACCGGGCGAAGGGGATGCGGTTGCCGCCGATGACCGCGACCCGCCGGATGCTCTGCACGATCCCGCCTCCGTTTCAGGACTTGCCCACAACCTACTGGCCAGTAGGCTACGCCTATGACCGACAGGTACGCGAGCTTCGTCCAATCGGGGGCCGGCCGCACGCTGGTCAAGCGCCTCGGGCTGCCCGACCCGCCGAGCCTGCGCCGGCACACCCCCGGCGACCCGCTGCTGACCGGCCCCGCCCTGCTCGGCGCGGCCACCGGCGGCCGGCTCGCCGAGCCGGTCGGAAGGATCCTGGCCTTCGCCGGGGTCGAGGTGCGCGACCCCCTCGCCGTCGACGCCGACACCCGCTTCGGAGCCCTGGTGTACGACGCCACCGGCATCACCGACTCCACCGGCCTGCGCCAGCTCTACGACTTCCTCCACCCGCACGCCCGCTCCGTGCTGCCCAGCGGCCGGGTGATCGTGCTCGGCACCCCGCCCGCCGAATGCGGATCCCCCCGTGCGGCCACCGCCCAGCGGGCCCTGGAGGGGCTGACCCGCAGCGTCGGCAAGGAGTTCGGCCGGGGCGTCACCGCCCAACTCGTGTACGTCACCCCGGCCGGTGACGACGGCACCCTCACCGGCCTCGAATCGACCCTCCGATTCCTTCTCTCCGGCCGCTCCGCGTACGTCTCCGGGCAGGTGGTCCGGGTCGGCGCCGGCCACGCGCAGGCCCCGGCGGACTGGGACCGGCCGCTGGACGGGCAGGTCGCCCTGGTCACCGGGGCGGCGCGCGGGATCGGTGCCGCGCTGGCCCGGGTGCTCGCCCGCGACGGCGCCCAGGTCGTCGCCCTGGACGTGCCGGCCGCCGGGGACGCGCTGGCCGCGGTCGCCAACGAGATCGGCGGCAGCGCCGTGCAGCTCGACCTGACCACCCCGGAGGCCCCCGCCCGGCTCGCCGAGCACCTGGCCGCCCGGCACGGCCGGGTCGACGTGGTGGTGCACAACGCCGGCATCACCCGGGACAAGACCCTCGGCCGGATGGACGCCGACCGCTGGGACTCGGTGATCGACGTCAACCTCTCCAGCCAGGAACGGATCAACGACGTGCTGCTGGAACGCGAACTCATCCCGGCCGGCGGACGGATCGTGGCGGTCTCCTCCATCGCCGGCATCGCCGGCAACCGGGGCCAGACCAACTACGCCACCAGCAAGGCCGGCGTGATCGGACTGGTCGACTCGCTGGCGCCGGTGCTGCGCGAGAAGCAGATCAGCGTCAACGCGGTCGCCCCCGGGTTCATCGAGACCCGGATGACCGCCCGCATCCCGCTGATGGTCCGCGAGGCGGGCCGCCGGATGAACAGCATGTCGCAGGGCGGCCTGCCGGTGGACGTGGCCGAGACCATCGGCTGGCTGGCCTGGCCGGCCTCCGGGGCGGTCAGCGGCAACGTCGTCCGGGTCTGCGGCCAGAGCCTGCTGGGGGCGTGATGGCACGGCACGACGAACCGAGCGACGACCTCTCCGTGCACGAGCTGATCGACGGGCCGACCGAGGTCATCTCGGCGGACGCCCTGGCCGCCGTCCGCGCCGCCGGGCACCGGCACGACGTCAGCGTCGAGGAGACGCACGACCTGTCCGGGTACGCCACCGAGGACCTCTCGGCGCACACCGCCCGGGCCGGTCGGGCCCGGGTCGAGCTGCCCCGGATGCCGACGCCGGGCGCCCTCTACCGGCGGGCGCTGCGCGACGCGGTGCCGATGATCGGCCGGTCCCACCGTCCGGACGTCGCGCCGGAGGTCGAACTGGCCGTCGCCGGGGTGACCGTCGACCGGGCCCACCTCGCCGAGTACGACCGGGTCTGCGGGTTCCGGCTGTCGGACACGCTGCCGGGGACGTACCCGCACGTGCTGGGCTTCCCGCTGGCGCTGCGGCTGATGACCACGCCGGAGTTCCCCGTCCCGCTCGCCGGCGTGGTGCACGTGGGCAACCGGATCACCGTGCACCGCCCGGTCCTCGCCGGAGAGACGCTGGACTTCGTCACCCACGCGGAGCACCTGCGACCGCACGAGCGGGGGCGGCAGATCGACGTCGTGCTGGTCGGGTCGGTCGGCGGCGAGGAGGTCTGGCGCGGCGTCTCGACGTACCTCGGCAAGGGGCGCGCGGCAGGCGGCGGGCGGCGCGACCCGGGCGAGCGGCCCACGCCCCCGGCCGCCACCGCGCACTGGCGGGTCACCCCCCGGGTCGGTACGGACTACGCCCGGGTCTCCGGCGACCACAACCCGATCCACACCTCCCGGCTGGCGGCGCGGCTGTTCGGCTTCCCCCGGCCGATCGCGCACGGCATGTGGAGCAAGGCGCGCTGCCTGGCCGCCCTGGAGAGCCGCCTGCCGGAGTCGTACACGGTCGAGGTGGCGTTCAAGCTGCCGGTGCCCCTGCCCACGACGGTGGCCTTCAGCGCCACCGGAGCCTGGGACTTCACCCTGCACGACGCGCGGACCGCCCGCCCGCACCTGGTCGGCACGGTCCGCTGACGTCCGCCGCCGGCTCCGTCGGCCGGCGGCGGACGTGATCCGGCGACTCGGTCCGCGACCCGGACCGAGCGCCGAGCATGAGGGCATGGAGTCCGTGCTCGACCTGCTGCACCACACGGTCACCTCGCCGTGGGTGTACCTGGTGATCTTCGCGGTCACCGCGGTCGACGCGTTCTTCCCGGCCGTCCCGGGCGAGACGGTCGTGATCACCGCCGGGGTCTTCGCCGCCGGGGGCGAGCCCGCGCTGGTCGTGGTGATCGTGGCCGCCGCGCTCGGCGCGCTCGCCGGCGACCACGTCTCGTACGCCATCGGCCGGGGCGGTGGCGCGCACCGGCTGGCCCGGCTGCCGGCCGACAGCCGCCGCCGCGCCGGCTCCGAGTGGGCCCGGCGGGCCGTGGACCGGCGGGGCGGCTCGATCCTCACCACCTCGCGGTACGTGCCCGGCGGTCGCACCGCGGTCACCCTGACCATGGGCGCGGTCCGCTACCCGCTGCCGCGGTTCCTGTTCTTCGACGCGCTGGCCGCCGGCACCTGGGGCCTGTACTGCGGGCTGCTCGGCTACTTCGGCGGGCTGGCCTTCGAGCGTGATCCGGTCAAGGGCCTGCTCGTCGGAGTCGGCCTCTCCCTGGCCGTCACCGGCCTGGTCGAGCTGGCCCGCTGGCTGCGCCGCCGCGCCCACCGCCGCGCCGCCACCCACCGCTGACCGCCCCCGCGTCTCCCACTCCCCTCGCCGATCACGAAGTTGTTGCCCGGTTTTTCGGCGTGTCGCGGCAACAACTTCATGATCAATGCTGGCTCCTGGGGATGGGGGGTCAGGGGGTTGGGGGGCGCCAGGTGGTGCCGTGGAGCAGTTGGGCGGCGCCCAGCCAGGCGACGTTCATCATCCGGGTGGCGGTCCGCCCCGGGTCGGCCTCGGGGTGGTCGGCGAGCCAGTCGGCCAGCGACTCGGACGCCCCGACCAGGGCGTACGCGACGACCTCCAGCTCGGAATCGGGGACCTCGCGCCCCTCGGTGCGCAGCGCGTGGTCCAGCATCCCGGCGACCACGTCGACCAGCCGGGCCCGCATGGCGGCCAACTCCCCGGCGAACGGCTGGGAGCCACGAGCCTGCCGGTAGAGCACCGCCCAACCGTCCCGGTGCGCCCCGACGAAGCCGAAGAAGGCGCGCAACCCGCGCCAGAGCCGCTGGTCGGCGGGGAGGTCCGGCGCGGCGGCCCCGGCGATCGCCTCCATCATCCGGGCGGTCTCCCGGTGCAGGCAGGCGACGAAGAGCTCCTCCTTGGTGCCCAGGTACGCGTAGACCATCGGCTTGGAGATGCCGGCATCGTCGGCGATCTCGTCCATGCTGGCGGCGTGAAAGCCACGTCGGGAGAAGACTTTCACGGCGGCGTCGAGCATCTGCTGCTCACGGACGGCGCGCGGGAGACGCTTGAAGGTGGGTGTGCTGGACACTCTTGCGAGCATACCTACCCGTGCGTAAGGTTACGCTCGAGTAACCACTCACACCCCCGGAAGGTGCATCCCCCATGACTGACTTCGACCCGGCCAACTTCGCCAACGTCGGCCCCAAGGAGTTCGCCCAGCTGGTCAAGTCCACCCCGGACGACAAGATCGCCGAGGTGATGTCCGGCGACCTGCGCGGCAAGATCCTCAGCGAGGTCTTCGGCCGGATGCCGCAGCTCTTCCGCGCCGACCGGGCGGGCTCGACCAACGCGGTCATCCACTGGAACATCACCGGCCGCCCCGACGGTGGCACCGACACCTACGAGGTGGCCATCGCCGACGGCGCCTGCACCGTCAACGAGGGCGCCACCCGCGACCCGAAGCTCAGCCTCACCATGGGCCCGGTCGAGTTCCTCAAGATCGTCTCCGGTGGCGCCAACCCGGTGATGATGTTCATGACCGGCAAGCTCAAGGCCAAGGGCGACCTGGGCCTGGCCGCCAACATCGCCAACCTGTTCGACATCCCCAAGGCCTGACATGACCGAGTTCTCGCTCGACCTGAACGAGGAACAGCGGGATCTACGCGACTGGGTGCACGGCTTCGCCGCCGAGGTCGTGCGCCCGGCCGCAGCCGAGTGGGACGCCCGGGAGGAGACCCCCTGGCCGGTCATCCAGGAGGCGGTGAAGGTCGGCCTGTACGGCTTCGAATTCCTCGCCACCTGCTGGGCAGACCCCACCGGCCTGTCTCTGCCGATCGCCAGCGAAGAACTCTTCTGGGGTGACGCCGGCATCGGGCTGAGCATCTTCGGCACCGGCCTCGCGGTCGCCGCCATCTACGGCGCCGGCACCCCCGACCAGATGGTCGAATGGGTGCCGCAGTGCTTCGGCAGCATCGACTCCCCGGCCGTCGCGGCGTTCTGCACCAGCGAGCCGGAGGCCGGCTCCGACGTCGGCGCCATGCGTACCCGGGCCGTCTACGACGAGGCCACCGACGAGTGGGTGCTGCGCGGCCAGAAGGCGTACGCCACCAACGGTGGGATCGCCGGGGTCCACGTGGTCACCGCCTCCGTCGAGCCCGAACTCGGTTCGCGCGGGCAGGCCGCGTTCGTCGTACCGCCGGGGACGGCCGGGCTCAACGCGACCCGCAAGCTGCGCAAGCTCGGCCTGCGCGCCTCGCACACCGCCGACGTCTTCCTCGACGACGTACGCGTACCCGGGCGCTGCCTGCTCGGCGGCAAGGAAGCCCTGGACGAGCGGCTGGCCCGCGCCCGCTCCGGGCAGCGCGCCTCCGGCCAGGCCGCGATGCGCACCTTCGAGCTGTCCCGGCCCACTGTCGGCGCGCAGGCGCTCGGCGTGGCCCGGGCCGCCTACGAGTACGCCCTGGACTACGCCAAGGACCGGGTCCAGTTCGGACGGCCGATCATCGAGAACCAGGCGGTCGCGTTCGCGCTGGCCGACATGAGGATGGAGATCGACGCCGCCCGGCTGCTGGTCTGGCGGGCCTCCTGGATGGGGCGCAACAACCGCCCCTTCACCGCCGGCGAGGGCTCGATGTCCAAACTCAAGGCCGGCGAGGTGGCCGTCTCGGTCACCGAGAAGGCGGTGCAGCTGCTCGGCGGGGCCGGCTTCCTCCGTGACCACCCGGTCGAGCGCTGGTACCGGGACGCGAAGATCTACACCATCTTCGAGGGCACCTCCGAGATCCAGCGGCTGGTCATCTCCCGCGCCATCTCCGGAGTGCACGTCCGCTGACCCGTCACCGTCGGTGTCGACGTCCAACACCTGAGGTGGCGGACGGTTCCACGGCTTGGGCCGACACCGCCGACCGGGGCATGATCGAAAGGTGAAGCCCAGGTGAAGGGCCCCTCGTGGGGCCCTTCACCGCACCCCGCACGAGGAGCCCGCCGCATGGACCTGCCGTTCGTCGTGGCCACGCTGACCCGGCGCGGACTGCTCACCCCGGGCCGGCCGATCCGGGTCGCCTCCCAGCTCGGGGCGCTGCGCAAATGGGGCTGGAGCCTCACCGGCGAGCTCCGGCAGGCCGCCGCCCGGGACCCGGACCGGACCGCCGTGATCGACGACACGGGCGCCGAGCTGACGTACCAGCAACTGCTGGACCGGGCCGAACGGCTGGCCCGGGCCATGCGCGCCGCGCTCGGCGTACAGGCCGGCGACCGGGTCGGGCTGCTCTGCCGCAACCACCACGGGCTGATCGAGGCGATCGTCGCCACTACCGTGCTCGGTGCGGACGCCGTGCTGGTCAACACCGGTCTCTCCGCCGCCCAACTGGCCACCGTCGCCGAGGAGCAGCAGCTGCGGGTGCTGGTGCACGACGACGAGTTCGCCGAGCGGGTCGTCGGCCTCCCCGCCGAGGTGCAGCGGGTCGACGAACGCGCGCACGAGGACCTGGTGGCCGGCGCGCTCCCCGGCGACCTGCAACCGCCGGAGCGCGACGGGCGCACCATCGTCCTCACCTCCGGGACCACCGGCACGCCGAAGGGCGCCCGGCGTCCCACCCCCAACGGCTTCGGCCCGCTGGTGTCCATCATCGACCGCATCCCGCTGCACGCCCGCGACACCGTGCTGATCGCCGCGCCGATCTTCCACACCTGGGGGTACGCCGCCCTCCAGGTCTGCTTCGCGCTGCGCGCGACGATCGTGCTGCACCGGCGGTTCGACCCGGCCGCCACCCGGGACGCGCTCGTGACCCACCAGTGCCAGGCGCTCTTCGCCGTACCCGTGATGGTGCAGCGGATGCTCGACGTGCCGCCACCGGACCCGCGGCCCCCGCTGAAGGTGGTCGCGGTCAGCGGCTCGGCGCTGCCCGGCGGCCTCGCGCCCCGGTTCATGGACGTCTACGGCGACGTCATCTACAACCTGTACGGCTCGACGGAGGTCTCCTGGGCCTCCATCGCCACCCCCGCCGACCTGCGGGAGGCTCCCACCACCGCCGGCCGCCCCCCGCACGGCACCCGACTGGCCATCCTGGACGACGACGGCCGGCCGGTCCCCGACGGGCGGGTGGGCCGGATCTTCGTCGGCAACGAGATGCTCTTCGAGGGCTACACCTCCGGGGCGCGGCGGGAGACCCGCGACGGGCTGCTCGACACCGGCGACCTGGGGCGGATCAACAGCGACGGGCTGCTCTTCGTCGACGGCCGCGCCGACGACATGATCGTCTCCGGCGGGGAGAACGTCTTCCCGTCCGAGGTGGAGGACCTGCTCGCCCGCCTCCCCCAGGTACGCGAGGCCGCCGTCATCGGCGTCGAAGACCCCCAGTACGGCCAGCGGCTCGCCGCCTTCCTCGGCCTGCACCCCGGCGAGACCCTCGACCCCGAGGCGGTCCGCGAGTACGTCCGGCACTACCTGGCCCGCTTCTCCGTCCCCCGGGACGTGATCTTCGTCAAGTACCTGCCGCGCAACGCCACCGGCAAGGTGCTCACCCGGGAACTGCGCCGCTACTACGGCTGACCGGGCCCTCGGCACACCCCTCGGGCCCCGACGGACCCGGAACAATCCTGACCTTGGGGACCGGTCCACTCGACGGGCTGGTCGCCGGGTCGACCGGCGAGCCGGGTCCACCCCGGTGGCCGTCAGTCGGGGACGGCGATCCGCCCCTCGACCGCTGCGGCGGCGATGTCGGTGCGGTGGTGGGAGCCGGCCAGCTCGATCCCGCGCACCAGGGCGTAGGCGGCGTCCCGCGCGGCGGCCAGGTCGGGGCCGGTGGCCGTACCGCAGAGGACCCGGCCGCCGGCGGAGCGCAGCGTGCCGTCGTCGGCCCGGCGGGTGCCGGCGTGGATGATCCCGGCGCGGTCCGCGCCGACGATCTCGTCACCGGTACGCGGGGCCGCCGGGTAGCCCTCGGCCGCGACCACCACGGTGACGGCGGCGCCCTCGCGCCAGCGCAGCGGCGGGTGGGCGGCCAGCGTGCCGGTGGCGGCGGCGTGCAGCAGCCCGGCCAGTGGCGTCTCCAGCAGGGCCAGGACGACCTGCGTCTCCGGGTCGCCGAAGCGGGCGTTGAACTCGATCACCCGGGGGCCGGCGGCGGTCAGCGCCAGACCGACGTAGAGCAGACCGGCGAACGGGGTGCCCCGGCGGCGCATCTCGGCCAGCGTCGGGTGCACGACGTCGCGCATCACCTCGTCGACCAGACCCGGCGGGGTCCAGGGCAGCGGCGCGTACGCCCCCATGCCGCCGGTGTTCGGGCCGGTGTCACCGTCGCCGACCCGCTTGAAGTCCTGCGCCGGCAGCAGCGGCAGCGCCGCCTCGCCGTCGGTCACCACGAACAGGGAGACCTCGGGACCGGCCAGGTACTCCTCGATCACCACCCGGCCGCACTCACGCGCGTGCTCCTCGGCGATCGTCCGGTCGTCGGTGACGACGACGCCCTTGCCGGCGGCGAGCCCGTCGTTCTTCACCACGTACGGCGGGCCGAAGTCGTCGAGCGCCTCTGCGGTGCTCTCCGCATCCGTGCAGGTGTGGGCGCGGGCGGTCGGCACCTGCGCCGCCGTCATGATCTCCTTGGCGAAGGTCTTCGAACCCTCCAGCCGGGCCGCCTCAGCCGACGGCCCGAAGGCCGGGATGCCCTTGGCGCGTACGGCGTCGGCGACCCCGGCGACCAGCGGCGCCTCCGGCCCGATCACCACCAGGTCGGCCTGCACCTCGACGGCGAGCGCGGCGACGGCGGCGGGATCGTTCCCCGCCACCTCCCGCAGCTCGGCCACGGCGGCGATGCCCGGGTTACCGGGTGCCGCGATCAACTGGTCGACGGCGGGATCGTTCGCGAGTCCGAGCGCGAGCGCATGCTCCCGCCCGCCACCCCCCACAAGAAGTACGCGCACGACCCCGCATCCTACGCGCCCTTCCACCCGCCCAGTTGATCATGAAGTAGGCGGCAGTATCTGAGATCCACCTCGCCGCCAATTTCATGATCGCGGGGCTTGTGCGGCGGCGATCGCCTGGCGGACGGTCCAGGGGATGTAGTGGGGGTCGAGGGTGTCCTGCCAGGTGAAGCGGAGGATGCGCCAGCCTGCGTTGAGGAGGCGGTTCTGGCGGCGACGGTCGGCGAAGACGGCTTCCGAGGTGCCGTGCGGGCCCCGACCGTCCGCCTCGGCGATCAGCCTCGGAACCCGCCAGCCGAGGTCGCCGATGCCGAGCAGGTAGCCACCCCGGATCAGACGCGGACGGGTCAGCAACTCCTCGTCCGTGACGAGGCCACGGTTCAGCGCCGAGTCGATCACGCAGACCGCCGGATACCGCGCCTCGCGAAGAATCACGTCCGCGACGGTGCGCAACGACCCGGTGGTGGCGATCCCCGCCACCCGGACCAATTCCCCGGGGGCGACGACCAACTGATGGACGACCACCTCCGGGTGAGCGGCCCGAAGCGGTCTCGCCACCTTCCCGGGCACCGAGAGGTGGATCTCGTCGGTCCGCCGACACCCGGCGATCCCGTGCAACTCGGCAGCCGTCCCGAGAACGGCAGCCGCCGACGGACCGAAGGATGCGACGACGGCGCGGATCCGCGCGCGGCGGGGAATGCCGTCATGGAGATCGGCATCGACGAGGTACCCGCCCCTGGCGACGACCCGCCAGCGCCCCGCCCGGCACAGCCGCTGCACCTCGTGCACCGTCAGGCCGGCCGCGCGGGCCTGCCTCAGGGTCACCACCCCGTCCCGCTGGGCAGCCATCCGCCGCAGCACCGTCAGCGCATCCACACCGCCACTGTCCCGGCCCGCAGCACTCGCCTGAACCCCCTGTGGACAACCATCCACACCCCTGTGGAAAACCCGCTCCGGGGAAGCGCGTCGATCATGAAGTTATTGCCGCGACAC
>NZ_JBNADX010000017.1:0-103061 GCF_049629545.1 Micromonospora citrea
CCCCCGGACACCCGAGCAGGCCCCGCCGCCAGGCGTCCCCCCGGACCCCGCGCAGGCACCGCCGCCGGAGACGTCCCCCGAACCTCCCCCTTTGCGGCACACCGCCCCCCAGCGCACTGCCGCATCCCCCTGACGCAGAAGGAGCATCCCCATGCGTACCGACATCCTGCGCAAGACCGCCCTGACCGCCCTGACCATCACCGCCACCGCCGGTGGCATCGCCGGCCCCGCCCTGGCCGCCCACGCTGCCCCCACCGACAAGCCGGTGCAGGCCGAGCGCAAGCCCGGCGACGAACGACAGCTCAAGGTCGACTACGAAGCCCAGCCCAACTTCTACTACTGCGGCCCCGCCGCCACCCGCAACGCCCTGAGCGTGCAGGGCAAGGACATCGACGTCGACGCCATGGCCAAGATCATGGGCACCACCGAGAACGGCACCAACAGCATCAACGACATCACCCCCGTCCTGAACAAGGAAACCGGCCGCGACGCCTACCGCAGCGTCGAGATCAAGACCCCCAAGGCCGATGACAAGCAGACCGACACCATGCGCGCCGACATCGTCGCCGCCATCAACGACGGCCACGCCATCGTCGTCAACATCGCCGGCACCGCCACCGACACCGACGGCGGCACCCACTCCTTCGAAGGCGGCCACTACATCAGCGTCACCGGCTACCGCGACAACGGCAACACCGTCACCATCGCCGACTCCGCCAACCCGAACACCGCCACCTACCAGATGGACATCGACACCCTCGCCGACTGGGCCGCCACCCGCGGCTACTCCCACTGACCAACACACCGAAGGGCCGACCCCCACCCGGGGGCCGGCCCTTCGGCGTATCCGTCCCTGGCGCCCCGGTCCCCACCGGCAGCGTCCGGGGCCGGCCGTCGGGTGGTGGCCCCGGGGCGGCACCACCGTCCGGTCCCGGCCAGGTGTCGACGACGACCACGGCGAGCCGGGCCCGGCAGGACAGCCGTGGGTGCCGTCGAGGTCGTCGCGCCCGGACCGGTGTCCCGGGCGACCGGCGGCGGTCAGCCGGGTACGGGGGCGACGAACTCCAGGCGGTTGCCGTGGGCGTCGTGGGTGTGGAAGCGACGCAGGCCGGGCAGTTCGTCGTCACCCCAGGTGACCGGGTGCCCGGCGCCGGCCAGCCGGGCGGCGAGGTCGTCGAGGTCGGGGCGCAGCAGTGCCGGGTGGGCCTTGCGGGCGGGTCGGAAATCGTCCTCGACACCGAGGTGCAGTTCCGCGCCGTACCCGGTGAACCAGCACCCACCGCGGGCGGCGAGGGCCGGCGGTTTGGGCTTCTCGGTCATGCCGAGCAGGCCGGCGTAGAAGGCCCGGGAGGCCTCCTCGGAGCCGCGTGGGCAGGCGAGCTGAACGTGATGGATCATGGTGGCACCTCCTCGTCCCGAACCCTGGCACGAGGTTGCGTGAATAGCAAGACGGACGTACGGTTTTGTAGACGACGACAATCGGCGGTAAGTGTCACCTAACCTGGGCGGCGCTCCGGCCGGTGCGACAGACTGCTCAGGACTACTCACGGTCGCTGGTGTGAAGGAGTACGACGTGGCGAGCCTCGACACCTTCGGTGCGAAGACCCAGCTACGCGTCGGAGACGCGAGCTACGAGATTTTCAAGATCGGCAAGGTGGAGGGGCACGACCGGCTGCCCTACAGCCTGAAGATCCTGCTGGAGAACCTGCTGCGGACCGAGGACGGCGCGAACATCACCGCCGACCACATCCGCCAGCTCGGCGGGTGGGACCCCACCGCCGACCCGAGCGTGGAGATCCAGTTCACCCCGGCGCGGGTGCTCATGCAGGACTTCACCGGCGTCCCCTGCGTCGTGGACCTGGCCACCATGCGCGAGGCGGTACGCGACCTCGGCGGCGACGCCAGCAAGGTCAACCCGCTCGCGCCGGCCGAGCTGGTCATCGACCACTCCGTCATCGCCGACCTGTTCGGCCGTGAGGACGCCTTCGAGCGCAACGTCGAGCTGGAGTACGAGCGCAACAAGGAGCGCTACCAGTTCCTGCGCTGGGGCCAGACCGCGTTCAACGAGTTCAAGGTCGTCCCGCCGGGCACCGGCATCGTGCACCAGGTCAACATCGAATACCTGGCCCGTACGATCATGGAGCGCAACGGCCAGGCGTACCCGGACACCGTGGTCGGCACCGACTCGCACACCACCATGGTCAACGGCCTGGGCGTGCTGGGCTGGGGCGTCGGCGGCATCGAGGCCGAGGCCGCGATGCTCGGCCAGCCGGTCAGCATGCTCATCCCGCGGGTCGTCGGCTTCAAGCTCTCCGGTGAGATGCCGGCCGGCACCACCGCCACCGACCTGGTGCTCACCATCACCGAGATGCTGCGCAAGCACGGCGTCGTCGGCAAGTTCGTCGAGTTCTACGGTCCGGGCGTGAGCGCGGTGCCGCTGGCCAACCGGGCCACCATCGGCAACATGTCCCCGGAGTACGGCTCCACCGTGGCGATCTTCCCGATCGACGCCGAGACCGTCCGCTACCTGGAGCTGACCGGCCGCGACCCGCAGCAGGTCGCGCTCGTCGAGGCGTACGCCAAGGAGCAGGGCCTCTGGCACGACCCGGACCACGAGCCGGAGTACTCCGAGCGGCTGGAGCTCGACCTGAGCACCATCGAGCCGTCCCTGGCCGGCCCGAAGCGCCCGCAGGACCGGGTGCCGCTGGGCAGCGCCAAGACGCTGTTCCGCTCCGCCCTCACCGACTACGTCGCCGCCGACGAGACCGGTGGCGACCCCGGCCGCAAGCCGGGCGTGCCGCAGCTGGAGGCGCCGTTCGGCACCGAGGGCCCGGCCGACGAGGCCAGCGCCGAGTCGTTCCCGGCCAGCGACGCCCCGGCCAACGGGGTCAACGACCCGGCCGACGCCCCGCGCGACCTGGAGACCGCCGCCGTCGGTGCGGGCGGACGCGCCAGCAACCCGGTCCGGGTCACCAGCGCCGACGGCGTCGAGTACGAGCTGGACCACGGCGCCGTGGTGATCGCCGCGATCACCTCCTGCACCAACACCTCGAACCCGCAGGTCATGATCGGCGCCGCCCTGCTCGCCCGCAACGCGGTCGACAAGGGCCTGGCCCGCAAGCCGTGGGTGAAGACCACCCTGGCCCCGGGCTCCAAGGTCGTCATGGACTACTACGACCGCGCCGGCCTGACCCCGTACCTGGAGAAGCTCGGCTTCAACCTGGTCGGCTACGGCTGCACCACCTGCATCGGCAACTCCGGCCCGCTGCCGGAGGAGGTCTCCGCCGCCGTGAACGAGGGCGACCTGGCCGTCGTCTCCGTGCTGTCGGGCAACCGGAACTTCGAGGGCCGGATCAACCCGGACGTCAAGATGAACTACCTGGCGTCCCCGCCGCTGGTGGTCGCGTACGCGCTGGCCGGCACGATGGACATCGACCTGGCCAACGAGCCGATCGGCGAGGACACCGAGGGCAACCCGGTCTTCCTGCGCGACATCTGGCCGAACAGCGCCGAGATCCAGGACGTCATCGCCTCGGCGATCGGCGCGACCGGCTTCAGCGCCGCGTACGCCGACGTGTTCGCCGGTGACGAGCGCTGGCAGTCGCTGCCCACCCCGACGGGCGACACCTTCGCCTGGGAGGGCGAGTCCACCTACGTCCGCAAGCCCCCGTACTTCGAGGGCATGCAGCGGGACCCGAAGCCGGTGCAGGACATCGCCGGCGCCCGGGTGCTGGCCAAGCTGGGCGACTCGGTCACCACCGACCACATCTCCCCGGCCGGCTCGATCAAGGCCGACTCCCCCGCCGGCACGTACCTCGCCGAGCACGGCGTGCCGCGCCACGAGTTCAACTCGTACGGCTCGCGCCGGGGCAACCACGAGGTGATGATCCGGGGCACCTTCGCCAACATCCGGCTGCGCAACCAGCTCGTGCCGGGCGTCGAGGGCGGCTTCACGGTCAACCACCTGACCGGCGAGCAGAGCTCGATCTACGACGCCTCGATGGCCTACCAGGAGGCGGGCGTGCCGCTGGTCATCCTGGCCGGCAAGGAGTACGGCTCCGGCTCGTCGCGCGACTGGGCGGCCAAGGGCACCATGCTGCTCGGCGTGAAGGCGGTCATCGCCGAGTCGTACGAGCGGATCCACCGCTCCAACCTGATCGGCATGGGCGTCCTGCCGCTGCAGTTCCCGGTGGACACCACCGCCGAGTCGCTGGGCCTGACCGGCACGGAGACCTTCTCCGTCTCCGGCGTGACGGCGCTGAACGACGGCGAGACCCCGCGTACCGTCAAGGTCACCACGGACACCGGTGTCGAGTTCGACGCGGTGGTCCGGATCGACACCCCGGGTGAGGCGGACTACTACCGCCACGGCGGCATCCTGCAGTACGTGCTGCGCCGCATGATCGCCAGCTGATCCCGCACGACCGGCGAAGGGCCGCTCCCCGTTCCGACGGGGAGCGGCCCTTCGCCGTACCGTGCTCATCGACGCGGCGAATGCAGGTGCGGCCGCCGACGGGCGTCGGTAGCCTGCCGGCGTGGGGCTCGACGCGTTCGTGTACTGCCGCTGCTGGCAGGACGGACTCGCCGCGCCGTGCCCGGTCGGCCCGGTCGGCTTCGACGAGGACGGTCACCTCGCCCTGTTGCAGCCCTGGGAGGACGATCCGGCGGCGCACCACGCGTTCGACGCCTGGCTGGTGCGGACCTGCCCACACGAACTGATGGAGCAGGCGAGCGAGGGCGTGGCCAACTGGACCGGCGTACGGCTCTTCCAGCAGGCGTTGCGCTCGGTCGGGAGGGAGCGTTTCCCGACCCTGGCCGCCGGCCTGCCGGACGACAACAGCGGCCGGCTGTCGCCCGAGCAGGCCACGGCGGCCCTGGCCGAGCTGGACGAGTTCCGGGAGAGCCGGATCACGGACGAGGTCGTGCTGGTCGACGAGGCGACCGGCCGGGAGGTGATGACGTACGTCGCGGTGTACCACGGGGTGTTCATGTTCGGGCCGGGCTGGCAGGCCGGCGTGGACCCGGACGGCTTCTTCGTCCTCGACACCGGAGCGGACCCGCCGGTCACGCTGTTCCGGGCCACCCGGTTCACGCAGCGGGTGCTGCTCGACGGCCGGGTGGAACTCGTCGGCGACGACTCGCGGACCGTCGTGGCGATGAGGCCGGTGGGCAGGAACGGAACGCCTCCGCCCGAGCGCCTCGCGGTACGGGTTCGGACCCGGTGCGCCGACGACTACGCCTACATCGTCGAGCCGCTGCGCCGGCTCTGCGCGGCGGCGGTGGCCACCGGCAACCCGGTGATGTGGGCCTGATCCTCACCCACGACCTCGCCACCGGGCCGGTGCCGGACGCACCCGCCGAGGTCAGTCGCCGCCGGCGCGCCGCGAGTCCCGCGACTTCATCGCGTGCTCCAGCAGCGTGATCAGCACGTCCCGGCTGGACTGCCGCTGCCGGGCGTCGCAGAGCACCACCGGCACGCCGGGGTCGAGGTTCAGCGCGGCCTGCACCTCGTCCAACCGGTAGCGCCGCGCCCCATCGAAGCAGTTCACCGCCACCACGAACGGCGTGCCGCGCTCCTCGAAGTAGTCGATCGACGGGAAGCAGTCGGCCAGCCGCCGGGTGTCGGCCAGCACGACCGCGCCGATCGCCCCGAGGGCCAACTCGTCCCAGACGAACCAGAACCGGTCCTGCCCGGGAGTGCCGAAGAGGTAGAGCACCAGGTCGGGGCTGATCGTGATCCGACCGAAGTCCATCGCCACCGTGGTGGTGGTCTTCCCCTCCACCCCGGACAGGTCGTCGACCCCGATGCCCGTCTCGGTGAGCACCTCCTCGGTGCGCAGCGGCTTGGTCTCGCTCACCGCCCCGACCAGGGTCGTCTTGCCCGCTCCGAAGCCACCGGCGATCAGGATCTTGATCGCGGTGGGCAGCGGGGGCGCGCCCGCCGGCCGCTCAGAGTGCCCGTAGTCCATTGATAACCGCCTCGAATACGCTCTCATCGGGTAGGCCGGCACTGCCCCGGGGCGGCCGGACCTGGACCAGGTCGCGGGCCATCAGATCACCCAGCAGGACCCGGACGGTGCCCACCGGCAGGTCCAGGTGGGCGGCGACCTCCGCCACGGACTGCATCCGCTGGCAGAGCGCGACGATCGCCACGTGCTCCGGGCCCAGCCCGGACTCGCCGACGACGTCCACGCGGGTCGCCGTGACCAGGGAGATCAGGTCGAACGTGCCGGTGACCGGGCGGGCCCGACCCCGGGTCACCGCGTACGGGCGGACCACCGGGCCCGCGTGGTCGTCGACCCACCTGTCCTCTGCGGAACCGCCCTCGACCGTCATGCCGTTACTTCCCGCCGGCCGGCTGGTCGAGCCCCCGGGTCGGTGACGCGACGAACTTGCCCACCCGGGTCACCAGCATCGCCATCTCGTACGCGATCAGTCCGACGTCCGCGTCCTCCGAGGCGAGCACCGCCAGGCAGGCGTTACGCCCGGCCGCCGTGACGAACAGGAACGACGACTGCATCTCGATGATGGTCTGCTGGACCTGCCCACCACCGAACCGCTTGCCCGCGCCCCGGGCCAGGCTCTGGATCCCGGCCGCCATCGCCGCCAGGTGCTCGCCGTCGTCCCGGCTCAGCCCCTGCGAGGAGGCCATCAGCAAGCCGTCCGAGGAGAGCGCCACGGCGTGTTCGGCCTGCTTCACCCGGCCGACCAGATCGTCCAGCAGCCACGTCAGGTCGGCACTCGAAGCCGTCTTCTGCACCACTCGCGTCCTCTTCTCCCCCGGCTGGTGTCGCCGTTGCTCGGTTGCCGTGCGCCGTCGCGCCTCGGCGCGGCCGTCCCGCCGCCGTCAGGTCGCCTGCCCGTCCCCGGTGTCCGGCCCGTTGCCGGCCCGCGCCCCGGCGGTGGAACCACCGAGGAGTCGGGCGGCGTCGGTGCGGCCACGCCGGGTCCCCGTCTGGTACGAACTCATCATCCGCCGCACCTGCTCCGGCGGACGCGGCGCCTGCTCCTCGGTCTCGTCGTCCGCGGCGGTGTCCGCCGGGTCGGCCCGCAACTCCGGCGCGATGCTCGCCTGCCGTACCCGCACCGGCAGTCCGGCATCGGTCACCGGGCCGGCGGTGGCCGCCGGCTCGGCCGGGACCGGGTCACCGGGCGGGGTCGGAGCGCCGCCACCGCCGTCCTGCGCCGCCGCCACCGGCGCCGCCGGCTCCGAGGTGGACGGTCGGACGGTCGGCAGGGCGATCGGCACGGTCGGGCCGGTCAGCGCGCCCTGCCCCGGGCGGGTCCGGGTCCGGGTCGGCAGCCCCGACTCGGTCACCGGCGGGGTGGGACGCTCCGAGGTGGAGGCGCGTCGCGCCCGCACCGGCAGCACCGCCGGCTCCTCGTCGACCCCGGCCGGTGCGGGCCGCGGCACGGCGGGCGCGTCGATCGCCGGCGTCGGCACGTCGTCGCCGGCCCGCCTCGCGTCGAGCCCGGCGCCGGTCGGGAAGCCGCCGGAGGCGCTCGGGTCCTCGCCGGTCTCGACCAGGGCCGCCGGAATAAGCACGACGGCGGTGGTGCCGCCGTACGCGGACTCCTTGAGGCCCACCTTGACCCCGTGCCGCTCGGTCAGCCGGCTCACCACGTACAGGCCCAGCCGGGAGGCGTTGGCCAGGTTCAGCTCCGAGCGGTCCACGATGCGGTGGTTGGCGGCGGCCAGGTCCTCCGCGGTCATGCCGAGGCCGCGGTCCTCGATCTCGATGGCGAAGCCGTTGGCCACCAACTGCCCGCGCACCTCCACCGAGGTGTGCGGCGGGGAGAAGGTCAAACCGTTCTCGATCAGCTCGGCCAGCAGGTGGATGACGTCACCGACCGCGCGCCCGGCCAGCGAGACCGGGCCCAGCGACAGCACGTTGACCCGGGTGTAGTCCTCGACCTCGGCGACCGCGCCGCGCACCACGTCCACCATGGGCACGTTGCGCCGCCAGGCACGGCCCGGGGTCGAGCCGGAGAGCACGATCAGGTTCTCGGCGTTGCGTCGCATCCGGGTGGCCAGGTGGTCCACCCGGAACAGGTCCTCCAGCTCCTCGGCGTCGTGTTCGCGCCGCTCCATCGCGTCGAGCAGGGTGAGCTGGCGGTGCACCAGCGCCTGGGTGCGCCGGGCCAGGCTGAGGAAGACCTCACGCACGTTGCGGCGCAGCTCGGCCTGCTCGACCGCGGTTCGCACGGCGGTCTCCTGCACGACGTTGAACGCCTTGCCCACCTGGCCGATCTCGTCGTCGCCGAACTCCAGGGGTGGGGCCTCCTTGGCGACGTCGACCTGATCGCCCCGGCCGAGCCGTTCCACCACCCCGGGCAGCCGTTCGTTGGCCAGCGTGAAGGCGGCCTCGCGGAGCCGTTCGAGCTGCCGGACCAGGGCGCGGGCGGTGGTGATCGAGACGACCACCGAGGCGATGACGGCGATCAGGCCCAGACCAGCCGCGAGCACCATCCGGATGATCACCCAGACCGCCACCGGGGTGGCCCGGTCGACCAGCGCGTCACCGCTGGCCAGCACGGCGGCCTCCTGGTCGTCCAGGGCCGGGTCGATGGCCGCCTGCCAGGCGTCCGCCTCGACCGGCAGCGGGGCGTTGGGGCGGCCTTCGCGGATCAGCCGGTCCTCCAGGGCCCGCAGCCGACCGAAGGACTCGCCCTCGGTCATGGCGACGTACCGGTCCCGGTCGGCGGCGGGCAGCTCGGCCAGGGCCTCCTGGGCCAGGAACCGCTGCGCGCCCACCAGGTGGGCGAACTGGGCGTACTCCTTGTCGTTGATCCGGCCGGCCGCGGCGACCCCGGCGAAGAGGGCGTCCTCCTGGGACATCAGCTCCCGGACCCGGACGAGCTGGGTGAGGGTGGCGGTGTCCTTGGCGATCTGCTCGTCGTCGAGCTTGCCGAGCGAGGCGTAGACCCGGAACAGCGAGTCCAGGACCCCGGTGTACGCCGCGGCCGCCCCGGCCCGGTCCACCGAGCGGGCGACCACCGAGTCGCGGACCGGCCCCAGGCCGTCCAGCCCGGCGACCACCTCGTCGATGCGCTGCCCCAACTCGTCGCTGGAGGCGAGCCGGGCCCGCCAACTGCGGGCCGACTCGGCGAAGGAGACGGCCAGCGCCTCGCTGCGCTGCCGCTGCTCCCGCAGCTGCTCCGCCTGCTGCTGGCTCGGGCGGCCCAGGTAGGCCAGGGACATCCGGCGTTCGCGCTGCAACTCGGTGCGCAGCGACTCGCTCGGTTCGGCGACCTGGGCGTCGAGGGTCTGCACACCGAGGACGTTGAGCCCGTCCCGCAGGGTCACCCAGGCCGCGAACGCCCAGAGTGCGGTCAGCGAGACCAGCAGGGCCACAACCTTGGTGCGCAGACTTGCACTGCGGGAACCCATCACACCGTCCCTCGCCGGTCCTGATTCACGTTTCGGGTTGGCCGAAAGCGCGAGCCGGCCCCGGCGCACGCTAGCAGTGTCCGGAACTTCACTCAAGCAGTGCAGACCAGGGGCCGGACGGGCTATAGGGGTGGCCCCGTAACCGCTCAGCTGCCAGCTTGGTGGCGGCCACCACGGCGGCACGGACGATCACATCCGGATGATAGAGATCCTTGTCATGCCACAGTGGAGGATCGTCGCACCCGGCGTCCAGCAGGGACAGCCGCCGGGCCGCCCGGACCACCACCGCGTCGAAGGCCGGGCCGCCGGCCCCGGCGAGCAGCGCCTGGAGGGCGTACGCGGTCTCCTCGGCCGTGCTGCGCCACCGCCCCCAACCGCCGTCCGGGCGCTGGGTGTCGCGCACCCAATCGACCGCCCGGCGCACCGCCGGCCGGGCCGCCGGGCCGCCGTGGTCGTGCAGGGCCAGCACCGCGCAGCAGGTGGCGTAGTAGGGGGAGGCGTGCCAGCGGTCCGTCCACGACCCGTCGGCCCGTTGCTGGTCGAGCAGCCAGCCGGTGAGCCGACGCAGCACCGTCGGGGCGGGCCGGCCGGCGCCCCGGCCGAACGCCTCCAACACGTGCGCGTTGGTGGTCACCGAGGCGCCGTCCTCCCCCCGCCAGGTGCAGAAGTGCGCCCCGGTGTCGTACCGGGACAGGCACGACGGGTCGACCGGCCGACCCAGCCGGGCCAGCGCGTACAGCGTCACGGCGGTGGTGTCCGCGTCGGTGGGCAGGCCGGGCCCGGTCGCGGCGCCGTCGGGGCCGAGCGCGTCGCGCAGGTCGGCGACGACGGCCGGTGGCACCACCAGCGGCACCCCGGCCCGGGCCAGCGTGCTGAGCACCCAGGACCGCTCGAAGACGGTGATCGGGGTGGCGCACGGCACCGGACCGCCGTGCTCGGCGACCACCGCACGCAAATAGTCCACGGTGGCCGGTCGGCTGTCGTCCGGAGTGCCGAGCCAGGCGGCGGTGGCGGCCGGGGACGCGCCCACCGGCCCCGCCGTCGTCGGGACCACGGCGGGCAGCCGACGCGCGGCGGGCCCGAGCACCTCCAGCGCGTGCGCCAGCTTCGGCGGCAGGCCGACGCCGGAGCCGGCCAGCAGGCGGACCCGGTCCAGCCGCCGCCGGTCCAGGCCGGCGGGCAGCGGCGGCGGCCCGGCGTCGCGCCAGCCGGCCAGTCCCGCCGGCGGGTCGGTCAGCCGCTCGCCGATCCGCTCCGCCAGCGCCGGTACGACCAGATCGGCGGCCGGCAGGTCGGGCACCGGGTACGCCGCCGGGCCGGTCGGACCGTGCAGCAGGCGCAACGCCCGGTCGACACCGTGGCGTACCCCGTCGACGGACCAGCCGACCGGCGCGTCCCGGTCGAGCACGGCCAGCAGCCCTTCCACTGCGCTGAGGGTGGGCACCAGGGCGTAGCCCTCCGGGCCGCCCCAGCCGCCGTCGGGCCGCTGCGCGGCCAGCAGGTACCGGATCCGCTCGGCGTGGCGGGTCAGCCAGGGCGCGAGGGAGACCAGCCGGGCCGTCTCGTACACCGACACCGAGGTCCGGCCGGCGGGCCGGGCGACGAGGTCGGCGACCAGTACGGCGGCGGCCTCGGCCGGCCCGGCGTCCTCCGGCGGGGCGCCCCGGGTCAGCGCGCCGGTGCTCACGCCACGCCCCAGAAGTCCGTCGACCGGTAGAAGCCGCTGGTGTAGCCGAGCTGGCGGGTCAGGTAGGCGGCCTCGCGGGGACGGTCGGGACGCAACTCGTCGAGCAGGTCGGTGGCCCGCGCGACCAGTCCGGTCAGCTCCCGTTCGACCACCGACCGGTCGTCGACCAGCCGCAGGGCGTTGAGGTCGCCGGAGCGCCGGTCCCGTTCCCAGGTGGCCAGGTCGTTGACCAGCCGCAGGGCGCGCTGCACGGCGTCGCTGGCGGCGACCAGCCGGTCGAAACGGTCGTGGGCGTCGGCCCCGCCCACCCGGATCCAGTGCGCCACGTTCACCACGGTGCAGGCCAGGTTGTCGGCGTTGGCGAGGTATTCGGCGAGGCCGGGCAGCGGTGCGCCGTCGCGGGCCGCGGCCCGCCAGTGCCACTCCCGCCGCATGGCCGCGCAGGTCCGGCGTACCGCCTCCCGCCAGGCCCCGCCCAGCGTGGCGAAGGCCGGCACGGCGGCCAGCTCGCCGTGCAGCCCGGCGAGGAAGCGGCCCAGCGGGTCGTCGACGTCGGCCGGCTCGCCGTCGGCGACCGCGACCTGCCGGCGGACCAGCAGGTCGAGGTCGGCGGCGGCGGAGGTCTGGTGGTCCACCTGCCAGTCGAGGGCGAAGCCCCAGAGCACCGCCCGGTTGGTCAGCCGCAGTTCCGCCGGGTCGCACCAGGGCGCGCTGAACGCGATGGCGAGGGCGATGCTGCTGGCCAGCGCCCCGTCGAAGGGGCCGTCGGCGAAGAGGTCCGGGTGGGCGGCCAGACAGCGTTGCAGGTCCCGCTGGCCCTGCGCGGCCAGGGCGCAGACCCGTCCGTGCTCGGCGGCCTCGGCCAGTTCGTCGGTGGCCGTCACGACAGCTGTCACGGCGGTCAGGCCAGGGCCGGCTGCCGGTGCGGGGTGAGCATCAGCGGCACCCGCTCCCGGGGACGCAGCGACGCGGCGAGCTGCGGGTGGGGCATCCCGGGCTCGCAGAGCCGGTACCGGAAGCGGCTGAACAGCGTCGCCACGATCAGCGGCGCCTCCAGCTGGAAGAGGTACTGGCCGATGCACTGGTGGGCGCCGCCGCCGAACGGGTAGTAGGCGTACCGGTGGGCACGCCGGGGCCGATCGGGGGCGAACCGCTCCGGATCGAAGACCTCCGGACGGTCCCAGAAGCGGGCCAGCCGCTGGGTGACGTACGGGCTGAGGATGATCGTCGCGCCGGCGGAGATCCGGGTGCCGCCGATGACGTCGTCGGCGACCGCCGTACGCGGCACCAGCCAGCCGGACGGGTACGCCCGGACCAACTCGTCGAGCACCATCCGGGTGTAGCGGAGTCGGCCGAGCTGATCCCGGCTGACCACCTCGCCGGGGCCGACCACCCGGTCGATCTCCTCGTAGAGCCGGGCGGCCACCTCGGGCAACTGCTCCAGCAGGGGGAAGAGCCAGGTGAGCACCACGTAGGTGGTCTCGGTGGTGGTGGCGAAGATGGACACCAGGTCGTCGCGGACCTGCTGCTCGTCCAGCTTGTTGCCGTGCGCGTCGCGGGCCCGGGCCAGCGTGGCGAGGATGTCGTCCCCGCCGTCGCCGCCGGCGCGCTCGGCGCGGACCAGCGGCAGCAGGATGTCGTCGATGTTGCGCACCGCCCGCCGGAACGCCCGGTCCCCGGGCATCGGGACCGCGTCGGGCAGGAACGGGGCGAGCAGCCGGTACCGCAGCGAGGTGGCCACGACGTCCCCCTCGGCGACCACCCGCACACCGTCGGCGACGGAGATCTTGTCGCCGAAGAAGACCCGGATGACGGCCTGGCAGATGATCCGGGAGATCTCCTTGGCCGCGTCGACCGGCGCGCCGTCGCGGGCCGGGGCGGCCAGTTCGTCGACGGCCTCGCTGATCGCCCGACTCAGGTCGTCCACCACCGCGTCGATCCGCTTGGCGGTGAAGTGCGGCTGCAGCCGCCGGCGGCTCGCCTCCCAGGACGGGCCCTCGCCGAGGATCCCGTCGCCGGTCATCTTCCGCACCGACTTCCACATCATGCTGTCGCCGGCGCGGGTGTAGTTGGCGGCGTTGTCACGCAGGACGTGCTGCACGTGCGCCGGCTCGGCCACCAGGTACGGGCGGATGGTGCCCAGGTTGAGCCGGACGACCTGCTCGGGTGCCGCGTCGGCGAGCGCCACCAGGGTGCCCAGCGGGTCGCGGAGCAGCCCGGGCAGGGTACGCCGCAGGGACGCGACGTACGGCGGGCGGAGCGCGGGGGCGGTCGGGTCAGCCACGGCTCACCTGCACGGGTCCTCCTCGCGTCGAGCGCCGCACTGCGCTGCGTACCCCCGTGGTGATCGCAACGTGACGGTCCCGGGAAGCATGCCATCGACGCAGGCACTTTCTCCAGACATCCCGGCGGGAGAAAATTTCACAGTGACCCCCCGAGCATCCACTTCGGACGGTGCCGCGACCCGGTCGGCGCAAGAGATTTCGCTGGTAGCGCCACTCGCCACCGACCGGTCGGTAACCTGAACCCCGGTTGATGCCGAGCGTCACCATGTTGCCCGCGTCATGGCCGGTACGGGTCCCGCGGGCCCGGGTCCCGGGCCCGGGGTCGACGCGCTGCCCGACCGCGGGGGCCGGGCCTGCGCGTACCCGGCCTCGGCGCCGGGGCCCGGCGGGGCGTCGTCCGGCGACGGCGGTCGGGCGGGCGACGGCGGGCGGCCCGGCGACGGCGGTCGGGCGAATCCGGGCGCGCCCGAGCGCCCTGTGCCAGGCTCAGGGGCATGGACGACAAGACCATCCTGAACCGGATCTCGGAACTCGTCGACGAGGAGCACCGGCTGCGCTCCGCGGCGCAGGAACACGAGACCGGCACCGACGACGAGGCCCGGGAGCGGCTGCGCGCGCTGGAGGAGTCGCTGGACCAGTGCTGGGACCTGCTGCGCCGCCGGCGGGCGGCGCGCCAGGCGCACGGCGACCCGGACGCCCAGGGCGAGCGCCCGCTGTCGGAGGTGGAGCGCTACCTGCAGTAGCCGGCGGCTCGCCACGCGCGCCCCGGGCGGTCGGTGGACCGCCCGGGGCGTCGGCTCAGCGGATGCCCGCCTCGCGCAGCAGCAGCCCGGTCAGCTCGCCCGGATCGGCCCCGTCGGGCGGCAGCCCGCGCGCGGCGAACCAGGCGCCCACCACCCGCACGTCCCGGGCCAGGAACTCCGGCCCCTGGGGGTTGGCCACCACGTCGACCACCTGCGGAAGGTCGATCATGACGAGCCGACCCCGGTGCACCAGCAGGTTGTACGGCGACAGGTCACCGTGGGCGTAGCCGGCCCGGGCCAGCACGACCAGGGCGTCGACCAGTTGCTCCCACAGCGACCGCAGCTCGGCGCCCTCGGGGCGCAACTGGGCCAGCCGGGGCGCCGCCGTGCCCTCGTCGGGGTCGCCGACGAACTCCAGCATCAGCTCGGTGCCGATGAGCTGGACCGGGTACGGCACAGCGATCCGGCCGGTGGCCGCGCCGATCTCCCAGAGCCGGGACAGCGCGGCGAACTCGGCCGCCGCCCACTGCCCGGCGATCATCTGCCGCCCGAAGGCGGTCCGCCCGGCCATCGCCCGGTTCTCCCGGGAGCGCCGGACCCGGCGTCCCTCCAGGTAGCCGGCGTCGCGGTGGAAGAGCCGGTGCTGGGCGTCCCGGTAGCGCTTGACGGCCAGCAGGCAGGAACGCCCGGTGTCCGGCACGGCCCGGCGGACGAGGTGGACGTCCGCCTCCTTGCCGGTCTTGAGCACGCCGAGTTCGGTGTCCCGGGCGGCCAGCTCGGTGACCAGCCAGTCCGGGTGGGGTTCGGGCCCGTGCACGGCCTCGTCCCAGGAGGACCAGCGGTCCTCGGGGTCGGGCTCGTCGTCGGGTTCGGCGAGGGCGGGCTCGGCGGCCCGTCCCCGCTTCAGGAACTGTGGTTCGTCGTCGTCGAAGCGGCTCTTGCCGCGGCCACGGCGCTGCGGCGCCGGGAGGTCGTGTTCACGCACTGAGCTGGTGATCCCTTGATCGAGGCTGATGGAGGCAGGTGGTACGACCCTGCGAAGACGGCCATGACCGACCTCCTCTCCTCGACCGGGCACACCCCGGTTGCGCACTCGCGCGGCCCCCATGCTGGTGGGTACGCCGAGCCGGGGTCAACCGAATTACCGCACCGGGTCCACCCGAGGCCGTGCGGGCGCTGCCGGACGCTCAGCCGGCGAGCACGACGGAGACCGCGGCGATCAGCGAGTCCACCGTGCGGGTCGGGGCGAACCGGGCGTCGGACCAGCGGCGTCCCCGGTGCAACCAGACGCTGGGCAGGCCGACGGCGGCGGCCCCGCCGATGTCCGCCTCGGGGCCGTCCCCCACCACCCACGCCCCGCGCAGCGACATCCGGGCCCGTTGCGCGGCGAGCGCGAAGATCCGCGGATTGGGCTTGCTGACCCCGGCCTCCTCGGAGATCACCCAGTCCGCGACGTACCGGTCCAGCCCGGTCCCCCTGATCTTGGCGTCCTCCTGCCGGACCGAGCCGTTGGTGACCACCACCGGCACCCAGCCGGCGTCGTCGGCGATCCGCAGCGCACAGGCGACCAGCGGATCGAGGCGGGTGTTCGCCACCACCCCGTCGCGCAGCTCGTCCACCAGGTCGATGGAGGGGATGCGCAGGTCGTACCGGTCGCGGATGGCGTCGGCGACGTCCCACCGGTCGGTGAGCCCGTCGGCGTCGATGGAGAGCAGCCAGTCGATGTCGGCGCCGGGCGCGCCGATCCCGGCCAGGAAGCGCTCGCCCCACGCGCGGAACGGCCCGGCCCGGTCGAGCAGGGTGTTGTCCAGGTCGAGGAGGAGCAGCGGCACTCGGGCACCTTACGGGAGTGGGCGTCTCGGTCGACAGGGCCGAGCGCCCCGTCGACGTCCGTCAGGCCGGCAGCGCCGTTCGGGGGAACCCCTGGTCGGCGGGTCGGTCGGCGAGCATGGTGTGGGCGGAGCGGGTGGCCGCCAGCACCGCCGGATCGAGCGTGGCGACCAGCACATCCTCGCCGGAGTCGGCGCCCCGGGCCAGCGGGCGGCCCTGCGGGTCGTAGACCGCCGCGCCGCCGTTGAACCGCCACGGCTCGGTGCCGTCGACGGCGTTGGCGAAGACCACGTACATGGTGTTGTCCAGGGCCCGGGCGGCGTAGTAGAGGTCGCGGCGGTGCGCGGACCCGGCCAGGTAGCCGCTCGGGCAGAGGTAGCCGTGCGCGCCGTCGAGCGCGGCGGCCCGGGCGTGCTCGGGGAAGCAGCCGTCGTAGCAGATGCCGAGGCCGAGCCGCCAGCCGTCGACCAGCAGCGACGCGCCCCGCCGGCCGGCGTCGAACAGGTCCCGCTCGCCGCCCCACAGCTGCTGCTTGTCGTACCCGGCCCGGACCGTGCCGGTCGGGTCGACGACCAGGGCGGAGATGGTCCGACGGCCGTCGGGGTGGCGGACCGCCGCGCCGACGACCGCGGTGAGCCGGCCGTCGCGGGCGGCGGCCCGCACCGGGTCGAGCCGGGGGTCGTCGACCGCGCCGTCGCCGGTGGCGGCCACGTCGGTGCCGGCCGGGTCCGCGGCCAGCGTCGGCGGGTGGTACGCCGGCAGGAACAGTTCGGGCAGCACGGCCACCCGGGCGCCCTGCCCGGCGGCCCGGGCGAGCAGCCGGGCGGCGGTCACCGCGTTGCCGGACAGGTCGCCGGGGGTGGGTTCGGCCTGCACCGCGGCAACGGTCAGCGGGGCGGCAGGAAGGGGTGCGGAGGTGACCGGGGGCGTCGTCACCAGGCGATCCTAACCGGATCGGTGAGGACCGCCGTCCCACGACCTGAGCAATCCAAGCCGTACGTACGGTTTGCGTAACAGAGGGTCAGCTGCAACGATCGACCCGTGCCCAGAGTAAGTCAGGACCAGCTCGACGCGCGCCGGCAGGAGATCCTCGGTGCGGCCCGGGCCTGTTTCGCCCGGCACGGCTACGAGGGAGCCACCGTCCGCCGGCTGGAGGAGGCCACCGGGCTGTCCCGGGGCGCGATCTTCCACCACTTCCGGGACAAGGACTCACTCTTCCTCGCCGTGGCCGAGGACGACGCCGCCGCGATGGTCGAGACGGTGGCCCGCAACGGTCTGGTCCAGGTCATGCGGGACCTGCTCGCCCGGGCGGTCTCCCCGGACACCACCGGCTGGCTGGGCAGCCAGCTGGAGGTCTCCCGCCGGCTGCGCACCGACCCGGCGTTCGCCCGCCGCTGGGCCGAGCGCTCCGCCGCGATCGCCGAGGCGACCCGGGAGCGACTGGTCCGCCAGCGGGAGGCGGGAGTGCTGCGCGAGGACGTCCCGATCGACGTGCTGGCCCAGTTCCTGGAGCTGGCGTACGACGGTCTGGTGCTGCACCTGGCCATGGGGCGGCCGGCCGGCGACCTGGGGCCGGTGCTGGACCTCGTCGAGGAGGCCGTGCGCCGGCGCTGAGCGCCGTCTCGGCTCGGTAACTGGGCCGGCGCACCGGTCGCCGCGTGGCGGGGCTGCTCCACAATGATGCCGCGATCCCCTCGCGCGACAGGAGCAGCCATGACCGTTCTCGCCGCCCCGGGCGACACCTGGGGCATCCCCGGTCCCGTCTTCCTCGGCCTGTACCTGACCGCCGCCCTGGTGGTGGTCGTCGGCGCGATCGTGCACCGGTCCCGGGTCCTCGCCGGGCGGCCGGGCGGCACGATCGACGCCCTCGGCCCGCAGCAGGTGGCGTACCTCAACGGCGGTGACCAGCTCGCGGTCTGGGCCTCGCTGGGCGGCCTGCGCGGCAGTGGCGCGGTCGGCGTACGTCCCGACCGGCGGCTCACCACCGGCGGTGCCCTGCCCGCCGGGGTCACCCCGCTGGACCAGGCGGTCCACCACGCGGCCCGGCGCAACCTGTACGCCCGCGAGCTGACCCGCGACGAGTGGGTGGCCCGGGCCCTGACCGAGCTGCGCGAGGGCCTCGAACGGCAGGGGCTGGCGCTCTCCCCCGCGCAGCGGCGCACCGCCCGCAACGGCTCCCTGGCGGTGTTCGGGCTGCTCGTGCTCGGCGCGGTACGGCTGGGCGCCGGGCTGTCCCAGGGCAAGCCGATCGCCTTCCTGCTGGTCGCCTTCCTCGTCCTGACCGTCCCGGCGATCCTGCTGAACCGGGTGCCGTGGCGTACCCGGGCCGCCGACGCCGCGCTGCGCGAGCTGCGTCGGCGGCACACCCACCTCTCCCCCACCTCCGCGCCGGCGTACGCCACCTACGGCGCGGCCGGAGCGGCGATGGGTGTCGCCCTGTTCGGCACCGTCTCGCTCTGGAGCCTGGACCCGGGCTTCGCCGAGCAGGCCGAGATCCAGCGGCAGGCACTCAACTCCGGCGGCGGGGCGGGCAGCTCCGGCGGCAGCTCCTGCGGCGGCGGCAGCTCGTGCAGCGGCGGCAGCTCCTGCGGAGGTGGTGGCGGCTGCGGCGGCGGGTGCGGCGGATGACCGGCCCGAGCGGGGTGGGCATCGGCTGGCGGCCGGAGATCGCCGGTTTCGTCGCCGAGCTGCCCGGCCTGCGCTTCGTCGAGGTGGTCGCCGAGTCGGTGCACGCCGAGCTGCCGCCGGGCCTCGCCGAACTGCGGGCGCGCGGGGTCACCGTCGTACCGCACGGGGTGCGGCTCTCCCTCGGCGGCGCGGAGCCGGTCGACCCGGCCCGGGTGGCCCACCTGGCACGGGTGGCGGAGCTGGTCGAGGCACCGCTGGTCAGCGAGCACATCGCGTTCGTCCGGGCCGGCGGCCTGGAGGCCGGTCACCTGCTGCCCCTGCCGCGCAGCCGGGAGGCGGTGGCCGCGGTGGTGGCAAACGTCCGGCGCGCCCAGGCCGAGCTGCCGGTGCCGCTCGCCCTGGAACCGATCGCCGCCCTCTTCGACTGGCCCGACGACGAACTGGACGAGGCGGACTTCCTCACCGAGATCCTCGACGCCACCGGGGCCACGCTGCTGCTCGACGTCGCCAACGTGCACGCCAACGCCCGCAACCGGGGCGGCGACCCGCTCGCCCTGCTGGACCGGCTACCGCTGGACCGGGTCGCCTACGTCCACGTGGCCGGCGGCGCCGAGCGGGGCGGGTTCTACCACGACACGCACACCGACCCGGTGCCGCCGGAGGTGCTCGACCTGGTCGGCGCGCTCTGCGCCCGGCGCCGACCCCCGGCGCTGCTGCTCGAACGCGACGGCCACTACCCGCCCGCGCCCGCGCTGCGGGCCGAGCTGGACGCCCTGGCCGCCGCCTCCGGATACCCGGTGGTCACGTGACCGCCCCCGACGCGCCGACCCCGCACCCCGAACGGCGTCCGGCGTACGGCGACCTGGCCGCCCGGCAGGCCGCGCTGGTGGCGGCCCTGGTCGCCGGCGCGCCCACCCCGCCCGGCTTCGCGCCCGCCCCGGTGGACGCGGCCCGGGCCGCACTGCTGCGCAAGCGGGCCGGCGACGTGGCACGGCACTGGCCGCTGCTCGCCGCCGGCCTCGGGGACACCTGGTGGGAGACCTTCCGTGCCTGGGCGGCGCACCGGCCGACCAACGGGTCGCTGCGCGACGGCTGGGACCTGGCCCGCGCCCTGCGCGCGAGGGGCGCCCTGCCCCCGCTCGGCGCGGAGGAGTTGGCGGCACGCGAGGCGGCCACCCGCTACGACGGCCTCGACACGCCGCGACCCCGTCGGCTGCCGGCCGTCGCCCGCGCCGGCGGCGCCGTCGCCGTCCAGCTCGCCGGTCGGGTACGGCTGCTGCGCCCGGCCCGCCGCTGAGCCCCACCGCCGGGTGCGACCGGTAGGCCGGTACGGCAGGATCGACCGTATGGATCTCGGACTCACCGATCGGGTGTACGTGCTGACCGGCGCGTCGCGCGGGCTGGGCTTCGCCACCGCGCGGTGCCTCGTCGCCGACGGCGCCCGGGTGGTCGTCTCCGCGCGGGCGCCGGAGCGGGTGGCCGAGGCGGTCGCGCGGCTGGGCGGCCCGGAGCACGCCGTCGGGCTCACCGCCGACCTGGCCGACCCCGCCACCCCGCAACGGCTGGTCACCGCGGCCCGGGAACACTTCGGCCGGCTGGACGGCGCGCTCGTCTCGGTCGGCGGGCCCCCACCGGGCACCGCCGCCCAGGTCGACGACGAGCAGTGGCGGCAGTCCTTCGAGACGGTCTTCCTGGGCAGCGTGCGGATGGCCCGTACGGTCGCCGCCGCGCTCACCGACGGCGGCGCGATCGGGCTGGTGCTCTCCACCTCGACCCGCAGCCCGGTCCCCGGACTCGGCATCTCCAACGGCCTGCGGCCCGGCCTGGCCGGGGTGGCCAAGGACATGGCCGACGAGTACGGGCCCCGGGGCGTACGCGTGCTGGGCCTGCTGCCCGGGCGGATCATGACGGACCGCAACCGCGAGCTCCTCGCCGCCACGGGCGACGCGGAGGCGGCCCGGGCCGAGGCGGAGGCGGGCATCCCGCTGCGTCGCATCGGCGACCCGGCCGAGTTCGGGCGGGTCGCCGCCTTCCTGCTCTCCCCCGCGGCGGGCTACGTCACCGGAGTGACCGTGCCGGTCGACGGCGGCGCGCTGCGCGGCCTGTGACCCCGGCCCGCCGTACCCCCGCCGGGGGACGGGCCTCGGACCCGGCCACCGGTGGCCGTGGACACACCGCCGACGGCCTCGGCCGCACCACCGGCGACGTCGCGCACACGGCCGGCGACCTCGACCGCACCGCCGGCAACCTCGGGCACACGGCCGGCGACCTCGCGCTCACCGGGGCCGGCGGGCGGCACCCGCGTCCGACGAAGGAGGAGCTGGCCGCGGCGGCGGACCGGACCATCCCGGACGTCATCGCCGACGGGCTGGACGTGATCTTCGTGGGCATCAACCCGGGCCTGTGGTCGGCGGCGACCGGCTGGCACTTCGCCCGTCCGGGCAACCGCTTCTGGCCGGCCCTGCACCGGGGCGGGTTCACCCCGCGCCGGCTGCACCCCGGCGAGCAGGGCGAGCTGCCTCGCCTGGGGCTGGGCATCACCAACATGGTGGCCCGGGCCAGCGCCCGCGCCGACGAGCTGACCGCCGCCGAGCTGGTGGCCGGCGCGGAGATCCTGGCCGGCAAGGTGCGGCGGCACCGGCCGGCCTGGGTGGCGGTGGTCGGGGTGACCGCGTACCGGATCGGCTTCGCCCGGCCGAAGGCCGGTTTCGGCCCCCAACCGGAGCGGCTGGCCGGTGCCCGGCTCTGGGTGCTGCCCAACCCGAGCGGGCTGAACGCCCACTTCACCGCCGAGACGCTCGGCGCCGCCTTCGCCGAGCTGCGCGCGGCGGTCGCCGGTTAGTTGGCGGCGGCGGGGGGCAGCGCCTCCTGGGCGACGTACGTGCCCATCGGCACGGTGGTCACCACCGGCTCGGGCTCCACGTCGTCGGCGTACGGGGCGGGCGAGTCGGCGACCGCGAACTGGGTGCGGTACAGCTCGGCGTAGAGCCCGCCGACGGCGACCAGCTCGTCGTGCCGGCCCCGCTCCACGATCCGGCCGTCGTCGAGGACCAGGATCTGGTCGGCCTCCCGGACGGTGGAGAGCCGGTGCGCGATGACCAACGCGGTACGCCCGGTCAGCGCCACTGACAGGGCCCGCTGCACGGCCGCCTCGCTCTCCGAGTCCAGGTGGGCGGTGGCCTCGTCGAGGATCACGATCGACGGCGCCTTGAGCAGCAGCCGGGCGATCGCGATGCGCTGCTTCTCGCCGCCGGAGAAGCGGTACCCGCGCTCGCCGACCATGGTGTCCAGCCCGTCGGGCAGGGCCCGGACCAGGTCGGCGACCTGCGCGCCGGCCAGCGCCGCCCAGATCTCGTCGTCGGTGGCCTCGGGCTTGGCGTAGCGCAGGTTCTCCCGGATGGTCTCGTGGAAGAGGTGGCTGTCCTGGGTGACCACGCCGATCTCGTCGCGCAGCGAGGCGAGGGTGGCGTCGCGGACGTCCACCCCGCCGACGCGCACCTCGCCGTCGGTGACGTCGTAGATCCGGGAGATCAGCATCGACAGCGTGGACTTGCCGGCGCCGGAGGGGCCGACCAGGGCCACCATCTGGCCCGGCTCGACGGTGAACGAGACGCCCTTGAGCACCGGCTCGTTGACCGTACGGTCGAGGGTGGCGACCTCCTCCAGCGAGGCCAGCGACACCTCGGCGGCGGCCGGGTAGCGGAACCGCACGTCGCGGAACTCGACCCGGCCGTTGCCCCGGGGCACCGGCGCCGCGTCCGGCTTCTCCTCGATGCCGGGGCGCAGGTCGAGCACCTCGAAGACCCGGTCGAAGGAGACGAGGGCGCTCATCACGTCCACCCGGACGTTGGAGAGCGCGGTCAGCGGGCCGTACAGGCGGGTGAGCAGCAGCGCGAGGGTGACCACGGTGCCGGCGCTGACCGCGCCGGTGACCGCCAGCCAACCGCCGAGCCCGTAGGTCAGGGCCTGGGCCAGCGAGGCGACCAGGAGCATCGCCACGAAGAAGGTACGCGAGTACATCGCCGACTGGATGCCGATGTCGCGGACCCGCTCGGCCCGGCCGGCGAAACGGCGGGCCTCCTCCTCGGGCGAGCCGAAGAGCTTGACCAGCAGCGCCCCCGCCACCCCGAACCGCTCGGTCATGGTCGCGTTCATCTTGGCGTCGAGGTTGTACGACTCCCGGGTGATCTCGGCCAGCCGCTTGCCGACCCGACGGGCCGGAATGATGAAGATCGGCAGCAGCACCAGCGACAGCGCGGTGATCTGCCAGGAGAGGGTGAACATCACCGCGGCGGTGAGGACCAGCTGGATGACGTTGCTGACCACGCCGGACAGCGTCGAGGTGAACGCCCGCTGGGCGCCCATCACGTCGTTGTTGAGCCGGCTGACCAGAGCGCCGGTCTGGGTGCGGGTGAAGAACTGCAACGGCATCCGCTGCACGTGGTCGTAGACCCGGGTGCGCAGGTCGAGGATGATCCCCTCACCGATGCGGGCCGAGTACCACCGCTGGGCCAGGGAGAAGAGCGCGTCGGCGACGGCCAGGGCGGCGATGATCAGCGCCAGCCGGACGACCGCGTCGCCCGCGTCCGGGCCGCCCCGGGTGATGGTGTTGATGACGTCGCCGGCCAGCACCGGGGTGGCCACCCCGATGATTGCGGCGATCACCACGGTGATCAGGAAGACGACGATGTCCCGCCGGTACGGCCGGGCGAAGGCGACGATCCGCCGGGCGGTGCCGCGCTTGAGCCGGTGCGCGGAGACCTCGTCCTGGCTGCGCATCGACCGGAGCATGCTCCACCCGGCCATGCCCCCGCCGGACATCGGGTTGGACATCGGTCACCTCCGGATCGTGGGCAGCGCTGCGCCGTCGGGTTCGATTCTCCCGACGACTACGACAACCTCGGCAGTAACCCGGATCTTCCCGAACGGTCCTTACTATTCTCCCCGGCCGGCGAGATCACGCAGCCGGCGGGTCTGCGCCTCCCGCTCCGCGCGCTGCTGCTCGGCGTGCGTACGGCCACCGGCGCCGGCGAGCAGGGCCTTGATCTCGACCACCGCGTCACGGTTGGCCGAGAGCAGCCCGGCGGTGAGGTCGCGGACCGCCCCGTCCAGGTCGGCGCGGGGCACGACGAGGGTGGCCAGACCGATCCGGTCCGCCTCGGCGGCGTCCAGCCGCCGGCCCGTCGCGCAGATCTCCAGCGCGCGGGAGTAGCCGACCAGCTCCACCAGGCGCTTGGTGCCGGCCAGGTCGGGAACCAGCCCGAGGGTCACCTCGGCCATGGAGAACCGGGCGTCCTCGGCGAGCACCCGCAGGTCGCAGGCGAGCGCCAGCTGGAAGCCCGCGCCGATGGCGTGCCCCTGCACGGCGGCCACCGAGATCACGTCGGGGCGGTGCAGCCAGCTGAAGCCCTGCTGGTACTCGGCGATCCGGTCGGCGCACTCCTGCTCGGGCAGGGTGGAGAGTTCGGCGAAGGAGCCGGGCCCGGAGGCGCCGGCCACCGACAGGTCGAGGCCGGCCGAGAACGCCCGCCCCTCACCGCGCACCACGACGACACGCACGTCGCCGGGAAGATCCCGGGAGAAGTCGCTCATCGCGCGCCACATCGCCGGGGTCTGGGCGTTGAGCACGTCGGGCCGGCACAACGTGACCGTCGCGACCGGCCCGTCGCAGTCGAGTCGTACCCCGGTCGTCTCTGCGGTCACCGGACCGCCCGGAGGACGACGCTGGTGGACGACACTGGTGGGCGGGTCACGCCTTCTTGCGGCGCCGGGCGCCGCCACGCTGGCGCAACTGCACCCCGGACTCGGTGAGCACCCGGTGGATGAACCCGTAGGATCGTCCCGTCGAGGCCGCGAGAGCACGGATGCTCTCTCCGCCGGTGTACCGCTTTACCAGGTCCTTGGCGAGCGTCTGACGCTCGGCTCCGACGATCCGGCGACCCTTCTCAGTGCTGGTGGCTGTGCCAGTGGCTGCCATGCTGATTCCTCACGTCCCAGACTGTGCGGTTCGGATACGGTCCCACCTATTAGACCGCCTCGAACGATCATGCGCCAGATATCAACTCTTCGCCAACCGACACGCTATGCGATGTCAGCTTCCCGATAGAGTGATCCTTCCGACGTCGCCGTGTGGTGGGGCGTCCGGTTCGACGGGCCGGGCCGCCGGCCGTACCCTGCCGGGCGTGACGGACCTGCTCGCCGCCGCTGCCGCCGCGGCGCTGGTGTTCGCGGCCACCAACGTCGACGACATCGTGGTGCTGACCGTGCTCTTCGTGGCGGCGCGCGGCACCGGGCGACCCCGGCCGTGGCACATCGTCGCCGGGCAGTACCTGGGCATCGGCGCGCTGGTCACCGCCGCCGTCGTGGGCGCGGTGGGGCTGCTGGTCGTGCCGGACCCGTGGACCGGGCTGCTCGGGCTGCTCCCGATCGGGCTCGGCGTACGGGCCCTGCTGGCCCGGTCCGACGGCGACGAGCCGCCGGCGGTGGTCGGCAGCCTGCTCGGGGTGGCCGGCGTGACGATCGCGAACGGCGCCGACAACATCGCCGTCTACGTCCCGGTGTTCCGCTCGCTCGATCCGGCGACCGGCCTGGTCTGGCTGCTGGTCTTCGCCGCCCTGGTGGCCGCCTGGTGCGCGGCGGCGGCCCTGCTCGGCAGCCACCCCCGGGTGGTCCGCCTGGTCGACCGCACCGGCCACCGGCTGGTCCCGGCGATCTTCATCGCCATCGGCGTCGTGATCCTGGCCAGCTCCGGCCTCCCCGCCCACCTCCTCCCCTGACTGGGAAGCTGGCCGCCCGCCGGCCCCCGCGCGGCCACCGGCCCCCGCGCGGTCGATCATGAAGTTGTTGTCGCGACACGCCGGGCGGGACGACAACAACTTCATGATCGACGGGGTGGCTCCCCTGGGAGCGGGGGGTGGGTCAGGCGAGTTCGACGAGTTCGAGGAGGTCGTCGGACCAGGCGTCCTCGTCGCCGTCGGGCAGGAGGATCGCGCGGTCGGGCTTGAGAGCCAGCACGGCGCCCGGGTCGTGGGTGACCAGCACGATTGCGCCCGGGTAGCGGGCGATCGCGTCGAGCACCTGCTCGCGGCTGACCGGGTCGAGGTTGTTCGTCGGCTCGTCGAGCAGCAGCACGTTCGCGCCGGAGCAGACCAGGGTGGCCAGGGCGAGCCGGGTCTTCTCGCCGCCGGAGAGCACCCCGGCGGGCTTGTCGACGTCCTCACCGGAGAAGAGGAACGCGCCGAGGATCTTGCGCAGGTCGGTGTCGGTCTGGTCCGCCGCGGCGCTGCGCATGTGCTCCAGGATCGTCCGCTGCACGTCCAGCGTCTCGTGCTCCTGGGCGTAGTAGCCCAGCCGCAGCCCGTGGCCCGGGTTCACCGAACCGGTGTCCGGCTCCAGCAGGCCGCCGAGCATCCGCAGCAGGGTGGTCTTGCCGGCGCCGTTGAGGCCGAGGATGGCCACCCGGGAACCGCGGTCCACCGCGACGTCCACGTCGGTGAAGATCTCCAGCGAGCCGTACGACTTCGACAGGGCGGTCGCGGTCAGCGGCGTCTTGCCGCAGGGCGCCGGGTTCGGGAACCGCACCTTGGCCACCTTGTCGGCGACCCGGACCTCGTCCAGGCCGGAGAGCAGCCTCTCGGCCCGGCGGGCCATGTTCTGCGCGGCGACGGTCTTGGTGGCCTTGGCCCGCATCTTGTCGGCCTGCGCCATCAGCGCGCCGGCCTTCTTCTCGGCGTTGGCCCGCTCCCGGCGGCGACGCCGCTCGTCGACCTCGCGGGCCTCCAGGTACGCCTTCCAGCCCAGGTTGTAGACGTCGACCACCGAGCGCGTGGCGTCGAGGAACCAGACCTTGTTGACCACCGACTCGAGCAGCGCGCCGTCGTGGGAGATCACGATCAGCCCGCCCTTGTGGTTGGCGAGGAAACCGCGCAGCCAGGTGATCGAGTCGGCGTCGAGGTGGTTGGTCGGCTCGTCGAGCAGCAGGATGCCGCCGCCGTTCTCGCCGGCGTCGCGGAACAGGATCCGGGCCAGCTCGATCCGGCGGCGCTGACCGCCGGAGAGGGTGCCGATGGTCTGCGCCAGGGCACGGTCGGGCAGACCGAGGTTGGCGCAGATCCGGGCGGCCTCGGCCTCGGCGGCGTACCCGCCGAGGGCGGCGAACTGGTCCTCCAGCGCGCCGTAGCGCCGGACCAGCTTCTCGTCGGCGTCGACGGCGAGGCGATCCTCCAGCTCCTTCATCTGGGCCATCAGCACGTCCAGTCCACGGGCGGAGAGCACCCGGTCCCGCCCGGTGACGTCCAGGTCGCCGGTGCGCGGGTCCTGCGGGAGGTAGCCGATGGCGCTGCGCCGGTCGATCTGGCCGGCGTACGGCTGCCCCTCCCCGGCCAGCACCTTCAGCGTGGTGGTCTTGCCGGCGCCGTTGCGGCCGACCAGGCCGATCCGGTCGCCGGGCTGCACCCGCAGGGTGGTGTCGGACAGCAGGATCCGGGCGCCGGCGCGCAGCTCCAGGCCGGTGGCAGTGATCATTTCCGGTACTCGCTCTCGGGGTCTGGAAGGGCTGACTCAGGGCACGCGAAACGGCCGGCGGGCCTCAGGGACCGTCGGCGCGGGGCGGTTCAGCCTTCGCAGAGCAGCACGGGGGCAAGTGTACCGGGCGGCCCGTGACGGGCCGCCCGGATTACCCGGCAAGATCATCGGGTACCGAATCGCCGTCCGGACCCGGTCCGGTACCGCAACCACCAGACGTGACGAATCGGTGATCGGGGTCAACATGGAGCTGAACGAGAACGCGCGGATCGACACCAGTCAGGTGGACGACCGGCGAGGGTCCGGCGGAGGCGGCGGGATGGGCATCCCCATCCCGATCGGCGGCGGTCGCGGGGGCATCGTCGGCATCATCATCGCCGTGCTGGTGGCCCTGGTCGGCGGCGGCTTCGGGCTGAACGCGATGAACGGCGGCGGCGGGGCGGAGCAGGGGGACAACACCTCCCTGGAGCAGAAGTGCTCCACCGACGACGCGCTCCAGCAGTTGGACTGCCGCAACACCCTCTACGTGAACTCCATCCAGGCGTACTGGCGCACGGCGCTGCCGGAGGCGTTCGGCGAGCAGTACCGCCCGTCGAAGACGGTCTTCTTCAGCCAGGGCGTGAACACCGCCTGCGGCCAGGCCGACTCCGGCGTCGGCCCGTTCTACTGCCCCGCCGACGACCTGATCTACATCGACCTCACCTTCTACCGGGTGCTGGCCGACCAACTCGGCGCCGAGGGCGAGTTCGCCCAGCCGTACGTGCTGGCCCACGAGTACGGCCACCACGTGCAGGACCTGCTCGGCACCGAGGCGCAGATGCGCCGCCAGCAGCAGCGCGACCCGGACAACGCCAACGCGCTGTCGGTGAAGCTGGAACTCCAGGCCGACTGCTACGCCGGGGCCTGGGCGAAGAACGCCACCGGCACCGCCGACGAATCGGGTCAGAAGATCTTCAAGAGCATCTCGGAGCAGGACATCGCGCAGGCGATCGACACGGCCGAGAAGATCGGCGACGACGCCATCTCCGAGCGGGCCAACCGCCCGGTCAACCCGGAGGAGTTCACCCACGGCTCGTCCGCGCAGCGCAAGGAGTGGTTCACCCGGGGCTACCAGACCGGCGACCCGAAGTCCTGCGACACCTTCGGCGGCAGCCTCTGAGCGTCCGGCACCCGACCGGCGCGGGGGGGGGGGGGGGGGGGGGTGGTGGGGGGGGGGGGGGGGGAGGGAGCGGAAAACAGAAAATGGTTTTTTGTTGGTAGTGTTGGAGAGGAACCCGTACGGGCGGGCGGGGTTGTTGCCTGGGACGGTGGAAGCGCAGTCAGTGGTCAGGCCGACGGCCCGGCATCGTGTTTCGGCGCGGTCAGCTCGGCAGGGTCACCTGGGCCGGGGTGGACCGCCCGGTGGTGGTGCCGTCGCCCAACTGCCCTCCGCTGTTGTCGCCCCAGCACCACAGGCCGCCGTCGGTGCGGATCGCGCAGCTGTGGCTGCTGGCGGCCAGGCCGCCGGTCCAGGTGCCGGCGTCACCGACCCGGGTGGGTGCGTTGCGGTGGACGGTGGTGCCGTCGCCCACCTGCCCCTCCGCGTTCTTGCCCCAGCACCACAGGCTGCCGTCGGTGCGGACCGCGCACGACGTGTCGCCGCTCGCGCCGACCCTGCTCCAGGTGGTGGTCGTGCCGACCTGGACCGGCGTGGTCTGGAAGTTGGCGCTCACGCCCAGCTGCCCGTACCCGTTCTCACCCCAGCACCAGAGGGTGCCGGACCGGACCCCGCAGGTGTGCGCGTACCCGGCCGTCACGCCGGTCCAGGTGGTCGCGGTGCCGACCTGCGCCGGCGTCGTCTGAGAGCCCAGGATGCCGAGACCGAGCTGCCCGTCGGAGCTGTAACCCCAGCACCACAGCGTCCCGTCGGTGCGGACACCGCAGGTGTGCGCGAAGCCGGTCGAGACGCTCGCCCAGTTGGTCGCCGTACCGACCTGCAGCGGGGTGGTCGCGACATAAGGCGAGCTGCCGACGCCCAACTGCGAGGTCCGGTTGAAACCCCAGCACCAGAGGGTGCCGTCGGTCCGCACGGCGCAGGTGTGGGCGGGCCCGGCGTCGACCCTGGCCCAGGTGGTGGCGGTGCCCACCCGCACCGGGGTGCTCCGGCTCGTGGTGGTCCCGTCACCGAGCTGGCCCCGGAAGTTGCTGCCCCAGCACCACAGCGACCCGTCCGCCTGCACCCCGCAGGTGTGCCCGGAGCCCGCGTCGACCCCGGTCCAGGTGGCGGTGCCGACCCGCGCCGGGGCGCTCCGGTTCGTGGTGGTCCCGTCACCGAGCTGGCCACCGTAGTTCGAGCCCCAGCACCACAGTCCCCCGTCGGCACTGATCGCACAGGTGTGGGCGGTGCCCGTGGTGACGCTGGTGACCGCCGGGGCGGCCAGCGCGCCGCGCTCGGTGGGGCTGACGCCCGCGGTCGCCGCGCCGACCGTCAGCGCGACGGTGAGCACCGCACTTCCGGTGGACATCGCCGCTGCGGCGACGAGGAGTCTGGTTGCACGGCGCCACCGGGCCCGCAGCCGGCCGTCCTGATGTCCGTTCATGTACTGTTCTCTCCCAACGATGTCGGTGCCTGGATGACGGAGCTGCCCCGGTGGGTCGCCCGGAGACCCACCACTTCGTGGCACCGACCATATGCATCGACTGCGTTCGATGCACTATCGACGGGCTGGATTGCCCCGTCTTGATGAGATCTTTTCCGTTCAGCGGACCAGAATGTGGACCGCTCGGGCGGCGGAGACGGCGGCGACCAGGACCGCGTGCCGGGGTTCCGGCACGTCCAGGAGGCGGCCGGCGCGCAGCGCGGCGAGCGGGGCCAGCCGGCGATCGGCCAGCACGGTCTCCACCGCCCGCCGGTCACCACCGCAGACCAGGGCCGCAAGGGTCGACGCCTCCGGCAGCAGCAGGCGCACGGCCAGCTCCGCCGCGTCACCCAGGGCCGCCTTCGCCTGGTTGTCGCGCCGCCGGGCGAACCGCTGCTGGGACCACCCACCGGCAGCGGTGCGCCCCTGCACGTAACGGGTGTCCACCTTGGAGATGACCAGGTCGGAGCCCTCGGCCACGCCGACGGCGACCGCGCCCTTGCGGGCGAGCAGCAGGCCGAGCCGGCGGGGTGCGGCCGCCGCCCCGACGAATCCGGGCAGGTCCCGCGCGGGGCGCGCGCCGGGCGGCGTGTGCAGCTCGGCGGTGGCGCCGTCCGGGGCGGTCAGCAGCAGGCCGTACCCGAGGACGGTGGTGGTGGGCGGACCGTGCCGCTCGGCGAAGCCCTCGGTCCACCGGGCCACCCGGGCCGGCTCGACCTCGACCCACCGGCCGCCGCCGGCTGCGGGTCGGCTGCTCATGATCCGACCGTACGGCACGGTCCGCGCCGACGGGGCGGCGGTCACCCGACGAGCAGCACGGCGACGGCGAGGGCGGCGATGATCGCGCTGGACACCAGGGCGGTGACCAGGCGGCCGCGCGGACCCGCCAGCACCCGGCCGACCAGCGAACCGCCACCGGCGATCAGCAGTTGCCAGCTCGCCGAGGCGACGAACGCCCCGAGCACGAAGGCGGACGCGGCCGGCAGGTCCGGGTCGGCGGAGCCCCTGCGGCCGATGACGAGCGCCGCGAAGTAGACCATGGTGGCCGGGTTCAGCAGGGTCAACGCGAGCACCCCGGTGAAGGCCCGGGACGGGCTGTCCAGGCTCCGGCGGGGGACGCCGGTCGCCGCCGTGCCCGCCGCCGGGCGGAGCGCGCGCCAGGCGGACCGGGTGGCGAGACCGATCAGCACCAGGGCGGCGACCACGCGCAGCGGACCGGCGAGCGGGGCGATCACGGCGGCGAGGGCCGCCCCGCCGAACGCGGCGGACGCGGCGTACAGGCCATCGGCCGTGGCGACACCGAGCGCGGCGGCGGCGCCCACCCGGAACGAGGCCCGCGCGGCCAGCCCCATGACGAGCACGGCGATGGCGCCGACCGGGATCGCGACGCCGTACCCGGCGACCATCCCGGCCAGGAAGGCCGCCGTCACGACGGCGGGCGACGCGTCGGGGCGGACGCCGGCGCGGTCCGCTGTCGGCGCGCGGCGGTGGCCGCCCGGACAGGGACCGGCATCGGGTACGCCTCGACCATGGCGTCATTCTGGCCCGGCTGCGGCCGGGCGTGCCTCCGATTTCCGCAGGCGTCAGGGCAGGCCGGGCACCGGCGGGACCCGTGCGGGGTGGGGCCCCGACGACGGCGCGCAGATCAGGTTCCGCTCGGGAGCAGAACTCTCGCGCCCTCCACGCCCGACCCCGGAAGTCTGTCGCCTTCGGCAAGGGCGCACCGGCACGGGACGCGCACACAATTGCCGGGCGTCCGACCGCTACCCCCAGTGAGGTGCCGATGACCAGCGACCGTGTCCAGCCCAACGAGACCGTCGTGCCGCTGCTGCACTGCGTGTCGGCCGAGGAGACCCTGACGTTCTGGCGGGCCCTCGGCTTCGCGGTGACCTACGAGCAGCGCAGGCCGTACCTGTTCCTGGCATTCCGGTGGAGCGGACTCGACCTGCGCTACAAGGACGCCCCGAGCGGCGTGGACCCGTCGACCGAGAACACCGGTGGCTGCCTCGTGATGGTCGACGCGGTCGCCCCGTACCACGCGACGTTCAGCGAGGCGATGCGCCGCACGTACGGCAAGGTGCTCGCCAAGGGACAGCCCCGGATGACCCGCTACCGCCCCGGCGCCTCACGGTTCACCGTGATCGATCCGTCGGGAAATTCGATCGTCTTCATCCAGCGCGACGAACCGATGGAACTGGAGTACGGCGGGTCGAAGCGGTTGCAGGGGCTCGCCCGGGTGCTCGACAACGCCCGGATCCTGCGCGAGTTCAAGGACGACGACCGCGCCGCGTACCGGGCGCTCAACTCCGGGCTGCGCCGGCACGGCGAGTCGGCGCCGGCCGTCGAACAGGCGCTGGCGCTGGCCGCGTTGATCGAGTTGTCGGTCTCGCTGCCGGAACCGGAGCGCGTGCCCGAGTGGGGCGCCCGGCTGCGGGCGCTCCCGCTGACCGCCGCGGAGCGGGAACAGGTGACGCTCGGCGTCGCCGACCCGACCGTCCTCGCGCCCTGGTTGCCCGAAGCGGACGCGTAGGGCTCGTGTCGTCCGGGTCCGCCGCAGGCCGGCCAGGGACTTCGACCCCCGCCCTGGACGCGTCGAGCGCGGCACCCCGGTTCCGGGTGCCGCGCTCGAGGCGTGACGGTCAGACGTTGAAGCCGAGCGAGCGGAGCTGGTCACGCCCCTCGTCGGTGATCTTGTCCGGGCCCCACGGCGGCAGCCAGACCCAGTTGATCCGGATGTCGTCGACCAGACCGCCGCCGGGGCCGGTGGTCAGCGCCTGCCGGGCCTGGTCCTCGATCACGTCGGTGAGCGGGCAGGCCGCCGAGGTGAGCGTCATGTCCAGCGTGGCGACGTTGTCGTCGCCGACGTGCACGCCGTACACCAGGCCGAGGTCGACCACGTTGATGCCCAGCTCGGGGTCGACGACGTCCTTCATCGCCTCCTCGATGTCGGCGACGGCGGCCCTGCCGCCGGCCGCCGGCGCGGCGCCCCCGGTCGCCACGGCGCCGTCGGCCGGGGTCCCCGTCTCCGGCGTCGCCGCGGTCGCGGTGTCCTCACTACTCATGCCTTCACCTCCGTCGGGCTCGCGCCCACACCGGCGCGTGCCGCGGCGTCCTTGAACGCCATCCACGGCAGCAGCGCGCACTTGACCCGGGCCGGGTAGCGCGCGACACCCGCGAACGCCACCCCGTCACCGAGCACGTCCTCGTCGGGCGTGACCTGGCCACGCCCGGACATCAACTCGACGAACGCCTCGTGCACGGCGAACGCCTCACCCGCGTCCCGGCCGCGCAGCAGCTCGTGCAGCACGCTCGCCGACGCCTGGCTGATCGAGCAGCCCATCCCGTCGTACGAGATGTCGTCGAGCACGTCGCCGTCGGTGGCCACCCGGACGGTGATCTCGTCACCGCAGGTCGGGTTGACGTGGTGCGCCTCGGCCACCCGGGCCTGCGGGTCCTCGGCGTCGCGCAGCCCACGCCCGTGCGGGTGCTTGTAGTGGTCCAGGATGATCTCCTGGTAGAGCTGGTCGAGCTGCATCAGTCGAACACCTTCCGCACCTGCTCGAGACCGGCCACCAGGGCGTCGATCTCCTCCGTGGTGGTGTACAGGTAGAACGACGCCCGGGTCATCGCCGGGACGCCGAACCGGGTGCACACCGGCTTCGCGCAGTGGTGCCCCACCCGTACCTGCACGCCGAGCGAGTCGAGGACCTGCCCCACGTCGTGCGGGTGCACGTCGCCGAGCGCGAACGAGATCGTCCCGCCCCGGCCGACCGGCACGTTCGGGCCGAAGATCCGCAGCCCGGGCACCGTGGCGAGGGCGTCCAGCGCGTACGCCGTCAACTCCTTCTCGTGCCACTGGATCGCCCGCATCCCGATCCCGCTGAGGTAGTCGACCGCCGCCCCGAGCGCGACCGCCTCGGCGATCGGCGGGGTGCCGGCCTCGAACCGGGCCGGCGGCGCGGCGAACGTCGAGCGCGCCATCGTCACCGTCTCGATCATCGAGCCGCCGCCGAGCACCGGGGGCATCGCGGCGAGCAGCTCGCCCCGGCCCCACAGCACGCCGATGCCGGTCGGGGCGCACATCTTGTGCCCGGTGAAGACGATGAAGTCGGCGTCGTAGTCGACCACGTCCATCGGCATGTGCGGCACCGACTGTGAGCAGTCGAGCAGCAGCAGCGCGCCCACCTGGCGGACCCGCTCGGTGATCCGCGCGGTGGCGTTGACCGTGCCGAGGATGTTGGAGGTGTGCACCAGCGAGACGATCTTCGTCCGCTCGGTGACCAGCTCCTCCAGCCCGGACTCGTCCAGGCGTCCGGAGTCGGTGACCGGGAACCAGCGCAGGGTCGCGCCCGTGCGCTCGCAGAGCAGCTGCCAGGGGACGATGTTCGAGTGGTGCTCCATCTCGGAGATCACGACCTCGTCGCCCGGACCCAACCGGAACCGGGGGTCCGCGTCGGGCCGCAGCGACGCGTTGGAGAACGCGTACGCCACGATGTTGATCGCCTCGGTGGAGTTCTTGGTGAACACCACCTCGTCCACGCTCGGCGCGTTGATGAACGCGGCGATCTTCGCCCGGGCCCCCTCGTACGCCTCGGTCGCCTCGGTGCCCAGGGTGTGCACCGAGCGCGACACGTTGGCGTTGTGCATCGCGTAGTGCTCGGCGAGCACGTCGAGCACCTGCCGCGGCTTGTGCGAGGTGTTGGCGCTGTCGAGATAGACCAGCCGGTGCCCGTTGACCTCCCGGTCCAGGATCGGGAAGTCGGCGCGCACCGTGGCCACGTCGAAGCGGGGCACGTCGTCGTACTGCGGCATGCCCTCGGGGATGGCGATGGTGGTCATCTCAGCGGCCCCTGTCGTGTGCGTGTCAGGCCCGCGCCGAACCGGCCCCGGCGGCGTAGCGCTCGTAGCCCTCGGCCTCGAGCTTGTCGGCCAGCTCCGGCCCGCCCTGCTCGACGATCCGGCCGGCGACGAAGACGTGCACGAAGTCCGGCTTGATGTAGCGCAGGATCCGGGTGTAGTGGGTGATCAGCAACACTCCGGTGTCACCGGTGTCGCGGACCCGGTTCACGCCCTCGCTGACCACGCGCAGCGCGTCCACGTCGAGGCCGGAGTCGGTCTCGTCGAGGATGGCGATCTTCGGCTTGAGCAGCTCCAGCTGCACGATCTCGTGCCGCTTCTTCTCACCGCCGGAGAAGCCCTCGTTGACGTTGCGCTGGGCGAACGCCGGGTCCATCTGGAGGCGCTCCATGGCGCCGCGCAGCTCGCCGCCCCAGGTGCGCAGCTTCGGGGCCTCGCCGTCGATGGCGGTCTTGGCCGTGCGCAGGAAGTTCGCCACCGAGACGCCGGGGACCTCGACCGGGTACTGCATGGCCAGGAAGAGGCCGGCACGGGCCCGCTCGTCGACGGACATGGCCAGCACGTCGGAGCCGTCGAGGGTCACCGAGCCGCCGGTGATCTCGTACTTGGGGTGGCCGGCGATCGAGTACGCCAGGGTCGACTTGCCGGAGCCGTTCGGACCCATGATCGCGTGGGTCTCGCCCGACTTCACGGTCAGGTCGACGCCGGCCAGGATCGGCTTGAGCTCACCCTCGGGCAGCTTGACCGACACCTTCAGGTCGCGGATCTCCAGGGTGCTCATTATCGGGTCACTCCATTGCTCGGCGTCAGGCTGACGTAGATGTCGCCGTCGCGGACTTCGACGGGGTAGACGGGAACGGGTTCGGTGGCGGGCAGCCCGGTGGGCTCACCGGTACGCAGGTCGAAACGGGAACCGTGCAGCCAGCATTCCAGCGTGCACCCCTCGACCTCCCCCTCGGAGAGGGCGACCGCGGCGTGCGAGCACTCGTCGTACACGGCGTAGAACCGGCCGTCCTCGCCGTGCACGAGGGCGATCCGCGTGCCGTCCACGTCGGCGCTGATCACGGTGCCCTTGGGCACGTCCTCGGTCGAGCAGATCCTGATCATCAGGCGCCGGCCTTCGCGAGGCGGGCCTCGATCGCGTCGCCGAGCCGCTCGCGCAGCTCCTCGACCGGGATCTTGTTGATCAGCTCGGCGAAGAAGCCGCGCACCACCAGACGGCGGGCCTCGCCCTCCGGGATGCCCCGGGCCATCAGGTAGAAGAGCTGCTCGTCGTCGAAGCGGCCGGTCGCGCTCGCGTGGCCGGCGCCGGCGATCTCGCCGGTCTCGATCTCCAGGTTCGGCACGGAGTCGGCCCGGGCGCCGTCGGAGAGCAGCAGGTTCCGGTTGATCTCGTACGTGTCGGTGCCGGTCGCCTCGGCCCGGATCAGCACGTCGCCGACCCAGACGGTACGGGCGTCGTCGCCCTGCAGCGCGCCCCGGTAGCCGACGTAGCTACGGCAGTCCGGCACGTTGTGGTCGACCAGCTGCCGGTGCTCCAGGTGCTGGCCGCCGTCGGCGAAGTAGACGCCGTACAGCTCGGCCTCGCCGCCCCGGCCGGTGTACTCCACCGAGGTGTACTGCCGGACCAGGTCGCCGCCGAGGCTCACCTGCACGTGCGACACCTTCGCGTCGCGGCCCAGCCGGATCTTCACGTGCTGGGCCTGCACCGCGTCGGCGGCCCAGTCGGCCACGGTGACCAGGGTCAGCTTCGCGCCGTCGGCCACGGACACCTCGACGTTGTCGGCCAGCGTGGCCGAGCCGACGTGCTCCAGCACCAGGACCACCTCGGCGAACCGGCCCACCTCGACGAAGGTGTGCCCGAAGGCCAGGCCCTCCACGCCGTCGCCGACCACCCGCAGGGTCACCGGCCGGTCGACCACGGCGTCCGGCGCGACCGTCACGAGCAGCGCCCGGTCGGCCCCGCCGTACGCCAGCGCGCTGACCCGGTCGACCGGGGTGAGCACGCTGCCCACCCGCGGGTCGTCCTTGGTGATCCGCTCGACGGTGACGCCGGAGGGCAGGTCACCGTACTCGTGGCGGACCGTGGCGGAGGCGGCCTGCGGGTCGCCGCCGACCAGCCCGCGCAGCCGCTTGAGCGGGGTGAAGCGCCACTCCTCCTCCAGACCGGTGAGGGCCGGGAAGTCGGCGACGTCGTACGAGCGGAGCGCCTGCGTCTTGGTGCTGGGCGGCGCGGAAGCCTGGGTAGTCATCTCTTCCTTGGTCTGTCTGATCCGTGACGACGAGGTCGGGGCCTGGTGCGGCGGGCCGGGGCTGCCGGCCCGCCACGCGGGGGCGGTGGCGTCAGCCGACCGCGCCCTCCATCTGGAGCTCGATCAGGCGGTTGAGCTCCAGGGCGTACTCCATCGGAAGCTCCTTGGCGATCGGCTCGATGAAGCCGCGCACGATCATCGCCATCGCCTCGTCCTCGCTCAGACCACGGCTCATCAGGTAGAAGAGCTGGTCGTCGCTGATCTTGGAGACGGTCGCCTCGTGCCCCATCGACACGTCGTCCTCGCGGATGTCGACGTACGGGTAGGTGTCCGAGCGGGAGATGGTGTCGACCAGCAGCGCGTCGCACTTGACCGTGCTGCGGCTGTGGTGCGAACCCTCCAGCACCTGCACCAGACCCCGGTACGAGGTGCGGCCGCCGCCCCGGGCGATCGACTTGGAGATGATGGTCGAGGAGGTGTGCGGGGCCGCGTGCACCATCTTGGCGCCGGCGTCCTGGTGCTGGCCCTCGCCGGCCATGGCCACCGAGAGCACCTCGCCCTTGGCGTGCTCGCCGGTCATGTAGACCGCCGGGTACTTCATGGTGACCTTGGAGCCGATGTTGCCGTCGACCCACTCCATGGTCGCGCCCTCGTGGCAGACGGCGCGCTTGGTGACCAGGTTGTAGACGTTGTTCGACCAGTTCTGGATGGTCGTGTAGCGGCAGCGGGCGTTCTTCTTGACGACGATCTCCACCACCGCGCTGTGCAGCGAGTCGGAGGAGTACAGCGGCGCGGTGCAGCCCTCGACGTAGTGCACGTACGCGCCCTCGTCGACGATGATCAGCGTCCGCTCGAACTGGCCCATGTTCTCCGTGTTGATCCGGAAGTAGGCCTGCAGCGGGATCTCCACGTGCACGCCCTTCGGCACGTAGATGAACGAGCCACCGGACCACACGGAGGTGTTCAGCGCCGCGAACTTGTTGTCGCCGACCGGGATGACCGTGCCGAAGTACTCCCGGAACAGCTCCTCGTGCTCCTTGAGCGCGGTGTCGGTGTCCAGGAAGACGACGCCCTGCTCCTCGAGGTCCTCACGGATCTTGTGGTAGACCACCTCGGACTCGTACTGCGCCGCGACACCGGCGACCAGGCGCTGCTTCTCCGCCTCGGGGATGCCCAGCCGGTCGTAGGTGTTCTTGATGTCCTCCGGCAGGTCCTCCCAGCTGGTGGCCTGCTTCTCGGTGGACCGCACGAAGTACTTGATGTTGTCGAAGTCGATCCCGGTGAGGTCGGCGCCCCAGGCCGGCATCGGCTTGCGGCCGAACAGCCGCAGGCCCTTCAGGCGCAGGTCGAGCATCCAGGCCGGCTCGCTCTTCTTCGCCGAGATGTCCCGCACCACCGCCTCGCTGAGGCCACGCTGGGCGGCGGCCCCGGCGACGTCGGGGTCGGCCCAGCCGTACTCGTAGCGACCGAGGGCGGCGAGCTGCTCTTCCTGGGTCAGGGGCTGGACGATCTGCTCGGTCATCTATCTGTCCTCACAGTGGTGACGGTGATACCGGACTGGGCACGCGGCTGGGCCGGGATGTGCGTGGTGCACACCCCGTCGCCGTGCGCGATGGTGGCCAGGCGCTGCACGTGAGTGCCGACCAGGCGGGAGATGACCGCGGTCTCGGCCTCGCACAGCTGGGGGAACTCGGCGGCCACGTGCGCCACCGGGCAGTGGTGCTGACAGAGCTGGCCGCCGGAGGCGATCGTGGACGCGTTGGCAGCGTAGCCCTCGGCGGTGAGCGCCCCCGCGAGCGCCTCCGCCCGTGCGAGGGGCTCGTCGCCGGCGTCCTCCATCGCGGCCCGGCAGCGGGCCTCCAGCGCGGCCACCTGATCGGCGGCGAACGCCTCCACCGCGTCGGAGCCGCCGTTGCGGGCGATCCAGCGCAGCGCGGCGGTGGCCATGTTGTCGTAGTGGTGCGTGCCGCAGCGGATCCGGGCGGCGTCGGTCAGCAGGAACACCTTGGCCGGGCGGCCCCGGCCGCGGCTGCCCCGCACCGCCTGCTCCCGGGCGACCACGTCGCCGTCGGCGAGCATCGCGTCCAGGTGTCGGCGGATCGCGGCGGGGCTGAGCCCGAGCGCCGAGCCGAGCTGCGCGGCGGTGGTCGCCCCCCGCTCCAGCAGCAGCTGGGTGACCCGGTCGCGGGTGGAGAGGTCGGCGGACGCGGCCGGCGACAACTCCGGCTCGGCGCGTCCGGCGCCGCGCCGCGACCGGGAGCGGTCGGCGACCGGGGCGGTCGCCGACAGGTGCTCCGAGAGCGCCGCCGCGTTTTTCACAACGCCAACGTTACGTAATTCGCCGGAGGCCCGCAAACCCGGGTCCCGGTGATCCCCGACACCGAGGCGACGGAGTCGCCCGATCGGGCTCCACTACACGCCGTAGGATTCGCTGCGTGAAGGCATCCGACCGGTTCCCGGTCTCCACCAGCCTGCTGCGCCGCCTCGCGTACGCCTCGATCGTGGCGAACGTGGCCATCGTCGTGACCGGTGGGGCCGTCCGGCTCACCGCCTCCGGCCTGGGCTGCCCGACCTGGCCCCGGTGCACCGACGCGTCGTACACCACCACGCCGGAGATGGGCGTGCACGGGATGATCGAGTTCGGCAACCGGCTGCTGACCTTCGCCGTCGGGATCATCGCCCTCGCCGTGGTGCTGGCCGTGCTGCTGCACCGCCCGCGCCGGCGGGGGCTGCTGCCGCTCGCCGTGGCGGTGCTGCTCGGCATCCCGGCGCAGGCGGTCATCGGCGGGATCACCGTGCTGACCAACCTGAACCCGTGGGTGGTCGGGCTGCACTTCCTCGCCTCGATGGTGGTGATCGCGGCGGCGTACGCGCTGTGGCGACGGATCGGGGAGCCGGACGGCCCGGCGGTGGCCGTGGTGCCCGGCCCGCTGCGTACCCTCGCGCTGGTCACCACCGTCGTCAGCGCCTCGGTGCTGGTGGTCGGGACGTGGGTGACCGGCAGCGGCCCGCACGCCGGCGACGGCGGCGCGGCCCGCAACGGCCTGGACCCGGAGCAGATCTCCCAGGTGCACGCCGACGGGGTGTTCCTGCTGATCGGACTCTCGGTGGCGCTGGTCTTCGCGTTCCGGGCGGTCGGCGCGACCGACGCCGCCCGGACGGCCGTGGTGCTGGTCGCGGTGGAGCTGGGTCAGGGCGTGATCGGCTTCGTGCAGTACTTCACCGACCTGCCCGCGCTGCTGGTCGGCGCGCACATGCTCGGCTCCTGCCTGGTGCTGCTGGCCACCCTGTCGGTGCTCTGGTCGACCCGCGAGCGCCGCCCGGTCACCGCCCCGACCCCGACCGCCACCCCGACCCCGGCCGCCGACCGGGTCACCGCCGCCGCCTGACCGCCGGCTGCGGCCCCGGTTGCCTGCGCCGTTTGCGGCGTGTCGCGGTGTCGGACTTCGGGGATACCGCGACACGCCGCAAACGGCGTCGATCGCTACGTGGGGCGGGTTTCGGGGGTGGGGCGGTCAGGGCGCCCGACGAGCCAGGTGGGTGACGATCGCGTCGGCGAGGCGCTCGGGGGCGCCGTCGGCGTAGCCGAGGAACAGGGACGGCTCGGTCAGCTCCAGCTCCACCAGGACGGGCGTGCCGTCCGCGCCGGGGATGAGGTCCACCCGGGCGTAGAGCAGGCGCTGCGACCCGCCGGGGACCGCCGCCAGGACCCGCTCGGCGACGGCCAGCTGCTCCGGCGTCGCGGTACGGGCGGTGATCTCCTCGGGCTTGTAGAGCCCCTCCACGCCGAGGTCCGGGCCGTCCAGCATCGGGCCCTTGCGGATCGCGTGGCTGTACGCCGGCCCCTGCGGCCCGGCCAGGTAGAGCAGCGCCGTCTCCCCCGCCGTGTCCACCGCGGTCAGGTACGGCTGCACCATGGTGACCCGGCCGGCCGCGGAGAGCCGCCGTACGTGGGCCACGGCCAGCTCGCGGTGCTCCGGGTCGGCGAGGTCGTACCGGCCGGTGTCCTGGCTGCCGGCGCTGACCGCGGGCTTGATCACGTACTCGCCGGAGTCCGCGGGCGGCGTCCAGTCCTGTCCCGGCTCGACCCAGCCGGTCGGCACGGTCGGCACCCCGGCGGCGGCCAGCTCGCCCAGGTAGCGCTTGTCGGTGTTCCAGCGCACCACGTCGGCCGGGTTGACCAGTTGCGGCACACTCTCCGCCCAGGCCACGAACTCGTCGCGGCGCAGCGCGTAGTCCCAGGGCGAGCGGAGCACGACCAGGTCGTAGGTGGCCCAGTCGACGTCCGGGTCGTCCCAGACGGCCGCCTCGGCGGTGACGCCGTGGGCGGCCAGCGGGGCGAGCACGAGCCGGTCGTCGGGGTCGAGGTCGGCGAGCCGGTCGCAGGTGACGAGAGCGACCCGGGGTTCCCCCCGGGTCGACTGGTGGTGGGTCAATTTATCTGTCAACGGGCCATCGTGCGTCGGGCCATCGACCGCCAGAGGTCGTTGCTCGGGCGCATCTGGTCCATCAGCTCACGCTCCCAGGCGTTCTCGACGGTGACTCCCGCCTTCGCGCACGCCTGGCGTGCGACGACGGTGTCGTCCGCGAACTGGTCGGCCCACGCGCCGTCGGAGCCGACGAGGACGATCCGCGCGCCGCGCTTGCCGACGTACTCGATGACCGCCTTGGCGCCGCCGTGCCCGGCGGCGAACGACTTGATGCCGGAGACCAGGCCGTTGGGGGCCTGCTCCGCGGTCTGCTCAGCCGTCAGCGTCGTATCGGAACCATCTGCCATGACGCGAAGCCTAAGCAGACATCCACCCGTTGGTGCGAGAACGATGAACCTTTTGTGATGCCAATTACCTACGGGTTTAAGGAAGACCACAGGTAATTTGGCCGGACATGTCGACAAAGTCAGGACAAACCGGTCGGCCCGGATCGCCCCAATGCGTCCAACTTGAGTCGGTGCCGCTCACCCGAAAAAAGATTCCGGAAATTGATGTTCACCGAGGCCGGCGGCGTGACGCACGGCACGCCAGGGCGGCCCGATGTGACACCGGGCCGCCCCGGCAGCGTGCGGGTGTCAGACCAGCGCGTCGACCGCGACGGCGGCGAAGAGGATCGTCAGATAGGTGGTCGACCAGTGGAACAGCCGCATCGGCTTGACCGCCTCGCCGCGCCTCACCCGGCGGCACAGCTTGTGCGCCTCGACCAGGAAGATGCCGCCCACCACGAGCGTCGGCACCCCGTAGATCGGGCTCATCCCCATCGGCCAGAGCGCCAGCGAGGTCAGCACCGTGAGCCAGGCGAAGATCAGGATCTCGGCGTTGACCCGACGGGCCGAGGCCACCACCGGCAGCATCGGGATGCCGGCCCGGGCGTAGTCGTCCTTGTACTTCATGGCCAGCGGGTAGAAGTGCGGCATCTGCCAGAAGAAGACCACCGCGAAGAGCGCCCACGCCTGCGGCGCGAGCGAGCCGGTGACCGCCGCCCAGCCGATCAGCACCGGCGCCGCACCGCAGGCCCCGCCCCAGAACGTGTTCGCCGTCGTGGTGCGCTTGAGCCAGAGCGTGTAGACGAGGTCGTAGTAGGCGATCGCGGCCACGGTCAGCGCGGCCGCGAGCAGGTTGGTGAACGCCAGCATCAGCGCCGTCGACACCACCGCCAGCACCAGGCCGAAGATCAGCGCGCTGCGCGGCGACACGGTGTGCGCCGGCAGCGGACGGCGCTTGGTGCGCCGCATCAACTGGTCGATGTCCCGGTCGATGTAGCAGTTGAGCACGCTCGCCGCGCCGGCGGCGAGCGAGCCACCGACCAGCACCACCGCCACCAGCCAGAGCGACGGCATGCCGCCGTCGGCGAGCATCATCGCCGGCACCGTGGTCACCAGCAGCAGCTCGACGATCCGCGGCTTGGTCAGCGCCACGTACGCGGCGACCACCGCCCGGACGTCGCGGCGCGGAGTCGCCGACTCCTCGGCCACCGTGCGCACCGGCGGCTGCCCGGCAGAGTTGCTGACGGGGCGCTCGGTGATCATGCTCACGGATTGCCACCTTCCGGCTTCGGCAGGGGGATCGGGTCGGCCGGACCCGACTGGGCCCACACACCGCCCCACAGACTACGCGCCGTCGTTTTGGCTGCCCGGGCGACCCGACAACGGTGCGAGCCGTCACACATGGCGACTGAACGGTCCCGACGTCCGACACGTACCCGTGGGCGTGCAGTGATCCCCGGGCGGACGTTTAGGGCCGCTCGATAGGGTCACTGGTGAGGGTTCCGCCCATCTGCCGAGGAGCACAACCATCGTGGCTGCCAACCGTCCCGAGCACTCCGCTCTCAACTGGTCCGACCTCGACCGCAGGGCCGTCGACACCGTCCGCGTGCTGGCCATGGACGCCGTGGAGAAATCCGGCAACGGTCACCCGGGCACCGCGATGAGCCTCGCGCCCGCGGCGTACCTGCTCTTCAACCGGGTGATGCGGCACAACCCGGCCGACCCGAACTGGCCCGGCCGGGACCGCTTCGTCCTCTCCGCCGGGCACTCCAGCCTGACTCTCTACATCCAGCTCTTCCTCTCCGGCTACCCGCTGAGCCTGGAGGACCTGCAGTCGCTGCGGCAGTGGGGCTCGCTGACCCCGGGGCACCCCGAGCACGGGCACACCCCCGGCGTCGAGACCACCACCGGCCCGCTGGGCCAGGGCATGGGCAACGCGGTGGGCATGGCGATGGCCGCCCGCCGCGAGCGCGGCCTCTTCGACCCGGAGAGCGAGCCCGGCGCGTCGGTCTTCGACCACGACATCTGGTGCATCGCCTCCGACGGCGACATCGAGGAGGGCATCAGCCACGAGGCCAGCGCCCTCGCCGGCCACCAGCAGCTCGGCAACCTCTGCGTGATCTACGACGACAACGAGATCTCGATCGAGGACGACACCCGCATCGCCAAGAGCGAGGACGTCGCGGCCCGCTACGAGGCGTACGGCTGGCACGTGCAGACCGTCGACTGGCGCGCCGGCGACGCCGACCAGGGCGACTACCACGAGGACGTCGAGGCGCTGTACCAGGCGCTGCTGGCCGCCAAGGCGGAGACCGACCGCCCCTCCTTCATCGCGCTGCGCACCATCATCGGCTGGCCCGCCCCGAACAAGAAGAACACCGGCAAGATCCACGGTTCGGCGCTCGGCGCCGACGAGGTGGCCGCCACCAAGCAGATCCTCGGCTTCGACCCGCAGCAGAGCTTCCAGGTCGACGAGGAGGTCCTCGGCCACGCCCGGCTGGTGATGGGCCGGGGCGACGCCGCCCAGCGGGAGTGGCAGCAGGCCTTCGACGCCTGGGCCGGCGCCAACGCCGAGCGCAAGGCGCTCTACGACCGGATGGCCGGCCGGGTGCTGCCCGCCGGCTGGGCCGACGCCCTGCCGACCTTCCCGGCGGACGCCAAGGGCGTGGCCACCCGGGCCGCCTCCGGCAAGGTGCTGGAGGCGCTCGCCCCGGTGCTGCCGGAGCTGTGGGGCGGCTCGGCCGACCTGGCGGAGAGCAACAACACCACCATGAAGGGCGAGCCGTCGTTCATCCCGGCCGCCCACGCCACCAAGGACTTCCCCGGCCACGAGTACGGCCGCACCCTGCACTTCGGCATCCGTGAGCACGCCATGGGCGCGATCCTCAACGGCATCGCCCTGCACGGCGGCACCCGCCCGTACGGCGGCACCTTCCTGGTGTTCAGCGACTACATGCGCCCCTCGGTGCGGCTCGCCGCGCTGATGAAGCTGCCGGTGGTCTACGTCTGGACGCACGACTCGATCGGCCTCGGCGAGGACGGCCCGACCCACCAGCCGGTGGAGCACCTGACCGCGCTGCGCGCCATCCCCGGCCTGGACGTGGTCCGGCCCGCCGACGCCAACGAGACCGCCTGGGCCTGGCGGCAGGCGCTGGAGCACACCGACCGGCCGACCGCGCTGGCGCTGAGCCGGCAGGCGCTGCCGACGCTGGACCGTACGCAGCTCGGCGGCGCCGAGGGCGTCGCCAAGGGCGGCTACGTGCTGGCCGAGGCGTCCAACGGCAAGCCGCAGGTGATCATCATCGGCACCGGCTCCGAGGTGCAGCTCTGCCTCACCGCCCGGGAGCGGCTGGAGGCCGACGGCACCCCCACCCGGGTCGTCTCGATGCCCTGCCAGGAGTGGTTCTACGCGCAGGACGAGGCGTACCGGGAGTCGGTGCTGCCACGCGGGGTAAAGGCTCGGGTGAGCGTGGAGGCGGGTATCTCGATGTCCTGGCGCGGCGTCGTCGGCGACCTCGGCGAGAGCGTGAGCCTGGAGCACTACGGGGCGAGCGCGCCGCACACCGTGCTCTTCGAGCAGTTCGGGTTCACCCCGGACCGGATCGTGGCGGCGGCTCACGCGTCGCTGGCCCGGGTGGGCGACATCACCGGTTTCACGACCGGCAACTGAGGGGAGCGTGGACGGCATGACGACGGACAGGCTGAACGAACTCACCGCCGCGGGCGTGGCGGTCTGGCTCGATGATCTCTCCCGGGTACGACTGAGCTCCGGCGGGCTGGACCAGCTGCGCCGCGAGAAGCACGTGGCCGGGGTGACCACGAACCCGACCATCTTCGCCAAGGCGCTGAGCGACGCCGACGAGTACAACTGGCAGCTGCGGGACCTGGCCGCCCGTGGCGTGGAGGTCGAAGAGGCCGTCCGCATGCTCACCACGTACGACGTGCGCTGGGCGTGCGACGTGATGCGCCCGTCGTACGACGCCAGCCACGGCGTCGACGGCCGGGTCTCCATCGAGGTGGACCCCCGGCTGGCGCACGAGACGGAGCGGACCGTCGCCGAGGCCAAGGCGCTGTGGTGGCTGGTCGACCGGCCGAACCTGTTCATCAAGATCCCGGCGACCGAGGCCGGCCTGCCGGCGATCACCGCGACCCTGGCCGAGGGGATCAGCGTGAACGTGACGCTGATCTTCGGCCTGGACCGCTACTCGCAGGTGATGGAGGCGTTCCTCGCCGGCCTGGAGCAGGCGAAGGCGAACGGCCACGACCTGTCGAAGATCGGCTCGGTGGCGTCCTTCTTCGTCTCCCGCGTCGACAGCGAGGTCGACAAGAGGCTGGAGAAGATCGGCTCGGACGAGGCCAAGGCGCTGCGCGGCAAGGCCGCCGTCGCCAACGCCCAGCTCGCCTACGAGCGCTACGGCCAGGTCTTCTCCTCCGACCGGTGGCAGGCCCTGGCCGACGCGGGCGCCCACCCGCAGCGGCCGCTCTGGGCGTCCACCTCGACGAAGAACCCGGACTACCGGGACGTGATCTACGTCGAGGAGCTGATCGCCCCCGGCACGGTCAACACCATGCCCGAGTCGGTGATCCACGCGTACGCCGACCACGGCGAGACCCGGGGCGACACCATCACCGGGTCGTACGACGCGGCGCGCACGGTCTTCACCGATTTGGAGTCGGTCGGGGTGGACATGTCCGACGTGATCGCCACCCTGGAGCGCGAGGGTGTGGAGAAGTTCGAGGCCAGCTGGCTGGAACTGCTCGACGGCGTGACGAAATCGCTGGCCGAGGCGGCGAAGGGCACCGGGAAGCCGAACCGGGCCGCCAAGGGCAACGCGGAGGCCGCCGAGCAGGCCGGGGGCAACGCGTGACGTTGGGCGTCGGACGCGCCGCGGGGTTCCGCCCCGCGGCGCGCCACGCCGTCACCCGCCCGACCCGGTGGCCAGATGAGTGACCTGACGGCGAACCCGGCGGTCGCGGCCGCCGGGTTCGCCGTGCACGGCGCGGACGCCGTCGACGGCGCCACCCGGCTGCGGGAGGACCTGGTCGGCCGTGGCCTGCCGGCGCGGCTGGCCGCCAAGGACCCCTCGCTGTGGGGGCCGGACGCCGAGCCGACGGCACGCCTGCGGCTGGGCTGGCTGGACACCCACCGGCGCAGCCGGGAACTGCTCCCCCAGCTCGCCGAGCTGACGGCGGAGCTGGCCGACCTGGACCACGTGGTGCTCGTCGGGACGGGCGGCTCGTCACCGGCCGCCGAGGCCATCGCCCGCACCCTGGGCCGGCCGCTGACCGTGCTCGACACCACCGACCCGGGACGGGTCCGGGCGGTGCTGGCCGACCGGCTGGAGCGCACCGTGGTGGTGGTCGCCGGCAGGTCCGACGCCACCGTGGAGACCGACGGCCACCGCCGGGCGTACCGGCAGGCGTTCCTGGACGCCGGGTTGGGCGAGGCCGAGGCGGCCCGCCACTTCGTGGTGGTGACCGACCCCGGCTCGCCGCTGGAGGCGGTCGCCGACGAGATGGGCGCGGTGGTGCTGCCCGCCGACCCGGAGGTGGGCGGCCGGTACGCGGCGCTGACCGCCGTCGGCCTGGTCCCGGCCGCGCTGGCCGGGGCAGAGGTGACCGCCCTGCTGGACGACGCCGAGGCGTTCTCGACGTCGCTGGGCCGCGATGCGGACAATCCCGCGCTGGCGCTGGGCGCGGCGCTGGGCGCGGCGGTCACCGGCGGCCGGGGCACGGTCGCCCTGGTCGGCGACGGCACCGGCCTCGACGGTCTGGGCGAATGGGCCGAGCAGTTGCTGGCCGAGTCGACCGGCAGGGCCGGCGCCGGCATCCTGCCGGTGGTGGTGGAGACGCCCACGGCGCCCGGCGTCACCGGGCCGGACGTGCTGACCGTCAGCTACGGCGGCGCCCTGGCCGCCGGCGACGTCCCCGGCGGCGGGTGCGAACCGCACCTGGCGGTGAACGGCCCGCTGGGCGCGCACTTCCTCGCCTGGGAGTACGCCACCGCGGTCGCCGCGACGGCGCTCGGTGTCGACCCCTTCGACGAGCCGGACGTCGCCGCGAGCAACGAGAACACCCGGCGGATCCTGGAGTGCGGGCCGCCGGCGCAGGCGCCGTCGCGCACCGAGGGCGCCATCGAGGTGTACGCCCCGCCGGGCGCCCCCGCCGACCTCGACGGCGCGCTGCGGCACCTGCTCGACGGGGTGGGCGACGCCGGCCACCTCGCCGTGACGGCGTACCTGGATCCGGTCGCCGACGCCGACGCGGCGCGGCTGCGACCGCTGCTGGCCCGGGCGCTGCGCCGTCCGGTCACCTTCGGCTGGGGCTCCACCGGACGGCACCACAGAGCCGTCCGGCCCGCCGGCAGCTATCTTCAGCTCACCGCGACGGTGGACGTTGATCTGCCGGTGCCGGGCCGGCCGTACTCCTTCGGACAGCTGCAGGCGGCGCAGGCCGCCGGTGACCGGCAGGCGCTGGCCGACCGGGGACGGCCGGTGCTGCGGCTGCACCTGACCGACAGGGCGGCCGGGCTGGCCCAGCTGCGGGATGCGATCGGACGATGGCGGGCGTGACGATGGACGACATGGACCAGACCGAGCGAGGAGGCGGCGTGAATCCGCTGCGCGACGCGCAGGACCGACGACTGCCCCGGATCCCGGAGCCCTGCGCTCTGGTGATCTTCGGGGTGACCGGCGACCTGGCGCGCAAGAAGTTGCTGCCGGCGGTCTACGACCTGGCCAACCGGGGACTGCTGCCCCCCGGATTCGTGGTCCTGGGCTTCGCCCGGCGGGACTGGGGTGACGGCGACTTCGAGTCGCTGGCCCACGAGGCGGCGAGGAAGCACGCCCGCACGCCGTGGCGGGAGGAGGTGTGGTCGCGGCTGGCCGGCAACATCAAGTTCGTCGGCGGCTCGTTCGACGACGACGCGGCCTTCGACCAGCTCGCCCGGACGTTGGACGACCTGCGCGGCAGCCACGGCATCCACGGCAACGCCGCCTTCTACTTCTCCATCCCCCCGGCGGCCTTCCCGGTGGTGCTCAAGCAGCTCGCCCGCACCGGCATGGCCGACAACGACAAGTGCGGCGGCTGGCGTCGGGTGGTGGTGGAGAAGCCGTTCGGGCACGACCTGCCCTCGGCCAAGGAGCTCAACGACCTGGTCGACGACGTCTTCACCCGCCAGGACGTCTTCCGCATCGACCACTACCTGGGCAAGGAGACGGTCCAGAACATCCTCGCCCTGCGGTTCGCCAACAACCTGTTCGAACCGCTGTGGAACTCCAAGTACGTCGACTCGGTGCAGATCACCATGGCCGAGGACGTCGGCATCGGCACCCGGGCCGGTTTCTACGACTCGGTCGGCACCGCCCGCGACGTGCTCCAGAACCACCTGCTCCAACTGCTCGCCCTGGTGGCGATGGAGGAGCCGACCAGCTTCGACGCCGACGAGATCCGGGCCGAGAAGCTGAAGGTGCTCAAGGCGATCACCCTGCCGAAGGACATCACCCGGGGCACCGTACGCGGGCAGTACCTGCCCGGCTGGGTCGGTGGTGAGCGGGCGGTCGGCTACCTGGACGAGGAGGGCGTGCCGGCGGACTCCACCACCGAGACGTACGTCGCCGTCGAGCTGGGCATCCAGAACCGCCGCTGGGCGGGGGTGCCGTTCTACATCCGCGCCGGCAAGCGGCTGCCGCGCCGGGTGACCGAGGTGGCCGTCATGTTCAAGAAGGCGCCCCACCTGCCCTTCAACCCCGCCGACATGGAGTCGTTGGGCCCCAACCAGCTGGTCATCCGGGTGCAGCCGGACGAGGGTGTGGTGCTGAAGTTCGGCTCCAAGGTGCCGGGCACCACGATGGAGGTCCGCGACATCGCGATGGACTTCCAGTACGGCGAGGCGTTCACCGAGTCCAGCCCCGAGGCGTACGAGCGGCTGGTGCTGGACGTGCTGATCGGCGACCGGACCCTCTTCCCGGACGCCGCCGAGGTCGAGCAGAGCTGGGCGGTGGTGGACCCGCTGGAGCACGCCTGGACGGGCACGAAGCCGGAGCCGTACCGGGCCGGCGAATGGGGGCCGCGGGCGGCCGACGAGATGCTGGCCCGCGAGGGCCGCGCCTGGCGGCGGGCGTGAGCGCCCACCGCCGGACGGCGGCCGTGGACAGTCGAAGCGAGCGGACCGGGAGGCTCCAGTGATCGGCCTGTGGGACACCACCGGCAACGAGGTGGTCAAGGCGCTCGCCGCGGAACGGCGCAGCGCGGGTGGGGTGGCCAGCGGGATGGCCCTGACCCTGATCGTGGTGGTGGACGAGAAGCGGGTCCGCGAGGCGGAGGCCGCCGCGACCATCGCCGCGGCGGCCCACCCGTGCCGGCTGCTGGTCGTCGTCCGCTCGGACGTCGAGCGGGAGCGCAACCGGCTGGACGCGGAGATCGTCGTCGGCGGCCGGCTCGGCCCCTGCGAGGCCGTGGTCACCCGGATGTACGGGCGGCTGGCCCTGCACGCCGAGTCGGTGGTGATGCCGCTGCTGGTGCCGGACGTCCCGGTGGTCACCTGGTGGCACGGCGAGCCGCCGCAGGAGATCGCCACCGACTTCCTCGGTGTGGTGGCCGACCGGCGGATCACCGACTCCGCGCAGGCCGCCGACCCGATCGAGGCGCTGCGGCAGCGGGCCCGGGACTACGCCCCGGGCGACACCGACCTGGCCTGGACCCGGATCACCCCGTGGCGCACCCTGGTCGCCGGGGCGTTCGACACCACCGAGGCGCGGGTCACCGACGCGACGGTGGTCGCGCCGCGCACCGACCCGACGGCGGCGCTGATGCGCGGCTGGCTGGCCGCCCGGCTCGGCGTCGACCCGCAGTGGCAGCACACCGACGAGCACCCCCGGATGCGCGAGGTGCAGCTGCGCTGCGCCAACGGCGACGAGCTGACCCTGACCCGCACCGACAGCCTGGCGGTCTTCCGGCGTACCGGTCAGGACGACCGGACGCTGCCGCTGGTGCGCCGCCCGCTCGGCGACGAGCTGGCCGAGGAGCTGCGCCGGCTCGACGCCGACCAGGTGTACGCCGAGGCGCTCGGGGCCGCGGCCGGGCTGTCCGGCCTCGACCAGCGCCCCGCCCAGCGGGTGCACGTCTGGAAGGACCCGGCGACCGCGCGGCGCGCCGAGGCCGGGGTGACCGCCCACGCGGGCACCAGCGCCGGCAGCTGACCGCCGTGAGCGTGGGTGGAGGCCGTCCGGCTGCCACCCACGCCCACGGGCGGGCGAGGACCCGCGACCCACGGGCCGACCGGCCCCGGGCACGACGAACAGGGACCGCGTGGACGCGGTCGGGAGACGAAGGCACAACACATGAGTGAGGCGAGTGTCGCCGTCCACGCCGATGCCGACCTGCTGGCGCAGGCGGTGGCGGCCCGGCTGGTGGTGAAGCTGCTCGACGCGCAGGCGGAGCGAGGCCAGGCGTCGGTGGTGCTGACCGGCGGGCGGATCGCCGCGGCGGTCCACCGGGCGGTGGCCGCGCTGCCGGCCCGGGACGCGGTCGACTGGTCCCGGGTGGACGTCTGGTGGGGCGACGAGCGTTTCCTGCCGGCCGGCGACCCGGAGCGCAACGAGACGCAGGCGCGGGCCGCCCTGCTGGACGCCGTGCCGCTGGACCCGGCCCGGGTGCACCCGATGCCGGCCTCCGACGGCCCGGCCGGGGCGGACCCGGAGGCGGGCGCCGCCGCGTACGCCCAGGAGCTGGCCCGGGCAGCGCGCCCCGGGCACGCCACGCTGCCCCACTTCGACGTGCTGATGCTGGGCGTCGGCGAGGACGGGCACGTGGCGTCGGTGTTCCCGGAACACCCGGTGCACCACGACAACCGGCCGGTCAGCGCCGTGCGGGGCAGCCCGAAGCCGCCGCCGCTGCGCACCACGCTCACCCTGCCGGCGATCAACACCGCCGAGGAGGTGTGGCTGGTGGCCAGCGGTGCGGACAAGGCCCGGGCGGTGGGCATGGCCCTGGCCGGGGCGGGGCCGGTGCAGCTGCCGGCGGCGGGCGTGCGGGGGGTCGCGCGTACCCTCTGGCTGCTGGACCGGGCGGCGGCGGCCGACGTGCCGCCGCGCTCGCGCAGCCTGCGCTGAGACGACAGCGCGGAGCCCCGGCCTCCTGCGGGAGGACCGGGGCTCCGGCGTCTCAGTCGCGGCCGCGACGTCGGCGCAGCGCCGCGAGGGCCTCGGCCAGGATGGCCTCCCCCTCCGCGTCGCTGCGCCGCTCCTTCACGTACGCCAGGTGGGTCTTGTAGGGCTCGGGGCGGGCCCGGCCGGGCGGGTTGTCGGCGTCCCGGCCGGCGGGCAGGCCGCAGCGGGGGCAGTCCCAGAGGGCGGGGACGTCGGCGTCGAGCGCCATCCGGATCTGCGTGGCGTGCGCGTTGCGGCACCAGTAGGTCACCGCTCGGCGGGGCGCCAGCTGGTAGCGCTCGGCGGGGCGCTCCGGGGCCGAACCGACCCGTGCACCCCGGATGATGTTGACACTCGGCACGGCTGCTCGCTCCTGTCCGTCGGAGGGGACCACCACCCGGAGGGGAGGGCGGCGGCGACGCGGTGCACAAAAACTGCGCGCGGTCCGTAACGGACCGCGCGCAGATTGTACGCCGAGACTCCGACGGGATCAGGCCCCGCTGTTGAGCTGGAGCCGGAGCCAGAGGCCCAGCCCGACGATGCAGGCGAACCAGATGATGCTCACCAGGACGGTGTAGCGGTCCAGGTTCTTCTCGGCCACCGACGAGCCGGCCAGGCTGGAGCTGACCCCACCGCCGAACATGCTCGACAGCCCGCCGCCCTTACCGCGGTGCAGCAGGATCAGCATGGTGAGCAGAACGCTCGTGATGACCAGCAACACGATCAACGTGTATGCGAACCAGATCGGCATGGCTGGGGTCAGTCCTCTCGTTACGATCCTCGCCCGGACAGATCGGGCACGGCGGCACCGACCGGTGGACGGGCGGAGTCAAGGATAGCGAGCGATCAGCGGGCCGTGTGCTCCGGGAACCGGCAGATCTTCGCGAACTCCTCGGCATCCAGGCTGGCGCCACCGACCAGGGCCCCGTCCACGTCCGGCTGGGCCATGATCGCCGCGACGTTCGAGGACTTGACCGAACCGCCGTAGAGGACCCGGACCTGGTCCGCGGTGCCCTGGTCGAAGGTCTCGACGAGCCGCTTGCGGACCTCGCCGCAGACCTCCTGGGCGTCCTCCGGCGTCGCTGTCTTGCCGGTGCCGATCGCCCAGACCGGCTCGTACGCCACGACGACCTTGGTGACCTGCTCGGCGGTGAGCCCCTTGAGGGCGCCGTCGAGCTGGTCGCAGCAGTGCGGCACGTGCCGCAGCTGCTCCCGGATCTCCAGGCCCTCACCGATGCAGAGGATCGGGGTGAGCCCGTTGGCCAGCGCCGCCGCCACCTTGGCGTTGACGATCGCGTCGTCCTCGTAGTGGTACGCGCGTCGCTCGGAGTGCCCGACCACCACGTACGTGCAGCCCAGCTTGGCCAGCATCGCACCGGAGATGTCCCCGGTGTAGGCGCCCGACTGGTACGGCGACAGGTCCTGCGCGCCGTAGCCGATCAGCAGCTTGTCGCCGTCCACCGCGGTCTGCACGGTACGCAGGTCGGTGAAGGGCGGCAGGACCACCGTCTCGACGTCGGTGAGCTGCTTCTCGGTGAGGCTCGCGGCCAGCTTCTGCACCAGCAGGTTGGCCTCGAGGTGGTTGAGGTTCATCTTCCAGTTGCCGGCCATCAACGGCCGGCGGGTGACGCTCGCCATCACTTCTCCAGGGCCGCGATGCCGGGGAGGGTCTTGCCCTCCAGGTACTCCAGGGACGCGCCGCCGCCGGTCGAGATGTGCCCGAAGGAGGACTCGTCCAGGCCCAACGCACGGACCGCCGCGGCGGAGTCACCGCCGCCGACCACGCTGAACGCGTCGGCCTTGGTGATCGCCTCGGCGACCCCACGGGTGCCGTTGGCGAACGCCGCCATCTCGAACACGCCCATCGGGCCGTTCCAGAAGATGGTCTTCGCCTGCGAGAGCGCGGCGGCGAAGGCGGCCACCGTCTCCGGGCCGATGTCCAGACCGAGCCGGTGGCTCGGGATGCCGTCGGCGCGCACCGTGTCGTGCGCGGCGTCCGGGGCGAAGGCGTCCGCGGCCACCACGTCGACCGGGAGCATGATCTTGCCCGCGGAGCGCTCCAGGAGGTTGCGGCAGGTCTCGACCATCTCCTCCTCCAGCAGCGAGGTGCCCACCTCGTGGCCCTGGGCCTTGAGGAAGGTGAAGCACATCCCGCCACCGATGAGCAGCCGGTCGACCTTCGGCAGCAGGGCCTCGATCACCGCCAGCTTGTCGGAGACCTTGGACCCGCCGAGCACCACCACGTACGGGCGCTCCGGCTCGCCGGCCAGCTTGGAGAGCACCTCCACCTCGCGCAGCACCAGGCGGCCGGCCGCGTTCGGCAGCCGCGCCGGCACGTCGTACACGCTGGCGTGCTTGCGGTGCACGGCGCCGAACGCGTCGTCGACGTACGCCTCGCCGAAGGCGGCGAGCTGGTCGGCGAAGGCGCCCCGCTCGTCGGCGTCCTTGCTGGTCTCCCCCTTGTTGAAGCGGAGGTTCTCCAGCAGGGCGACCTGGCCGTCGGCCAGCCCCTCCACGGTGGAACGGGCCGAGTCGCCGACGGTGTCGGAGGCGAAGTGCACCGGCGCGCCGAGCAGCTCACCGAGCCGCCCGGCGACCGGGCGGAGGCTGAACTGCGGGTCCGGCGCGCCCTTCGGCCGGCCCAGGTGCGAGCAGACGACCACCCTGGCGCCGGCCTGGACCAGCGCGCCCAGGGTCGGCAGGACCGCGCGGATGCGGCCGTCGTCAGTGATCTCACCGGTCTGCTTGTCGAGTGGGACGTTCAGGTCGGCGCGCACGAGCACGCGCCGACCCGACACCCCCTCGGCGAGCAGGTCGTCGAGGTTGCGGATGCTCACAGCGAGCTACCCACCAGCTTGACGAGGTCGACCAGGCGGTTGGAGTAGCCCCACTCGTTGTCGTACCAGCCGACGACCTTGACCTGGTTGCCGACGACCTTGGTCAGCGGCGCGTCGAAGATGCACGACGCCGGGTCGGTGACGATGTCGGCCGAGACGATCGGGTCGTCGTTGTAGCTCAGGAAGCCCTTGAGCGGGCCCTCGGCGGCGGCCTTCATCGCGGCGTTGACCTCGTCCACCGTGGTCTCCCGGTTGAGGTTGACCGTCAGGTCGGTGGCCGAGCCGGTGGGGATCGGCACCCGCAGCGCGTAGCCGTCCAGCTTGCCCTTGAGCTCCGGCAGCACCAGGCCGATCGCCTTCGCGGCGCCGGTCGAGGTCGGGACGATGTTCAGCGCGGCGGCCCGGGCCCGACGCAGGTCCTTGTGCGGCGCGTCCTGGAGGTTCTGGTCCTGGGTGTACGCGTGGATCGTCGTCATCAGGCCGTGCTGGATGCCGAACGTGTCGTGCAGGACCTTCGCCATCGGGGCGAGGCAGTTGGTGGTGCACGAGGCGTTCGAGATGATGGTGTGCTTGGCGGCGTCGTACTGCTCGTGGTTGACGCCCATCACGACCGTGACGTCCTCGTTCTTCGCCGGGGCGGAGATGATGACCTTCTTGGCCCCGCCGTCGACGTGCGCCTTGGCCTTGGTGGCGTCGGTGAAGAAGCCGGTGGACTCGATGACGACGTCCGCGCCGACCTCGCCCCACGGCAGCTTCGACGGGTCCTTCTCCGCGTACGCCTTGATGGTCTTGCCGCCCACGGTGATCTCGTCGGCGGTGGCCTTGACCTCGTGCGGCAGGCGACCCAGGATGCTGTCGTACTTGAGCAGGTGGGCGAGCGTCGCGTTGTCGGTCAGGTCGTTGACCGCGACGACCTCGATGTCCGCGCCGGACGCCAGCACTGCCCGGAAGAAGTTACGGCCGATCCGGCCGAAGCCGTTGATGCCAACCCGGATGGTCACAGGTCCCATCTCCTCGCGTTCTGGTCCGCCGGCGTCAGACCCGGACCGGCGGAGGTGTGTGCGCCGACCGTTGGAGCCGGCCGTTGACGGTTCATCTCGGCCACCCCGCCGCGGTCCTGGAGGACCTGACCGCCCGAGGCGGTGAGCACGGCGAGGGATGCCTGTGCCGGCCCCCTTGCCGTACGCAGCGACCCTATCCGAGCGTGCCGCGCCGTGCAGCGTCGGGTGGTGACCCCACTCGCGCCACCGGCCCTCACCGTCCTATCAGACCACGAGCATGTCCGGCGTGACGGCCGCTTCCGTATCCGGGATGCCCAGGTCACGGGCGCGCTTGTCGGCCAGCGCCAGCAGCCGGCGGATCCGGCCGGCGATGGCGTCCTTGGTCAGCGGCGGGTCGGCCAGCGCGCCCAGCTCCTCCAGCGAGGCCTGCCGGTGCTCCAGGCGCAGCCGCCCGGCCGAGGTGAGGTGGTTCGGCGCGTCGTCGGCGAGGATCTCCAGCGCCCGGGTCACCCGGGCGGCGGCGGCCACCGCGGCGCGCGCCGACCGGCGCAGGTTGGCGTCGTCGAAGTTGGCCAGCCGGTTGGCGGTGGCCCGCACCTCGCGGCGCACCCGCCGCTCCTCCCAGGCCAGCACGCTGGAGTGCGCGCCGATGCGGGTGAGCAGCGCGGCGATCGCGTCGCCGTCCTTGACCACCACCCGGTCCACCCCGCGCACCTCGCGGTTCTTGGCGGTGATGCCGATCCGGCGGGCCGCGCCGACCAGGGCCAGCGCCGACTCCGGGCCGGGGCAGGTGATCTCCAGCGCGCTGGAGCGGCCCGGCTCGGTCAGCGAGCCGTGCGCCATGAACGCGCCGCGCCAGGCCGAGACCGCGCAGCAGACATTGGCCGCCACCACGTGCGGCGGCAGGCCCCGCACCGGACGGCCCCGCACGTCGAGCAGGCCGGTCTGCCGGGCCAGCGCCTCGCCGTCCTTGACCACCCGGACGATGAAGTGGCTACCCTTGCGCAGCCCACCCGAGGCGAGCACGTGGATCTCGCTGGGATAGCCGTACACCTCGGCGATCTCCCGGCGCAGCCGCCGGGCCACCGCCCCGGTGTCCAGTTCGGCCTCCACCACCACCCGACCGGAGACGATGTGCAGCCCGCCCGCGAAGCGGAGCAGCGCCGCCATCTCCGCCCGTCGGCAGCAGGGCTTGGGCACGTCGACCCGACTCAGCTCGTCCTTGACCGCAGCCGTCATCGCCATTGTGCGCCCCTCCACGGACCGGTACCGGCGTGTCGCCGGTGATTACGTACGTGCTTAACGATCGGCGCCCAGGACAGGCACCAGCGCGGCGCCCAGGGCGGCAGGGTCGTGCCGGGCAGAGCCGTCGTCGACGGCGACGGGGGCGAGCACCAGCCGGGCACCCAGCGATTCTGCCGCACGGGCGACCGGTTCGGGATCACCCACCGCCTTCGAATCGGCCAGCACGAAGTCGACCGTGAGCTGCGGAAGGTACCAGTGCAGGGCGGCCAGGTGGTCGGCGACGGAGAGCCCGAGGGTCTCCTTCTCGGCCGCCAGGTTGAGGGTGACCAGCCGTCGGGCCGGGCTGGCGACGATCGCGGCGGCCAACCCCGGGACCAGCAGGTGCGGCAGCACGCTGGTGTACCAGCTGCCCGGGCCGAAGATCAGCCAGTCCGCCCCGCCGACGGCGGTGACCGCCTCGGCGCAGGCGACCGGGGCGTCCGGGGTGAGCCGCAGCGACTCCACCCGGCCGGTGGTCACCGCGACCTGGTGCTGCCCGCGTACGGTGCGCACCTCGCCGGGGCGCCCCGGGTCGGCGTCGCGCACCCGGGCCTCGATGCCGACCGGCTGCGGCGACATCGGCAGCACCCGGCCGACCGCGCCGAGCATCGCCCCGGCGTGCTCCAGCGCGGCCACCGGGTCGCCGAGCTGCTCCATCAGGCCGCAGAGCACCAGGTTGCCCACCGCGTGCCCGGCCAGCCCGTCCCGGCCGTCACCGGCGAAACGGTGCTGGAACAGCCCGGCGCTGCGCCGGGTGGCCGGGTGGTCGCCGGCCAGCGCGACGAGGGCCTGCCGCAGGTCACCCGGGGGCAGGCCGCCGCGTTCGGCCCGCAGCCGCCCGCTGGAGCCGCCGTCGTCGCCGACGGTGACCACGGCGGTGATGTCCAGGTCGAGTTCTCCCGTGCAGTGCCGCAGCGCACGCAGCGAGGCGGAGAGACCGTGCCCTCCGCCGAAGGCGACCACCTTCGTCGCCGTCACTACTCCCGCCCCAGGTCCCGGTGCTGTGCGTTGGCGGCGAGGCCGGACTGGCGCAGCCGGCCGGCGAGTTCCTCGGCGATGGCGACGCTGCGGTGCTTGCCGCCGGTGCAGCCGACCGCCACCGTCAGGTAGCGCTTGCCCTCCCGCTCGAACCCGGCGGTGGTGGCGCCCACCAGGTCGGCGTACGACGACACGAAGGCGTCCGCCCCCTCCTGGCCGAGCACGTACGCGCTGACCGCCTCCTCCCGCCCGGTGTGCTCGCGCAGCTCGGGCACCCAGTACGGGTTGGGCAGGAACCGGGCGTCGAGCACGAAGTCGGCGTCCGGCGGCAGGCCGTACTTGAAGCCGAAGGAGATCACGGTCACCCGCAGCCGGCGGGCGTCCTCGCCGCCGAACAGCTCCTCGACGCGGCGGCGGAGCTGGTTGACGTTGAGGTGGCTGGTGTCGATGATCACGTCGGCCTGGTCGCGGGCCTCCTCCAGCAGGCCGCGCTCCACGGCGATGCCGTCGGCCAGCCGCCCCTCCCCCTGCAACGGGTGCGAGCGCCGGACGCTCTCGAACCGGCGGATCAGCACCTCGTCGTCGGCGTCGACGAAGATCACCCGGGGCGAGAAGCCGCGCTCCTTCAGCTCCCGGATCGCGCCGGCCAGGTCGGTGGAGAAGGCCCGGGAGCGCACGTCGAGCACCATCGCGGTGCGCCGGGCGGCCCCGCCGGCCTTGACCGCCAGCTCGGCCATGTCCAGCAGCAGCGCCTGGGGAAGGTTGTCCACCACGTAGTAGCCGACGTTCTCCAGCGCCCGGGCCACCGTGCTGCGGCCGCCGCCGGACAGGCCGGTGACCACCACCAGCGAGGTGTCCGACTCCGCCGTGGCCGTGCCGTCGCCCGGGCCGTACCCGTCGGCAGTCCGCGCCTCGCTCACTCCCGCAACCCCCGGTGTCCGTGGCGCCGGGCCTGGTCCCCCGGCCCCGCATGGTCGACCCACGACTCTATCCCGGCGGGCGGGACGGATCGCCGCTCGCCCGCCGGGGCGACGGCGCGTCGCTTCCCCGACACCACCCGACACCTTGATAACGATCAGTGATCATTAATGCACTCTGTGCGATCATCGCAGCTCAGACTAAGCGCAGAGGAGGCGCCATGCACGATCTGGCGGACAGGAACAAGTACGTCGGCTTCTTGTTCATGCGGATCAGCCCGGAGTACTTCGCTCTCGGGCGGGACGGCATCCACGAGGTGTCCGCCGAGCACGCCCGCGACCTGGCGAAGTTCGCCAAGCAGCTGACCCACGTCGTCTGCACCGGGGTCAACGGCCGGTACGACCAGGTCACCATGGTCGAGGCCGACACCCTGGAGGAGATCAACGCGGCGGCGACCGCGTTCCGGATGGGCAACAAGGCCAGGTACATCGAGATCGTGGACATCGTGGTGGGGATGAAGGCTCCGCCGCGCGCGCTGGCCAACCGGTCGGCGGACTGACCGGACGGCCCGCCGGGTCCGACGCGCCCGGGCCCGGCGGGTCGGCGCGGGCGGCGGTGTCGGCGCGGGCTCGTAGACTCCCCGGGTGACCTCCCCCACCGAGACGCGTACCTCCGACGCCCTGCGGGTGCTCAGCCGGGTCTTCGGCTACGACGCCTTCCGCGGCTTCCAGCGGGAGGTCATCGACCACGTGGTGGCCGGCGGCGACGCGCTGGTGCTGATGCCGACCGGCGGCGGCAAGTCGCTGTGCTACCAGATCCCGGCCCTGGTGCGCGACGGTGTCGCGGTGGTGGTGTCGCCGCTGATCGCGCTGATGCAGGACCAGGTCGACGCGCTGACCGCGGTCGGCGTGCGGGCCGGTTTCCTCAACTCGACGCAGGACCTCGACGCCCGCCGCCGGGTCGAGCGGGCGTTCGTCGCCGGTGAGCTGGACCTGCTCTACCTCGCCCCCGAGGCGCTGGGCACCCGGAGCGCGCAGCAACTGCTCGACCGGGGCCGGATCAGCCTGTTCGCGATCGACGAGGCGCACTGCGTCTCGCAGTGGGGGCACGACTTCCGCCCCGACTACCTGGCCCTGTCGATGCTGCACGAACGCTGGCCGGACGTCCCCCGGATCGCGCTGACCGCCACCGCGACCAGCGCCACCCGGGCGGAGATCGCCACCCGGCTCAAGCTCACCGAGGCGCGGCACTTCGTGGCCAGCTTCGACCGGCCCAACATCCAGTACCGGATCGTGCCGAAACGGGAGCCGCGCAAGCAGTTGCTCGGCCTGCTGCGCGACGAGCACCCGGGCGATGCCGGGATCGTCTACTGCCTGTCCCGGGCCTCGGTGGAGAAGACCGCCGAGTTCCTGGTCGCCAACGGCGTCGCCGCCCTGCCGTACCACGCCGGCCTGGACGCGGGCACCCGTGCCGCCAACCAGCAGCGGTTCCTGCGGGAGGACGGCCTGGTCATGGTGGCGACGATCGCCTTCGGGATGGGCATCGACAAGCCGGACGTCCGGTTCGTCGCCCACCTCGACCTGCCCAAGTCGGTCGAGGGCTACTACCAGGAGACCGGGCGGGCCGGCCGGGACGGGCTGCCGTCGACCGCCTGGCTCGCGTACGGGCTGCAGGACGTGGTGCAGCAACGCAAGATGATCGAGACGTCCGACGGCGACCTGGCCCACCGGCGCAACCTCGCCACCCACCTCGACGCGATGCTGGCGCTGTGCGAGACGGTCCGCTGCCGCCGGGTGCAGTTGCTGGAGTACTTCGGCCAGACCGGGACGGCCGGCTGCGGCAACTGCGACACCTGCCTGACCCCGCCGGAGACCTGGGACGGCACCGTCGCGGCACAGAAGCTGCTCTCCACCGTCTACCGGCTGGACCGGGAGCGCAACCAGCGCTTCGGCGCGGGGCACTGCGTCGACATCCTGCTCGGCAAGCAGACCGACAAGATCACCCAGTACGGCCACGACTCGTTGAGCACCTTCGGCATCGGCACCGAGCTACGCGAGGCGGAGTGGCGCGGGGTGGTCCGGCAGCTGCTCGCCGAGGGGCTGCTGGCCGTCGAGGGCGACTACGGCACGCTGGCGCTGACCGAGGCCAGCGCGGAGGTGCTGGGCCGCCGCCGGACGGTCACCATGCGCCGGGAGCCGGAGAAGGTGGCGTCGGGCCGGTCGGCGAAGCCGCGCGGGGCGGCCACCGTGGTCGCCGAGCTGTCCCCGCAGGCCACGTCGCTGTTCGAGCGGCTGCGCGGCTGGCGGGCGGCGACGGCCAAGGAGCAGGGCGTCCCGGCGTACGTGATCTTCCACGACGCGACGCTGCGGCAGATCGCGACGGACGCGCCGGCCTCGCCGGCCGAGCTGTCCCGGATCAGCGGCGTCGGGGAGAACAAGCTGGCCAAGTACGGCGACGCGATCCTGGCCGTGCTCGCCGAGTCGTGACGCACGACGGAGGGCCGGCCCCGTGCGGGCGCCGGCCCTCCGTGCTGACTCTGCTGCTCGAGTGGGTCTTGCGTGCGGTGGTGGCAACCCCGGTGCGACCGTCCCGACACGCCGGGCCCGACGCGCGGTCGGTGCGACGGCGGTTCAGCCGGAGACGGGCGGCCTTTCCCGGGTGACGGCGTCACGGAGCAGTTCGGCGGCCACCCTCGCCCCGTCGGTGCGGATCGTGCCGGCCACGACCCGCGCTCGCGCGCTGATGTCGGGCCGCAGGGTCGTGGTCAGCGCGGCGGCCAGGGAGTCGACGGTGGGCGTCGGGTCCTCGTGCGCCGAGCCGATACCCAACTCGGCCACTCGGGCGGCCCAGTAGGGCTGGTCGGCGATCCGGGGAACCACCACCTGCGGCGCACCGGCCCGGGCCGCCGTCGTGGTGGTGCCGGCCCCGCCGTGGTGCACGACGGCGGCCACCCGTCGGAACAGTGCCTGCTGGTTGACCTCGCCGACGACGAAGCAGTCGTCACCGCCGTCGATCGGGGCCAGGTCCGCCCAGCCGCGGGCGAGGAGTACCCGGCGGCCGAGCGCGCGGCACGCCTCGATGGCGATCCGGGCGATGCCCTCCGGGGCGTACGCGGCCATGCTGCCGAAGCCCACGTACACAGGGGGTGCGCCCGCGCCGAGGAAATCCTCCAGCCCAGCGGGGAGCGGACGGTCGTCGGGCAGGATCCACGCGCCGCTCTGCACGGTGTCGAGGTCCGTCATGCCCTGCGACGGACACAGCGTCGCGTCCGCCGCCAGCCACGGCCGAGCCGTGAAGACGTGATCGCGGACGTTGTCCACCGGCGGCAGGCCGATCGCCGCTCGATGGCTGTTCAGCGCATCCCCGTACAACGCGTTGACCCGCTGGGCGTCCTGCTCCCACAGCACCCGGTTGTCCGTCTCGTCCGGCGACGACTGCCGGCCCGGCCGCGCCCCGGGAGGGAAGTGCCGCGACGGCAGTCCGAAGATGTGGAAGCACGCGTACACGTAGTGGATGCCCAGTTTCTCCGCGACGTCCCGCGCGCCGGCCGGCATCAGGCCGGTCGCCAGCAGCGCGTCACATCCCTCGGCCGCCGTGGTGAGCGTGTCGAACCGTGCGGCCACCAGCTCGGAAGCGAGCCGGAACGCGTCTTCCGCCGTCGGCGGTCTGGGTCCGGCGACCACCGAGCGCACCGTCGGACCGAGCGGCACCAGCGGAACGCCGGCCCGCGCCAGCAGCGCGGCGAACTCCTCGTCCGGCGGTGCGCACACCCGCACCTGCACGCCGACCTCCCGCAGCCCCACCGCCAGTCCCGCCAGCGGTTCGACATCTCCGCGCGACCCCCACGTCGTCAACAGCACTCGCATTTCGGGACTCCCGTTTCCGCAGGTCATTGCTTCCGGCCGCCGATTCTGCGGCAGTACCCCGGTCTTGCCGCAAGCCCTCGGGTGCGGTATATGTTGATAGTGGCAGGGAGTTCGATCTCCTTGCCGTTTCCATTTTCCGGCCATTCACACCGGGTCGAGCATCGTCGGCCGGCCCGAACGGAAGCCCGGATACCGGCAGGAATCGAAGAGCGGAACGCGGACGACCGGGCAGAGGACGTCCTGTCGGGGCCGCCCTTCCTTCGCTTGGCGTGAGCGGTAGCTAGATCTCCAGCCGCAGTCCGGCCCATCGGTCGAGCCATCCCTTGACCTCCACGCGGCGGCGTACCTTTGCCCGGCCCGCTGCGTTGTTGAAGGCTGGAGAGGGGCGGACAACCATTCCCACAAGGTCGGCCAGCCCATGGCAGGACACCAGGCGAACAGAGTCACCGCGCAGAGCAACCGCGACGCACGTCGCCGTTTCGGGCCAGCGCGATATCGCGTCCAGGGCGGATGTGTAGGGCTCATCGCCATTGCGCAGATGCATCCGTGCTTGATTACGAATCTCCCACGGCACCCCGGGCAGGGCCACCATGGCTTGGGCTTCGGCTCGCGCATCCTCGCGTGGGTCCGGCTTCTCCGGTTCGCCACACCGAGTTGATCATGACTTGGCCGGTGGCGGGCTCACTCTGCGGCCGTGGCCTTCGCGGTGTCGCCGTCGAGGGCGGCGAGGATGGCCTCGGCGGTCCGCCTGCCCACCCCGGGCACCTCGGTGATCTCCTCGACGGTGGCGGCGGAGAGCCGCTTGAGCGAGCCGAAGTGCCGCAGCAGCGCCTTGCGGCGTACCTCGCCGAGGCCGGGGACGTTGTCCAGCGCCGACTCGGTCATCCGCTTCGAGCGCCGCTGCCGGTGGAAGGTGATGGCGAAGCGGTGCGCCTCGTCGCGGACCCGTTGCAGCAGGTAGAGCCCCTCGGAGGTGCGCGGCAGGATGACCGGGTACTCGTCGTCGGGCAGCCAGACCTCCTCCAGCCGCTTGGCCAGCCCGCAGAGCGCCACGTCGTCGATGCCCAGGTCGGCCAGGGCCTGGGCGGCGGCGGCCACCTGCGGCGCGCCGCCGTCGACCACCACCAGCTGCGGCGGGTACGCGAACTTGCGCGGCCGGCCGGTGGTCGGGTCGACGAGGGCGCCGACGCGCGGCTCGTCAGACACGAGCGCGGCGGCGTCCTCGCCGCCGGGCCGGTCCGGGTCGCCGGCGGTCTCCTCGCCGATCTCCCCCGTCTCGGCGCGGGCGTCGAGGTAGCGGGAGAAGCGACGGCGCAGCACCTCGGACATGGCGGACAGGTCGTCGGTGGCGCCCCGGACGATGAAGCGGCGGTACTCGCTCTTGCGCGGCAGCCCGTCCTCGAAGACGACCATGCTGGCCACCACGTCGGTGCCCTGGATCTGGGAGACGTCGAAACACTCGATGCGCAGCGGTGAGGTGCGCATGCCCAGCGCGTCGCTGATCTCGTCGAGGGCCTTGCCGCGGGTGGTCAGGTCGCCGGACCGCTTGAGCTTGTGCCGGGTCAGGGCGTCCTTCGCGTTGCGCTCGACGGTCTCGAGCAGGGACCGCTTGTCGCCGCGTTGCGGCACCCGCAGGGCGACCCGGCTGCCCCGGCGGGTGGCGAGCCAGTCCGAGAGGGCGTCGGCGTCGGCCGGCAGGGCGGGCACGAGCAGCTCCCGGGGGACGTCCGACTCGCCCTGCTCGCCGCCGTAGACCTGGGTGCAGAAGTGGTGCACCAGATCGCCGGTGGTCAGCTCCTCGGTCTTCTCCACCACCCAGCCGCGCTGGCCGCGCACCCGCCCGTCGCGGACGTGGAACACCTGGACGGCGGCTTCGAGCGGATCGTCGGCGAAGGCGACCACGTCGGCGTCGGTGCCGTCACCGAGCACCACGGTCTGCTTCTCCATGGCCCGGCGCAGCGCGGCCACGTCGTCGCGCAGCCGGGCCGCCCGCTCGAACTCCAACTGCTCGCTGGCCTCGGTCATCTCGCGTTCGAGCTTGCGGACCATGGTGTCGGTGCGGCCGGCCATGAAGTCGCAGAAGTCGTCGACGATCTCCCGGTGCCGCTCGGCGGAGACGGTGCCGACGCAGGGCGCGGAGCACTTGCCGATGTAGCCGAGCAGACACGGCCGGCCGACCTGGCCGGCCCGCTTGAACACCCCGGAGGAGCAGGTCCGCGCCGGGAAGACCCGCAGCAGCAGGTCCAGCGTCTCGCGGATCGCCCAGGCGTGCGAGTACGGCCCGAAGTAGCGCACCCCCTTGCGCTTGGCGCCGCGCATCACCTGCAGTCGCGGGTACTCCTCGTCGAGGGTGACCGCCAGGTAGGGGTAGGACTTGTCGTCGCGGTAGCGGACGTTGAAGCGCGGGTCGTACTGCTTGATCCAGGTGAACTCCTGCTGCAGTGCCTCGACCTCGGTGCCGACGGTGATCCAGTCGACCGACTCGGCGGTGGTGACCATCTGCCGGGTGCGCTCGTGCAGGCCCAGCAGATCGCCGAAGTAGGAGTTGAGCCGGCTGCGCAGGTTCTTCGCCTTGCCGACGTAGATCACCCGGCCGGTGCCGTCGCGGAACCGGTAGACCCCCGGTGACTCGGGGATGGTGCCGGGCGCGGGACGGTAGGTCGAGGGATCAGCCACGACTCCGAGACTATCCGCCGGCCCCGACACTCCAGATCACGCCGAGCTGGTCGACCTCGGACCCGCTGCGGCCGTAGAAGCCGGCCAGCCGCCCGCCGGGCGGCGCGGTGAAGGTCACCGCCGCCGAGGTCGGGGTGCCGCCGGAGAGGGTACGACCCCGGTTCGTGGTGAACCGGGCCGAGAAGATCCGGGTCCGGCCGTCCTTCTGCCCCTGGGTCAGGGTGACCTGGGTGACGTGCTCCCCGTCGGCCAGGTCGAGGGCGGCGGCGGTGCCACCGGTCCCGCCGTGGCGCGGCGCGGCGCCGTCGGCGAGGTCGACCCCGACCTGGTCGAGCCGGGACCCGGCGCGCAGCGACACCCGGGTCACCGGCGCGCCCACCTGCTCGACGTCGGTGAACGGGGTGCCGTGCGGGCCGCCCCAGGGGTCGCCGGCCCGCAGCCCCGGATCGAGCGTCCAGTCGAACCAGGCGGCGTGCGGGTAGTGGTCGGAGAGCGGGCCGCCGGCCGGGGTCAGGAACCGGGCGTGCTCGTTGTGGTAGCGGGCCAGGTCGAGCCGGACCAGCCGGTTGCCCCGGTAGAGGATCTTGTCGACCACCTCGCAGGCGTCGGTGACGTTCGCCGGGTCGCAGACCAGCGCCGGATCGCCGGCGGCCGGTGGGACCCCGCCGCGCTCCTGCTGGACCCAGGCGTCGGTGAGGCCGTTGGCGGCCACCAGCTCGCGGATGGTGTCGCCGGTGCGGGTGTACCGGACGTTCAGGTCCCCCATCACGACCACCGCGTTGCCGGCGGAGTTCGCCCCGATGTACGCGGAGAGCTGGGCGAGATTGGACCGGCGGGCGGCCAGGTCGGCCTCGGTGCTGCCGGCGTTGGTGTGCACGTTGTAGAAGTCCACGAAGACGCCCTCGGCCAGCCGGACCCGGGAGTACGTGAAGCCCTTCGGGGTCAGGCAGTCGGTGCCGTTGCACCGGTTCCACGTGACCCGGGCGAAGTCGCGGTACGGCAGGTGCGACAGCGTGTTCAGGCCGTCGCCGAAGGGCACGCCCCCGCTGGTCGGGGTGCGGTACGGGTGCCGGTCGGCGGCGTAGAGGTCGGCGTGGTAGTTGAAGTCCTCCTGGACGTGCACGACGTCGTAGCCGCCGAGCCGCTCGCCGATGGGCCGGGTGTTGGTGGCCGGGTCCCCGCCGGAGAGCGGTTCGGGCAGCCCGGCGACGTTGTAGGTGAGCACCGAGAGGGTGCCGGAGGCGGGGGCGACCGGCGCGGACGCGGCCGCGGTGGCGGGCGTCGAGGCGGTGGCCAGGGTGGCGAGGGACACCACGGCGGCGAGCAGGCGTACGAGCGTCATCCGACGTCCTCTCTGGACGCAGCGATCAGGGTTATCGACCACTTCCGATGTGCTGCCCGAGAACGTTACCATCCGGTATCCGAATGTTCTTCGTGTAATGCTTCCCGCTCCCCCCGACTGATCCCCACCCCCTCGGAGGATCACCATGCACCGTCCCCCCACCACCGCCCGCCGTCTGCTCGCCGGCCTGAGCGCCGGCATCCTGGTGGCCGCCGTCCTGGTCGCCTCCCCCACCCCGTCGTCCGCCACCGCCGCGCCCGCCGCCGCGACCACCTCCTTCGCCGCCGGCGACTACTGCCTCGGTGAGTGCGCCGACATCCTGCCGCCCGGCCAGAACGGCAACGCCACCCTGGTCGAGATCCTCGGCAACCAGTCGGTCGGCACCCTGCCCCGGCACTCCGCCGACCAGCTCGGCCGCTACGCCGACCTGGTCTACTCCTACGCCGGCCTGAAGCAGGACCAGATCGGCTCGTTCTTCAACGACGCCTCCTTCGGGGTGCCGCCGACCCAGGTCGAACGGGACTACTCGCCCCGCTCCGACGTGCGGATCCTGCGGGACAAGGCCACCGGCGTCCCGCACATCACCGGCACCACCCGCGGCGGCACCATGTACGGCGCCGGCTACGCCGGGGCCGAGGACCGGCTGTTCACCATGGACCTGCTGCGGCACGTCGGCCGGGGCACCCTCACCCCGTTCGCCGGCGGCGCCCCGGGCAACCGGGCGCTGGAACAGAGCGTCTGGCGCAACTCGCCGTACACCGAGGCGGACCTGCGGGCGCAGGTCGAGGCGCTGCGCACCAAGGGCGGCGCGCGGGGCGAGCAGCTCTACGCCGACGTGCAGGAGTACATCGCCGGCATCAACGCCTACATCCGCACCTGCATGGCCAACCGGAACTGCCCCGGGGAGTACGTCCTCACCGGCCACCTCGACGCGATCACCAACGCCGGCGGCCCGCAGCCGTTCCAGATGACCGACCTGATCGCCATCGCCGGCGTGGTCGGTGGCCTCTTCGGCGGCGGAGGCGGCACCGAGATGCAGTCGGCGCTGGTGCGCATCGCCGCCCGCGCCCGCTACGGCACCGTCGAGGGCGACAAGGTGTGGCACGCCTTCCGGGCCCAGAACGACCCGGAGGCCGTGCTCACCCTGCACGACGGACAGAGCTTCCCGTACGGCGCCGCCGCGCCGGACGCCGCCAGCGTGGTGCTCCCGGACGCCGGCTCCGCCCGGGTGGAACCGGTGTTCACCGATCCCACCGGCTCCGCCACCACCGCGACCACCGGCTCCGGCTCCGCCGAACTCGCGGCGGCGCTGTCCGGGCTGACCGTGTCCCGGCAGCAGCGGGGCATGTCCAACGCGGTCGTGGTCGGCGCCGCGCACTCCGCCACCGGCCACCCGATCGCCGTCTTCGGCCCGCAGACCGGCTACTTCTCCCCGCAGCTGCTGATGGTGCAGGAGTTGCAGGGCCCCGGGATCAGCGCCCGGGGCGCCGCGTTCGCCGGGCTCAACCTCTACGTACTGCTCGGACGCGGGCAGGACTACGCCTGGAGCGCCACCTCCTCGGTCCACGACATCACCGACACGTACGCGCTGCCGCTGTGCACCACCGACGGCAGCGCGCCGACCCTGGCCAGCAACCGCTACCTGTACCGGGGCTCCTGCCTGCCGATGGAGGAGCTCTCGCACGTCAACCGGTGGAGCCCGACCGTCGCCGACGGCACACCCGCCGGGTCGTACAAGCTCGTCGCCTGGCGTACCAACCTCGGGCTGGTCGGCTGGCGGGGCACGGTGGGCGGCCGACCGCACGCCTTCACCCAGCTGCGCTCCACGTACCGGCACGAGGCCGACTCGGCGATCGGCTTCCAGATGTTCAACGACCCGGCGCAGATGGGCACGGCCGACGCCTTCGTCGCCTCGGCGAACAACGTGGAGTACGCCTTCAACTGGTTCTACGTCAACTCCACCCAGTCGGCGTACTTCAACTCCGGACTCAACCCGCTACGCGCCGCCGGCTCCGACCCGAACCTGCCGATGCGGGCCGAGGAGGCGTACGAGTGGCAGGGCTACGACCCGGCGACGAACACCGCCGCGTACGCCCCGCTGGCCGCCCACCCCCGCTCGGTCGACCAGGACTACTACATCAGCTGGAACAACAAGCAGGCCAAGGACTTCGGCGCCGCCGACGGCAACTTCAGCTTCGGCGCGGTACACCGCGGCGACCTGCTCGACCGGCCGATGAAGGCGGCCGTCGCGGCCGGGCGCACGTTCGACCGGGCCGCGCTGACCGCGCTGGTGCAGCAGGCCGGTCTGACCGACCTGCGCGGCGTCGAGGTGCTCGACGAACTGATCCGGGTGCTGGAGAGCCAGCCCGTCGCCGACCCCGCGCTGGCCACCGAGATCAGCCGGCTGAAGGCGTGGCGGCAGGCCGGCGCGCTGCGGGTGGAGACCGCCAAGGGCAGCAAGGTCTACCGGCACGCGGAGGCGATCCGCACCTTCGACGCCTGGTGGCCGCTGCTGGTCCGGGGGATGTTCCGGGCGCCGCTCGGCGCGGACCTCTACCAGTCGCTGGTCAACGCCCTGCAGATCAACGAGTCCCCCTCCGGCCACCAGCAGGGCGACGCGTCGAACCTGCCCGGCTCCGCCAACGAGGCCCAGGCGCACAAGGGATCGGCGTTCCAGTACGGCTGGTGGGGCTACGTGGACAAGGACCTGCGCGCGGTGCTCGGCGACCCGGTCCGCGGCGGGCCCGGCCGGACCTTCTGCGGCGGCGGTGACCTCGCCGGCTGCCGGCAGATCCTGCTCGACACCCTGCGCACCGCGGCGGGCACCCCGGCGAGCACGACCTACCCCGGTGACGCCTCCTGCGCCGCCGGCGACCAGTGGTGCGCCGACGCGATCGTCCAGTCCCCGCTGGGCGGCATCAGGCACGCCACGATCGCCTGGCAGAACCGGCCGACCTACCAGCAGGTGGTCTCGTTCCCGGCCCGCCGGGGCGACGACCTGACCAACCTCGCCGCCGGCCGACCGGCCACGGCGTCCAGCAGCGAGTTCCTGCGCGGCCCGGGCCGGGCGGTCGACTCCGACCTCGGTACCCGCTGGGCGAGTTCCTGGTCGGACGACCAGTGGCTCGCCGTCGACCTCGGCTCGGCACGGCAGGTCGGCCGGGTGGTCCTGGCCTGGGAGTCGGCGTACGCCCGGTCGTACCGGATCGAGGTCTCCACCGACGGGAGCGCCTGGCGGGAGGTCTGGTCGACCACGGCCGGCGACGGCGGCACCGACGTGGTGGCGTTCCCGGCCCAGAGCGCCCGGTACGTCCGCGCGCGCGGGCTGACCCGGGCCACCTCGTACGGCTTCTCGCTCTGGGAGCTGGCGGTGTACGCCCGCTGACCGGTGACCCCGGCCGGCGCGCTGACCCCGCGCCGGCCGGGAGCCGGTCAGGCGATCATGATCTGGTCGCCGTTCACCTTGATCTGCTTGGGCGCGAGCGGCTTGGTCGCCGGGCCCTTCTTCACCGCGCCGTCGGTGATGGCGAACTGGCTGCCGTGGCAGGTGCAGTTGATCGTGCCGCCGTCGATGTTCGACACCGGGCAACCCTTGTGGGTGCAGATCAGGTCGAAACCCTTGAACTCCCCCGGGCTCGGCTGGGTGACCACCACGCCCCGCTCGGCGAAGATCGCGCCACCGCCGACCGGGATGTCGGTCGTCCTGGCCAGCGGCGCGGCGGCGGTGTCCCGGTTGCCGCCGCCGGCGTCCGGCACGTCCGTCACGCCCGGCCCGCCACTGGTCGGGGCGGTGCTCGGCGCGCCACCGTCGTCGTCACCGCCGCAGGCGGCCAGCGCCACCGACGCCCCCACCGCGCCGGCGCCGGCGAGCAGGGCACGCCGTGTGCGCGGGCCGGGCCCGGTCAGCACCTGATCGTCACTCATCTCCGGCCTCTCTCTCGACGTGCCGCCGCCGGTCGTGGATCGCGGCCGCACTCGTGCACACGCACCACTGTGCCGGACGGTTCACCGTCGCACCGCCGGACCCGGAGACGGCGACGGGCGGGCCGGTCACCCGGCCCGCCCGTGGTACGCCCCGCTCAGCGCGCCCCGGCCGGCACCTTGCGGGTACGCGACTTCGCCGCGCCGCCGTTGGCCCTGGCCGCCCGGGTGGTGGCCGCCTTGGCCCCCTTGGCCTGGCCGTCGAGCTTCAGCATCGGCCGCAGGAACTGGCCGGTGTGGCTCTCGGGCACCTCGGCGACCTCCTCCGGGGTGCCGGTGGCGAGCACCGTGCCGCCCCGGTGGCCGCCCTCCGGACCCATGTCGATGATCCAGTCGGCGGACTTGATCACGTCCAGGTTGTGCTCGATGGTGATCACCGTGTTGCCCTTGTCGACCAGGCCCTCCAGCACCATCAGCAGCTTGCGGATGTCCTCGAAGTGCAGGCCGGTGGTCGGCTCGTCGAGCACGTAGACCGTCCGCCCGGTGGAGCGCTTCTGCAGCTCGGAGGCGAGCTTGACCCGCTGCGCCTCACCGCCGGAGAGCGTCGGCGCGGGCTGGCCCAGCCGCACGTACCCGAGACCCACGTCGACCAGGGTCTTCAGGTGCCGGTGGATGGCCGGGATGGCGGAGAAGAACTCCGCCGCCTCCTCGATCGGCATCTCCAGCACGTCGGAGACGGTCTTGCCCTTGTAGTGCACCTCCAGCGTCTCCCGGTTGTACCGGGCGCCCTTGCAGACCTCGCACGGGACGTAGACGTCGGGCAGGAAGTTCATCTCGATCTTGATGGTGCCGTCACCGGAGCACGCCTCGCAGCGGCCACCCTTGACGTTGAACGAGAACCGGCCCGGGCCGTACCCCCGGACCTTGGCCTCGGTGGTCTCGGCGAAGAGCTTGCGGACGTGGTCCCACACCCCCGTGTAGGTGGCCGGGTTGGACCGGGGGGTACGGCCGATCGGCGACTGGTCGACGCCGACGACCTTGTCCACGTGCTCCAGGCCGGTGACCCGGGTGTGCCGCCCGGGGACCAGCCGGGCGCCGTTGATCTGGTTGGCCAGCACCGCGTGCAGGATGTCGTTGACCAGCGTCGACTTGCCGGAACCGGAGACCCCGGTGACGGCGATGAGCTGGCCGAGCGGGAACGACACGGTCAGGTTGCGCAGGTTGTGCTCGCGCGCCCCGTGCACCACCAGCTCCCGCTCCGGGGTCTGCGGGCGGCGCTGCCGTGGCGTCGGGATCACCTTGCGCCCCGACAGGTACGCCCCGGTGACCGACTCGTCGTTCTCCAGCAGCGCCGGCACCGAGCCGCTGTGCACGATCTTCCCGCCGTGCTCGCCCGCGCCGGGGCCGATGTCGACGATCCAGTCGGCGACCCGGATGGTGTCCTCGTCGTGCTCGACCACGATCAGGGTGTTGCCCAGGCCACGCAGCCGCAGCAGGGTCTCGATCAGGCGATGGTTGTCGCGCTGGTGCAGGCCGATGGAGGGCTCGTCGAGCACGTACAGCACGCCGACCAGCCCGGAGCCGATCTGGGTGGCGAGCCGGATGCGCTGCGCCTCGCCGCCGGAGAGGGTGCCGGCCGCCCGGTCCAGGGAGAGGTAGTCCAGACCGACGTCGAGCAGGAACCGCAACCGGGCGTTGATCTCCTTGAGCACCCGCTCGGCGATCATCTTCTGCCGGTCGGTCAGCTCGATGCCGGCGAGCAGGTCGGCGGCCTCACCGACGGAGAGGTTGCACACCTCGGCGATGCTCTTGCCGGCCAGGGTCACCGCGAGCACCTCCGGCTTGAGCCGGGCGCCGCCGCAGGCCGCGCAGGGCACGTCGCGCATGTACCCCTCGTACTTCTCCCGCGACCACTCCGACTCGGTGTCGGAGTGCCGCCGCTCGATCCACTGCACCACGCCCTCGAAACCGGTGTAGTAGGAGCGCTCGCGGCCGTACTTGTTGCGGTAGCGCACGTGCACCTGGTCGTCGGAGCCGTGCAGGATCGTCTTCTGCGCCCGCGACGGCAGCGCCCGCCACGGCGTGTCGACGTCGAAGTGCTGGGCCTCGCCGAGCGCCTCCAGCAGGCGCAGGAAGTATTCCAGGTTGTGCCCGGTCGCCCAGGGCTGGATCGCGCCCTCGCGCAGGGTGCGCTCCGGGTCGGGAATGAGCAGCTCCGGGTCGACCTCCTTCTTCGTGCCGAGGCCGGTGCACTCGGGGCAGGCGCCGTACGGGGCGTTGAAGGAGAAGACCCGCGGCTCCAGGTCCTCGATCGCCAGCGGGTGGTCGTTCGGGCAGGCCAGGTGCTCGGAGTAGCGCCGCTCCCGCTCCGGATCGTCCTCGGGCAGGTCGACGAAGTCGAGCAGGACCAGCCCGCTGGAGAGGCCGAGCGCGGCCTCGACCGAGTCGGTCAGCCGCTGCTTGGCGCCGGGCTTGACGCTGAGCCGGTCGATCACCACCTCGATGGTGTGCTTCTCCTGCTTCTTGAGCTTCGGCGGCTCGGTGAGCTGGTGCACCACGCCGTCGACCCGGGCCCGCGCGTAGCCCTTGGACTGCAGCTCGGCGAAGAGGTCGACGTACTCGCCCTTGCGGCCGCGCACGACCGGGGCGAGCACCATGAACCGGGTGCCCTCGGCCATCGCCAGGACCCGGTCGACGATCTGCTGCGGGCTCTGCCGGGAGATCCGCTCCCCGCAGACCGGGCAGTGCGGCTCGCCGATGCGGGCGAAGAGCAGCCGGAGGTAGTCGTAGACCTCGGTGATGGTGCCGACGGTGGAGCGCGGGTTGCGCGAGGTCGACTTCTGGTCGATGGAGACCGCGGGGCTCAGACCCTCGATGAAGTCGACGTCGGGCTTGTCCATCTGGCCGAGGAACTGCCGGGCGTACGACGACAGCGACTCGACGTAGCGGCGCTGACCCTCGGCGAAGATCGTGTCGAAGGCCAGGCTCGACTTGCCCGACCCGGAGAGCCCGGTGAAGACGATCAGAGCGTCCCGGGGCAGGTCGAGACTGACGTCACGCAGGTTGTGCTCGCGCGCGCCACGGATGATCAGTCGGTCGGCCACGGTGCGTGTGCTCCCGGAAGAAGAAAGTGAGGCGGATCTGTCCGCTCCGAGCGGGGTCTGAGCGGTTTTGACAGGCGCAGGGAAGACGCCTCGGCAACTCTAGCCCCGAGGTACGACAACTTCCCGCCCGTGCACATTCCCCCAGCTCAGCATGGTCGCGCCGGCCCAGGCGCGGGCCGGCGCGACCGCTGCGCGCCTCAGTGTCCGCCGGGTGACGGCGGCGACGCCGGACGCGCCGTGCGACGCCGCCCGCCCCGCCGGACGCCCCGCCGCTCGGCGGCGAGCCGGGTCTCCCGGCGGCGGCTCTCGAAGGCCACCTCCCGCTGCAACCGACGCCAGCTCTCCCAGCGCCGGACGGGCAGCTCCCCGTTCTCCAGCGCCTCGCGCACCGCGCAGGCCGGCTCGGCCTCGTGCGCGCAGTCGGCGTAGCGGCAGCCGGTGGCGAGTTCGGCGATGTCGGCGAACGCCCGGTCCAGGCCGGTGACGCCGTCGAGCAGCCCCACCGCGCGTACCCCCGGGGTGTCCAGCACCGCGCCCCCGCCGGGAACCGGCACCAGCGCCCGCCAGGTGGTGGTGTGCCGGCCCTTGCCGTCGGAGCGGCGGATCGCCTGGGTCGGCATGACGACCGCCCCGGCCAGGGCGTTGACCAGGCTCGACTTGCCCGCCCCGGAAGGGCCGAGCAGCCCGAGGGTCCGGCCCGGCGCGACGAACGGCCGCAGCGCCTGGAGGCCGACGCCCCGCTCGGCGCTGACCGGCAGCACCGGCACCCCGGGCGCCACGGCGGCGAGCTGCCGGGCCACCTGCGCCGGGTCGGCGGCCAGGTCGACCTTGGTGAGCACGACCAGCGGACGCGCACCGGACTCGTGGGCCAGGGAGAGCAGCCGCTCGATCCGGGCGACGTCCGGCTCGGGGTGCACCGGCTCGACGACCGCGGCGGCGTCGAGGTTGGCGGCGAGTACCTGCCCGCTGGCGTCCTTGCCCGCCGTGCGGCGCACCAGCGCGCTGCGGCGCGGCAGCACCACGTCGACGGTCACCGGCCCGTCGGGCCAGGTGGCGAGCAGCACCCAGTCGCCCGCGCAGGGCAGGGCGGTCAGGTCACGGGCCGCGGCGGCCAGCACCGCCGGGCCCAGGCTGGCGCGGACGGGACCGTCCGCGCAGAGCACGGTGCAGACGCCGCGGTCCACCCGGGCCACCCGGCCCGGTCGGCGGTCGGGGCGGCGTCGCGCGTACGCCGCCCGCTCGGCGTCGAGGCCGAGGGCGGCAAGGTCGATGGTCATCGCATCCTCATCGGTGTCGGAACGGGGTGTGGCGGTGCACGCGTGCTACGACCGGCATGCTCACCACCTCCGTCCGTCGTCTGCGGCGCCCGCGTCCTGCGACGACTCCTGGCTCGGCGCGTCCGGCGCCGCGACCTGAAGCCGTCGGGCCAGACGGTAGGGGGCGCGGCGACGCGCCGAAAGCGATTTCCCCGGCGACGTGGCGGCCCGGTGCCGCTAGGGTCGGTGCGTGACCACGGATCCGCTGCTGCTGGCCGGCGAGGTGGACGACGCCACGGCCCGGCTGCTGCGTACCGCCGCTTCCCTCGACGCCGCGGCCGTCGCGGCACCCTCGTTGCTGCCCGGCTGGACCCGCGGTCACGTCCTGGCCCACCTGGCCCGCAACGCCGACGGCTTCGTCAACCTGCTCACCTCGGCCCGCACCGGCGAGCAGCTGCCGATGTACGCCAGCCCCGCCGCCCGCGCCGCCGACATCGAGGCCGGTGCCGCCCGGGTGCCGGACGCCCACCTGGACGACCTGCGTCGCTCCGCGCAGCGCTTCGCCGAGGCGGTCGCCGCCATGCCGGTGCAGGCGTGGTCCGCGACGGTCGAGACGCGGCGCGGCCCGTGGCCGGCGGCCATGCTGGTCTGGGGCCGGCTGCGGGAGGTCGAGGTGCACCACGTCGACCTGGCCGCCGGCTACCGGCCGACCGACTGGCCGCCGGCGTTCGCCGGGCACCTGCTGCACGAGGTGGCGGGCGGGCTCGCCGAGCGGTCCGACGCCCCGGCGATGGTGCTGCGGTACGACGGCAGTCGGCACGAGCTGGTGATCGGCGACCGCGAGACCGCGCCCCTGGTCACCGGCTCCCCCGCCGAGCTGGCCGCCTGGTTGATCGGCCGCAGCAGCGGCGACGGGCTGACCGTCACCCCGGACGGCGCCCTGCCGACCCCACCGGAATGGATATAGACAACGTCATGAGCTACACCGGAGACGTCACCGGCGGCGGCGCGCCCGCCGTGCGCGAGCTGGACGGGCTCACCGTCACCAAGATCTCGGTCGGCCCGATGGACAACAACGCCTACCTGCTGCGGTGCCGCAACACCGGCGAGCAGGTGCTGATCGACGCGGCGAACGAGGCGCCCCGCCTGCTGGAACTGCTCGGCGACGGCGGCCTGGCCGCCGTGGTCACCACGCACCGGCACATGGACCACTGGGTGGCGCTGGAGGAGGTCGTGGCCAAGACCGGCGCCCGCGCCCTGGTGCACGCCGACGACGCCGAGGGGCTGCCCATCGAGGCGGAGACCCTCACCGACGGCGACACCGTGCCGGTCGGAAACTGCGCCCTGGAGGTGATCCACGTCAAGGGCCACACCCCGGGCTCCATCGCGCTGCTGTACCGGGACCCGGCCGGGAGCCCGCACCTGTTCACCGGGGACTCGCTCTTCCCCGGCGGGGTGGGCAACACCGAGCAGGACCCGCAGCGCTTCGGCCAGCTCATCGACGACGTGGAGCACAAGCTCTTCGACCGGCTGCCCGACGAGACCTGGTTCTACCCGGGGCACGGCCGGGACAGCACCCTCGGCGCGGAGCGCCCGTCGTTGCCACAGTGGCGCGCCCGGGGCTGGTGAGGCGTCGCGGCGCCGGTCAGCCCGGCTGACCGGCGCCGGTCACCGCCCGCAGCTGCCGCCGGGTGCCCAGCAGCACCACGCCGGCCAGCGCCAGCCCGACCGTCGTGGTGACGAGCACCGGACTGCCGTCGCCGGGCAGCAGCCCGGCCAGCGACCGCGACGCCGTCCCCAGCGCCAGGTACAGGCCCGCCCAGAGCACCGCGCCCGTCGTGGCGCAGGCGGCGAACCTGCGGTACGACATGCGCAGCCCGCCGGCGGCCAGGGGCAGCAGGGCGTTGAACACCGGCAGGAACGGCGCGACCAGCACCATCCGCCCGCCCCCGGTGCGCAGGATGTCCTCGGCGGCGGCCCAGCGGACCTCGCCGATCCAGCCGCCGACGCGACTGTGCCGCAGCCGTTCGCCGTAGACCCGGCCGGCGGCGAAGCTCAACGACCAGCCGGCGACGCAGCCGGCCACCACCGCCACGAGGGTCGGCGCGCCGGCCGCCGGGGAGCCCAGGCCCACCGCCGCCAGGATCGCCACGTCGCCGGGGACCAGCACACCGAGCAGGGGTACGGCGTCGGCGAGCATCACCAGCCCCAGCACCCCCATCAGCAGTGCGGTGGGCAGTTCCCCGATCTGGACCACGACATCCGGCATGGCCACGACGCTACGGTCGGGCCCGGCGGCGCACATCCGGCCCGATCCCCCACCGTGCCCTGATCCCGGCTCGGGGTCACCCCTGAGCCGGCCACCGCGCGGCGCGTCGTTGCCGGCACGTCGCCGCCGGGGGCGGGTCAGCGGGGCCGGAGCACCTGGACCCGGCGCACCGGTGAGTCGACGGACGGCTCGGTGGTGGGCACCGGGTAGCTCGCCACCACCTCCAGCGCGTCGGTGGGCAGGTGACCTCGGTCGGGGTCGCCGACCAGCACGAGCGCGCCGGCGGACGCCGCGCGGCGCAGGAACGGCAGCACCCGGCCGGCGAGGTCGCGGTCGTAGAGGGCGTCCCCGGCGACGAGCAGGTCGACGCCGGACCCGTCGCCGTCGAGCAGGTCACCCCCGGTGGCCGCCACGACCACCCCGTTGGCCCGGGCGTTGACGGTCACCGCCGCCACCGCGTACGGGTCGATGTCGTTGGCGGCGACCCGGTCGGCGCCGGCCAGCGCGGCGGCGATGGCCACCAGCCCGGAGCCGGCGGCCAGGTCCAGCACCCGCCGCCCGGCGGCCAGCTCGGGATGGTCGAGCAGGTGGCGGGCGAGCGCCTGGCCCCCCGCCCACGCCGACGCCCAGTACGGCGGCGGCAGGGCGCGGCCGGCTGCCGCCTCCATCCGGGCCCACCAGACGATCGCGTCCTCGGCGAGCAGCAGCGACACCTCGGGCACGAACGGGGTGGGGACCAGCCGGAGGCGGTCCAGCCCGTCCCCGGGAGCGGCGATCTCACGCTCCAGGACGGCCAGCGCCGCCGTGCTCGGTCCGCTCACCGGTCGAGCATGCCGGACCCGACGGGCCGCCGGGCCGATTTTCCCCGCGACCCGCGACGTTTTCTCTCGACGCCCTTGCGGCACTTCGGCCGGCAAAAGGGGGGCCGGCCGGTTACTGTCAGGGGTGGAACAGGGCGATCATCCGCCGCGGCGGAGGTCACCCGTCTTGAACAGGGAGAGATGCATGGCAACCGGCACGGTCAAGTGGTTCAACTCGGAAAAGGGCTTCGGCTTCATCGAGCAGGACGGCGGGGGACCCGACGTCTTCGTCCACTACTCAGCGATCGCGAGCAGCGGTTACCGGGAACTGCAGGAGGCCCAGAAGGTCGAGTTCGAGGTGACCCAGGGGCAGAAGGGCCCGCAGGCGGACAACGTCCGTCCGCTGTAGGTCCGTGCCGGTGGCGGCGGCCGTCGGGCCGCCGCCACTGCGCGCTCTCCGGCGTACGCGCGGGTCGCGCCCGCCGTTCGTGGCGTACGCGCGGTCGCGCGCGCTGGTCAGGCCACCAGCCGCCGGGCCAGTTCGTCGGCGACCTGCTTGGCGACTGTCGGCGGGATCGCCGCGGCGATGTCCTCCGGCTTGAGCCCGGCGAGCACGCCCTGCACGATCGCCGGCTCGTCGGTGAAGTCCTTGTTCGTCAGCGCGGTCAACGCGGTCTGCAACGCGGTGAGCTGCGCGGCCAACGACTTCAGCGTCGGGTGCTGGACGACGAACGACGGGTTCGTGTGATCCTCGCCCAGGGCCATCCGGGTGTAGATCTGCCCGATCGGGTTGCGACCGTCCAGCACGGTCAGGTTCTTGTGGACGGTCTCCAGCCAGGTGTGCTCTTCGGGGGTCATGTCGTCGTCCTCCAGGAGTCCGATGGTGGTCAGGTAGCGGCGGAACAGCGGGGTCTGGTCCCGCTTGGCCTTGGTGGAGTCGCGGAAGAAGCTGAAGTGGGTGTGCCACAGGTGCGAGTCGTCGCCGGAGGTGCGCCTGCCGAGCCGGTCCCACCGGCGGACGGTCCTGCCGTCGGGTGAGTAGATGATCTCGCGGATGTCCCGGCTGTCCGGCGTGTTCGCCACGCACTGGGCCACGCACCAGGTGGAGAACGTGTAGAGGTTGTGGGTGCGGCCCCCCGATTGGACCTCGAACACGCCGACGTCCAGTGCCGAGGCGTCGAGGGTCAACCCCGAGGAGTCCCGGGTGGACTCGACGACCGAGTAGTCGTTGGTCACCACCCGGTCCGAGCCGCAGTGGTAGCCACCGCGGTGTGCGGCGTCGCCGACGATGCCGACCTCACCGGGTTCGAGGTCGTCGGCGCGTACGGTGTCGGGGTCGACGTTCAGGTGGTCGAGCAAGAGCCGACGGACGGCCAGCAGGTTGGCCGGGGCCGTGGTCATGGAGTCCCCTTTCCGCAACCGGCCCCGTCCTCGCCGGCTGCCTCAGCATCAGGCCAGGGGTCGGGCACGACGGTGACTCCGCGTAGGTGCCACGGGAGTTGAGGTGCAGTCCCGACCGCTGGTGCACGTCGTCGGGCGATGGTCGAACGATAGCCACGGAATTCCGAGAACTCCCAGGTCAGAGGCCCGTTCTTCAGATGGCAGAAACCTGTGAGGCAGCTGGGACGCACGGTGGCGGCCGTGACGGGAGTCTTCGACGACGGGTCGAGGGACGACACAGTCCGGTGCGGACAGTGACCGTTGCGCCGAGGGCGGCGCGGCGGCGGCTCAGCTCGCCGGACGGCGCGGCGGCTCCGGGCGCGCGGCCCGGACGGAGTCCCGGTGCTCCCGCATCGAGGCGACCATGGTGGCCAGGAAGCGGTGGACCACCGCCAGCTCCTCGTCGCTGAAGCGGGCCATCACCTCGTCGGTACGCCGGCCGAGCGGGCCGAAGAAGCTCATCGCCAGGGCGGCGCCCTGGTCGGCGTAGTGCAGGAGGACCTTGCGCCGGTCGGCGGTGTCCCGGTCGCGGCGGATGTGCCCGGCGCGCTCCAGCCGGTCGATCAGGGCGGTCACCGAGCCCGAGGAGAGGTTGAGCTGCTCGCCCAGGCGGCCCGGGGTGATCGGGTCGCCGGTCAGCTCGGCGTCCATCACCGCGATCAGCGCGTGCAGGTCGGTGGGGTTGAGCCCGTGCAGGTTGGCGAAGGCGTGCCCGATGTGCTGCGCGTCCACCGAGTAGCGCCGCAGGTCGTTGGTGATGTCCGCGATCATCTGCTGGCGCGGGTCGTCCCGCCGCCGGTACATGCCGTGCGATGCCACGTCTGGTCGCTTCCCCCTGTTTTTCCTCGCCCGCAGGCAGCATAGAGCAGCCGGCAACAATCTCGCCTGTCGAGATACTCGACAAGTTGCCATACTATCCTTGCTGAGCGAGACTCTTGAGAGTCGAGATTTCAACGTCGAGGGACCGTGAGGGCATCCGATGTCTCTGTTCACCCGCGTCGCGCGTAGCCGGCTGGCCGCCTGGCTCACCGTGGTGGCCGCGATCGTCTTCGGGGCGGTCGTCTTCGGGCTGCCCAAGCCCGACAACCCCGCCCCCGTCTCCTCCACCGGCCTCTCCGTCGAGTGGCAGTCGACCCAGGTCGAGAGGCTCCAGGAGCGGCTGCCGTCGAGCGACGCCCAACCGGCGATCGTGGTGGTCAGCCGCGACGACGCCGGCCCGCTGGCCGAGGCGGACCGGGCCGCCCTGGCGGCCTCCTCCGGCGACCTGGCCCGGCTCGCCGTCGGCGGGCGGGTCAGCCCCCCACAGGTCTCCCCCGACGGCACGGTCGCCCTGCTCGCCGTGCCGCTCTCCACCGCCGGTGGGCAGGAGGAGGTCGCCGAGCGCGTCGATCAGCTGCGCGCCGCGCTGACGGAGCTGCCCGACGGGCTCACCGCCGAGGTGACCGGCGGGCCCGCCTTCACCGCCGACCTCACCAAGGTCTTCGCCGGCGCCGACACCACCCTGCTCATCGTCACCGCCGGGGTCGTGGCGGTGCTGCTGCTCATCACCTACCGCAGCCCGTTCCTGTGGATCGTGCCGCTGGTCATCGTGGCGGCCACCGAGCAGCTGACCCTGCGGGCCCTCGACACAGTCGTCCCGGCCTTCGGCATCAACCTCGCCGGCGGCGCCGTCACCGGTATCGCGAGCGTCCTGGTCTTCGGCGCGGCCACCGACTACGCCCTGCTGCTCATCGCCCGCTACCGGGAGGAACTGGGCCGCGAGCAGGACCGCTTCGTCGCCATGCGGGCCGCCCTGCGGCGCACCGCCGAACCCATCCTCGCCAGCGGCTTCACGGTGGTCCTCGGCGTGCTCACCCTGCTGCTGTCCGAGCAGGAGCTCAACCGCGCCCTCGCGGTGGCCTGCGCCACCGGTGTGGTCCTCGCCATGCTCTCGGCGCTCTTCGTCCTCCCGGCCGCCCTGGTGATCTTCGGCCGCGGCCTGTTCTGGCCGTTCGTGCCCCGGGTCGGCGGCACGGTCCGCGAGGGCCGGCTCTGGGGCCGCCTCGGCGCCGCCGTGGTCCGCCGCCCGGCACCGGTCGCGCTGCTCGCCACCCTGCTGCTGGCCGGGCTCGCCGTCGGCGGGCTCGGGATCCGCACCGGCCTGTCCGAGACCGAGCAGTTCCGGGTCAAGCCCGAGGCGGTCGCCGGCGCGGAGACCCTCGCCAAGGCGTTCCCCGCCGGGACGACCCAGCCCGTCGCGGTGCTCACCGCCCCGTCGGCGGTACAGGCCGTCACCGACGCCGCCACCGCCGTGCCCGGGGTGGCCTCCGCGCGCCCCGGCGAGGCCGGCTCGGGTGTCGCGCAGGTCGACGTCGTGCTGGAGGCCGAGCCGGGCACCCCGGCCTCGGACCGTGCGATCGAGGCGCTGCGCGACGCCGTGGCCGCCGTACCCGGCTCCGCCCCGCCCGCCCTCGACGGCGTCGAGGAGTTCGACGGCGCGGTGGTCGGCGGCACCGTCGCCGCCACGTACGACTCGGACGAGGCCAACGGCAAGGACCTGCGGCTGATCCTGCCGATCATCCTGCTCCTGGTCGGCGCCGTCCTGGTGCTGCTGCTGCGGGGACTGGTCGCGCCGGTGCTGCTCGTGCTCACCGTCATCGCGTCCTTCTTCGCCAGCCTGGGCGCGGCGTGGCTGCTCTTCGACCACGTGCTCGGCTTCCCGGCGCTGGACAGCGGGGTCCTGCTGCTCGCGTTCGTCTTCCTGGTGGCCCTCGGCGTCGACTACAACATCTTCCTGGTCACCCGGGCCCGGGAGGACGCCCGCACCGCCGGCACCCGCGACGGGATGCTCTCCGCGCTGCGGGTCACCGGTGGGGTCATCACCAGCGCCGGCGTCCTGCTCGCCGCGGTCTTCGCCGTCCTCGGCGTCCTGCCGCTGATCACCCTGACCCAGATCGGGATCATCGTCTGCATCGGCGTCCTGCTCGACACCCTGCTGGTACGCACGGTGCTCGTGCCGGCGCTGGCGTTCCTGCTCGGCGACCGCTTCTGGTGGCCGGGCCGGATCGCCCGGGAGTCGGCGGCGGACGCCGCGCCCGAGCGGGAGCCCGTCGCCGCGCGCGACTGACCGGACCCATCGGGCCGGGGCGGGGGCGTGTCGCGCTCCCGCCCCGGCCCGTCCGCGCTCCGGGCGGGCACGTCGCCCACCGCACGTGACGGGCGTACCCGCGGGTCGATCACTCCCCGGTGGTGCTCCCGGCGCCCGAGCAGTCGGCGACCGGGGCGTGGGGCCGCGCGGGAGCGTGCGGGCCGGCGGGGGGCGGGCCCGCCGCCACCGCCCGGTCGCGAGTGATCCAGGCGATCACGAAGACGGCGGTCCAGGCCACCCCGAGCAGGATCGCGGTCGCCGTGCCGCTGGCCGTGCTCCAGCCCAGGTAGAGACGGGCCCCGCCGACCACCGCGATGCCGGCCGCCGCCGCGGTCCAGGCGGCCACCGCCAGCGGCCAGCGGGCGTCGCGGGACAGCAGCCAGGCCAGCGTGCAGAGACTCGCCGCCGCCACGGCGTTCTGGGTCGGGAACACCACGGCCGACCGGCCGGACGCGGTCGCGTCGGCAACCACGGCGAGCACCACCAGCGGCAGGAAGGCCCCGGCCGTGCCGAGGACGCTGAGCAGGTCCGCCCGCCAGGGCCGGTGCCGCCAGGCGAGCCCGGCGGCGACCCCCGTCACCAGCACGATGAGGTACGACCCGCGCAGCACCGAGACCGTCGTGAAGGCCACCTCCACCGCCCCCGGGGTACGGCGGTCGGCGAACCAGTCGGCGATCACGCCGTCGATCACGGCCAGCCCGCTCCAGCGCACCACCGCCTCCAGCAGCCAGGCGACGGCGAACCCGGCGACCGAGAGCAGTAGCAGGCCGGCGGCGAGGTTGACCAGCAGCGCCCCACCGGGGCCGACCTGCACGGCGATCAGGAAGAACAGGACGCCGTACCGCCCGGTGACCCAGCGCACCGGCGGCAGCGCGGCCGCCCGGGACAGCAGCGCTCGCACCGGGTCCGGGTGGCGGCCCAGCCAGCGGCCGGCCAGCACGATCGCGGCCAGCACCACCAGCAGCGTCAGCACCACGCCGGTGGCCCGCCCGAGCAGCCGGGAGACCGTCTCGTACGACTCGCCGGCCAGGTAGCCCAGCAGCACCGAGCCGCCCACCCAGCTCGCCACCCCGGCCACGTTCCACGGCACGAAGCGCCGGTACGGCATCCCGGCCGCGCCGGCCAGCCGGGGCACCAGGGTGCGGGCGAAGGCCACCCAGCGGGCGGCGTACACGCCCCGTCCGCCCAGCCGGTCCAGCATCGCGTCGGCGCGTGACCAGCGGTGCGGGCCGACCCGGGCGCCCAGTCCGGAGGCGCGCAGCCGGGGCCCGTACCGGCGACCGGACCGGAAGGCGAGTGTGTCCCCGATCACGGCCGCCCCGGTCATCACCAGCAGCGCCGGGGCGAGCCGTAGCGTCCCCGCGTACGCTAGGAAGCCGACCAGCAGCAGGGTCGCCTCTCCCGGCACCAGCAGACCGAAGATCACCGCGGTCTCGCCCGCGACGATCGTCGCGGCGACCAGGTAGATCACCAGGGTCGGCAGGCCCTGCAGTGACGTCAGCAGGTCATGCATCCGGTCCCCAGCACCACGGGGGCCAGCATGCCAGCCGTTGGAACGGTCGGGACAGCAGTTTCGGCAGAGATCCGGGCGATCTCGGGGGTGACCCCGACACGTGCCCCGGCAACCGCAGACAGGAGTATGGAGGGTATGCAGCTTCGCACCGACCTCCGCAACGTCGCCATCATCGCCCACGTCGACCACGGCAAGACGACCCTGGTCGACGCCATGTTGCGGCAGGCCGGCGCCTACGGCGCCCGTGGTGAGACCACCGATCGGGTCATGGACTCGATGGACCTCGAACGGGAAAAGGGCATCACCATCCTCGCCAAGAACACCGGCGTGCGGTACATGCCGGCCGACGGGTCCGAGCCGGTCACCATCAACATCATCGACACCCCCGGCCACGCCGACTTCGGCGGCGAGGTCGAGCGGGGCCTGACCATGGTCGACGGGGTGGTGCTGCTGGTCGACGCCAGCGAGGGCCCGCTGCCGCAGACCCGGTTCGTGCTGCGCAAGGCGCTGCGCGCCCGGATGCCGATCATCCTGGTGATCAACAAGGTGGACCGTCCGGACGCCCGGATCAAGGAGGTCGTGGACGACACCTACGAACTCTTCCTCGACCTGGACGCCGACGAGGAGCAGATCGACTTCCCGATCGTCTACGCCTGCGCCCGCGACGGCATCGCCTCGCTGACCCAGCCGGCCGACGGCTCGGTGCCGGGCGACAGCAGCTCCCTCGAGCCGCTGTTCCGCACCCTGCTCGACACCATCCCCCCGCCCGCGTACGAGGAGGAGGCGCCGCTGCAGGCGCACGTCACCAACCTCGACGCCTCGCCGTTCCTCGGCCGGCTCGCGCTGTGCCGGGTCCGGCAGGGCACGATCAGCAAGGGCCAGACGGTGGCCTGGTGCCGCACCGACGGCAGCACCCAGCGGGTCCGCATCTCCGAGCTGCTGATGACCGAGGGCCTGGAGCGCAAGCCGGCCGACTCGGCCGGCCCGGGCGACATCATCGCCGTCGCCGGCATCCCGGAGATCATGATCGGTGAGACCCTGGCGGACGCGGAGAACCCGATCCCGCTGCCGCTGATCACCGTCGACGAGCCGGCCATCTCGATGACCATCGGCACCAACACCTCCCCGCTGGTGGGCCGGGTCAAGGGCGCCAAGGTCACCGCCCGGATGGTGAAGGACCGCCTCGACAAGGAGCTGGTCGGCAACGTCTCGCTGCGGGTCCTGCCGACCGAGCGGCCGGACGCCTGGGAGGTGCAGGGCCGTGGTGAGCTGGCGCTGGCCATCCTGGTCGAGCAGATGCGCCGGGAGAACTACGAGCTGACCGTCGGCAAGCCGCAGGTGGTCACCCGGGAGATCGACGGCAAGGTCTGCGAGCCGGTCGAGCGGCTGACCATCGACGCCCCCGAGGAGTACCTCGGCGCGATCACCCAGCTCCTGGCGACCCGCAAGGGGCGGATGGAGCAGCTGGTCAACCACGGCACCGGCTGGATCCGGATGGAGTGGCTGGTCCCGGCCCGTGGCCTGATCGGTTTCCGCACCGAGTTCCTCACCGACACCCGCGGCACCGGCATCCTGCACCACGTCTTCGAGTCCTACGAGCCGTGGTTCGGCGAGCTGCGTACCCGGCAGAACGGCTCGCTGGTCGCCGACCGGGCGGGCGCGGTCACCTCGTTCGCCATGATCAACCTTCAGGAGCGCGGGCAGCTCTTCGTCGAGCCGACCACCGAGGTGTACGAGGGCATGATCGTCGGGGAGAACTCCCGCTCCGACGACATGGACGTCAACATCACCAAGGAGAAGAAGCTCACCAACATGCGGGCCTCGACCTCCGACGAGACCGAGAAGCTGATCCCGCCGCGCAAGCTGTCGCTGGAACAGGCGCTGGAGTTCTGCCGCGAGGACGAGTGCGTCGAGGTCACCCCGGCCGCGGTGCGCATCCGCAAGGTGGTGCTGGACCAGACCCAGCGCGGCCGGATGGCGGCCCGCCGCAAGCACGCCGGCTGATCATCCCCGGCCCCCACCGGAGCCCCGGCCGTCCCTGACGGTCGGGGCTCCGGCCCTTCCCAGCCCGGTCACGCGGAACGCCTGGTGCCCACCCCGCCCTGACCCGGCCCCCGCCCTTGGCGTCCGGAGCGGTGAGGCCGGACCGGTGGCGCCGAACCCGTGAGGCCCGAGCGGCGGGACGGGCCGATGGGCGGTGTCGGCAGCGGGCCGGACGGATCGGGGCGTGCCGGACGTGACGTGGCCGGGGGTCAGGCCGGCCTGGCGGCCCGGAGGGCGAAGAGGTCGGGAATCGGGCCGGAGCCGGACTCGGTGGTACGGGTGAGGGTGAGGCCGGCGTCGGTGACCGCGTTGAGCAGGTCGGCCAGCGGAACGTGCCAGGCGCCGACGCGGGCCCGCACGCCGTGCACCGACCAGGCACGGAAGCTGCGCTCGCGCTCGGCGTACCCGCCGTCGACGACGATCCGCTCCGGGTCGGACCGGTCGGCGAACGAACCGATGAAGCAGGGGTGCACCCCGACGTGGACGAAGTGCCCGCCGGGCACCAGCACCCGGGCCGCCTCGGCGATCACCGCCGGGTAGTCGGGGACGTCGGTGTGGGCGAGCACGCAGGCCACCGCCGGCACCGAGGCGTCGGCGACCGGCAGCACGGCGGCGTCGGCGCGGGCCACCGGAAGCCGGGCACGGGCGTGCCGCAGCTGGCCGCCGGAGAGGTCCACGCCGACCGGGTCCCAGCCCAGCCGGCGCAGCTCGGCGGCGTGCGCCCCGGTGCCGCAGCACAGGTCGAGGCAACGGCCGGGCCCGTCGCCCAGCAGCTCGGCGAGCTGCCGGCGGACCCGGCTCATGTAGTCGGCGGAAGTGTCGGTGACGAACTCCTCGTACCAGTCGGCGTGGGCGTCGTACGCGGCAACCGTCATGTCCGCACGCTAGGCCCTCGGGCGGGCTCGCGCCGCCCCGTCGCGGCGGGATCCGCTACGGTCACCGACATGATCTGGGACGACCTCGACGCCCACCTGGACCGGGTGCCCGGCACCGTCTCCGCGTACGTGGGGCGGCTCGACGCGCCGCCCACCTGGACCCGACAGGCCGGGGCGACCCACTACGCGGCCAGCACCATGAAGGTCGCGGTGCTGCTCGCGCTGCACCGCGCCGCCGAGACCGGCGAACTGGACCTCGACGCCCCGGTCGCCGTGGCCAACGAGTTCGACTCCGCCCTGCCCGGCGCGCCCCGGTTCTCCTGCGCCCGGCACTACGACAACGACGAGGCGGTCTGGGAACGGCTCGGCGACAGCGCCCCGCTGCGCTGGCTCGCCCACCGGATGATCACCCGGTCGAGCAACCTGGCCACCAACATCGTCATCGGCCGGGTGGGCCTGCCCGCCGTGGCCCGGGCGTGGGCCCTGGCCGGCGCGCGGCACAGCGTCACCGGCCGGGGCATCGAGGACTTCGCCGCGCGGGACGCCGGCATCACCAACCTGGTCACCGCCGCCGACCTGGCCGCGCTGCTCGCCGGCCTGGCCGGCGGGGCCCACCGGCCCGGACCGCTGGCCTCACCCGCCGGCTGCGCCGCCATGCTGGACGTGCTGCTCGCCCAGGAACACCGCGAGGACCTGGCCTCCGGGCTGCCGGCCGGCACCCGGATCGCGCACAAGAACGGCTGGGTACGCGGTGTGCGCCACGGCGCCGGGGTGGTCCTCCCCGACGACGCCCCGCCGTACGTGATCGCCGTCTGCACCACCACCGACCTGGCCGACGGCGGCGCGAGCGGCGAGGAGGTCGAGGACGACGCCTGCCGGCTCATCGCCGACGTGTCGGCCACGGTGTGGGCGGCCCGGCACGACCTGGCCGGCTGAGCGGGCCGGACACCGGGCGCGGCGGGGTCACTCCAGCAGGTTGTCCCGCAGCGCGGCGCGCACCTCGTCGGTGACGCCCAGCCCGTCGCGCAGGTACGCCTCGAACGACCCGTGCACCCGGCGCACCTCGTCGTACGCGGCGTCCAGGTACTCCGGGCGCACCTCCAGCACCGGCCGCACGGTCTGCGGGTCCAGCGCCGGATGCCGTCGCGCCATCGCCTCCAGCAGCACCTCGCGCAGGCTGAGGCTCAGTTCGTTGTTGCGCAGGTAGTCGGCCCGGATCTCCGCGTCGTCCACCCCCAGCGCGGTCAGCAGCACCACCGCCAGCCAGCCGGTGCGGTCCTTGCCGGCCGAGCAGTGGAACAGCAGCGGCAGGTTGCGCGCCTCGGCGGCCAGCCGCACCGCCGTACCGAACCCGGCCCGGGCCGACTCCCCGGTGACGAACCAGCGGTAGATCGCCGCCATCGCCGCCGGCGTGCCCTCCTCTGCCAGCTCGTCGTACGCCTCCAGGTCGTGGCCGAGCAGCACCGCAGAGACGTACGTGAAGACCGGGTGCGCCGGGTCGTGCACGGGCAGGTGCACCACTCGCGGCTCCCCCACCAGCCGGTCCGCCGGGGCGACCGACATCTCGGAGGCGTCCCGCAGGTCCACCACGCAGGCCGGCGCCAGCTTGCCCAGCACCGGCAGGTCCTCATCGGTCAGCCGGCCCAGCGCCGGGGTGCGCAGCAGCCGGCCGGCGCGTACCCGGCGGCCGTCGGCGGTGCTCATCCCACCCAGGTCACGCGCGTTCGGCGCACCCACCAGTTCCCAGTCCCGCCCGTCCATCTTCGGTACCCCTCCCCCTGTCCGGCTGCGTATAGGGTGCCGCACATGACGATCGCCGCGGTACGCACCCACCGGCTTTCCGCCCCCTTACACACGCCGTTCGTCACCGCGCTGCGGCGCACCACCACGGTGGACACGCTGGTGGTGGAGGTGTTCGACGAGGACGGGCGCTCCGGTTTCGGGGAGGCGCCGCAGGTCTGGCAGGTCACCGGCGCGTCGGTGACCGGCGCCGAGACGTGCGTGCGCGACGTGCTGGGCCCCGCGGTCGTCGGCCGGGACGCCGACGACCTGGTGGCCCGCTGCGCCGAGGTGCAGGCGGCGGTCGCCGGCAACGAGTCGGCGAAGGCGGCGCTGGACGTCGCGCTGCACGACCTGGCGGCGCGGCGACTCGGCGTACCCCTGGTGCGGCTGCTCGGCGGCACGGCGCTGCGCGTCCCGACGGACGTCACGCTGGCCGCCGGCGACGCGGTGGAGTTGGCGGCTTCGGCCCGGCAGCGCCGGGCCGAGGGCTTCGACGTGCTCAAGCTCAAGGTGGGCACGGACGCCGCGGGCGACCTGGACCGGGTCCGCGCGGTGCGGGCGGCCGTCGGTCCGGGGGTGCGCGTGCGGCTGGACGCCAACCAGGGCTGGACGCCCCGCGAGGCGGTCCGGGTGATCCGCGGCATCGAGGACGCCGGGCTCGACGTCGAACTGGTCGAGCAGCCGGTGCCCCAATGGGACCTGGACGGGCTGGCCTGGGTCAGCGACCGGGTGACCGTGCCGATCCTGGCCGACGAGTCGGTCTTCGGGGTTCGCGACCTGGTCGAGGTGATCCGCCGGCGGGCGGCCGACATGGTGAACGTGAAGCTGGCCAAGTGCGGCGGCCTGCAGCCCGCCCGCACGCTGCTGGACCTCGCCCGCGCGCACGGCATGGGCACGGTCGTCGGCTCGATGATGGAGAGCGCGGTCGGCGTCGGCGCCGCCGCGAGCCTGGTCGCCGCGTACCGCACCAGCGCCGTGTCCGATCTCGACGCCGCCTGGTGGCTGGCCTGGTCGCCGGTGCGCGGCGGCATCCGGTACGACGGCGCGGGCGTCGTACTGCCCGACGCCCCGGGGCTCGGCATCTCCTCGGTGACTGAAGTAAAAGTGCAACAGCACGGTTGATGATCGTTGGTTTTCTTCATAGGGTCGGGTAGGCGCCCGCAACCGGAGGTCGACGTGAAGCTGCAACCGGGCCGCGAGGCCGTCGTCCGGGTCTCCGTCGCCACGCTCTGGGCCGACCCCGGCGCGGTACGGCCCGCCGACCGCCCCGCCCTCGCCCCGCACACCGACATCCCCGCCTGGATCGCCGGGATGGACGCCGACCAGCGGGTCGGCGACTGCGTGCTCACCCAGCTCCTGCTCGGTGAACGGGTGCTCGTCACCGCGCTGCGCCCGGACGGCTGGGCGCACGTCGTCGCCCTCGGCCAGCCGTCCGCGAAGCTCGATCCACACGGCTACCCCGGCTGGCTGCCCACCGCGCAGCTCGCCCCCGCCGACCCGGCGCCCCCGGCCGGCGCCCCGCTGGTCGTCGACGCGGCCGTCACCACGCTGCACACCGCGCCGGGCGGCCCCGCGGCGCTGTCCGGAGTCGTGCTGGGCACCCGGATCGATCCGGCCGGCACGCCCGCCGACGGCTGGCAGCCGGTGTGCGTCCCCGGACGTCCCGGCCCGCTCTGGGCGCCGGAGGCGGACGTGGTCGCCCTGCCCACCGGGCACCCGAAGCCGACCGAGGTGCTGGCCCTGGCCGAGCGGCTGCGCGACGTGGTCTACGTCTGGGGCGGGCTCTCCGGCCACGGCATCGACTGCTCGGGACTGGTGCACCTGGCCTGGCGCCGGTTCGGGGTGACCCTGCCCCGGGACGCCGACGACCAGGCCGGCGCGACCACCGAGGTGCCGCTCGGCGAGGAACGCCCTGGCGACCTCTACTTCTTCGCCCGTCCCGGCCGGCACATCCACCACGTCGGCATCGTCACCGCCGAACCCACGACCGACGAACGGCGGATGCTGCACGCCTGCTACCGGCAGCGCCGGGTCCTGGAGGAGGCGCTGCCACCCGAGCGGGTGGCCACCCTGGTGGCCGTCCGGCGGGTCTGACCCGTACGCGTAGGGGCGCCCTCCGGGTGGAGGGCGCCCCTACGTCAGGTGCCCGGGTCAGCGGCGGGCGTCGGCCAGTTCGCGGCGACGGTCCCGGGAGGACTTGACCAGGCTGGCGACGGTGGCCGCGGCGAGGGTGCCGAGGATGACCGTCAGCGAGAGCCAGATCGGGATGTGCGGGGCCCAGCCGACGTGCTCGCCACCGTTGATGAACGGCAACTGGTTGTCGGCCAGCGCCTCCAGCACCAGCTTGACGCCGATGAAGCCGAGCACCACCGCCAGGCCGTAGCTGAGGTAGATCAGCCGGTCCAGCAGGCCGCCGAGCAGGAAGTAGAGCTGACGCAATCCCATCAGCGCGAACACGTTCGCGGTGAAGACCAGGTACGGCTCCTGGGTGATGCCGAAGATCGCGGGGATGGAGTCCAGCGCGAAGATCAGGTCGGTGGTGCCGATGGCGATCATCACGATCAGCATCGGGGTGAACAGCCGCTTGCCGGCCTGGTACGTGGTCAGCTTCGCGCCGTCGTAGTCCTTGGAGATCGGCAGCGCCTTGCGGCTCCACCGGATCAGCACGTTCTCGCTGAACTCGTCCTCGTCCGGCTCGCCCTGGCGGGCCAGGTTGACCGCCGTGTAGATCAGGAACGCGCCGAAGATGTAGAAGACCCAGGAGAACTGGGAGATCAGCGCCGCGCCGGCCGCGATGAAGCCACCGCGCATGACCAGGGCCAGCACGATGCCGATGAGCAGCACCTTCTGCTGGTACTGCCGGGGCACCCCGAACCGGGCCATGATGATGACGAAGACGAAGAGGTTGTCCACCGAGAGGCTGTACTCGGTGAGCCAGCCGGTGTAGAACTGTCCGGCCACGCTCGCGCCGGAGGTGAGCCAGAGACCCGCGCCGAAGAGCAGGGCCAGGCCCACGTAGAAGCCGACCCAGATGCTCGACTCACGGATGCTGGGCTCGTGCGGGCGGCGACCGACGATGAAGAGGTCGACGAGGAGCATCGCCGTCATCGCGACGAGCGTTCCCGCCCACACCATTCCGGACACGTTCAATCCATTCCTCCGGCAGACACGCGGCGTCGGGCACACCGTACGCCCGGGTCAGGGCGGCGCGGGTGGCGACGCGGACTCTGGTGACTGTCGGAGGTCTCTTCCGCCGACGGCCCGCGAGCGGGACGTCGACCGACGGAGCCGGGTCGGGTGCCGGGGGTTGGCGGTCGACCGTGCTGACGACTCCGTCGCGAGGGAATACTCCCCTCCTCGGCCGCCATTGTTCACCATCCCGACCGAACAGCGCATCTCCAGGATCCCTGATTGCCGGCAGCATCACGTTCCGACAGCGGACGCCGTCACCGCCCCTACGGCTTCCTAGGAGGCTAGGTGTCGAGGTCTCCACCCCTCCGCCGGGCAGCGGACGTGCGGCTCAGCCCGGTGCCGTCAAGGGGTCCGCGAGGGACCAACCGGCGGCCAGCAACGCGTCGCAGGCCGCCACCGCCCGGGCCAGCCGCACCGGAGGCGGCCCGGTGAGTTCGATCACCGGCACCCCGCACCCGGCCAGCTCGGCCCGGAACCGCTCGGTCATCCAGGCCCGCAGGTGCGCGCCGTCACGCAGCCCGTCGTCGTCGAACGGCACCCCGGCGTGGTCGGTGAGCAGATACAACGCCGGCCGTCGGGCCGCCGCCCGGACCCGCTCCGACGCCGAGCCCAGGTAGCGCTCCTCCCAGACCGCGGTCGCCCGGGCGTCGGTGTCGCAGACCAGCAGCGGGCCGCTCGACCGCGCCGCGGCGTCCTCCGCCGCCTGCTGGGCGCGGACCACCTCGACGAAGTCGGCGGCGTCCCAGGTGACGTCGAAGACCGTCGCCGCCGGCCGACGGACCCGCAGCCGGGCCAGCTTGCGCGCGGTCAACTCCCGGCCGTACTCCGGCACCCAGGCCGTGCCGTAGTGAGCGGCGAGGGCGGCGGCCATCGTGGTGGTGCCGGTGGACTCCGCCCCGACCACCACCACCCGCCGGACGAACCAGGCCCGCACCGGCGGGCTCAGTGCCGCCCAGTGCCCTGCCGGGTCCGCCCGCACCGCCGTGCCGGAGACCGGCACGACGCGCCGGTCCGGGTCCACGCAGACCGCCGTGGCGTCGAACCGCCGGGCCAGTTCCCCGCCGTACGCCTCGGAGGAGAACACCGCGTCCACCGCACGTCCGCCCAGCGCGGACCGGAAGACCGCGCAGTGCGCGTCCCAGGCCGCCGGGTCGGCGTAGTCGACCGGGTGGTCGTCGTAGCGGCCGACGAACCGGACCCAGGGGGTGTGCGCGTGCGCCTCGCGCAGCCAGTCCAGCCGCAGCGCGAGCGGGATCGACTCCCGGCGCGACGGGGCGACCACCACGGTGACCGCCGCGCAGCGGGCCGCGGCGGCCTCGATCAGCGCGTGGTGCCCGGCATGCGGCGGGTAGAACTTGCCGACCACCATGCCGTGTCGGAACTCCGGCCGGGCCGGACCGGCGGACAAAGCGCTCACGCGGTCACCGGGGCCGGACCCGGCGGCACCACGCTCGGGGTGCCGGCACGGCGCAGATCGGCCCGCCAGGCCCGCAGACCGAGCACGCAGAGCGCCAGGAAGATCAGGTACAACGCGCCGGTGAGCCAGAGCCCCTTGTACCCGTAGAGCGGGATGTAGATCAGATCGGCCACGATCCACAGCCACCAGCTCTCCACCAGCTTGCGGGTCTGTCCGTAGGTGGCCAGCAGCGACAGCGCGGTGGTGACCGCGTCGGCCAGCGGCACCGTCGAGTCGGTGGCCCGGTCCAGCAGGGCCCAGAGCCCGCCGGTGAGCAGCACACCGACGACCGCCAGCCCGGCCCACTCCCGCCCGGTCGTCCGGCTGACCGTGAGCCGGCCGCGCCGCTCACCGCCGAAGAGCCAGTGGTACCAGCCGTAGAGGCCGAGCAGCACGTAGACCACCTGGAGGCCGGCGTCGGCGTACAGGCCGGCGGTCCAGAAGAGCACCATCAGCAGCAGCACGTTGGCGATGCCGACCGGCCAGTTCACGATGTGCTGCCGGGTGATCAGCCAGACGTTGAGCACCCCGGTGGCGAAGCCGAGCGCCTCCGCCCAGGTCGTCCCGACACCTCCGACGGTGAACGCGACCGCGGTCAACCAGTCCAGCATGATCTGCCCCTCCCCCGACCCCGAGCGATCACCCTAGGGCCGCGCCGCCCGGCGGAGAAGACCCCACCCCGTCGGTCCCGTCGCGCGGCGTGCGAGGCTTCGGGCATGGTGCTTGAGGTCGCGCTCATCGACGTACTGCCCGGACACGAGGACGAATTCGCCGCCGCGTACGCGCAGGCGCACGCCGTCATCACGGCGGCCGAGGGCTGCCGATCGGTCCGGATGACCCGGGGCATCGAGACCCCGACCCGCTTCGTGCTGCTGGTCGAGTGGGACTCGGTGCAGGCGCACGAGGAGAACTTCCGGGCCACCGAGGCGTTCGGGAAGTGGCGCGCGCTGATCGGTCCGCACTTCGCCGGCCCGCCCCACGTCGAGCACTTCGTCGACGTCCCCGCCTGAGCCGGACTCGATCCACACCCGTCTTTGTCGGACCCCCGGGTTACCGTGCGGCACACGCGCGGCACACCGGCCCCGACGCGTTCGGGGGCGCCGGGTCCGGTGACCGCGTGACATTCCCGTTGCGGCGATCGGGGCGGTTGGGTTGACTGACGATCATGACTGATCGCGTGGCGCTGGTGACCGGGGTGAGCAGGCGGATCGGCATCGGCGCCGCAGTCGCCCGGGCGCTCGCCGCCGACGGGTACCGGCTGCTGCTGACCGGCCTGCCGGCCTACGACGACGCCCAGCCCTACGGCGGCGACCCCGACGGCGTGCCCGAGCTCCTCGCCGAACTCGGCGGCGCGGCGGATCACGTTCCCACCGACCTGCTCGACCCGACCGCTCCCGCCGCGCTGGTCGCCGAGGCGATCCGCCGGCACGGCCGGCTCGACGTGGTGACGGCCGTGCACGCGTACTCCACCCACACGCCGCTCGGCACACTCGACGCCGGTGAGATCGACCGGCACCTACTGGTCAACGTCCGGGCCACGCTGCTGCTCGCCGAGGCGTTCGCCGCGACCTTCGCCGGGGCGGACGGCCGGCTGGTGCTCTTCTCCAGCGGCCAGCGGCTCGGCCCGATGCCGAGCGAACTGGCCTACGCGGCCAGCAAGGCGGGCGTGGAGAACCTCACCGTCCAGCTCGCCCCACTGCTGATGCCGCGCGGCATCACCGTCAACTGCGTCAACCCGGGACCGACCGACACCGGGTACGCCCCGCCGGACGCGCACGCCGCCGTGGCGAGCCTCTTCCCCGGGGGCCGCTGGGGCACCCCGGAGGACGCCGCCCGGCTGGTCCGCTTCCTCTGCTCGCCCGAGGCCGGCTGGATCACCGGCCAGGTGATCGACTCGGAGGGCGGCTTCCACCGGTACCGGTGAGCCGACCAACGCCGGTCGGCGGGCGGGCGGCGCCGCTCCGGACCCGATCGCGGACGACCCCCGGCTCAGGCCTCCGGTGGCGTGGCGGCGGCCGGATCCGGCGGGTGATGGCCGTTGGCCGCCACGGCCGCCCGGTCGCGCAGCAACGCCAGCGTCTCGTCACCGCCGAGGGCGACCGACGCCAGCCAGTCGCTCATCCGCTCGTAGCGGGCGACGTCGGCGTCGGAGACCAGCCGCACGTCGGCGGTGAGCGTCTCCAGCATGACCGTACGCGGATCGGCCGGGTCGGGGAACGCGTAGCTGGAGTAGCCGGTCAACGGATGCAGCCCGGCGCGGGGCGCGGCGGCACGGGGCACCACGCGAACCGTCACGTGCGGCAGGTCGGCCAGGGCGACCAGGTGCGCCACCTGCTCCCGCCACAGTTCGGGCGACAGGCCGCCCTGGTCGCAGACCCGCTCGTCGAGCAGTGCGGTGTAGCGGGGCGGGTCGGCGCGGCGCAGCACGTCCTGGCGCATGAGTCGGGCCCGCACGTCGGCCTCGACGTCGACCTCGGGGTGCAGCAGCCGGCCGGCGGCGATGCGCTGGCGGGCGTACCCGGGCGACTGGAGCAGGCCGGGCACGACGGCCGGCTGGTACTCCACGATGACCGCCGCGCCCGCCTCCAGTTCGGCGTACGTGCGCTGCCGCTCGTGCATCTCGCCGAGCGTCCGCCACCAGCCGCGACTGGTCGCCGCGTCCCGGGCGATGACGATCAGCGCGTCCCGTTGCGGCGGCGGCACCTGGTAGACGTCCAGCAGGTCGAGCACGTCGGCGAGGTCGGGCCGGCTCTGCCCCAACTCGATGCGGGACAGCTTGGAGGTCGAGGCCCACCCCAGCAGGCCGCAGACCTGCTCCAGGGTGAGCGACCTCAGCCTGCGCAACTGGCGCAACTCGGCGCCGAGTCGCGCGCGTCGAATGACCGGACTCGATGACAACGGCATCCCCGCCTCCCCACGACGGAGGGTACGCAGGACCGTCACACACTGCAATAGCTCGCTTGCGGATAGCGACCGTCCATCGTGTCCGGAGCTGCGGCACCGGGCCCGCCGCGCCCGCCGCCGGCTCGTCGGCACCGGGCCCGCGGGCCGACGGCGGCGCCGGACCGACTCGCCGCGACCGGCGCCCGGCACCGCTGCGCGGGCCGGGGTCAGGGCCGGTACGTGCCGAACGACCAGACGTTGCCGGCGAGGTCCCGGGCGGCGTAGTCGCGCGAGCCGTAGTCGGTGTCGAACGGCTCCCGTACGATCTCCGCGCCCGCCGCCCGGGCGCGCGCGCAGTGCGCGTCGACGTCGTCGAGCGCCACGTAGACCGACCAGTCGTCGTCGGCGGGGCGTGGCCGGTGACCGGCCCGCTCACCGAGCATGATCATTCCGGTGCCGAGGACGAGTTCGGCGTGCGCCACCGCGCCGTCCGGGGCGTCGTGCACCGCGTGCACCTGAAAGCCGAAGGCGGCACAGAGCCAGTCCATCGCGGCGCGGGCGTCGGGATAGCTGAAGACCGGGTAAAGGGTTCGCATGCGCCCACTGTGCCGCCCCGACGGTCAGCCGGGATTGGACGGATGTGACCTGGCCAGGCGCAGCGGGGTCGCGCCGGCGAACTCGTGGAACTCCCGGATCAGGTGCGACTGGTCGTAGTAGCCGTAGTGGGCGGCCACCTCGGCGCCGCCGGGCGGCGGCGCACCCGGCGACCGCCCACCGGTGAGCGCCGCGTGGGCCCGGGCGAAGCGCAGCAGTCGTGCCGTCGTCTTCGGGGGGAGCCCGACCTCGCGCCGGAACACGGTGGCCAGATGGCGACGGCTCCAACCGAGCTCGGCGGCGAGCGAGCCGACGCCCACCCGCCCGGCGCTGCCGGCCAACCGGCCCCAGGCCCACGCCAACCGGGGGTCGACCGGTTCGGTGGCGGCCAGCCGGGCGGCCAGCGCGGCGTCGAGCAACCGGAACCGCCCGGGCCACTGCGGCGTCTCGGCCAACCGGCGGCGCAGCCGGTCGAGCCAGCCGTCGGCGAGCCGGTCCACCGCCACCGCGCGGTTCGCCAACTCGACCAGGGGCACGCCGAGGATCCGGCGAGCGGCCAGCGGGGCGAGCAGCAGTTCCACGCCCGTACCCACCCCCACGGTGCGGGTGGTGCACCAGCCGTCGAACGTGCCGGCCACGAACGAGTCCACCCCGTACGCGCCGCGCTCGGCGCACCGCGGATCGACCACGTCCAGGGGCGCGCCCCAGCCGAGGATCAGCACCACGAAGGCGCCGGCGGCCTCCCGGCGTACCAGGGGCAGCGCGGTCGCCTCCCGATAGCCGACGTACCGGTCGACGAAGCCGCGCAGCCGGACGTCGGGACGGCCCACGACCATCCCCGGCCCGGCCCCGCCCCCGTCCGTCACTTCACGCCTGCGGCGTCCATGCCGCGCAGTTCCTTCTTCAGCTCGGCGACCTCGTCGCGGATCCGGGCGGCGAGCTCGAACTGCAACTCCCGGGCGGCGGCCAGCATCTGGTCGTTGAGCTCCTGGATGAGCTGCGCCAGGTCGGCGCGCGCCATCCCCTCCCGCGACGGGCCGGCGGCGGCCCGGCTGCGGCTGCGGGTCTCCTTGACCGGCGCCTTGCCCCGGGAGAGCTGCCGCACCGCGCCGCCGACCCGCGAGTTCTCGGTGTCCTCCGCCTCGCGGTAGATGTCGTCGAGGATGTCGTGGATCTTCTTACGGAGCGGCTCGGGGCTGATGCCGTGCGCCTCGTTGTGCGCGATCTGCTTGGCCCGCCGGCGGTTGGTCTCGTCGATCGCGGCCGCCATCGACGGGGTGATCTTGTCGGCGTACATGTGGACCTGCCCGGAGACGTTCCGGGCGGCCCGGCCGATGGTCTGGATCAACGACCGGCCGCTGCGCAGGAAGCCCTCCTTGTCGGCGTCGAGGATCGCGACCAGGGAGACCTCGGGCAGGTCCAGGCCCTCGCGGAGCAGGTTGATGCCGACCAGCACGTCGTAGTCGCCCTTGCGCAGCTCGCGCAGCAGCTCGACCCGGCGCAGGGTGTCGACCTCGGAGTGCAGATAGCGCACCCGGATGCCGTTCTCCAGCAGGTAGTCCGAAAGGTCCTCGGCCATCTTCTTGGTCAGCGTGGTGACCAGCACCCGCTCGTCCCGCTCGGTGCGCAGCTTGATCTCGTGCATCAGGTCGTCGATCTGGCCCTTGGTGGGCTTGACCACCACCTCCGGGTCGATCAGGCCGGTCGGCCGGATCACCTGCTCGACGAACTCACCCTGGGCCCGCTCCAGCTCCCACGGGCCGGGGGTGGCGGAGAGATAGACCATCTGGCCCACCCGCTCCAGGAACTCGTCGAAGCGCAGCGGGCGGTTGTCGGCGGCGCTGGGCAGCCGGAAGCCGTGGTCGATGAGCATCCGCTTGCGCGACGCGTCGCCCTCGTACATGCCGCCGATCTGCGGGATGGTGACGTGCGACTCGTCGACCACGGTGAGGAAGTCGTCGGGGAAGTAGTCGAGCAGACAGTGCGGGGGGCTGCCGGGCAGCCGGCCGTCCATGTGCATCGAGTAGTTCTCGATGCCGGAGCAGAAGCCGACCTGCCGCATCATCTCGATGTCGTAGGTGGTGCGCATCCGCAGCCGCTGCGCCTCCAGCAGCTTGCCCTGCCGCTCCAGCTCGGCCAGCCGCTCGCCCAGCTCGGTCTCGATGTCGCGGATCGCCCGCTCCATCCGCTCCGGGCCGGCCGCGTAGTGGGTGGCCGGGAAGATCACCAGCCCGTCGACCTCCTTGACCACGTCGCCGGTGAGCGGGTTGAGGTAGTAGAGCTTCTCCACCTCGTCACCGAAGAGCTCGATCCGGACGGCCAGCTCCTCGTACGCCGGGATGATCTCCAGCGTGTCGCCGCGGACCCGGAACGTCCCCCGCTGGAAGGCCATGTCGTTGCGGGTGTACTGGATGTCGACCAGCCGGCGCAGCAGCTGGTCGCGGTCGAGCTCCTGCCCGACGGCGACCCGCACCGCGCGGTCGAGGTACTCCTCCGGGGTGCCCAGGCCGTAGATCGCGGAGACCGTGGCCACCACGATCACGTCGCGGCGGGTGAGCAGCGACATGGTGGCCGAGTGCCGCAGCCGCTCGACCTCCTCGTTGATCGAGGAGTCCTTCTCGATGTAGGTGTCGGTCTGCGGGATGTACGCCTCGGGCTGGTAGTAGTCGTAGTACGAGACGAAGTACTCCACCGCGTTGTGCGGCAGCAGCTCGCTGAACTCCTTGGCCAGCTGGGCGCAGAGCGTCTTGTTGGGGGCGAGCACCAGGGTCGGCCGCTGCAACCGCTCGACCAGCCACGCCGTGGTGGCGCTCTTGCCGGTGCCGGTCGCGCCGAGCAGCACCGTGTCGCGGTCGCCGCGCCGCACCCGGCGCTCCAGCTCGTCGATCGCGGCCGGCTGGTCACCGGCGGGCTGGAACTCGCTGACGACCTGGAAGCGGCCGTCCAGCCGGGGAATGTCGAGCGCCATGACCTCCACGGTACGCCCGGGGTCCGACACTCCGCGGCCACTACGGTGGGTCCGTGATCGGCTTCGATATTCGCGTTGTGTGGCACATCCCACCCGCGCTAGCCTGGATGCCGTAGGCCGCTCGCGGCGGCCGACCGGGCCGGTGGCCGGGCCCCTCATCGGGCTCCCACCCCCGGCACGCGGGGTCGCAGCACCCGGACATCACCGGCGTGCGCACCCGAGCGTGGTCGCGCCCACGGCGCAGACCGGCCGCCGCGAGCGCCCCTGCGTCGTCACCCTCTCCCCCCGCCGGGCGTTCATCCCTCGTGGAAACCTCCCCCGACCCACGTCGCCGTGGGCGCGGCCGGCGGCGTCGCGACCCGGGCCTGCGCGCCGCCCCGATCCCCCCGGACGTCTCCGCCGGTGAACCTCCCGGCGACGAGCCGGGGCGCCGGCGCACCACCCTGCTCGCCCTGGCAGTGGTCGCCACCGCCTCCGCCGCGGCGCTGGTGGCCGGGTTGCTGAACTGGGCTCCCGCCCCGGCGGGCCCGGCCAGGGCGTTGACCGGGAGCGAGTCCGAGCGGCTGGCCGCGACCCGGGTCACCAACTACCGCGACGTCCGGGCCGGGGTACGCCTCGTCGTCGGCGCCGGCCGGGCCCGCACCGACCTCGTCGGCTGGATCGACTGGGCCCGCCCGCTGGCCTACCTGCACGTGGGCGGGCCGGGCGCCGGGACCGACCGCGGGCTGCTCCAGGCGACCCCCTCGCTCGTCGTGGTCCGGCCCGACCCGACGGCGGGACCGGCGTCGACGCCCCCACCCCTGGACCCGCCCGCCGACCGCTGGCGGCTGCGCGACCTGCCCGCCGGACGAGGGCTGGCCGGCACGCTCGACCTGCTGTTCAGCCTCGGCGCCCGGCAGGCCGACCCCGCCGACCCGCTGCGCCGCGGCGGCGGGCGCTGGGTGGGGCGGGAGACCGTCGGGGGCGAGCCGGTCGACGTGCTCCAGGCCCCGCTGCCCGCGCCCGCCCCGGCCACCCCCACCACCGGCACGCCCGCCCCGCCCGCGGCCGGGGACGGCGATCCGCGCTGGTGGGTCGACCGCGACTCCCGGCTGCACCGGTGGCAGGGACGGCTGCCCGACGGCGCCCCGGTCACCGTCGAGCTGGCCCGCCTCGACCGGCCCACGCTGCGGCCGGTCGACGCGCTGGGCGGCCGAGCGGCACTGCCCCGGGCGCTCACCGACGAGGAGGGCGAGCGGCTGGCCCGGGTGCCCGCCCGGCTGCGCGCCGAGGCGGGCGCCGCCGTCACCGTGACCGCGCCGCTCGGCGCCGCCGCCAACCTGCGCGGCTCCGGCTGGGTGAGCTGGTCCGGCGCGACGGCGTACCTGTCGGTGGCCGAGCTGGACACCCTCGGCCGGCGTACCCTGCTGCGCCGCGACCCGGCCGGATTCGCCCGGGCCGAGGTGCCGGTCGGACCCGGGGCCGGCAGCGCCACCGCCCCGACCGGACCGCCGCTGCCCCCGCCGCCGGATGCCGGCTGGCGCCGCGGCGTACGCCCCGGCGACGACCTCGACCTGCTGGTCGACACCGCCGTCCGGGCGAGCGGCACGCCGCTGCGTCCCGGCGCCGCCGTGCGGCTGCGGACGGACCGGGTCGCCGGGCGGGTGGTGGACGTGGTCGAGCTGCGCGTCCAGGGGCTACGGCTGCGCTACTGGCTGGACCGGACGGGCCTGCCGCGCCGGTTGGAGCTGCGTACCCGCGCCGGCGCATGGGCGCAGCTGGACCTGGCCCCCGGCCCGGTGCCGGCCGGCGTCGGGCCGGCCCGACCGAAGCCGGCCACCGCGAAGGCGACGGCCGGGAAGCCGGGCGCCGCGTCCCGCCCGTCCGGTCGACCCCGGGTGCGCCGCTGACCGGTCAGTGCCGGTGACGGCCGGGTCCGGTCAGGGACGCCAACCGGTCCGGTCGGCCCATTCCTCGGCCCGCAGGTGCTCCTCGTCGAACCAGGGGTCCTTCGCGGTCGCGTAGGCGCCGTTGTCCGGGGCGACCGCCGCCAGCTCCCGCTTCACCATCAGGTAGGCGGCCCGCTGGTCGGGGTCGGCGCGCAGGTGGTCGCGCATCAGCAGGGCGTACCGCCAGCCGGGCGAGCCGGCCACGCGCAGGTGCAGGTACGCCGGACGAGCCGGGTCGGCGCTGCCGTGCAGCCGCTTCTCCCACCGCCCGTCGCCGGCCGGACGGGGGTTGTCCCACCACTCGCCGGGCAGCCGGGGGAAACCGGCCCTGGCCAGGCGCTCGGCCAACGGCCCGTCCGCCTCCTCGAGCGAGTCGACGGTGAGCTGGATGTCGATCACGTCCTTGGCGGCGAGCCCCGGCACGGCGGTCGAGCCGATGTGGTCGACGCGCGGGTCCGCCGGGGCGGCCGCGTGCCGGATCCGGGCGGCGAGCCGGGCGTACTGCTGGGGCCAGGTGGGGTCCGGTTCGGTGAGCACCACCCGCTCGGGGCGCACCGCGTGCCGCTGCCGCACGTTGCGCTCGTAGGGCAGCAGGCGGTCCCGCCAGAGGGCGTCCACCGCCGCGTGCAGCTCGTCCAGGGTGCCGTCGTTGTGCAGCACCACGTCGGCCACCGCCTGCCGGCGGGCGTCGTCGGCCTGCGCGGCGATCCGCCGTTCGGCCTCCGCCCGGGACATGCCCCGGTGCCGGGCCAGCCGCTCCACCCGGGTGGCGACCTCCGTCTGCACGACCACCACCAGGTGGAACGTCGGGGCGAGCCCCACCTCCACCAGCAACGGCACGTCGTTGACGACCACCGCGTCGGCCGGGGCGGCGGCGACGAGTTCGGCGGAGCGGGCCCGGACCCGGGGGTGGGTGATCGCCTCCAGCCGGCGGCGGGCCGTCTCGTCACCGAAGACCAGGGCGCCCAGCGCCGCCCGGTCGAGCGCGCCCTCGGCGTCGAGCACCCGCTCGGAGAAGGCGGCGACGATCTCGGCCAGCCCCTCGGTGCCCGGGGCGACCACCTCGCGGGCGATCCGGTCGGAGTCCACGATCACCGCGCCCCGCTCGGCCAGCCGGGCCGCCACCGCGCTCTTGCCGGACCCGATCCCACCGGTCAAACCCACCATCAGCACCGGACCAGTCAACCGGATCACCGCGCCGACCACAAACCACGCCCGCCGGGCTCCGCCGCTGCGGTTTGCGGCGTGTCGCGGTGTCCGGGTTGCGGGACACCGCGACACGCCGCACGT
>NZ_JBNADX010000017.1:103071-150735 GCF_049629545.1 Micromonospora citrea
TTCCCCCCCTCTTGTTTTTGTTGTTTGTTTGGTGTTTTGGGTGGGGGAAACCCCACACCACGCCGCACGTGGAGTGGATCAGGCGGCGGTCCGGGACAGGACGAGGGCCCCGTCCCCGGCGGTCCGGTGGAACCGGATCGCGGGGACGGGGCCCGTCGTCGTCAGTGACCGCTCCCGGCGCGGCGCGGCGTCAGCCGCACCGAACCGGAGTTGTCACCGGCTCACTTGCCGCCGGCGAGCTTCTCCCGCAGGGCGGCGAGCGCCTCGTCGGTGGCCAGGGTGCCGGCCGGCTCCTCGGCCTGCCGGCTCGGGGCCGTGCTGGTCGAGGTGGTGGTGCCGCCGGTGGACACGGCCGGAGCCGGGTTCGCAGCGGCCTCGGCGTCGGCGGCCCGGGAGGTCTGCACCTGCTTGGTGTGGGCCTCCCAGCGCTGACGGGCCTCGGCGTACTGGTTCTCCCAGGTCTCGCGCTGCTTGTCGTACCCCTCGAGCCACTCGCCCGTCTCCGGGTCGAAGCCCTCCGGGTAGATGTAGTTGCCCTCGGCGTCGTACGTCGCGGCCATGCCGTAGAGGGTCGGGTCGAAGTGCTCCTCGCCCTCGACGAAGCCCTCGTTGGCCTGCTTGAGCGACAGCGAGATGCGGCGGCGCTCCAGGTCGATGTCGATGACCTTGACCATGACCTCGGAGCCGACCTGCACGACCTGCTCCGGGATCTCCACGTGGCGCTCGGCCAGCTCGGAGATGTGGACCAGGCCCTCGATGCCGTCGTCCACCCGGACGAAGGCGCCGAACGGCACCAGCTTGGTGACCTTACCCGGCACGATCTGCTGGATCGCGTGGGTGCGGGCGAACTGACGCCACGGGTCCTCCTGGGTCGCCTTCAGCGACAGCGAGACCCGCTCGCGGTCCAGGTCGACGTCCAGGACCTCGACCTCGACCTCCTGGCCGACCTCGACGACCTCGGACGGGTGGTCGATGTGCTTCCAGGACAGCTCGGAGACGTGCACGAGGCCGTCCACGCCACCCAGGTCGACGAACGCGCCGAAGTTGACGATCGAGGAGACGACGCCCTTGCGGACCTGCCCCTTCTGCAGCTTGTTGAGGAACTCGGTGCGCACCTCGGACTGCGTCTGCTCCAGCCAGGCCCGGCGGGACAGGACCACGTTGTTGCGGTTCTTGTCCAGCTCGATGATCTTGGCCTCGAGCTCGCGGCCGACGTACGGCTGCAGGTCGCGCACCCGCCGCATCTCGACCAGGGAGGCGGGCAGGAAGCCGCGCAGCCCGATGTCGAGGATGAGGCCACCCTTGACCACCTCGATGACCGAACCGCGGACGACGCCGTCCTCGTCCTTGATCTTCTCGATCGTGCCCCAGGCCCGCTCGTACTGCGCCCGCTTCTTGGAGAGGATCAGACGACCCTCCTTGTCCTCCTTCTGGAGGACCAGGGCCTCGATGTGGTCACCGACCGAGACGACCTCGGCAGGGTCCACGTCGTGCTTGATCGACAACTCCCGAGAGGGGATGACACCCTCGGTCTTGTAGCCGATGTCGAGCAGGACCTCGTCCCGATCGACCTTGACGACGGTGCCTTCGACAATGTCGCCGTCGTTGAAGTACTTGATGGTCTCGTCGATCGCGGCGAGGAAAGCTTCCTCGGAGCCGAGATCGTCGTGGGTGACCCGGGTGGCGCTCGAGGGGGCCTCGATGCTGCTCGTCATGTGGGCGGTTGCTCCGGTCGGATGGGTTGTCACAGCAGGCGTGGTGTCGCAGTGACCATTTCGCGCCAACGGATCCGCCGCCGGGCACACCGAACGATCGCCAAGTGAAGATCATTAGTGGCTCCGGTGACCGCGCACCTGCTCCCTGCCGAGGCACACGATCCGCGAGCGCATCGTCTAGCCTACCCGCTGCATTACCACAGCGTGCAAGGCCTCCCGTGTCCTCGCGACCTCGTCAGCTGCGAAAGCGGAGATATCGGCGGTAAAGCGCCTCGACTGTCTCGTGCGTCACATCCGCCCCGGGAGGGACAAGGTAGCGCACCGCCGGCGCGGCCGCCGTCCGAGGTGTCCGGGGCAGGGCCTAGCGTGGACGGGTGGATGACGACCGGGTGACCCGACGGCGGGTCGGCGACGCGGAGGCCCGCCGCGCCAACCGCGGCTGGTGGGACACCGACGCCGACGACTACCAGGCCGAGCACGGCGCGTTCCTCGGCGACGTGGACTTCGTCTGGTGCCCGGAGGGGCTGCGCGAGGCCGACGCCCGGCTGCTGGGCGACGTCGCCGGGCGCCGGGTGCTGGAGGTCGGCTGCGGCGCCGCCGCCTGCGCCCGCTGGCTGGCCTCCCAGGCGGCCCGGCCGGTCGCCTTCGACCTCTCCGCGGGGATGTTGCGGCACGCCGCGCACGCCGCCGCGACCACCGGGGTACGCGTGCCGCTGGTGCAGGCCGACGCGCTGGCGCTGCCCTTCGCCGACGCCGCCTTCGACATCGCCTGCACCGCGTTCGGCGCGATCCCCTTCGTCGACGACTCCGCCGCCCTGATGGCCGAGGTGCACCGGGTGCTGCGCCCCGGCGGGCGCTGGGTCTTCTCGGTGACCCACCCGATGCGCTGGATCTTCCTCGACGACCCGGGTGAGGGCGGGCTCGTCGCCACCCACTCGTACTTCGACCGCTCCCCGTACGTGGAGCAGGACTCCCACGGCGTGGCCACGTACGTCGAGCAGCACCGCACCCTCGGCGACCGGATCCGCGAGCTGGTCGGGGCGGGCTTCCACCTGCTCGACCTGGTGGAGCCGGAGTGGCCGGCGGGGCACGGGGGGATCTGGGGGCAGTGGAGCCCGCTGCGCGGGCGGCTCTTCCCCGGCACCGCCATCTTCGTCACCGAGAAACCGACGCAATGACGCGGGCGGACAAACAGTGCGACCCGTCCGAGCCGGGGCGGAGTTCCGCCGGGTCGGTGAGCGCCGAGCCGATCGCGACACCATCTGGCCCCTGGTGTCCGGACCCGATCCGGCAGCAGCGTGCCGACTACACGCTGGAGGACCTGCTCCACCTGCCGGACGACGCCCCCCGCGTCGAGCTCGTCGACGGGATCATCCAGGTGACACCCTCCCCCACCCTGGGCCACCAGGACATCTCCAGCCTGCTCTGGATGTGGCTGCGGGCCCACGCGCCGACGCACCTCCGCGCCGCCCAGGCGGTCGGCGTGGCTCTCAACACCAACACCAGCCGTCAGCCCGACGTCCTGCTCCGTCGGGCGGACGTGGCTCCCGACCGATCCCTCCTCGTGCCCGCTGACGTCGTCCTCGCCGCGGAGGTCGTCAGTCCCGGCACCCGACGGACGGACCGGTTCGCCAAACCCGGCGAGTACGCCGCGGCCGGCATCCCCTACTACTGGCGCGTGGAGCAGGATCCCGTCCACGTCTACGCCTACCGTCGGGGCGACCGGATCGGGCCGGGCGGCGAGCGGCAGTACGAACTGGTCGCCGACAGCGCCGACCTGATCGAGCTGAGCGAGCCGTTCGAGATCAAGCTCCCGGTCGCCGAGATCACCCCGTAGCGCCGCACGGTCGTTTCGGCCCACCGGCGCCGGGTACGCGACGGTCATGGCCGAGAAGGAGTTCCACACGGGCGACCACGTCTCCTGGGCCAGTCACAGCGGCCGGGCGTACGGCGTGGTCAAGGAGAAGATCACCGAGCGGACGCACGTGCGCGGGCACACCGTGAACGCGTCACCGGACGACCCGCAGTACCGCATCCGCAACGACGACTCGGGCCGGGACGTCGCCCACCGACCGGAGGCGCTGCGTCATGAGCAGAAGTGACGATCCCGAGCAGACCTACCGGGAGTTCACCGACGCGGTGAACATGAAGCCCGGCGAGCTGCGGACGTGGCTGGAGACCGACGAGTCGAAGCACGTCGGCTGGCGGAAGAAGGGCACCAAGGGCGGCGAGTCGGTCGGCCACGAATCCGGCCGCAGGATCATCGACCTGTTGCGCCGCAAGCGCGCGGAGCTGACCGCCGCCGACTACAAGCACATGCGCAAGGTCATCGGGTACGTGCACCGGCACATGGCGCAGCGCCCCTCCGGCGACGTCCGGAACACCAAGTGGCGCTGGTCCCTGATGAACTGGGGCCACGACCCGCTCAAGGACTGAGCCCGCTCGGCGTTCGCCGCGTGTTGTTATCGTGCCGGCGGTGACGACAGACGCCTCGGCACCGAACCGTCACCCCCGCGCCGGACGGGTCGTCCTCGTGACGGGCCTGGGGGTCGTCCTCGCCGCCGCCCTCTGGTTGGCCGCCACCGGGAACAGCGGCATCCGGTACAGCGCCGACCACGGGGACACCGTGCCGATGTGGACCAGGTGGATCCCGGCCCTGGTCGGGATCGCGCTGATCCGGTTGGTCCCGCCGCGTACCGACCCACGATGGCCGGACCCGGTCGCGCCGTACCGCGAGGCGGTGCCGCTGCTGCTGGCCGGGATCACGTTCGCCGCCGTCCTGCCGCTGCTCGGCGGCGAGCCGGCGTACACCGTGGGCAAGCTCGCCCTGCTGCTCGGCGTACCGGCCGTGGTGTTCCTGGTCGCCCGCCGGCGACCGCCGCGCTGGCACCCCGGGCAGGCGGCGACCGGCGCCGCGCACCGGTGGGGTCCGGCGCTGCCGGTGGCCGGGTGGCTGGTGCTCAGCTACGCGACCCCGCTGGCGGTGCCGGCCAGTGACTGGGGGCGGACCGTCACGCCAGCGGAGCTGATCGCCACGATCCTGGTGGCGTTCGCCGTGAACGCCCTGCTGGAGGAGGTCTTCTACCGGCGGTGGCTGCAGACCCGGTGGGAGTCCCTGCTGGGTCGGTGGCCGGCCGTCGTGCTGGCGTCCCTGGTCTGGGCGGTCTGGCACGTGACCATCCAGGGCACCGGCCGGCTCGGCACCGACCTCGCCGCCGTGGTGGTCAACCAGGGCGTGCTCGGCCTCTTCCTCGGCTACCTGTGGTCCCGGTACCGCAGGATGTGGCCGCTGCTGGTCGTGCACGGGGCAGTCAACGCGCTGCCGATCCTGCTCGGCCTGTAGAAGCACCGACGTTCCCGCTTGACCCTGCCGCTGACGGCAGGGTCAGACGATCGACGGCATGGAGATCGCAGAGCAGAGGGTCGTGGTCGTCACCGGCGCGGGCACCGGCATCGGACGCGCCACCGCCCGCGCCCTCAGCCCGCCGACGCGTCCGTCATCGCCGTCGGCCGCCGGGCCGCGCCGCTGACGGAGACGGCCGCCGGTCGTCCTCGGATCACTCCGCTGGTCGCGGACGTCACGGCCGCCGACACACCGGATCGGGTGGTGGATGCCGCACTCGGGCGGCACGGCCGTCTGGCCGTCCTGGTGAACAACGCCGGCATCGCCGGCGCCGGCCCGCTGGCGGAGGTGGACCCGGACGTGGTCGCGCGGCAGCTCGCGACGAACCTGGTCGCACCGATCCGCCTGGCCGGCTCCGCGCTGTCCGCGCTGACCGCCACCCGGGGGCATCGTCAACGTGAGCACGGCCGTCGGCCAGCGTGCCTGGCCGGAGGACGTAGCGTGGGCCATCCTGGCGCTCTGCGATCCCCGGGCGGCCTTCGTCACCGGCGTGTTGCTGCCGGTGGACGGTGGAGCGGTGGTCGGCTGAGCGGCGGCACGACGGACGGCCAGGCGAGGCGGCAGGATGCGACGGATGCGGATCGGTGAACTGGCCCGGGTCACGGGCAGCACCCTCGGGCGCTGCGCCCCGCCGGCGCGGGTGGGTCGTCCACCGGGCCGGCACCCACCGGCCCCGCCCACGCCCGGTCGGCCCGCCACCTTGCCACCGTCGGGGCCGAGCCAACCGAAGGCGGGCCGGCACGGGACGGTGACCTGACGTGGCAGGGGCGGGACGGGCGCGGCCGGCCGCCGTCGCCATTGTCAGTGGTCGGCGCTGTTCCAGTCCCGGCCCTCGCCGACCGACACCTCCAGCGGCACCGACAGCGGGTACGCCCCACCCATCTCGCGCCGCACCAGCGCCTCCAGCGTCTCCCGCTCCCCGGGTGCGACCTCGAAGACCAGCTCGTCGTGCACCTGCAACAGCATCCGCGAGCGCAGCCCGGCGTCGCGCAACGCGGTGTCGACGTGCAGCATGGCGACCTTGATGATGTCGGCCGCCGACCCCTGGATCGGGGCGTTGAGCGCCATCCGCTCGGCCATCTCCCGGCGCTGGCGGTTGTCGCTGACCAGGTCCGGCAGGTACCGGCGGCGGCCGAGGATGGTCGAGGTGTAGCCGTCCTGGCGGGCCCGGGCCACCACCTCGTGCAGGTAGTCGCGCACCCCGCCGAAGCCGGCGAAGTAGTTCTCCATCAGCCCGCGCGCCTCCTCGGCGCTGATGCCGAGCTGCTGGGAGAGGCCGAACGCGCTCAGGCCGTACGCCAGGCCGTAGTTCATCGCCTTGATCTTGCGCCGCTGGTCGGCGGTGACCTCGCCGACCGGCACCCCGAAGACCGACGAGGCGGTCGCGGCGTGGAAGTCCGCGCCGGAGTTGAACGCCTCGATCAGCGCGTCGTCCGACGACAGGTGCGCCATGATCCGCATCTCGATCTGGCTGTAGTCGGCGGTGAGCAGGCACTCGTAGCCCTCTCCCACCACGAAGGCGCGACGGATGCGCCGCCCCTCCTCGGTGCGGATGGGGATGTTCTGCAGGTTCGGCTCGGTCGAGGAGAGCCGGCCGGTGGCCGCCACCGTTTGGTTGAAGGTGGTGTGGATGCGGGCGTCGTCCGAGATGGACTTCAGCAGCCCGTCCACCGTCGACTTCAGCTTGGCCACGTCCCGGTGGCGCAGCAGGTGCTCCAGCACGGGGTGCGGGTTCTGCGCGTACAGCCACTGCAGGGCGTCGGCGTCGGTGGTGTAACCCGTCTTGATCTTCTTGGTCTTGGGCAGGCCCAGGTCGCCGAAGAGGATCTCCTGGAGCTGCTTGGGCGAACCGAGGTTGAACTCCCGCCCGACCGCCGAGTACGCGCCCTGCGCCGCGGCCTTGACCTCTGCGGCGAAGTGCGCCTCCAACTCCGACAGGTACTGCGTGTCGGCGGCGATGCCGATGCGCTCCATGTCGGCGAGCACCCGCATCAGCGGCAGCTCCACCCCCGCCATCAGCCGGGCGGACTGCTCGCCGTCGCGGGACAGCTCGGCGTCGATCGCGTCGGCCAGGTCGAGGGTGGCCCGGGCCTGGAGCATGAGGTTCTGCTCGACCACGCCCTCGTCGCCCAGCCCGTCCAGGGTGAGCTGCCCGGTCTCCGGCGCGTCGACCCGCAGCTCCCGGTGCAGGTAGCGCAGCGCCAGGTCGGTCAGGTCGTACGAGCGCTGGTCGGGGCGGGCCAGGTAGGCGGCGATCTGGGTGTCCCGGGCGATGCCGTCGAGCGTCCAGCCGTGCGCGGCGAAGGCGAGCACGGCCGGCTTGCTGTCGTGCAGCACCTTGGGCCGCGCCGGGTCGGCCAGCCAGGCCCCGAGGGCCGACTCGTCGGCCGGCTCCAGCCGGGCCGGGTCGAACCAGGCCGCCGCCCCGCCGGAGGTGGCCAGCGCCAGGCCGGTCACCGAGGCGGTGTGCCGGCGGTTGGGGCCGGTGTCGAGCTTGACCGCCACCCCGACCGGGGTGCCGGTGGGGGCGTGCGCCTGAAGCCAGCCGGCCAGCGCGCCGGGCTCGGTGAGCACCTCGCCGGCCAGGTCGAAGCCGGCCTCGGCCTCCGGCTCGACCGCCTCCAGGTACTGGTAGAGCCGGTCCCGCAGGATCCGGAACTGGAGGGTGTCGAAGACCTGGTGCACGGCCTCCCGGTCCCAGCCCTGCCAGCGGGCGTCCTCGGGGCGCACGGGCAGGTCCAGGTCGGAGACCAGGCAGTTGATCTCGTAGTTGCGGATCACGTCGGCCAGCCGCTCCCGCAGGCTGTCGCCGGCCTTGCCCTTGATCTCGTCGGCCCGGGCGATCACGCCGTCTACCCCGCCGTACGTGTTGATCCACTTGGCGGCGGTCTTCGGACCGACGCCGGGGATGCCGGGCAGGTTGTCGCTGGTCTCCCCGACCAGGGCGGCCAGGTCGCGGTAGCGCTGCGGGCCGACGCCGTACTTCGCCTCGACGGCGGCCGGGTCCATCCGGGCCAGGTCGGAGACGCCCTTGCGCGGGTAGAGCACGGTGACGTCGTCGCCGACGAGCTGGAACGCGTCCCGGTCGCCGGTGGTGATCAGCACCTTCATGCCCTGGTCGCGGGCCTGGCAGGCGAGGGTGGCGATGACGTCGTCGGCCTCGTAGCCCTCCTTCTCCACCACCGGGATCCGCAGCGCGGCCAGCACCTCCTTGACGAGGCTGACCTGGCCCTTGAAGTCGGTCGGGGTCTCGCTGCGGCCGGCCTTGTACTCCGCGTACCTCTCCGTCCGGAAGGAGCGGCGGGAGACGTCGAAGGCGACGACGATGTGGGTCGGCTGCTCGTCGCGCAGCACGTTGATCAGCATCGAGGTGAAGCCGTAGACCGCGTTGGTCGGCTGACCCGTCGTGGTGGAGAAGTTCTCCACCGGCAGGGCGAAGAAGGCCCGGTATGCCAGGGAGTGTCCGTCGACGAGAAGCAGGCGCGGCGTCGTAGCTGTCACGGCAGCGACTCTAGTCCGTACCGCCGACAACCCTGAGCCGGCGGCACCGCGCGCCACCGCCGAAACCGGCGGCGGACGCGCGCGGCGCGAAACGCCGCGCGGCCGCCCACCCCCACCAGGGGGCGGACGGCCGCGACGGTACGACGACCTCAGGCCACGCCGAGGTACGCCTCCTTGACCGCCGGGTCGTGCAGCAGGTCCTGCCCGGACCCCTCCTTGACGATCCGGCCGGTCTCCAGCACGTAGCCCCGGTGGGCGCGGGAGAGCGCCTGCTGGGCGTTCTGCTCCACCAGCAGGATCGTGGTGCCCTGCTGGTTGATCTCCGTGATGATGTCGAAGATCTGCCGGATCACCATCGGTGCCAGGCCCATCGACGGCTCGTCCAGCAGCAGCAGCTTCGGCCGGCTCATCAGCGCCCGGCCGACGGCCAGCATCTGCTGCTCACCGCCGGAGAGCGTGCCGCCGGGCTGCTTGCGCCGCTCGCGCAGCCGGGGGAAGAGCTCCAGCACCTTCTCCAGGTCGGCGGCGATGCCGGCGGAGTCCCGCCGGGTGTACGCCCCCATGTCGAGGTTCTCCAGCACCGTCATGCCGGGGAAGATCTGCCGGCCCTCGGGCGACTGGCACAGGCCCCGGACCACCCGCAGGTCGGCCCGGAGTTTGCTGATGTCCTCGCCGTTGAAGGTGATCCGGCCACCGGCGAGCGACCGGATCCCGGAGATCGCCCGCATGGTGGTGGTCTTGCCGGCGCCGTTCGCGCCGATCAGGGCCACCACCTCGCCCTCGTCGACGGTCAGGCTGATGCCGTGCAGGGCCTCGATGCGGCCGTACGACACCGTGACGTTGTCCAACTCAAGCAGCGTCATCAGCGGACTCCCCCAGGTACGCGGCGATCACCTTCGGGTCCCGGCTGACGTCGGCCGGGGCCCCCTCGGCGATCTTCCGCCCGAACTCCAGCACCACGATCCGGTCGGTGACGCCCATGACCAGGCGCATGTCGTGCTCGATGAGCAGCACGGTCAGCCCCATGTCGCGGATCCTGCGGATCAGGCCGAGCAGCTCCTCCTTCTCCGCCGGGTTGAAGCCGGCGGCCGGCTCGTCCAGGCAGATCAGCTTCGGCTCGGTCGCCAGCGCCCGGGCGATCTCGAGGCGGCGCTGGTAGCCGTACGGCAGGTTGCGCGCCGCGTCGTTCGCCCGGTCGGCGATGCCGACGAAGCGCAGCAGCTCCATCGCCTTCGCCTCGGCCGCCCGCTCCTCCAGGATGTGCCGGGACAGGCCGAACGTCTTGGCGAACGTCCGCCGGATCTCCTGCCACGTCCGGACGGGGCCGGACGGGGCGGTGACCTGGGGCAGCTCGTGCGGCTTCGGCTTGCGCCGGGGCACCCGGAACAGCGCCCCCGGCACGCTGGTCTTGTGCCGGGAGTCGGTGCCGACGATGACGTTCTCCAGCGCCGTCATCTCCGGGAACAGGCGGATGTTCTGGAAGGTGCGGGAGATGCCCAGCTTGCTGATCTGGTGCGGCTTACGGCCGGTGACCCGCTCGCCGCGGAACCGGACCGCCCCGGAGGTCGGTTTGTACACCCCGGTCATCACGTTGAAGCTGGTGGTCTTGCCCGCGCCGTTCGGCCCGATCAAGCCCAGGATCTCACCCTCGTAGATCTGGAAATTGATCTTGTCGAGGGCGACCACACCGCCGAAGCGGAGAGTCACGTCGTCGACCTCGAGCAGCACGGGGCGGGGCCCCGGCTGGGTCGGGATCTTCGGCGCCACGGTGCCGGTGGTCTGGTCAGACATGAGCGGGCGCCTCCTCTGCCTCCGCCGCGCGGTCCTTCAACTCGCGGGTCCGTCGCCGGCTGGGGATCAGGCCCTGCGGACGCAGGATCATCACCAGCACCATGGCCAGGCCGAAGGCCAGCCACCGGTAGTCGGCGATCTCCCGGAACCGCTCGGGCAGGTAGGCCAGCAGCACCGCGCCGAGCGAGACGCCGACCATGTTCCCCGAGCCGCCGACCACGACCATCGCCACGAAGAGGATGGACAGGTTGACGTTGAACTGGGTCGGGTCGATGAACGCGTTGCGGCTGGCGAACAGGAACCCGGACAGGCCGCCCAGGGCCGCGCCGATGGCGAACGCCCAGAGCTTGAACTTGAACGGGTAGACCCCCATCACCGCGGCGGCGTCCTCGTCCTCGCGGACCGCCAGCCAGGCCCGGCCGACCCGGCTGTGCTCCAGCCGGCGCACCGCGAAGACCATCAGCAGCACCGCGGAGATGGCCAGCCAGTACCACGGCTTCGCGTCGATCAGGCCGAAGACCTGGTTCTCCGCCGACGGCGGACCCTCCGGACCGGGGATCGCCGAGATGCCCTGCGGCCCGTTCGTCACACCGTTGGCGTTGCGGGCCACGATGCGGATGATCTCGCCGAAGCCGAGGGTCACGATGGCCAGGTAGTCACCGCGCAGCCGCAGCGTCGGCCAGCCCAGCAACACCCCGGAGATCAGCGTCAGCACGATCGCGATGAACAGGCAGATCGCCCAGGTCACCGCCCAGGTCTCCGGCAGGTCGAACTCCCGCTGGATCCACTTCACCACCGGTGAGTTGACCGAGCCGAAGAGCGCGACACTGTACGCCCCGATGGCGAAGAAGCCGATGTAGCCGAGGTCGAGCAGGCCGGCCAGGCCGACCACCACGTTCAGGCCGATCGCGACCAGCACGTAGATGGCGCAGACGAAGAGCACGCCCGCCCAGTTGTTGCCTCCGGCGATCGAGTCGGTACGCAGCCAGGTGAGGCCCGGGATGCCGAGCAGCGGCAGGTAGTAGAGGAACGCCACGAACGCGAGGAACGCGGCGATCCGCTGCCACTTCGGCAACGCGCGGAAGCGGTCGCCGACCGAGTTCAGCAGGCCGACCCGGCGCTGGTCTGCGGTGCGGATCTTGTCGATCATGCGCGGGCCCTCCCGAGCGACTCACCCAACAGGCCGGTGGGACGGAACATCAGCACGACGATCAGCACCACGAAGGCGATGACGTCCTCCCAGTTGGACGCGAAGAGCGTGGCCCCGTAGACCTCGACGATGCCGAGGAACAGGCCACCCACCAACGCGCCGCGCAGGTTGCCGATACCGCCGAGCACGGCCGCCGTGAACGCCTTGAGGCCCAGCACGAAGCCGATGCTGTTCTGGGTGAAGCCGAACCGCATGCTCCACAGCAGCGCGGCCGCGCCGGCCATGATGCCGCCGAGCACGAAGATCAGCATGATCACGCGCTCCTGGTTGACACCCATCAGGGCGGCCGTCTCCGGGTTCTGGGCCACCGCGCGCACGCCCCGGCCGTACCGGGTGCGGTTGATGAACCAGTCCAGCAGCGCCATCATGATCACGGCGGAGACGAAGACGATCACCTGGATGTTGGTGATCTGCGTGCCGCCGATCTCGAACAGGGTCTCCTGCTTGATGATCGTCGGCATGCCGACGATCTGCCGGGCCCGGCCGAACATCGAGGGCAGCGCGCCACCGGCCACGTCGGGCAGGAGCAGACCGAAGACCTCGACCAGCACCAGGGAGAGGCCGATCGCGGTGATCAGGAAGATCAGCGGCGGGGCGTTCTTGCGCCGCAGCGGGCGGTAGGCGATCCGCTCGATCGCCAGGGCCGTGCCGCCCGAGGCGAGCGCCGCGACGACCAGACCGATGACCAGGAAGAGGATGGCCTGGCCGATCGGCGGGTTATTTTCCACCCCGAGCGCGGTCCACACGCCCAGCACCGCGAAGGTGCCGACCATGAAGACCTCGGAGTGGGCGAAGTTGATCAGACGCAGGACGCCGTAGACGAGGGTGTAGCCCAGGGCGATCAGGGCGTAGATCGCCCCCTTGGACAGCCCGTCGACGGTGTGCTGGCCGAGATGGCCGAAGAGTTCGTCGAAATTCACCGGGTCTCCTTGCATCGAGTGCGGCCGGGGACGACACCCCGGCCGCACTCCAGTGCCGTGTCGTCAGCTGAGCTTGAGCTCCTGCAGGGCAGTGATCTCCGTGCCCTTGATCTGGTAGGCCCAGATGACGACCTTCGACGGGTCGACGTCACCCTTGTCGTCGAACTTGATGTACTTCGAGACGCCCTGCTTGTCGTAGGACTTCACGTAGGCCAGGATGTCGGCCCGGGTCTTCTTGCCGTCCTTGAACGCGTCCAGGTAGATCTGGGCGCCGTCGAAGCCCTCCGCGCCGTAGGAGCCCGGCGCCTGGCCGTACTCCTTCTGGTAGTCGGCGGAGAAGGTGCCGCCGGCCTTGTCGGCCGGGAGGCACGGGCAGGTGATGATGGCGCCCTCGGCGCCGCCCGAGGCGCCCTGCGGGAACGCCGGGTCGTACAGACCGTCCGGGCCGACGAACTTCGCCTGGACGCCCGCGGCACGCATCTGCTTCACCAGCGGCGCCGCCTCACGGGTGTAACCGCCGTAGAAGACGAAGTCCGCCTGCGCCGCCTTGATCTTGGAGATGGTCGCGTCGAACTGCGACTGCTTCTCCTGGATCTTGTCGGTGCCGGCCAGCGTCGCGCCGAGGTTCTTGCCCAGCTCGGCGGTGATGCCCGCGCCGTAGGCGCTGCCGTCGTCGATGAGGAAGACCTTCGCGGCGTTCTGCGCCTTGAGGTAGGTCGCCACGGCGCCCGCCTGGGTGCCGTCGTTGCCGACCACCCGGAAGAAGGAGGTGTTGCCCTTCTGGGTCAGGTCGGTCCGGGTCGCCGACGGGCTGACCATCGCCAGGCCGGCGGCCTGGTAGATCGGCATCGTCGCGTCGGACTCACCGGAGAAGTGACCGCCGATGACACCGAGGAACGAGTTGTCCCCCGCGATCTGGTTCGCGAACGGAGTCGCCACCGCGGGGTCACCCTGGGTGTCGAACTCCTGCAGGGTGACCTTGCAGTCCGGGTTCTTCTCGTTGAACTGCTTCACGGCGAGCTTCGCGCCGTTCAGCGACGGCAGGACCAGACCGGCGTTGTCACCGGTGAACGCGCCGAAGATAGCGATCTTGCCACCGCAGTCGCCGGACGCGGTGCTGTCGCCACCGCCCGAGTCCTGGCAACCCGCGGCACCGACCATCGCCGCGGCGATCGCGGCGGCCCCCAGCACCCGTACATAGCTACGCCTCACGGCTTCCTGACCTCCTCCAGAGGCAGAAGGCGACTGCGCCGAGGGAGCGTCGGCAGCACAGCCCGCACCACCACCCACCCGGCAGGGACGCCCCTGCGTTACGGCTCGTGATGGCGGAGCGTACCGACACTCATACGGCCGGGGAAGGGCTTGGCGCGGGGTCTGCGAAACCGTTACGAAGACGTACGGGATCGATACGGACCCCGTAACAGGCCGATCCCTGACCGGTCCTTAAACCCCCGATACACCCTCACCGCGGCACGCCGGACACCGATCCGGACCACGCCGCCGACCGCTCGCCGTCGTCGGCGAAGAGCCAGACCCGCTCCCCCACCGCCACCACCGCCACGTCCCGCTGCGCCCCCGCGGCCACCGGCAGCGGCAACGCCACCGGTTGCCAGGAGTCACCCCGGTCGCTCGACGTCCACACCGAGCGGACCGCACCGTCCGACACCGCGACCACCAGGCGCCGCCCCGCCGCGACCAGCCCGTCCACCGACGGCACCCCCGCGGCCCGGGAGCCGGACCCGACAGCCGCCGCGCCACCGGCGAAACCGCCCGCCGCGACCCAGTCGCCGCCCGCGCGCCGCCACGCCCCGAACCCGTCGCCGCGCAGGCCGACGGCCACCGGCACGCCGTCGACCAGCGCCACCCGCTGCAACTCCTCGTAGCGCTCCGAGCCGGGCAGCACGCTGCGCCGCCAGGAGCGCCCGTCCACCGACGACCACACCGCCGGGTCCCGGTCGATCCGGCCCGCCGGCAGCACCCCGCCCACCGCCAGCCACCCCTCGGGTACGCCCACCGCGTCGAACGCCCAGGTCGCCCCGCGCCCGTCGCCGGCCAACTCCGGCACGCCCTCCACCAGCGCGAAGTCCGCCGCGTCCGGCGACACCCAGGCCGCCGCGCCGCTGGACCGGTTGCCGACGATCAGCCAGCCCGCCGGACCCCCCGCCAGGCGGGACACGTTCACCGCCTTCGGCCCGCCGTACGTCTCGAAGGACGCCGACACCTCGACCAGCCCACCGTCGGCGCGCTGCCGCCAGGTGCTCACCCGCGGATAGCCGTGCGCGCCACCGACCTTCGCGCCGATCGCGGCCAGCACGCCGTCCCGGCAGCCCGCCGAGTAGAGCACGTTCTGCCGGCCGTAGAAGGAATCCGCGGCGATCGGCAGCGCCGTCCAGGTCGTACCGTCCACACTGGACCAGGCGGCCGGACGGGTGCCGCCGGCGGCGTCGGCGAGCCCGCCCACCGCGTACCACCGGCCCGCGCAGGCCGTCGCGTCGCGCAGCAGCGCGCGGCCGGGCGGACCCGGCGGCGCGGGCAGGGTGAGCGCCTGCCACCCCGGATCCAGCGGCGCCTCGTCGGCCTCCCGCCGGGGCGCCGGGTCACAGCCGGCGGCCACCAGCACGGCGAGGAGGCCGAGCAGCGCGAGGACCCGTCGGGTGGACACGCGTCGATGCTAGCCACGGACGGGGGGTCGCGGGAGCCCGCCGGGATCTGCACGGCGTGCAGCGGGTACGCGACGTGGGGCCGACGCCGAAGACTCGACGCGAGTCGACGGCTGGCTGCCGAGCCTGTCCCGAGGGTCAGGCGGTCGGCTGGGTGACCTCGCCGCCGGCGGTCTCGGCGAGGATCCGCTCGGCGACCTCCTTCATGGTCATCCGGTGGTCCATCGCGGTGCGCTGGATCCACTTGAACGCCTGCGGCTCGGTCATGCCGTACGTGGTCATCAGCGCGCCCTTGGCCCGCTCGACGGTCTTGCGGATCTCCAGCCGGTCGGTGAGGCCGGCGACCTCCGCCTCCAGCGCGGCGATCTCCGAGTACCGGGAGAGGGCGATCTCCACCGCCGGCACCAGGTCGCTCTTCTGGAACGGCTTGACCAGGTACGCCATCGCGCCGGCCGCCCGGGCCCGCTCGACGAGGTCACGCTGGCTGAACGCGGTCAGGATGATCACCGGGGCGATCCGGGCGCCGGCGATCCGCTCGGCGGCGGCCAGCCCGTCCATGATCGGCATCTTGATGTCGAGGATGACCAGATCGGGCTTGAGCTCCTCGGCCAGCCGGACGGCGGTCTCGCCGTCACCGGCCTCGCCGACGACCTCGTACCCCTCCTCGACCAGCATCTCGGCCAGGTCCAGTCGGATGAGCGCCTCGTCCTCGGCGATCAGTACGCGCCTGCGCTCGGCATCCGTCTGCGTCTCGGCCACGAGCCACTCCCACCAGTCTGTGCCCCGACACCCGCCGTGCCGGGTGTCGCCGCCCCTAGCGTAGTGGGTAACCTATGGCTGGACGCGACAGCGTCGGGTCGCCCTGTCCCCGTATTCCAACCGGTAGAGAAACGGAGCTCAAACCTCCGACAGTGTGGGTTCGAATCCCACCGGGGACACCGAAATTGTCGTACGGGCGTTCGAAGATGCCCCTGTGCACCCACCTGAGACACGCGCCCGAGCACGGCAGATCTACCTGGCCGGCGCCACCATCGCGGATGCCGCCCGCAGTGTCGGCCTCAGCTACCGCACCGTCTGGCACTGGTGCAGGGACAGGCCGAGCCCGGTCATGCAAGGAACGGCTCTGCGCTGCTTCCGGTGCCGCGACAATGTCGACCGTCCGTCGGATCCCGCAGCCTACGCGTACCTGCTCGGTCTGTACCTGGGAGACGGGCATCTGGTGACCACCGCCCGCGTGCCGGTGCTGCGGATCTCCTGCACGACCAGCTGGCCAGGTTTGATCGAGGCGTGCGATGACGCGATGCGAGCGGTTCTGGCCGAGAAGGTGCAGCGCGTCCCGCATGGAGGCTGCATGAACGTGCAGAGCTACGGCAAGCACTGGCCGTGCCTACTTCCGCAGCACGGCCCCGGCAAGAAGCACGAGCGCCCCATCGTCCTCACGGACTGGCAACGCGAGATCGTCGAGCGGCACCCCGGCGACTTCCTGCGCGGCCTCTTCCACTCCGACGGCTGCCGCTTCGCCAACCGGGTCACCGTCCGCGGCAGGCAGTACGTCTACCCGCGCTACATGTTCACCAACGAGTCGGCCGACATCATGGGCCTCTGCCAGTGGACGCTCGACCTGCTGGGCATCGCCTGGCGGATGAACCGCCGCAACTCGCTCTCGGTCGCCCGCCGTGACGCGGTCGCCGCGCTGGACCGCCACGTCGGCCCGAAGTCCTGACCCCGTCGGCGGCCGGAGGGCGAGTGGTCAGATCACCGACAGCGCCCGCTCCAGGTCCGCCCGCAGGTCCTCCGGATCCTCCAGCCCGACGGAGATGCGCAGCAGCCCGCCGCACGGCTTGGCGTCCCCCTCGACCGGCCGGTGGGTGAGCGAGGCCGGGTGCTGGATCAGCGTGTCCACGCCGCCGAGCGACACCGCGTGGGTGATCAGCTCGCAGGCTCCGGCGACGGTTGCCGCCGCGGTGGACCCGCCGCGTACCTCGAAGGCGAGCAGGCTGCCGGGGCCGGACATCTGCCGGCCGACCAGCCCGGCCGGGTCGTGCACCGACGGGTGGTGCACCCGGACGACGGCCGGGTGGCCGGCGAGCCAGGCGGCGAGCTTCTCGGCGCCGGCCTGCTGGGCGCGGACCCGCAGCGGCAGCGTCTGCAGGCCCCGGTGCAACAGGTACGCGCCGAGCGGGTGCAGCACCGCCCCGGTGACGGCGCGGACCTGACGCAGCCGGGCGGCCCAGCCGGTGTCGCAGGCGACGACGCCGGCGAGCACGTCGCCGTGGCCGCCGATGCTCTTGGTGGCGCTGTGCAGGACGAGCGCGGCACCGTGCCGGGCGGGCTGCTGGAGCACCGGGGTGGCGACGGTGTTGTCGACGAGCAGCGGGACGTCGCCGGCGGCGCGGGCGAGGGCGGCGATGTCGACCAGGTCGAGGGTGGGGTTGGCCGGGGTCTCGACGATCACCAGGGCGGTGTCGGGGCGGACGACGGCGGCGACCTCGTCCGGTCGTGCCCAGGTGACCTCGGTGCCGAGCAGGCCGGTGGCGAGCACGTGGTCGGTGCCACCGTAGAGGGGGCGGACGGCCACGACGTGCCGCTTGCCGTCGCGGGTGGCGGCGAGCAGGGCGGCGGTGAGGGCGGCCATGCCACTGGCGAAGGCGACGGCTTCGGCGGTGCCCTCCAGTTCGGCCAGCGCGGTCTCGAAGCGGGCCACGGTGGGGTTCCAGAGCCGCTGGTAGACGGCGCTGGCGCCGGGCGGGAGGGTGCCGCCGGTGGCGAGCAGTTCGTACGCGTCGCCGCCGCCGTCGACCGAGGGCAGCGGGTTCGTGGTGGAGAGGTCGATCGGCGGCACGTGGACGCCGAGAGCTGCGAGATCGTCGCGGCCGGCGTGCACGGCCCGGGTGTCCACCGTCGTCATGGCGGAAGCGTCGAACATCCGCACGCCGCAGGGCAATAGATTCGAAGATGATTCTGTGGGTTGCGCTAGGAATGCTGCTCGATTCGGGGAAGGATGTTCACATGCCTGCTGCGCCGAATGATGTGCGGCGGTTTGCCGCGCTGGACGAGGTCGACCGCGCCATCCTGACCGAGCTGGCCGCCGACGGCCGGTTGCCGAACAACGCGCTCGCCGAGCGGGTGGGGGTGGCGCCCTCGACCTGCCTGACCCGTACCCGCGCGCTGCGGGAGTCCGGTGCGATCCGCGGCTTCCACGCCGAGGTCGATCCGGCGGCGGTGGGACTGCCGTTGCAGGCGCTGGTCTCGGTACGGCTCACCGCGCACGAGCGGGCCGCGGTGGACGCGTTCCGGGCCCGGTCGGTGCGGCTGCCCGGGGTGGTGTCGGTGTTCCACGTGGCCGGCGCGGAGGACTACGTGCTGCACGTGCGGGCCGCGTCCGGGGACGCGCTGCGCGACTTCGTGCTCGACCATCTCGCGGTGGACCCGGTGGTGCAGCACACCCAGACCAGCCTGATCTTCGAGCAGGCCCGGGGTATGGGATAGGGCACGATCCGGAACACCGGGGGCGCAGGTTCGGTTGCTCCCCGGCGTGATCGACGTACCGATGTCTGTTCTTGATCTTGCTCCGGTGGCCCGTGGGGCGACCGCCGGGGAGGCCCTGCGGCACACCACCGAGCTGGCCCGGCGCACCGAGGAGCTGGGCTACCGCCGGTTCTGGGTGGCCGAGCACCACAACATGCCGGCGATCGCCAGCTCCGCCCCGGCGGTGCTGCTGGCGCACCTGGCGGCCCACACCTCGACGATCCGCGTCGGCTCCGGCGGGGTGATGCTGCCCAACCACGCGCCGCTGGTGGTGGCCGAGCAGTTCGGCACCCTGGAGGCGCTGCACCCGGGCCGGATCGACCTGGGCATCGGCCGGGCGCCCGGCACCGACCAGGTGACCGCGCTGGCGTTGCGCCGCACGATGGAGGGCCTGTCGGCGGAGGGCTTCCCGCGCGAGCTGGCCGACCTGATGAACTACTTCAGCGGGGACGAGCCGGGCCCGATCACCGCCACCCCGGGGCTCGGCCAGTCCCCGGCGGTCTGGCTGCTCGGCTCCAGCGGGTTCAGCGCCCAGCTCGCCGGCCTGCTCGGGCTGCCCTTCTCGTTCGCGCACCACTTCAGCGCGCAGAACACGCTGCCGGCGTTGCAGCTCTACCGGCAGCACTTCCGGCCGTCGCGCCGGCTGGAGCGGCCGTACGCGATGGTGGCGGTCAACGTGGTCTGCGCCGACACCGACGAGCGGGCGCAGTGGCTGGCCGGGCCGAGTTCGCTGTCGTTCCTCAAGCTGCGCACCGGGCGGCCGGAGCCGCTGGCCACGCCCGAGGAGGCGGCGGCGTACCCGTACGACGAGGCCGAGCGCGAGTTCGTCCGGCAGCGCCGGGAGGGTCAGGCGATGGGTTCGCCGGAGACGGTCGGCCGGCAGCTCGGCGACCTGCTGGCGCGCACCGGCGCGGACGAGTTGATGCTCACCACGATGGTGTACGACGTGGCCGACCGGGTGCGCTCCTTCGAGCTGGTCGCCGAGAGGGTCGCCGGCGGGCTCACGCGGAATGCCTGAAACACGCTCTTCATACCCACGTCACCCCCGCGTCTCGCAGGTCGCCTAACTTGGTGACCGGTGGTGGTACGGCACTCCCGGTCGGGACGGGTCGGGGGTGCTGCGGTGTGGTGCACCGGGTCGCCGGCTGTGCGGATTCCGCGGCCGGCGACCCGGTGCCTGCTTTCCGATCCGGTCCGGGTCAGCGTCGCCCCGGGCCGGGGAGAGCGCCGTCACGACGGACGACGCCTCCCCGGCGCGCTCGGTTCAGCGCAGGTAGATGTTGGGCGTCGGCGGCGTGCTCATCTGGTCGCCGATGAAGAAGCCGGGGTGCGGCGGCTGGTTGTAGGCGGTGTTCTGCCAGGCGATCGCGACCCGGTACTGCGCGTCGTGCATCAGGGTGGGGATGCGCACGTTGGTCGGCGTGGGGGTGCTGTAGATCCGCAATGCGCGACTGTCGGTGGTGCGCCAGACGACCTCCTCGCGCCAGTCGCCGAGGATGTCGCCGGACAGGTTCGGCGTCGACTTGGTGCTGTTGTTCGAGGAGACGCCGCTCGCGGTGAGCAGTCGACTCTCGCCGCCGGTGCCGTACTTGTCGATCCGGGTGCCGTCGAGCAGCTCACGGACCGGGTCACCGTCCCACCAGGCGAGGAAGTTCATCGAGGACGGCTTGCGGCCGACGTTCTGGCCCCTGGTGTTGGCCAGCCCGTCCACTCTGGCGGACCAGGACTCCGCGCCGGGGCTGCCGGCCCAGATGTCGGCGGAGACGCCCCGGCCGTTGTCGCCGGACGCGGCCGTGGACCACAGGACCTGGCCGGTACGGGCGTCGGCGAACCACGAGCTGGGCTTGCTGGCGTCCTCGCTGACCTTGAAGTACTCCAGGCCGGGGCGGGACGGGTCGAGGTCGCCGGCGTGCCCGGCGTCGCCGTGGCCGTGGCCGGTGGACCAGAGCAGCCGGCCGTTGTCGTCGATGGTGGCGGCGCCGTAGAGGATCTCCTGCCGGCCGTCGGCGTCGACGTCGGCGACGGAGAGGCTGTGGTTGCCCTGCCCGGCGGCGGCGGAATTGCCGGAGGCGGTGGAGTCGAACGTCCACCGCCTGGTCAGGGTGCCGTTGCGGAAGTCCCAGGCGGCGATGACCGCGCGGGTGTAGTAGCCCCGCGCCATGATCAGCGACGGGCGCTGGCCGTCGAGGTACGCGGTGCCGGCGAGGAACCGGTCGACCCGGTTGCCGTACGAGTCGCCCCAGGAGGAGACGGTGCCGCGCGGCGGGTCGTAGTTGACGGTGGACAGGGCGGCGCCGGTGCGGCCGTCGAACATGGTCAGGAACTCCGGGCCGGCGAGCACGTAGCCGCTGGAGTTGCGGTGGTCGGCCGACGAGGAGCCGATCACCTGACCGGTGCCCGAGCGGGTGCCGTCGGCGGTCTTCATCGCCACCTCGGCGTCGCCGTCGCCGTCGTAGTCGTACACCTGGAACTGGGTGTAGTGCGCGCCGGCGCGGATGTTGCGGCCCAGGTCGATGCGCCACAGCCGGGTCCCGGTGAGGGTGTACGCGTCGACGTAGACGTTGCCGGTGTACCCGGACTGCGAGTTGTCCTTGCTGTTGGACGGGTCCCACTTGAGCACGAACTCGTAGTCGCCGTCACCGTCGAGGTCACCGACGCCGGCGTCGTTCGCCGAGTAGGTGTACGCCTCGCCGCTCGGCGTGGTGCCGCCCGGCGGCACCTGCAACGGCACGTCGAGGTAGCCGCTGCCGAACTGCAGCGCCGGCGCGGACGCGGCCTGCTCGCCGCCGTTCACCACCGCCCGCACGGTGTACGACGACCCGGCCGCCGCGCCGGCGTCGAGGTAGTTGGTGGCGCCGGTGATCGGGCTGGAGTTGACCTTCGTGGAGCCCCGGTAGAGGTTGAACGCCACCCCGGAGGTCTCCGTGCCGAGCAACCGCCAGGACACCAGGTTGCCGCTGCCCGAGCGGACGCTGACCAGGCCCCGGTCCAGGTCCTCCATCTGCTTCGCCCCGGCCGGCGGTGTCGTGGGCGGCGGTGTGGTCGGTGGCGGGGTGCTGGGCGGCGGGGTCGTCGGTGGCGCGGTGGTCGTCGGCGGTGCGGTCGTCGGGGTGGTGGCGCCGGTGCAGGTGGTGCCGTTGAGCGCGAAGCTGGTCGGCGCGGGGTTGCTGGAGTTGTTCCACGAGCCGTTGAAGCCGAAGTTCGCGGTGCCGTTGGTGCCGATCGCGGCGTTGTAGCCGGCGTCGCGGGCGGTGACCTGGGCGCCGGACTGGGTGACGGTGGCGTTCCACGCCTGGGTGACCTGCTGGCCGGCGGTGTAGGACCAGATGAGCGTCCAGCCGTCGATCGGGTCGCCGAGGTTGGTGACGGTGACGTCGGCGCCGAAGCCGCCGCCCCACTGGTTGGTGATCCGGTAGTCGACCCGGCAGCCGGCCGCGGCCGCCGAGGCGGTCACCGCGGTCAGGGCGCCGGCGACGAGGGTGGTGGCCGTGGCCGCGGCGAGCAGCGCGGCACGGCGGGACGGGATGGGACGCACGGGCATCCTCCGATGAGAGGGGGGAGGCGGTGTCGACCACGCCGGCCTGCCCTGGGCCGGCGGAGGGACCTACCGCACTGACTGCGGACGGACGACATGTCGACGCTCGTAGTTCGGCTCCGCGCACGCCGATGGTAGGACAGCGCTTTCCCACCGCACAACCACCCCGCCCGTGATGCCCGTCGGCGCACCTGATCGACTCCTCGGATGGATGGGCACATGGACCCGGAGGAGTTCCGCCGCGCCGGATACGCCGTGGTGGACTGGATCGCCGACTACTGGACCACGCTCGGTGAGCGGCGGGTGACCTCGCAGGACCCGCCCGGGACGGTCGCCGCCGCGCTGCCGACGGCCCCGCCCGCCCACGGAGAGCCGGTCGAGGCCGTCCTGGCCGACCTGGACTCGCTGATCGCGCCCCGACTCACCCACTGGCAGCACCCCGGTTGGTTCGGGTACTTCCCGGCCAACACCAGCGGCCCGAGCGTCCTCGGCGACCTGGTCAGCTCCGGTCTGGGCGTACAGGGGATGCTCTGGGCCACCGGGCCGGCCTGCACCGAGCTGGAGACGGTGATGCTGGACTGGCTGGCCGGGCTGCTGGACCTGCCGGAGAAGTTCCGCTCCAGCGGGCGCGGCGGCGGGGTGATCCAGGACTCCGCCTCGTCGGCGACCCTGGTCGCCACCCTGGTCGCGCTGCACCGGGCCGGCCAGGGCCGGTGGCGGCAGGCCGGGGTGGACCGCCGCTACCGCGCGTACACGTCCACGCAGGGGCACTCCTCGATCGACAAGGCGGCCCGGATCGCCGGGCTGGGCTCCGACGGGGTACGGCCGATCGAGGTGGACCCGGCGACCCAGGCGATGCGGCCCGAGGCGCTGCGCGCGGCGATCGAGGCCGACCGGGCCGCCGGCGTCGTGCCGGCCATCGTGGTCGCCACCATCGGTACGACGTCCACCACCGCCGTCGACCCGCTGCCGGAGATCGGCGCGATCTGCGCCGAGTACGGCGTCTGGCTGCACGTCGACGCGGCGTACGCGGGCGCGGCGGCGGTCTGCCCCGAGCTGCGCTGGACGCACGCCGGCCTGGAGCACGCCGACTCGTACTGCTTCGACCCGCACAAGTGGCTGCTCACCGGATTCGACTGCGACGCGTTCTGGGTGGCCGACGCCGGCGAGCTGATCGAGGCGCTGACGGTGCTGCCCGAGTACCTGCGCAACGCCGCGACCGAGTCCGGCGCGGTGATCGACTACCGGGACTGGCAGGTGCCGCTGGGCCGCCGCTTCCGCGCCCTCAAGCTCTGGTTCGTGCTGCGCTGGTACGGCGTGGAAGGGCTGCGCGCGCACATCCGCTCCGGGGTGGCCCTCGCCGACCGGTTCGCCGACCGGGTGGCCGCGGACGCGCGCTTCGAACTGGTCGCGCCGCACCCGTTCTCGCTGGTCTGCTTCCGGCTGCGGGCCGGGGACGAGGCGAGCGCCGAACTGCTCGCCCGGGTCAACGCCACCGGGCGGGTGCACCTGACGCACACCCGGGTCGAGGGCCGGTACACGCTGCGCCTCGCGATCGGCGCACCGCAGACCCGGCAGGAGCACACCGACGAGGCGTGGGAGCTGCTGACGTCCGCCGCGACGGAGATCCTCGCCGGCTGAGCGCGCTCGCCGAACGCCGACCCGTGCCGTCGTGGACGGGGAGAGGCCGCGAGCGCGAAGATCACGCTGGATCCGGGAAACAACGGCATCAGCCGCTTGAAACCGCCCCCCATCGAGGCCACTACATCCGGGATCGAGCGTGATCTTGGCGAGGACCGTCCCCGGCGTACCCGGAAAGGGTCAACGCTCGGCGGCGGCCAGCCTGGCCTCGGCGTCGACCGGCGTGGACGCCGGGCCGGCGGTCCCAGCCGGGTCCCGAGCGCCCGGCGGGACCGCAACGTCCGGCGAGACCGCAGCGCCCGGCGAGACCGCAGCGCCCGCCGGCGCGGCAGCCGCCGGGGCGGGAGTGGCTGCGGCGAGGGCGGCCTCGGCGGTGGTCCGGGCCTGCCGGGCGCGGCGCAGCGCCCGCACCGACAGCGCCAGGGCGGCCACCCAGCCGACGACGAGCAGCGTGTAGACCACCGGGGTCAGCGCTTCACCGGCGTCGCCGGCGCGCAGCAGGGTCCGGGCGTTGGTCAGCACGATCACGCCGCCGATGGTGGCGCCGAGCAGCTGCGCCGGGACGATCCGGACCAGCCAGGCGGCGATCGGCGCGGCGATCAGGCCGCCGACCAGCAGGGCGGCGACGGTGGGCAGCAGGAAGCCCTCGGTGCCCAGGCCGATCAGGAAGCCGACGCTGGCCGCACCGGCCACCATGAACTCGGCGGTGTCGACCGAGCCGATCACCTTGCGCGGTTCGAGGCGGCCGGAGACCAGCAGCGCGGGGGTGGCCACCGGCCCCCAGCCCCCGCCGCCGGTGGCGTCGACGAAGCCGGCGACCAGGCCGAGCGGGCCGAGGAACCGGCCGCGCAGCCGTCCGGCGGCCGAGCGGGGACGCAGTGGCCGGGAGAAGCGGACCAGCAGGTACGCGCCGAGGCTGAACAGGATGGCGGCCATCCACGGTGCGGCGGACTCGGTGGAGATGGCGCTGAGGAAGGTGGCTCCGGCGAATGCCCCCAGCGCGCCGGGGACCGCGATCCGGGTCACCACCCGCCAGTCGACGTTGCCGAAGCGCCAGTGCGCGACGCCCGCGGCGAGGGTGGTGCCGATCTCGGCCAGGTGCACCGAGGCGGAGGCGGCCGCCGGGGCGACCCCGGCGAAGAGCAGCAGGGTCGACGAGGTCAACCCGTACGCCATGCCGAGCGCGCCGTCGACGAGTTGGGCGGCCAGCCCGACGAGGGCGAGGACCAGAAGCTTGCGCACGGGCGCCCCTCCGAACTTTTCGGCATCTCCTATCGACTTGGTCGACAATGCGGCAGGACGCTGCCGGGGTCAAGCCCCGTGTCGGAAAATGGGACACCGGCCGACCGGCCGGGTCAGCTCCAGGCGCGCGGGTCGGCGGCGAGTTGGTTGATCCGTGCGGGCAGCTTCCTGGCGGCCACGTCGGCGATGCTGACCTGCTCCAGGATCTCCCGTTCGCTGGCCCGCAGGGCGATCCAGACGTCCTGCAACGCCTGGGCGGCGCCGTGGTAGCCGAGTTCCTCGGGGCGCTGCCCGCGTACGTGCGCCAGCGGCCCGTCGATGACCCGGATCACCTCGGCCAGGGAGATCTCCGCCCCCGGTCGGGCCAGCCAGTAGCCGCCCTCGGGGCCACGCTGGGCGTGCACGATGCCGCCCCGGCGCAGCTGGAGCAGGATGCTCTCCAGGAACTTCGGCGGGATCTCCTGGGCGCGGGCGATCTGCTCGGCGGTGACCGGTCGGGTCCGCCCGACGTTCGCGCCGTCGGCCACCGAGGCGAGCTCGGCGACCGCACGGAGGGCGTAGTCGACCCGGGCGGAGAGACGCATGACCGCAAGGTTAGTCGGCTGGTCAGCCGGGCGGCCCGTCGCCCCTCGCCCGTTCGATCACTCGCCGACGCGGCGCAGCAGGCCCTCCTGCACGGCGCTGGCGATGTGCCGGCCGTCGGTGGTGAACATCCGGCCGGTGGCCAACCCACGCGCGCCGGAGGCCGACGGGCTCCAGCAGTCGTAGAGGAACCACTCGTCGGCCCGGAACGGGCGGTGGAACCAGAGGGCGTGGTCGAGGCTCGCGCCGACCACGCCACCAGGGCCCCAGACCTCGCCGTGCACGGAGAGCACCGAGTCCAGCAGGGTCAGGTCGGAGGCGTACGCGAGGGCGCAGGCGTGCAGCAGCGGGTCGTCCGGCAGTTTGCCGTCGAGGCGCATCCAGACCCGCTGGTGCGGCTCGGCGGGACGGTCGCCGGGGCGTACCCAGCCGGGCTCGCCGACGTAGCGGACGTCGATCGGGCGGGGGATCTGACCCCAGATGCCCAGCCGCTCCGGGTAGCGGGCGAGCCGGTCGGACATGGTGGGAACCTCGTCCGGCATCGGCACGTCGGCGGGGGTCGGGGCGTGGTGGTCCAGCCCTTCCTCCTGGCGCTGGAACGACGCCGACATGAAGAAGATCGGCTTGTCGTGCTGCAACGCCACCGAGCGGCGTACCGAGAAGGACCGCCCGTCGCGGACGTTCTCCACCTGGTACTCGATCGGCTCGGTGGGGTCGCCGGGGCGGACGAAGTAGCCGTGCAGCGAGTGCACGAACCGCTCCGCATCGACGGTGCGCCCGGCGGCGACCAGGGCCTGGCCGGCGACCTGACCGCCGTACACCCGCTGCGGACCGACCGGGGGGCTCATCCCCCGGAAGGTCATCTCGCCGGTGTGGTCGAGGTCGAGGACCTCCAGCAGCTGGTCGACGGCGGCCTGGCCGGTCGCCGCCGGGCGCTCGGTCACTGCAGCGCCCGGGCGGAGGCGGCGTCGACCAGCGAGCCGAGCTGGTGCACGCGCAGGGTGTTGGTGGAGCCGGGGGTGCCGGGCGGGCTGCCCGCCACGATCACCACGTAGTCGCCGGGGTTGGCCCGGTTGAGGCCGAGCAGCGCCTGGTCGACCTGGCGGAACATGTCGTCGGTGTGCTCGACGAAGGGCATCAGGAACGTCTCCACGCCCCAGCAGAGGGCGAGCTGGTTGCGCACCTCGGGCACCGGGGTGAAGGCCAGCAGCGGCAGGTCGCAGTGCAGCCGGGAGAGCCGCTTGACGGTGTCGCCGGTCTGCGAGAAGGCGACCATCGCCTTGGCGCCGATGGCCCGGGCGATCGAGGAGGCGGCGACGGTGAGCGCGCCGCCGTGGGTGCGCGGGTCGTGCTGGAGCCGGGGCACGCCGATCGAGCCGGCCTCGGTGGTGGTGATGATCTTGGCCATGGTGCTGACCGTCAGCACCGGGTACTTGCCGACGCTGGTCTCACCGGAGAGCATCACCGCGTCCGCGCCGTCGAGCACCGCGTTGGCCACGTCGGAGGCCTCGGCGCGGGTCGGGCGGGAATTCTCGATCATGGAGTCGAGCATCTGGGTGGCCACGATGACCGGCTTGGCGTTCTCCCGGCACAGCTGCACGGCGCGCTTCTGCACCAGCGGCACGTGGTCCAGCGGAAGCTCCACGCCCAGATCGCCACGGGCGACCATCACGCCGTCGAAGGCGAGCACGATCGCCTCCAGGTGGTCCACCGCCTCCGGCTTCTCCACCTTGGCCAGCACCGGGCGGCGCACACCCTCCTCGTCCATGATCCCGTGGACGAGCTTGATGTCGTCGGCCGAGCGGACGAAGGAGAGCGCGATCATGTCCACGCCGAGCCCGAGGGCGAAGCGCAGGTCGTCGGCGTCCTTCTCGGACAGCGCCGGGACGCTGACCGCCACGTTGGGCAGCGAGACGCCCTTGTTGTTGGAGACCGGGCCGCCCTCGGTGACCAGGCACCGGATGTCGTTGCCGGTGACGTCGCTGACCTCGACGGCGACCCGGCCGTCGTCGATCAGCAGCCGGTCGCCCGGCTTCACCTCCTGCGGCAGCTTCCGGTAGGTGCAGGACACCCGGTCCTTGGTGCCGACGACGTCGTCACCGGTGATCACCACGGAGTCGCCGGTGCGCCACTCGTGCGGGCCGTCGGCGAAGCGGCCGAGGCGGATCTTCGGGCCCTGCAGGTCGGCCAGGACGGCGACGGGACGGCCGGCCGCGTCGGCCGCCTCACGCACCAGCCGGCACACCGCCTCGTGATCTTCGTGGCTGCCGTGGCTGAAGTTGAGCCGTGCCACGTTCATGCCCGCCTCGACGAGCCCCCGGATCCGTTCCGGTGACGATGTGGCAGGGCCAAGAGTGCAGACGATCTTCGCGCGGCGTTTCACGCCCATCAGGCTAGTCTCTCCTCCGGGTCGACCTGCGGGCCGACCCCTTGCGGACTGCGGAACAGTTGCCCCACGACGCGCGACCGGGGCGCGTGGGCCGGCGGGACGCGGGCCGCACCGGGGGACGTCGGGAGTGGCGGGCATCGGCGACCGCGCGCCGGGAATCGTACCGCCCGGGCGCATCCGCCGCCGGAGGCGCTCCCGGCGTCCGTGGTGCGCCCGCCGCGCCGCCGGTCACGGTCCACCGGTCACCGTCGGCAACGTGGGTACGGCGGAGAAGACCTGCCGCGGGTCGTAGCGGCGCTTGGCCCGGCGCAGCCGCGCCCAGTTGTCGCCGTACGCCAGCCGGACCCGGTCGGTCTCGGTCGGGGCGAGCAGGTTCGGGTAGCCGCCGGGCAGCGCGTGCGGGGCCAGCGCGGCGCTGATCCCTTCCGCCCAGTCGCCGTGCGGGCCCGGTCGGTCACCGGGGGCCCAGACCGCGATCACCTCGACCAGCAGGTGCTCGGCGCGCAGCCCGAACGCGGTCTCCCCGACGGCCACCCGGGCGGCCGCCCCGTGGAAGTGGTGCAGGGCGATCGCCGAGTACGGCGAGGTGACCCGGCGCGCGGCGTCGACCAGCACCGCCACGGCGTCGTCGGAGAGCCCCGGCAGCCAGCGGGTACGCAGCAGGTAGTGGTTGCCGTCCACCATGCCGCCGTCGAACATCCGCAGCACCTCCTCGTACGGCAGGACCGCCACCTGGTCGACCAGCGGGGTGCCCAGCGCCCGGATCCGGTCCACGTGCCCCCGGCCCGCCCCGGGGTCGTCACCGGCCCAGACCGGGCAGACGAAGACCACCGGCTCCCCCGCCGGGCCGGGCAGGAACCCGGCCATCACGGTCAGCTCGTCCGGCGCGTCGGCGAGCAGGTCCCGGTAGCCGCGCAGCACGTCGACGGCCTCGTCCAGGGCGAACAGGACCATCCCGGCGAGGGCGGCGGGCAGCCGGTGCGCCCGGAAGGTCAGCGCGGTGACCACCCCGAAGTTGCCCCCGCCGCCGCGCAGCGCCCAGAACAGCTCCGGCTCGTGCTCCGCGTCGACGGTCACCCGGCGGCCGTCGGCGAGCACCACCTCGGCGGCGAGCAGGTTGTCCAGGGCCAGGCCGTGGCGGCCGCAGAGCGGACCGTACCCGCCGGCGAGGGTGAGGCCGGCCATGCCGACGGCCCGGACCACGCCGGTGGCGACCGCCAGGTCGTACGGGCGCAGCGCGGCGACCACGTCCCCGGCGGTGGCCCCGCCGGCCACGGTGACGGTGGCGGCGTCCGGATCGATCCGCACCTCGCGCATCCCGGTCAGGTCGAGCACCAGGCCGCCGTCGCGCAGTGCCCGGCCGGCCCAGTCGTGGCCGCCGGCGCGCACGGAGAGCGGCGCCCGGCACCGCCGGGCGATCCGGAGCACCTCGACGACCTCGTCGGCGTCACCGCACCGGGCGATCAGCCTGGGCGTCCGGTCGACCGCGCCGTTCCACAACGTCGCGGCGGCGGCGAAGCCCGCATCGGCGGGGGTGAGCGACCGGTCGCCCAGCAGGTCGCGCAGGAGCGCGGCGGCGCGCGGCAGGTCGGGGCTGTCGGTGGCGCTCATGGCGACTCCTCGGCCCGGGCCGGTCGACGCCCGGCGCGTCCGCAAGGCCCGGGTCCGCACAGTCAACACCGGCGGACGCGGCACCGCCGTCACCCTGCCGACACCCGGTTCAGCTCTCTGTCTTGGCCAGCGGGAACTCCATCGAGCCGGCCGGGCAGAGGAAGGTCAGCACGTCCACCTGGTAGAGCCCGGCCTGCACCGCCGGGTCTGCCTCCATGACGCTGCGCACGTCGTCGACCGACCCGGTGCGGGCCAGCCCGATGCCGATGGGGGGCGCCGGCTCCCGGGCCGGGCCGTCGATCGAGCCGGCGACCAGCACCAGACCGCGGCGCTGCAACGCCTGCATGTGCTCGATGTGCTCGGCCTGCAACCGCTGCACCGTCTCCGCCGGCAGGGCCGAACCGGCCGGACCCGGGTAGAGCACGATGCACTCGAACGTGTCGAGCGCGAAGTCCAGCTGCGGCGTACCCGTCATGGCGTCCCCTCCCGCGCTGCCGGCGCCCCGCACCTCGCCGGCGCCCGACTCGGGCCCAGCGTCGCACGGCCGGGACGCCGGCAGCGGACGCTTGCCGCCAACTGCCCGCGCCCGCGCCCGGTTGCCGACCGACTGGGCCGTTCGTCCGCGCGGTTCACCAGCCTGTCATGATCGACTGAGTGGCGTACGGCCGAGCGCTGGTACGGTCCGACTGATGGGCAAGCGCCTGAGCCGGCGAGTGGAGGTCCCGACATGACGGACTCCCCCGCCCGCCCCGCGCCACCGGACGACCTGCGCTGGCGGGACGTCTTCGCCACCGGCGGCGAGATGGGCGACCGGATCGCCGGCCACGACTGGTCGGCCACCCCGCTCGGGCCGGTCGAGTCCTGGCCGCAGAGCCTGCGGACCGCCGTCACGATCTGCCTGCACTCCCGCTTCCCCATCCTGGTGCTGTGGGGTCCGGAGCTGGTGATGCTCTACAACGACGCGTTCCGGCCGATCCTCGGGGCGTCGAAGCGGGACTCGCTGGGCCGCCCGGGCGCGGCGGTGTGGTCGGAGATCTGGGACGTCATCGGGCCGATGCTCACCGGCGTGCTGGCCGGCGACGGCGCCACCTGGAACGAGGACCAGCAACTCCTGCTCGACCGCAACGGGTACGTCGAGGAGGTCTACTTCACCTTCTCCTACAGCCCGGTCGTCGACGAGTCGGGCACCCCCGGCGGCGTGTTCACCGTGGTCACCGAGACCACCGACCGGGTGGTCAACGACCACCGGCTGCGGGCGGTCGGCGACCTCGCGGCGAGCCTGGTCGACGCGGCCGACCCGGACGAGGTGGCCCGGCGCACGGTGGCCGCCCTCTCGCCCGGCCCCACGCTGCCGATGGTCCGGCTGCACCTGTCCCACCCGGAGGGCCTGCGCCTCGCCGCGGCCGGTGGCGACGAGGTGCCGGACCAGGTGACCCGCGCCTGGCCGCTGGCCGAGGTGCTGGCGTCCGGACAGACCCGGCTGCTGCCCCTGGAGCCGGCCGACGACCCGACCCGCCCGGGGACCCCCGTGGTGGCGCTGGTCCCCGTCCCGGAGCCGGGCGGCACCGAGCCCACCGCGATGCTGGTCGCCGCGCTGAACCCCCGCCGGCCGGTGGACGACGGCTACCGGGCCTTCCTCGACCTGGTCGCCGGACACGTCGGCACCGCCCTGGCCGCCGCCCGCGCCTTCCAGCAGGAGCACCGCCGGGCCGAGGCGCTGGCCGAGCTGGACGCGGCGAAGTCGGCCTTCTTCGCCAACGTCAGCCACGAGCTGCGTACCCCCCTGACCCTGGTCGCCGGTCCGGTCCGCGACGCCCTGGACGACCGGTCGCAGCCGCTGCCCGAGCCGACGCGACGCCGGCTGGAACTGGCCGACCGCAACGCGGCGCGGCTGCGCCGCCTGGTCGACAGCGTGCTGGACTTCACCCGGATCGAGGCCGGTCGGCTGCGCCCGGAACGGGTCGCGGTGGACGTCGCCCGCCTCACCCGGGAGATCGCCGCGTCCTTCGCGCCGGCCGTCGACCGCGCCGGGCTCAGCTTCGAGGTGGACTGCCCACGGCTGCCCCGGCCGGCGTACCTGGACCGGACGATGTGGGAGAAGGTCGTGCTCAACCTGCTCTCCAACGCCCTCAAGGCCACCGTGGCGGGTGGGATCCGGCTACGGCTGACCGGGGCCGACGGCGGGTTCCGGCTCGCCGTCACCGACACCGGCGTCGGCATCCCCCCCGACCAGCTGCCCCGGCTGTTCCAGCGCTTCCAGCGGGTCGACGGCCCGCACGGGCGGTCGACGGAGGGTACCGGGATCGGGCTGGCGCTGGTCCGCGAGCTGGTGCAGCTGCACGACGGGGAGATCGGCGCGACCAGCACGCCGGGCGCCGGGTCGACGTTCGAGGTGCGGATGCCGTACGGCGCCGGGGCGAGCCGGTCCGCCTTCGCCGAGCCCCCGGCGCCGCTGGACCGCGCCACGGTGCTGGCCGTCGCCGAGGCGGCCCGCCCGGGCGTCGTCGGCGCGGTGGCCGGGCCGCCGGACGCCCCCCGCGTCCTGCTGGTCGACGACAACGCCGACCTGCGCGACTACGTGACGGACCTGCTCGCGGCGCAGTTCCGGGTGCAGACGGCCGCCGACGGGCGGGCCGCGCTGGCGCTCATCGCCGCCGACCCGCCCGACCTGGTCCTGGCCGACGTGATGATGCCGCTGCTGGACGGGTTCGGGCTGCTGGCCGCGCTGCGCGCCGAGGCGGGCACCTCGCACCTGCCGGTGGTGCTGCTCTCCGCCCGGGCCGGGCCCGAGGCCGCCGCCGAGGGGTTGGCGGCGGGCGCCGACGACTACCTGGTCAAGCCCTTCTCCGGCCGTGAACTGCTGGCCCGGGTCCGGGCCAACCTGGATCGCGCCCGGGACCGGCTGCGTCGCGGCGCGTGGGCCACCCGGGTGGTCGAGTCGATCACCGACGGCGTCTTCGTGGCCGACGAGTTCGGCGCCGTCCTCCAGGTCGACGAGACCTTCGGCGCGCTGACCGGGTACGGACCGCAGCAGACGCCCTACCACCCGCCCTACCCGTGGTGGCCGGATGCGCGGTCGCACCCCCGGGAGCGGGAACTGCTCGACCGGGCGCTGGTGCACATGCTCGACGAGCACGCCGGGGCGTACGAGGTGCCGTTCCGGCACCGCGACGGCGGGCTCTACTGGGTGTCGGTGACGGTCACCGAGGTCGCCGACCCGGAACACGAGCGGATCCTGCTGGTCGGCACCGTCCGCGAGGTCACCGACGAGCACCTGGCCCGGGAGCGGCAGCAGGCCGCCCTGGCGCTGACCGACCGGCTCGCCGCCGCCACCGACACCGACGAGGTGCTGGCGCTGACCGCGCGGGCCCTCGGCGACGCGTTCGGCGGCACCGGCCACCTGCTCCGGGTCGACGACGGCGCACCGGAGCGGGCGTACACCGCCGGTGGTCCGGTCGCGGTGGCCGACCTCGACCCGGCGGTGGCCGAGCGGCTGCTGCCCGGCCGGCGGGCCGACGAGCCACCGGTGACCGGTGCGGTGCCGGGCGTCGCCGGGCGGCTCAGCACCCCGACCCGGGAGTGGCGGTCCTGGGTGGCGTTGCCCGCGCCCCGCGTCGTGGGCGCCGACGAGCACCTGCTCGGCGGGTTGCTCACCGCCGCCGGGGTGCAGGCGTTGCGCCGGGTGGAGGCGGTCGGCCGGCAGGACGCGGTGGTCGAGCAGCTGCGCGACGCGGTCCGCGAGGCGGGTGAACGCGAGCGCGCCTGGCGGGCCGAGGCCACCGCCCGGGCCGCGCGGCAGCACGCCGACGAGCGCTTCCGCACCCTGGTCGAGGCGTCCACGGCGGTGATCTGGACCGCCGACGCGGTCGGCGCGATCGTCGAGCGGCAGCTCTCCTGGGAGGCGTACACCGGGCAGCGCTGGGAGCAGTACCGGGGCGACGGCTGGGCGACGGCGGTGCACCCGGACGACCGGACGCGCATCGGGGCCGCCTGGCAGGAGGCGCTGGCCACCCGGGCGCCGCTGTTCGAGGCGGAGGGGCGGCTGTGGCACGCCGGCAGCGACGGGTACCGGCACTTCGCCGTCCGCGCGGCGAGCCTGCGCGACCCGGACGGGACGATCACCGAGTGGATCGGCAGCATCTACGACATCGAGGACCGGGTGGTCGCCGAGGCGGCGGCCCGGCGCACCGCGGCGATCAGCGAGTCCCTGTTGGACAGCGCGCCGGTCGGCTTCGGGCTGGTCGACACCGAGCTGCGTTACGTGCAGGTCAACCCGGCGCTGGCGCGGATGAACCGGTTGCCGGTGGCGGCGCACCTGGGGCGGCGGCCGCGTGACGTCGTGCCGCTGCACGGGGAGCGGATCGAGGAGCTGATGCGCCGCGCCCTGGCGCACGGACCGGTCACCGGGGTGGAGTTCACCGAGCCCGTGGGCACGCCGGACGAGGCGCGCCGGCACCTGGTGGCCGACTACTTCCCGATCCGCATCGCCGACACCGACGAACTGGTCGGGCTGGGCTTCGCCATCGTCGACGTCACCGAACGCACCCGGCTGCTGGAGGCGCTCGGCGCGGAACGGGCCCGCTACGAGCGGCTCGCCGCCACCGACGTGCTGGCCGTCTTCGGCGGTGCGGAGGACCGGATCACCGAGGCGAACGAGGCGTTCCTGGCGATGCTCGGCTACACCGCCGACGACATCGCGCAGGGGCGGCTGAACTGGCCGGACCTCACTCCCCCCGGCTGGGAGGAGGCCGACGCCGAGGCGCTGGCCGAGCTGCGCGCCAACGGCCGGGCCCGCGCCTACGACAAGGAGTACCGGCACGCCGACGGGCACCTCGTGCCGGTGCAGATCGGGGTGGTCGCGCTGGAGCGCCGGCCGCTGCGCTGGCTGGCGTACGCCTCGGACCTCAGCGCCGAACGGGCCACCCAGGCGGAGCTGCGGCTGTTCCAGGCGCTGGTGGAACGCTCCGGCGACTTCATCGCGGTGGGCGACCCCGACGGGCGGGCGGTCTACGTCAATCCCGCCGGCCGGGAGTTCGTCGGCCTGGCCGACGGCGCGCGCCTCGACGGCCTGCGGCTGGTCGACTTCGCCGCGCCCGAGCTGCGCGAGGTGTGGCGGCGCGAGTTCATCCCGGCCGCGCTGCGCGAGGGGCACCACCGGGCGGAGAGCCGGCTGGCCCGGCTGGACACCGGCGAGCAGCTGGATGTGGACCACCAGACGTTCACGGTGACCGCCTCCGACGACCGGGAGACCACCGCGTTCGTCGCCACCGTGGCCCGGGACATCAGCGACCGGCAGCGGGCGCTGCGGCAGGCCGAGGGGCTGGCCCGGCTGGCCGGGGCGCTCAGCTCCGCGCAGGGGCAGGCCGCGGTGGTCGAGGTGGTCACCTCCGTCGTGCCCGCCGTGGTCGGGGCGTCCGTCGTACGCCTGGCGGTGGCCCGGCCCGGGTCGCCGACGCTGGACGTCTCCGACGGCGCGGGACCGCGGCGGGTGCCGGTGACGGCGCGGCGGCCGCTGGCCCGCGCGGTGCGCGACAACGCCGCGGTGGCGCTGCCCGGCGGCGCCGGGGTCTGCCTGCCGCTGCGTTACGGCGACGGCGGTGTCCTCGGCGCGCTGGAGGTGCGCTGGGGTCGGCCGGTGCCCGACGGCCGCACCGACGCGGTCCGCCGCCGCGACGACGAGGCGCGGCGCAGCCTGCTGGACGCGGTCGCCGGGCTGTGCAGCCAGGCGTTGCAGCGCGCCGAGCTGACCGGGTCGGCGCAGGCCATGGCGGACTTCGCGGCCCGGCTCAGCGTCACCCGTTCCACCACCGAGGCGATCGAGGTGATCCTGGACGCGGCCCCGCTCGCCCTGGGTGCGGCGCTGCCCGGGCTGGCGATGCGCGACGAGGGACGCCGGGTGCGGCTCTGGCACCCGGAGGTGCCGGACTCCCTCGCGGCGACCTTCAAGGACCTGACCGTCGACGATCCCCGGCCGATCGTGCGGGCGCTGCGCACCGGCGAGCGGATCGTCCTGCCCGACCGGGCCGCCTTCGCCGTGGCCTTCCCGGGGCTGCCCGATCCGGTCGGCGCGCACGGCATCGTCACCACGGTCGCGCTGCCGCTGTTGGACGCCCAGCGCCGGCCGATCGCCGCGCTCGCCTTCGGCTGGTACCGGGAGCGCCCGCTGCGCGAGGGTGACCTGGCGTTGCTGGACACCATCGCCGACCTGTGCGAGCAGACCCTGGAGCGGGTCCGCCTGGCCGCCGCCGAACACAACCTGGTGACCCGGCTGGCCGGGCGGTTGCGCACCTCGGCCACCCGCACGCCGGCCGGCCTGGAGATCGCCACCCGCTACCAGCCGGCGATGAGCGGGCTGCACCTCGGCGGCGACTGGTACGACCTGATCGCCCTGGACGGCGACCGGCTGGGGGTGGTGGTCGGCGACGTGGTGGGCCACCAGGTCGAGGCGGCGGCCGACATGGCGCAGCTGCGGACGGTGGTGAACACCCTGATCCGCTCCGGGGTGCCGCTGGCCGAGGTGTTCCCCCGGTTGACCGAACTGCTCGGGGTGGGGTTCCTCGGCACCTGCCTGGCGATGGTGGTCGACCCGGCCGCCGGGCAGGTGGCGGTGGCACGGGTCGGGCACCCGCATCCGGTGCTGGTCCCCGCCGGTGGGGCGCCGCGGACGGTGACCACCGGCAACGCGCTGCCGCTGGGGCTGGTCCGCGAGCCGGTGCCGGTGACGACGGTGCCCTTCGGCCCGGGCGACCTGCTGGTGGCGTACACCGACGGGCTGGTGGAGCGGCGCGACCAGGGTTACGACGACGGGGTGGCGGCGCTGCACGAGGTGATCGGGCCGGTGCGCGACCAGCCGGTCGGTGCGATCGCCGACGCGATCCTGAGCAAGCTCTCCGGCTCCGACGACGACCAGGCGCTGGTGGTGATCCGGCACGTCACCAGGCCGGGTTGACCGGTGCGCGGCACATCGCGGCGGGGCGGGTCGACCGGTGCGCGGCACGTCGCGGCGGGCCGGTGTCCCCGGCCACATCTCGCCCGGAGGTGTTGAAGGCGGCGATGCGCGGGAAAGCCGGTCAGTCGGTGGCTAGATTGGCCGCTGACGACGACGCACAGGAGGATCGCCGATGGCGACCAGCGCCAGCACCGCGCCCGCGAAGGCCTCGGGCACCTACCGCATCGGCGGGGACTTCCAGGTCGACCGGCTGGGCTACGGGGCCATGCAGATCACCGGCCCGGGGGTCTGGGGCGACCCGAAGGACCCGGCCGAGGCGGTACGGGTGCTGCGCCGCGCGTACGAGCTCGGGGTCACCTTCGTCGACACCGCCGACTCGTACGGCCCGTTCGTCTCCGAGCTGCTGATCAGGCAGGCGCTGCACCCGTACGCCGACGACCTGGTGATCGCGACCAAGGCCGGGCTGACCCGCTCGGGCCCGGGCGACTGGCGGCCGGTGGGCCGCCCGGAGTACCTGCGTCAGCAGTGCGAGCTGAGCCTGCGCCACCTGGGCCTGGAGGCCATCCCGCTGTACCAGCTGCACCGGATCGACCCGAAGGTGCCGTTGGAGGACCAGCTCGGCGAGCTGGCGCTGCTCAAGCAGGAGGGCAAGATCCGGCACATCGGCCTGTCGGAGGTGACCGTGGAGCAGATCGAGGCGGCCCGGAAGATCACCCCGATCGTGTCGGTGCAGAACCTCTACAACCTGGCCGACCGCAGCGCCGAGGACGTCGTCGAGTACTGCGAGCGTGACGACCTGGCCTTCATCCCGTGGTTCCCGATCGCCACCGGCAACCTGGCCCGGCCGGGCGGCCCGCTGGACGCGATCTCCACCGAGCACGGCGCGACGCCCGCGCAGCTCGCGCTGGCCTGGCTGTTGCGCCGGTCGCCGGTCATGCTCCCCATCCCGGGTACGTCGTCGGTGGCGCACCTGGAGGAGAACGTGGCCGCCGCCGAGGTCCAGCTCACCGACGCCGAGTACGAGTCCCTCGCCCACGCCGCCTGACCCCCACTCCCCGCCCTCCCCCCCTCCCGCGCCGCGACCCGCCACCTCGCGCACTTACAGAGAAAGAGTGGCTATCCACGCCGGAATAGCCACTCTTTCTCTGTAAGTGCAGGGTGGAGGGGTGGGTGTCAGAGGGCGAAGCAGTTGGGCCAGATCGCACGGTCGGTGAGGACCTGGCGGACGACCGTGTACGTGGTGCCGTCGAGGACCAGGCCGAGGTGACCGACGACCCGCAGCGGGCACCAGCCCTGGATCAGCACGTTGGTGGCGCCGTCGGCGAGGGAGGCGTTGCCGACCGGCCGGACCAGCTCGTCCTGCCAGGTGCGCACGGTCGTCCAGCGCACCGCGCCCGGGGTGTCGTCACCGCCGTTGAGGTTGGCGAGGAAGTCCGAGCCGATCGACATCTGCTGGCAGGCCACGATGCCGGCGCAGCTGCCCAGCCCGACGAAGTTGACGATGTTGGCGACGTAGGTGCCCTGCTGCGGGCTGCCGAGGCTGACGTACCGGCCGACGGCGTCGGCGCCGCCGAGGAACTTGACGTACCAGCGGGAGACGAGGCCGCCCTCGGAGTGGGCGACGATGTCCACCTTGGCGGCTCCGGTGTTGGCGCGGATCTGGTCGACGTACCTCTTGAACGCCTTGGCGGACTCCCGGATGTCGCCGAAGCCGAGGCCGGGCAGCTGGTAGATGGAGACCCGGAAGCCGTCGGCGCGCAGCCGGGCGGCGATCGGCTCGTACGCGATGGAGACGCCGATCAGGCCCCCGACGACGATGACGGGGTTGGCGTTGGCGGCGACGCTGAAAGCCTCCTCGGCGGCGGCGTCGGGGGCGGGTGCCGGTGCGGTGGCGGTGCTCGGCGCGGAGGCGGCGGTCTGAGCGGCGGTGGACCGGTCGGGGGCCGCCTGGACAGCGGTGGCGGGGACGAGGAGCACGGCGAGGGCGGCGGTGGCCGCGAGGATCGTTCGGAGCAGCATGGCTGCACCTCCGGTGGGAGGTTCCCGGGAGCCGGGGACGGGTGGGTGGGGGATCCGATCGATCGTGGGAACGATGATGCGTGGCTGATTTCACATTCGTCAATGAAAAGTTACGCGCCGGTAACGTGAAGATGCTCCAGGGGCACAATCCGTCCTATCGGACGCCGCCCGGTCAGCTGCTCCGCGACAGGAGTCGGAAGACGGCACCGTCGGCTGCGCGACGCAACGACCAGCACCGACCACGCCCATCGATACGGTCACCCCACACCCCGCGACCCGGACGGGGACCGGCAGGGGAGGAACCCATGCAGCCAGGTACGGACACCGCCGTCGTCCTGCACACCTTCGACGAGTGCGACCGCAAGGCGGAGCGTTTGCGACGCGGCTACGTGGAGATGGCCACGAACGTGGTCGAGGACGGCAAGCTCGGGGAGCGGGTGCACGACGAGGACGTGAAGATGACGGCCGCCGACCTCCAGCTCGGCGCGCAGCAGCTGCTGCACACCATCGACGGTCAACTGGGACTGATCTCCGGGCCGGCCGCCCCCACCGGCCTGCCGACCGACCTTGAGAGCCGCTACCAGCGGATGCGCACGGACATGGCCGCCGTCCTCAAGTACGCCGCGACCATCCTGGCCAGTCGCACCGGCTGACCGGTACGCCGCGCACTCGGCCGTTCAGCGGCTGCACCGACGACGCCTGTGAACCGGCGGCCCGCAGGTTCAGGCAGGGAAGCGGATGACGGGCAGGTCACCACCGTCGCCGTACGCCTTGCCCTCACCGGTCAGCACGCACGCGTCGTGCTCCAGGACCGCCATCACGGCGGCGGCGAGGTCGATCCGGCCGGTGACGTTGCGCCAGTGGGCCAGTTCCGGCCAGTCCTCACCCCAGGTGGGCAGCACGGCGCAGGCCGGGCGTCCGAAAGCCGCCGCGTAGTCCGGGAACACTGTCGGCGGACCGGCCCCCTCCCGTCAGGGTCGCCGATCGCCGATCCGGACGACGAAGGTGCGCCACACGTCCGGGGTGAAGGTCAGCGCCGGGCCGGACGGGTCCTTGGAGTCGCGGACCGCGACCACCCCGGGCAGGTTGTCGGCGACCTCGACACACGCACCACCGTTGCCGCTGCTGCGGCTGCTCTTGCGCCACCGGGCGCCGATCAGCTCCATGTCTCCGCCACTTCTCCGAGAAGGTCGACTGACTGCCGGTGGGACAGCGCCTCGCCGCGCACGTTCTCCCACACCGCCATCATGGCCGCGATGTCGTCGGGATCGCTAACGACTTGCCCCTGCAACTGATTGTCGAGATAACCGGCGACGCGGTGGTCCGGACAGGCCGCGATGACGAACGGCCCGTTCAGCCCGGCGTACGCGCCCACGGTGGACGGGACGACGTGCACCCGGACGTGCGGCTCGGCGCAGGCGGCCATCACGGAGAGCAGCTGTTCGCGCATGGTGGTGGGGCCGCCGACCGGCCGCCGCAGCACCGCCTCGTCCAGGACGGCGGTGAACTGCGGCGGATCGTCCCGGCGCAGGACGGCCTGCCGTGCCAGACGAGCCGCCAGGTGGCGTTCGACGTCGCCGCGCAGGAGCAGGCCGGCCTCCCACAGCACGGCCCGGGCGTACGCCTCGGTCTGGAGCAGGCCGGGCAGCACCAGGGGTTCGAACCAGCGCAGCGACACCGCCTCCCGCTCGATCTCCTGCCACGGACGGAACCAGACGGGCTCACGACGTCTCGATGTGTCCGGCCAGATGTCCGCCACGTCCCGCCGGAGGACGTCGGCTGCCGCCACCCGATGCCGGGCGTGCGGGATCCGCCCCTCGCTGAGCCACCGTCCGACGGTCTTCGGGTCCACCCCCACCCGCTCCGCGAGGGCCTCCGTGGTGAACCCGGTCTCGTCGAGCGCCACCCGCAACGCCTCGTTCACGACACCTCCGTCAGACGTCCTGAATATCCGCCGACCATATCGCTACGCGGTGTATGTGCCCAGCGACGCAGAGCAGGGTGTTCCGCAGAGGACGGCGCGGCCGGTGGAGGGACAGCCCGGCGACCGCGCCCGCACCGGGGCCGCCGCCACCGCCAACGATGTCGGCGGCGGCGGCCCCACTCAGCGAGGAGGCATCCCGACGATGAGCCGTAGCCGACCGCACCTGCCCATGCGCCCACTGTGGCGGTGCCGGGCCTGCGGGGCCGAGTGGCCGTGCCAGCCGGCCCGGCTGGCGCTGCTGGTGGAGTACCGGGCGGACCGCACCGCCCTGCTGGTCTACCTGAGCACGCAGATGGCCGAGGCGGGCGCGCAACTGTCACAGCTCAACGGGCACGCCGTGCCGGAGGAGCTGACCGAACGCTTCCTCGGCTGGGCGCGGGCCCGCTGACCGCATGCCCGGCGCCGAATGATCAGGCCGGCTCCGTGGTGGAGCCTGCCAGCGCTTCGGCGATGGCGGCGACCTCCCGCAGCGCCGCCTGCAGGTCCTCCACGATCTCCTCGGAAGCGCTCGGTCTCCACCCGCTCGACACGGTCCTTGCCGGCGTGGTGGAGCGCTCAGTTTCCCAGGGCCCGGACCTTCGCGATCGTCTCCTGGACGTGCTGCCGGGCCGGCTCACCGCCCTGGGCGGCCTGCTCCAACGCCTGCCGGTAGGAGTCGATCACGCCGATCAGCTGGCCGGCAGCCACGCCGTCCAGCGCGCCGGCCACCAGCGCCCGCGCCTCGGCGGCGTCCTGCGCGGCGGCGGCCGTCTTCGCCCTCGCCTCGTCCAGCTTCTGCACCGCCGCTGCCAGCCTCGCGATGATCTGCGCTGCGCTCACGCGCCCTCCCCCGGATCGCCCCACAATCGGCCGGGTCACCGCACCGGCAGCGACCACAGGGGAGCCTACGAGATCGGCGCACCCACCGCGACCAGGCGATGATCCGGGTGGTCGACGGCGGCTCAGCGCAGGGCGCGGACCAGCAGCAGGCTGGCGCAGTAGGCGATGGGGACCAGCGCGACGCAGATGACGAAGCCCAGCGGGACGAAGCGCGGCGGGTCCACGGTGGCCAGGGCGGGACGGCCCCAGCGTCCGAGGATGAACCAGCCGGCGGCGAACGACAGCACCGGCAGCCCGGCGCAGACCCACGCGCCCAGGGTGAAGCCGCTGACCAGCCCGACCCCGGACGCCACCACCAGCACCAGCATGAGCAGCACCCCGGCGGCGGCGCAGGCGACGTAGACGGCGACCGCCCGGGCCGCCGGCGACCAGGTGGGCAGCAGCTCCGGCCGCTGGGCGAGCGCCTCGACGTACCGGGTGTGCCGGTCGGCCTCGTCGGCCAGCCGGCGGGCCTCCTCCAGCGCCACCGCCGGGTCCCCGTCGGCGTCCGCGGTGCCGGGTGCTGGGGACCCGGCCGCAGCGACACCGGCCGGCGCGGCGGAGGCCGGACCGCCCGCAGCGGGGACACCGATCGCCTGGCCCAGCTGCTCCAACCGCTGCTCCTGCACCGCCAGCCGCTGGCCGAGCTGGTCGGCCCCGGCGTGCAGCCGGCGGCGGCGTTCCGCCTCGGCGGCCGCCCCCCGCTCCCCGTCGCGGACCTGGGCGGAGAGCTGGCGGACGGCGGCGGCGTACTCGTCGAAGGTGGACACTCAGCGCTCCTCGTCCTCGGGCCGGTGCCCCGGGCGGACGTACGGCACGATCAGCGCGGTCCGCTGGGCGTGCCGGTCGACCAGCAGCGCCCGGTCGGGCCGGGGGGTGTACGTGAGGTCGGTGACGCCGAGGTGCAGGCCGAGGTCGGCGGCGGGCACGTTCAGCGCGACCAGGCAGGCCACGTCGTCGCGGTTCTGCGAGCCGCCGAGGTCGTCGCCGAGCCGGCGCAGCCCGCGCCACCAGCCGAGCAGGTGGGTGCCCTGCCCGGGCCCCTGGCGCAGCAGCGTGCGCAGGTCGTCGTGGCCGGAGCGGAAGGTGCCCGGGTCGCTGCGACCGAGGGCGCCGGCCGCCGCGTCGGTGCCGAAGACCACCAGGTACGTGCGGCGCTCCCCCGCTCCGGTGGCCAGCTCACCGATGCGCTGCCGCAGCCCCGCCGCGTCGAGGACGGTGACCGGGTGCCCGGCCGCCTTGATCCCGGCGGCGGTGTCGTCGGCCAGTTCGTCGGCGGCCTCCACCAGCGGGGCGAGGACGAACTCCGCCTCGCCCGGGGCGTGCTGGCGGGCCACCCCGAGCGCGGCGGCGCGCAGCACGTGCGCGCCGGTGACCGAGGTGCCGACCACCGCCAGGTGCCGGCCGGGGGTGGCGTCCAGGGCGAACTGGGCGGGGCTGCCGTCCACGTCGACAGTCCGGCCGATGAGGATCGTCGGCCGCCGGCTGCCGGGGCGCAGGGCCGCGCCGGCCGGGTCGTCCTCCAGGTGCGCCGGCTCGTACCCCCGGAAGACGGTCGGCGGGCGGGAGCCCTCCGGCGCGGCGTCCCACAGCTCGTAGCGCAGCCGGGCGACCTGCCGGGCGTCGGCGTGCGCGTCGGGGAAGCGGACCAGCAGGTCCGCGCCGGGCGCACCGGCGGCGGTGTTCACCACGGCGGCGCCGAGCGTGGTGGCGGCGCTGCCGCCGGCGCGGGGGCCGAGCACGGCGTCCCCGCCGGGCAGCGCCACCCGCAGGGCGAACTGCCCGAAGAGCGTGTCGGCCCGGCCGTAGAGGGCCTCCACACCGGTGGTGCTCTGGCTGGCCAGCACCAGGTGCACGCCGTACGAGCGGCCCTTGCGGGCCAGCTCCTCCAGCAGGTCGACGGCTTCGCGGGCCAGCCGGTCGTTGCCGGCGAGCAACACGTGGAACTCGTCGATCACCGCCACCACGCGGGGCGCCGCCGCGTCGGCGGGCAGGTCGGCGAGCTTGGTGACGCCGTGCCGCTTGAGCAGCCCGGCCCGGCGGCCCAGCTCGCGGCGCAGCTCGCGCAGCACGGCGAGGCCGTACTCGCGGTCGGACTCGACACCGACGGCCCGGGCGTGCGGCAGGAAGGAGGGGTCGCGTTCGGTGGGCACGAACTCGGTGAAGCTGACGCCCTCCTTGAAGTCGAGCAGCCAGAGTTGCAGCTCGGCCGGGGAGTACCGGGCGGCGAGCGAGTAGAGGACGTCGACCAGGAAGACCGTCTTGCCCGCGCCGGTGCGCCCGCCGATCAGCCAGTGCGGGGTGGCGTCGTCGAAGGCCAGCGTCGCCGGCTCCCGCCCGGCCCGGCCGACCACGGTGCGCAGCCCGGCCCGCGCGGACTCCGTCCAGCGCCGCTCGGGGAGCAGGTCCTCGACGTGCAGCGCCGCGTCGCGCCGCACGGCCGCGTCCAGCCGGGCGGCCAGCGAGCGTACGGACTGGGACGGCGGGTCGCCGTCGAGCAGCACCGGCACGGCCAGCCCGGCGCCGTCGTCGCCGAACGGGTGCCCCGGCGGGTCGCCGACCCAGGCGTACCGCTCGTCGAGCCGCAGCACCGTGGTGGCGCCCAGCGGCGGCGGGGCCTGCCCGGGTGACGCGGCCGGGTAGCCGGCGAGCAGCACGCAGACCGCGGCGGCCGGCCCGGCGTGGGTGAACGCGGCGAGCCGGGCCAGCTCCCGCGGGCCGGGCGCGGAGGCGGCGACCACCAGCAGCAGCTCGTGGTCGTCCCGGCCGGACTGCTGGGCGGCACGGGCGTGCGCCTCGGCCCCGTCGAGCAGCGCGCCGATCTCCGCCTCGGTGGTGGCCGTCGCGTCGAGCACCCCGGCGTCGCGCAGCGGACGCAGCGGCAGGAAGGTGGCGCCGAGGGCGGCCGGGTCGATGCCGACCACCCGGACCGCGCCGGGCGCGGCGGTGGCGAGCAGGCGCAGCACCAGCACCCGCAGCAGCACCGCCACCCGAGGGTCGCGGGCGTCGGTGTTGACGGCGAGGTGGTGCCCGGCGCCCAGCGGCAGCAGCAGCGGGAACCGACCGTCGGCGGTGGACGCCTCGCCGATCCGCACGGGCGCCGGCGCGCCGGCCGGGCGGATGGTCTCCGCGCCGGGCGAGGTCAGCCCGGTGGCGAGGCGGCCCAACCGGGCGACGAGGTCGACGGTGCGCTCCGGCACGGGTCGCCCGGTCAGCCGGTCGAGCAGCGCCCGGGCGCGGGCCCAGTGTTCCCGGGCCTGCCGGTGGACCGCGACCGCCTGCCCGTACGTCGACGCGAGCCTGCCCACCGTCTGCTCCCCCACGACGTCCGTCCGGTCGTGGGGAACCCTAACGGAGCCGGGGCCGCGACGCACCAGCCGCAGCTCACACCTGCCGGCACGCGGTGTCCGGCCCGCCGTCGGCGCTGCCGCATCCGAAGACCTCCACCGGCGCGACGTCGACGTCGGGCACCCGGGCGACCGTGAGCAGCGCGATCCGCTTGGCGACGGGCTCGCCGGAGTCCGGGCCGTACCGGATCACCCCGGCGACCCCCGGATAGCCGCCGGGGGCGTTCTGGCGCAGCACCTCGGCGTGCACCCCCACCGGGTTGACCGACCGAGGCTCCCACCGCCGGCCGGTGTCGGCGTGCCGCAGCCGCGCGGCGAGGCTCTCCAACGCCCGTACGATCATCATCGAGGCGTCGTAGGCGAGGCTGACCCGCTCCCCGACCGCCGGCCCGGCGCCGTCGCGGCAGCGCGGCGGGTCGAGCAGGTCGTCGGCGCTGATCCAGGCGAGGAAGCTGCCCCGGGCGTCGTCGCGGCGGGCCTGCGCGGCGCGCAGCGCGGCGCAGGTGGCCGGCGCGGCCTTCGACACGTACGTGACCGGCAGGTTGCCCGGCGCGCTGGCGCGCAGCCCGGGGTTGGCCATGTACCGGTTGACCGAGTCGTCGGCGACGAGGTGGCGGGGCGGGTCGGTGCCGCACTCCTTGAGCGCGCGCAGGAACCCGTCGAACTCCGACCAGCGGCCGGCGAAGACCAGCACCCCGGCGAAGCCGCACTCCTGGGTCAGCCGCCGCCCGGTACGCCATTCGTCGAGCCGGGTGAGCCGGTTGCCGAACCGCTCCCGCAACCCGTCGACCAGGGTGGACACGTAGAGGTCCTCGGCGAGCGAGCTGTCCTGGCCGGTGGTGTGGTAGACGTGCGCCTCGCCGACCCGCAGCACCTGCCGGGCGTACGCCTCGATCATCCGGGACTGGTCGGCGTTGGGCGCGGAGATCTGCAGGTAGAGGCTGGAGTTCTCGTCCAGCCGGTCGGCCGAGAGGGTGGGCGCGAGGACCGGCAGGCCGACCCGGTTGAGTTCGCGCAGCGCGGCGGCGGTGCTGGTGCGGCTCTCCACCAGGCCCACCACCCCGAGCACGGTCGGGTCGTCGCGGGCGAGGTCCTCCAGCATGGCCACCGCCCGTCCGGCGTGGCGCATCTGCCGGCCGCCGTTGGCCACCACCACCCGCAGCAGGGCCGCGCCGTCGGCGGCGGCGGACTCCTTGAGCAGGGCGTACTGGGCGGTCGCCATGCCCTCCAGTTCCTCCCGCTCGGAGACGTACGACTCCTCGTCGGCGCGGGTCCGGTTGCCGGTGAGGGTGCCGAGGTAGACCAGGGTCAGGTAGGGCCGGCGGTGGTCGCTGCGCCGCCAGACCTCCTCGGCGGCCCGGTTCTGCGCGAAGATGCGCCGTTGCACGGCCCGCAGCCGGTCCTGGCCGGGTTCGCTGTTGAAGACCTGGCCGGCGGTGTCGCTGTAGCCGACGCACTCGCCGTCGACCAGCGCCACCGCCACCCGGCCGGTGGGGTCGGGATGGCAGTCCAGGTTCCACCGGTCGGTCGCCCACGCGCCGACGCCGAGCAGCAGGGCCAGGGCCACCGCCGCCGGCAGGAACCGCCGCGACCACCACGGCGGGTCGGGCGCGACGAGCACCGCCGGGCCGGCCCCGGGCGCGGCCACCAGGTCGCCGTCGGCGAGCCGCAGCACCAGCAGCCAGGCCGCGGCCCGCCGCAGCCGCCGGGTCTCCGGCAACGCCTCGGCCCATTCGTCGTACGCCTCGTCGGCCTCGCGCAGCGGATGCGACGTGGGCAATTCCGGCGGTGCGGCGGTGGCGACCGCGACCACCAGCAGCGGGTCGTTGCGGCCGGTCTCGTTGCGGACGTCGTTGAGGAGCCGGACCAGGGTGTGCCCGACGTCGCCGTCGGTCACCCCGTCGAGCAGCAGCACCGGGTACGCGGTGCGCCGCCAGTCCCCGGGCCGCCAGAACCGCCGCCGGTACGCCTGCCGCAGGTCCTCTAGGAAGGCGTGCAGCAGCAGCTTGTCGACCTGGGCCGGCTGCTCGCCGTCGCGCCATCCGGCGGTGAGCCGTTCGGCGAAACCGAGGAAGGTCACCGACTGCCGTGGGGCGAGGTACTGCTGCCGCATGAACCAGCGGTACTGGCTGCCGACCAGCGGCACCCGCCCGGAGACGGCGATCCGGAACACCACGCTGGGCACGGCCCGGCGCAGCAGCCAGAACAGCACCTGCACCGCCGTGCCGAGGCCGGAGTCGCCGCCGACCTGCGGCTCCTCGGTGGTACGCCGGCCGCGCCAGTCCCGCAGCCGCCGCACCAGGGTGGCCCGGCCGCTGTCGCCGGTGTCGACGCCGACGGCGAGGCTCTGCTGCATCAGCCAGTCGGCCAGCGGGTAGTGCCGGAAGCGCAGCCGGGCTGCCCCGAACGCCTCCAGGGAGAGTTGGCGGTGCAGTTCGCGCAGCACCGCCGGGACGTCGTCGGTCTCCGGCCGGGCGGTCAAATCGAGCACGGCGTGCGGCACCCGCCGCCCCGCGCCCCGGCCGACGAAGCGGCGCAGTAGCGCGCCCAGCTCGCCGGTGGCGGGACGGACCAGCCACAACAGCGGCAGGCGCCGGTCGCCCCGGCGGGGGCGGCGCAGCAGCCGGGCCAGCAGGTGGAGCAGTTCGGGACCGCCGGCCGGGAGTCGGTCCCGGGCGGTCGGGGGTCGCTGCCGCCTCACGGAATCCCGCATCGCGCACCTCCGGCAGGGACGGACCAGGGCCGTCCATTGTCGGAGATGAATGCAACCCGGCGGCGG